>CAVXSN010000010.1:0-77314 GCA_963764455.1 Ilumatobacteraceae bacterium
TCGCATCCAGCCCGCTGATCGACGGCGAGGGTCCGATCGCCGCGCCGATTTCGAGCGGCCAGACGATCAGGGTCCGTGACGAGCTGCCCGGAGTCGACGGGCACGTTCGCATCCTCACCAGGGTCGTCGACACGCCGGATGGGCCGGTGATCGTCCACTTCGCCGCCTCCGGTGACGACATCGACGAGAGCGTGCGGACGTTGACCGCCGCGCTGCTCATCGCTGTGCCCTTCGCGGCTGCAGTGCTCGCGTCGTTGGTCTGGTTCGTCGTTGGGCGCACGCTGCGACCGGTCGAGCGGATCCGTGCCGAGGTGGCGTCGATCGGAGGAACGGCCCTCGACCGTCGGGTGCCGGTGCCGGGAACGGACGACGAGATCGGGCGGCTCGCCCGCACGATGAACGACATGCTCGAACGCGTCGACGAGACCGGCCGACGCCAGCGCCAGTTCGTGGCGGACGCGTCCCACGAGCTGCGCAGCCCGTTGACGCGGATGCGCTCTGAGCTCGAGGTCGATCTCGCGCACCCCGAGGGTGCCGACCCGGCGGCGACCCATCAGAGCGTGCTCGAGGAGGTGGTCGGCCTGCAACAGCTCGTCGACGACCTGCTGCTCCTCGCCCGCAACGCGGCGCTCGACCCTCGCGATGCGCGCCGCGGCGACGGCGTCGATCTGGCCGACGTCGCCGAGCGGGTGGCTCGCAGGTCCCCATCCCGGGATGGGATCGCCGTCGAGCTCGCCGTGAACGGCGAGCTGCCGGTGCTCGGGAACGACGCCGAACTGACCAGAGCGCTGGGAAACGTGCTCGACAACGCCTCCCGGCACGCGGGTTCGACCATCAGGGTCATCGCGTGGCGCAACGGCGAGTCCGTCAGCATCGCGGTGGAAGACGACGGGCCAGGGGTGCCGGCCGGGCAGCACGAGCGGATCTTCGAGCGCTTCGCCCGCGCCGACGAGGGTCGTTCGGCGGCGTCCGGGGGGTTCGGACTCGGCCTGGCGATCGCCCGCGACATCGCCGAGCGACACGGCGGGCGGCTGACCGCCGACGAGTCGTTCACTGGCGGTGCCCGCTTCGTGTTGACGCTCCCGCGCCGCCCGTGACGCGATCTGGGTTAGGACCAGCGGCGCTGCTCGCCGCGGTACCTGTTCACCCTGACCGGAGACGACCAGCCCTTGGTCTTGCGTCGGCGAACGCCGACCGAGCCGAAGACGAGCACGACGCCGACGATCGCGAGTACCACAGACAGCCCGGACACGAGGGCGAGCTCGTCGTTGGCGACGGCCGGGATCACGTCGACCCAATCGTCGTCGTCGAGCGCCGGGAGGGCGAACGCCGGGACGGCGTAGCCGAAGATCATCGCGAGCACGGCGGCGAGGATGCAGAAGACGCCGATGCCGAACACCGCGTCGGCCCGCCTCGGGTGGGCGAGGATGCCGAGGATCAGGCAGACGACTCCGGCGATGGCCGCGATCGGGTTCGACCATGCGAGCACCGACCTGGTCGTGCTGAGGAACCCGACCGGTTCCACGGGGACCGTGACGTCCGGGACGTCGAAGACGATCTCCTTCCTGACGAGCTGGACCATCTGCTGGCCGCTGATCGTGACCGGCTCGTCGCGCTCACCGATCAACCTGGCGTGCGCGTCGCTCACGATCTCGGCCAGGACCTCCCCGGCCGTCGGGTCGGCCAGCAGCGCAGGGAAGCTCTGGGTCAGCCGCTGGTCGATCGCGCTCGCCGGCTCGCCGAGCCGTCCGGCGGTGGCGGTCGACACGAGCGAGATGACCTCGCGTTGCACGGCGTCGATCTCGAAGACGTCGCGTGCCACCGCCCGGCTGGTCGACGGCGAGAACGCGACGCGTTGCAGCCACCAGCCCCCGGCGGCGACGGCGAGCAGGATCGCCGCGACGAAGAAGAAGAGCCCGGCAAGTCCACGCCGCACTTCCCGAGTCTGGCAAAGATCGCGCCAGCTCGGCGACCGAGCACCTCGCGGCGTCGGTGGGTCAACCGTACTCTGGCTGCGGTGAGTCCGCGGTTGAGGACGATGCTGTGGCGGGGTGTCCGCCGCCGGTGCCCGTGGTGCGCGGGCCGCGGCGCGTTCTTCACGGGCTGGTTCGCCAAGCAGGACCGATGCCGGACATGCGGCATCGGGTGGCGTCGCGGCTATGAAGGGTTCGAGCTCGGCGCGTTGGCGATCAGCGCGATCGTCTGCTTCGGTGCGCTGATCGTCGGGTTGACGATCGTTGTCGTCGCGACGTCGCCCGAGATCCCGGTGTTCTGGATGGTCGTCGCCTTCGGCATCGCGGCCGTCGTTCTGCCGGTGATCGTGTATCCGGTGAGCTACACGACCTGGCAGGCGGTCGACCTCGCGATGCATCCGCCGGAGATCGGTGATCCGGATACGCCACCGCCCGTGATGTAGCCAGACTCGGGCTCACCGCATCGCCGTCCGGCGTATCGTCTCGCACATGTCCCCGATCGTGGCCACGGACGACCCGATTGCGATCGCGGCGGTCGAAGCCATCCACGCCGGCGACTTGGACACGCTGCGGGCGCTGCTCGAAGCGCACCAGAACCTGGCGCAGGCCCGCTTCGGCGACTCGGCGAAGCCAGATGGGATGACCCGAACGCTGCTGCATGTCGTCGCCGACTGGCCGGGACACTTCCCGAACGGCGCCGCGACCGTGGCGTTGCTTGCTGCGTCCGGTGCCGACGTGAACGCCAGGTTCACGGGGCCGCACACCGAAACACCGCTGCACTGGGCGGCGAGCAGCGACGACGTCGCCGTGCTCGACGCGCTGCTCGACGCCGGCGCCGACATCGAGGCCGACGGCGCGGTGATCGCGGGCGCAACCCCGTTGATGGACGCGGTCGCGTTCGGCCAATGGCGGGCGGCCCGCCGGCTCGTCGAGCGCGGCGCGGCGACGACGTTCTGGCAGGCCGCCGCGCTCGGGCTGACCGACGTCGTGGAGGCGTCGTTGTCGGGCGAGACACCGCCGGACGCGGCCGAGATCCAGAGCGCGTTCTGGGCCGCCTGCCACGGCGGGCAGCTGGCGATGGCGCGACGTCTTCACGACTGCGGCGCCGACGTCAACTGGATCCCGCCCTGGGAATCGACGACCGCGCTCGACGCCGCCCGTCGCAGCGAGGCCTTCGATGTCCTCACGTGGCTGCACCGAAAGGGGCCAAGTCGGCCCAGCAGATCGCCGGCTGCGACTGATGGCGAGGGGACGCCCGCGTCCGCAAGGGACGAACCGGCCACGTCGTACGCGTCGTACGTGCCGTCGATGCCGATCGCCGACGTCGGCGCCCTCGTCGCGACCGCACTCGCGGTCGTCGGTGCGAACCAGCTCCGCCGCAGCGATCGTCGTCAGGATGGTGGTCACCCGTGACCGTGTGCGCTCTGTCCGCGCCCTCTCGTCGCCGGCTTCGAGACTCGGCGTTCCGCCGGCGTGGATCACGGTGGCCGGGTTGCGGCCGCCAACGCGATGACCGACTCGGCCCGGCCGCGCATGGCCGGGTCGACCATCTCCCCAGACGCCAACCGATCGACGCCGCCGGCCGCGGTCGCGACGAGCACTTCGCGTGCCCACGACAGTTCGTCCTCGCGTCGGCCGGAACGCGTCTGCGATCACGGCGAGCTGCGAAGGGTGCACGGCCGCCCGCCCGACGAAGCCCATCGAGCGGCCGCGCTCCGTGTCCGTTCGGAGCCCGCCGAGGTCGGCGATCGCAGGGTAGACCGACATCATCGGGGCCGGCAGTCCCGCGGCGCGCACGGCCACGAGGAGCCGGAACGCGAACCCAGTCGAGCACCGCGGGATCGCGGGATCCGAGGTCGCTGGCGAGGTCCGACTCCCCGAGCCCGACGGTCGTCAGGGCGGGGTGCGTCGGCGATGTCGAGCAGCGCCTCGACCCCGCGGGCAGTCTCGATGAGGGCGTCGATCGGGCGCCGGCCGACGAACTCGGCGACCCGCTCGATGTCGGCGGGCGACTCGACCTTCGGGACCCGCACGCCGACGGCCGGGTCGAGCCCGGCGACGGCCGCGAGGTCACCGGCGTCGCCGGCGTTGACCCTCACGTCGATGCGAACGTCGCCAGGTCGCGCGCGAACCGAGCCATCCGACCATCTCGTCGCGGGCAGCCGACTTGCGGTCCGGCGCGACCGCGTCTTCGAGGTCGACGATCACGAGCTGCGTGCCGCTCGCCGACCGCCTTCTCGAAGCGATCCGGCCGGTCGCCCGGAACGTACAGCGCGGTCACGATCGGCGCACGTCCAGCTGGCGTCGGGTTCGACCCTGAGCCGTCACGACGGTCGGGCTCCTCGGGTGTGAGCCTGTCCGAACGTGTGATGGGTCGCCACCGGAGTGCGGGAGGACCCCCCTCGGGGCATCCGGCACTCGGGTGTACGTTCCCACACTCGGGTGCGCTCCGGCACTCGGATCTCTCGCTCGTGGGCGGCCGCGTTCACACGACGCCCCTCGCCCGCAGCTCGCCGATCTCGGTGTCGGTGTAGCCGAGCTCGCGGAGCACCTCGTCGGTGTCGTGACCGTGCGGGCGGCCGGCCCAGCGGATCGCGCCCGGCGACTCGGACAGCCGGAACAGCACGTTCTGCATCTTGACCGGGCCGAGCTCCTCGTCGTCGACGGTGGCGATCGTCCCGATCGCCGCGTACTGCGGATCGGCCATCACGCCGCGCACGTCGTACACCGGGCCGACGGCGGCCTCGGCCTCCTCGAACGCGGCGATCACCTCGGCGGCGGGACGGGCCGCGATCCACGAGCCGCACGGCGTCGTCGAGCTCGTCGGCGTGCTCGGCGCGCTGAGTGCCCGGTCGCGAACCACGGCTCGTCGATCACGTCGGGTCGCCCGACGAGACGCATGACCCGCTCGGCGATCGATTGCGACGACGTGCTGACGGCGACCCACTGGCCGTCGCCGGTTCGGTAGACGTTGCGCGGCGCGTTGTTGACGGAGCGGTTGCCGACCCGCGGCTGCACGATGCCGAGCTGGTCGAGCGCGGTGATCTGGCCGCCGAGCATCATCATGATCGGCTCGATGATGGCCAGGTCGATGACCTGGCCCTGCCACCCGTCTCCGCGGCGCGCAGCGCGGTCATGACGGCGAAGCTCGTGGCGAGCGCGGCGATGCCGTCGGCCAGCCCGAACGGCGGCAGGGTGGGCGGTCCGTCCGGCTCGCCCGTCAGGGCGGCGAATCCGCTCATCGCCTCGGCCAGCGACCCGAAGCCGGGCCGGCGGGCATACGGCCCGGTCTGCCCGAACGCGGTCACTCGCGCGATGACCAGTCGCGGGTTCCGTTCGAGGAGGCGGTCAGGGCCGAGGTTCCAGCGCTCGAGGGTCCCCGGCCGGAAGTTCTCGATCAGCACGTCGGAGCGCTCGACGAGCCGGAGCAGCGCCTCGGCCCCGTCGGGCGCCGACAGGTCGAGGGTCGCCGCCCGCTTGTTTCGGCCGAGCGTCTTCCACCACAGGTTCACGCCGTCGCGCTGGGGCCCGTGACCGCGGGCGGCGTCAGGTCGGCGCGGGTGCTCGATCTTGGTGACGTCGGCACCGAAGTCGCCGAGGAACGTGGCCGCCAGCGGCCCGGCAAACAGCGTGGCGGCGTCGATGACGCGCAGCCCGGCGAGCGGACCCGCCGCCGGCGGTCCCTTCGTCGATTGCCCGGTGACGCTCATCGTTCCGCAACCTCCTCGATGGCGCGACGCCGAGGTCCCACGCCAGCCGGAACCCGACCCGCGACGACCGGTTGACGCCGAGCCCACCGAGCAACAGCTTGGCGCAGAACGACGGCTCGTCGTGGTCCGCCGTCGAAGTACCATTCCGACTCGGTTGCTTCGTACTCGCTGCCGCCCTTGAGGATGACGAAGCGGGTGACGCCGTCGGAGTGCTCGCTCTCGGTCAGGTTCCAGACGAGCGGCACGCGACGCGAGAACGACGGCTGCTCGGCGGCGAGC
The DNA here is from genome assembly GCA_963764455.1 of Ilumatobacteraceae bacterium. Classification (GTDB taxonomy): domain Bacteria; phylum Actinomycetota; class Acidimicrobiia; order Acidimicrobiales; family Ilumatobacteraceae; genus Desertimonas. Next base: position 5,963 of record CAVXSN010000010.1, read on the forward strand.
TGCCACTCGAACTCCGTGGGCAGCCGGGCCCCGCGCCAGGACGCGTAGTCGCGGGCGTCGGCGACGTCGACGAACGTCATCGGCTCGTCGCCGGTGTCCGTGTCGGCCATCCCAGCGGCCCGTCGCCGCGCTCCGTGCCAATGGGCGGCGAATCGGTTGGGCACGGCCGGCGCGTAGCCCGTGGCGTCGACGAACTCGGCGAACTCGCGGTTCGTCACCTCCGCGGCGGCCACGGCGACCCGTCCGACCTCGACCGTGACGGTCTCGCGGACGCCGGAGTGGAGCAGCGGAGGCAGCGGCTTCCACGCCTCGACGAACGGAGCTCCGTCGTACATCCCGGTCTCCCGCAGCCGGTAGGTGATCGTGAGTCGAACGGGTCCCCGGCTCGACGACGACTGCCGGCCCGTCCGGTCCGGACGACGCCGACCTGACGGCCGGCCGTCGCTCCGCGTGGCGCGCCGGGAACGTCGGGTCATCGGACTCGGCGTCGGCAGCCGCCTGGCCGAGCATCGCCGCAACGGAGCTGGAACGTCACCGGCGATCGCGACGATGCCCGCGACACTGCGCGCCGGGACGGTGAGCTCGTCGCGGCGCCGACTTCAGCGGCAACCCGCGGGTGACGTCGAACCACGTCACCGAGCCCCGGACGCCCCCTCGATCTCGAGCACCGGCCCGCGATAGTCGGTCGTGGCCACGGTTGACGATCGTCCACAGCGTGGTCGGGCCGAGCCGGAAGCGCGAGGCGTACACGCCCGCGGCGAGCGCGGCCGCGCCGATGTCCGCCAACGGCGTCCACTCGCCCCGCGTGAGCACGTCGGCGAACGCCCGCTGGACGCGAAGCATCGAGCGCAACGTCGCCTTGTCGCGCTCGTTCCATCCGACCCATGATCCGAACACCGCGTCCCACACGAGCATCCCCGCGCCGTTCATCCAGCTCGACTGCAACTCGTCGCTGTGGTCGCGGTTCCACCGCCGCGTGTGGTGGAGCATGTGCCGTCGCTCGAACCACCGCGCCCGCATCACCCCGGGGGCGTCGCTGTCGGCGAACCACTGCGCCCAGCTGAGCTGGTGGTCGGCGATCCGTTCGAGCGAGATCCGCGACTCGCCCTCGAGCACGGGTGGGACGGCCAGCGCCGCGATCGCCTTCCGGAGCGCGGCGCCTCCTTCGCTCATCGTGTCGAGGAACACGTCCGTCGGCGCCGAGGTCCTCGACCAGCGCCGCGACGAGCGCGGGATGGTCGTCGGCGTCGCCGGTCGTCGTGTCCCACGGGTTGTAGTCGACGAACACCTTGATGCCGCGTTCGTGGAACGCCCGCACCACGTCGGCCACCGACGGGACGTCGCGGTAGAAGTCGAACTGGGTCCGCTCGTCGATGCCGATGATCGGGTACGCCTGCCAGAGCACGATCGCGTCGAACCCGCCGTACGTCGGCGGTCGAGGCGAGGAACCCGGCGACGTCGAAGCGCTGAGCGTCGTGGTCGAAGAGCCGCTCGTCCCACAGCCACACCAGCGCAACGCTGAAGCAGCGACTCGCCCAGCCGGCCGACGGACGTGTGTACGCGCTGTCGTCGTAGCGCCACCGGCGGCGGGCCGCGTCGCGCCATTCGGTGAGCCGCTCACGCCAGCGCGGCCACGCGGACGGATCGTCCGGCGCGGCGAAGATCTTGGCGTTGTCGGCGACGTCCGGGTCGATCGGGCCTTCGAGTGGCACGTCGCTCGGGAGGTCGATCGGGCGCGGGTGGAGCAGGGCGTCGTCAGTCATCGGATTGAGCGAGAGGCGGGCGCGGCGCGTGCGATCGGCCAACTCGTCGAACGTGACCCCGTCGAAGCCGCGGACGCTCGACGCGAGCCGGTTCCGGAGCGGACCGACGAAGCCGTGGGGGAGTGCGCTGGCTCCGTTGATGGCCCCGCAGATCGCGCCGGCGGTGGCGCCGTTGGAGTCGGTGTCCCAGCCCCCGCTGACGACGGTGGTGACGGCGCGCGTGAAGTCGCCCGCGCTGCGGGCGAGGGCGAAGGCGAGCAGAGCCGAGTTGTCGATCGCGTGGACCCAGTGGAGGTGCCCGTAGTCGCGGTGGATGGCATCGATCGCGACCTCATCGGGCTCGGCCGAACCGGCGAGCTCGACACCGCGCCGGATCGCGGCGGCGTACCGGCTCTCCGGGGGGATGACGGAAAGGCCGACTTCGATGCAGTCGGCGATCTCGGCGCCAGCGGTTGCCGCTGACGACGCGGCGGCGACGAACAGGGCGCCGTAGAGCCCGCTGCGGTGGTGAGTGAGGCGACCGTCCTGCCACGCGAGCTGCGCAGCCCGGCGAGCGTTCCCCGGTGACACCCAGCCGTAGACGTCGGTTCGTATCTGGGCGCCGATCCAGTCCTGGAACGGGTTCGCGGTGTGCCCGGCGACGTCGGGTTCCTCGCCGGCGAGCAGGTTGCGGTAGGCGACCCGTTCGGCGGTGAACACCCTTCCGGCGGGCAGTTCGTCGAGCCACGCGGCAGCCACGTTCGCGGTGGTGAGCGTGTCGCCGTAGCGCTCGATGAGCGCGCAGCGCGATCAGCGCGAAGTTGAGGTCGTCGTCCTCGGGCATCCCGTCGATGTTCTCGGCGAGGCTGTTCACCGCGCTGCGCCGGTTCCAGGGGTAGGCGGTGGCCACGGCGGGGTCGAGGCCGCGGGCCGTGAAGTAGCCGCGGATCGGCCAGTTGCCGGTGGACTCGGCGATCGCCCTGATGCCGGCCCGCGGCAACTTCTCGACCGGCTTGCCGAGCAGGCAGCCTGCGGCCCGCCCGAGCCACGCGCCGAGCAGGCGGTCGCGCTCGGGTTCCGCGGCGCGAGTCGGTGTTCCTGGGGCGAGCGACTCGATCGCGGCGAGGTCGTCCGGCTCGGCCTCCAGCAGGCTGCCCGGGACCGGGACGTCGTCGATCGCTGCGAGCAGTTCACGCGCCAGCGCACGGAGCTCGGGCGGCGCCGGTTCCGGGGACGCACCGGTCACCGGCGGCGTCGGCGTCGCCGCCGGCGGCGACCCACCGTCGCTCGATCGTCGTCGACGTCGCACCCGTCCAGCGCCGCGGCGACGAGGGCGTGCGGCAGCAGGTCCTCCGGCTGCGACCAGCTCAACCGGCATGCACTCCGTCGATCGGCCGATCACTCGCGGCGACTCATCGCAGCGCCGATCGGCTGTCGGTCCGGCGCCGTTCGCGCTCGGCGTCGCGCTCCCAGATGTCGGTGGCCACGCCGGCCATCGTGAGGCCGGGGGTGACGATGTCGGTGCGGCTCGCCACCGCCACGTCGTCGACCCACTCCTCTCGGTACTGCGCCGAGCCCGCCGAGCGCGCCGGTGATCGCGCCGGCCATCGTGGCGATCGAGTCGGAGTCGCGGCCGTAGTTCACGCCACCGAGCACGGCCCCGGTGTAGTCGCCGCGCGAGGCGCAGCGCCATGCCGAGCGCCACCGGCAGCTCCTCGATCGACTTCGTGCGGCTCGGTCGCCTGGCGTCGGCGGCGGGGGAGCGGTAGTTCGCACCGACGGTGTCGAACGGTTCGACGGCTGCTCGCAGCGGCGCCAGCGACGCCCGCCAGTCGGTGATCCCCGACGCGACGTCGGCGACGGCCTCGATCGCGTCGCGGGTTCCGTCGTGGGCGAGACCGAGCGCCACGTCGACGACACTGGTGACCGTCGCGCCCGGCCGCATCGCCTCGGCGACGGCGGCGGCGAACACGCCGGCGGCCTCGCGTCCGTAGCTCGACTGGTGGGCGCCGGCGACGTCGATCGCCTCCCCGTACGCCGCGACCGGATCGGCCGCGTTGGCGATCCCGATCGGCGCCGCGTACATCGCGGCACCGCAGTTGACGATGTTCCCGACCCCCGCTTCACGCGGGTCGACGTGGCCGTAGCTGCAAGCGCGCCACCAGCCACTTCTCGGCGAGGAAGATCCGGTGCAGGAGCAGCGCCTCGTCCTCGAGCTCCGGGATCCAGCGCCGCTCCTCGATCAGGAGCGGCACCAGATGCTCGGCGACGGCGTACGCGTCGAGGTGATCGCGTACCCGGTCGTACACCTCGACGAGGGCGTGGGTCATCAGCGTGTCGTCGGTGATGTGCCCGTCGCCCTTGTGGAACGGCGCGATCGGCCGGGCGTTCCGCCAATCGGCGAGGAACGGTGGAACGATGCCCTCGATGAATCCGCCGTAGCGCTCCCGGATCGCCTCCGGCGTGTTGCCCTCGGCCGCGCCACCGAGGGCGTCGCCGACTGCCGCGCCGGCGAGCGCCCCCGTGGCCTTGTCCGCGAGCACGCTCGGGGGAAGCGTGCTCGCGGCCGGCTGGATCTCGGAGCTCATCGAGCCTTCCCTCATCGAGTCAGGTCTCCTCAGCCGCCGGCAATCGACTCCCATCCCTCGGTGAGCTGAGCCTGGAGGTCCTCCAAGCTGATCGAGTCGGCGAAGTACTCCTGGAACGCCGGCGTCGCCACGTCGCTGTTCCACTGCGGGTACTCGGGCACGGACTGGAACGGAGCGGCGACGAGCTGGTCGCCGCTGGCCAGGATCGCGTCCCATCCGTTCTCGCCGCCGGTCGCCGTGGCAACCGCTTCGCGGGCAGCCGCCGTCGAAGGGATCAGCGCGTCGCCCTGGGCCAGCGCGGCCAGGTTGTCGGCACCCATGAAGAAGTCGATGAACGCCGCGGCCTCCTCGACGTGCTCGCTCTCGGCCGACACCGACAGCGTCTGCGGGTTGGCGGCCTGGTTCGCACCCTCGGATCCCGCCAGCAGCGGCAGCACGTCCCACGCGAACTCGGGCGGGTCGGCGGCGAGCTGTTGGGCATAGAAGTTGCCGCCGACGAACATCGCGTAGTCTCCGGCCGTGAATCCGGCGAGGGCGTCGGAGCCGCTGAGCGACAACGCCAGCTGATCGACCGAGCCGTCCTCGTACGCCATGGCGTGGATGCGGCGCGGGACCTCCATCTCGGCGTCGCCGGCCTCGAACGTGGTCGTCCTCGCCTTCGGTGGTGAAGAAGTCACCGCCGAACCCGAGCGACAGGTTCATGATCGCCGCGGTCGGCGAACGGAGTCCGAGGCCCAGCCCGGCCTGGTCGTCGGTCGTGAGGCTGGCGGCGAGGGCCTGGAAGTCGTCCCAGGAAAGGGTCTCGCCCGCGGGCACCTCGACGCCTGCGGCCTCGAAGGCGTCGGTGTTGGCGAACACGACATACGACTGCATCAGCGTCGGTGCCGCAATCACGGCACCGTCCGGTGTCGTGACCGTCGCCCACACGTCCTCGGACACGGCGGACACCGTGTCCTCGCTGAGCAACCCGGAGAGGTCGGCGAGGTAGCCCTGGCTGGCGAACTGGGCCGATGCTCGCCGACTCGTAGTGGATGATGTCCGGCGCCGAGCCTCCGGCGAACTGGGTGACGAGCTCGTCGTTGACGTTGTCCCAGCTGCCCTGGCGGAGCTCGACCTGGACATCGGGGTTGGCCTCGTTCCAGGCCGCCACGATGGCCTCGGTCGCCGCGACGGTTGGTTCCTGGAAGGCCAGGCTCTGGAACGTCACCGTGATCGGGTCGCCGCCGGCGCGACGTGGTGCCGGCACCGGCGCCGGCGATCGCCGCCGCCAGAGCGGCGACGGCCGCGAGTCGTGTTTTCTTCATGATTGGTTCCCCCTGTGATGTGGATGGCTTGGTGTGGATTGGTTTCGAGGTGGGTGGTGTGGTCGGTCGTACGCTCGTCATCCCTTCACCGCCCCGCTGAGCAGACCCGAGGTCAGCCGGCGCTGGATGAAGGCGAAGAAGACGAGGCTCGGGATCGTCGCCAGCAACGATGCGGCGGCGAGCTGGCCGAGCTGGACCTGGCCCTCCGAGCCCTTGAAGTTGGCGAGCGTGAGCGGCAGCGTCTCGAGGTCCTCCTCCTGGATGAGCACGAGGGCGAAGAAGAACTCGTTCCACGACCCGATGAACGTGAACAGCGCGGTCGCGACCAGTCCCGGCGCGAGCAACGGCAGGATCACGCTGCGCAGCGTCCGCAGCCGAGACGCGCCGTCCATGGCCGCCGCCTCCTCGAGGTCGAACGGGATGCCGGCGATGAAGCCGCGGAGCATCCACAGCGCGAACGGCAGCGACCAGACCGTGTACACGGCGATCAGTCCCTGGTGGGTGTTGACCCAGTTCCACCCGAAGATCGGCAGGTCCCGCATCAGCAGGAACAGCGGGATGATGATCAGGATGAAGGGGAAGACCTGGCTGAGCAGGATCCATCCCGTCGCGACGCCGCGGAACTTGGTCCGGTAGCGGGCGAGGGCGTACGCCGCGGGGAGCGCCAGGCCGATCGTCAGCAGCATCGTGACGATCGCGATCTTGGCGCTGTTCCTCGCCGTGGTGAACATCCTCGTCTCGTCGATCGCCTCCCGGAAGTTCTGCCCAGTGGAACCCGCTCGGGAGCAGATCGAGGTCGCGGATCTCAGAGGTCGTCTTGAATGCCGTCGTGAGCAGGAACAACAGCGGGAACGCGAGGAAGATCATGTAGCCGGCGAGGGCGAGGTACTGGAGCGGGCGGGCGACGCTGCTGCGGCCGGTCTTGATCATGGCGTGGCCGCCTTGCGGTTGCCCCACAGGTACACGATCAGGAACACGCCGACCACGATGACCATGACGTTGCCCATCGCCGCGGCGTAGCCCCAGTTGCCCTCGCGGAACGCTTCGCGGTACACGTGCAGCGAGGGGAGGCGCGTGCCGCGTTCACCGTTGGTCAGCACCTGGAGCAGCGCGAACGAGTTGAAGTTCGAGATCAGGTCGAGCGTCGTGATCGCCACGATGATCGGGCGCAGCGCGGGGAGCGTGACGTTGACGAAACGACGGAACGTGGACGCTCCGTCGATCGCCGCCGCCTCGTGGAGCTCTTCGGGCACGGACTGCAGCCCGGCCAGCAGGGTGATCGTGGTCTGCGGCATCCCGGCCCAGACGCCGACGACGACCGCGACCTTGAACGCCCACTGGTCGTCGCCGAGCCAGTTGATCGGCTCGTCGAGCCCGAACCACCCGAGGATCTCGTTGACCGGACCCTGCCGTGGATTGAGCATCATCGACCACATGATCGCCACGATCACCGGCGGCATCGCCCAGGGGACGAGGGCGAGCGTCCTGGCGAGCCCGCGCAGCTTGAGGTCGAGATTGAGCAGGAGCGCCAGCCCGAGCGACGCGAAGAACTGCAGCACGGTGACGTAGAACATCCACTTCACGCCGATCCAGAAGCTCTCGCGGAACCCGTCGTCGCGCCAGATCTCGCGGTAGTTCTCCAGTCCGTTGAACGTCGTGGTGACGTTCAACCCGGCCTTCGAATCGGTGAACCCGAGATAGATGCCGCGGACCAGCGGCACGACGCTGAAGATGAGGATCGGCAGCAGGGCCGGCAGGACGAGCTTCCACGCGTCCTTGGTCTCCGCCGACCAGCGCATCCGCGGTTCGGCGCGCTGCGGATTCGATCGGGCCGGGCTCGAGCGCCGGCGTTGCGGCGGTCATGCTTCGTCCTCCGAGCGATTGCCGAACGCCGGATGGTCCCTCGTCGCGCGGGGGTCGCGACGTCGGACCGAGGACTCGCGGATCGTGAGCGACGGCGCGATGGCGACCTGGCGGGCCGGCAGGGACGGGTCGGTGAGGCGGCTGAGCAACAGGTCGGCGGCCGCCTCGGCCCTGGCGGTCGACCCGAGGCCGACGCTGGTGAGCGACGGGTTCGTGAGCTCGGCGAGCTGCGTGTCGTCCATGCCGACGACGGCAACGTCGCCGGGCACCGACCGGCCGTGCCGCGTCAGCACCTTCATCGCGGCGACGGCGAGCAGGTCGTTGGCCGCCAGGATCGCGTCGGGGTTCGCCTGGGCGAGCAACGTCTCGGTGGCGTCGAGCCCGGCCTCGTACGTGAAGTCGTCGGCGGTGACCTGCAGCTCGGCGTTCGTGATCAGCGCGAGTCGTTCCACCGCCTCGAGGTACCCGGCCAGGCGGGCCGTCCCTGGCACCGTGTCGACGGGGCCGTTGACGAAGGCGATGCGCCGGCAGCCGTGTGCGTGCAGGTGGTCGAGGGCGAGACCGACGCCGGCGGGCGACTCGGCCCTGACGTTGTCGAGCTTGACCCGCGGCGGGAGGGTACCGATGACCGTGATCGGGATCCGGCTGCTCTTGAGCTCCTTGAGCAGCTGGTCGGTGAGGCGGAGCGGCACGAGGATGAGCCCGTCGGCGTAGCCCCGGTTCGCGCTGCGCACGACGTCGATCTGCTCGGCCGGATCGTTGCCCGTGGACGAGATCACGAGCCGGAATCCGGCCGCGCTGACAACGTTCTCGACCGCGTGCATCATCGACACGTACACCGGGTTGCCGACGTCGGCGACGGCGAACGCGATCTGCTCGGTGCGTCCGAGCTTGAGCGACCGGGCCACGGTGTCGGGCACGTAGTCGAGCTCGGCGGCCGCCAGCTCGACCCTGCGCTTGACGTCGGACGACGTGGCCAGGCCGTTGAGCACTCGGGACACGGAGGCGATCGACACCCCGGCCCGCTCGGCGACTCCCACCAGCGTCGACCGCTTCTTCGCGCGCACTGCACCCCCAGGCAACGGCTGCTCCCCTCGCTCGCATAGTAAACGTTTACGACAAGCCGTGCAACCGCCGCGGTGGAGATCCTTGAACGAACGGTTGTTCGGGGATTACACTCGTGTCATTCGACGTCCAGCATCACGGGCAGGCAGGCGCCCGAGCATCCCGAGAACCGAACACGGAAACTCTGTGACACCCCTTCTCTAAGGTGCTCAGCACGACATCCCACACAACACGAGAGCACTCCACAAGCGACCACGAGGGTGGCGAAAGGCGAAGAACGATGGGTACACCAGAACGCGACAAGGCGCTCGACATGGCGCTGGCGCAGGTCGAGAAGCAGTACGGCAAGGGCGCGATCATGCGGATGGGCGAGAAGGCCACGATGAACATCGAGTCGATTCCGACCGGCGCACTGTCGCTCGACCTCGCCCTCGGGATCGGCGGGCTCCCGCGAGGCCGGGTCACCGAGATCTACGGCCCGGAGTCGTCGGGCAAGTCGACCCTGGCGATGCACGTGGTCGCCGAGGCGCAGCGCAACGGCGGCGTGTGCGCCTACATCGACGCCGAGCACGCGATGGATCCGGTCTACGCCAAGGCCATCGGCGTCGACATCGACCAGCTGCTGATCTCGCAGCCCGACACCGGCGAGCAGGCGCTCGAGATCGCCGACATGCTCGTGCGCTCCGGCGCCCTCGACGTCATCGTCATCGACTCTGTCGCCGCCCTCACCCCGAGGGCCGAGATCGAAGGTGAGATGGGCGACAGCCACGTCGGCCTCCAAGCCCGCCTGATGAGCCAGGCCCTCCGCAAGCTCACGGCGAACCTCAACAAGTCGAAGACGATCATGATCTTCATCAACCAGTTGAGGGAAAAAATCGGGGTGCATTTTTGGTTCGCCGGAGACCACCCCTGGCGGTCGTGCGTTGAAGTTCTATTCGTCCATACGGCTCGACATTCGGCGTATTGAATCACTCAAGGACGGTGCCGAAGTCGTCGGCAACCGGACCCGCGTGAAGGTGGTCAAGAACAAGTGCGTCGCTGCCGGCACGATCGTGTTCGACCCGTCGACCGGAATCACCCACCGGATCGAGGACATCGTCGCCGGAGCAGGGGAGTGCGTCGTCGCCTCGGACAAGGCCGGCGTGCTGCACCAGCGGCCGATCGTGCAGCGATTTGACCAGGGCGAAGCGCAGGTCATCGCACTCGGCCTGCGCGACGGCACCGCACTGCGGGTGACGCCTGACCACAAGATCATGACCGATCGTGGCTGGGTCGAGGCCGGCGAACTCGCGGTCGGCGATCGCGTGGCCCGGCCGCGGCAGTTCGGAACGTTCGGCGACACCGGGCCATACACGCCGGATGAGGCCAGGCTGTTGGGCTACCTCATCGGTGACGGGTACGTCGGCGGCAAGACGCCACTCGCGTTCATCAACATCCATGAGTCGCTGCGGGCCGACGTCACGAGGATCGTCGACGGGATGGGATGCTCCACCCGACTCCGCGGCATCGAGCTCTACATCAGCCACCGGCCGGGCGAGCGCAACGCCGCGCTCGAGCTCACCCGTCGCGCCGGAGTCTGGGGTCACCTGGCGCCCGAGAAGCGAATCGGTCCTGAGTTCTTCGCTCGGACGTGTCGGCCGACGTCGCTGGCAACCTGGTATTCGGGCTCTTCGAGTCGGACGGGTATGTCACGCCGGGAGCAGACCGGTGCTGCGCAGTCGGCTACACGACGACGTCGGAGCAGCTCGCCAATCAGGTTCGATGGCTGTTCCTCCGGTGGGGAATCGGAAGCGCCGTGCGTCGGTACGAACCGACGACCAAGCGTCCGAGCATCGTCAAGGGCCGCAAGGTCGAGAGCAAGCTGCCATCTGGGAAGTCCGGGTCTCGGGCATCGAGAACGTGCGCCGGTTCGCCGAGGTGATCCCGATGTGGGGCCCGCGTGGCACGGCGCTGATGTCGGCGCTCGCCGATCCGGCGTTGTCCGTGCACCGCGGATCGCAGCGCAACTACCTTCCCGCCCCTCAGATTGAGTCCGTGCTCGCGTACTCTGCAGGGCCGCGGGGTCACGGCACACCAGGCGGCTGCGATGGTCGGCGACGGAGCTGGCGATCCGCAGGGCGGTCTGAGGCAGGTGCTCGGCCACAGCCGTCTACGGCGTGACCGAGTCCAACTACTCGCGGACGCGCTGGAGAGTGAGTTTCTGTACAACGTCCTGGGCGAGCATGTGTGGTACGACAAGATCACATCGATCAGTGAGCCGACGTGGGCAGATATCTACGACATTGAGGTCGATGAACATCACACATTTGTTGCCGAAGACGTGGTCATCTCGAACTGTTCGAGCGCCATATCGCCAAGCTGAGTTCGACATCATGTATGGCAAAGGGATCAGTCGTGAGGGCTCGCTCTTGGACATGGCGGTCGACATGACGGTCGTCAAGAAGTCGGGGGCGTGGTTCACGTACGAGGGTGAGCAGCTCGGGCAGGGTCGGGAGAACGCCAAGGCGTTCCTGATGAACAACCCCGAGGTGACGATGGAGATCAGCGAGAAGGTGCTCACCCTCGCCGGTCTGCGCCCGAGCGACGACGAGCCGGTTGGACTGGTCCCCGACACCTACACCGAAGCCGACGACGAGCCGATCGATCTGGAGTAGAACGTCAGCGTGGCCGTTCCCAGTCGCATCACGCTCGTGACCCTCGGCGTCACCGATGTCGCCCGCTCCCGCGCCTTCTACGAGGCGCTGGGGTGGACGGCATCGGCGTCGTCGGTGGAGGGCGAGGTGGCGTTCTTCGACACCGTCGGCCCGATCCTGTCGCTGTACGGGATCGACAACCTCGCCCGCGATGCCCACGAGTCGCCGGATCGCGTCGGTTTCTCCGGTGTCACCCTGGCGATCAACCTCGACTCACCGGAGGCCGTCGATCAGGTCTACGCCCAGTGGATCGCGGCCGGCGGTTCCTCCAAAGCCGAACCGACGGCAGCCGAGTGGGGCGGCTACATCGCCTACGTGGCGGACCCCGACGGCCACGTTTGGGAGCTCGCGGACAACCCGCACTGGCCACTCAACGACGACGGCAGCATCTCGCTGCCCGACTGAACGCGCCATGTCGTCCGGCTCTACAACCCGTCGGCACCGGGCTTGAAGATCATCAGGTAGAGGACGACGACGGCGATCAGGTGGCTGGCGCCGACACCGGCGGCGAGCTTCGACCTTGCCGACTCGCTGTCGTCGCCGAGTGAGGGGCGGATGAGGAACCAGCTCACCGCAACGGCGGCGACCCAGCCCAGCAGCGACAGCACGATCCAGGTTTGCGACATCTCGAAGTTGTCCTCCGACATGCCGACGAGGCCCATTCCGAGCACCCACGTGAGCACCAGCGCCGGCAGGCTCAAGCGCAGGTGCAGCCGGGCGAGTTCGGCGCCGGCGCCCGCGCGTTGCATCGACGGATAGATGAACAGCGGGCCGAACGCCGCTACCGTGGACAGCACGTGGAGGAAGCCGACAAACCGGTAGCCGTTCGAGAAGTTCCAGATGGCGAGCACGGCACGAAGCTAGCGACGGTCCCCGACGTCCGGGCAAACCGCTCACGTGGGTGGACACGACGTCGGGATTTCCGTTTCCGCAAGACGGGTTTCGTGACACCCAGGGCAGGTGATGGCACCGGCACACTCGACGACAGGCACGAGGTGAGCTCCTCACCCGACTGGTACCTCGGCCAGGCAGACCTGCTCTACGGCCGAGCGGACGAGTGCCTGCGCCTGGCCCGCGAGCTCGCGGATGCGCCGCTCGTCTCCCTGCTCGACTACGCGGGCGAGGACACGTGGCAATGTCCGGCAGCAGACGATTTTCGCCAATGCATACTCCTGGCGCAGCGCCGGGTCCTCGACGCCGTCGAATCCCTGGAGTCGAGCGCACTCGGCCTCGCTGACGAGGCCGACCAGATGGCCCGCACGGCAGCGGCGCTGGCAGCCGAGGAGCGCGAGGCGGCCAGGCAGCGCAGCATCGAACGACAGACGAGCTGACGTGGAGTCATGCCTCGCCTACGACCCTGGTCGCGTGCGAGCGCTGGCCCTCCGGACCGCCGCGGTCATCAGGTGGCTCGATGAACGCAACAGCGACGAGCCGGCTGCGCACGACGCCGTGGCCACGCTGCGCACCGTGTCGCACGTGCTGGGTACCACCTGGACGCCGTGGTTCAGCACCGTGCTCGGCGACACGTCGATGATCGACTGGGATGCCGACGGACCGCTGTCGTGGTCCGCTCCGACCGCGAGCGCATTCCACTCGCCCACCGAGAATGGTGAGATCGCGGGCGAGATGGTCGAGCTCGCCGAGCTGGCCGCGGGGAAGGACCTCGATGCGCTCGCCGAGCTGAGCTGTCTGGTCGCGGAGCACGGTGACGATCCGGCCGTGATGTCCGAGTTCGCGAGACAGCTCGGTCCCGACGACTTCGAGGCGTTCGTCGTGCTGCTGGCCAGCGGAGAGCTCTTTCCGCTCGGGCCGACGCTCGCCACGGCGGAAGCCGTCGCGGCGCGTGACGTCGTGCTGAACGCGCTCTGCCCACCCAGGAGCAGTGGCTGACCGATCCCGACTTCTCGCTCGCCGAGAGCGTCGTGGCTGGCGGTCCGGCGGAGGCGGACGAGCTGAATCCGGGCTGCGTCAACTGGGCGGGCGGCTCGTACGGCGGGGGCGGGTGCGTGATCGGTCCCGACGGCCGGAGGTATCCGATCGCGATCCCGATGGTGACGGTCGACGGCGCCGTGTACACCGGCGACTACGGCGACCCGGGCGGCGTCTCGGTCGACGACCTCGGGGGCTCCGACCCTGGCTGGGAGATCGTGTGCTACCAGTCGGGCGTCGAGCGCTTCCAGGAGCCGGCCGGCCTCGACGATCAGGTTCTCGGCTTCCTCGCCGGGACGACGGGGCTGGTTTCGCCACTTCCCGACAACAGCGGCCTGCAGTTCATCTCGATGCAGCCCCGCCGTCTCCCCGCCCTGGCGGGAACGGCCGAGGAAGCGCTGCCGATCGACGCTCCGCCGAGCGACGGCGCTCCCGACCCAGCCGATACCTCGACCGCCGCGGTGGTCACCTCCGTTGCTGACGCGACCATCACGGCCGGGCAGGGATGGGTGTTCGCGGCGAACATGGACAGCCAGCGGCAGCGCGCCTATCAGGTCGTCTTCGAACAGAACGGCGACCGGCTGCGGGCACGGATCGAGACGTTCACGCTCGGGTACGACGAGAACGGATCCGTGGTGATCATTCCCGAACACGTCTACGTCGACGACGAGGGCCGCCTCATGAGCCAGCTGATCACCTATCCGCCGACGACGAACCCGTCCGGGACGTCGACGAGCGTGACCGATGCGTCGTTCGCACCGCACGAGAGCACGACTGCGTACGAGGTCCGGGGAGCGGTGTTCCCATGAGCCCGGTCCCCCGCCCCGTCGCAGCCGCGTCGAACGCCCGGAGATCTACGCTCGGCGGCGTGACCGACCCGGCGCTGACGTACAGCAGCTACCTGGCGCTCGACGAGGTCCTCGGGGCGCAACGCCCGCGGTCCGACGAGCACGACGAGATGCTGTTCATCGTCATTCACCAGGTGTACGAGCTCTGGTTCAAGCAGCTCCTCCACGAGCTGGGCAGGGCCCAGGAGCTGCTCGAGAGCGGGCAGACCCCGCGGGTCCTGTTCACGCTGAAGCGGGTGCTGACGATCCTCAAGGTCGCGGTGTCGCAGGTCGACGTGCTGGAGACGATGACGCCGAGCCAGTTCTCACACTTCCGCAACCGGCTGGACGCGGCGAGCGGGTTCCAGTCGGGCCAGTTCCGTGAGCTGGAGGCGGTGCTCGGCATCCGCAGCGAGCGCACGCAACCGGGCGTCGCGGGGGAGCGCCTCGCCGCGGCGCAGGAACTCGCCGGAGCGTGTGGGACTCGTACCTCCGCTACCTGGCTTCCCAGGGCTACGCGGTCCCGCCCGAAGCGCTCGACCGGGACGTCACTCCAGCCGATCGAGCCGGACCAGCAGGTCCAGGACGTCCTGCTCACGGTGTATGAGCACGACGGCGGGGCGGCGCAGGTCACCGAGCGCCTGGTCGACCTCGACGAGGGGCTCCAGGAGTGGCGCTACCGCCACGTGAAGATGGTCGAGCGCACGATCGGCGACAAGCCGGGCACCGGCGGGTCGATGGGTGCCGCGTACCTGCGCTCGACGCTCTCCCGGCCGGTCTTCCCCGACCTGTGGGCGGTCCGCGGCCGCCTGTGGTCCCGCTGGAGGGTCGGTGCGAGCCAGAACGCGACGGCGTCTCAACCGTCGACCGGGCGAACGTGCCGGTCGCTCGGGGCGAATCCGGTCTCGTAGGCGTAGATCACCGCCTGCACCCGGTCGCGGACACCGAGCTTCATCAGCACGTGCGAGACGTGGGTCTTCGCGGTCGCCTCGCCGACGCCCGAGCGCGCCGGCGATCTCGGCGTTGGTCAGGCCCTGCGGCGAGCAGGGCGCAGCACGTCCTTCTCCCGGTCGGTCAGCCGGTCGAGCGCGGTCGGTCGACGTCCGGCAGTCGCCCGAGCGGCACGCGAACCGGGCGACGACCCGCGCCGGTCACGGCGGGGTCGAGCACCGACTCGCCGGCGGCGACGCGGTGCACGGCGCGGACCAGCTCCTCGGGCGACGAGTTCTTGAGCAGGAACCCGGCTGCGCCGGCGCGAGCGCGCCGTAGAGGTACTCGTCGTCGTCGAACGTGGTGAGCACCAGCACGCGGGCGCGCTCGTCGCCGGCGACCAGCTCGGCCGGTCGCGCGATAGGCCGTCGCGCCCGGGCATGCGCACGTCCATCAGCACGACGTCGGGCCGGGTGCGGCGCACGACGGCGACGGCCGCGTCGCCGGAGCCGGCCTCGCCGACGACCTCGATCCCGCTGCCGCGTCGAGGATCACGGCGAACGCCGATCCGCATCAGCGGCTGGTCGTCGACGACGACGACGCGACCGTCATCGGACGCGTCACGGTCGTGCCGCCGCGTCGAGCGGGCAGCGCGGCCACGACCGTGAACCCGCCGTCGGGGTCGGCCCGACCGCCAGCGTGCCGCCGAACAGCGCCACCCGTTCGGCATGCCGACCAGCCCCGCCCGCCGTGTCCGTGCCGGGCCGGCGCGGGCGGGCCGGGATCGCGCGACCGCGATCGCGGACGCCGGTGCTCGCGCCGGTCGATGTCGACGCGTGCACCGTCGTAGCCGCGGAGTGGCGGGTGACGTTCGTCAGCGCTTCCTCGACGATCCGGTAGCAGCACAGCTCGAGCAGCGGCGGCAGCGCGTCAGCGGTGCCCCGGCAGCGCAGGACGACGTCGATCCCCGCGTCGCGGAAGCGGGCCACGAGCCGATCGAGGTCGGCGAGGCCGGGCTGGGGAGCGAGCGGGGTCGGTCGTCGACGTCGCGCAGCACGTCGAGCATGTGGCGCATCTCGCCCACCGCCGCTCGGCTCGACACCTCGATCGCCTCGAGCGCGGCCCGGGTCGTCGTCGGGGCGCGGTCGAGCGCGGTCCGGGCCGCGCCGGCCTGCACGCCGATGAGGCTCACGTGGTGGGCGACGACGTCGTGGAGCTCGCGGGCGATGTGGGCGCGCTCCTCGAGCACGGCTCGACGGGCTCGGGTCGTCGCGCTGCCGCTCGGCCTCGGCCAGCCGGTGCTCGACCTCCACCAGGTACAGCCGCCGGGTCCGGGCGGCGTAGCCGAGCACCCACGGCAGGACGACGAGCGCGAGCCCGGCCGCCAGGGACTGCGGCGACGACCGTTCCCGTCGTCGAGCGAGCCCGACACGACGAGGACGAGGAGCACGGCGGGGATCACCGCCGCCCACCGGCGGTGGCTCGCTCCACGACGCCGACGCGTACAGCGCCAGCGACGGCCGCCGCCCCGCTGAGCTGCGTGAACAGCCCTGGCTCGACCGCCGCGACGCGATCGCGACGAGCGCGAGCACGACCGCCGAGCACGGCGAGCGGTCGCACCGCGCCGCCAGACAGCGCGCCGGCGCTGAACGCCGCCAGCACGACCGGCCCGATGCCGAGCGGCGCCGACGAGACGTCGACGTCGGCCGTCGCCAGCGCCTGCGCGACGACGTCCGCGGCGAACAGGCGACGACGAGCGCACCGTCGAGCCACGGCCCTGGCGCCGTCCACGGCGCACCAGGCCGTGACGCCCGGCCATCGTCCGACATGGGTGACCGGCGGCCCGACGGCGTCGACCGGCGCACCGGGTGGCGCGGTCGAGCGACGATCTGGCGCAGGCCCCGTGCGTACCGAGCGCCGCAGATCGACGAGCGTGGCAGCGGGTGGCGCGATCATCTGCCGCGGGCTGTGCAGGCCGGCGAACGGGTGGCGCAGCAGCGCGACGATGCCGACTGGCAGGCGGCGTCACGCCGTAGACGCCGGCCGCCGGTCGCTGGGCATGAAGTAGGTGCCGAACAGGATGTCCCAGATCGGCAGGAACACCGAGTAGTTCGTGTGGTGGGCGTCGGCGCTCGTTGGCATGGTGCCAGTGGTGGAACTCCGGCGTGATCACGATGCGCTGGAGGGGCCGCCAGCGCCAGCGCACGTTGGCGTGCAGGAACAGGCCGGTCACGATCTGCACGGCGGCGAGCGCGCCGGCGACCTCCGGCGAGAAGCCGGCCGCGAGGAGGAAGAGGAACGGCGGGGCCAGCAGGGCGCCGTCGAGCGGGTGGCCGCGGAACCCGCTGACCCAGTCGAGCTGCTCGGTGGAGTGGTGGACGCTGTGGAACCGCCACAGGAACGGCACCTCGTGGCTCAACCGGTGCACCCAGTAGGTCACGAGGTCGAACAGCACGAGCCGGCGAGCACGCGCACGCCGGTGCGGAGGGCGAGGACGAGCGGCCGCAGCGCCAGCCAGGCAGCCACGCCAGGCTGACGAAGCCGACGACGCACCGACGATGCCCCGATCGGCGTCAGCAGCGGCTGGGCCACCCCGAACGCGATGTCGGTGCCGAGGCCTGCCCGCTGAGTTGCTGGCGATGGCGGGGGAACAGCTTCTCGAACGGAACGATGAGCACGAACAGGACCGGGATCACGAGCACCGTGGCGCGGTCGATCACGATCGCGCCGCCGAGCAGCGCGAGGGCGATCAGCCGGCGGACCCAACGTGCTGATCGAGCGGCCGGGCGGCCGGTGGGCGGCGGCAGCGACACCGGTTTCACACCCAGGTGACGGCGGTGCGAGTGGCGACAGGGTTGCGGTCATACGGTCGACGGTAGAGATCGCACGCGGGCCTGTCGTCGGCCGCGCGGCCGAGCCGATGATCCACCGATTGGGGGATGCGATCGCGGTCGACGCGGTTCGGGGAATACCCTGTGGCGGGTGACGGACCAGCGCAAGTACATCGTGCGCACCTACGGGTGCCAGATGAACGAGCACGACTCCGAGCGCATCGCCGGGCTGCTCGAGGCCGACGGGCTGGTCGCCGCCACGTCCGAGGCCGAGGCCGACGTCGTGGTGCTCAACACGTGCTGCATCCGCGAGAACGCCGACAACAAGCTCTACGGCAACCTCGGCCACCTCAAGACGTGGAAGGGCGAGAAGGACGGCCGCCAGATCGTGGTGTCCGGCTGCCTCGCCCAGAAGGATCGAGACATCGTCCGGCAGCGGGCCGGCTACGTCGACGTCGTGCTCGGCACGCACAACGTTCACCGGGCTGCCGAGCTCGTCCGCGACGGCGCGGGACAACGGGCCGATCACCGAGATCCTCGAGGCGGCCGTCATCGACGACGCACGGACGATGTTCCCGTCGGCGCTGCCGGCGAAGCGCGATACCGTCGTACAACGCGTGGGTGACGATCCAGATCGGCTGCGACAACAGCTGCGCGTTCTGCATCGTGCCCGCCGTGCGCGGCGAGGAGATCAGCCGCCCGTTCGCCGACATCGTCGCCGAGGTCGAGGCGCTCGCCGCCGACGGCGTCACCGAGGTGACGCTGCTCGGCCAGAACGTCAACAGCTACGGGCGCGACCTCCAGTTGGCTGCCCGCCGTCGGCGGCGACGACACGGCTGCCGCTGCGGCCCGCTGTTCGCCGACCTGCTCCGGGCGGTCGGCGCGGTCGACGGGCATCCGGCGGGTGCGCTACACATCGCCGCACCCGAAGGACATGCGCCCCGAGACGTTCGCCGCGATGGCCGACACGCCGGCCGTGTGCGAGCAGCTGCACTACCCGCTGCAGTCCGGCTCCGACCGGGTGCTCGCGCTCATGCACCGCGGCTACACCGCCGAGCGCTATCTCGAACGGCTCGCCGAGGCGCGCCGCGTGATCCCCGACCTCGCGGTGTCGACCGACATCATCGTCGGCTTCCCCGGCGAGACCGACGACGACTTCGCGGCGACACTCGAGGTCGCAGCCGAGGCCCGCTTCGACGACGCGTTCACGTTCATCTTCTCGCCGCGCCCGGGCACCGAGGCGGCGACGATGACCGAGCGCTTCGTCGACCCGGCGGTGGCGGGCGAGCGCTTCGACCGGCTTGCGCGTCGTCATCGAGCGCAGCGCGCTCGCCGCCAACGAGGCCCGTGTCGGCCGCGTCGAGGAGGTACTCGTCGAGGGGCCGAGCAAGCGCGATCCCGACGTGCTCGCCGGCCGCACCCGCCAGCACCGGCTGGTCCACTTCACCGGCGCCTGAGCCGCTGCGCGCCGGCGCGTACGCCACGGTCGAGATCACCGGCGCCGCTCCGCACCACCTCGTCGGCCGGTTCGTCGAGCAGACGGCCGAGCGCCCAGCACCGCGTGCGCATCCCTGTCGCCGTCCTGTAGCGGTGACGGCGCCCGTCGTCGTCCTCGGTCCGACGGCATCCGGCAAGTCGGACGTGGCGATGGCTGCGGCGCTGGCCGTGCCAGGCACCGAGATCGTCGCCGTCGACGCGATGCAGGTGTACCGCGGGATGGACATCGGTACGGCGAAGCCGACCGCGGAGGATCGGGCCGCGGTCGTGCACCACTGCCTCGATCTCGTCGAGCCGACCTCGGAGATGTCGGTCACCGAGTTCCGCGAGTCCAGTGATGCCGCCGTCGCGGCGATCGACGCCCGGCGGCGGCCGGCCGCTGCTCGTCGCCGGTACGGGGCTGTACCTGACCGCGATCCTCGACCGCCTGGAGATGCCGGGAACGTGGCCGGACGTGAAGGCCGAGCTCGAAGCGGAAGCCGGACACGGCGGCGCTACTACGACCGCCTGCGTGATCTCGATCCGGATGCGGCCGCGAAGATCGAACCGAACAACCGGCGCCGGATCGTGCGCGCCCTCGAGGTGACGATCGGGAGCGGGCGGCCGTTCAGCTCGTTCGGGCCAGGCGTCGGCGCGTTCCCGCCGACCGACGCCGCGCAGATCGGGATCCGCTGGCCACGAGCCGCCCTCGCCGAGCGAATCGAGCAGCGCGTGCAGGCGATGATGGACGCCGGTCTGCTCGACGAGGTCGACCGCCTGGCCGCCACCGGACTCTCGTCACGGCCCGCCAGGCACTCGGCTACAAGGAGCTCTCGATCACCTCGAGGGCCAGGTCACGCTCGACGAAGCGGTCGACGACGATCGTGGTGCAGGACCCGCCAGTTCGCGGTGCGCCAGGAGCGCTGGTTCCGGCGCGACCCCCGCGTACGCTGGACGGACATCGATCCCGGCGCTCCAGATCCGCTCGAACCGGTTCGGGCGGCGGTCGAAGCCGAACTGAGGAAGTGACGCCGTTGCAACTCGTCAAACACCACGGACTCGGCAACGACTTCCTCGTCGCGTTCCGTGACGACTCCTGGGCCGGCCGTCCGGCGCACGAGCTCGCCGTGCTCGGCCGTCCGGGCCTGCGACCGGCGCACGGGCGTGGGCGCCGACGGCCTGCTCATCGGCGAGGACGATCCCGAGGCGAGCGCCCGGATGGTGCTGTTCAACGCCGACGGCAGCCGCGCCGAGATGAGCGGCAACGGCATCCGCTGCTTCGCCCACGCCCTCGCCGACGCGCCGCGGCGACCACTCCCGTCTCACGATCAGCACCGACGCCGGCCTGCGGACGGTCGAGATGATGCCGACGGAGGACCCGCGCGACGTGGCTGGCTACCGTCGACATGGGCGAGGTCACCGAGATCGACGAGCCGGCGGGATGGGCGGCGCTCGGCGCCGATCCCGGCCGACCGGTCGCCGCACCTCAGCCTCGGCAACCCGCACGCGGTCGTGCCCGGTCGACGACGTGCTGGCGGTCGATCTGGCGGCGCTCGGGGCCAAGATCCCGCACGTCAACCTCGAGATCATCGAGGCCGGTCCGGGCCCGAGCGCGATCACGATGCGGGTCCACGAGCGTGGCGCCGGCATCACCGCAGGCGTGCGGGACCGGAGCCTGCGCGGCGGCGGTCGCGGCGTGGCGATGGGGTTTGGCGGCGCTGGCCGACGGGAAACTCGACCGTCCACATGGATGGGGGAAGTGCAAGCGTTGGGTTCGTCGCCAACGGCGACGCCCACGCTCCGGCGAGGGTGACCCTCACCGGCCCGACCACCTACGTCGCCACGATCGAGTATCCCGACGCATGACGCAACCCGTATCAACGAAGCGCTCGGCGCGACCCTCATCGACCGCTCGGTCCGAGAGCGCATCGTCCTCGTCGGGGTCGTCGTTCGCCGACGCCACCGACGAAGACACCGATGCCAGCCTCGACGAGCTCGCCGCGCTGATCGACACGGCCGGAGCCGACGAGGTGGCGCGCCTCGTGCAGCGCCGCGACCATCCCGACCACACCTGGTTCATCGGCAAGGGCAAGGCCGAGGAGCTGCGCGAGCTGTGCTACGAGGTCGACGCCGACACGGTCGTGTTCGACAACGAGCTCGCCCCGGCGCAGCAGTACAACCTGGAGAAGCTGCTCGGCCGGACGGCGATCGACCGCACCGCGGTCATCCTCGACATCTTCGCCCAGAACGCGAGCACGCTCGAGGGCCGGACGCAGGTCGAGCTGGCCCTGCTGCGCTACCGGCTGCCCCGGCTGCGGCGCGGCGCCGAGGCCAAGCTCGCCCAGCAGCGCGGCGGCGTCGGCACCCGCTTCGGTGGCGGCGAGTCGAAGCTCGAGGTCGACCGCCGGCGCATCCAGCGCCGCATCAGCCGGCTCGAGTCCGACCTCAAGGAGCTCGACCGCACCCGCCACCTGCAACGAAAGCAGCGCGAGCGCAGCGGGCTGGCCACGGTGAGCATCGTCGGGTACACGAACGCCGGGAAGTCGAGTCTGCTCAACGCGCTCACCAATGCCGGCGTCCTCGTCCGAGAACCGGCTGTTCGCCACGCTCGATCCCGACGACCCGCCGCCTGGCGCTCCCCGGCGGCGAACCGGTGCTGCTCACCGACACGGTCGGGTTCGTGCGCCGCCTGCCCCACGGGCTGGTGGAAGCGTTCAAGAGCACGCTCGAAGTCGCGACGGACGCCGACTTCCTGATCCACGTCGTCGACGCCAGCGCCGCTGATCCGCATGGCCAGATCGATGCCGTGCACACGGTGCTGTCGGAGATCAGGGCCGACCGGGTGCCGGAGCTGCTCGTGTTCAACAAGGCCGATCTCGCGCCGCTGGAGGCGAAGCAGCTCGTCGCCGACCACCCCGGATCCGTTGCGATCAGCGCGCGTCACGGGCGAGGGGATCGACGATCTGCTCCGCGTCCTTCCCGACCGGCTCCGTTCGCTCACCGCCGTCGTCGAACTGGCCGTCCCGTACGATCGCGGCGATGTGCTCGCGGCGATCCACCGCGAAGGCGAGGTCGTCTCGACGTCCGAGGACTCCGGAACGATGACCGTCCGCGCCCGCTTGTCCGGGCCCTCGGTCGGCCGGCTGCGGGAGTTCGTGGTCGTGCGCGGCGATGAGGACGGCATCGACCGACGCGGACCCGACCCGGTGAGCTCGGGTTGAGCACGGCCGGATTCGTCCCGCCGCCGTATCCGTACGAGCGGCTCGACGGCCTGCTCGACGATCGCCGGGAACGCCTGCCTGGCGGAGCCGTCGACCTGTCGATCGGCACGCCGATCGATCCGCCGCCGACGGCCGTCGTCGAGGCCCTGTCGACGTCCGGGAGTGAACGCGGCTATCCGCCGAGCGTCGGCTCGGTGCCGTTGCGGTCGGCGATCGTCGACTGGATCCGGCGTCGATTCGACGGTCGCACGTCGATCCGGCGGACGGTGGCCGCGTGCGTCGGCACCAAGGAGTTCGTCGGCACGCTGCCGCAGTGGCTCAAGCTGCGCACGCCCGAGCGGGACACGATCCTGTACCCGTCGGTCGCCTACCCGACCTACGAGATGGGTGCGATCCTGGCCGGATGTCGACCGGTCGCGGTGGCGATGACGACAGACGGTCGGCTCGACCTCGACGTCGATCTCGCCGACCGATGCCGACCGGGCGCTCGCCCTGTGGGTGAACTCGCCGGGCAACCCAACCGGCGCGTGCGACGACCTCGGCCGCGATCGCCGAGTGGGGGAGGCGTCACGGCGTACCGGTGTTCTCCGACGAGTGCTACGTCGAGTTCATCTGGGACGGCCGCCGCAGTCGATCCTGCAGCACGGCCTCGACGGCGTGGTCGCGGTGCACTCGCTGTCGAAGCGCTCGAACCTTGCCGGCGCTCGGCTCGGGTTCTACGCCGGCGACCCCGAGCTGGTCGACTACCTGCAGCAGGTGCGCAAGCACGTCGGGATGATGGTGCCCGGGACCGACGCAGGCCGCCGGCGTCGTCGCGCTGAACGACGACGACCACGTCGCGGTGCAGCGACGGCCGCTACCTTCATCGCCTCGAGCGGATGGCCGAGATCCTCGGCGGCTGGACGGGCACCGAGATCCCGCTGCCGGACGGCGGCTTCTACCTCTGGTTCCCCGTCGACGACGGCTGGGCGTTCGCCGAGCGACTCGCCGCGGAGGGCGGCGCGATCTGTCAGCCCCGGCGAGTTCTACGGCGCGGTCAGCGACAACTTCGTGCGCATCGCCGTCGTCCAACCCGACGACCGCATCGAGCTCGTCGGCAAACGCCTCGGCGTCGAGCGTCGTGCGGCACCACCCGCGAGCTCGATCTGATCCTCGGGCGGTTGGCCGGCAGACCGCGCACCGAGGATCGGATCGGAGTTCGGCGCCTGCCCAGTGAGCCGTCACAGCTTGCGCATGACGGTGACGACGCGGCCGTAGATCGAGATGTCGTCGGCACCGAAGATCATCGGCTCCATCGTGGGGTTCGCCGGGGTGAGCGTGACGGTCGGGCCGTCGAGCTTGAAGAACTTGATGGTCGCCTCGCCGCCCGGGATGCCGACGACCGCGATGTCGCCGTTGTTGACGATGTCGCGCTGCTCGGCGACGACGTAGTCGCCGTTGAGGATCCCGGCCTCGATCATCGACTCGCCGCGGACCCGGAGCATGAACAGCTCGCCATCGCCGGTGAAGTCGACCGGCAGCGGGTAGAGCTCCTCGACGTTCTCCTGCGCGAGCACGTCGGTGCCGGCGGCGACATCGCCCACCAGGGGCACGTGGCGGACCTTGCGCCGCTCCATGACCGCACCCGAGTTCGGGTCCCAGCGGACTTCGATGGCGCGTGGCTTGGTGGGGTCGCGCCGAAGGTAGCCGAGCGTGGCAGCGTGTGAGGTGGCTGTGCACCGTGGACGGTGAGGTGAGGCCGACCGCCTCGCCGATCTCACGGACCGACGGGGGATAGCCCCGCTCGAGCATGTGCTGCTCGATGAACTCGAGGACCTGGCGTTGGCGGCGGGTGATTCGTTGCGGGGTCATGCGCATCATCGTACGGACGTTCGTGCAAGCATGTCAAACATCTGTTCCTTTGTCGGGTTGACGACGAACAGTCGTTCTGGTTGACTACGAACGTCCGTTCTTCGTACGAGTGTTCGCTGAACAGCGAGGATGTCATGGCGCTGTCCACAAGTCGATCACCACGCCGAGTCGTCCTGCCGCTCGGGACACGCTGCCGGCGACGCTCAGCGGCGCACCTGCGCGCCAAGCGCCACGATCTCCGCGCCAAGCGCACGCTCCGCCAGCCACGCACCTTCACCCCGTCCGGACCGGCGCGGCGCGCCTCGACCTGGCCATCTACCGTCGCCGGCGGCGCATCGTCGGCCTCGCCGTCGCGGTCGCCGTCACCGTGCTCTCGCTGGGGGCACAGGCGACCCTGACCGGCTCCCGACAGCGGTCCTGCCTCCGCTGCCTGAGCCGCCGGTGTGTCGGTGCCGTTGGCGGCCTGGTGCCTCGCGGTTGGTGCACTGGTCGAGGACCGCACGGCGGTACCGGTCGGCGTCAACCGTCTGTAGTCGGCGAGCTGGCGTCGTGCCTCGACTGGCGGCTACCTCGATCGAGGTCGGCCAGCTCGTTCGGTTGCCGTGAGGACCGCCGTTGTACCGTGGGGGCGTGCACTGCCCGGTCTGCCAGGCCGACGACACGAAGGTTGTCGATTCGCGCCTCGCGTCGGAGGGGACTGCGGTCAGACGGCGCCGACGCTGCCCGTCGTGCGGCTACCGGTTCACCACGTTCGAGCGGGTCGACGAAGTGCCGCTGACGGTCGTCAAGTCGAACGGCGCGATCGAGCCGTTCGATCGGACCAAGGTCGCCAACGGGTTGCTGGCGGCGACGAAGGGCCGCAACATCAGCGCCGAGCAGATCGACCAGATGGTCGAGGCGGTCGAGGACACCGTCCGGCTGGGCGGATCGGAGTCGACCAGCGCACAGATCGGTGCGGTCGTGCTGAACCTGCTCGGCGAGGTCGACGAGGTCTCCTACCTGCGCTTCGCCAGCGTGTACAAGAACTTCGATGCGGCCGCCGACTTCCATCGGGAGATCGAGCTCCTCAGCAAGCTCGGCGCCGACCGCGGCTGACGAAGCCGTCCGTACTGTCTGCGGGTTGGAAGGTGCTCGACGGCTCGTCACGACCGGCGCACCCAACGACTGAACAGGTAGCCGTCGTCATCGACGAGCAGGTGGGCGAGCTGCAAGCGCTGCGTCGCATCGGCCGCTCCGGCGATCAGCCGGCTGCCGGCACCGCCGACGACGAGCGGAGCGATCGTGAGGTTGAGCTCGTCGACGCAGGCGGCGTCCAGCAGCGAACCGTTCAGCCTGGCTCCCCCCTCGACCTGCACGAACGACGGGGGATCCATGACCGCGTCGAGCCGGCGGAGCGCCAACGCCAGATCGACTCGGCCGCGACCGGCGCGAACGGCGTCGATGCCCGTGGGAGCCGGGGGTCCGTCTTCGGGCATCACGAGGAACCCGGCGCCGGACGGGAACAGGTCGGTCGACAGGTCGACGTCGCCCGCGCCGTCACGACCCCAATGCGCTGTCCCCGGCGGCGGGGGGCACGGTATTGCTCGGCGCGGGCGGTCGCCGACGCCGACGAGGATCGCGCCGGCGGCCCTTCGAAGCGCCGCGAACACGGCTCGGTCGCCCTCGTTGCCGAGGCCGCCGGATCGCCCGTTGACGCTCGTCGATCCGTCGACGCTCGCGATCATGCAGACGCCGACCCACGGCCGGCCTTCGACCGTCGGACGCGGCGCTCCGTACAGGTCGTCGAGGTCGGCATCGCTGCCTCGGCCAGCGGGGCAACGAGGCGCACCGGCCAGATCATGGCAGGTCGCCGGGTGACGGGAACGGGTCCGGCAGTCGACGATCAAGTAACAGACATGTTTCCCACACGTTGATCCGAAGGAAACCCACACTGAATTCACAGGGTTGTCCCTCTACCTACGCACAGTGCCGACTGTCTACGGTGTCTCTCCGGAACCGACGGCGGTGCGGTACGCGGATAGCTGGTCGACCAGCCGCTCGGGGGCTGCGGCTTGGGGCCCCGCCGGGGGGTTCTGAACCTGCGTTCCGCGCCGCCCGTCGGAGCTCCGATCGTCGGGATCGCCAGCGGCTAGCGACTCGGGGAATCTCGAACTACAATGTTGTAGTTCGAAATAGACACCAGAGGTGGTGGCCCGGAGCCGGTGACGGCCGCTCCGGACACAACATCGTGTGTCGCTTGACCACGAGCGAAAGGAACCGGCGATGACGATCTCACCGCCGGACCAGCTGGAAGTCGGACCGCACCGGATCGGGTTGCGACGGCTGTTCACGTCGCAGGGCGTCGACCCGTACGACGAGGTGGTCTGGGAGCGCCGCGATGCCCGGATCACGAACTGGGCCGACGGTTCGGTCGCCTTCGAGCAGGCCGACGTCGAGTTCCCGACCGGTTGGTCGCAGAACGCCACCAACATCGTCGCCCAGAAGTACTTCCGGGGCGCCCTGGGAACCCCCGATCGCGAGTCGTCGTTGCGCCAGGTGGTCGATCGCGTGGTCGACACGATCACCCGCTGGGGGATCGAGGGCGGATACTTCGCCGACGACGCCGAAGCCGCGGCGTTCTCCGACGAGCTCAAGTACATCCTGGTCACCCAGCGCGCCGCGTTCAACAGCCCGGTGTGGTTCAACATCGGGGTCACCGGGAGTCAGAGCACAGGCGAGCGGCGTGTTTCATCCTCGAGGTCGACGACACGATGGACTCGATCCTCGACTGGTACCGGGAGGAAGGGGTCATCTTCAAGGGCGGTTCGGGCGCCGGAACGAACCTGTCGAGGATCCGCTCCAGCGCCGAGCAGCTCAACGGCGGCGGGACGGCATCGGGCCCGGTGAGCTTCATGCGCGGCGCCGACGCGTCCGCCGGGACGATCAAGTCAGGCGGTAAGAGCCGTCGGGCCGCGAAGATGGTCGTCCTCAACGCCGACCATCCGGACATCGAGGAGTTCGTCTGGTGCAAGGCGATCGAGGAGCGCAAGATCCGCGTGCTACGCGACGCCGGGTTCGACATGGACCTCGACGGCAAGGACGCGTTCTCGGTCCAGTACCAGAACGCCAACAACTCGGTGCGGGTCACCGACGAGTTCATGCAGGCGGTCATCGCCGACGCCGACTGGGACCTGCGAGCGGTCACCACCGGAGCGGTGCTGCGCACGGTCAAAGCCCGCGACCTGTGGCGCCAGATCGCCCAGGCCGCTTGGGAATGCGCCGACCCTGGCGTGCAGTTCGACACGACCATCAATCGATGGCACACACTGGTGAATTCCGGTCGGATTGATGCAAGCAATCCGTGCAGCGAGTTCCTCAGCGTAAATAACAGCGCGTGCAATCTGGCTTCTATCAATCTCATGCGGTACCTCGACGACGATCGATTTGATGTCGATGCGTTCAAGCACACGGTCGAGCTGGTCTTCACCGCTCAGGAGATCCTCGTCGGGCGTGCCGACTACCCGACCGAGAAGATCGACCCAGAACAGCCACGACTTCCGACAGCTCGGCCTCGGCTACACGAACCTCGGCGCGATGCTGATGGCGCTCGGCCTGCCGTACGACTCGGTCGCCGGGCGGGCATGGGCGGCGGCGATCACCTCGCTCATGACCGGCCATGCGTACGCCACCAGCGCCACGACGGCCGCCCGACTCGGACCGTTCGCCGGCTTCGCCGAGAACGAGGAGCACATGCTCCGCGTCCTGCGCATGCACCGTGAGGCGGCGCCATCACGTCGAGGGCGATCGACGCGGTGCCGCCGTACGTCGTGCGGCGAGCCACGAAGCATGGGAGCCGCCGTCCGCGACGGCGAGGAGCACGGCGTGCGCAATTCGCAGGCAACGGTCTTGGCGCCGACCGGAACGATTTCATTCATGCTCGACGCGGATACGACCGGAATCGAACCCGATCTGTCGCTGGTCAAGACAAAGAAGCTGGTCGGCGGCGGAACGATGTCGATCGTCAATCAGACCGTGCCGCGGGCGCTTGCGCACCTGGGCTACGACGACGACCAGGTCGCCGACATCGTGGCGTACATCGACCACGAGAAGTCGGTGATCGGAGCTCCGCACCTCGCGGCCGAGCACCTGCCGGTGTTCGCCTGCTCGATGGGCGACAACACGATCCACTACGAGGGCCACGTCCGGATGCTGGCGGCGGTGCAGCCGTTCGTCAGCGGCGCGATCTCGAAGACGATCAACATGCCGGAGGACGCAACGGTCGAGGAGATCGAGCATGTCCACCAGCTCGCGTGGGAGCTCGGGCTCAAGTCCGTGGCGATCTATCGCGACAACTGCAAGGTCGGTCAGCCGCTGTCGACCACCAAGAAGGCGGTGGCCACGGTCGACTGATTCGGCCGCAATGAAAGTCGTCGAGCGAATCGTCGAGAAGGTCGTCCATCGTCCGGTGCGCCAGAAGCTGCCGCGTGACCGTCGCGGGCCGCACGTTCGAGTTCCGGGTCGCCGACTGCAAGGGCTTCCTCACCGTCGGCGAGTACGACGATGGCCGTCCGGGCGAGGTGTTCCTCACGGTGTCGAAGCAGGGCTCGACGCTGGCCGGGATCATGGACGCGTTCGCCAAGTCGATCTCCTACGGCCTGCAGTACGGCGTGCCGCTGCGTGCGTTCGTCGAGGCGTTCACGAACATGCGCTTCGAGCCCGCCGGCATGACCGACGATCCGGAGATCCGGTTCGCCTCGTCGGTGATGGACTACCTGTTCCGCAAGCTGGCGATGGAGTACCTGTCGTACGACGAGCGGGCCGAGCTGTCGATCTTCTCGGTGAGCGAGCGTATGCAGCCGACGCTGCCCGGCATGGAGGAGACCATCGTCGAGACCACGTCGGGCTCCGAGATGGTCACCGACCCGAAGACCGTGCCGAGCGCCGGCGACCTCGCCGACCAGATGGACGCCGGGACGATCGCGCCGACGCCGGTCGACAACACACCGGCGGCCGGCGTCGATCCGCGACTCCGACGCCCCGATGTGCATGCAGTGCGGCGTCACGATGGTACGCGCCGGCTCCTGCCACGCCTGCCCGAGCTGCGGCTCGACCAGCGGCTGCAGCTGACGGCACGTACCGACGCTTTATGCGTCAGTAGAGGAACATCGGCTTGCCGGCGACATGGCGGAGCTTCGGTCGGTATTGGTCGACGTCGTAGAGCTCGTCGACATCGACGCGCTTCACGCCTTCGCGGGTGACGCTGATCGGCACGTTGGTGTAGGTGCCGCCGCGCAGCGCCACCATTCGGCCGGAGGCCCTTCGAGAATGAGGTCGGCCGCCATCACCGCGTAGTTGGTCGCCACCATGAGATCGAGCGAGTCCGGGCTTCCCGAGCGCATCAGGTAAGCGACGTGTTGGAAGACGATTTCCTCCCCGGTGATCTCGGCGATCAGCTCGCCGACCACCGCCCCGATGCCGCCGAGCTTGCGGTGCCCGTAGGCATCGGCCTCGCCGGAGAGCACCATGTCGCCACCGGCCAGCGTGGCCCCTTCCGAGATCGTCATCATCGAGTAGTTCGACGGGTTGGCCCGTTTGTCGTCCATCAACAGGGCGGCCAGCCGTTCGACGTCGAACGGCACTTCGGAGATCACCGCCCGGTCAGCACCCGAGAGATATGCGGTCACGAGAGACGTCTGCCCGCTGTAGCGCCCGAACAGCTCGATGACAGCGATGCGTTCGTGCGAACCGGTCGAGGTGCGCAAGGCGTGGACGAACTCGACACCGCGCGTGACCGCGGTCGAGAATCCGATGCAGTAGTCGGTGCCGTGGACATCGTTGTCCATCGTCTTCGGGATGGCGATCACCGGGACGCCCTCGTCGTGAAGTCGGAGGCCGTACGACAAGGTGTCGTCGCCGCCAATCGGGACGAGCGCGTCGAGCCCGAGCCTTCGATCACCCGGATCGTGTGCGCGGTGAAGTCGAACGGGCCATCACCCACCGCCTGGTCGGCGAGGAAGGCGGGCACGTTGCCGGGATTGACCCGACCAGGGTTCGTGCGTGACGTGTGGAGCATCGTGCCGCCGGTCCGGTCGATCGTCCGCACGGCCGCTGGGCTCAAGGAAACGACGTTGGCGGCGATCGATTCCTCGTCGTCCGGGTTCGTCTCCGAGCAGCCCGCCCCAACCGCGACGGATGCCGAACACCTCGTGTCCGCCATCGGCCACACGGTTGACGACCGCCTTGATGCACGGGTTGAGCCCGGGAACATCGCCCCCGCCAGTGCAAGATCCCGATGCGCATACCTCCATGCTGACACCACGGACGCCCGGTTGGCCGCTCAGCATCGTCCAACGCCAATCACCTGCAGCATCGTCGCAGCAAGTGCGGCACTGCGCTGGAGGATCCGGGTCCGTCCGTCGTTGGCGACGACGATGGCGGTACGTGCGGAGTCCGCATCGATGATCGCCGTGGCCGCCCACCTCGTATTCGATCCCTGCATCCCGTAGGAACCGCCAAGGCCCTTTGCCGACGCCCAGCCCATGGCCATCGAGTGACGGCGGCGATCGGGGATGACGAGGAGATGACGGAACGAGTCGACGCTCAACAGCGGTCGGCCTTCGTTGAGGAAGACCCGCTGAAACGAGGCCCAGTCGGCCACCGTGAGGTGCATGCGTCCAGCAGGCGTCAGCAGCGGTGGGTTATCGCTGCGGATTTCGTCCGGCGGTGCCGGCACGCCTTTGCCGAGCATGAGCGACCCCAGCCGCACTCGCGGCCCATGACCGAACAGGCGCGATGGCGGGCCGAATCCGAGCGATGTGATGTTGAGCGGCTCGAGCACATGCACTCGAAGCGCGTCCTCGTACGGGACGCCGGCGACACGGTCGATGGCGGCACCCGCCACCACGTAGCCAAGGTTCGAGTACCGAAAGTTTCCCGGCTTCTTCGGTGCCGCGGCAAGCACCGATCGTGCGCACCGCGTGCGCTGATCGAACGGTGAACTCGGATCGGTCCAGCTCGCCAACATCTCGGCCTTGGGGGGATTGGGTGGTGCCCCGGCGCGGCACCAGAGCAGGTCGTCGATGGTCGGCTCGCTCCACACCGGGTCCGCCGCCGGCGAGATCTGGAAACAGATCGCAGACCGGGACGCCCCACTCGCGCGAGTCCTGCTTCGACGAGCCTGGCGTACAGCAACGAAGTCATCGCCTTCCCGCACGACCCGATGTGCCACACGTCGTCTACGGTTGCCGGTTCGCTGTCCGCAGCTCGGCGCCGTGTACCAACCACGTCGACGACGAGGTGGTCGTCACGCTCGACGACAGCGCCGGCCACGGCCGGAACACCGGTGCGGTTCCGGAACTCCTCGAGCGCACGGGCCAACTCACCCACGGTGCACGCTCGTCGCCGTCAGCTGTCCGTCCCCTTGCCCTTCGAACGATTGAGTCGCAGCTCGAGCACCAGCCCGCGACCCCGCCGGCCAGCGCCGAAGCGTTTGTGCACTGCCTGACGGGTGACCCCGAGCCGATCCGCGATGTCGGCCCACGTCGCCCCCGACGCCCGGGCAGCCGCAATGCGAGCGTCGGCCACGTCGTCGAAGAACGCCTCCAACCCGGGGAGCTCCTCGACCAGTTCGAGGGCGGTACGACCATCGCCCAGGCGGCGCAGTTCCTCCGTGAGCGCTTCTCGGATCTGTCGAACTCGTTCCACCATCCAGCCCCATCGCTGTCAACACTTAGTTGACAGGCACAATCGTGTCAACCAAACATTGACAGTAGACGACCAAGCTGGGGTGACGAGCGCCACTGAGGGTGACGACTGCCACTGGCGGGTGGACGGTCGAAAATGGAGAATGGGCGTTGAGTCCGGGATTCACCGATGCAGCTGCAGCCATCTCCCAGACCGTGATACCCCCCGAAAGGACATGTCATGTTGAAGCGCCTCGCCGAGGTGTGTTTCCGGCGCCGCCGCCGGGTTCTCCTAGTGTGGTTCCTCGGGATTGTCGTGTTGGGGGCCGTGATGGGGACGGTGGGCTCGGGCTACAGCTCCGATTTCACGCTGCCTGATGTCGAGAGCAAGCGAGGCATCGACATCCTCGACGACCAGTTCAGCGGCCAGGGTGCGGGCCAGGTCGGCAACATCGTGTTCGAGGCGGACGATGGGATCGAGGATCCCGAGGTTCGTCGGGTGATCGAGCCGTTCCTCGAACAGGTTGCTGCGATCGATGGCGTGCAGTCGCTGGCCAGCCCGTACGCCGAGGGTAACGAGGCCCAGATCTCCGATCGTGGCGAGGACGCCGAGCGGATCGCTTACGCCCAGTTCGAGGCGCCGTCCGACGCCAACTTCGAGGAGACGGTCGCGATCGGTGACGACATCCGGGCGGCGATGCCCGAGGTCGACGGGCTGCGGATCGAGTTGGGTGGGCAGGCGTTCGCCGAGTTCGAGGTGCCGTCGTCGGAGGCGCTCGGCGTCGGGTTCGCGATCGTCATCTTGATCATCGCGTTCGGGTCGGTGTTGGCGATGGGTTTGCCGATCGGTGTTGCCCTCGCCGGGATCGTGACCGGTTCGATGATCGCCGGCGTTCTCTCCAACGTCGTGACCATGCCGGACTTCACGTCAACGATCGGGGTCATGATCGGTCTCGGGGTGGGAATCGACTATGCGCTGTTCATCGTCACCCGTTTCCGGGAGAACCTGCACAAGGGTCACACGATCGAGCAGTCGACACTGGTTGCGATGAACACGGCCGGGCGGGCTGTTGTGTTCGCCGGTTCGACGGTGGTGATCTCGCTGCTCGGGATGCTGATCATGCAGCTGAGCTTCATCTCGGGGATGGCGATCGGCATGGCCGTGGTGGTCGCGATGACCCTCGTCGCCTCGCTGACGCTGCTTCCTGCCCTGCTCGGTTTCGCGGGCGAGCGGATCGAGCTGACCAGGCGGCGCGGACTGATCGCCGCCCTGCTGATCGCCGTCGCGCTGGTGGGCGTTGGGCTTGGGATTCCCGCGCTGATCGTGGTCACTTTGCCAGTGGCGGTCGTGGTGCTGCTGGCCAGCTTCGCCTTCGCGCCGCTTCGCAAGCCGGTCCTGGAACGCGGGCGGACGCCGCTGCGCGAGACGCTGTCGTATCGCTGGAGCCGCGTCATCCAGCATCGCCCGTGGAGCGCCGTGGTAGTCGGCGCAGCCGTCTTGATTGCGATGGCGCTGCCCGGTTTTCGGGCTGCGTCTCGGCTTCTCCGACGAGGGCAACTATCCCGAGGACACGACCACACGTCAGGCGTACGACATGCTGGCGGAGGGATTCGGGCCGGGCTTCAACGGCCCGCTCATCCTGGCCACGGAGGTTCCATCGGGCACCGACGCCGCTGCTCTGCAGGCGATCACCGACGCGATCGATGCCGAACCCGGTGTCGCCTTCGTCAGCGACCCGATGACCAACGACGACGCGGCGCCGACCGCGGCGTCGTGGCGCGTCGTTCCAACGACGGCACCGCAGGACGAAGCGACCACCGATCTCGTCAACCGGCTGCGCGACGACGTTCTGCCCGCGGTCACCGCGGGGACTGGTCTCGACGTGGCGGTCGCTGGTGGAGTGGCCATCGGCGTCGACTTCACCGACTACCTCGCCGAGCGGCTGCCGTACTTCTTTGCCGCGGTGTTGGGACTGTCGTTCCTGCTGTTGATGGTGGTGTTCCGCTCGCTGTTGGTGCCGCTCAAGGCGGTGGTCATGAACCTGTTGTCGATCGGCGCCGCCTACGGCGTCGTCGTCGCCGTGTTCCAATGGGGCTGGGGTGGCGGGCTGCTCGACATCGAAGGCGCACCGATCGAACCGTTCGTGCCGATGATGCTGTTCGCCATCGTCTTCGGACTGTCGATGGACTACGAGGTGTTCCTGCTCTCGCGGGTTCGTGAGGAATGGGACCGCAGCGGCGACAGCCGCGCCTCGGTCGCCGACGGGCTGGCCTCCACCGCCCGTGTGATCACCGCCGCCGCGGCGATCATGGTCGTCGTCTTCGGCAGCTTCATCGGCGAATCCGACCGCGTCGTCAAGCTGTTCGGACTCGGCCTGGCCATCGCCGTGCTGATCGACGCCACCATCGTCCGGATGCTCCTCGTGCCGGCAACCATGGAACTGCTCGGCGACCGCAACTGGTGGATCCCCCGCTGGCTCGATCGCATCCTGCCGCGGGTGCACATCGAGGCGCCCACCGACCTCGACGCCGAACTCGCCGAACTCGAGCGGGAACAGGCCACCAAGATCGGGTAGTCCAGGCCACATCCGCCGTTGGCTCCGATGAGATCCTGTGGCCGGCTCCGTCCTAGCCGGTGAACACACACCGACGGCTCGGGCAAGGAGCGAACTCATGGGCACCCTCACCATCGCCACGTTCATGACCCTCGACGGGGTCATGCAGGCACCTGGCGGCCCCGACGAAGACCGCGACGGCGGGTTCGAGCACGGGGGATGGAGCTTTCCCTACTTCAGTGAGGACATGGGCGAAGTGATCGGTGAGGCGTTCGGCAAAGCCGAGTGCTTCCTGCTCGGGCGGCGTACTTACGAGATCTTCGCCAGCAGCTGGCCCAACTTCCCCGACACTGACGATCCGGTGGCGTCCAGGCTCAACACCCTGCCCAAGTACGTGGTCTCGACGACACTGGAGACAGCCGACTGGCAGCCGACCACGATTGTCCGCGGCGAGATCGCTACCGAGGTGGCCAAGCTCAAGGACCAGTACGAGGGGGAGATCCAGGTCCATGGCAGCGCCGCCCTGGCCCAGACGTTGCACGCCCACAGCCTGATCGACGAGTACCGGCTGTTCATCGAGCCGGTCGTGCTTGGCACCGGCAAGCGGCTGTTCGAAACCGGTGCGACGCCGACCGCCCTGCGGCTGGTCGACAGCAAGCCGATGGGCAAGGGAACGTTGCTGGCCATCTTCCAGCCGGCCGGCAAGCCGACCTACGGCGAGTTCCAGATGGAGGAGGGCTTCGGCCTGCCGGACACCTGACGCCGGACGCCCAGCGACGCCGACCGAGCAGGTGGCGGTATTTGCCCGAAGCACGATTGGCGCTTCTGGGCGGCGTGCGACCCGGAATCCGGGCCGTGGGCCGCCCAGAATGCTGAATGAGGCGCAGATCCGGTGGAGGGTCCGACATCGTCGGAGTCGAGCGCCAAGCGCTCTGCGGCCGGTTCGACTTCGAAGGACAGAATGGTGCGGTGGACGATTCGTCGCTTGCCGCTGGTTTGTCGGCTCTCGAGGCCGGGCGGTGGGCGGATGCCCGCGCCGTTTTTGAGTCCATCCTCGTCGCGGGCGAGAGTGCCGAGGCGTGTCTCGGGCTGGCGACGGCGCTGTGGTGGTTGGGCGACAGCCACGCCAGTGTCGGCCACGCCAGCCGTGCCTACGCGCTGTTCCGGGAGGCATCGAACATCGAGAGCGCGGTCCAGTGCGCGGTCTGGCTGGCTATCACGTACAAGGCGAACTTCGCCAACTTCGCTGCCGCGAACGGCTGGATTGGACGTGCCGAGCGGCTGCTGGCACCACTCGAGCCGGGGCTCCTGCACGGCTGGGTGAACGTCGCACGTGCCTACCGGATGCCTGATCTCGATGGCGCCGAGACCTTGACGGTGCGGGCGGTGGAACTTGGTCGTGCCGCGGGTGACGCCGACCTCGAACTCGGCGCGATGTCGCAGTTGGGGCTGATCCGAGTGGGTCAGGGCCATGTCGCAGACGGCTTCGCCCTGATCGACGAGGCGATGGCGGCCGCGCTTGCCGGGGAGAGGTCGAACTTGGACACGGTCGTCTACACGTGCTGCGACATGCTCAACGCTTGTGAGCTGGCGAGTGATTTGGAGCGGGCTGCGCAGTGGTGCCGGGTCGCCGACGAGTTCGTGGACACCTACGGCTGTCCGTTTCTCTACGCCGAGTGCCGCCTCTACTACGGCAGCGTGTTGTTGGCCAAGGGTCGGTGGGAGGATGCCGACCGCGAACTTACCGCCGGCGTGCGGATCACCGCAGGTGCGTGTCCCGGCCTGCACACGAGGGCGCTCACGCGTTTGGCCCGGTTGCGCGTCCGCCAGGGGCGGCTCGAGGACGCTGCACACATCCTGTCCGGCGTCGATGTCGACGGCGAGGCGGAAGCGATGCTTTCGCTTGCCGCGATGCTGATTGCCCGTGGCGACGGTCAAGCGGCTAGCCGTCAGTTGGAGGAACGCCTGCACGACGTCGCCGAACATCGCTTTCACCTCGCGACGGCGCTCGCTCTGCTCGTCGATGCCTGCCTCAGCAACGGCGACGTGAAGACGGCCGGAACAGCCGCTGATCGGCTCAGCGACGTCGTCGTCGCA
This sequence comes from Ilumatobacteraceae bacterium, assembly GCA_963764455.1. Taxonomy (GTDB): domain Bacteria; phylum Actinomycetota; class Acidimicrobiia; order Acidimicrobiales; family Ilumatobacteraceae; genus Desertimonas. The sequence continues at coordinate 42,596 of CAVXSN010000010.1, forward strand.
GGCACAGCCAGCCAACAGCTCTCCGCACTGGCTGCGAGTGCCGCGGCCGGGTGTTGATCGCCCAGAGTGCCACCGATGCGGCGGCCACCGAGCTGCGCTCCGTAGTGGCCACGTTGTCACGCCTCGAGCTGCCGTTCGAGCTCGCTCACGCCCGGTACGACCTCGGCCGGGCGCTGGTCGACACCTCGCGCGACGCGGCGATTGTCCACCTGCGCCGCTCGCTCACCGGTTTCGAGGAGCTTGGCGCCGCCCTCGACGCCGATCGCGTCGCCGCCTTCCTCCGCACGCTGGGCGTGCCCGCTCGCACCGGCGCCAAGGGTGTCGGGCAGCTGACCGATCGCGAGCAACAGGTGCTCAAACTCCTGTCCGCCGGCCTTTCCAACCCCGAGATCGCCCAGCGACTGCACGTCAGCCGCAAGACCGCTGCGCACCACGTGAGTCACATCCTCACCAAGCTCAACCTCCGCAATCGGGCCGAGGTCGTGGCCTACGCGATTCGCGAGTCGGCTGAGCACCACTGACGACCAATCCCTCGAATAGGTCATCTGCCCGATGCTCGCCAGGGCCGATCGGCTCATGCTCGGACTCATGACTGAGTCCATCGAGACGTTCCAGCTCCCGATCGAGGCCGCCGAGTGTTACGAAGCTGAGTTCGTCCCTGCCTTCTTCGCCCAGTGGGCACCGATCCTGTGCACAGCGGCAGCCGTCACCGCCGGCCAGACCGTGCTCGACGTCGGGTGCGGCACCGGCATCGTCGCTCGGAGCGCTGCCGACCTTGTCGCACCCGTCGGCTCCGTCACCGGCCTCGACTTGAACGAGGCCATGCTGACGGTTGCGCGCCGCGTCCGGCCCGACCTCGACTGGCGTCAAGGCGACGCTTGCGCGCTTCCGTTCGACGAGCAGAGCTTCGACGTTGTGCTCAGCCAGATGGCGCTCATGTTCGTCCCTGACCGCTCCGCCGCGCTCCGCGAGATGGGCCGAGTCGTCAAACAAGGAGGCACGGTTGGCCTGCTCGTCCCAAGCGAGCTCGAACGACAGGTCGCGTTCGCTCCGTTCGTCGACATCGCCGCCCGCCACGCTGGCCCCGAAGCACTGGCGTTGATGAGCAGCTACTTCGTCTGTGGCAGCCTCGACGGATTGACGGCGCTGGTGGAACGTGCCGGTCTCACCGTCACGACCAGCCGCATCGAGGCCGGCACCTACACGGCACCGTCCATCGACGCCGCCGTCGCCAACGAGATCGAGAGCACTCCCTTGCGAGAGCGCATCAGCGACGAGGTGTACCAACAGATCCGCGACGAAGCGCGACAGCTGTTCGCCTCCTACACCACCGCGGACGGGACCCTGAACACACCCTTCCACGCAAGCCTGGTCGTGGCCCGGCGTCCATGACCAGCTCACCTCCCGCCTCTATGCGGTCGACAGGGCCTCAACGACATCGGCAGTTGATGCCCGGTACGACATGAACGAATAGTCGAGACTGGCCAGTGAGCGTTCGGCTGCCTCCGGGTCGACCACGCCGCATGCGTCCTCGACCACAACTGGAAGTAAACCGAGATCGGCGGCATGCCGCGCCGTCGGCTCGATTCCGATCTCGAGAACGGCACCCACGAGGATGAGCGTGGTGACGCCGCGGTCGCGCAGGACGACCTCCAGCGGCGTGCCGACGAACGCCGACATCGCCAGCTTGTCGAACACTGGCTCGCCATCGGCGGGCTCGAGCTCCTCGACCAGCTGGGAATGACTGGCGTCGGGCGGGAACGAAGACCGCACCTGCTCGGCTCGCTCAACCCGTTGCCACGCCATCGCCGTCCGCAACGCTCCGACTCCCATGTGCGACGGCGGAACAGACACGTGCCGCACGTAGACAACCGGGACTGCAGCACCCCGGGCGGCATCGATCACTCTACGGATGTGCCTCAGCACAACGGCGCGACCGCGGACGTGGCCCAGGATCCCCACCTGAGCGTCGTAGACAAGCACCGCAGCGCGAGCGGGCTGGCACATCTCGGCCACGGACTCCGGCACCGCCATCCCAAATGCATGCTGCATGGCGGGAATCGTGCCACACCCCTCGGCTCCGAAATGCGTACCCGCGCCCTCTCCCGCTGCTCGCGAGGGTCAGGCATGGCGACGCGGTCATCGTGTCCTCGGACCGTCAGGGTCCTGTGTCCTGGTGCCGGTCAGGTCGCAGCTGTCGCACGCGCGACACGAGCCAGGCGCGCGCCAGCAGCAAACCGGTGCCCAGCCCACTCACGACCAGCACGAGGGTCTCCTCCACGGGTACGCCCGCGACGTGAGCGATCACGAGGAACTGTCGCCCGTCGCGGACGCCTGCGCGGCGCGGAGTTGCACCAATCCCGGTCGATCGGGATCGGTCACGTCCGGGTCGTCGTGCCAGATCCACCACTCGTAGGGCGGGGTCTGGGGGTAGCCTTCGGCCGAGTCCTCCCAGGTTTCTTGACGCCCGAGGGCGGTGATGTCGAGGTAGCTCCAGGTGCTCGCCATCGCCTCGTCGCCGCGGCTGTTGATGAAATAGGTGCGGAACACATGGTCACCGTCGCGGATGAACGCGTTGGTGCCGTGCCACTGGTCCACCCCGAAGTCGCGGTCGAAGTCGTCGGTGATCGTGTACCACGGCATCTCCCAGCCCATCCGCGACTTCAGCCGCCCGATGTCGACCTGCGGGGCGCGCGAGGCGAACGCGAGCGTGGTGTCGCGGGCGTTGAGATGGGCGAGGTGGGCGACCTGGTCGGCCATCATCGAGCAGCCGACGCACGCATGGTCGGGCCAGCCGAAAACGCCCGGCTCGAAGAAGGCGCGATAGACGATCAGCTGACGGCGGCCGTCGAACAGGTCGAGCAAGCCCGCCTTGCCCTTGGGCCCGTCGAACTCGTGGTTCGTGTCCACCGCCTGCCACGGCATTCGCCGACGCTCGGCGGCCAGCGCGTCACGGGCGCGGGTCAGCTCCTTCTCCTTCACCAGGAGCTGCTGCCACGCAGTCTCCCAGTCCTGTGCGGACACGATCGGGGGGGTGTTCATCGCGAGTCGTCTGCCTTCCGGTTCTGGTAGTTCGCTGGTGAGGTGCGTCCCGGGGCGCACCCTTCATCACTAGAGAGCCGGCGGCGACGGCAAACTCATCGCGACGCGGGGAGATTCTCGGGAAGTTCTTCGGCCACGCCGAACCGGCGATGCACGGCGGGATCGAGAACACGCCGTCATCTCCCCGATCTGTCCGTCCACCAAGGTCAGCGAGGCAGTCGACTCACCGCATGGCGTTTGATGTAGGAGGCTCTCGCCCCGCCGGCGTGACCCACTCCCCGCTGTTCCGGAAGAACCGGACGCCGTACCACACGGACCAGCCGATAAGCGCCGCCGAGGTCGGCACGCCGGTCACGACATCGATCGCGACGAACGCCCCGATGGTCCCCCCAGCGAGCGTCAGCAACCGCAACACGCTGCGGGCGATCAGGTACATGCCCCACACCAGTGAGATTCTGGTGAACGCACTGCGGTAGGTCGCTGAACTGCGCACGAAGTCGGGGAACGGACAGATCTCCTCGGCGAACAAGCCGGCGAGCGGCCGGCCAATCGCGACGGAGCCGACGAAAGCCAGCCCGTACGCGCCGCTGACCACGACCGACTGTGCGAGGTACAACCGCTCGCTGCCGGTCACCAAACCGACACCGGCTTGAAGCAGCACGATGCCCGAGCGCGATCTTGGCCGTCAGGCTCGGCCACGCGCGACGGCGTTGAGTCCAAATCGTCGCGACGGCGATGGCCGTCGCCGCGATGATGCCGGGGGCAAGGCCGCCGAGCCGCCACACGACGTAGAACGCGACGAGCGGCCCGAACCCGTCGCGTGCCAGGCGAGGTCCCGAGCCGAGCAAGATGTCTCGTCCGCGGACCGGTGACAAGTCGACGGAGTCCGTCGGGGGTGGTGGCGCTGGGAGCGGTGAACTCATGGTGTCCACGATCACATTCCCGGCGAACGCTGTCATCGGACCGTGGACCGATCGCCGCGGTCTTCCCCCGGTCGGACGTAGCCTCCTAGCCCCTTGGCTGAACGAGACCGTGGTCGAACGCGAAGACGATCGCTGAGGCGCGCGATCGCGCAGATCGAGCTTCGTGAAGATGTGCCCGATGTGACTCTTCACCGTGCCCTCGCTGACGATGAGACGCTCGGCGATTTCTCGGTTCGAGGCGCCGCGGCCGACGAGGAGCAGGACGTCGCGCTCGCGGTCCGTCAACGTCGCCAGCGCGCGCTCGGCGACCCGCCGCGGCAACCCGACGCGGCGGTAGGAGGCGATCACGCGATCGGCAATGCTCTGATCGACCCAGCCGCCTCCCGCCGCGACCTGTCGCACGGCGGCGATGAGGTCTTCGCCGCGTGCGTCCTTGAGGATGAACCCGGCTGCCCCGGCGCCGAACGTCGCGGCGATCACGTCGTCGTCGTCGAACGTCGTCAACACCAGCACCGGTGGGCCGTCGGCAGCTCGGACCCGACGGGTCGCCTCCGCGCCATCGACCCGCTTCATTCGGACGTCCATGAGCACGACGTCGATCGCTCCGCTGACGATCGCGGCAACGACCTCGTCGCCGTCTGCGCACTCGCCGGCGATCTCGATGTCGGGTTCCGGCCCCAGGATGCGCGTGAGTCCTGCGCGCACCAGCGGCTGGTCGTCGACGAGCAAGACGCGGGTCACGTCGCAGGCTCGATGTGCCAAGCGGGAATCACGGCCTCGACGATCCACCCATCGGTTCCCGCGGGACCGGCGGTGAATCGCCCCCCGAGCGCCTCGGCCCGTTCACGCATGCCGACGACTCCGGCGCCGGCGCCGGGAGTCGGCGATCGCGGCCGCGCCGCGGCTCGACACGCGGATCCGCACGGGATCGGCGAAATCGACGTCAATCGCCGCCTCGGCTCCGGGCGCATGTCTCACCACGTTGGCCAGCGACTCCTGAGCGATGCGGTACAGCGCGAGCCCGACGTTGGGGTCGACCCTGGCCAGCGCCCCCGTCACGTTCAGCGCCACGGTCAATCCTGCGTCGCGATAGGACGCGATCAGCGTCTCCAGATCGGCGGCCACCGGCATCGGCGGATCGGTCCGTCCGCCGTGCTCCTCGGCGTCCGAACGCAGCAGTCCAACCGTCAGGCGGATGTCGGCGAGACTCTGGCGACCGGCCCGCTCTGCTTCCTCCAGCGCCTCGTTGGCGGCGCCCGGGTCCCCGCGGCCGACGGCCAGTCGCGCCGCGGACAGGTGGAGCATCGTCACCGACATCGAGTGGGCGACGACATCGTGGATCTCTCTGGCGATGCGTCTCCGTTCGTCGCCGGCCACCTCCGCGGCCAGTGACGCCTGAGCCGTCTCGAGTTCGTCGAGGGCTTGCCCCAGCCTGCGAACAAACAGTCCGCTCATCACCGTCAGCGCCAGCGCAATGCTCCAAATGTACCCGGCGCCGTTGGCCCACAGCAGCGGAGACGCTGTGATGGCCGCGGAGACCGTCACCGAGATCACGGCAACCGCTGTGGGTGCCGTCGCCACCACCTCGCCGACCAGGATCAACACGAACAGCAGCGTGAACTGGACGTGGTCGCGTTGATCGTCATTGAAGCCGAATCCGCGTGCTCCGAGGTTGATCGCGCCGATCACGCCGAGCGTGAACGCTGCTCGCACGACTGTTGGAACCTTGAGACCGGCGAGCGGGAGGTACCAGCCCACTGCGACGACGACGAGGAGCAGCGGAACGACCAAGCCCCTCCGTGGCAGATCTGGGTCGAGGGCCACGACGGTGATCGACACCGTGACCGCGCCGCACAGCACCCACCTCGCCGAGCGCGGGCTTGCTTGATCCGACGCGGTCGGTGCCATCGCGGTCCGGGCGGCAGACGTGGCGGCACCCATCGCGACGAACATTACGTGCGTGGCGCCCGCGCTGTCATCGGCCCGCAGTGCCATCCGCGGCATTGACCGTGGTCGTAGAGACGCGAGCGAAACAGGTACAGCTTGCGGTCATTCTCGATGAGTGTCGAAGTTTGCGCGAGGCTGGACCTGCACCCTGACAAGGAGGACGCGATGTCCACTCCGACCGTGCCCGACAGTCCGCCGCCCTCAGCCGTCAGCACGCCCAGCGATGCTGCCGACAAAAGCACTCGGAGCATCCGGGTCCTATCGATCCTGGTCATCGTCGCCGGGGCGACCTTCATCGTCGCTGGCGTCGTCACCTGGTTCGTCGTACGCGACCAGCTCGCCGACGAGAAGATCGTCGTTTCCGACGACGCCGAGCGCTTCGGGGGGTGGGAGGTCGACGGACCCTTCACCGCCTATGCAGAAGCCGACGCCATCGAAGGACACGCCCTCGAGTCGAGTGGCGGCTTGACCTACGCACAGCTCGACCGCGAGGACCCGACGCGCGAGACCGTGATGACGGCCTCGTTCCTTCGGTCCTCCCTCTTCACCTCCGTTGTCGCCTTCGGCGTCGCCTTCATGGCGGCCGGGCTGGGCGTGGTGCTCATCGGAATCGGCGCGGCCCTGCTGCTCGCTGCCCGCCGCCTCAGTACCGCTCTAGCTGTCGGCGCTCCGATGTCCGTGGGTGCGAGCACCTAGCCCGGGGATCGGCGGCGCCCTCCTGCAAACGTGCTGAACTGGCCAGATGCCGAAGGCCTACGTCATCGTCGACATCGAAGTCACCGATCCCGAGCGTTACGCCGCCTACCGCGAGCTCGCAGGACCCGCGGTCGAGGCCGCTGGCGGGCGATACCTCGCTCGGGGTGGCGCCACGGAGGTCTTCGAGGGCGATCGCGTCCCCCACCGAATCGCCATCCTCGAGTTCCCCGACCTGCAGTCGGCGCGGGCATGGTACGACTCGCCCGCGTATCTCGGGCGCGCACCGCACGCGCAGGAGCAGCGGTCGGATCGTTCATCGCCGTCGAGGGTGTCTGAGCTCAGTCAGCTGCCTACAGGGTCAGGATGAGGTGGATGTCGTCGGGTTCGAGACCGAACAGGTACGGGTCAGGCGTGGGATTGACGACCGCTCCGACGTCACGGTAGGCGTCGACGGTGTTCCTCGTGGGAGTCGACGAGATGTACAGCGCGGCCGCACCGAAGTTGCGAGCTCGTTCGACGAGCAGGTCGATCATCCTCCGGCCGATGCCGCGGTGTCGACAACCGGCGCTGACGTAGAGCATGTCGAGCTTCAACACGACGGGGTCGATCGAGATCGGCGTGACATCGAGCGACGCCAACGCCACCAGACAGGTGCGGTCGAAGGCCCCGAGGACGACGCCACCGAAGTCGTGGAGCGTCTGCAGCCGAGTCACGTAGTCGTCGACCTCAGTTGGGTACCAGCCGGTCACGTCGAAGTCGTCCCGGACGAGGCGCAGGGTGTCGCCATCGACGACGTAGTGGCCATCGATGTGCTCGGCGCGGTCGACCGTCTCGAGCAGTGCGAACTCAGCGGCGCGAAGGTCGCGGTAGGTGAGCTCCACCGCGGTCACCGTAGACGCAGGGGAGTCAGGGCTGCGGTGGTCTTCTCCCACCAGACCGTCGACCGCCTCGCGGAACAGGTCGGCGTGGCCGACGTGGCGCGAGCTGATCAGGCCGCCAGCACGTCGACGGCGGGACGGCTGTGCACTTCTGCTCGGCACCGTATGCTGTATTCCGGACGTTCTACTTCCGGATTGCAGGGAATCGGTGAGACTCGACGCGAGCCCGACGGCGCGGGCACTGCTGGCCCTCGAGCTGCTCCAGAGCAGCCCGGGCATCACCGCGGACCGCCTGGCCGACAAGCTCGGGGTCTCGGCGCGTGCCGCGCGGCGGTACATCGGCATCCTCCGCGAGACCGGAATCCCCATCGAGTCCGTCCGCGGGCCGTACGGCGGTTACCGCGTCGGCCGTGGCCTCCGGCTCGCGCCGCTGATGTTCAGCGCCACAGAAGCGCTGGGCGTGGTCATGGCCGTGCTCGACGGCCACCACGACGCAAGCGACCCCGCCGATCCCGTCGGCAGCGCCCTCGGCAAGATCATGCGGGCGCTCCCGGAGCCGGTCGCCGCCCAGGCCGAGGCCGTTCGCCGCACCACGGCACCGGCGCCCGATCGGGCCGCGGCCCGGCCCGATCCCGGGACCACGGCCACGCTCGTTGACGCCTGCTCGAACCGTCGCGGGGTGCGGCTCGGCTACCGCTCGGAGGCCGGCTCGGAGTGGCTGAGCACGGTCGATCCGTGGGCGATCGTGGTGCGCCACGGCCGGTGGTACCTGCTGTGCCGGGTCCACCGCACGGACGCCCGGCGGGCGTACCGGATCGACCGGGTCCGCAGCGTCGAAGTGCTCGACGACACGTTCCGCCCACCCGCCGACCTCGACCCGGTCGCGATGCTCGAGGAGCATCTCGCGGTCGGATGGGAGTACGACGTCGAAGTCGTCATCGACGCGCCCGTCGACACCGCTGGGCGTTGCCTCGCCCGCGCCCTGGGACGGCTCGAGCCGATCGATGCCGACACCACCCGCCTGACCGGCAGCACCAGCAACCCGACGTGGTACGCCGAGCAGCTCGCCATGATCCCGGTGTCGTACCGCATCGTCAAGTGCCCCGAGCTCCGGCGGGCCGCGCTCGACATCGGGCAGCGAATGCTGGCGGCGGCGGCTGGCTGATTTCGCCGTTGCTCAGGCGAACGGCCAGGCCCAGGTCAATCCGGCCCCAGCAGCGGGCTCGAGGTACCACTCGGTGCCGAACGCCTTGGCGAAGAAGTCGTCGGGCATCTGCAGCATCATGCCGGCGTCGCTGACCTGGCTGGCATGGCACGCGAGCGCCTCGCGCTTCCGGCCGAGGTACTGACTCACATCGACCGCCCAACGCAACTCGGCTTCCGGCGTGCCGAATGGGTTGCCGTCGTCGGCGGGACCGTTCGGGTCGAAGTCCATCTCCCCGGTCTGCTCGGCGAACAACGACATCGCGTCGCGGTTCATCGTCGCCTCGAGCACGCGTGGTGTTCCAGCGATCTCGGCAGCCCGACGTCCGACGCGATGGACCTGGACGTGGTCGGGATGCCCGTACACGCCGTGCCAGTCGTAGATCACGAGCGCATCGGCCTTTTCGGCGACGATGAGCTTGACCAACCGACTCGCCGCGTCCGCGACGTCGGCCTTCCAGAACGACTCGGGGTGTTCGTTCTGCTCCCAGCCGGTCATTCCCGAGTCGCCGTAGCCCAGCCACAAGACGTGCTCGACGCCGAGGATCGCGGCCGAGCGCTCTGTCTCGCGATGGCGCCGCTCGGTCAGGGTCTCGTCGTCGGCGAGGTCGTCCGGCACGTCGCCGTGGTCGCCGTTGGTGGCGACCACCAGGACGACCCGTTCCCCCTGGTCGGCAGCCTTCGCGATCGTCCCGCCCGTCAGAATCACCTCGTCGTCGGGATGGGCGTGGAAGAACACGATCGTCTGCATCCCACTTCAGCATGCCGTGTCCGCCGCGGTCCGCAGGTCGTCGGCAACAATGTCACGGTGACCGTCCCGCTGCCCCCGCCGCCATCCGGGATGCCGCCGCCCCAACCACCGTTCGGTGCGCCGCCGCGCCAGCCTCCGTTCGGCGCCGCACCTCCGCCGATACCGCCGTTCGGTGCGGCACCCCAACCGTTTCCGCCCGGCTCGGAGATCCGCCCCGGCACTGGCTGGTACTGGATCGCCGTCGGCGTTGGAGTCGTCGCCGGCCTGGTCGGCGTCGTGCTCATCGTGACGAGCGTGATCGGCTTCATCGACAAGGTCGACGACTTCCAACGAGTCGACGTCCCCGGCGCCGAGACCGTCCACCTCGACGAGGGGTCGTACACCGTCTACGCCGAAGGCGTGTTCGTCGGAGACAGCGACTTCTGGTCGTTCAATGGCGACGTCGAGATCCGAGATGCGACCGAGCGCCTCGTCGAGCTGCGCCCGTACAGCAGCCGCACAACCTACGACGTCTCCGATCACGAGGGCTTCGCCCTGTGGTCGTTCCACGCCGACCGGTCCGGCGACTATCGCGTCACCACCACCGGGAGCCCGGGGACGATCGTGGCCATTGGGCCGGGGATCGGGGCCGGGCTGTTCGCCGGCATCGGCGGCGGGATCCTGCTGATCGTGCCGGCGTGGTCTTCGCGGTCATCACGATCGTCGTCGTCGCCGTGAAGCGGAGCAGGGCGCGCCGGAGACATCAGTTCACCCAGCCGTTCCCGCCGGATCCGCACTGAGGTCGCAAACGAGGCTTGGGTAGCCGTTGACCGGGTACCCGACCGGTATGACAGACAACCGAACGCAGACCGAGCTCGAAGCGTTGGAGTGCCAGGGCTGGGACGCGTTGTGTGACGGCACCAGCGCGGAGTTCTACGGCAAGGTGATGACCGACGACGGCCTGATGGTGCTGGCGAACGGCTCGACCTTGGGCCGCGACGACGTGGTCGAGGCGCTGCGCAACGCCAAGACGTGGGGTCGCTACGAGATGACCGACGTTCATGTCGTGCCCATCGATCACGACGCGGCGGCGTTGGTGTACACCGGCGCGGCCTACCGTGACGAGGGTGCGCCGGTGGTCGCCGTGATGAGCAGCGTCTACCGCCGCAACGGAGACGGATGGAAGCTCGCGCTGTACCAGCAGACGCCGGTCTCCGCCTAACGTCACCTTGATGGACGCGGCGCTTCTCAACGCAGTCACGTGGAAGATCCCCAACGCGCTGGCGCTCGTCGGGTCGCGATCCGGCGACGAGTGGAACGCGATGACGACGAGCTGGATCACCCAGCTGTCGATGGAGCCAGTGCTGATCGGCATCGGTGTGGACAACACCGCAGTCACGCATCGCTTGATCTCGGCGAGCGGCTCGTTCACGGTCAACCTCTGGTCGGCCAGCGACACCAAGCCGTTCGTCAAGTTCTCCAAGCCAGCGGTGCTCGATCGGGCCGACGACGGAACCGTCACCCTCAACGGCCGTGCGGTCTGCGAGGCGCCGAGCGGAACGCCGGTCTTCGATGAAGCCGTCGCATGGATCGACTGCACCGTCCGCCACTCGCTCGAGCTCGGCACCCACACGCTGTTCGTGGGTGAGGTGATGGCCGCGGCGTTGCACGACCCCGATGCTCGGGCGGCGGCGATGTCGGACACGCGGATGAGGTACGGCGGCGTCAAGCGCCATTAGCCCTGACGCACCGGTGCGGTCACGCCGCCGCTGCCCCGGGGGGTACGGCAGCGGCGGCGTGGCCGGGCGGCGCAGCGGTTGGTCAGCTCGCTGGATCGTGCCTGAACATGCGGGCGAGGCGCCCGCGGGCCGGGTGGGCTTCCTTGGCGATTCGCAGCATCCGGCGCTCGGCGGCTTCCGCGATGAGCGCTTGCTGGCGCTCACGGGCAAGTGTCGAGACGAGATCGAAGTGGTCAAAGTTCATGCTTGTCATTCTGCGAAAGTTTGTGGACAGACCCAGTCCGCAATCGTGTGAAAGACTTGTGTTCGTGGACACATCGGCCCGCCTGCTGAGGCTCCTCGCCATGTTCAGCGGGCGCCCCACGTGGAACGCCGAGGAGCTCGCCGACCGCCTCGAAGTCACCACCCGCACGCTGCGGCGCGACGTCACCCGGCTGCGCGATCTCGGCTACCCGATCACCAGCACGACCGGCCGCTACGGCGGCTACGAGCTCGGCGCGGGCGGCCGGCTCCCGCCCCTGTTGCTCGACGACGACGAGGCGATCGCCGTGTCGGTTGCGCTCCGCGAGCTCTCTCGGGACGCCGATCCGACGCTCGGCGAGGCCGCCTTGTCGGCCTCGACCAAGCTCCGTCAGGTGCTGCCCGAGCCGCTGCGCGATCGCGTCGACGCACTCGGTGAAGTCGTGGTCGGCGTGCAGCGGAGGCGCCCCGAGCGCGCCGGCTCACCGATCGAGCTCGGCAGCCTGATGACCCTGGCGATGTGCTGCCGGCGAGCCGAGCGGGTGAAGTTCACGTACCGCACAGGCGATGACCGGGTGACCGAACGCCGCGTCGAGCCGCACCGCCTCGTGTCCCTCGGTCGTCGTTGGTATCTGGTTGGTTTCGACCTCGACCGTGACGATTGGCGCACGTACCGCGTCGATCGCATCACCGAGCTCGCCGGGACCGGCCACCGCAACACGCCGAGGGAGACCCCCGACGCCGCGGCACAGGTGGCCGAGGGCGTCGCCGTGCGGGTGTTCGAAACCCACGCCAGGGTCGTCGTCCATGCGCCCCCGGACATCACGGTGAACCACATCGGGCCGACGGTGGGGGTGGTCGAGGCGCACCCATCCGACCCGCAGCAGAGCGTCGTGACGATCGGCGGCGACCCGGATTGGATCGCCCGCTACCTCGTCGGCCTGGCGGTGCGCTTCGAGGTCCTCGAACCCGCCGCGGTCCGCGACGAGATCCTCGCACTCGCTCGCCGCATGCTCGCGGAGCACGCGGCGAGCTGAGCGCCGGAGAGGCCGGCTGAGCTCAAAGTCCGCGCCTTCCGTCATTGTGACCGGGTTTTGCGGACCTTGAGCGGGGCGTGCGGTCCTCACACCGTCCAGGTGCCGTTGGAGCGAAGGAGGCCGGCGAGGTCGCCGGGGCCCTTGCGCTCGACGGCGGCGGCGAGCTGGTTGCCGATCGCCGACGCGTACTCCTGGCGCTCGATGCGGCGGAACACACCGAACGGAGTGGGCGAGTGATCGTCGTGGCTGAGCCGGGCCAGCGCAAACGCGAGGCTCGGGTCGGCCCGCTCGGCGTCGTGGCGCAGGATCGCGTCGTCGCCGACATCGGCGACTTCGACGGTGCGTAGCTGGCCATCGGAGCCCATCATGATCCCGCGCTGGCGGCTCTCGCCGAAGCGGATCGGCTCACCGTGCACGAGCTCGATCATCATCTCGTCGCGCTGCTGCTTGCGGGTGATCTCGTTGAACTGGCCGTCGTTGAACACGTTGCAGTTCTGGTAGATCTCGACGAACGCCGCGCCGCGATGGTCGTGCGCCGCCCGGAAGATCTCCATCATGTGCTTGCGGTCGAGGTCGTGGGTGCGGGCGACGAAGCTGGCCTCGGCGCCGAGCGCGACCGCGAGCGGGTTGAACGGCGTGTCGACCGATCCGAACGGCGTCGACTTCGTGACCTTGCCGACCTCCGAGGTTGGCGAGTACTGCCCCTTGGTCAGGCCGTAGATCCGGTTGTTGAACAGCAGGATCGTGAGGTTGACGTTGCGGCGCAACGCATGGATCAGGTGGTTGCCGCCGATCGACAGGCCGTCGCCGTCGCCGGTGATCACCCACACGTCGAGGTCGGGGCGGGCCACCGCGACACCGGTCGCAATCGCCGGCGCCCGCCCGTGGATCGAGTGCATGCCGTACGTGTTCATGTAGTACGGGAAGCGGCTGGAGCAGCCGATGCCCGACACGAACACGGTGTTCTCCGGAGCCGTCCCGAGCTCGGGCATCAGCTGCTGGACGGCCTGGAGGATGCCGTAGTCGCCGCAACCCGGGCACCAGCGCACCTCCTGGTCGCTCGCCCAGTCCTTCTTCGAGGTCACCGCCACCATCTCACTCATGCCAACTCCTTCTCAATCGCTTCCTCGATCTCCCGCGCCGTGAACGGCAGGCCCTGGATCTTCGAGACGGAGTGGGCGTCGACGAGGTACTCGGCCCTGACGACGCGGGCAAGCTGGCCCTTGTTGAGCTCGGGGATGACGACCTTGGGAAACCGGCGCACGATGTCGCCGAGGTCCGGCGGCAGCGGGCTGAGATGGGTGAGGTGGACCCACGCGATCTTGCGACCGGCCCGACGGCGGCGCTGCACCGCGGCGTCGATCGACGCCCACGTCGACCCCCACCCGACCACCAGCAGGTCGGCGTCGTCGTCGCCGACGATCTCGAGCGGCGGGATGTCCTTGGCCACCGCGGCAACCTTGGCGGCCCGGATGTCGACCATCAACTGGTGATTCTCCGGCGTATAGGAGATGTTGCCCGTCCCGTCCTCCTTCTCGATCCCGCCGATGCGATGCATCAGCTCTGGCGTGCCCGGGATCGCCCACGGGCGGGCGAGCGTTTCGGGATCGCGGAGGTACGGCCAGAACTCGGTGTCGCCGTCGGCGTTGAGATGGTTCCGCTCGGTCGTGAACGGCACGTGGATGTCGGGCAGGCTGTCGATGTCGGGAAGCCGCCACGGCTCCGAGCCGTTGGCGAGGTATCCGTCCGACAGCAGGATCACCGGAGTGCGGTACTTGAGCGCGATCCGCACCGCCTCGATGGCGGCCTCGAAGCAGTGCACCGGACTCTTCGCGGCCACGACCGGCAGCGGCGCTTCACCGGAGCGCCCGAACAACGCCATGTTGAGGTCGGCCGCCTCGGTCTTGGTGGGCAGGCCGGTGGACGGACCGCCGCGCTGGATGTCGACCACGAGCAACGGCAGCTCGAGCGACACTGCGAGCGAGATCGTCTCGCTCTTCAGCATCACTCCCGGGCCGCTCGTCGTGGTGACGCCGAGGTGGCCGGCGAAGGCGGCGCCGAGTGCCATGCCGCACGCCGCGATCTCGTCCTCGGCCTGCACCGTACGGACGCCGAACTGCTTGTGCTTGGACAGCTCGTGGAGGATGTCCGAAGCCGGGGTGATGGGGTAGGAGCCCAGTGTGACCGGGAGCTTGGCGAGCTGCCCGGCCGCGACGATCCCCCACGCCAGCGCAGTGTTCCCCGTCACGCTCGTGTACTCGCCCGGCGCGAGGGCGGCTGGGCGTACCTCGAAGCGGTGGCCGACGGTCTCGGTGGTCTCGCCGAAGTTGTAGCCCGCCGTGAACGCCGCCCGGTTGGCGACCGCGACCTGCTCGTTGGCGGCGAACTTGCGCTCGATCCAGTCGAGGGTCGGCTCGGTCGGGCGGCTGTACATCCACGACACGAGGCCGAGGGCGAAGAAGTTCTTCGAGCGCTCGGCATCTCGCGGCTTGACGCCGAGCGGCGCGGTGGCCTCCTTGGTGAGGCTGGACATCGGCACCTTGATGACCCGATACCCGTCGAGGCTGCCGTCGTCCAGGGGGTTGATGGGCGCCGACCGCGTGCTCCGGACCGCTCGGCGCGGTGTGGTAGCCGGCCTTGACGAGGTTGCGCTCTTCGAAGGCGTCCTCGTTCACGATCAGGGTCCCGCCGACTTCGAGGCGGCCGAGGTCGGCGCGCAGCGCGGCCGGGTTCATCGCCACGAGCACGTTCGGCTCGTCGCCGGGCGTCGTGATCTCGTGATCCGAGATGTGCACCTGGAAGCTCGACACGCCGTGCACCGTTCCGGCTGGAGCGCGGATCTCGGCGGGATACTCGGGCAAGGTCGACAGGTCGTTGCCGTAGGCAGCAGAAACGGACGTGAATCGGTCACCCGTGAGCTGCATGCCGTCGCCCGAGTCGCCGGCGAAGCGAACCACTACACGATCGAGTCGCACGGTCTCGCCGGTGGTCGACGAGTCCGTCGCCCGGCCGTGGGCTGTGTCAGTCATATGTTCTGGTCGGCCGCCCAGCCACTCTGCTGGTTTGCCGTCCCCCTCCAACCCATACGGTAGCGGCGCGATCCATGCGAAACGGGGTCATGCTGCGCGCTGCGGCCTGTGCGATCCGAGCGGGGGGTCGATGGAGAGATACGGTCCTCGCATGCACGTCGGGTATGCGTCGATCTTCCAGGCGTCAGCCGAGCGCACCGACCACGAGGTCTACCACGACGAGTTGCGCCTCGCCGAACTCGCCGAGCCGCTCGGGTTCGATCGATCTGGGGCGTCGAGCACACTTCACGGACTACACGATGTGTCCCGACGTGATCCAGTTCCTCACGTACATGGCGGGGCGCACGACGTCGGTGCAACTCGGGTCGATGGTCGTCGTGCTGCCGTGGCACGACCCGGTCCGTGTGGCCGAGCAGGTCGCGATGCTCGACAACCTGAGCGGCGGGCGGGTCGTGCTCGGCATGGGGCGGGGGCTGGGCAAGGTCGAGTTCGACGGCTTCCGGGTCCCGATGGACGAGTCGCGGCAGCGCTTCGTGGAGGCCGCCGAGATGATCCTCGCCGGCCTCGAGGACGGC
This sequence comes from Ilumatobacteraceae bacterium, assembly GCA_963764455.1. GTDB lineage: Bacteria > Actinomycetota > Acidimicrobiia > Acidimicrobiales > Ilumatobacteraceae > Desertimonas. The sequence continues at coordinate 58,635 of CAVXSN010000010.1, forward strand.
TACGTGAAGTACGAGGGCACGTTCTTCTCGCAGCCCGAGCAGGGACGTGCGGCCGCGCGCCGTTCAAGTCGTTCAAGCGGCCGCAGCTACGCCGCCGCGATCTCGCCGGAGTCGAGCACGGATCATGGCCGAGCTCGGCGTCGGCATCCTCATCATCCCGCAGAAGCCGTGGGACGCGACGATGTCCGAGCTCGACACGTACCGGGACATCTTCCGAGACGGTGAACGGCGCGGAGGCCCCGCCGACGATCCAGGCCGGCTGGGTGTTCTGCGACGAGGACGGCGACCGGGCCAGGGAGCTGGGCATCGAAGTACATCGGCGGCTACTACGAGACGGTCCTCGATCACTACGAGCTGAGTGGCGATCACTTCGGCACGACCGAAGGGCTACGAGTACTACGGCAAGATGTCGCAGGCCCTGCAACAAGTACGGCGCCGAGCCTGGCCGGGACTTCTTCGTCGACCTCCAGGTCACCGGCACGCCGGACGAGTGCGTCGAGAAGATCATGGACATCCGCTCGATGGTCGGGCAGCGACACGTTCGTGATGGTCGCCTCGTACGCCGACATGCCGCCCGAGAGGCGAGCGCAACCTGCGGCTGTTCGCCGACTCGGTCAAGCCGCGCCTGCAGGCCGCGTGAGCCGGGCTGGAATCCGCCCCGGCGCGTGCCTGGCTCCCCCTACGCTCTGCGGCCGTGGAGGTCCTCCTCGTCCTCGCCATCGTCATCAGCGTCCCCCTTTTCCTGTGGTTCATGTGGGCGCAGAACAACAAGCGCAAGGAGCAGGCGCGCCGTGTTGCCGCAGGCGCCGGGTTGAACATCGACATCGACACCAAGGACCCGCCCCCTGCGCCGTTCGACCTCATGGAGAAGGGCAACCGTCGCCGGGTCAGCTACCACATGTGGCCGACGGGATCCCAGGACTCCGTGTTCAACTACCGGTACACGACGGGATCGGGGGACGACAGCCGACGTGGCGGTACACCTGCGCCCTGATCTTGGTGCCGTTCGACGCGCCGCACCTGAGGATCGGACCAGAGGGGTTCTGGTCGAACCTTGGCCAGATCATCGGGATTCGCGACATCGAGATCGAATCGCCCGAGTTCAACGAGCGTTACCGCGTGTCGTCCGACGACGAGCGGTTCGCGGTCACGCTGCTCGACCACGAGATGATCGCCTGGATGCTCAGCGACTCGAGCGGGGCGGGGACGATCCGCTTCGAGCTGCTCGGGACGCAGTTGCTGTGCATCAGCGACCAGCTCGACGTCGAGCAGATGCCCGGCATGCTCGGCTGGGCGTCACAGATCCGCCAGCATCTCCCCGCTGTGCTCACCGAGCTGTACCCGGTGCGACCCTGAGCCGGCGACTGTCGTGGCCATCGTCTTCGCGATCGTCGTCACAGTTCCGCTCGTCGCGGTCGCCAGCTACGTCATCTCGTACAACCGCGTGATCGAGGAGCGCAACACGGTCGCCTCGTCATGGGCGACCGTCGACGCCGAGCTGCAGCGGCGCCACGAGCTGATCCCCAACCTCGTCGCGGCGGTGAAGGAGATCGCAGCCCACGAGCAGGCGTTGCTGGTGAGTGCCGTCGACGCCCACGCCAGCGCGGTCGCCGGCGCGCACACTCCCGAGGCGGCCAGCCGGCACGAACCGGATGTCGCCGCCGCGGCGGCCGCCCTGGTCGCACTCCGAGACCGATACCCGCAGCTCAACTCGCAGCAGAATTTCCTCGACCTCCAGCACCGCCTGACGATGACCGAGGACCGCATCGCGGCGGCCCGCCGCTACTACAACACGGTCGTCGGCAAGCTCAACCGGCGGATCGAGGCGTTCCCGTCGAACATCGTCGCGAAGCGCGCCCACGTCGAACCGGCCGAGTACTTCGGAACGCGACCCAAACGCGCTTCGTAGTGTTGCGAGCTGTGCGATTCGTCGAGCTGGCAACCGCGTCCGAACGCCTGGCCGCGACGTCCAAGCGAAGCGAGAAGTCCGCAATCCTCGCCGCGCTGCTCCGGGCGCTCTCGCCCGACGAGGTGCAGGTGGCGGTCGGCGTGCTCACCGGATGGCCACGGCAGGGGAGGATCGGTGTGGGTTGGTCCGCACTCAGCAAGCTGGATGCCGGCCCGGCCACCGAACCGACGCTGGAGGTGATGCAGATCGACCGGTGGCTGTCAGATCTGGCCGCGGTCTCGGGTGCCGGATCCGCCGCACGGCGCCACGAGTTGCTCCGGACCGTGTTCGAGCTCGCCACGGAGCGCGAGCAACGACTGCTGCGGGGTGTGTTCGGCGGCGAGCTCCGGCAGGGTGCGCTCGACGGCGTGATGGTCGAGGCCATCGCCAAGGGCGCCGGCATCCCGATCGACGAGGTCCGTCGGGCGCACATGCTTTCGGGGGACCTCGGCGCGACGGGGCGGCTGGCGTTCGGCGCCCCCACGGCTGAGGCCCGTGTCGCCGCGCTGCATTCCGTGACGCTCCAACCGGGCCGGGCCGTCGAGCCGATGCTGGCATCGCCGGCCGCCGACGTGGCCGAGGCGCTGACCCTCACGGGGGAAGCGTCGGTGGAGTGGAAGCTCGACGGCGCTCGGGTTCAGGCTCATCGCCAGGGCGGCGACGTGCGGCTGTACACGAGGAACCTCAACGACATCACCGATCGCCTGCCAGGAGTCGTCGACCTCGTTGCTCGCCTCGGCGCCTCATCTGGAACTCGGGGCGATCTGGTGCTCGATGGTGAGGTCGCCGGAATCGCGGAAGACGGCGCGCCGCGCCGCTTCCAGGACACGATGGGCGACTTCGGGGCGCGAGCCGGCACTGGCCGAGGCGGAGTGCTCAACGCCTACTTCTTCGACGTGATGCATTCCGACGGCTATCCGCTGATCGACGAACCGCTGATGACCGGCGCGCGGTTCTCGAGGCCCTCGTGCCCGCGCCGTACCGATTGCCGTCGATCGTCACCGCCGACGCCGTGGAGGCGGCGGCGTTCATGGACGACGCGGTCGAGCGCGGCCAGGAGGGGGTGATGGTGAAGGCGCTCACCTCGACGTACGACGGCCGGGCGCCGCGGCGGCTCGTGGCGCAAGGTGAAGCCGGTGCGCACGTTCGACCTCGTGGTGCTCGCCGTCGAGTGGGGCCACGGTCGGCGCCAGGGCTGGCTGTCGAATCTCCATCTCGGCGCCCGAGGTGACGCCACACCAGGCCGGGGGCAGCTTCGTGATGGTCGGCAAGACCTTCAAGGGGCTCACCGACGAGTTGTTGCGGTGGCAGACCGAGGAGTTCCAGAAGCTGGCGATCGCCACGGAGGGCCATGTCGTCCACGTCCGTCCTGAGCGTGTCGTCGAGGTCGCCATCGATGGCGTCCAGCGCTCGACGCGGTATCCCGGTGGGGTCGCGCTGCGCTTCGCACGGGTGAAGCGATACCGCCCGGACAAGTCGCCGGCCGATGCCGATCCGATCTCGGCGCTGCAGGCGCTGCTGTGAGCCGAGGCGGCTCAGCTCCTCACAGCGCTGTGATACCCCGGCGGTAGCGTCTCGCGATCATGGCGACGCTGCGGTTCTCGTTCGGCACGATGGGCTCGGGGAAGAGCACGTTCGCGTTGCAGATCCACCACAACCTCGCCAGCCGAGACCTCTACGGGCTACTGCTGACGAGCCTCGATCGCGAAGGCCGCCAGGTCACGAGCCGGCTCGGTGTGGGCGCCCCCGCAATCGACGTCTGCCGGGCTCGACCTCTACGCACTGACGGTCGAACACTGGCCGATCCACTACCTCGTGTGCGACGAGGCGCAGTTCTTCACTGCGGAGCAATGCGATCAGCTCGCCCGCATCGTCGACGACCTCGAGGTCGAGGTGTACGCCTTCGCGCTGATCACCGACTTCCGCGGTCGGCTGTTCGAGGGGACCCGGCGACTGTTGGAGCTCGCCGACGAGCGGGTGCCATTGCAGGTCGAGGCGCGTTGCTGGTGTGGGGCACGGGCCACGCACAACGCCCGTGTCGTCAACGGCGAGGTCGTGTTCGAGGGCGAGACGGTGGTGGTCGGCGACACGTCCGATCCGACGACTCCGCCGCTGTTCGGCGACATCGTCCGCTACGAGCTGCTCTGTCGCCGCCACTTCCGCCACGGCGAGCTGGGGGAGTGACGGGTGCTGGCGGTTCGCACGTCAACTCGGTGTGATGAACCGTCGCTCAGGCGATGAACGGACACAGCACGCGGTGGGCCTCGTCCCACATCAGTTGGGAGTCGCCGGGCGTCGTGCCCGTGAAGATGCCACGCGAATACTCATCGAGCGCTGCGAGGTCGGCCGGGTTGGTCGATCGGATGACGCACGCGACCAGGCCGATCCATGCCCGGGATTCGTGTCCGATGCCCGGCAGGGTGCTGAAGTTTCCGAGCGTCGGCAGCTCGACGAAGGTCTGGAACGCCTGTCCGTTGGTGGTGATGATGCGATTGAACATCGACTGCTCGAACTCGTCGCAGCCCCTGGGGGGTTGGAGGGCCGCGCCATTCAAATCGCTGCAGGTGTAGTTCACGGACGTCTGGTTGCCGGCGTCGTCGATACCTGTCAGTACCATCACCTCGCTGGCGAGCGCCGCGGTGGTCGTCGTGGGCTGCGCCGGCGGCAGCGTCGTGGCGATGATCGGCGCAGTGGTGCCCGGCGCAACCGGCGGCAGGGTCGTCACGATCCCGGGCATGGTGGTTGGTGCCTGCGGAGCCGGAGCCCCTGGCGCCGTCGTGGTGGAATCGAACAGGTCGAACGGGATGTAGTTGTCCCACTCCACCTGCCGGCGGTAGTTCAGCTCCGGACAGATGTGCGTCATCGCCGCGTCGAAGAACACCTCGTTGTCGACCATCGTCGGACCGTCGATGTCAGCCGCCTCCTCCAGCCAGCCGAGCTCGCTGAACTCGGAGATCAGGTATTGGCAGGCCATCAACGCGAAGTAGTTGAACGTCGTGTCATTGGTACTGAGCGGCGCCCAACCACCGAGCGGCAGGCTCGGCGCGGCGGCGTAGAGGGCCGGCAGTCTCGCGCCGTAGGTGGTGAATGCCTCCAACTCGAGCGACGAGCACGTCGTGCCGGAGTCCGCCGGGTACAGCGCGGTTTCGCAGGTTGTTGCCGGCGGCGCCTGCGTCGGGCTCGCTCCGGCGATGCCGGAGACGATCCCCGAAGCGATTGCCGTCGTCGTGATCGCCACGACGCCGCACGTGGTCAGTTTGCGCACGTTTCCTCATCTCTCATGTCGCATTGCGAGGTCTTCCTGATGCCGCCAGGATCGGGCAGCGACCCTGGCTCGCCACGTTCCACGCCGCTGGGGTCCGCCCGTCGGCGACCTGGCGAGCGCCATCGTCGGAACGATGATCGGGATCGGGGCACGGTAGCACCCTCGACCTCGCGGGCCGCTGGATTGCGGCCCGCATCGCCCGGCGGCTTCGCCACGTTTGTTACCCGTCGGTAAGATCGATGCCGTTCATCGCTACACGAAGGGGTCCTGCCATGACCGAAGCCGTCATCGTCGCCACCGCCCGCAGCCCGATCGGCCGCGCCAACAAGGGCTCGCTGACGTCGATCCGCCCCGACGATCTGACGGCGCAGATCATCACGGCGCTGCTCGCCAAGGTGCCGCGATCTCGACCCCGCGCCAGTCGAGGACCTCATCCTCGGGCTGCGGCCAGCCGGCCGGCGAGTCGGGCTTCAACATCGCCCGCGTCGTCGCCATCCTGGCCGGGCTCGACGACGTCCCCGGCGTCACGGTCAACCGCTACTGCTCGTCGAGCCTGCAGACGATCCGCATGGCCGCCCACGCGATCAAGGCCGGCGAGGGCGACATCTTCATCGCCGCCGGCGTCGAGACGGTGAGCCGCTACGGCGCCGGGTTCTCCGACAGTGCGCCGAACGACGTGTTCAAGGAGGCCGGCCCGCGCACGCTCGAGCGCTCGGGAGGCGGTCAGCCGGACGTGGGCGCCGCCCGAGGGTCTGCCCGACATCTACATCGCGATGGGCCAGACCGCCGAGAACGTGGTGCGAGGCCGAGAACGTGCTCGCGCGCCGAGATGGACGAGTTCGCCAAGCTGCTCGCAGGACCGCGCCGTCGCCAACGTCGAGAACGGCTTCTTCGCCGAGGAGATCACCCCGGTGACGCTGCCCGACGGCACCGTGGTGTCGCAAGGACGACGGCCCGCGCGCCGGCGTCGACGCTCGAGGGGCTCGCCGCGCTCAAGCCGGTGTTCCGTCCCGACGGTCAGGTCACCGCCGGCAACGCCTGCCCGCTCAACGACGGCGCCGCCGCGGTGCTCGTGATGAGCGACACCAAGGCCGAGGAGCTGGGCCTCACGCCGCTCGCCCGCATCGTCGTCGTCCGGCGTGACCGGCCTCAACCCCGAGATCATGGGCCTCGGCCCGATCGAGGCCAGCCGCCAGGCGCTGGCCCGGGCCGGCAAGACGATCGACGACATCGACCTCGTCGAGATCAACGAGGCGTTCGCCGCCCAGGTCGTGCCGTCGGCCAAGCACCTCGGCATCGAGTGGGACAAGCTCAACGTCCACGGCGGGGCGATCGCCCTCGGTCACCCGTTCGGCATGACCGGCGCCCGCATCATGACCACCCTGATCCACGGCCTCCAGGCGACCGACGGCACGTTCGGCCTCGAGACGATGTGCGTCGGCGGCGGCCAGGGCATGGCCATGGTGATCGAGCGCTCTGAGCTGACCGCGAGCTGCGCCTATCGGAACGTCGCTCGGAAGGCGTCACGCCTTCCGAGCGAAACCACGCTCCGCGTGCACGACGATGTGGCCGTTGTGGTGGAAGGCCTTGACCGCGTAGCTGCGGTCGCCGCTGGTCAGCGACGCCAGCCGCCATCCCCCGTTGCCGTCGTGGTCGCCGTAGCCGTGGGGGCGCAGCGAGTCGACGTCGAGTCCCGCCGACTCGGCCTCCGCCTGCCACAGCGAGGTCAGGCCGCGCCGCAGGTCGGGGTCATCGAGAAGGTCGTCGCCCTCGAGGCGGAGCTCGACCGACGTGATCGACACCGGTGCGAGCTGATCGAGGTCGATCACCTCGCCGCCGAGCTCGCCGTCGAACATCACGATCACGGGTCCGGTGGCGTCGGACATCGATCGCACGAAGCCGTAGCGCACCGCCGGCAGACCGTCCTCGGCCGTCGCCTCCCAGCGGACCCGGTCGCCGTGGCTGTAGATCACGACGAGCGACCGCCCGCGAACTCGGCGACCACGTCGTCACTCAGCGATCGCCACGACGCCAGCGCCTCCGGCCACCCATCGAACGGGCGGTCGGCGAGCGCGACGAGCGCACAACCGGCCGCGGGGTCGACCCACGCCATCGTCCCTGCCGCCGCCGAAGTGGCCGAACGTCGCGTGCGAGTTCGTCGTGCCGGTCCAATGTGGCGATTTGCCGCCACGAATCTCGATGCCCAGTCCCCACGGGCACGGATCGAACCTCCCCACGCCGGGAACGATACCGCTGAGGTCGGGATACTGGACCGTGACTGCCTCGGCAGCTCCGGACGCCGAGAGCAGCTGCGGGTGTTGGAGCTCGGCGAGGAGCCGGGCGAAGTCGCCTGCCGTGGACACGAGGCCGTGCGCGGGAGAGCCGCTGAGTCGGGTGTTCGTCATCCCGAGCGGCTGCAGCACGGCCTCGGTGAGGTAGACGTGAAACGGCAACTGGGTCGCGGCGGCTACGGCCGCGGCGGCGAGCTCGATCCCCGTGTTGGAGTAGATCCGGCGCCGGCCCGGCTTCGCGATCGGCTCGTCGCCATCGATCGCGTATCCGCCGGCGTGCGCGAGCAGGTGCCGCATGGTGCACCCCGGCTGCCCGACCGGGTCCTCGAGTCCGAGGGTGCCCTCCTCGACCGCGATCATCGACGCCCATCCCGCGGCCACCTTCGTCAGGGACGCGAGCGAGAACGGATGGTCGAGGTCGCCGTGCGTCGCGATGATCGATCCGTCCGCTGCGACGACGGCACGCCGCCGCGTTGGGCACGTCCCAGGTGCGCGATCTGGTCGAGGGCCCCCACGATGACGGGCAGCGTCAGCTCAGGCTTCGCCGGTGACCAGCTCGGCGAGCCGGAACGCCAGATCGAGGCTCTGGCGGCCGTTGAGGCGCGGGTCGCAGATCGTCTCGTAGCGGTTGTCGAGGTCGTGGTCGGACACCGCGTCGGCACCGCCGAGGCACTCGGTGACGTTGTCCCCCGTGAGCTCGACGTGGATCCCGCCCGGCCAGGTGCCCTCGGCGTGGTGGGATCGCACGAACCCGGCGATCTCGCGCACGATGGCGTCGAAGTGCCGGGTCTTGCGGCCGTTCGGCGGCCGTGTACGTGTTGCCGTGCATCGGGTCGCACGCCCACACCACCGGATGGCCGGCATCGGTGACGGCCCGCAGGATCGGCCGGAGGCGTTCCTCGACCTTGTCGGCGCCCATCCGGCTGATCAGCGTGAGCCGTCCGGGAACCCCGCCAGGGTTGAGCTGCTCGCACAGCTCGAGCACCTCGGCGACGTCGGTGGTCGGGCCGATCTTGCAGCCGATCGGGTTCGACGACGCCGCGGAGGAACTCGACGTGCGCGCCGTCGAGCTGGCGGGTGCGCTCGCCGATCCACAGCATGTGGGCCGAGCAGTCGTACCACTTGCCGGTGAGCGAGTCCTGGCGGGTGAGCGCCTCCTCGTAGCCGAGGATCAGCGCCTCGTGGCTCGTGTAGACGTCGACCGTCTTCATGTTCGGGTTGTCGACACTGATGCCGCTGGCCCGCATGAACCGCATCGCCCGGTCGATCTCGGCGGCGAGGCGGTCGTAGCCGCTGGCCTTCCGGGCTCGACGCGACGAACTCCTGGTTCCACTCGTGGACCCTGGTCAGGTCGGCGAAACCGCCCTTCGTGAAGGCGCGCAGCAGGTTGAGCGTCGACGCCGACTGGTGGTACGCCTGCACGAGCCGGCTCGGGATCGGGCACCCGTGACTCGGCGAACGGCGCCGTCGCCGTTGACGATGTGGCCGCGGAACGACGGGAGCTCGACGTCGCCGACCACTTCGGTGGGGTTCGAGCGGGGCTTGGCGAACTGGCCGGCGATGCGGCCGACCTTCACGACCGGCACCCCCATCGAGTACGTCATCACGACGGCCATCTGCAGGATGACGCGCAGCTTCTCGCGGATGTTGTCGGCGGAGAACGTCCTCGAAGCTCTCGGCGCAGTCGCCGGCCTGCAGCAGGAACGCGTTGCCGGCCGCGACCTCGGCCGAGCGAGGCCTGCAGCGACCGAGCCTCGCCGGCGAACACGAGCGGCGGATAGCCCGACAGCGTCTTCAGGGCGCTGTCGAGCTGGTCGAGCGTCGGGCCAGTCCGGCTGCTGGGCGGCGTGCCGGTCCTGCCACGACGACGGCGTCCAGCTGCCGATCACTGGGTTGCATCGCACGCCCGAAGCCTACGGGTAGTGGCGAGGCGGTGGCCAGCCACTGTAGGTCATGCGGCATCAGCGTCGAGGTCGCACGGACGACCGGCCGTGCGGCCCGGCGCTCTCGTGCTGGTCGGATTGGGGTTCAGACGGCGAGGATGCGCTCGGCGTCGTCGCGCAGGCCGGCGACGGCGCGGCTGACGAGACGGCGGGCGGCTTCGGCGGTGACGCCGAGGCTCTCGCCGACCTCGCGGAAGCTCTTGCGCTCGCCGTCGATGAGGCCGAAGCGGGCCTCGACGGCGTAGCGGGCCCGGCCGTCGAGCGTGCCGAGCAGCTCGTCGAGCAGGTCGCTGTCGACCATCGTCATGACGTGGTCCTCCGGCGTGCCCTCGCCGTTGGCCATCAGGTCGCCGAGCGTGGCGTCGCCGTCGTCGCCGACGGTCTTGTCGAGCGACACCGGCGTGGTGAGCCGGTGCAGCTCGGCGTTCTGCTGGTCGAGCGTCTCGCCGTCGCCCGACGCCTGGCGCAGCGCGGCGCGCAGGCTGGCCGAGCGGTCGCCGGGGATGCGGATGAGGCTGGCCTTCTGGTCGAGCGCCCGGCCGATCGCCTGGCGGATCCAGAACGTGGCGTAGGTGGAGAACTTGAAGCCACGGCGCCAGTCGAACTTGTCGACGGCGTGCTCGAGGCCGAGGTTGCCCTCCTGGATGAGGTCGAGCAGGTCCATGCCCTGGGGCAGGGGGTAGCGGCGGGCGATGCTGACCACGAGGCGGAGGTTGGAGCGGATGAACCGGTCCTTGGCGTCGGCGGCCGCGGCGACGGCGGCCTTCAGGGCGGCGCCGCGCTTGCCGTTGGCCAGCTGCTCGGCGGCCTCGCGGCCGGCCTCGATGACGCGGGACAGCTCGCGCTCGTCCTCGGCGGTGAGCAGCGGAACCTTGCCGATGTCGTTCAGGTACAGACCAATGGAGTCGTTCATGATGTTTTCGTCAACCGTTCGTATGCTGGATTCATTCCGCGGCTGCGTGTGGCAGGCGACACAATCGTCAGTCTGGCGGGTGTCTGCGGGGATGTGGGGGAGTGTCGGGCGCTTGGCCCCGCGTAAGTCGACGCGTCCTGTCGACGGGCGCGTTTCGGGGAGACTTCCAGAGTAACAGATGTGTCAAGGCGTCCTGAAGCCCGGTGACGCTGGGCGACCGACGATGCCGGTTGGACACTCCCGGTCGCGCCGATCAGGCCGGCAGTCCGGGTGCCTGGCGGCGGCCGGACGTACACTCTCGCCGTGCCGTCACCGGGTCAACGCCTGACCCCGCCCGTCACGGCGACGCATCGGGCTGTTCGGCGGCACCTTCGACCCTCCCCACGTCGGCCATCTCGTCACCGCCGTCAACGTCCGTCACGCGCTCGACCTCGACGTCGTCATGCTGATGGTGGCCAACGTGCCGTGGCAGAAGCAGGGCGAGCGGCCGATCACGCCGGCCGCTCGACCGGCTGGCGATGGTCGAGGCGGCGGTCGCCGACGTCCCCGGACTCGAGGCGGGCGCCTCGAGATCGACGCTCGGCGGGCCGAGCTACACGGCCGACACGCTCGCCGCGCTCGCCGCGGCTCAGCCCGGCGCCGAGCTGTACACGATCGTCGGCGACGACGCCGCCGCCGGGCTGCACGACGTGGGAGCGCTACGACGAGGTCGTCGGCCGCGGTCGACGATGGTCGTCGTCGACCGGCCCGGGGAACACGTCGAGCTGCCCGACGAGGTCGCCTGGGTCCGCGTCGAGGTGCCGCGCCTCGAGGTGTCGAGCACCGACCTGCGTGCCCGGTTCACCGATGGCCGCCCGCTCGACTACCTCGTCACCGATCCGGTGCTCGACGTGATCGAGCACCGCAACCTCTACGCGGTGCCGGTGTGACGCCTGCTCGCCGTACCGAACGGAGCTCCCCGATGACCGTGTCGCGGCACCGCCGCCGAATGTCGACCACCCGGGCCGTCGTCGCGTCACTCGTCGGCGTCGGCGCTGGCCCTGGTCCTCGGCGTGGCCGGCGCGGTGGCGATCTACAACACCAAGGACGGTCAGGTCCAGGGCAGCGACACGCCGGAGGTGCAGTTCCCGGTACGCCGACCGGCGCGATCGCGGTCCTCGATGACGACGGTACGCTCGCTTCGCTCGCCGTGTTCGACGGTCCGGCCGCCAGCCGAGGATGGCGAGGACCGGCGCCGGTGGGACGGTGGTGCCCGATCCCGGTGAGCGCCGATGTGTCCGGCGGGCTCGGCTCCGAGCGGCTGCCGCTCGACGAGACCGTCGGCGCTGTTCGGGAGCGAGACGCTTGCCGACGAGGTGCCGGCATTGCTGGGGGTCAGCATCGACCAGACCGTCGGTCGTGGATCAGGCCGAGCTCGCGGAAGCGCTGGCTTCGATCGGCGAGACGGAGGTGACGCTGCCGATCGCCGCGACGAACTCCGACGGTACGGTGCTCGTCGACGCCGGCGTGCAGCAACTGAACGGTGCCGAGATGGCCGCGATCCTGTCGTCCCGCGATCCGTCGAGCTCCGCGGCCGACGAGTACGCAGTCGATTTCGCGGTGTGGCAGGCGATCGCCGACGCAGTCGGCGAGGGGCTGCCGACGCCGCTCACGCTCACGGTGGACGCGGACCCGGGAGCCGATGCCGCGTCGGGTGGCGATCTGCTCGGCCAACTCACGTCGGGGCCGGTCTCCGTGCAAGGGCTGCGGTTCGATCCGATCGTCAGCGTCGACGTCAATCCGCGAGGTGTCGACGCGCTGGCCCTCGACCGCGTCGAGGTGGCTCTCGTCTTCGGCCACACCGCACCGACCAGAGTGGCCGCGCCGTACGCCGGGTACTCGTTCAGGGTCGTGAGCTCGTTCGGCGATGATCAACTTCCCGCCGGCCACGATCGCCTCGATGTCAGCTACACCGCAGTGAAGGAGATCTTCGAACTGGAAGGCAACGTGCGCTCCGTCGACAGCGTCGGCGGGCGAGGCGCCGACCGACACGATCATCGAGGTCGCCAACGACAGCCTGATTCCCGCGGCCGAGCAGCTCGGCGACGTGTTCGGCCCGGTCGACGTCAGGGTCGCGGGGACGCGGATCGCCGGCATCGACATCATCGTCACGCTCGGCACCAACTACCTCGCGACACTGGACGTCGCCACGTCTACCGATCCCGGTGGTCCAGCCGACGCGACGGCCGGTACGGTCGGAGCCCAGGATTCCCCTGACATGCTGATAGAAGGGGACACGTCGGTGGACGGGGACACGACGGTGGAAGGCACGAGTTGAGCGAAACTGCGGCAGGCGAGCCGGCGGCGAACGGAGACGCATCGCCACTCGAGATCGCGCTGGTGGCCGCACGGAGCGCTGACGAGAAGCAGGGCCGCAACATCGTGGTGCTCGACGTCGCCCCGGTCCTGGCGATCACCGACTACTTCGTGGTGATCGATGCCCCGAATCGGCGCCTGGTGCACTCGCTCGTCGACGAGATCGAGCACGCCGTTCGAGCGATGTCAGGCCGTTCGCCCTTGCGCACCGAGGGGCTGAAGGAGCACCAGTGGGTGCTCATCGACTACGGCGACGTGGTGGTCCACGTGTTCCTCGACGAGGTCCGCCGCTTCTACGAGATCGAGCGGCTCTACCGCGACGTCGCATCGATCGATTGGCCGGCTGACAGTCCGGCCGGTTGGAACGAGGGCGAGCAGCCCACGCCGCCGTAGCCTTCCCCGGGTGCAAAGCGCTCTCGCCGACCTGCTCGGTTCCCGATCGGTGCTCCTCGCCGACGGGGCGACGGGCACGAACTACTTCGAGATGGGGCTCGAGGCTGGTGAGCCGCCGGAGTTCTGGAACGTCGACCATCCGGCGCGCGTCGCCCGCCTGCACCAGCGTTTCGTCGACGCCGGCGCAGACATCATCCTGACCAACACGTTCGGGTGCAACCGCAACCGGTTGGCCCTCCACCGAGCCGAGCATCGCGTCACCGAATTGGCCAAGGCCGCGGCGGCCATCGCACGCGGCGTCGCCGACGCGGCCGATCGCCCTGTCGTGGTCGCCGGCTCCGTCGGGCCGACCGGCGACCTGTTCGAGCCACTCGGTGCGCTGACCCGTGACGACGCGGTGGCGGTCTTTCGCGAGCAGATCGACGGGCTGGCCGCCGGCGGCGCCGATGTCATCTGGATCGAGACGATGTCAGCGCCTGAGGAGGTCCGCGCCGCGGCGACGGCGTCCATCGCCGCGGGGATGCCGTACACGGCCACCTGCTCGTTCGACACTGCCGGGCGAACGATGATGGGACTGCTGCCGGGGGACCTCGCTCGGGTCTTCGCCGACCTGCCGGCGGCGCCGCTCGCGTTCGGCGCCAACTGCGGCGTCGGCGCCCCCGACATCCTGGTGTCCCTGCTGCAGATGACCGCGGACGGCGCTGACGTCACGACGATCTGCAAGGGGAACTGCGGCGTGCCCCGCTTCCAGGGCACGGACATCGTGTACACGGGGACACCCGAGCTGATGGGCCGCTATGCCGCGCTGGCGATCGACGCCGGTGCTCGCATCATCGGAGGGTGCTGCGGCACGTCACCCGAACACCTCGCCGCGATGCGCCTGGCGATCGACGGTCACGAGCGCGGCGCCCGACCCGATCTCGACCGGATCCGTACCGACGTCGGTCCGCTTGCCAACGCCGCCCCCAGCGAGACGGTTGCCCCCCGCCGCCGCCCGCGCGGCGCCCGGGGGTGGGGAACGATCAAGCGAACTCGTCGGGGAGCTCGGCCTTGCGTCTCGCGATGTAGTCGCACAGCTCGGCGTCGATCGCCTCGTCGATCGGCGGCGGCTCGTACTCGGCGAGCCGCTTCTTCCAGATCGCGTTGGCGCGCTGGGCGGCGTCGAGGGCGCCGTCCTCGGTCCACTGCTCGAAGCTCGAGTTGTCGGCGGTGGTGCTGCGGTAGAACGCGCGCTCGAAGTTGGCCAGCGTGTGCGCGGCGCCGAGGAAGTGCAGACCCGGCTGGTGCTCGCGGATTGCATCCAGCGCCTGGCCGTTGTCCGACAGGTCGACGCCCTTGACGAACACTGCCATCATCCCGAGCTGGTCCTCGTCGAGGATGAACTTCTCGTAGCCGATCGACAGTCCGCCCTCCAGCCAGCCGGCGGCGTGGAGCACGAAGTTCACGCCGGCCATGATCGTCGGCAGCAGCGTCGACGCGCTCTCGTATGCCGCTTGGGCATCGGGGAGCTTCGATGCGCACAGCGACCCACCGCTGCGGAACGGCAGGTTGAGCCGGCGGGCGAGCGCGGCCAGGGTGTACAGCACGAGCGCCGGCTCCGGGGTGCCGAACGTCGGCGCCCCGGTCTGCATCGAGATCGAGCTGGCGAACGAGCCGAGCACGACTGGTGCGCCGGGCCGGACCAGCTGGGTGAAGCTGATGCCGGCCAGCGCCTCGGCCAGCGTCTGGGCCGCGACACCCGCCGCGGTCACCGGCGCCATCGCCCCGGCCAGGATGAACGGCGTGATGATGGTCGCCTGGTTGGCCGAGGCGTAGACCTCGGCGGCGGCGAGCATCGATGCATCCCACACGAGTGGCGACGAGGCGTTGATCAGGCTCGTGACCACGGTGCGGTCGGCGAGGTCGCCGCCGAACGCGATGCGCGCCAACTCCACGGTGTCCTCCGCCCGCTCGCCTGCCGTGACCGAGCCCATGATCGCCTTGTCGCTGTACCGCAGATGGCTGTACACCATGTCGAGATGCCGCTTGCTCACCGGGATGTCGACCGGCTCGCACACCGTGCCACCGGCGTGGTGCAGGTGCGGTGACGAATACGTGAGCTTCACGAAGTTCTGGAAGTCGGCCAGCGTGGCGTAGCGGCGCCCGTTGTCGAGGTCGTGGACGAACGGCGAGCCGTAGTTCGGCGCGAACACGGTGGCGTCGCCGCCGATCATCACGTTGCGGGCCGGGTTGCGAGCGTGCTGGGTGTAGATCGGGGGCGCCGTCGCCGCGAGTGACCGGGCCAGACCGCGCGGGAAGCGGACCCTGGTTCCGTCCACGTCGCAGCCGGCGGCGGTGAAGCGCTCGATCGCCGACGGGTAGTCCCGCACCTCGACGCCCACCTCGGCGAGGATCGTCTCGGCGTTGTCGAGGATGATCGCGAGCCCTTCCTCACCGAGGATCTCGACCGGCTTCATCGTCCGCGTCAGGTATGCGTCGGCGTGAGTCGACGCGGAGGCGCGCATCGCCTGGCGCCCGGCGCGCCCGCCGGAACGCCGCCCTTGTGCCACGTCACTCATATCCCTCGCCTCCGTCGTGTTCTTGCTGTTGCGGAACGGGCTGGCAGCGTGACCAGTTCGCCGAGGCGATCGGTCGGCGCCGTCGCGTGGGGGAGCGCCATCGCCGCGACGAACAGTTCTTGGAAACGCGGCTCGGTCGCGGTCTCGATCTTCTCGATGCCGCGCACGGCGTGCTCCATCTCGCGGCGCGCCGACGCCGACAGCAGCGCGGTCACCGCTCCGGCGCCGGCGGCATTGCCGACCGAGCGGACTCCGTCGAGCGGACAGTCCGGGACGAGGCCGAGAACCATCGCATGGAGCGGGTCGATGTGCGCGCCGAACGCCCCGGCGAGGCGGATGTCGGTCACCGCGGGATGGCCGGCGTGCTCGACCAGCAGGTCGATGCCGGCGCGCAGCGCGGCCTTGGCGAGCTGGACCACGCGGACGTCGTTCTGGGTCACGGACAACTCGCTGCGGTCGTCGCGGTAGAAGATGTAGCGGAACGTGCGTCCGTCGGGCACCACGTCGGCGGAACGGGCGGCGTTGGCCCCGGTGATCGTGCCGTCGGCGTCGATGACCCCGGCGAGGTACATCTCGGCGAGCAGGTCGATGATCCCGGAGCCGCACAGCCCGGTGACGCCGGTCGCCGCCACGGCGCCGGCGAAGCCCGGCTCGTCGCTCCACATCGCGGCGCCGATCGCCCTCACCCGGGCGCGCAGCGTGACCGGGTCGATGCGCACGGCCTCCACCGCCCCGGCCGTCGCCCGCTGCCCGCAGCTGATCTGGGCGCCCTCGAAGGCCGGCCCGGTCGGGCTCGACGCGGCGAACTGGCGCTCCCGGTTGCCGAGCACGATCTCGGCGTTGGTCCCGACGTCGACCACGAGCTGCATCTCGTCGCCCCGGTGCGGCCCCTCCGCGAGCACGACAGCCGCGGTGTCGGCACCGACGTGACCGGCGATGCACGGCCCGGCGTAGAACGACGCAAACGGCAGGTCGAGCTCGAGGTCCCCGGCGGATCCGGAGACCGGGCCGCTGGTCGCCAACGTGAAGGGAGCGCTGCCGAGCGGCGTGGGATCGATGCCCAGCACGAGGTGGTGCATGATCGGGTTGCCGACGAGCACGACCTCGAGAACCTGGTTGCGCTTGGCCCCGGCTGCGGCGAGCAGTTCGCCGGCGAGCTCGTCGAGCGCCTGGCGCACGGCGACCGTGAGCTGCCGATCACCGCCGGGGTTCATCATCACGTACGACACTCGGCTCATCAGGTCCTCGCCGAAGCGGATCTGCGGGTTCATCCGCCCGCCGCGCGAGCGCGTCGCTAGAGCTTCATCGGCGGGATCTGGAAGCCCTCCTCGTAGATCTCGCGCGCGCTCAGGCTGTCCCGGGTGCCGCCGATGTCCGTCACGTGGCCGATCGTGCCGAGGATGGCGACGACCCGGCCACCTCGGAAGACCGGCGTGACGATGGCGACGTCGAAGAGGTGACCGGCGCAGATCCACGGATCGTTCGTGATCAGGATGTCGCCGGGCTCGAGGGTCTCGGCCGGGAACCGCTCCAGGATGGCCCGGGACCGCCCGGGGGAGCGTGAGGTTGAAGACCGGCATCGCGCGCGGCGAGTGCGCGAGCGAGTTGCCTCGGGGGTCCAGGAGCTCGCAGGCGAAGTCCTGCGCCTCGCCGATGATGAGGGAGAAGGCCGTTCGCCAGACGGTGAGCCAGCACTCCTCGACGATGTTGATGAGCCGGCTCCACATGATCTCGAGCCCCACGGGTCGGCCTCGATCCGCGCGACCGCCCGCGCGAGGGCCAGGCCCGCCGGCACCACGGGCTCGAGCGAGGTGGTGCGGGCGACGCGGATGCGGAGGTTGCCTCGCGAGGTCCACCTCGAGCCGGTCGCCCGGCGGCACGATGGTCGTCGACTCGCGCTCCTCGACGATGGCGGGGCCGATCAGGGCCTGGCCCGGGGCCAGGGCATACCGGTCGTACACCGGCGTCGCGACGAAGCCTCCGGATTCCGGGAAGTACGCGGGACGGTCGCCCTTCCGCGCGGGGCCGCGCTCGACACCACGCCGTCCTGACCGGCGACGACCACCGTGGGGACCGGCCCGGCGGTGAGGGGGGCCAGTTTATCGCCTGGATGACGGTGCCCGTGTACACGTGCGTGTAGAGTGCGCGCGTACTCGGCAACGAAAGCGGCCTCGATGGGCCGGCAGGTCCTCATGCCGGAGGGGACCCGCCGGGAGCGGCACGGCGATGTCGTGGACCTGACCGAGAAGGCGCATCTCGGCGCGCCGCGTGACGGGTGACGTCGGCCGCCGCCACACCGGCCTCCGTGAGGAGCGTGCGCCCCTGCGCCTCCAGGTCGTCGAGGAGAGCGATTGACCGTCCCGGGAGATCGAGCTCGCCAAGCCCCGGGAGCGAGGTGACGAACTCGAAGCTGATCGGCGCCACCAGGAACCCCAGCGCCGCGGCGGCCCCAGACGCGGGCGGCACGATGACCTCGCCGATGCCCAGGATCCGGGCCACGCGCGCCGCGTGCGCCGGGCCCGCGCCCCCGAAGGCCACCATCGCGTAGCGACGCGGGTCGCGGCCCTTCTCGACGATGTGCACCCGCGCCGCCGCCGCCATGTTCTCGCACACGATCTCGTAGACGCCCATGCCGTCTGGATGGGGTCGAGTCCGAGCCGACCGGCGAGCGCAGCGACCGCGACCTCGGCGGGCGGCCGCTCGAGGCGCATGGCGGCCGCCCAGGAAGAATCCGGGATCGAGATAGCCGAGGAGGAGATTCGCGTCGGTGACGGTCGGCTCCTTCCCCCCGAGCCCGTAGCAGGCAGGCCCCGGATCGGCGCCCGCGCTTCGCGGGCCCACCTTGAGGAGGCCGAGCGCGTCGACGTGGGCGATCGACCCGCCGCCCGCGCCGATCTCGATCATGTCGATGACCGGCGCCTTGATGGGGAGCCCGCTGCCGCGCTTGAAGCGGTGGACGCGCGCCGCCTCCATGGCGGGGGCCACGTCGGGCCGGCCGTCCTGGACGAGGCAGG
>CAVXSN010000011.1:0-200692 GCA_963764455.1 Ilumatobacteraceae bacterium
CACGTCGCCGCTGAACACCTCGCAGACGTGCCCGGCGATCGTCGTCGAGCCGACGTCGACCGCGATCCCGAACGCCTGGTCGACGAATCCGGCCCAGACCGCCGACGACCCGATCCGTCGCGAACGCGACGGTCGCCGCGCCATCGGCGACGGCGTCGTGCAGCGAGCGCAAGGCGGCGACCGTGAGGACCGTCGACTCGCCGTGCTGTTCGGCAGGGCGGCGACGACGAGATCGGCGACCGACGAGCCCGGAGCCGAGCTCGACGCTTGGGAACCTCGATGTAGCGCAGGGTGAACAACGGATCGACGATGATCGGCGGCAGGTCGAGGTCCTTGCGCACGACCTGGCGGTGCACCTGGCTCGCGGCCGGGACGTCGATGACCACGTCGGCGCGGATCGCGGCCGCACAGCCGAGCCGGTGCCCAGCGACGAGCGGCCGGCCGCCGTGGTAGTCGCTCCTCGACCGCCGACCACGCGCCGAGCTCGGTACCGGTCGTCGTGATCTGCCACTTGGCGAACGTGCCGATCGACGGCGACCACCTGGCAGCGCCCGCAGATCCCCCGCCCGCCGCACACGCTGTCGAGGTCGACGCCGAGCGCGCGGGCGGCGTCGAGCACGGTCGTGCCGTCGGCGACGTCGCCGGAGAGGCCCGATGGCGTGAACACCACGCGGTGCGTCCTCACGGTCTCGGCTCCGCCGTTGAACGCGATCGTGCCCAGGCGCTCGACGGTGTACTCGGCGTTCGAGCCGTTGCGCCGTCGTCTCGGCCTCGGCCGCCGGCTCGCCGTCGCACGGCGTGCTGACCCGCCGCCACTGGGCGACGTCGTCGTGGGCGGTGACGATGCGCGCCTTGCGCTTGGCCCGGTCGATCGCCCGCTGGAACTGGGGTCGAGCAGCACTTGGTGCCGCTCCGGCCGGCTTGCCCGTTGACCTGCGCCGGGATGTCCCGCCACAGGATGACGACCACCTCGTGCGTGTCGCGGCCGGCCACCTACGCCACCTTCCGCGGTGAGGCCGACGGCGACCGCGGCGGCGAACGGCGCGAGCCCGGTGTGCTCGTGCTCGAACGCGAGGCCCAGGCGATCGCGGCGGCGCGCCGGCGGCGACGAGCGACGCGGGTCGTCGCGACTGCGACAGGAGCACGACCCGCCGGTAGTTGCCGAAGTACACGGGCAGCAGCGACGGGTGGCGGTCGAGGCCGAGACCCTGCCACACGAGCGCGTCGAAGTGCTTGGCGAGGAAGTCGGTGAGGTAGAAGGTGCCCGGCTCGGCGTCGTGCAGCGCGGCGAAGCGGTCGCTCGCCGGCGAAGAACTCGTAGCAGTGGGCGCCGGGGAGCCGCCGATGCTCGGCTGCTCGGCGAGGAAACGCGTCGAGCGCGCCGCCGGTGCCGCAGTCGGCGTAGGCGACGAACACGTCGCGGTCCGGTTCGCCGCGGTCTCGATCAGCCTCGCGCAGCGCCGGCACGATCTGTTCTGGCCGGTTGTGCAGGTTGGCCGGCAGGTAGCGCACCTCGACGCCGTCGAGCCCCTGCCCGGCGAGCACGGCGCGCAGCTCGGTGGCCAGCGCGCCGCACGCGATCACCAGCGGCGCTGCCGTCATCGCACGGACGGGCCCGGCGGTTCGGCGGCGCGCCGGCGCGCGGCGGGCCGTACCAGCTCCTTGGCCGTCTCGGCGGCGACCGCCGCGTCGCGGCAGTAGGCGTCGGCGCCGACGGCCTCGCCGAACTCCTCGTTCAGCGGCGCACCGCCGACGAGCACGATGTAGTCGTCGCGCAGGCCCTTGCTCTGCGAGCGTGTCGATGACGACCTTCATGTAGGGCATCGTCGTCGTGAGCAGCGCCGACAGCCCGAGGATGTCCGGCTGGTGCTCCTCGAGGGCGGCGAGGAACTTGTCGACGTCGCTGTTGATGCCGATGTCGAAGACCTCGAAGCCGGCGCCCTCGAGCATCATCGCCACGAGGTTCTTGCCGATGTCGTGGATGTCGCCCTTCACCGTGCCGATGACGACCTTGCCGATCGGCTCGGCGCCGGTCTCGGCGAGCAGGGGGCGCAGGATCGCCATCCCCGCCTTCATCGCGTTGGCCGCGAGCAGCACCTCGGGGACGAACAGGATGCCGTCGCGGAAGTCGATGCCGACGATGCGCATGCCTTCGACGAGCGCTTCGTTGAGCACGCGGTCGGCGCTCCAGCCGCGGTCGAGCAGGATCGTCGTGCCTTCGACGATCTCGTCGGCGAGCCCGTCGTAGAGGTCGTCGTGCATCTGCTTGACGAGCTCGTCGTCCGGCAGCGTCGGCGAGATCGATTTCCTGCTCGTCGCTCATCGGTCATCCGCTCGCCGTCACGGCTGCGACCGGTCGTGCGTCCGTTCGGTTCGGATCGGACTCCCACGATCCGGAACAGACCCGCATCGTGGAACCATCGTACGCGACGCGCTACCGGCCGTGGCGGTAGAACGGCACCGGCTCGGGGGCGAGCGGCGTGTTGCCGAGGATCAGGTCGGCGGCCTTCTCGGCCAGCATCATCACCGGCGCGTAGATGTTGCCGTTCGTGACGTACGGCATCACCGAGGCGTCGACGACGCGCAAGCCCGTCGACGCCGTGGACGCGCATCGTCGCCGGGTCGACGACCGACATCTCGCCGGTGCCCATCGCGCACGTGCACGACGGGTGCAGCGCGGTCTCGGCGTCCTGCGGCCACCCAGTCGAGGATCTCGCTCGTCGGTCTCGACGTCCGGGCCTGGCGAGATCTCGCCGGCGTCGAACGCGCGCGAACGCCGGCTGGCCGAGGATGTGGCGGGCGACCTGCGATCGCCTCGACCCACTCCCGGCGGTCGTTCGGTGTGGACAGGTAGTTGAAGCGCAGCGCCGGCTTGACCCGGGCGTCGGGCGAGGTGATCCGCACCGAGCCGCGGACGTCGGAGTACATCGGCCCGACGTGCACCTGGTAGCCGTGGCCGCCCGCCGGCGCCGAGCCGTCGTAGCGCACGGCGATCGGCAGGAAGTGGAACATCAGGTTCGGGTAGGCGACCTCGTCGTTGCTGCGCACGAAGCCGCCGGCCTCGAAGTGGTTGCGACGCTCCCGGGCCCTTGCGGAAGAGCCACTGCAGGCCGATCCACGGGCGGTACCGCCACTTGAGCAGCGGGTTGAGCGACACCGGCTGGCTCGCACGCGTGCTGGACGTAGACCTCGAGGTGGTCCTGCAGGTTCTCGCCGACGCCGGGCAGGTGGTGGACGAGCGGGACGCCGACCGCGCGCGAGGTGCTCGGCGGTCGCCGACGCCCGACACCTGCAGCAGTTGCGGCGAGTTGAACGCGCCGCCGCACAGGATCACCTCGCCGGCGCCGCACCGTGCGTCGGCGACCGCGCCACGTGCGGTACTCGACGCCCGACGGCCCGTCGCGCCGTCGAACTGCACGCCGCGTCACGATCGCCCGCGTCACGACGTCGAGGTTCGGCCGCGTCCATCACCGGATGGAGGTAGGCGCCGCGCGGCGCTCAGCCGGCGGCCGCGGTGGAGGTTGCGGTCGAAGCGGGCGAAGCCCTCCTGGCGGTAGCCGTTGACGTCGTCGGTGAGCTGGTAGCCGGCCTGCTGCACGGCCTCGAAGAACGCCGCCGAACAGCGGGTTCGTCGCCGGCCCCCGCTCGAGCACGAGCGGGCCGTCGTCGCCGCGGTACTCGTCGCCGCCGGCGAGGCAGTCCTCCATCCTCTTGAAGTACGGCAGGCAGTGGGCGTAGTCCCAGTCGGCCATCCCGGGTCGGCCGCCCAGCGCTCGTAGTCGAGCGGGTTGCCGCGCTGGAAGATCATCCCGTTGATGCTCGACGAGCCGCCGAGCACCTTGCCCCGGGCGTGGAACACGCGCCGGCCGTTCATGAACGGCTCCGGCTCGCTCTCGTACTTCCAGTCGTAGAAGCGGTTGCCGATCGGGAACATCAGCGCCGCCGGCATGTGGATGAAGACGTCCCACCAGTAGTCGGGCCGGCCGGCTTCGAGCACGAGCACCGTCGTCGACGGATCGGCGCTCAGCCGGTTGGCGAGCACGCTGCCCGCCGACCCGCCGCCGACGATGACGTAGTCGTACGGCGCAGCGCTGCACCGTCGGTGCCAGTACGGGCTCTCGACATCGCCCATCTCGACGTAGACGCTCTTGAGCTGGGTGTAGTGCTCGATCGCCGCGGCGCCGTTCTCGCGGCCGATGCCCGACTGCTTGACGCCGCCGAACGGCAGCTCGATCGGCGTGACGTTGTACGTGTTGATCCACGTCGTGCCGGCCTCGAGACGGCGCACGACACGGTGGGCGCGCTGGAGGTCGCGGGTGAACACGCCCGCCGACAGCCCGAACGGCGGTGGCGTTGGCCCGGGCGACGACCTCGTCCTCGTCGTCGAACTCGAGCAGCGTCATCACCGGCCCGAAGATCTCCTCGCGCACGATCGTCATGTCGTCGGTGCAGGCGTCGAACACCGTCGGCTGCGACGAAGAGCCCGTCGGCGAGCGCGGCCGTCGGTGACCCGGTCGCCGCCGACGAGCGATCCGGGCGCCGGCGGCCCGGCCGGCCTCGATGTAGCCGAGCACCTTGGCGAGGTGCTCGCGCCGAGATCAGCGCGCCGACGTCGGTGTCCGGGTCGGTCGGGTCGCCGACGACCATCTTGGCCACCCGCTCGACGAGGCGGGCCATGAACTCGTCCTTGATGTCGCGGTGGACGAACACCCGCGTGCCGTTCGAGCAGACCTCGCCCTGGGTGTAGAAGTTCGCCGAGCAGCGCGCCGGACACCGCGTTGTCGACGTCGGCGTCGGCGAACACGATCAGCGGGCTCTTGCCGCCGAGCTCGAGCGTCACGTGCTTCAGCGTTCCGGCCGCCTGGGCCATCACCTTGCGGCCGGTGCCGACCTCGCCGGTGAGCGACACCTTGGCGATGCCCGGGTGGCGGCTGAGCGCCTGGCCGACGCGGTGGTCGCCCTGGACGACGTTGAACAGCCCGGCCGGTACGCCCGCCTCGGCGTAGATCTCGGCCAGCTCGACCGCCGTGAGCGGGGTGAGCTCGGCCGGCTTGAACACCATCGCGTTGCCGCAGGCGAGGGCCGGCGCCGACTTCCAGCAGGCGATCTGCAGCGGGTAGTTCCAGGCGCCGATGCCGGCGCACACGCCGAGCGGCTCGCGCCGCGTGTAGCCCCACGAGCCGCCGAAGTCGATGTGCTCGCCGTGGAGCGTTGCCGCCAGCGCCGGCGAAGTACTCGATGCAGTCGGCGCCCGACGGCGACGTCGACGGCGATCGCCTCGGCGATCGGCTTGCCGGTGTCGGCGACCTCGAGCGCGGCGAGCTCGTCGTTGCGGAGCGCGCAGCAGGCGCACGGCCTCCATCAGGACCCGGCCCGCGGGCTGCGCCGGGCAGCTCGCGCCACTCCTCGAACGCCTGCGCGCGCCGAGCGCACGGCCGCGTCGACGTCGGCGTCCGACGCCTGCTGCACGTCGCCGAGCACCTCGCCGGTGGCCGGGTTGATGGTCGGGAACGTCTCGCCCGACGTGCCGTCGACGGCACGCCCGCCGATGAACTGGCGCGACCGACGCTCACGCTCGACCTGCCTGCAACCTCGCGCTCAGTGCGCTGGGCGGCGTCGGCGACGCCCTCGGCGATGTCGCGGCGGGGTCGTGGTCGCCAGGGAAGCGGTACGACGGGCCGTGGACGTGGAGCGCCGCGACGGCGCGGTCGCCGCCGTCGAAGACCGGCGCGGCGACCGAGTTGATGTCGTCGTTGAACTCGCCGTAGACCCATTCGCTGCCGCGCTGGGCGATGGCGGCGAGGCGGCGGCGCAGCTTCGGCCGGGGCGACCATCGTCCTCGCGGTGAGGCGGGGGAGTGGCCCGTCGAGGATCGTGTTCGCGTTCTGCCGTCGGCCGCGTGGGCGAGGAGCACGAGTCCGGACGAGACGCAGTGGGGCGGCACCCGCTCGCCGGTCCAGTCGCGTAGCTGGACCGGCGGCGTCCGAGCTGAGTTGCTCGAGGTACAGCACGTCGCCGCCGTCGAGCACCGAGAGGCCGGCGTCCTCGCCGAACGCGTGCGACGAGTCCGGCGAGGTACGGCCGGGCGAGCGGCGACGAGGCCGTCGCGGTGCCCGGTGCCGGAGGCGATCTCGGTGATCAGCGGCCCGACGCGATAGCCGTCGTCGGTCGGCCGACGACGGCCCCGAGATCGTGCAGCGTCGCCAGCAGCCGGGACACCGTGCTCTTCGGGAGGCCGACCCGCTCGGCGAGCTCGGACACGCCGGCCTCGGCGCCGGCGAGGCAGCGCAGGATCGCCATCGCGCGCGCTCGACCGACTGCACGTGGCTCGCCCAGTCAGTGTTCCACAGAGCGGACAGCGCCCACGATCTGGCGGCGACGCCTCATCGGCGATCTGGGTCGACCAGCGCCGGTCAGGCGCCGCCGTCGATGGCGGACGGCCTCGTCGGCAGGCGTCGTCGGCGGTGGGCCCTCCTGCGAGCCAGTCGTTCCACGTCTCCTCGTTCGCCTCGACCCACCGAGCGGCGACGTCGGCGGCGTCCTCGCCGTCGATCTCGACCGCGGGAGCAGCGACGAGCTGGTCCTCGTTGGTCATCGTGAACCAGGCGAGGAAGTTGCTGACCGCGGGGTCCTTCTCGGCCAGGCCGGCGAGCGCGACCTTGAGCAGCACGTCCTCCGGGTACGCGCAGTCGATTCCCGCCGGGTCGGCGTAGCACTCCTCGGTGTACTCGGGCAGCTCCACCTCGACGAGGTTGTACTTGATTGCTGCTGCGGTCGGGATCCACCAGTACATGAGGATCGGCGACTCCGACGACACGGCCGAGTCGAGGGCGGCCACGGTGGCGGCCTCGGAGCCGGAGTAATCGACCTGGAGCGGGAGGCCGAGGTTGGCGATGATCGCCTCGTCGGCTTGCGAGTACGACGGGTCGGTGCCGAGGAAGCGGCCGAGGTCGCCGGTCGTCGGCGCTGGCGAACTAGCTTGCACAGCTCGGGGTCCGTGAACGCCTCCCACGTCGCCGTCTCCGGGTACTGCTCCTGGACGTAGTCGGGCACGTACCAGCCGATCCGGCCGACGGCGCCGAGCAGGCCGATCTCGACCACGTCGCCGTCGTCGAGGTACTTCTGCTCGTCGGCGCTGATGCCGGACGGCCAGAGCTCGAGGCAGGCGTCGAGGTCGCCGTCGGCGAGCCCGGCGAACATCGTGTTCTCGTCGATCGCCGTGAGCTCGACCTCGTTGCCGAGGTTCTCCTCGATGAGGTTCTTGGCGATCGCCACGTTGATCGCCGATGCCGTCCAGGCGTTCTGCACGAGCACGATCTTCTCGCCGCTGCCGCTCCGCGGTCGCGGCGCGGTCCGTCGGGCGGCCGCCGGTCCGCTCCGTGCTCCGCCGCGAGCGCGAGTCCGGGGGCGGCGATCCCGCCGACTGCCGCCGCCGCCATCAGTTGCAGAAACGTCCTGCGTTCCATCGAGGTGCCCCCTGTCCGCTGCCCGCCACCCGATCCCGGGCGAGGTCCGGTCAGAGTTCCACATCGCGGGCCACTCCCGCGACACGGCACGCCAGTCGAGTCCGTCGACGACAGTCGCGCCGGCGACGATGCCAACTACTGTTCAGCCATGGCGAGCGACACGGTGATCGAGGTCGCCGACCTCTGGAAGGTGTTCGGTCCCGGCTAGCCCGACAAGGCGATGGCGATGGCCGACGACGGGACGTCGCCGCCACGAGATCCAGGCGGACACCGGCTACACCGTCGCGGTCCGCGACGTCTCGTTCGACGTACGCGCGCGGCGAGACGTTCGTCGTGATGGGCCTGTCCGGCAGCGGCAAGTCGACGCTCATCCGCTGTCTGTCCCGGCTGATCGAGCCGAGCGCCGGGACGGTGACATCGACGGTGACGACCTGATGGCGATGGACGCCGGCGCAGCTGCGCACGTTGCGGCGGCTCGAAGATGTCGATGGTGTTCCAGCACTTCGGCCTGTTCCCGCACCGGCGGGTCATCGACAACGTGGCGTACGGGCTCGAGGTGCAGGGCGTCGCCAAGACCGCCCGCCGGGAGCGGGCGACCGCCGTGCTCGACACCGTCGGCCTCGGACCGTGGGCGAACCACTACCCCCAGCAGCTGTCCGGCGGGATGCAGCAGCGCGTCGGGCTCGCCCGCGCGTTCGTCCTCGATCCCGAGGTGCTGTTCTTCGACGAGCCGTTCTCGGCGCTCGACCCGTTGATCCGGCGCGACATGCAGGACGAGCTGTGTTCGCTGCAGGAGCGGCTGCCCGCGGACGATCGTGTTCATCACCCACGACTTCGACGAGGCGCTACGGCTCGGCGACCGCATCGCGATCATGAAGGACGGGGTGCTCGACCAGATCGGCACGCCGGAGGACGTCGTCGCCGACCCGGCCACCGAGCTACGTCCGCGAGTTCACGACCCACGTGCCGCAGGCCGAGGTGCTCACGGCGCGGCGGGTGATGGGCTCGGTTCGCGAGTGCAGCCGCCAGGCGCGACGCCTCGGCGAAGATCGCCGATCTGATCCCGATGCTCCTCGAGGACCCGTCGCCGATCGCGATCCACGACGGCGACGACGGCGACGGTCGGCAGCGTCGGCGCCGCGCGAGGTGGCCGCGCTGCTCGCCAAGGTCCGCGACTGAGATGGGTCGATCGTGACGACGACGGCGATCACCCCGTCGGTCGGTCGGCGGCGGGAACTCGCGCGCCTCAGGCCGGTCGCCGTCGTCGGCGCGCTGCTCGTCATCGGCGATCGCGCTGCGCGGGCGTCGGCGGCTTCCCGACGAACTGGAACATCAACCTCGCCGATCCGATCGACCGATTCCACGAGTGGATCCGCGACAACGAGTCGACCCACTGGCTGTTCGAGTACTTCTTCACGCCGGTCAGCGACTTCATCGACTGGGCGCTGAACAGCCTCGCCGACCAGCTCGAGGCGCTGCCGTGGTACGCGCTGCCGTTGATCGTGTTCGTCCTCGTCGGGCGCACCCGGCGGTGGATGACCGCGACCGTCGCCGGCGGTGGCGATCGCCCTGCCCGGCATGTTCGGGCTGTGGGAGCCGACGATGGAGACGCTCTCGCTGATGCTCGTGTCGGTCGCGATCTCCGTGCTGATCGGCGTGCCGCTCGGGTGTCGCCGCCGGGCTGACCGGCGGGTGTACTCGTTGCTCCGGCCGGTGCTCGACGCGATGCAGACCGTGCCGTCGACCGCCTACCTCGTGCCTGCCGTGCTGCTGTTCGGCATCGGCCAGGTCCCCGCCGCGGTGGCGACGTCATCTACGCCCTTCCGCCGGTGGTGCGGCTCACCGCCCTCGGCGTCCGCCGCGTGCCAGCCGGAGACGGTCGAGGCGGCGCACGTGTTCGGGTCGCACCGGCCGCCAGACTGCTGGTCAAGGTGCAGCTGCCGCAGGCGGTGCCGTCGATCATGACCGGCATCAACCAGACGATCAACATGGCGCTCGGCATCATCGTCATCGCCGCCCTCGTCGGCGCCGGCGGTCTCGGCCAGGAGGCGATGCGAGACGCTGCGGCTGCGCTCGCCCGGTCGCGGCCTCGTGGTCGGCATCGCCATCGTCGCGCTGGCGGTGATGCTCGACCGGGTGAGCCGATCGTTCATCGAGCGGGCGCGCCGGCCCGGTCGGACGGCCCGCGCCGGCGGCGGGTGGTCACCGACGGTGCGTCGCCGTCGCCGTCATCGTCGCCGTCGTGGTCGGCCGCCAGCTCGAGTGGACCGACGTTCCCAGCCGAGTGGGGAGTCACGTGGGCCGACTGGGTGAACGATGTCGGTGCACTGGATCCGTGACCACTGGCGCGACGCCAGACGAAGTGGCTCAACGAGTTCATCGTGCGGCGACGTCCACGTGCGCATCTCGTCGTGGCTCAAGCAATCGGTCGCCTGGCCGGTGCTGATCGCCGCTGTCGGCGCTGGCCGGGTTACGCCGTCCGCGGCTGGCGGCTGGCCCTGTTCTGCGGCGCCGCGGTCACGTGCGATCGGTCTCGTCGGGCTGTGGGACCCGGCGCATGGAGACCCTCGTCCAGGTGCTGATGGCGGTCGTCCTCGCCATGCTCATCGCCGTTCCCATCGGCGTGTTCGCCGGCCGCCGGCCGCGGTTCGAGCAGGCCATCGGGCCGGTGCTCGACGCGTTCCAGACGATCCCGCCGCTGATCTACGCGATCCCGTTCGTGACGATCTTCGACGTCGGCATCGTGCCCGGCGGGATCATCGCCTCGGTGATCTACGTCGATCCCGCCTGGGATCCGGGTCACGGCGCTCGGGGTCCGGTCGGTGCCGGAGACGACGGTCGAGGCGGCGACGACGTTCGGGGCGTCGAAACGTCAGCTGATGTGGGGCGTGCGCCTCCCGCTCGCCCTCCCGGCGATCATGCTCGCGGTCAACCAGGTGATCCTGATGGTCGTCGCGATGGTCATCATCTCCGGGCTCACCGGCGGCGGCGGCGCTCGGCTACCGCATCGTCGAGACGTTCACCCGCACCGAGATCGGCCGCGGCGTCGAGGTCGCCCTCGCCCTCACCTTGATGGCGATGATGCTCGACCGCCTCACCCAGGCCCTCGCCGAGCGCCTGCAGCCCCCGGCGCCGTCGGCGTAGGCCCGCACGGGCGGGGGGCGCTTCCGAGTGCGGCAGACCCCCTCCCCCGTCGCCGCGCGTTGGAAACGCCGGCTTGCGGATGGGGCAGCTGATCTCGAGAGCGTCAAGCGGGGTGATAGGTGCTGTTATCACATCCGGGAGCGCAAGCTGCTCGGGAGATGTTCGTCTGTGTCACCGAAATTGCCCGGAAACGGCCGGCGGAAATCGGTGACGCAAACGCTGTCCTCAGTCCGTCAGCTGGTGAGTCGGAGCCACTTCGCGACCGACGGAACCCGGTTCGAGTCGATGAGGAAGAGCAGGTAGTGCCCGGGCGGGGCCACGTTTCCGTCGGGTGGGGCGGCGACCGAGATCTGGCCGGCGGTGCGGGCGGGGATCTCGCAGTAGATGCTGCGTTGGGACATGTTGAACCCGTGGGTCACGGCACCCGGGCGGATGAGCATGACCTCGGCGATCGTCGATGCCTCGGGAGTGTCGACGTCGAACGTGTCGCCAAATTGCACGATCGGCGGCGAGTTCGTGATGACCGGACGTGGCTGTGAGCAGTAGCCGGGGAAGTAGCGCTCGTGCGGCGTCGGTTGCCCTCCGGCTGGGGGGTCGCCGCCGACGAGCACGCTGCCGTCGGGAAGGAGGATCGCAGCCGAGTGGTAGCCGCGGACGAAGGTCATCGCCGGCCCGGCGAGCCACCCCGCACCGGCGTCGAGCGGGTCGAAGATCTCGACCGCGCCTCCGGCCGTCGGGACACCTCCGCACACCAGCACCTTGCCGTCGGGAAGCAGCACGCTCTGACACTGCTCCGGACGCGGCTCGTTGAGGTTCGGCAGCGCCGACCACGCGGGTGTCGGTGACGAGAGGTCGATCAGCTCGGCCGTCTGTTCGGCGGCGGGTAGGTTCCCGCCGGCGATCACCACCCGCGGCTCGTAGTTCGGAGGACGCAGCCCAAGCAGCGTGGCGGTTCCCTTCTCTCCGCCCGTGCTGCGGTTGCCGGCCAGCGTGCTCCACGTACGGAGCGGGTCGTCAACCGGTGCCGCGGGGTCGAATCGCCGGGTGACTCCCGTCGGCCCGGCGATGAACAGATCGCCGCCAGGGAGCAGGAACGTCCACGGGTAGTACAGGTAGTCGAAGGTCGGCGGCAAGGCGAGAGGTGGCGACCAGCCGGCGCCGAGCGTGAACACCTCGATTGTGGGCGAAACCGGTCCGCCCGATCCGAACAGCGTGAGCACCGTGCCGTTCGCAAGGGTGAGCGTCGAGGCGTAGAACCGGCCCTGCGCCGTTGGCTGCGCGGCCTGCCATTGCAGCGTTGCCGGGTTGAACAGGAACGATTGGGCGTTGTTGAGGCTGAACCCGCCGTGGGCGAGCAGGGTGCCTTCGGGCTGGTCGAGGAACGCATGCTCCGCTGACCACAGGTTCGACCAGTTCGCGTCGGGCGGTGCCGGGGCGAGATCGGCTGGCTGGTTTCCGGGGACCGAGTAGCCGGGTGCCGCGCCGTAGTCCCAGAGGCGGCTCTGGTCGACCCGGGTGTACCCCCAGAACAGGACCATGGTCGTCTCGGGAAGCAGGCACGCGTGCATGAACACCACCTGCGGGTCGCCCGGCACTTCCTCCCAGTGGCCGACGCCGTGGCGAGAGCACCGGTCCATGTCGACGACCGGGCAGCCGTTCGTCCCCGTCGTAAGCGGCAGGCCGCGCGTGTCCGCGACGTCGGCGGCCTGGCTCGGGGTCAGCCACACCGTCCGGCGGGAGCGGACGAGGCCGGCCATGCCCTGCATCATGTGCATCTCGACGTGGCAGTGGAACAGGAAGTCGCCCTCGAGCTCGTACGGTTCGACCCCACGCTTCTTGGACTTCGAATGCTGCTGCTTCTCGAGCGGCTCGGGGAGCAGCAGCGGTGGTGGCGCGACCGTGTCGACGACGAACGACTCGGCCGGTCCGATGCTGCGGATGTCGATCGGCTCGCCGGCGAAATGCCACCGTTGCGAGTGCGGGTGGAAGTTGTGCCAGTTCATGCTCAGGTCGAGGTTGAACACGTACCAGCGGATCCGCTGCCCGGCGGTGGCAACGACGGTCGGCGTGTTGCCGACGAACGCCCTGCCGTTGAGGCAGTACGTGGCCAGGTTGGTGCCACCACTCTCGAGCACCGAGTGCGGGCTGGGACCACTGTTGGTCCACACGACACTGCCTCCCGGGCCGATCACCGCCTCGGCCGGCACGAACTGGTTGTCCTGCGCCGTGACCGCGGCCTGCGCCGGGCCGCCCATCTGCACCCGGACCGTCCCCGCCATCCCCTGGCCGTGAACCTCGCAGTAGTAGGAGAACACACCCTCGGCCGGGAATGCGGTGACGAACTGCTGATTGACGGCGAGCACAGGGCTGCGGAACACCGGCGTCGAACGGGGACCGCTCATCAGGTGGAAGAACACCGGCACGTGCAGCACCGGCTGCGGCCGCGGACTTGGGATGCAATCCGCCGGGCACGTAGACGAGATGGTGCAGGTACTCCATGATCGGCACGAACTGGAGGTCGCGGGCGGGCCCCGGCAGCACAGGTCCGGGAGCTGGTCCACCGTGGCCGCCGCCGGCGATCGGAGCCGGGCGGATGCCCCCGTGATGACCGCCGGGGAACACCGGCCGCAGCGGACCCGGTCCCGGTCCGACGCGCTCTTCGAGCAGGATCCTCCACGGCTTGGGGATCTCGAAACGCGGCGGCGGCCGGTGGGTCTTGGGCAGCACGACGAGCCCGCCGAACAGACCGCGGTTGACGTGCTCGCTGATGTGCTGCCAATGCTCATGGAACGGCCAGGCGCCCTCCATGCCGTCCTCGACATCGAAGATGTAGGTCCACGAGTCGCCCGGGCAAATCTCGTCCGAACGCCGACCATCGCCGCTCTGGGTTCCGAAGGGCCATGAGCCGTCCGAGTCGGCGCCGTACCGCAGGCCGTGCATGTGCAGGCTGTGTGGCGTGTTGTCGCCGTTGAGCACGTGGATCCTCAGTCGCTCTCCAGGATGGGCATACAGCACCGCGCCGGGTACGCGGCGATGAAATGCCGGCTCGTTGACGTCGGCCTCCACGATCTTGTCCGGGACCGGCACCAGGTAGTTCGGGTCGTAGTACTCCCGGTACACGATGGCGTCGAGCCGGCGAGCGTTCGCCTCGCTGATCGGCACGTGCCCGTCCTCGTGGCCGTGGTTGTACATGCAGTCGCGCCGGTACTCGATCGGCGCCATCGGGTCAGGGTCGACCGGGCTGTAGCCGGGCACCTGCTCGATCTTGAGGTAGACATCTCGCTCGGCCATCTCCGACCTCCGTCTCGACGGGACGAGGCGCCCGTCAGTTGTCGATCAACGTGTCGGCGCCCGGTGCGATCGCCACCGCGAGGCCGACGACCACGAGGGCGACCCCTGCCGCGTAGCTGAGTGGGCGCGTTCGTGGCGCGTTCTTCTCGAGCGCCATCAGCGACCCGAACGCGAACATCCACGCCGGGTTCGCGGCACCGAGCCCGAACATCACCAGCATCAGCGCCCAGCAGCATCCGGCGCACGACCAGCCGTAGCTGGCCCCGATGCGAACTGCGTCGGCATGCGGGGTGCGGCCGCTCCAGAGCCGGATCACGAACCCTCGCGGGGACTGGCACTTGGCGAGGCAGCGGTACTTCAAGGGCGAGAACTGGAACAGTCCGGCCGTCACCAACAGGGCGGCGCCGACGAAACGAGGCCGTGCGTCCAGCCACGCGATCCTCGCCACCGCGGCGTGGACCACCATGTCGCCGGCTCGGAACAGCCACCCGACGGCGACCCACACGGCCACGAACCCGGCGGCGACGAACGCGTGGAGGGCAGTGTCTCCGGCGCGCGCCGCCGTCACCTTGCCAACGGCGCCGAACAGCGCCGTGGCGGTCGGCAGCATCATCGCCACCACCATCACCGACCACCCGGCGACGAACAACGCGGCCGACCGCCAACCGGCGGCATCGTTCTCCGCACCGTGGAAGCTCGCGTGCGGCGATCGACCCCACACGACGAACGCGAACCACGACAACAACACGAGGGTCGCCATCAGGACGACAAGCCGACGACCGCTACGCCGCGACCGATCGTCGACTGCGCGCCTCGACGCGGGGACGCCGGCGGTGGGACGCTGCGGCTCGACCGTCAGAGATCGACTCGCCATCGGCCGAGGACCGTTCAGCCGTGGGGGGCGGGCGTCCGCGACCTGCGACCGCGGCGACGCATCGAGTACGCGAAGCGGCCGCGGTTGGCACTGCGCCCGCGCAGGTTGAGGTCGAACCCCTCGCCCTGGAGGTCGAGCCGATAGCTCGACGACCGGCCCACTTCGGCCGGCGTCCCCAGCACGACAGCCAGCGCGCTGTCGGCGACGGTCGTGATCCGATCCGTCGCGCCGACGAGTGGCTTGAGCGCGACCTTGACCGCCTTGCCAGCGGTCAAGGTGGTTCCTCCGTCGTTGTGGGTCAGCTTGATGGGGACTCGCAGGACTGCGGTGACCTCACCGGTGAGCTCGGCGAGCTCGGCGAGCGGACCGCCCTTCTTGCCGGTGAACACATCGGCGAGCGCCTGCTCCTGCTCGGCGGTGGCAGTGTCGTCGATGAACAGGGCGACCCGCCACCGACCGCTGTGGCGATGACCAGAATGGTACGAGATGCTCACGGCCGTCAGCCCGGAGACGTCGACTCCATCGACGTCCCCCTGCTCGACGTGCCACGCCACCGTCCCCGTGCACTCACCGTCGTCCGGGTCGTCATCGAACCAACACGGACAGATGACATTGCAATCACACGCCTCGACGAAGATCCCGCGAAGGTCGTACGGCATCCGAGCCCTCCCCTCAAAGCTCACACGGTGCCAGCGCTGGCCGCCCCGCTCTAGAGGTGATCAGGCAACCACGTCGGCGTCCCAAGCGCGTCCCACTGGGCTCCGGCGCGGCGTGCCGGTGACGCGAGCGCGCCAATTGGTCCGATCGTGATTGTGACCGATGCCGTCCGAGCGACCTCGGTGCATCCGGCGCAAAGACGGTTTGGTCGTCGAAGATCCGAGTCCACGGGATGAGATGCCTCCGAGCACCAGAGGGTTGCGATCGCCGCGAAGATCCAGAACCACGGCTGGTCGTGCTCGCGCCAGTGGTCACCTTGACGATGACGACGAGGATCAGCAACACGAACATGACGAACGCAGCCAAACCGTGGGCGCGTGTGGTGCAGTCCCAGTTCTCGATCGACCACCAGGCGCATCCACGCCGCTGGAATGCCTGGGTCGCAGACACGCCACCAGCCCGGGCGGGCGGTCAACAGCCGTGAACTCGGCGCTGAACGGAGCGTGGTGGCGACAAGTCGCTGCGACCTTGCCGACGGTCTCATCTTCGATCGGCAAGACGAACGGGTAAAGCACCGTGACGTGCGTCCTGGAACGCCGGCTTGTGGAACGGGAAAACACGATCGCCGATAACCGAGATCGCCGGCTCAACTCGCTGCGTCCTGCGGGTGCCGGGTGTGGGCTGCGGGCGCCGACCCCGGGTTCTACGTGATCGATTTCGACGCCACGCTGATCACCGCTCATTCCGACAAGCAGGGTGCCGACAAGACCTACAAGCGCGGGTTCGGGTTTCATCCGCTGCTGGCGTTCCTCGACGCCACTGGCGAAGCGTTGGCCGGGATCCTGCGGCCCGGCAACGCCGGCGCCGACACGACCACTGATCATGTCGACCTGTTGGGCATGGCGTTGCGGCAACTCGCGGTCGACCCGGCCCTCGTTGAGGTGGTCGCTCGGGCAGACTCGGCGGCGTTGACGCACGGGTTCGTCGATGCCTGCCGGTCCGCTCACGTCAGGTTCTCGATCGGGCAGGACTTGACCGAGAAGTTCCGAACCGCCTGCTTGGAGGTGCCGGCGCGGCGCTGGCAGCAGGCGATCACCGCCGACGGTCAAGACGAACGCGAGGGTGCCGATGTCGCCGAGATCACCGATCTGGTTGACCTGTCCCGCTGGCCGAACGGCACTCGGGCGATGGTGCGCCGCGAGGAACCCCATCCCGGCGCCCAGCTCACCTTCACCGACATCGACGGCCGCCGTTTCCAGGTGTTCATTACCGACCAGACCGACCCCGACATCTGCTACCTCGAAGCGCTCCAACACGATCGCGGCCGAGCCGAGAAACTGATCTGCAACGCCAAAGACACGGGGCTCAGCAACCTGCCCTCAGCCGACTTCGCGATCAATCACGCCTGGCTCACCGCCGCGCTCATCGCCCACGACCTGCTCGCCTGGACCCGACTCGTCGCCCTCGACGGCGACTTGGCCCGTGCCGAACCGAAACGACTCCGCTTCTGCCTGCTCCACACCGCCGGCATCCTCGCCCGCACCGGCCGACAGACCCGACTCCGTCTGGCCGCTCGATGGCCATGGGCCCAAGAACTCGTCACCGCTTTCGACCGCGTCCACACCCTGCGCCTGCAGATCTGAATCCGGGTCTAAACGGCGACGCAACAGACAGAACTCGTTGCCCTCGGGATCGGCCAGCACGTGCCACGACACGTCGCCCTGTCCGATGTCAACGGGCCGGGCACCGAGGGCCAACAGTCGTTCCAGCTCAGCGTCCTGCTCGCGATCGGTGGCGTTCACATCGAGATGGATGCGGTTCTTGATCCGCTTGGGTCCGTCCGGCACGACAATGAAGTCGATGCCCCACGGGGCATCGACCGAGGGCTTGATCGACACCACGCCCTCATCGTCGACGTCTGTGATGACCCAGTCGAGCACCGCGGTCCAGAAGGCCGCCAACTTCTCGGCGTCCATGCAGTCGATGCACCACGCCGTAATGCGGCTTGCCACGCCTACACGGTCGTCGGGACGACGGGGGTGTTCGCGAGCAGGCGTTTGGTGTACTCCTGCTCGGGTTCGGTGAGGATCTTCTCGACGCCGCCGAACTCGACGATCGCGCCGTCGGCCATCACCGCGACCCGGCTGGCGATCGAACGCACGACCGGCAGGTTGTGGGTGACGAACAGCATCGAGAGCCCGAGGTCTCGTTGCAGGTCGCCGAGCAGGTCGACGATGGCCGCCTGAACGAGGACGTCAAGCGCCGACGTCACCTCGTCGCAGATCAGCAGGTGCGGCTTGCTCACGAGCGCCCGGGCGATCGCGGCGCGCTGGCGTTCGCCGCCGGAAAGCTGGTCAGGGTACTTGTTCGCGTACGCGCTGGACAGCGAGACCCGTTCGAGCATCTCGCCGACGGCACGGGTGGTGTCGGACCGGGTCGCGCCGCCGATCGCCAGTGGCCGCGACACCGAGTCGCCGATCGTGCGCCGCGGGTTCAACGACTGGTACGGATTCTGGAACACGTACTGGATCGACAGCCGCTCCTTCGTCGACCGGGCGCGGGCGGCGTTCGCCATCACCGTGCCGGCCACGCGCAGCTCTCCTCTCCACTCGTGGTGCAGGCCACCGACCGACTTCGACAGCGTCGACTTGCCCGATCCCGACTCGCCCACGAGCGCGACGCACTCGCCCCGTTCGACGTCGAACGTCACGTGGTGCACGACCTGATGGCCGCTGTACGACGCGCAGATGTCGTTCAGCGAGAGCGCCGCGGTCGAGGCCGGCTGGACATGGGGCTCCGGCGCGACCTCGGCCTGCTCGATCCGCTCCGGGACCGCGAACGGGATGACGCACCTCGCGGTGCGACGCAGCGCGACCTCGGCCAGCGGCGGCAGCGCGTCGCGACACGCGTCGTGAACGAGCTCGCAGCGGGCGGCGAAGAAGCACCCGCGGCGGGCGGGTCCCTGGCGCCGGGGCGCGGCCGCCGAGCCCGACCATCGGCCGCTCGCCGGTCATGTCGGGGGCGGCGGCGATGAGGTAGCGGGTGTACGGGTGGGCGGGCTCGGCGAAGATCTCCATGGTCGGACCCTCCTCCACCACCCGCCCGGCGTACATCACGGCAACGCGGTCGGCGAGGTTGGCGACGACCGCGAGGTCGTGGGTGACGTACAGGGCAGCGACGCGGTGCTGGCGGCAGAGCGTGCGCACGGTGTCCAGCACGTGGGCCTGGGTGGTCACGTCCAGCCCGGTCGTCGGCTCGTCGAGCACGATCAGCGCCGGGCGGCAGGCGAAGGCCATCGCCAGCCCGACTCGCTGCTGCTGGCCACCGGAGAGCTGATGTGGGTAGCGCTGCAGAAACTCCGGCGTCCCGGGGAGCAGCACCTCGCGCATCACCTCGGCCACCCGATCGCGGCGGGCCGCGTCATTGTCGCCGAACTCGTGGGTGTCGAGGATCTCCCTGATCTGCTTGCCGATGCGGATCGCCGGGTTCAGCGCCGCTCCCGGATCCTGGGGGACATAGCTGACGACGGTGCCGCGCAGCTTGCGCAGTGACGCCGGGTCGAGGCTGCGGACGTCGCGCCCGTCGACGGTGATCGTTCCGTCGGTGATCGTCGCGCCGCGCCGGGCGTGGCCGAGAGCCGCCAGCCCGACGGTGGTCTTGCCGGAACCTGACTCGCCGACGAGGCCGAGCACCTCTCCGGG
Organism: Ilumatobacteraceae bacterium; assembly: GCA_963764455.1. Lineage (GTDB taxonomy): Bacteria > Actinomycetota > Acidimicrobiia > Acidimicrobiales > Ilumatobacteraceae > Desertimonas. The sequence goes on from CAVXSN010000011.1 coordinate 19,134, forward strand.
TTCGATCACGAGATCGACCTCGTCGACGATGTCGTGGCCGGCGCCGGCGACGTCGATGCGCAGACCGGACATCTCCAACGCCGTCATGCCGCGCGCCTGCGATCGATCCCGGCATTGGCCCGGGCGAGCCCGTCGCCGATCAGGCCGGTGGCGATGGTGAGCACGGCGATGGCGATCGCCGGCAGCACGACCCCCCACGGCTGCACTGCGACGGCGAGGCGGTCCTCCTGGATCATCGTGCCCCAGTTCGGCGGCGTTGACGTCTGACGAGAAGCCGAGGAACGCGAGCGCCGAGATGATGCCGATCGAGTAGGTGAGGCGCAGGTTGGCCTCGACGAACAGCGGCCCGCTCACGTTCGGCAGCAGCTCGTGGGTGAGCATCCGCCACTTCGACTCGCCCAGCGCCTCGGCCGCGGCGACGAAGTCGCGCTCGACCACCTGGATCGCCGCGCCGCGCGTGACGCGGGCGATGCGCGGCATCGTCGTCAGCGCCACCCCGGCGATGATGATCCACGTCTTGGGCCCGACCGTGGTGATCGCCACGAGCACGATCAGCAACGACGGCAGGGCGAGGAGGATGTCGACGCTCCGCATCATGAACTCGTCGAGGCGTCCCCGGTTCAGCGCCGCGGCCAGCCCGATGGCGACGCCGAGCACCAATCCGATTGCCGTGGCGACGACCGCGAAGATCAGGATCGCGCGCCCGCCGAGCAGGAATCGCGACCAGACGTCCTGGCCCAGCTTGTCGGTGCCGAACAGCAACCCGTCGACGTTGGCCTGGTTCGGGGTGCCGACGCCTTCGGTCTCGCCGTGCGGAGCGAACAGCGGCCCGAGCGACGGCGACGCCGACGACCAGGGCGAGCAGGGCGAGACCGATGCGAGTCCGCCACAGCCACGTCGCCCTGACGAAGAGGCCTGGCGGGCGACGGACCTTGTCGGTGGCGACGTCGACCGGGAGGGCCGTGCTGGTGAGGTCGAGCGCCTCGCTCATCGGAGCGCTCACGTGAGCCTCGTCCGCAGGCGGGGGGTGACCAGGATCGTGCCGACGTCGGCCAGCAGGTTGCACACGACGTAGACCGCGGCGATGAACATCGCGATGAACTGCACGACCGGCACGTTGTGGGCGGGGATCGCTTCGATCAGGGCGCTGCCGATCCCGGGGTAGTTGAACAGCCGCTCGACGATGACGACGCCCCCGAACAGGTAGGCGAGGCTCAGGGCGATGACCTGGAACGTCGGCCCGAGGGCGTTCGGCAGGGCGTGCCTCCAGAGCACGGCGCGCGGTGTCAGACCCTTGAGCCTGGCCATCTCGACGTAGTCGCTCTCGAGCACCTCGATCACCGAGGCGCGCGGTGGACCGCGAGATGTACGGCATCACCACGAGCACGAGCGTTGCCACCGGCAGGACCATCGCCCCGAGGTCGTTCCACGGTCGCGTCTCACCGCGGACGTTGGACACGGCGTCGAACAGGTGCCACACCTTCACCGAGAACAGCAACACCAGGAACGTGCCGACGACGAACTCGGGCATCGCCGCGAGGGTCAGCGACGTGTAGCTGCTCGCGGTGTCGAACGCCTTGTCGCGCTTCAGCGCCGAGTAGGCGCCGATCGCCAGCGACAGCGGGATGGCCACCGCCGCGGCGAGCACGACGAGGAACAACGAGTTGACGACCCGCTCGCCCATGAAGCTCCAGATCGCCACGCCGTTCACGTACGACGTGCCGGGATCGCCGCGCAGCAGGTCCCACAGCCAGCCGAAGTACTGGTTGATCGCCGGGCGGTCGAGACCGAGCTCGGCGCGCTTGCCGGCCAGCGTGGCTTCGACCTGGGCCTCCCGGCCGAGGATCGCCCGGGCCGGATCGCCGAGCAGCTGGGTCATCAGGAACACGAGGACGCTGATGATCAGGAGTGTCGCCACTCCGTACAGCACTCGCCTGGCGATGAACTTGGCGATCGGCATCGTTGCTGCCGGCCGCGCTCAGGTGTCGAGCCAGATGTCGGCGAAGCCGCGACCGAAGTGGTCGAGATTGAGCACGTTGGGCCGGCCGACGAGGCCCTGGACCGACTCGTGGTACGCGTCGAGGAGGCTGTTGAAGAAGGCGATGATGTTGCCGCCGTCGTTGTACTCCTCCTCCTGCATCTCGTGGACGATCGCGCAGCGCTCCTCCTGGTCGACGGTCGCCAGCGCCTGCGTGTACTTCTCGGCGAAGTCGCTGCCCTCCGGCGGCCAGTGCGTCTCGGGGTAGACGGCGTCCCGCAGGCTCCCGAAGGCGACCTGGTTGAGGTACGGCCGGGTGCCCCAGAAGCTGGTGGCGAACGTGCGCTTGCAGTACTCGTCGCCCCAGTACTCGCTGCCGAGCACCTGCACGTTGACGGTGACGCCGGCCGCTTGCGCCTGATCGGCGAACACGCTGGCCATCTCGGCGAGACCCGCGGTGTCGTTCGGGGCGTAGAGGTCGATCTCCAGGCCGGCCTGGCCGGCTTCCTCGAGCAGCGCCATCGCCTGCTCGATGTCCTGCACGCGCTGCGGCAGGTCGCTGGCGAAGCAGGCGTCGAACGGCGAGTACAGGTCGTTGGCGACCCGTCCGTAGCCGGACAGCACCCGCTGCACCATCTCCTCGCGGTCGACGATGAGGCGGAACGCCTGCCGGACGCGGACATCGTCGAACGGTGCCTGGTCGACGGCCATCGTGATCGGCAGGAAGCTGCCGGCCTGCGACTCCAGGATCTGGAACCCGCCGCTGGACTCGACGGTCGACACCTGCGAGAACGGGATGTCGGCGACGCAGTCGACCTGGCCGGCGAGCAGCGCGTTGACGAGCGCCGTGGCGTCGGCGAAGTCGATGATCTGCACCCCGTCGAGGTACGGCTTGCCCTCCTTCCAGTAGTTCGGGTGGCGCTCGTGCACGCTCTCGGTGCCGGGGGTGAAGCTGACGAGCTTGAACGGGCCGGTGCCGATCTGCTCCCCCTCGCGGCTGTAGCCGTCGGGGACGATTCCGAACGCATAGCCGGCGATCGGTCGAGGAACGTGACCGCCGGCTGGGTGAGCTGGACCTGGACCGTGCGCTCGTCCAGCTTGGTGATCCCGCTCGATTCGAGGATGATCTGCAACGCCGGATCCAGCCCGAGGTCGGGGTCGATGCAGCCGGTTGAGCGAGTACACGAGGTCGTCGGCGCCGAGCGTCTTGCCGTCGTGGAACTCGATGCCCTCGCGCAGCCGGATCACGTAGAGGTCGGCCGCGGTCGCCTCGACGGACTCGGCCAGTCCCTCGTCGAAGCTGACGTTGAACTCCTCGTCGTAGGTCACGAGGGTCTCCCAGCCGGCGACCAACCTGGCCTGGTCCGGCTTGGCCACGATGTACTGGCCGTCGATGAGGTCGTTGGTCCCGCCGACCACGCCCGACCCGCAGCGTGCCGCCGGTCGTCGGCGCGGCGGTCGACGCGACTCCGGCCGCGGTGGTCGCGGCCCGTGTCGCCGCGGCGGCGCCGGTGGTGCCGCCGATGCCCGCAGCGATGCCGATCGCCGCGCCGCCGACGATCAGCGAGCGCCGGCTGAATCGTCCCGATCGGCCCCAACGTCGGATTGCCCTCGCCCATCGTGAACCCCCGTTCGACGCGGCCTCCGCCTGCCCATCGCGATGGAGTACCGTATCGCGAGACTGTACCGCATCGTGAAACACGGCGCCAAAGAAACAACGGGGCCTGGAAGGGGACACTAGTTGAACGCGGAACACATCGAGGTCGTTCAGCGGGAGTTCGACCCGCTCGGGCCGGAGGTGCAGCGGACGACACTGCGGACCGGTCACACGGTCCACTTCATCGACGAAGGCCAGCCGCGGTGGACCACGATGCTGTTCTTCGGCGGCGGGGGTACGACGGTCCGCGCCTTCCGGTTGGTGGAGTTCGCCCGCCGCCTCCGTGAGCAGCTGAACATCCGGGTGGTGTCGGTCGAGCGCAACGGGATCGGGCAGAGCCCCTACGACCCAGCCGTCGGGATCGACGAGTACGCGGCCGACGTCTGGGCGCTGCTCGATCAGCTCGCTGTCGGGCAGGTGTCGGTGATGGCGATCAGCGGCGGTGGCCCGTACGCGGCGCGGGTCGTGGCGGTTCGACCGGAACGGGTGCGGTCGGTCCATCTCGCGTGCGCGTTCGCTCAGCGGCCGCCAGGGGGCACCGCACCGTTCTCGGTCGACGCCGTGGCCGCGAACCCGGTGAGCTGGTGGACGTACCCGGCCGACAGCGTCGTCCACCGGATTCCGGGGTTCGCCGACTCGGCGATCGAGGAGGCGACCCGCGCCGTGTTCGCTCGCGGGCGGGACGTCCCGGCCGATGGTCTGGCCGCGGAGTTCGCGACGCTCGCGGCCACCTCGCTGCCGGACCTCTCGGCGCTCGACGCGCCGGCGTTCCTCTACTGGGGCGGGCGCGATCAGCTCGTCCCGGTGTTCCATCTGGACTGCTGGCGCAGGGCGCTACCCGGCCGCCCGCTCGTGCGGTGGTACGAGGGCGAGGGACACGACGTGCAGTACCGGCACTGGGACCAGATCTTGTGCGATGTGGCCCACCTCGGCGACCGGGTGGTGGTGGCGGTCGGCGACCGCACCTACCTCGTCCCCGCCGAGCAGGCCGACCAGATGCTCGGCGAAGGCGCAACGCTCGGCCTCGCCGCGTGGAAGTGATCGGGCGTCAGGAACGGAGTGGTGGAGATGGCAGGCGAGGGCCTCGTCGGAGTTGAACGACTGAGCGATCGGGTGTCGCTGACCTGGGCGGGGGGAGCGACGTCGACGTTCCACCACCTGTGGCTGCGGGACAACTGCGCGTGCCCGGCCTGCCGCCACCAGTCGATCCCGGAGCGGCTCGTCGACACCCTCTCGATCCCGGACGACATCGCGCCGGCGACCACGGACATCTCGGTCGACGGTGACCTCGTGGTCGTGTGGCCGGACGACGCACCGCTCGACGTTCCACGCCGGCTGGCTCGCCGAGCACGCCTACGACGGTGCTCCGAAGCCGGTCGGCGACCGCCGCGAGCTGTGGACCTCGGGTTCGGAGACCGCGCTGCCGGAGATCGCCTACGACGCGATCATGACGGCCGACGCCGATCTGCTCGTCTGGCTTCGCCAGATCGATCGCCACGGCGTGAGCTTCGTCCGCGGCGCGCCGACCACGCCCGGCACGGTCGTCGACATCGCCGAGCGCGTCGCGTTCCTGCGCAACAGCAACTTCGGACTCCTCTGGGACGTGATCTCGAAGCCCGACCCTGACAGCCTGGCGTACACCGCCCACGCCCTCGGCCCGCACATCGACCTCGTCAGCCGCGAGACATTGCCCGGCATCCAGTTCCTCCACTGCCTGGTCTTCGAGGCGGAGGGCGGCGACACCGTCCTCGTCGACGGCTTCGCGTGCGCCGCCGAGCTGGCGAGCGACGAACCCGGCAGCCTACGAGCTGCTCACCACCACGCCGCTGCGGTTCCGGTACCGCGACGGCGCGGGCACCGACATCTGACCGCGCGGGTGCCGATGATCCGCCTCGACCCCGATGGCGTCGTGTGCGAGGTGCGCTACAGCAACGCCCTGCTCGCGCCGCTCGAGGTCGCCGCCGATCGGATGGCTGGATACGTACCGGGCCGTGCGGGCGTTCGGTGGACTGCTGCGGTCAGGCCGCTTCGAGCGCCACGTCCGCCTCCACCCCGGCGACGTGATGTGCATGGACAACTACCGGATCCTCCACGGGCGCACGGAGTTCGACCCGAACAGCGGTCCCCGTCACCTGCAGGGGTGCTACGTCGACCGCGACGACTTCCTCAGCCGGATCCGCACCCTGGAGCGAGACATTTCCCCAACCGATTTGTTTCAGAAATGAATCACATCGGTTGGGGAAAACTTGGTTTTGGTGCCGGAACTCACTCGCGTGGGGCGCCGACGAAGCGGCCGGCTTGCGGCGGCCGTTCCAGCGACGCGTGGGCTTCGGCGATCGCCGCGATGTTGGCGACCATCTCCGCCGGGGCAGGGACAACCCGCTCGGATTGCGTGTCGACGTGCAGGTACAGGTGCTCGCCGGTGGCGATCAGCTCGTCGCCCTCGTCTCCGGTCGCGAGCGATACATGCGGTTGAACACGTGCAGGCGCTTGGGGTCGTGGGCGAGCACCTGGGTCGTCACGTAGACCGGGTCGTTCGCCCGCGACTGGGCGACGTAGGTGATGTGGCTCTCGGCCGTGAACCAGCTGTGCCCGCCGGCGAGGTACTCGGCGTCCATCCCGATCAGGCGCAGCAGGGCGTCGGATGCGTCGCACGACAGCTGCGCGTAGCGGCTGTCGTTGGTGTGCCCGTTGTAGTCGACCCAGTCGGCGGGGATGCGGGTCTCGTGGGTGCGCAGTGGAGCGGCGCCGACGGGTCCGCGCCCGCGGGGACCGGAGCACGGTCGAACAGGTGTCTGCTCGTAGTCGGCGAGCACCTCGCCGGCGCCGAAGCCGACGCTGCGCAGACCGTGGATCACGGCGACGAGGCAGTCGTCGCGCAATGCCTCCCACTCCCGGATCGACCGGGCACCGGCCTGCTCGTCGGACTGCTCGACGATCCGCTCGACGAGCTCGTCGGTCAGCTCCGGGACGTCGGTCAGTTTCGTCCACGGCCACTGCAGCGCCGGGCCGAACTGGGCCATGAAGTGGCGCATGCCGGCCTCGCCGCCGGCGATGCGGTAGACGAGGAACGTCCCCATCGCGCTCCACCGCAAGCCGGCGCCGAAGCGGATCGCGTCATCGATCTGTTCGACGGTCGCCACGCCGTCGTGCACGAGCCACAGGGCCTCGCGCCACAGCGCCTCGAGCAGCCGGTCCGCGACGAAGCCGTCGATCTCGGAGTCGAGCACCAGCGGCCGCATCCCGATTGCGCCGTACACGTCGGCGGCGCGCCGCGTCGCAACCGGGGATGTCGCCGCGCCGCCGCACACCTCGACGAGCGGGAGCAGGTACACCGGGTTGAACGGGTGGCCGACGACGAGCCGCTCCGGGTGGTGCATCCCCTCCTGCAGCTCGGTCGGCAGCAGGCCGGACGTCGACGTGGCGAACACGATGGACGGATCGGCCGCCGCGCTGGCCCGGTCGAGGATCGAGCGTTTGACGTCGATCCGCTCGGGAGCGCTCTCCTGGACGAAGTCCGACTCGGCCACCGCTTCCTCCGGAGTGGCGACGAAGGCGAGCTCGCCCTCGGCGGGCAGCGGGGCCATCGTCAGCTTGGCGAACGCCCGCCTGGCATTGTCGAGGACCTCGCCGACCTTGCGGGCCGCCTGCGGGTCGGGGTCGTACAGGGCGACGTCGACGCCGTTGAGCACGAAGCGAGCGGCCCAGCCGCCACCGATCACCCCGCCACCGAGCAACCCGACGCGACCGAGACCAGGGAGAGGGCTCAATGCCTGACCAGGTTCAGCTTGTCGCGCACCGCCTGCGGCGACATGACCGCGACGTTCATGCCTTCGAGGATCGACACCGCCCTGGCTGCGAGGTCGGCGTTGGTCGCCAGCCGGCCGGGCCCGAGGTACAGGTTGTCCTCCAAGCCGACGCGCACGTTGCCACCGGCGAGGGCAGCCATCGCCACGTACGGCAGTTGCATCCGGCCGATCGAGAACGCAGAGAAGACGCTGTTCTCGGGGAGCAGGTTGACCATGGCCAACAGCGAGGTGAGGTCGTCGGGCGCCCCGTAGGCGATCCCCATGCACAGCTGGATCAGGATCGGGTCGTCGAGCAGCCCGTCGCGGATCAGCTCCTTGACGAACACGAGGTGACCGGTGTCGAACACCTCGAGCTCGGGTCGGATGCCGAGCTCCTGAACCTGCCGCGCCATCGCCTTCAACGTGCCCGGCGTGTTGACCATGATGTAGTCGCCGCCGGAGGCGAAGTTCATCGTGCCGCAGTCGAGCGTGCAGATCTCCGGGAGGATCGCCCTGACGTGCGCGAGGCGCTCGGTCGCACCGGCCATGTCCGTGCCGTCGGGATTCGGCGGCAGTGGGTGCTCGGCGCCGCCGAGCACCAGGTCGCCACCCATCCCGGCGGTGAGGTTGATCACCACGTCCACGCCCGACTCGCGGATGCGCTCGACGACCGCCGCGTACAGCCCCGGGTCGCGGGCACCAGCGCCGGTGCCGGGATCGCGGACGTGGATGTGCACGACCGCCGCGCCGGCCTTGGCCGCCGCGACCGCTGAATCGGCGATGTCGGCGGGGGTGACCGGGACGTGTTCGCTCTTGTGCGTGGTGTCCCCGGCGCCGGTGATGGCGCACGTGACGAAGGCTTCCCAGTTCATGTGCTCTCCTCGGCTTTGTTCGCCTGCTCGATGTCGAAAGCTTGGCATCGCTCGCGATCCTGGGGTAGTGTTCCACAATGCGGGTCTGATCCGCATCATGGAACAACTCGAGTTCTCGGAAGTCGTCGAGAACGAGCCCCAGGGAGGCAACGTGTTTCCTTCAGACCTCGACATCGCCAGGTCGGCTCCGATGAAGCCGCTGGCCGACATCGCCGAGCAGATGGGCATCGGCGAGCACCTGCTCGAGCCCTACGGCCGCAACGTGGCCAAGATCCGCCTGGAGGCCATCGACGACCTCGCCCGCCGGCCGCGTGCCCGCTACGTGGTCGTCACGGCGATCACGCCGACCCCGCTCGGTGAGGGCAAGACCACCACGACCGTCGGTCTCGGCCAGGCGATGAAGCACGTCGGCAAGCAGGCCGTGATCAGTGTCCGCCAACCGTCGATGGGGCCGACGTTCGGGATCAAGGGCGGCGCCGCCGGTGGTGGGTACAGCCAGGTCGTGCCGATGGAGCAGCTCAACCTGCACTTGACCGGCGACTTCCACGCGGTCACCGCGGCGCACAACCTGCTCGCCGCGATGGTCGACAACCACCTCTTCCACGGCAACGAGCTGGGCCTCGACCTCGACAACATCTCCTGGCGAAGGGTGCTCGACGTCAACGACCGTGCGCTCCGGAACATCGTGGTGGGGATCGGGCCGAAGGCCGATGGCGTGACCCGCCAGAGCGGCTTCGACATCACGGCCGCCTCCGAGGTGATGGCGGTTCTGGCGTTGGCGACATCGCTCGCCGACCTCAGGGCACGGCTCGGGCGCATCGTCGTCGGCTACACGACGAGCGGCGACCCGGTCACCGCCGAGCAGTTGCACGCCGCCGGATCGATGGCGGTGATGCTGCGCGAGGCGATCATGCCGAACCTGCTGCAGACCCTCGAGCACACACCGGTGATCGTCCACGCCGGCCCGTTCGGCAACATCGCCACCGGAAACTCGTCCGTGATCGGTGACCTCGTCGGCATCCACGGGGGCGACTACCTGGTCACCGAGGCCGGGTTCGGCGCCGACATGGGCGCCGAACGGTTCTTCAACATCAAGTGCCGTGCTTCCGGGCTGGTGCCGGACGCCGCGGTGCTCGTGGCGACGGTGCGGGCGTTGAAGGCGCACTCGGGGAAGTACCGGGTCGTCGCCGGCCGGCCGCTGCCGGCGGAGATGCTGGCGGAGAACCCGGACGATGTGTTCGCCGGAGGGGCCAACCTGCGCAAGCAGATCGAGAACGTCGCCGTGCACGGGGTCTCGCCCGTCGTGGCGGTCAACGCCTTCCCGGGCGACCACCGGTCGGAGCACGACGCGATCCGGGCGATCGCCGGGGAGATGGGCGCTCCGGTCGCAGTGTGCAACCACTTCGCCGAGGGCGGTTCCGGCGCCACCGAGCTCGCCGAGGCGGTCGTCGATGCCTGTGAGCAGCCGTCGGCGTTCCGCTTCCTCTATCCGTTGGATGCCACGCTGCGCCAGAAGATCGAGACGATCGCGGCCGAGATCTACGGCGCGGCCGGCGTCGACTACTCGCCGCTGGCGCAGCGCCAACTCGACTCGTACGAGCGCAACGGCTTCGGCGGGTTGCCGGTGTGCATGGCGAAGACGCACCTCTCGATCTCCGCCGATCCGAAGCTGACCGGGGCGCCCACCGGGCACATCCTGCCGGTCCGCGAAGTCAGGGCGAACAACGGCGCCGGCTTCGTGTACCCGATCTGCGGAGAGATGCGAACGATGCCGGGGCTCGGCACCCATCCGGCCGCTGCGGTCATCGACCTCGACGGCGACGGCGAGATCGTCGGCCTGTCGTGACCGTCGCCTCGCCGCCGCGCCCGGTTCTCGCCGGTGCCCGCAGTCCGAGGAGTGCTCCGTCGATGTCCAGCGTCCAGTCGATCGAGCGCGCGGTTCTCGGTGTTGCGAAGCCTGGCGGCCGGTCCGGCCGGGGTGTCGAAGGTCGCCGAGCGGGTCGCCCTGCCGAAGAGCACGGTGTCGCGCCTGCTCGCCACGTTGCTCGAGCTCGACGCCGTCGAGCAACTCGCGCCGGGCGGTGACTATCGCCTCGGCCCGCTGGTCCGGCAGATCGGCGGGTCGGCCGCCCCTGGCCGGATGCTCCAACACCTCGCCCATCCGTTCCTCGTCGAGCTCACCGCGATCAGCGGTGAGGCCACGGGGCTGTCGGTGCTCGACGGCACGGACGTGCTCTACCTCGAGCAGGTCGACTCGGGCAACCCGGTGCAGGTACGCGACTGGTCGGGCGAACGAGTCCCCGCTCACGTCGTGTCGTCCGGCCTCGTTCTGCTGGCGCTCTCGCCGGCGGGCGTCATCGACTCGTATCTCGAACGGCCGCTGGTGGGGTTCACGGACAGGTCGTTGACCGACCCGGATGCCGTCCGGGCGCGATTGAACGAGGTCAATGACGACGGCGTCGCTTGGGTCCACGAGGAGTTCGAGATCGGGATCAACTCGGTCGCCGCGGCGGTCCGAACCGCAGACGGGACGGCGGTGGCCGCGATCCACGTCCACGGCCCGTCGTACCGGTTCCCCGCCCTCGGGGCAGCCGAACGCGAGGCGGCGCGGGTCCTGTCCGCTGCCGACCGGATCTCTGTGCTCCTCGGTGCGGGCGAACCCAAGCGGTGGCGGGCGATGACCGATACAGTCGTCAGCTCCGCCACGAGGGAGGTCGTGATCGGCTTCGAGCGGCGGTTCGTGATGATCGGCGAGCGGATCAACCCGACCGGGCGCACCCTCCTGGCCGAGGAGATGAAGGCCGGCGACTTCAGCCGGGTCGAGTCCGATGCCGTCGCCCAGGTGGCCGGCGGTGCTCACATGCTCGACGTCAACGCCGGGATCCCACTCGCCGACGAGCCGGCACTGCTCGCCCGGGCCGTGAAGCTCGTGCAGTCGGTCACGGACGTTCCGCTGTCGATCGACTCGTCGATCATCGAGGCGCTCGAGGCCGGCCTCGCGGTGTACCAGGGCAAGGCGCTGGTGAACTCGGTGACCGGCGAGGACGAGGTGCTGGAGCGGGTGCTGCCACTGGTCGCCCGGCACGGCGCCGCCGTCGTGGCGATCTCCAACGACGAGACCGGGATCTCCGAAGACCCCGACGTTCGCTTCGCGATCGCCAGGCGCATCGTCGAGCGCGCCGCCGACCACGGCATCCCAGCGCACGACGTGGTCGTCGACCCGTTGGTGATGCCGATCGGGGCGATGGGAACCGCCGGCCAGCAGGCGTTCCGGCTGCTGCGGCGGTTGCGTGAGGAGCTCAAGGTGAACACCACGTGCGGCGCGTCGAACGTCGGGTTCGGGCTGCCGAACCGCCACGTGGTGACCGGCACGTTCCTCGCCATGGCGATCGCCAGCGGGATGACGTCGGCGATCATGAATCCACTCCACGCCGACGTGAAGACCGCCGTGATGGCGGCCGACGTGCTTGCCGGGCACGACCGGGACTGCGCCTCGTGGATCCGCGCGAACCGCGATCCCGGCTGCGGCGGCTGGAACACGCGCCGGGCGCGCCGGCAGGCGGCGCGGCGCGTGATGTCGCGAGCGCTCACCGGCGACGTTCGCTACGAGCTGATGCCGGTGAAGAGCGCGATCCCGGCAATCGCGCTGCTCCCCCCGTCGTCGCGGGTGACGGTCACGTGCTCTCCGAGCAAGGGGATCGGCACGACGCTGGAGCTCTCGGCTCGCCTGCTCGACGCTGGTCACCGTGCCGTGCCGCACCTCGCAGCCAGGCTGGTCAAGGATCGCGCCGAGGCGACCCGGCTGGCCGCGTGGTTGCGGCGCCACGACGTGACCGAGGTGTTCGTCGTCGGCGGCGACTCGCCGACGCCGGCGGGCTGCTACGCCGACGCGCTCGGCTTCCTCCGCGACCTGCTCGACGCGGCCGCCGGCGACGTCAAGCGCGTCGGTGTCCCGGCGTATCCCGACGGTCATGTCGACATTGCGGCGTCCGAGTTGCGCGCCGCGTTGCACTCCAAGCAGGCGCTGCTCGCCGACGCCGGCGTGGCTGGCTACGCGACCACCCAGATGTGCTTCGAGCCGTTGCAGATCCGGGCGTGGCTGGCCACGGAGCGACTGGCGGGGCTGCGGATCCCGGTGTATCTCGGGGTGCCCGGCGTCGTCGAGCGCCGCAAGCTCTTCGCCATCGGGATGCGGATCGGCGTCGGCGCGTCGCTGCGGTACCTGCGCAAGAACACCGGACTGCTCGGGCCGCTGCTGTCGCCGAGGACGGCTCGCTACGACCCGTCGACGGTCGTCGATGCCATCACGTCGCACGCTGATGAGCTCGGCATCGTCGGGTTGCATTCCTTCACGTTCAACAGCGTCGGTCCCACCGCCGACTGGGTTGCCCGGTCTGGGTGCACGGCCGCCCTCGATGTCACCGTGTGACCAATCCTGTCTCACGATCCGAAACCGGTCCGCATCGTGGAACACGCCTCATCCTGTGGCACAATCGTTGGCCGTAGTCAGCGGGAGGTCCGACGGGAGGTCCCAAGGGAGGTCACGTGTCCGAACAAGCGAGCCACACGGTGCCGGCGCAGGCACGCTGCGTCGTGATCGGCGCCGGCATCGTCGGCAACTGCCTCGTCGGCCACCTCGCCCGGCTCGGCTGGACCGACCTCGTGCTGCTCGACAAGGGCCCGCTGCCGAACCCGGGCGGGTCGACCGGCCACGCATCGAACTTCATCTTCCCGACCGACCACAACAAGGAGATGGCGTTCCTCACGCTGGAGAGCCAGCGCCAGTACGTCGTCGCTGGAGATGAACAACACGTGCGGCGGGATCGAGGTGGCCAGGACGCCGGAACGGATGGAGGAGTTCAACCGGCGGATGACGTCGGCGAAGGCGTGGGGGATCGACGCCCGGCTGCTCAGCCGCCGGCCGAGATCAAGGAGCTCGTGCCGTTCGTCGACGAGAGCGTCGTGCTCGGCGGCTTCTACACGCCGAGCGTGTCGGTGGTCGACTCGCTGCAGAGCGGGCACGCTGATGCGCGAGGAGGCGGTCGCCAAGGGCGCGCTCCAGGTGTTCGCCAACACCGAGGTGCTCGACATCGAGGTCGACGACGGTCGACGGCCGGCCCACCGTGCGGGCCGTCGTCACCGACAAGGGGCGCATCGAGATGCGACCACGTGGCGATCGCCTGCGGCGTGTGGAGTCCACGCATCGCCGGCCATGGCCGGGGCGACGATCCCGCTCACGCCGGCCGTGCACCAGATGGCCGACGTCGGCCCGATCGACATCCTCCAGGAGAGCGGCAAGGAGGTGGCCTACCCGATCGTCCGCGACATGGACACGTTCTGCTACGAGCGCCAGTCGGCGGGGTCGATGGAGGTCGGCTCGTACGCCCACCGGCCGATCTTCCACCACCCCGACGACATCCCGTCGAACGAGGAGTCGGCGCTCAGCCCGACCGAGCTGCCGTTCACGGCCGACGACTTCGACCCGCAGCTCGAGGGCGCGCTCGAGCTGATGGGCGAGATCCTCGAGACGGCCGAGATCCGCTACGCGATCAACGGGCTGCTGTCCCTCACCCCGGACGCGATGCCGGTGCTCGGCGAGACGGTCGAGGTCGCCAACCTGTGGAGTGCGGCGGCGGTGTGGATCAAGGAGGGCCCGGGCATCGCCCAGCTCGTCGCCGAGTGGATGACGTACGGCTACCCGCACGTGTGCGACCCGCACACCAGCGACATCAGCCGCTTCTACCCCCACGAGCGCACCGAGCACCACATCCACGCCCGCTGCGCCGAGCACTACAACAAGACCTACGGCATCGTCCATCCCCGCGAGCAGTGGGCGTAGCGAGCGGGGCATGCGGCGCAGCCCGTTCTACGCCCGCGAGGAGGCGCTCGGCGCCGTGTTCTTCGACGCCCGCGGCTGGGAGCGCCCGCAGTGGTACGAGAGCAACGCCGCGCTGCTTCGAGAAGTACCCGCAGGCGAACATCGCCACGACCGCACGAGTGGGACGCCCGGTGGTGGTCGCCGATCACGAACGCCGAGCACCTGGCGATGCGCGACAGCGTCGGCATGGTCGACCTCACCGCGTTCAACGAGTTCGACATCGAGGGCCCGGGCGCCGTCGAGGCGCTGCAGTACATCGTCGTCAACAAGGTCGACGTGCGCGGTCGGCAAGTCGATCTACACGCCGCTGCTCACGCCCGACGGTGGGTTCCGCGGCGACCTCACGATCCAGCGCCTCGGCGAGCAGCACTTCCGCGTCGATCACCGGCGCGTTCGACGGCGGCCGCGACCAGTACTGGTTCCGCAAGCACCTGCCCGCCGACGGCGTCGGTGACGTTCACCGACCGGTCGCAGGCGCTGTGCACGCTCGGGCTGTGGGGGCCGAGCGCCGAGGCCGTGCTGAGCAAGGTGGCGACCCCGGAGCGGCAGCACACCGGCGCGACTGTGGACATCTCGCAGGTGGGGTTCCCGTACGGGTCGGTGCAGCGACCTGCTGATCGACGGCATCCCGTGCACGCTGTTCCGCATCTCCTACGTCGGCGAGAACGGCTGGGAGATCTACACGCGGATGGAGCACGGCCTGCGCCTGTGGGACACGGTCGCCGCGGCCGGCGAGGAGTTCGGGATCGTGCCGGTCGGCATCGGCGTGTACGCCGTGACCGGCCGGATCGAGAAGGGCTACCGCCTGATGGGCGCCGAGCTGGAGAGCGAGTACGACCCCGTGGAGGCCGGGCTCGCCCGGCCGAAGGTGAAGTCGGCCGACTTCATCGGCAAGGACGCGTACCTCGCCGCCCGGGCCGACGCCGAGGCCAACGGCCCGACCGCGACGCTGTGCACGCTGACGATGACCGACCACATGTCGGCGGCCGGCATCCCCCGCTACCCGACCGGTGGCAACGAGCCGATCCTCACCGTCGACGGCGAGCGCATCGTCGACGCCAAGGGCCGGATCTCGCGGGTGACGACGGCCGGCGCCGCACCGTCGCTCGATGCCTACCTGTTGATGGCCTACCTGCCGCCGCAGCACGCGGTGGAGGGCACCGAGCTGCGCGTCATGTACATGAACGAGCTGTTCCCGGTGGTCGTGTCCCGGGTCGGCAGCACGCCGCTGTTCGACCCCGACGACGCCCGCATGAGCCACCGCGCATGAAGGCCTGACGGGGGCCGCACCGCACTCGGCTCCGGTCGTCGGGGTCGCGCTCGTGAACGTGCTCGTCTGCGTGAAGCGGGTGCCCGCGCCGGGCGCCCGCATCAACGTCACGGCCGACGGGCAGGCGGTCGACACCGCGTTCCTCGGGTTCACGACGAGCCCGCACGAGGAGTGCGCCGTCGAGGCGGCCGTGCAGCTCGTCGAGCAGCACGGCGGGCAGACGACGGTGCTGACGGTGGGGCCGCCGGAGGCCGAGGAGCAGCTGCGCTACGCCGCCAGCGTCGGCGCCGACGAGGCGGTGCTGGTCACCACCGACGGCAGCGACTGGGACCCGCAGCGCACGGCGCGGGCGGTCGATCGATGCCGTCGGCGGAGCTGGAGGCCGACGGGCCGTTCGACCTGATCCTGTTCGGCAACGAGTCGGCGGACTCCGGCGGGTTCCAGGTGGGCATCCGCGTGGCCAGGGCGCTCGGTCGCCCGGTGGTCAACGGCGCCAAGGCGATCGCCGCTCGACGGCGAGGCGGTGAGGGTCGAGCGGGAGACCGATGCCGGCCGGGTGGTGTTCGCGCTCCCGTTGCCGGCCGTCGTCGGGGTCAAGGAGGGCATCAACCTGCCCCGCTACCCGACGATGAAGGGCCGTCTGGCGTCGAAGAAGATCGCCGTCGCCGTCGGTCGAGCCGCTCGCCGCGCCGGGTGGCCAGTCGCTCGAGTCGCTGCAGTCTCCGCCAGAGCAGGTCGACGCACGACGTCGTCCTCGGCCAGGGCACCGACGCCGCTGCCCGCCGTGGTCGACCTGCTGACCGAGATCGGTGTGCTGCGCGTGACGCGGGTCGCTGGTGCTCGTCGAGCACGACCGTGGAGCGATCGTCGCGGCGGCGTTGGAGGCGATGACATTCGCCCGCTCGCTCGGCGACGTGGTGGCGCTGACCGTGGGCCAGGATGCCGACGGCCTCGCCGACGCAGCTCGGCGAGTACGGCGCAGGCGAGGTCCACCAGGCGCACCATGAGCTGCTCGGTGACTACAACCCGGAGGCGTGGGGCGACGTGCTGGCCGGGGCGATCCGCTTCGTCGTCTCCCGACATCGTGGTGTCTACCGGCACCGACGTGGGCAACGAGGTAGTCGCCCACGCCGCCGCGATCCTCGATCTGCCGTTCGCCGCCAACTGCCTCAGCCGTCGAGTCGGCCGAGCCGTTCACGGTTCGCCGTGTGCGCTGGGGCGGCTCGCTGATCGAGACCGCAGCGGTTGACGCGGCCGGTGCAGCCTGCTCACCGTTGCGCACCACGCGATCGAGGCGTCGCCGGCAGCGGCGGCAGGCGCGGCGACCCCGCGCCCGTTCGTTCCCGAACTCGACCCGGTCGTCGCGGCGCGGCGCGATCGTCGATCGCGTCGAGCGCGAAGCGGGCGTCACGCTCGCCACCGCCCCGGTCGTGGTCGGCGGCGGGCGCGGCGTCGGCTCGGCCGACGGGTTCGCGGCCCTGGAGGAACTGGCGCGCGCTGCTGGGCGGGGTCGTCGGCTGCTCCCGCGCGGTCACGAACAACGGCTGGCGCAACCACACCGACCAGGTCGGCCAGACCGGCACCCGCATCGCCCCGGACATCTACATCGCCTGCGGCATCTCTGGCGCGATTCAGCACTGGGTCGGTGCGATGGCATCGAAGCGCATCCTGGCGATCAACACCGACCCCAACGCCAACATGGTGACCAAGGCCGACTATGCGGTCATCGGCGACCTCCACCAGGTCGTCCCCGCGATCACCGCCGAGATCCGCCGCCGCACTGGGGCCGGCTGACTACGGCGGTCCGTTTGGATCGGTCCGGTGACACCGGTATCGTTCGCGTCCCGCATTGGGGGCTGTAGCTCAGTTGGCAGAGCGATTGGATGGCATCCAATAGGCCAGGGGTTCGATTCCCCTCAGCTCCACTCGCGCTGCCAGCCGGCCTCGCCGAAGGCGTCGAGCCGGGGCAACAGCATCGCTCGCATCGTCCTCCTATCGGTCACGTGCTCGCCCCACAGCGACGCCTGGATGCCCAGGAGCCGGGCCTTCGACGACTCGTCCCAGCCGGCCGTCGGGTCGTACGACGCGATCACGTCGCTCGTGACGTTGCCCGCCCAGAAGTGCCCCGGGAGGTGCCAGTCCGGGCCTTCGGCCATGTCGAGGTAGTAGGCCGCGGCGGGCGACGCGACGACGTCGTAGCCCTCCTCGGCGAGTGTGCGGCAAACCTCGCTGTCCCTCCAGCCGACCACGTAGCCGTCACCCGGCTGGAGACCGCCGAACTCGGCCGCCTCCTGCCACGCGCCGAGCCGGCGCCCGGTGGACTTCCGGACGATGTCGACGATCTCGGTGACGAACGCCTTCTCGATCGCCGCGTGGCCCTCGAGCCCGTGATCGGCGGCCCACCGCGTTGCCGCCGGTGATGCGTCCCACGCACCGGTGACCACCTCGTCGCAGCCGATGTGGACCCGTGAGCCGGGGAACAGGTCGGCGACCTCGCCGAACACCGCCTCGAGGAACGTCCTCGTGGCGGGGAGCCCGGGGTTCAGCACGTTGGACCGGAAGTACTGGACGCTCTCCACGGTGCCGGTGTCGCCACGGTCGAACAGCTCTGGCAGCGCCACGATCGTCGCGTACGAGTGGCCAGGTACGTCGACCTCGGGGATCAGCTCGATCCCGAGATCGGCGGCTCTCGTCACCCAGCCGCGGATTTCCTCGGCCGTGTAGCAGCCGCCGTACGGCTCAGCGCTGGAGCTGTGCAGCGGCGGAATCGGCTGGCCGTAGCCGCGCCACGCGGCGACGTCGGCGAGCGCCGGGTAGGCCGCGATCGGGATCCGCCACCCTTCGTCGTCCGTGAGGTGCAGGTGGACGACGTTCAGCTTGCGCCAGGCCGCGAGGTCGATGACCTCGCCGACGTCCACCGCCGGGATGAAGTTCCGCGAGAGGTCGATCATCAATCCACGGAAGCGGGATTTGGGCGTGAACGACGTGCCGCCGAGCAGGGCGTGGCCGCGCTGGCGCCGAGCTAGCTCGAGCAGCGCCCACTGGAGGGAGACCTTCGATCCCGCGATGACGGTCCAGCCGGATCCGCCGGCCGGCACGAGCGCGAAGTCATCGGTACCCAGCATCGAGTCGATGCGGGCCTCGACGGGTGCGCCGCGTGATGCGAGCACGCTGGCAGCATCGGGGTACAGCCGTTTCTCACACGCCGCCGCGACCGACCACGCCGCGGCGGTGACGTCCGACGGATCCTTCAGCGCCACAGCCGGCGGTGCGTCGTTGCCGACCTTCAGGATTGCGCCGAGCTCGGTGGGAACGGCACGAACCGACGCCGCAGAGCCGTCGGCCCGGATGAGGAACGCGTTGACCGGACCGTCGTTCGCATGGGACAGGTGCACCCCGCACTGAAAGTTCCCGACGTCCCACACCGCTCCAGGAGCCAGCACGACGTCCTCGGGCGCGGCGATCTCGTGGTAGCTCCCGACGTGCTCCACGAGCCTCACCGGCGAGCCGGCCGGGGGACTGAGCGTGACGATCGACGTGAATCCGAGCCGGAAACCATGGAACGCCTCACGGCCGACGTTGACGAGGCGCAACCGCACGAACCCGGGCCCAGATGGCATCGACGTGAACGTGCTGTCGAGGAGGAGCGAGGACACCGGCGGAGACTAGTGGCGCTCACCGCGATCCTGACGAGACTCTCGGCGCGCTCTCACCAAACTCTCGGGAAGCGGTGCGAGGATCGTCGCCATGAATCCGATCACTTCCCGAGACCTGCAGCGCCGTGACGTACTGAAGCTGCTCGGCGGCAGCACCGTTGCGGTGTTCGTCGCCGGGGCGGCGAAGGCCGTCGGAGCATCGAGCACCACCGAACCCTCCGATACCGCAGCAGACGTCTGCGCGGTGATCCCTGAGGAGACCGCGGGTCCGTTTCCCGGGGACGGGTCGAACGGACCCAACGTGTTGACTGAAGCGGACGTGGTCCGGCGCGACATCACGTCGAGCGTCGGCGGCGCCACCGGCGTCGCCGACGGCGTACCGCTCGAGGTCACGCTCGTGATCACCGACACCGCGGCCGACTGCGCGCCCCTCGAAGGCGCGGCCGTCTACCTGTGGCACTGCGACCGCGAAGGCCGCTACTCGATGTACTCAGAGGGTGCCGAGGCAGAGAACTACCTGCGCGGCGTGCAGGCCGCCGACGCGGACGGCAAGGTCGTCTTCGACTCGATCTTTCCCGCCGCCTACTCGGGCCGGTGGCCGCACATCCACTTCGAGGTGTATCGCACGCTCGAGGAGGCAACCGGAGGCGGCGAGCCGATCGTCACGTCGCAGCTCGCCTTTCCGGAGGACGTGTGCGAGGTCGTCTACGCCACGGAAGGATACGAAGCGAGCATCAGGAACCTGGCGGCGACGTCGCTGGAGGACGACAACGTGTTCGGCGACGACGACGGTGTCAGCCAGCTCGCCACGGTGACCGGATCCGTCGAGGAGGGCTACGCCGCCGAGCTCGCTGTCGGCGTGTGAGCCATCATCGAAGTCCTGCGGTTGGCCGGCAGTCCGGACTAGCCAGAGTTCGGCGCGGGTACCCCTCAACCATGGAGAACGACCGGTCTGCGCCGGGAAGTGTCGTCGCCGAGCGAATGGCGTCGATCGAGATGCTCGAGCGTCCCGCGCAGTGGGTCGCCAGTCGCTCCGGGCGATGGCAGTCGCCCCTCGCAGACCTGCTCCGAGGGCGCCCGCTCGGGCACGCCGTGCACCCGGCACTGACCGACCTGCCGATCGGGTTCTGGACGAGCGCTGCCGTCCTGGATGTCGCGGGCGGCAGGCGCTGCGCCGCAGCCGCGCAACGGCTGATTGCGCTGGGCGTCCTGTCTGCGGTGCCGACCGCTCTCGCCGGGTTCGCCGACGTTCCATCGCTGCCAGCATCCAAGCGACGGGTCGCCGTCGTCCATGCAGTTTCGAACACCGTCTCCCTGGTTGCGTTCAGTCGATCATGGTGGGCGCGTGCTCGCGGTCGTCGGCGGACCGGCATCGTCGGCGGTCTGCTGGCGAGCGCGGTCGCCACGTTCGGGGGCTACCTCGGCGGCTGGATGGCATTCGGTTCGGAACCTGATCGGCGGGCTCACCGACGATCGCCGGACCGTGACGATGGGCCGGTTCAGCCGGTTTGCCGACTCTCAGCGGTGCCCTGAGGCGGTCGGTGTCCCGGCTCGGACGAGGAGCGGGCCGCGAGCCGGTCGAGCTTCTCCTCGATCCGTTGCAGCGTCTCGAACACCTCGTCGTCGTTGTCCTTCGACTCGTGGCTGCCGCGGTAGATCAGGTACGTCGTGAGCACGACGAACGTGAGCAGTTGCAGGAACTCGGACTGCCAGTTCTCCATCGTCGACTGCCAGAACTGCGGCCAGAACTCGGCCCACCGGAACGAACCGCCGTGCGACTGCGCCTCGTCGCGAACGACGAACACCTCGAAGACGAACTGGGCGACCCAGCTCGTCAAGAACAGCCCGCCGAGGACGATGGCGAGGCCGCGGTCGCCGAGGGGGTAACGGCGAAGGGCTTGCGACGGCTGCGGAGCGGGAACGTCGGTGGTCATGCCGGGACGTACCCCGCTCGATCGACGCACGAAACCCGTCCGTTGGGCCAGACTCGCGTGAGTGGGAGGAGATGACCACACCGAACACGATCACGGTCACGCGTCGATCCGGTCCGGAGAGCGGCACAAGGGCCGGCTCCTCGCAGCGTTCGCCATCCTCGCAGCGTTCATGCTGGTGGAGGTCGTGGCCGGCATCGTCACCAACTCGCTGGCGTTGATCTCCGACGCCGGCCACATGCTCACCGACGTGATCGGCCTCGGCATGGCCCTCGCCGCGATCCAGCTCGCCAGCCGAGGCTCCGAACGCCGGCACCACACGTTCGGCCTGTACCGGCTGGAGATCCTCGCCGCCCTCGCCAACTCGGTGCTGTTGTTCGGCGTGGCGATCTACGTGATCGTCGAGGCGACCAGGCGACTCGGCGACCCACCCGACGTGATGAACGTCCTGATGCTGGTCGTCGCGCTGGCCGGACTCGGTGCCAACCTCGTTGCGTTCTTCCTGCTCCGGTCGGGCTCGCAGGAGTCGATCAACGTCGAGGGCGCGTATCTCGAGGTGCTCGCCGACATGATCGGATCGTTGGGCGTCGTCGTCGGCGCCATCGTCATCGGCATCACGGGGTGGGAATGGGTCGACCCGATCGTCGGCGTGGCCATCGGCGTGTGGATCCTGCCGCGGACCTGGCGGCTCGGGGCGCGGGCGTTGCGGATCCTCGTCCAGGCGGCACCGCCGGGACTGGATCTCGTCGCTGTCGAGTCCGGTCTTGCGTCGATCGAGGGCGTCGTCGACGTCCACGACCTCCACGTATGGACCCTCACGTCCGAGATGGAGGTGGCATCGGCCCACCTGCGGGTCAACGCCAGAGCAGACGGCCATTCCGTGCTCGACCAGGCGCGGGCGATGTTGCAGGAGCGACACAACATCGCTCACGCCACATTCCAGATCGAACCGGAGGGTCACGAGGGCTGCGACGAGGTCGCCTGGTAGGCGTTCAGCGCCGTGACGGCTAGCGCGCTGCGAGCCCGGGTACCGACGTCGCATGAGCAGCGCGCCAGCCGACGAGTCGAGCAACTGGAGCGCCGAGCGCGGGACGCGTTGGCCAGCGGAACGGTGTCGGTCGCCGTCAGGGTCGCGCTCGACCAACTCGTCGCGGATCGGACCAACGGCGAGCCGCTCGACACCGCCGCCCGGCGCCTGCAGGACACGCTGGAAGACGCGCACGCAGCGAGGAGGGGAAGCGACCATGACGACCACACCCAAGTTCGGCCTCACCCTGTCGAGTGAGGAGCACGCCCCCCGCCGCCTCGTCGAGCTCGCCGATCTCGCCGAACACCACGGGTTCGACTTCGTGTCGATCTCCGATCACTTCCATCCCTGGCTCGAGGAACAGGGACACTCGCCCTTCGTCTGGTCGGTGCTCGGCGCGATCGCGGATCGCACGACGCGGGTCGGCGTCGCGATCGGCGTGACCTGTCCGACGACGAGGATCCATCCGGCGATCCTCGCTCAGGCGACGGCGACAGTCGGGAACCTGCTCGACGGCCGGTTCACGTGGGGGGTCGGAACCGGCGAAGCGCTCAACGAGCACATCCTCGGCGACCGGTGGCCACCCGCTCCGGTGCGCCGGGAACAGCTCGCCGAGGCGCTCGACGTGATCCGCGAGCTGTGGAGCGGCGACACGGTCGACCACCGTGGCGCGCACTTCTGCGTCGAGGACGCCAAGTTGTTCGACCCGCCCGAGCACGAGATCCCGATCATCGTGTCGGCGTTCGGACCCGATGCGGCCGAGGTCGCCGCCAGGGTCGGGGACGGACTGTGGACGTCGGCCGCCGAAACCGTCGCGTCGTGGCACGACGCGGGCGGTGCGGGACCGGTGTACTCGCAGGTCAGCCTGTGTTGGGACGCCGACGAAGACAAGGCCGTCGAGACCGCCCACCGGATCTGGCGGAACACGGCGGTGCCGGGTCAGCTGAGCCAGGATCTCCCGACGCCCACTCACTTCGAACAGGCGGCGTCGATCGTCACGCCGGCGATGGTCGCGCAAGCCACGCCGTGCGGGCCGGACACCGAGCCGATCGTCGCCAAGGCGAACGAGTTGATCGAGGCCGGCGTCGACCACGTGTACTTCCACCAGATCGGACCCGACCAAGAGGGGTTCTGCGAGTTCTGGAAGTCCGAGCTGGAACCGGTGCTCCGCGCCGCTTGACGAATCCGCGACCGAAGGGTGAACCCGACGCTCGCCCTCTCCGCTCAGTTCCGTGAGGACACGTCGTTCGGTCGTCCGGCCGCAAGCGGCAGGACGACCCAGAGCGCGACGAATGACGCGACGGCGATCGCGGCGACCACGGTCGCCAGGGCCGTGCTGAATACGAGCCGCACGATGCACCACGACGCCGACGTGAGAGCCAGCGCCAGCAGCAGCACGCCGGTCAGGTGCAGGCGGATGCCCCACTCCAGCCTGGCCGAGCGCGCCGTGCGCTCGGCCACGCGGTGGAACACCGTCGGGCCGAGGAGACTGATCATCGAGCCGAGGGAACTGATCAACGCCACGAAGTAGGCGGCGCGGCCGAGGTCGTCGAGATCGCCGAACCGCGACGCGAACGGCGCGGTGAGCAGGAACGCCAAGAGCACCTGGACGCCTGGAAGGACGACGCGGAGCTCCTGCAGAAACGTGTAGTAGCGCTGTCTGAGCTCTTCTCGGTCCTCGACGTCGTCAAGCTCTGAAGCCTCGCGTTCCGCGTGCGTCGAACGCTCGGTCATGAGTGGACAGTAACCACGTCGTCGTTACAGGCCCCGTCGCAAGGCGATCGCAGCCGCCTCGGTGCGGCTCGACACGCCGAGCTTGGCGAGGATGTTCGAGACGTGGACGCTCGCGGTCTTGGTGCTGATGAACAGCTCGCTGCCGATCTCGCCATTCGTTCTGCCCTCGGCGACGAGGCGCAGCACTTCCCGCTCGCGTGGTGTCAGCGCGGTCGGATCGCGCCCAGCCTCGTCGACTGGGTGCTGTTCACCGTCGAGCCGAACGCCGATCCGCCGAGCCAACTCGTGGACGTGACGTTCGATGTGCCTGGCGCCGAGGGCGGCGGCTGACGCGGCCGCGCCGTGGAGCAGTGCGCCGGCCGCGGCGCGGTCGGAACCGGCGAGCAGCTCGGCTCGGCGAAGCTGGCTGTAGGGCCCGAACCGAACCGGGCCCTCGGCCGCGACGAGCGCCTTCTCGGCCCGCTCCCACGCATTGGAGTCGCCCGTGAGCTCGGCGTCGATCAGCGCCTCGGCAACCGGGTTCGCGATCACGCCGTTGAACTCGGACACGGCCGTTCGCACCGTCACCTCGGCCGCGTCGGCGTCGAAGCCGGGAGCATCGGGGGAGTAGGCGAGCGATCGTCGCCGCCCGGCGATCGCCGCCGCCGCAGCCCGGGCGACCCACCAGACGGCGCCGACGTTCTGCGTCGCCCGCAGATCGAGCGAGACCTTGGCCGCGGTCCACGCCCGCTCGTGGTCCTCGATCGCCAGCGCATACTCGCTCTCGCCGAACGCAATCATCGTGAGGTACTGCGGCATCGTCGGCGGGTTGACCAGCATCGGCCGGAACTCGGCCAGCGCCGCGATCGGCGGCGGACAACTCGTCGGTCCATGTCAGGTGCCAAGCCTGCAGGATCCGGTTGTGGATGCGGTGATGCGCCGGCGGGTCGAGCTCGAGTGTGCGGTCGATCGATCTGGCGCGCCCTGTCCCACTCGCCGAGCGACAGGAGCGGCTCGGCTGAGTTGCCGGCCAGCATCGCGCCCTTCGTGCGCTCGACGCCGAGCGCCTTGGTGATCATCCGGCCGGACATCGCCACCTCGTAGGCCTCGCGGTAGCGGCCGTTGTTCTGGAGCACGTCAGACCAGTTGATGAGCACCCGGACGAGCAGGTGGTCGTCGCCGGCCGCCATCGTGCGGGCCCGCTCGAACAGTTGTAGACCCTCCTCGAGGTGCCCGAGTGCCGACAGGCTCGAGCCCAGTGTGACCAGCGCCGACGCCTCGGCGAGCGTTGAGCCGGCGGCCTGTGCCGACGCGACCGCTTCTTTGGCGGTGACGACGGCATGGTGCTGGTCACCCGACAGCATCTGCATCGCAGCCAGCATCGCCAGCACGTCGGCGCGCTGGCGGCTCGGCGGGTCGGCGGGGACGAGCGCGACTGCATGTTGCAGCGTCTCGACCGACCCCGGCTGCATCACGTGGGCGAGCAGCTGCCCCTTCTTCTCGAGCAGCCTGGCCGCGTCGAGCGGTGCCGCCGTGGCGTCGGTCTCGTTCACCGCCGCGTCGTACAGCGAAAGCGACCGGAGGAGCTCGCCGGCATCCCTGGCGACGTCGCCCGCGACCTCGAGGAGATCGACGTGCCGCCCGGCGATGGCCTGGGCATCGGGGACCTGTGGCCACAGCTCGAGCGCCCGCTCGTACATGCGCAACGACTCGCTCCGGCCGCTGCCCGGCAGCATCGCCGCCTCGCGTGACCACCCGAAGGCCTTGGTGAGGTCGTGGGTCCGGTACCAGTGATGGGCGAGCTGTACGGCTCGCGTGGCCGGATCGAGATCGGTCCGGGCCTCGAGGGTTTCGGCGAACCGGCGGTGCAACGCCATCGCCTCTCCCGGCAGCAGGTCGTCGAGGATCGCTTCCCGCAGCAGGGCGTGGCGGAAGTGGTAGCCGGTGGCGTCGGCGATCAGGAGTTGTCCGTCGACGGCTTCCCGGATGGACGCGTCGAGGTCACCTCCGCGCAGCTCGCTCACCGCCGCGATCAGCCCGTGCTCGGCCTGGTTGCCGGCCACGGCCACGAGGCGGACCGTCGCCTGGGCCGGTGGGCTGAGCGCTTCGAAGCGAATGATGAGGACGTTGCGCAACCCGGACGGAAGGTCGCAGCAGTCGGTTCCGGCCAGCTCCTCGACGAAGAAGGGGATGCCGTCGCTGCGACTGTAGATCTCGTCGATGAAACTGGCGTCGGGTGCCGAGGCAAGCAAGCTCCCGAGCAGTTCGGCCACCGCGGTCGCGGTCGAGGCGGGGCACCTCGATGTGGGCGGCTCTGCGGGAGCCGGTCGAGCTCGGCGAGGAACGGCCTGAGCGGGTGCCGGCGGTGGAGCTCGTCGCTCCGGTAGGTCGCCATCAGCAGGACCGGCGAATCGTTGATCGCGCGCGGCGAAGCCGATGAGATCACGGGTCGACGCGTCCGCCCAGTGGATGTCCTCGAGGATGACGATGAGCGGCTCGTCGGCGGCGGCGCGCTCGAACACGGCGGTCACCGCTTCGAGGGTGCGGAGCCGGTCATCCGGCGGCGCGTACGGTCGTCGAAGAACTCGGGGAGGAGGCACCCGATCGCCGGCGCCCCGGGCCCGGCCCATGCGACCAGGTCACCGTGGCTCGTCTGAGCCTGGAGGTCGCGCAGCGCGCCGACGATCGGCGCCCACGCCAAGCCATCGCCGCCGAGCGGCACGCACTGGCCCTTGACGACTCGTGCGCGGCCGAGCTGCCCGGCCACGAAGGCGTCGACGAGCGTGGTCTTGCCCACGCCGGCGTCGCCTCCGACGAGCACGATCGCGGCCCGACCGGTGAGCGTGCGCTCCCAGATCTCGGCGAGCTCGTGGAGTTGCCGCTCGCGGCCGACCATCCTGACCGGTGCACTGCGGAGCGCCACGTCGCTCATTCAACCACCCAACTTGCTTCTGGGACGGGGGTCGGGCGTCGAGCCGACATGCTCAGTGCGCGGCGCAGGTGCCGGCCCGCCGCCATACGGTGAAGCGGGCCGCCAGCGACCGGCGACCCGTCCGGGTGGCCCGGGCGGCGATCCGGCTCTGGGCGGCGTAGTCGAGCAGTTCGTGCTGGCGCTGCCGGGCGAGTCGAGGCTGAAGTATTCGTTCATGTCACGATCGTGCGCCGCTGAGGCACGCGGCCACATCGGGCGTGATCCCAATCTTCGGAGTCGGGAGGTCGCCCTAAGGTGCCTTAGGTTCATCGCGTTGACGAGGTTGGGGGTCCGATGGACAAGCTGTGGGACTGGCTGGCGGTCGAGCTCGGCAAGTACGCCCGCTGGGTCGCGTTGGGCGTCGTGCTCCTGACCGTCGTCCTCGGCTTCGGGATCACCCAGCTCGACTTCGCATCCGGCCAGGACAGCTACCTGAGCACGAGCGACCAGATCTACCAGGACAACGTCGAATACCAGACCCTGTTCGGCGGCTCGGCGATGGTCGTGCTGATCACGATGGACGACGGCCACACGGTCGACGAGTTGCTCGACGCGACCGGTCGGGAGCAGCTCCAGGTCGTTCACGACCGGCTCGTCGAGACCGGGCGGTTCAAGTCGGTCATCACGCCGCTGATCGCGCTCGAGTTCTCGCACAACCTGCTGAACAGCGAGGACGGCAACCCGGCAACCAGCGTCATCGGGCAGGCCGTGACGACGGCACTCTCGAAGGAGGAGGAAGGGTCCCCGCAGGCCGAGGCCCGGGCTTCCGATGCGCTGGCCACCGTCGTCGAGATCCAGGAGGTGCCCGTCGAGGAGCGGACGATGGACGACCCGGACTGGCTCGGGATCCTGCTCCGCGACAACCAGGGCGAGATCCGGCGCGCGAAACGAGGACGTCCTGCTGCGCGCTTCCAGCATCGAGGCGGTCGTCGGCGACACGCTGTACGTCGAGGGGGCGAGCGACATCGCCCCGACCGGCGACGACGTCCGCCGAGCGTTCGAGGTCGCCCCGACGGACATCCGCAACGCATCGATCGCCCACAACGGGCAGGCGTTCAACCTGATCTTCCCGGTCAAGCCGTCGTCGATCGAGGAGTGGAAGCCGATCACCGAGGACATCCGCGACGGCGACGAGGCGCCGGACGGCCTTGCCGTCACGCCGGCCGGCCTCGCGGTCGTCGGGGTCGGATTGCTCGAGAACCTCGAGTCGAACCGCATCTTCCTCACGTATCTCGCGATGGTGTTCGTCTTCGTGTTCCTCGCCGTCCGCCTGCGGTCGCCGATCCGCTCCGCGCTGTCACTCGTTCCCGTCGCCATCGCCGTCGGCGCGGCGTCGCTGATCGCCTACGCGTTCGACCTCACGCTCAGCCCGATGACCGCGGCCGGTGGTCCGCTGATCATCGCCGCCTGCACCGAGTTCACGTCGCTGATCCTGCTGGCGGTTCATCGAGGAACGCGCCGGGGCCTCGACCCGAGGGCGGCGGTCGACGTCACCGCGGCGCGCACCGGCCGGGCATTCATCGTGTCGGGCATGACGGCGATCATCGGCGTGGCCGTTCTCTCGCTCTCCTCGCTGCCCTTGCTGCGCGATTTCGGCCAGATCGTGGCGATGAACCTCGCCGTCGCACTGTTCAGCGCGCTCGTGTTCCTGCCCCCGATGCTGGTGTGGGCGGAGAAGCGGGGCTGGGTGACGCGCGGCCTGATCCGCGAGCATCCCGACTTCATCCCGGTGCCCGACTACCACCCGGAGGGACTCGACATCGAGTACGAGCCGCACGTGGTCGAGCACGAACGGACCTAGGGTGCGTGCATGGCCGAGCCAGAACATCGAACCGTGGAGCGCAGCGAATCGGAATGGCGCTCACGGCTGACGCCCGAGCAGTACCACGTGCTTCGCGAGGCCGGCACGGAACGGCCGTGGAGCGGCGAGCTCGTCAACAGCCACGCCGACGGCACCTACCGGTGCGCGGCGTGCGGTGCCGAGCTGTTCGATTCGTCGACGAAGTACGAATCGCACAGCGGCTGGCCGAGCTTCTACGAACCCAAGGTGGCCGAGGCTGTCGAGCTGATCGAGGACCGCTCCCACGGCATGGCCCGCACCGAGGTCCGCTGCCGGCGGTGCGGCAGCCACCTCGGCCACGTCTTCGACGACGGCCCGCAGCCCACCGGCCAGCGCTACTGCATGAACAGCCTGGCGCTCGAGCTCGAGGAGCGGGCTGACAGCGAGTAGTGGCCCGTCGCGCCGGGTCGGCCTGCCCTCCGCGAACGGCGCCCTACGCCACGACGTTGACCATGCGGCCGGGGACGACGATGACCTTGGTCGGGGTCGCCCCGGCGAGCGCGGTGACGACCTTGGGATCCTCGAGAGCCGCGGCCTCGATCGTTGCCGCGTCGGCGTCGACGGCGACGATGACGTGGCCACGCACCTTGCCGTTCACCTGCACTGGATACTCCACCGTATCGTCGACGAGCAACGCCGGATCGGCCTCGGGCATCCTCTCGTAGGCGACGGTGCCGTCGTGGCCAAGGCGCCGCCACAGCTCCTCGGCGATGTGCGGCACGAGCGGCGCGAGCATCAGCACCAGTGGCTCGGCCACCTCACGGGGCATCTCGCCGAGCTTCGTGACGTGGTTGTTCAGCTCGATCAGCTTGGCGATCGCGGTGTTGTAACGGATCGCCGCCAGGTCACCGCGCACGGCGTCGATCGTGCGATGGAGCAGCTGGCGCGTCGCGTCGTCATCGGCGGGCGGGTCGGTCACCCTCGCCTCGCCGGACTCCTCGTCGACGATGTTGCGCCACACGCGCTGCAGGAACCGGTGCATGCCGACCACGTCCCGGGACTCCCACGGCCGTGACTGATCGAGTGGCGCCGCTCGCCATCATGTGCAGCCGCAGGGTGTCGGCGCCGTACGCGTCGTACACCGTCTCGGGGTCGACGCCGTTCTTCAGGCTCTTGCCCATGCGCCCCCACTGGCGGGTGACCGGTCGGCCCTCGTACGCGTATCCGTCGCCTTCCTCGACGACCTGCGACGCTTCGACGTAGACGTCGCGCTCGTCGTAGTACGCCGCGGCGAGCAAGGTGCCCTGGTTGACGAGGCGGTAGTAGGGCTCCGAGGACGAGACGTAGCCGAGGTCGTAGAGCACCTTGTGCCAGAACCGCGAGTACAGCAGGTGCAGCACCGCGTGTTCGGCGCCGCCGACGTACAGGTCGACGCCGCCGGGGTGGCCGGCGATGTCGGCGCGCGGCCCCATCCAGTAGCGCTCGATCGCGGGGTCGCAGAAGATGGTCTCGTTCGTCGGGTCGCAGTAGCGCAGTTCGTACCAGCACGAGCCGGCCCACTGCGGCATCACGTTCGTCTCGCGGCGGTAGCGCTTGGGCCCGTCGCCGAGGTCGAGCTCGACGTCGACCCACGGTTCCAACCGGTCCAGCGGGCTCTCGGGCTCGGAGAACTCGTCGTCGGGATCGAACGTGCGCGGCGAGAAGCTGTCGGTCTCGGGCAGCGTGACCGGCAGCAGGTGGTCGGGGATCAGGCGTGGGTGCCCGTCCTCGCCGTACACGATCGGGAACGGCTCGCCCCAGTAGCGCTGGCGGCTGAACAGCCAGTCGCGCAGCTTGTAGGTGATCGCGGCCTCGCCGAGGTCGTTGGCCTCGAGCCACCCGTTGACGATGGCGATGCCCTCGGCGACCGACGCGATGCCGTCGAGCGAGATGTCCCTGTTCGACGAGTTGACGTACGGAGCATCACCGACGAACGCTTCCGGCCAGTAGCGGGTGTCGAGCGTCGGCGCGATCCGGTGCTCGGCGAACCACTCGTCGGGCGGCTGCTGGATGGCTGGGACGTCGAGGCCGTACACCGTGGCGAACTCGAAGTCACGCTGGTCGCCGCACGGCACCGCCATGATCGCCCCGGTGCCGTAGCCCATCATCACGTAGTCGGCGATCCAGACCGGGATGTCCTGGCCGGTGACCGGGTTCGTGGCGTACGAGCCCGTGAACACGCCGGTCTTCTGGCGATCGAGCGTCCTGGCGCTCCGTGTCCTTG
This sequence comes from Ilumatobacteraceae bacterium, assembly GCA_963764455.1. Lineage (GTDB taxonomy): Bacteria > Actinomycetota > Acidimicrobiia > Acidimicrobiales > Ilumatobacteraceae > Desertimonas. Next base: position 49,918 of record CAVXSN010000011.1, read on the forward strand.
AACGCCGCCGCCTCGTTGCGGTACTGCACGACCGCGGCGGCATGCTGCGACGTGGTCAGCTCGGGCACCAGCGGATGTTCCGGGGCGAGCACCATGAACGTGGCGCCGAAGAGCGTGTCGGGACGGGTGGTGAACACGCTGATCGGCCCCGCCGGGGACTCGAAATCGACCCTGGCGCCGGTCGATCGGCCGATCCAGTTGCGCTGCATCGTCTTCAGCGCGTCCGACCAGTCGAGGGCGTCCAGGCCCTCCAGCAGGCGGTCGGCGTACTCGGTGATGCGCATCATCCACTGCCGCATCGTGCGCTTGAACACCGGGAAGTTGCCGCGGTCGCTCCGCCCGTCGGCGGTGACCTCCTCGTTGGCGACCACGGTGCCGAGGCCGGGGCACCAGTTGACCGGCGCCTCGGCGACGTACGCGAGACGCTGCTCGTCGAGGACGTCGGCGCGTTCGGTCATCGGACAGCGCGGACCAGGCTCGGCCATCGGGAGTCTCGCGGGTGCCGGCCTCGTACTCGGCGATCAGCTCGCTCACGGGACGGGCGCGACCGGTGCCACCGTCGGGACGGTCGGCGTCGGGGTCGTACCACGAGTCGAAGATGCGGGCGAAGATCCACTGCGTCCAGCGGTAGTACCCCGGGTCGGTGGTCTGCGAGCGAGCGACGCCTGTCGTAGCTGAACCCGAGCCGGCGCTGCTGCTCCTGGAAGCGGGCGATGTTCTGCGCGGTCGTGATCGCCGGGTGCTGGCCGGTCTCCACCGCAAACTGCTCTGCAGGCAGCCCGAAGGCGTCGAAGCCCATCGGGTAGAGCACGTTGCGCCCCGCCATCCGCTGGTAGCGGGCGTAGACGTCGGTGCCGGTGTAGCCGAGGACGTGGCCCAAGTGCAGACCGTCGCCGGAGGGGTACGGGAACATGTCGTGGATGAAGAGCTTGTCGCCGTCGGCGTTCTGGGCCTCCGGGTCGGCGAGCGGCCCGACCGGGTTCGGCGTGTCGAACGTCGAGTGGTCGTCCCAGTACTGCTGCCAGCGGCGTTCGATCTCGGCGGCCAGTGCGGCGGTGTAGCGGTGCGGCGGCGCGCCGTCAGTGGGCAGTTCGGGAGCGGACGCATCGCCGCTGGTTTCGGTGGTCATAGCGGTTGTTCAGGTTAGGCCTTGCGGTCGGCCGTCGGCGCCCGAGTCGGTATCCGGCCGGTTGCGCGGCCGCCCACTACCCTCGATGCGGTGACCTCCTCCACGATCGAGCGCTTGGAGGCGGCCGCCGATGGGCCGACCGGCGTCAGGTTCGTCGGCACCTCCGTCACCCAGGGTGGACTGCCGGTGCACGTCTCGTGGCGGCAGATCCACGACGAGGCGCGGATCGTCGGCGCGGCATTGCAGGCGCGCGGGCTGATCCCCGGCGACCACGTGGCGATCCTCGGGCCCACGAGCCGGGCGCTGATCACGATCGTGCGCGGCTGCTGGCTGGCCGGTGCGGCGTCGATGGTGTTGCCGTTGCCGATGCGGATGGGGTCGCTCGAGGAGTTCGTGCTGTCGACCCGCGCCCGTGTGAAGCACGGCGACGCCAAGTTGCTGCTGATCGATGACCAGTTCGCCGCGTTCTACGAGTCGATCGAGGGCGACGCCGCCGATCGAGTCGATGAGCGCGGTGCTGCCGGGAGCGCGCTGGCTTCCGTCCGGCGATGCCCTCGAGCTGCCCACGCCAGACCCGGACCGGCTCGTGATCCTGCAGTACACGAGCGGCTCGACGAGCGAGCCGAAGGGCGTGATGATCCCCGACCGGGTGCTGTCGGCCAACATCGACGCGTGCTGCCAGGCAGGCTCGATGACATCCGACGAGGTGATGGTGTCGTGGCTGCCGCTGTACCACGACATGGGTCTCGTCGGGTTCCTGGCGCTCCCGATGACGAAGGGGGTCGAGCTCGTGCAGGCGGCGCCGCAGGACTTCATGGCCCACCCAGGCCACTGGATGGAGTGGATCTCGGCGTTCCACGGCACCGCGACCGCCGGTCCGAACTTCGCCTGGGTGCTGGCCACGAGGGCGCTGCGGCGGGCGAAGGACCTCGACCTGTCGTCGCTCACGCTCGCACTGTCCGGGGCCGAGCCGGTCGATCCGGCGGCCGTCGAGGCGTTCGTCGCGGCCGCCGAGCCGCACGGGTTCGATGCCGGTGGTGTGTTCCCCGCGTTCGGGATGGCCGAGGTCGCGATCGGCGGCTCGTTTCCCGAGCGCGGCCGCGGTCTCGTGTGCGACACGGTCGACCGCGTCGTGCTCGAGCGCGATCGGGTCGCCAAGCCGGTCGTCGTCGAGGATCCCGACGACCTCGCGTTGCGGGCGCGGCGCCTGCCGCTACCTCGGCCGGCCGGTGCCTGGTCTGGAGATGCGCATCGTCGATCCCGACACGTTCGAGGAGCGGCCGGAACGCCACGTCGGCGAGCTGCTCATCCGTGGCACGTCGGTCACGCCGGGCTACTACAAGCGTCCCGATGCGACCGCCGCGCTGTTCCACGACGGGTGGCTGTGCACCGGCGACCTGGCGTACCTGATCGACGGTGAGCTGGTCCTGTGCGGACGGATCAAGGACGTGATCATCGTCGGTGGGCGCAACGTGTTCCCGGAGGACATCGAGCGGGCCGTGGGCGGCATCGCCGGCGTCCGTGCCGGCAACGTCATCGCCGTGGGCGTCGAGGGCTACAAGGGCAAGGAGACCGTGGTGGTGGTCGCGGAGGTGCGGCGCTCTGGCGAGCTGGACGACCCTCACACCGACCACAGGGATCGCGCCGGCCGGCTCGAACGGATCAGGGCCGACGTCCATCACCGCACCCTCGAGGTCTGCGGCATCCCGCCCCGCGACGTGGTCCTGGTCCAGCCGGGAACGCTGCCGAAGACGTCGTCCGGCAAGCTGCAGCGGGCAAAGTGCCGCGAGCAGTATCTCGACGAGACGCTCGCCCTGGCGTGATGCGCGCGTTCGCATCTCAGCGGCACCGCTTGCACGACCCAGAGCGGGAGATCGAGGCGTCGGGGTTCCAGGCGCCGTTCGAGAAGCCGCGCCGGGCCGAGGTGATCAGGGCGGCGCTGGAGGCCGACGGCGGCTTCGCGATCGACGAGCCCGCCGAGTGGGGGGTCGCGCCGATCGAGGCGGTGCACGATCCCGGTCTGGTGCGGTTCCTCGCGTCCGCGTGGGCGGAGTACCAGCGCGAGCAGCGCCCGACCCACGACGTCGTACCCGACGTGTTCGCGATGTCTCGCCTGCGCGAGGGAATGGGCCACGGTGCCGAGCCGGCGCGGCGTGTCGGCACAGCTCGGCTGGTGGTGCTTCGAGACCACGACACCGATCACCGAGGGTACGTACGCGGCGGCCCGCTCGGCGGTCGACGTCGCGCTGTCCGCCGCGACGACGGTGCTCGCCGGCGAGCGAGCGGCGTACGGCCTGTGCCGGCCGCCAGGGCACCACGCGGCGACGGGTCTGTACGGCGGGTACTGCTTCTTCAACAACGCCGCGATCGCGGCGAGCCACATCGCATCGACGACGGGATCACGGGTGGCGGTGCTCGACGTCGACTACCACCACGGCAACGGCACCCAGCAGATCTTCTACGGGCGCGACGATGTGGCGTTCGTGTCGTTGCACGGCGATCCGGTGCGTGCCTACCCGTACCACACCGGCTTCGCCGACGAGACCGGTTGCGGTCCGGGGAGCGGCTCGACCTTCAACGTCCCGCTGCCGGCACGGATCGACGACGACACGTACGTCCGCGAGCTCGAGCCGCGCACTCGACGCGATCGACGCCTTCGACCCGGCGGTCGTCGTGGTCTCGCTCGGCGTCGACACGTACGAGGACGACCCGATGTGCGACCTGTCGATCACGACCGAGGGATTCCGCCGCTGCGGCGCCGCAGTCGCGGCGCGCGGCCGCCCGCTCGTGATCCTCCAGGAGGGCGGCTACGCCGACGACGCCCTCGGCGCCAACGTCACGTCGTGGCTGAAGGGCGTCTCATCGATTTCCACAAGCAATGTGATGCAAAAGTGAAACAGAATGGTGTGGGGAAATGTCGGGGGTGCGGATCAGATGGCCTTGACCGCATCGAGGACTGCACCCCAGCGCTCGGGATCGGTCCGGTACGGGGCGTAGAACGCGATGCGGTCGATCTCGCCGCCGTAGCGCTTCTGCAGGCCGGGGGCCACCTCCTCTGGCGAGCCGACGACGGCGAACTCGTGGAGGATCTCGTCGGTGATCAGCTCGCCCATCTGCACCCACTCGCCCGGCCTTGGAGAGCCGGTTGAGGTCGGCCTGCAGGTCGCCCCAGCCGTGGAGGTCGAGCACGCCCTTGTACGCGGGCGTCGATCCGTAGAACGCGATCTGCTGGCGGGTGCCGTTCGCGGCGGCCTCCATCTCGGCGTCGTTCGTCCCGGTGACGACGAATCCGGGCCCGGCGATCTCGAAGCCCCTCCGGATCGTCTTGCCCGCCTTCGCCCTCCCGCGCTCGAGCGCCGGCAGCGTCACCTCGCGGAAGTAGCGCTCGGTGGTGAACGCATGGCAGATGAACCCGTCGCACACCTCGCCGGCGACCTCGGTCATCAGCTCGCCGACGCCGGCGAGGAAGATCTTCGGGACGCCGACGCCGTCCAAGTCGGAGGCGTCCGGCGTGAAGAACGGCGTCATCAGCGTGTGCGTGTAGAACTCGCCCCGGAACTGGAGCGGCGTTCCGTTCTGCCACGTGTCCCAGATCGCCCTGATCGCCAGGATGAGCTCCCGCATCCGCGGCGCCGGGTGGCTCCACGGCATCGAGAAGCGCTTCGTGATGTGCGGCTTGATCTGCGACCCGAGGCCGAGGATGAACCGCCCCTTGGAGAACGACTGGAGGTCCCACGCGACGTTGGCGAGCGTCATCGGGCTCCGCGAGAACGCGACGGCGATCGCCGTGCCGAGCTCGATCTCGGTGGTGCGCTCGGCGGCGAGCACGTGCGGGAAGAACGGGTCGTGGTTCGTCTCGGCCGTCCACGCGCCGGAGTACCCCGCCGCTTCCAAGTCTGCGGCGGACTCGCCGGCCGTGGCCAGCGAGCCGCCGATCATCGCATCGACCTTCATGGGCCGAAGCTAGGGACTCAGGACCGCGGCGTAGCGAGCCGTGGCGACGGGCGCCATCACCGCCACGATCGCGATGGACCACAGGACCGCCCGCACGGTCAGGTACCCGGCCGAGTGACCAAGGACCGCAACAGGGTCGTCGAGCGTCCACGCCCGCACGGAATCGATCATCGCGGTCACCGGTTGGTTGCGGGCGAACGGCTGCATCCACCCCGGCAAGGTCTCGACGGCCACGTAGGCGCTGGAGACGAACGTGAACGGGAACACGATCATCGACATGCCCTGCGCCGCTTGCGCGCTCCCGGCAACGAGCCCGAGCGTGATGAAGAACCACGTGAACGCGAACCCGAACAGCGCCGACAGCGCCAGCGCGATCGCCAGGTCGGCTGGCGAACCCTCCGGGCGGAAGCCGACGGCGTACCCGACCGCGACCGAGATCGTGATGCCCCACGCAGCAAGCGTGGTCTCGGCCAGCGCCCGTCCGGTCGCGAGTGACAGGCGCGGGATCGGCAGTGACCGCAACCGGTCGACAACCCCGCGCTGCACGTCCTCGGCCACCCCGGCGGCCGCCGCCATGCCGGAGAACAGCACGCCGCCGACCACGAATCCGGGGACCATGAAGTTCACGTAGCTCACGCCTTGGTGACCCCCGATCGCTCCGCCGAACACGTAGCGGAAGATGAGCAGGAAAAGGGCGCCCTGGATCGTCCCGACGACGAGCAGCTGCGGTGTGCGAGCAAATGAGACCAACGTCCGCTTGGCGACGGTGAGCGAGCTGGCGACGAGTCCGGCGCCGGGTGGGCGCCAACCGATGTGGCCGGTCGCGCCGGCTACGCCAGCCGGCGCCTGAACCGAGTGTGCGGTGGTGGTGATCGCGCTCATGATGCCTTCCTCTCGGATGCTTCGGTGTGCTCGGTCGGCCGGCCGGTGAGCGCCAGGAACACGTCGTCGAGCGTGGGGCGCCGCAGCGTCAGGTCGTCGACCGCGAGTTGCCGTGCGTCGAGGACCCTCAGGGCGGCGGCCAGCCCGGCGGTGCCGTCGGACACCGGGACCGAGACCCGGCCGCGGTCGCCGTCGATCTGGACTGCCCCACCGGTCACAGAAGCAAGGGCGGCGGCGACCGCGGGTGCGCTGGCTCGGTCGTGGGCCGTGGCCTCGATGACGTCCTGCCCCGCTCGCGACTTGAGCTCGGCCGGTGTGCCGGTGGCGATGACGCGACCGTGATCGACGATCACGATCTGGTCGGCGAGCTGGTCGGCTTCGTCGAGGTACTGGGTGGTGAGCACGACGTCGGTGCCGCGGGCCACGAGATCCCTCACCGCCTCCCACAGGGCGATCCGGCTCGCCGGGTCGAGCCCGGTCGTCGGTTCGTCGAGCAGGAGCACCCGCGGCTCGCCGACGAGGCTGGCCCCGAGGTCGAGCCGCCGGCGCATGCCGCCCGACCAGCCGCGGACCCGCCGGTCGGCGGCGTCGGTCAGTCCCAGCCGCTCGAGCACGTCCTTCGCCATCCGGCGTGATGCACGGCGGCTGAGGCCGAACAGGCGGGCGACCATCTCGACGTTCTCGCGACCGGTCATCGACTCCTCGACCGCGGCCGACTGTCCGGCCAGTCCGATCAGCGAACGGACGCGATGCGGCTCCCTGATCACGTCGATCCCGGCCACGAACAGGCGCCCTGTGTCGGGCCTGGTCAGGGTCGCGACCGTGCGGACGAACGTGGTCTTGCCGGCGCCGTTGGGTCCGAGGATCGCCAGCACGCGGCCGGTGGGCGCGGACATCGTGAGTCCGTCGAGGGCCTGGACGGCGCCCGACCGGCTGCCGAACCGCTTTCGCAGATCGGTTGCCTCGAGCATGGTTGTCATCTCAAGGGTCTCCTTTGATAGCTTGAACTCTGAGCGACTATATAGTTTAGTTACTAAGACGTCAAGTGGGCGAGATAACTGTGACAAACTCGACAGCAACCGGCGGCGAACCGACCGGCGACATCGGACCTGCCGACGGGCGCGCCGCGGTGCTCGAGCAGGTGATGCTCGAGGCCCGCCGAGGTGGCTCGCTCGGCACGCTGCACAACCGGGCGGCCGCCGATCTGGCCCGGATGAACCAGACCGATTGGGACTGCCTCGACGTGCTCGACTGGACCGGTCCGATCACCGCAGGCGAGTTGGCGAAGCGGGTGGGGCTGACGTCCGGAGCGATCACCGGCGTCCTGGACCGGCTGGAACGGGTCGGTCTCGCCCGCCGAGTCGCCGATCCCCTCGACCGCCGTCGGGTCATCGTCGAGCTCGCCGTCGACCCGATGGCCACGCCGCCCGACGAGCGACAGGCCACGCTGCACTCGCTGTTCGGACAGCTCGGCGCGGAGATGGCCGTCGTGTGCGAGCAGTTCACCGAGAAGCAGCTGGAGGCGATCCTGCGCTGGCTCCGTGCCGGCAACGACGCCGTCGAGCGATCGACCACCCGCATGCGCGCGGCACGCGTGACGGGACCAGCCCGCTAAGGGTTCTCGCGGAGGAAGCGCTCGACTTCGGCGGCGAGCTCTTCGCCGGAGCGCAGCTCGAGCTCTTCGCTGAGCACTACCACGTCGTTGCCGTTGTCGTTGTCGTCGTAGACCCGTTCGAGGCGGGCGACCATCTCGCGGTGCTCGTCGTTGCTCTCGACGAGGTGGTCGAGACGTTCTCGCTGCAGGACCATCTCGCGTCGCAGCTCCCGGGCCGGCACGGTGACCCCGGTCACCTGCTCCAGCGCGTCGAGCAACGCCACCGACGCCGCCGGATAGCTCATCGCCGCCACGTAGTGCGGCACCTGCGCCCAGACGCCGACTGACCGGACCCCCTGATCGTGGAGCTTCTGCTCGATCGCCGCCGCCATGCCCGCGGGCACGTCCACCGAGCTCACCCGGAAGCCGAGCGACGACACGACGTCCCGCGACGGCGAAGTCGCCGACACCGTGACGGCACGCGTGTGCGGCGTGGCGAACGGATAGGCGCCGAGCGACGTCATCGATCGAACGTGAAACCGCTCGGCGAGGGTCGCGATCGTCTCGGCGAAGCGGTGCCACGCCGAGTCCGGCTCAGGTCCGGTGAGGAGCAGCACGTCGTGGCCCTTGCTGTCGCTGCCGTGGAGCAACTCGGGCGACGACCACACGAGTCTTGTGCTCACGCCGTTGCGCACTTCGAGCGTCGGCCTCCTGGCTCGGTAGTCGATGTACAGATCGTCGTCGAACGCCACGATCGGGCGGGCGTCGAGGTCGGACTCGAGGGCGGCCATCGACGCCGCCGCCGCACCACTGGCGTCGATCCAGCCGGTGAGCATCACCACCAGATCGGGGTGATCCATTTCCGGCGGATCGATGACGAAGCGGTGATCGCTCATCAGCCCGGCCCCATCCTGACCACCAACCCCATCACTGTGAAGCTATCGCTAGCGTGACCACATGGCAGTTGACGTCACCGATGCAACGTTCCAAGCCGAGGTCATCCAGAAGTCGGCCGAGGTGCCCGTCGTGATCGACCTGTGGGCACCGTGGTGCGGACCGTGCAAGACACTCGGCCCGATCCTCGAAGCCGTGGTCGACAAGACGGACGGCGAGGTCGTGCTGACCAAGGTGAACATCGACGAGAACCCGGGGATCGCGAAAGCGTTCCAGGTCCAGTCGATCCCGGCCGTGTACGCGATGCGCGGCGGTCAGATCGTCGATGGCTTCCTCGGGGCGCAACCCGAGCGTGACGTGCAGCGCTTCGTCGACAACTTGCTGCCGACGCCGGCGCAATCCCAGGTCGCCGGGCTGATCGCGGCCGGCGACGAGACGAGCCTGCGTGAGGCGATCGAGCTCGAGCCGGGCAACGAGGATGCGATCGTCGCCCTCGCATCGCTGCTCGTCGAGCAGCAGCAGTTCGACGAGGCCCTCGCGTTGCTCGAGCGGATCCCCGAGTCCGATCGGACCCGACCGATCGCGGCAGCGGCCAGGCTCGGCAACCGCCCAGCCGACGACTACGACGCGAGGCTCACCGAGTTGCTCGCGAAGGTCAAGGGCGACGACGATGCCCGCCAGCAGTTCGTCGACATCCTCGAGTTGATGGGTTCCGACGACCCACGGACGGCCGACTACCGCAAGCGGCTCACCCGCGAACTGTTCTGACACGCTTCCGGTAGCGTCGCGACTACCGACGTTCCCCGACTGCCGCCCGCTGCCTCTCGTGGAGGAGGTGGCGACGAGTCGAGGAGGCCGCTGTGGCCGACACTGCCCCCGATCCGGCTGACCATCCGGACGATGGCGCCGGCATCGACCCCTTCCGCCGTCACCAAACGGCTCGCGATCTGTTCGACGCGTTGATCGAACGGGGACGCGTTCGCATTGCATGGATAGGACCCGGCCGCCTGCTCGGTGCCGCTGGCGCGCTGCTGGTGGTTGCGGGCATCGGCTGGTGGTTGCTGCGCTCACCGTCGTTGCCGACCGAGGCGGCGCTGCCGGTGGTCACCCACACCGACGCGGCCGAGCACCACCGGAGCGACCACCGCGCCGCCGGGAGGAGTCGCAGGCACGGACCCTCCGGCGATCGTGGTCGTCCACGTCGCGGGGGCCGTGACCCGGCCCGGGGTCTACGAACTGGTCGCGGGCGAGCGGGTCGACGACGCGCTCGCCGCGGCCGGCGGCACGACCGCTGACGCCGATCCGAATGCGTTGAATCTGGCCGCGCCGGTCGCCGACGGCGACCGGATCGAGGTTCCGGTGATCGGTGCCGACGACGCGGGCGGGTCGGCCGGCGCTGCCGGCCACACCCATGCGATCGAGCCCGGTGGCGAGGCTGCATCCGGTCAACCCATCGACCTCAACACGGCGACGGCAACCGAGCTCGAGCGCCTGCCCGGCATCGGCCCGGCTACGGCGTCGGCGATCGTCGAGTACCGCGCCGCGAGTGGCCCGTTCAGCTCCGTCGATCAACTCCTCGACGTGCCCGGCGTCGGCCCGGCGAAGCTCGACGCGATCCGCGATGCGGTGACGACGTGACGGATCGCGCGCTACAGGAGCGAGCGGTCGACCACGAGGCTGGCGGCGCCCAGCGCGGCCAAGGAACCGAGGAAGACACCAGCGGCGAGCCAGCGGTACGCCCGCCAGTAGTCGGTGAACGACGCAACCGGATTGCGCGTCGCGACGCGGCTGGCCACCACGCCGACGATCAACCAGAGCACGACCGAGATCGCGATTCCGATCGGCCGATCGCCGCTCGTCGCCAGCGGACCGCCGAATGCCAGCAGCCCCGGCGCCGCGCAGATGCCAGTGACGAGGACCGTGATTCCGCTCACGGTGCCGTCGGTGAACTCGAGAACCAGCAGGGCGATGGCGCCGAGGACCGCCGGCAGGATCAGTGCGAGCAACGGTCCGTAACGCCGGATGCGGATCCGGTACCAGGTCGGACCGGCGAAGACATGCTCGGTCATGGGTGGTGACGACGTGAGCGGTTCCGACTCTGGCGGGGCGGCGGTGAGCACGCCGGGAAAGTCTAGGTGCACTCGGCCGGAGCATGGTGGAGACTGCGAGCCTCGGGGCCGGCGGCGCTTGATCAGCCGCGGCGAGCCGGGTGCGGCCGCCCTCGTGGCCATGGTCGTCGTGGTGGCGGTGTGGCGTCGCTCACCGGTCGAAGCAGTGGGAGTCGCAGCGTGCGCCGGGTTGGCGTCGCGTCGCTGGATCTTCGGCGTCTCCGTGGCGGTGCTGGCGGGGTTCGCCTCGATGCGAGCCGCCGACGCCTACCACGGCCTGGTTCCCGACCACCTCGGCGCGTTCGCGGGCTGGGCGACGATCGTCGACGACCCGCGCGCGGCCGGTGCCGCGAGCCGGGTGCTGGTGCAGATCGAGGGCGAGCGATACGAGATGTGGGTCCGCGGGCGAGCCGGACGCCTGCGCGTCGAGACGTGGCGCGGAGGCGACCGCGTCTGGTTGCTCGGCGAGCGTCGCGAGCTCGATGCGTCGCGGGTCCGACGGGTGGCGTGGCAGCACGTCGTCGGGCGAGTTCGTGCACGAGAGTCTGGGGGACCGGCGCGACGGCCGGCCGCTCGCCGTTGCCGCCGAACCGCGTTCGGGGCGTCATCGCCGAAGCGACGTCGGTGCTCCACGGTCGGGACGCCGCGCTCGCTCGCGGCCTGATCATCGGTGACGACGCCGGCCAACCGAGGGACATGGTCGAGCGGTTCCGGGTCAGCGGGCTCGCCCACTTGACCGCGGTGAGCGGGCAGAACGTCGCCTTCGTGCTTGCCTCCGCCGGGCCGCTGCTGCGCCGGGTACGGCCGATGCCGCGGCTGGCGGCGTCGCTCGGCCTGATCGGCTGGTTCGTGGTGGTGACGCGGGCTGAGCCGTCCGTGCTGCGAGCCGGGGCGATGGCGGCACTCGGGTCGATCGCGTTCGCGTTCGGGTGCGAGCGCGAGCCGCCGCGGCTGCTCGCCCTGTCCGTCACCGGACTGCTGCTCATCGACCCGTTGCTCGTCTTGTCGGTGGGCTTCTGGCTGTCTGTCGGCGCCACGGCGGGGGTCACCGTGATCGCGCCGCCGCTCGCTCGGCGCTTCGATCGCTTCGGTCGCATGGCCATGCCGGTCGCGGTGACCGTGGGTGCACAGCTGGGCGTGGCCGTGCCGAGCGTGCTCGTCTTCGGGCGGCTCTCACTGATCGGCGTCGTCGCCAATCTCGTCGCGGTCCCGGTCGCCGGGTTCGTCATGCTGTACGGGCTGCCGGCCTGCCTCGTTGGCCGGTGTGCTCCCGGTCGGTCGCTCGTTCGTGATGCTGCCGGTCGGCGTCGGCGTCAGGGTGGTCGACACGATCGCCCGGCTCGGTGCCGCGGTCGAACCCCCTGCCGCTGCGAGCATCGCCGGCTGGCTGCTCATCGCCACCGTGGTGGCGGCCGTGCTCGTACGGCGCCGCCGAACCGCCGTGTCCGACGCCGACGCGAGCTGCGACAATGACGCCGCCATGGCTGTCCACCTGTTGACCGGCGACGACGAATCGATCCTCCGATCGGCGGTCGGCGGGCTGGTGCAGACGCTGGTCGGCAACGGCGAACGATCGCTCATGGTCGACGAGTTCGACGACGAGGAGTACACCGTTGGGGCGGTGGTCGACGCGGCGCAGACGGCTCCGTTCCTCACGGACGCCGCGGGTCGTGGTGGCGCGAGGTGCCGGACGGTTCACCGCCGACGACCTCGCGCCGCTGCTCGCGCTATCTCGGCGATCCGCTCGACACCACCGAGTTGGTGATCGAGTGGGGGAGCCAGCGCCGCACGAAGGCGTTCAGCGATGCGCTCGCCGCGGCCGGTGCCGACGTGGTGTCGACCGCGCCGCCCAGCCGGGCCCGCGACCGCGGCGCATGGGTCGCCGACGAGGCGGCGAAGGTGGGGGTGCGCATGACGTCGTCGGCGATCGATCGCTCGTCGCCCATCTCGGCGAGAACGTGAGCAGCCTCGACGGAGTGCTGCGCACGCTGGCCTCGACCTACGGCCTCGACGGCGGCGCCGGCGCACGCTCGGGCCCGAGCACGTCGAGCCGTTCCTCGGCGACGCCGGCGGCGTGCCGCCGTGGGATCTCACCGATGCCATCGACGACGGCCGCACCGGCGCCGCGCTCGCCCTGCTCGGCCGGATGATGGGGGCGGGGGAGCGGCACCCGCTCCAGGTGATGGCGATCCTGCAGGGCCACTACGGCAAGCTCGCCGCGCTGGACGGGCTCGGCCTGCGAACCGAGGCGCGAGGCCGCGGCGGCGCTGGGCATCAAGCCCGGATACCCGGCCAAGAAGGCGCTCGATCTGTCCCGGCGGATCGGTGGCACGTCGATCCGCAAGGCGATCGACCTGCTCGCCGGCGCCGACCTCGACCTCCGCGGCGGCAAGGAGCTCGACGCCACCCTGGTGATGGAGATCCTCGTCGCCAGGCTCAGCCGCCTCGCGCGCTGTGAGGTCGGTGTCGAGGTGCCGGCACGGTGGGATCAGGCGGGCAGTTCGGTAGCATTTTCTGGCCGTTCGTGGAGCGAACGACCCAGGTCGACGAGGACTGATCAGTGGCCAACATCAAGAGCCAGAAGAAGCGGAATCTCACCAACGCCAAGCGTGCTGGAGCGGCCAAGCGAAAGGCGGCCATGAGCGAGCTGAAGACCCGCGTCAAGATGCGCTCGTCACGGTCGGCACCGACGACAACGATGAGGCCGTGCGCCTCGCCGTGAAGCGCCTCGACAAGGCCGCTGCGAAGGGTGTCATCCACCCGAACCAGGCCGCTCGCCGCAAGCGCCGCCTGCTCAAGACCGTCAACGCCGGCTGACGCCCGCGCGCTGTGCGCTGGCCGAGGAACGCGATCGATGGACCGCACCCGGATCCGCAACTTCTCGATCATCGCCCACATCGACCACGGCAAGTCGACGCTCTCCGATCGCATCCTCGAGATCACCGGCGCCGTCGAAGCGCGCGACATCCGCGAGCAGTACCTCGACTCGATGGACCTCGAGCGCGAGCGCGGGATCACGATCAAGGCCCAGAACGTGCGCGTCGAGTGGAACGGCTACACGTTCCACCTCATCGACACGCCTGGTCACGTCGATTTCGGCTACGAGGTGAGCCGCTCGCTGGCCGCCTGTGAAGGCGTCGTCCTCGTCGTCGACGCCGCCCAGGGCATCGAGGCGCAGACGCTGGCCAACTGCTACCTCGCCCTCGAGCACGACCTCGAGATCGTCGCCGTCCTGAACAAGATCGATCTCCCGGCGGCCGACCCCGATCGCTACGCCATGGAGATCGAGACCGTCCTCGGCATCCCGGCCGAGGACATCGTGCGGATCTCGGCGAAGACCGGCGAGGGAGTGCCCGAGCTGCTCGACACGATCGCCGACCAGGATCCCCGCACCCGAGGGCGACGCCGACGCGCCACTGCAGGCGCTGATCTTCGACAGCCAGTTCGACCAGTACCGCGGCGTCGTGTCGAGCGTGCGGGTCGTCAACGGTCGTTTGAGCACTGGATCGAAGCTGCGCTTCATGCAGGCCGCGGCGATCCACGAGCCGATCGAGATCGGCGTGCGCAAGCCGGTCCCGACGCCGGTCGCCGAGCTCGGCCCGGGTGAGGTCGGTTACCTCATCGCCGGGATCAAGGACGTCGCCGAGGCGCGTCCGGTGAGACGGTCACGACCGTGACCGGTGGGACCGACGCCGCTGCCTGGCTACCACGATCCGAAGCCGATGGTGTTCTCGGGTCTGTTCCCGATCGACGGCGACGACTTCGAGGATCTCCGCGACTCGCTGGAGAAGCTCAAGCTCAACGACGCCTCGATCACCTACCAGCCCGGAGTCGTCCGGCGCTCTCGGGTTCGGGTTCCGCTGCGGGTTCCTCGGGCTGCTGCACATGGAGATCGTCAAGGAGCGCCTCGAGCGCGAGTTCGGCCTCGCCCTGATCGCCACCGCACCGAGCGTCGAGTACAGGGTGCACCGCACCGACGGCGAGCTGGTCGAGGTCGACAACCCGGCCGAGCTGCCCGAGCCGCAGAAGGTCGACTTCATCGAGGAGCCGTTCTTCAAGATCTCGATCATCACGCCGACCGACTACACCGGCACGCTGATGGAGCTGTGCCAGCAGCGCCGGGGCGAGCTCGACAAGCTCGAGTACCTGTCGCCGGAGCGGGTCGAGCTGCACTACATGATGCCTCTCGCCGAGGTGGTCGTCGACTTCTTCGACCAGATGAAGAGCCGCAGCCAGGGCTACGCCAGCCTCGACTACGAGCTCGCGGGGTACCGCCGCTCCTCGCTCGTGAAGGTCGACCTGCTGCTCAACGGTGTGGCCGCCGACGCGTTCGCCACGATCGTGCACCGCGACAAGGCGTTCGACTACGGCCGGCGGATGACCGAGAAGCTCAAGGAGCTGATCCCGCGGCAGATGTTCGATGTGCCGATCCAGGCCGCCATCGGCGGCAAGGTGATCGCCCGCGAGACCGTGAAGGCCAAGCGCAAGGACGTGCTCGCCAAGTGCTACGGCGGCGACATCACCCGCAAGCGCAAGCTGCTCGAGAAGCAGAAGGAAGGCAAGAAGAAGATGAAGTCGATCGGTCGGGTCGAGGTTCCCGGCGATGTCTTCATCTCCGCCTTGAAGCTCGACGACTGATCTCGATGAACGCCGCGTCGACGCGAACGGCTGAGTCAGGCGACGAGCCGCGGCCTCGGAACGGGTTGCCGCGTTCGTAGGCCCGCGGCGCGAAGCACGAGACCGTCGGCGAACATCGCGCCGACGATCTGCAGGCCGACTGGCAGCCCAGACCTTGTGAGGCCGCACGGGATCGTGATCGCCGGCTGCTGGGTGAGGTTGAACGGGTAGGAGAACGGTGTCCAGCCGAGCATGGCTTCCGGTGTCATCGGCGAGTGGCCCGCCGGCCACGCGTCGAACGCCGGGACGGCCACCGCGGCGTGACGAGCAGGTCGAATCGCTGCATGAACTGGCGCATGTGTGATCCCAGCTCGCCCCGGCGGAGCACGAGCCGCTGCACGTCGAGCGCCGACAGCTGGGACCCGAGCTCGGCCTCGGCGGCGAAGTCCGGGTCGGTGACCTCCTGCTGCGCAGGCGTCAACGTGTTCCACGACGTCCAGGCGCCCGTGAACCAGAGCCCGGTCGTGATCTCGAGCGGGTCGTCGAATCCCGGATCGACGGCCACGACGACCGCGCCGGCGCGCTCCAGGCTGTGCACCGCTGACTCGACAGCCGCTGCGACCTCGGCGTCGACCCTCGCGTATCCAAGCGTTGCGGATACGCGACGCACATTCCGGCGATGCCGTCGTCCAGTCCGGCGAGATAGTCCGCGTCGTCGGGCGGCAACGACGTCCAGTCGCGCGCATCGGGCTGCTTCAGGACGTTCATCGTCCTTGCCGTGTCGGCGACGCTCATCGTGTGTGGTCCGATGTGGGAAACCGTGCCGAACGGCGACAGCGGGTACGCCGGCACGCGGCCGAAGCTCGGCTTCAGGCCGACGTTGCCGCAGAAGGCGGCCGGAATTCGCACCGAGCCGGCGCCGTCGGTTCCGATGCCGACGGGCCCGAGGCCGGCGGCAACGGCGGCGGCCGTTCCCCGGACGACCCGCCCGACGTCTTCGAGGGGTCCCACGGATTCGCGCGTGATCCCGGTCAAACCCGAATTGGTCTCGGCCTTACAGCCGAACTCCGGCGTCGTGGTCTTGCCGACGAGGATCGCCCCCGCCTCGCGAAGTCTCGCCGTCGCCGGCGCATCGACCGCCCACGGTTGATCGGGGTTCACGGTCCTGCTGCCCCGACGGGTCGGCCAGCCCCTGGTGAGGATCAGGTCCTTGATCGACGTCGGCACACCGTCGAGCGGGCCGAGCGGCTTGCCATCCCGCCAGCGGCGCTCGCTCGCGGCGGCGGCGACGATGGCCTCCTCGTCGGCGACGAGGCAGAACGCATTGATGACCGGATCGACTCGCTCGATGCGTTCGAGCACCGCCCGGATGACCTCGACCGGCGACGCGCTGGTGGCGGCGTACATCGCGAGCAACTCGGATGCGGTGCACTGGGTCAGGTCGTCGCTCACCCCACCATCCTGGCGAGCGGCGGCACCGTTGCCGCGTGTCAGCGCACGTGGCCGTTAGCACTCGCGGGGAATGAGCGCCAGCCCCGCCCCCGACGTCGATAACCTCACTGGCAGAATGCTCGACGAACGCAAGACGGCGATCCTGAGCGCAGTGGTGCAGGAGTACATCACGTCGGCGCTCCCGGTGGGTTCCACCCACATCGCCGACGCGCCCGGGATCCGGGTGTCGCCGGCCACCGTGCGCAACGAGATGGCGGTGCTCGAACAGGAGGGCTACCTCGTCCAGCCGCACACCTCGGCGGGGCGGATCCCGACCGACAAGGGGTACCGGTTCTTCGTCGATCACCTCGTTGCGCCGACCATCGACAAGACCGCCAACGCCACGGTCGGCGAGTTCTTCTCCACCGCTCACGGCCGGCTGGAGGAGATGCTCCACCGCACGAGCGACCTGCTCGCCCGGATCACGAACTATGCCGCCGTCGTCGTCGGCCCGCAGCGCCGAGGCCGTCACGGTGCGGTCGCTTCAGCTGGTCGCGCTGTCGTCGACCGCCGCAACCGTCGTCGCCGTCCTCGGCAACGGCGCCGTCGAGAGCGAGACGATCGAGATCTCATCGACGCTCACGCTCGACCAGATCGAACGGGCGAGCCGCCATCTCTCGTCGGCCTGCACCGGATCCCCGCTCTCGGCCCGACTCTCGCGGACGCGAACCGGCGACGCCGAGGTGGATGCGCTGTGCGACCGCGCGCTCAGGGCGTTGGTGGACGGGTCGAGCAGCGAGCACGTCTACATGGGCGGGACGTCCACCATGGTCGCAGCGTTCGACGCCGTCGAGATCGTCCGTGACGTTCTGCGCACGCTGGAGCAGCAGTTCATCGTCGTGTCGCTCGTTTCCGACATCGTCGACCGGGGGATGTCGGTGGCGATCGGGGTCGAGCACGGGGTGCAACCACTCTCGGCTTGTTCCGTGGTCGTGGCGCCCGTGGTCGTCGAGGGTGAGCACCGTGGCTCGGTGGGCGTGCTCGGCCCGACCCGCATGAACTACCCGCAGGCGCTGGCCACCGTCGAAGTCGTCAGTGA
Source organism: Ilumatobacteraceae bacterium (assembly GCA_963764455.1). GTDB lineage: Bacteria > Actinomycetota > Acidimicrobiia > Acidimicrobiales > Ilumatobacteraceae > Desertimonas. Next base: position 67,626 of record CAVXSN010000011.1, read on the forward strand.
GCGGCTCGGCCGCCGCATGGGAGAAGCCGAGGCTGGCGTCAGTGGCTGACTTCTACGAGCTCCTCGGCGTGTCGCGCAACGCAAGCGCCGACGAGATCAAGCGGGCGTATCGCCAGAAGGCGATGGAACTGCATCCGGACACGAACCCGGATGCCGGTGCGGCCGAGGAGTTCAAGGCGCTGTCGCGTGCGTACCAGGTGCTGTCCGATCCCGACCAGCGGGCCCGCTACGACCGTTTCGGTGAAGCCGGTGTCTCCGGAACGGCGGTGGCGGCGGACCGACGATGGACGACATCTTCTCAGGCGGCCTCAACGACCTGTTCAGCTCGCTGTTCGGGGGCGGTGGCGGATTCGGCGGCGGTGGCCGACGCGGGCCCGCCGGGCCGCCGCGCGGCCAAGACATGGAAGTCGTGGCCACGGTGACGTTCGAGCAGGCCGTCTTCGGGGCCACGCTGCCCGTCACCATGAAGCTGCCTCAGCGCTGCGACGACTGCGGCGGCACCGGCGCCGGGAGTGGCACCAAGCCAGTGACGTGCGCCGACTGCAGCGGCTCCGGCCAGATCCAGCGAGTTCGTCAGAGCCTGCTCGGCCAGATGGTCACGTCGGCGCCGTGCCCGCGCTGCAGCGGCCTGGGCCAGGTCATCGTGACGCCGTGCCCCACGTGCCGGGGTGAGGGCAGGGTCGACGAGCGATCGGACCTACCAGGTCGATGTGCCCGCCGGCGTCGACAACGGCTCGACGCTGCGGCTGAGCGGGCGCGGTGCGGCGGGTCCCCGCGGCGGCACCCACGGCGATCTCTACGTCCACCTCCGGGTCACGGCTCACGACCGCTACCGGCGCGAGGGCGACGACCTCGTGACCGACGTTCCGATCTCCATCGCCCAGGCCGCGCTCGGCACCACCGTGAAGCTGCCGACCCTCGATGGCGACGAGGAGCTGGTCGTCCCGGCGGGCACCCAGACCGGTCGCGAGTTCGTGCTGCGCGACCGCGGCGTGCCCCGCCTGCAGGGTCGCGGCCGCGGTGACCTGCGTGCTCAGCTCGTCGTCGAGACCCCGACCAAGCTCAGCGATGCTGAGATCGCACTGCTGCGCCAGCTCGCCGAGCTCCGTGGCGAGCAGGTCGGCACGCCGGACAAGGGTCTGTTCTCGCGGATCAAGTCCGCGTTCCAGTAGCGACGGCATGGACGGCCTCGCTCCGCGCGGTCGGCCGCCCATGTGCTCGTCTCCGACGTCGCCGCGCCTGCTCCGCCGCCGGACGCGCTGCACCATCTGCTCAACGTGCTCCGTCTCCGGGACGGTGAGCCGGTCACGGTCACCGACGGCGCCGGGCGGTGGCGGACCGCGTGGTCGGGGGAGCGGGACTCGAGCCGACCGGCGACGTCAACGTGGTGCCGCGTCCGGAGCCGACCCTGACCGTCGCCGTCGCTCCGCCGAAGGGCGATCGGCTCGAGTGGCTCGTGGCGAAGTGCACCGAGGTGGGCATCGACCGCATCACCCTCCTCGACGCCGAGCGCTCCGTCGTCCGCTGGAAGGGCGATCGGGCGGACAGGCAGCTCGCGCGACTGCACCGGATCGCCGTCGAGGCGTCGATGCAGTCGCGCCGCGTGTGGCTGCCCCAGATCGCCGGCCCGATCCCGCCGCTGGACGTGCTGGACGATGCAGTGATTGCGGAACCGGGTGGGCGCCCGCTCGGCCCCGCCGATGTCACCGTGGCGATCGGGCCGGAAGGCGGATGGTCGACCGCCGAGCTGTCGAAGGCCAGCGAAATGATCTCGCTCGGCGCCAGATCCTGCGGGTCGAGACCGCCGCGGTCGCCGCCTCCGTGCTGATGGTGGTCGGAGATGACGCTCGGAGGCAGGCCCGCTCGGCGTGTACGTGCACATCCCGTTCTGCTCGACGCGGTGCGACTACTGCGCGTTCGCCACGTGGACGGACCGCGAACACCTCATCGACGAGTACCTGTCGTCGCTGCAGCGTCGACATCGCACGAACGTTCGAGCGTCGTACCAGTGACGACCGCCAGGTCGCCACGGTCTTCGTCGGCGGCGGCACGCCGTCGCTCGTCCGCCCGCGCAACTGATCGCCGCCCTGGCCGAGATCCCGACCGAGCCGGGAGCCGAAGTCACGGTCGAGTGCAATCCCGACGACGTCGACGATGACCTCCTCGGCGCGTTGGCCGCCGGGGGCGTGAACCGCATTCAGCCTCGGGGTGCAATCGATGGTGCCGCGCATCCTCGGTCTGCTCGGACGGCATCACGATCCGAGCAACGTCATCCGGGCGGTCGACGGCATCCGGCGGGTCGGCTTCTCGTCGTTCAACCTCGACCTGATCTACGGAACGGCGAGCGAGACGTTGGACGACTGGCGCAGGACGCTCGACGAGGCGCTGCAACTCGACCCGCCGCACATCTCGGCGTACGGGCTCACCGTCGAGGCCGGCACGCCGCTCGCCGACGACCCCGCTCGCTACCCGGACGACGACGTGCAAGCCGACGAGTACGAGATCGCGGATGACGCGCTCGCCGCCGCCGGGCTGGCGAACTACGAGGTCTCGAACTGGGCGAAGCCCGGGCACGAGTGCCGTCACAACCTCCTCTACTGGGGCCAGCACGACTACCTCGGCTTCGGCTGCGCAGCCCACTCCCACGTCGCGGGCCGCCGCTGGTGGAACCTCCGCACGCCAGAGCGCTACATCGCCGCAGTCGCGAACGACGTCGCGACCGAGGCAGCGGGCGAGACCCTCGACGCCGAGACCCGCCGGATCGAAGGCCTGCAACTGGCGCTGCGCACCAGGGACGGGGTGCCTCGTGCGCGCCCTGGACGCCGACGAGTTGGCGGGCTTCGTCGAGCCGCGAGGCGAGCGCCTCGTCCTCACCCGCCGTGGCCGCCTGATGGCCAACGAGGTGTCGCGTCCGGCTCCGGTGAGCTGGTAGCTTGGCGATCCCGCGAGGGATGCGGGCGCGTAGCTCAGTTGGTTAGAGCGCCACCATGACACGGTGGAGGTCCCGGGTTCGAGTCCCGTCGTGCCCACAAAGTACCTGGTCACAGCGTACTTTCGTGGCATCGGGCATCAACAGCACCACGAATCGAGGTCACCGAACCTCCACCATCGAGAGCTGTCGATGTCCGTCGGCCGCGGCGGTTTCATCAACGGTTGCGCTGGCGGCAATCGACGGACTCACGCATTAGTAGTCCAAGCGATGCGACCGTGGACACAACCGACACCCCAGCTGTCCAGGCGTGTCGAATCGGCTGTCAAGGCGGGTTCGACCTCGCCCCAGTCCCAGCATCGACTCGGAAACTGCTCTTCAGGCGAGCCGGTAGACGCGGTTAGCTGTGCCGCTGAAGAGCTGATCGCGTTCGCTCGGGGTGCAACTCTCGGTGAGCTTGGTCGCCGCGGCGAGCATCTCGCGGTATGGGCCGGCCAGCTCGCACACCGGCCAATCCGAGCCGAACATCAATCGGTCGGGGCCGAATGCCTCGAGAACGTGTTCGACGGCGGGACGGAGTGTGTCGGCGTCCCATGAGTTCCAGTTTGCCTCGGTCGCGAGCCCGGAGAGTTTGCACGCCACGTTGGGCTGAGCGGCGAGAGCCGTGACTCCGGCCTTCCACACGTTCCAGTAGTCCGGTCCGCCAGTGAACGGCGGCTTGGCGGCGTGGTCGAGCACGAACGTCATCGTGTCGAGTCGCGCCGCGAGGTCAGCGGCGGATGGAAGCTGGTCGGTGAGTACGAGCATGTCGTACACGAGGCCGGCGGCACCAACCTTGGCGATCGCGGCGACGACGTCGTCGCGGAGCAGCCAGTTCCGCTGGGCCTCGTCTTGGACCTGGTGGCGGATGCCGACGAGTTTTCCGCCCCCGTATCCGGCGCGCAGTTGGTCGAGTTGCTCCGTGACCGCTGCGCCGAGGGACAGGTCGACCCAGCCGACGACGCCCGCGATCGAGCCCGGCCGACTCGGCCGCGAGGGCGCAGAACTCCGCCGATTCGGCGAGGTCCGACACGGTCTGTACGAGCACGGTGGCACCGACGCCGTTGGCGGAGGTCACTGCTTCGAGCTCCGGAAGCCCGTACGTCCGGCGGATCGGGGCGAAGGCCTCGCCATCCATCCACGGGTAGTCGCGCCGCGCCCGGGTCCCAGAGGTGGTGATGGGCATCGACGACATGAGTTGTGAGTGCAGTCACGACGCCGACGACTGGTCTGGGCGCACGCGGAGGCCGTACATGCCGCCGTCGACCGCGAGGTCGGTTCCTGTGGTGCTCGCCGTGAACGGGCTGGCGAGATAGCAGATCGCTGCGGCCACCTCATTGGCGCTCACGAGCCGGCCCATTGGCTGGCGTGCGATCAACGCGGCCCGCTCGGCGGCCGGGTCGGGGGCACGGTCGAGCAGTCGCTGCACCCACGGAGTGTCGGCCGTGCCGGGGGTGACGCAATTGACGCGGATGCCTTCGCGTAGGTGGTCGGCCGCCATCGCCCTCGTGAGCGACAGCACCGCGCCCTTCGTGGCCGAGTAGCACGCTCGCTGGGGCAGCCCGGCGGTCGCCGCGATCGAGCACGTGTTGACGACCGCCGCGTGGTCGGACTCGCGCAAGGCGTCGAGCACGGCCCGCGTCACCCGGACGATGCCGAGAACGTTGACGTCGTAGCTGATCAGCCACTCCTCGTCGGGGTTGTCGGCGATCGTGCCCTGGGAACCGATCCCTGCGTTGTTGACGACGATGTCGAGACCGCCGAAGCGGCCGATCACGTCGGCGACGGCGGCCCGGACCGAGCTGTCATCGCGGACGTCGCAGCGCAAACCCACGAGCGGGGCCTCGACGTCCGGTTGCAGATCGAGGCAAGCCACACTCGCGCCACGTTCCGCGAGCATCACGGCGGTCGCCAGACCGATGCCCGACGCCCCGCCGGTGACGACCCGCGCAGCATGGCGAACTCGCTCCGTGCCATCGTCAGGCCTGTCCGAGGGTCTGGCGCTGGCGGCCGAGGCCGTCGATCTCGAGCTCCGCGACGTAGCCGGGGCGGAGGTACGGTTTCGGGTCCGGCTTCCCGAGGGCGACGCCTGCCGGGGTGCCGGTGTTCACGAGATCGCCTGGGCGGAGCACCATGAACTGGCTGACCGTGCGGATTAGCTCGGCGAGACCGAAGTTCATGTTCGCGGTGGACCCGTTCTGGCGCAGCTCGCCATTCACCCAGAGGCGGAGTCCGAGCGCCTGCGGATCGCCAATCTCGTCGGTAGTTGCGAGTAGCGGGCCGAGTGGGTTGAACGTCTCGCACGACTTGCCCTTATCCCACGTGCCGGTGCGCTCGATCTGGAACTCACGCTCGGACACGTCGTGCGAGATCGTGTAGCCGGCAACGCACGCGAGGGCATCGTCGGTCGTCTCGACGTATCGGGCGGTGCGGCCGATGAGGACGCCGAGCTCGACCTCGTAGTCCGTCTTCACGGAGCGGCGGAGGATCAGCACTTCGTCGTCTGGGCCTACCACGCAGTCGGGTGCCTTCAAGAAGATCACCGGCCCGACGGGCGGCTCGGCGTTCGTCTCGTGTGCGTGGTCGAGGTGGTTCAGTCCGATGCACACAATCTTGCCGGGTCGAGCGACTGGAGGACCGAAGCGATGGGGACCGTCGACTGGGCTCAGTGTCCCTGCATCAAGAGCGACGCGCAGCGCAGCGAGGCCGCTGTCCCAGAACGCCGCGTCGTAGTCGCCGACCACTTGGGCGGCGTCGAGCAGAGCGCCGTCCTCGGCCAAAACGACCGGCCGCTCGCGTCCCGGTTCGCCGATTCGGGCCAGTCTCATGACACTTCCTGCAGCCCGTTGGTTTGAGCCATCACTCGAACACGAACGAAATCATCAGCGTGCATGGCCGGCATCGCCGTGACTCCATGCCGGGCCGTCGGGGAAGCGGTACTCGGCGATGGAATCCTCGCGGATGCGGGCGCCGCCTCCGGGGCCCATCGGGGCGAGATACCGCCCACCGCTCACCACGACGGGATCGGTGAAGTGCTCATGGAGGTGATCGACGTACTCGACCCATCGATCCTCGGTCGTGCCGCTCACGGCGATGAAGTCGAACATCGCGAGGTGCTGAACCATCTCGCACAGTCCGACGCCTCCCGCGTGCGGGCACACCGGCACGCCGAACTTGGCGGCGAGCAGGAGGATCGCGAGGTTCTCGTTGACGCCACCTACCCGGCAGGCATCGATCTGCACGATATCGATCGCCTCGGCTTGGAGCAATTGCTTGAAGATGACCCGGTTCTGTACGTGCTCGCCCGTCGCGACGCGCACTGGGTGCACTGCTCGACGGATGGCGAGATGGCCGAGCACGTCATCGGGTGAAGTCGGCTCCTCGATCCAGTACGGGTCGAACTGCGCCAGTGCCGCCATCCAGTCGATCGCTTGACCGACGCCCCACCGCTGGTTGGCGTCGATGGCGATGCGTGCCCGCTCGCCCGCGGCGTGGCGGGCAACTCCCAGCCGGCGGATGTCAGACTCGACATCGGTGCCCACCTTCATCTTGAGCATGGTGAACCCATCGTCGACGGATTGGCGGGTCAGGCGGGCCACCTTGTCGTCGTCGTAGCCGAGCCATCCGGCCGATGTCGTGTATGCCGGGAGGCCATCCGCCTCGAGGGTGGCGATGCGCTCGTCGCGTCCGTCAGCCTTGGCTTCGAGAATCTTCTGCGCCTCGGTCGCAGTGAGGGCGTCGTCGATGTAGGTGAAGTCGATCTGGCGGACGATCTCCTGCGGTGAAAGAGTGGCGAGCAGTCGCCACAGCGGCTGGCTGTCGAGGCGACAGCGGAGGTCCCACGCGGCGTTGACCACGGCGCCGATGGCCATGTGCATCACGCCCTTCTCCGGGCCGAGCCAGCGCAGTTGGCCGTCCCACGTGAGCGCTCGCGCCAGCGCGCCGACGTCCCCGACCAGTTCGGCAACTTCGCGTCCGACGACGTAACTCTCCAGAGCGCGGACAGCCGCGCAAGCGACGTCGTTGCCCCGGCCCGTCGTGAACAGCAACGAGTACCCCGCCACATCGGAGTCGTCGAGGCGCAGTGCGACGTACGCGGCGGAGTAATCCGGTTCCGGGTTCATCGCGTCCGACCCGTCGAGCTGGCGCGACGTTGGGAAGCGGACATCGACGACGTCCAGGGTGCTGACACGGGTCATGGTTCGCTCTCGCTGGTTGGCGGTTGGGATGGGCGCTGCGACGCGTGGCGCCGCAGCGCCCATCCGGGAACAGGCCTTTGGGCTCAGCCGCCGAACTCGTCGGCGTTGTCGGCGGTCACGATTTCGGTGCCCGTGTCGATCAGCGGTTCGACCGGCTCGCCATTGATGGCGTCGAGCGCGGCCTGAGCCCCGAGCTCACCCATCCGTGCCGGGAACTGGGCGACTGAAGCGAGTTCGTCTCCCGCGACGATCGCCGCGATCTCATCCGGTCCGGCATCGAAACCGACCACGAGGATGTCCTTGTCGGCACTCTCGATCGCTTCGAGGGCGCCGATGATCGGCGGACCGCAAGCTCCGTAGATCGCCGTGACGTCGGGGTTGGCGGTGAGGATGTCCTGCGCCGCGTCCAGGCCTTTGGTCTGGTCACAGTCGGTCGGCAGCGAAGCGACGATCTCGATGTCGTCACCGAGCCCTTCCTCGAAACCGGTGACCCGATCTTCCAGCGACGGTGCGCCGGCGACGCCCTCGAGGACGGCGACGGTGTCGTCGGGCTCGAGCTGCTCAGCGAGGAACTCGCCGGCCAGCACACCACCGGCATAGTTGTCGGTCGCCACGAGCGACGTCGCCCCTTCCCAACCGGGAATGTCGTTGTCGACGAGGATCACGACGATCCCCGCGTCGACGGCCTCCTGCAAGGCGTCCTGGACGTTCGGACTCGTCGGCGTGACGACGATCGCTTGGACCTCCTGCGTCATCATCGACTCGATGGCATTGATCACGCCCTCGTCGTCCGTGCCGCTCGCTCCTTGGGCGAAGATCAGCTCGACCTCGGGATGCGTTTCGTTCCAGGTCTCCGCGGCGTCGACCATCGTGTCGTAGAAGTCGACGGGGAACTTGGTGATGAATCCGATCTTCACGGACCCAGCGGGCGCCGTGTCACCGGACGGGTCGGAGTCGGGGGGTGTGGTGGCGCCGACGATGTCGGACGCCGTGACCGTCGCCCCCAGGCTGAGGCACAGCACCAGCGGTGCCAGCCGAGTGATTCGCTTCATTCAGGTTCCCCCTTGTTGTCGGGCGGCGTCGCCGCCGGTTCTCGCCCGCGCCGAACTCACGGCGCGTGCCCGATCGCTTTCGAAATGTGGATGACTACGCCGCGGTGCCGATGATCATGGCGACGATCCTTTGTTGGCTCTCTGGGCTCGGAATCTCCTCGCCCACCTTGCGGCCGCGTCGCATCACGACTGCCCGGTCGGCCACCTCGGTCACGTGATCGAGGGCGTGAGAGATGACGATGACGGCCTGACCCTCGGCGCGCAGGCGGCTGATCAGGTCCAGGACACGCCGTGATTCGCGCACTCCGAGCGCCGCAGTCGGTTCGTCGAGGATGACGAGCTTCGACGCGAACGCGGCGGCCCGGGCAACGGCGATCGCCTGGCGCTGACCGCCCGACATCAGGCCGACGACGGCCGAACCTTCCGGCAGCGACACCTGCAGACGGTCGAGGACGTCGACGGTGGATTCGGTCATCGCCCGGCGACGGAGCACCCGCAGTGGTCGCGGCAGCCAACGTGGGATGGCATCTTCGCGGCCGGCGTAGAAGTTCGCCGCGGGTGTCAGATTGTCGAACAACGCGAGGTCCTGGTAGACGGTCTCGATCCCGTGGGCCCGAGCCGCCGCTGGCGACGTGATGTGGGCGAGCTGCCCGTCGATCTCGATCTCTCCCTCGTCCAGCCGATGGACGCCGGTGATGCACTTGATCAGCGTCGACTTGCCGGCTCCGTTGTCCCCGAGCAGGGCGAGGACCTCGCCGTAGTGCACCTCGACATCCACGGAGTCGAGCGCCAGCACGGCGCCGAAGCGCTTCGTCGCTCCTCTGACCGAAAGCGCCGCGTTCATGCGTGGGCCGCCTGGAGCACGCGGAAGCGGTCCTCGAGACGAGCGCGCAGCACGTCGGACTCCACAGCCAGCACGATGACGACGCCGATGACGATCGGTTGCAGGAAAGCATCGACGTTGAGCAGGTTCATGCCGTTGCGGATCACGCCGATCATCAGTGCGCCAACGAGGGCGTTGCCGACATTGCCTCGTCCTCCGAGGAAGCTGGCGCCACCGATGACGACGGCGGCGATCGAATCGAGTTCGGCGAGCGAGCCCGACGTCGGCGAGCCGGCGTTCAACCTTCCCGATGTGACGATTGCTGCGACCCCGGCCAGCAGCCCGCACAGGATGTACACCGAGATGAGCATCGAGCGGACCGGGATGCCGGTGCGTCGGGCGGCCTCGGCGTTTCCGCCCGTGGCGTAGACCCAGCGGCCGAACACCAGCCGGGACATCATGAGCGCGATCACGGCCGCGATGCCAGCGACGAGGAACGCCGAGTACGGGAGCCAGCCGAGCGACCCACCGCCGATGGTCTTGACGATTGGCGGAACACCACGGACCGGCTGGCCGTCGGCCAACCGCAGCGCCAGGCCACGGGCGATGCTCAGCGTCGCCAGCGTGATGATGAACGGATGGGGCAGGCGGCCCCAGACGTATCCGGCGCCGTTCACGAAGCCCACCGCCGCTCCGGTGGCGAGCATCACGACGATGACCAGCGCGGAGCCGCTGCCGTTGCGGAAGGCGAGGGCGCCGAGAACGGAGGCAAGGGCCACCGTCGAGCCAACCGACAGATCGATGCCCCTGGTGACGATGACCAGCAGCTGGCCGATCGCCAGCAGGGCGATCGCCGCCGTCTGGGACAGGATGTTCCCGACATTGCCGGTGGTGAGGAACACCGGCGACGCGAGCGTCATGCCGACGACGAGGCCGGCGAGGATGAGGACCGGTCCCAGACGGATCACCTTCAGGGCGCCACGAAGCAGTCGATAGCGGCCGCCCGGGCGCACGCTCTCGTGCCGTTCGCCATGGATCGGGTCGACGGTCGGGGAGACGTCACGACCGGACGGAGCCACGACGTCAGCATCGGCCGGTTGACCGACGTTCGCCAACGTGCTCATCGACCACCCCCGAGCGCTTCCCCGATGTCGTCGACCGTCGACGACACGAGGTAGCATACGCGCTCAGACATCCCATGTCTAGACCCCCAGGATGCTCGTGTAGAAGGAAGGCGATCTCACATGGCGCCCTCGTTGACTGAAACGGCAATCGAGAAGGTCCGAGAGCTGATCGGCTCCGGTCGCTTGGCCCCCGGGGAGCGGCTCCCCCCTGAAGCCGAGCTTGCCGAGGCATTGGGGACCGGCCGCAACACGATGCGGGAAGCGGTTCGAGCGCTGGTCACGGCTCGTGTCCTGGAAATTCGACGCGGCGACGGCACCTTCGTCACCAGCTTGCGGCCCGAGCTGTTGCTCGCCGGCATCGGCGCTGCCGCCGATCTTCTTCTCGACGACTTCACGCTGGAGTTGGTGCAGGTTCGCCGAATCCTCGAACCGGCGGCGACCAGGTTCGCCGCGATTCGGATCACCGACGATCAGCTCACCGAACTCGACTCACTGCTACATAGGATGTCTACGGCGGGTTCACATGAGGAGCTCGTCGAGTATGACGAGGCCTTCCACCACCTCGTGGCGACAGCCGCCGGCAACGCAACGCTCGCGTCGATGCTCAACGGGGTGTCCAGCCGGACCACCCGAGGCCGCGTGTGGCGTGGTGTACTCGAGGCCGGGGCGACCGATCGAACGATCTCCGAGCACGCCGCGATCCTCGACGCACTGCGCGCCCACGACCCTCAGCTGGCCGAAGCCGCCGCCTTGCTCCACGTGTCGACGACGGAACGATGGTTCGCCAGCCTGATCAACGCTCGCGAGGCCGCACCGACCGACCAAGCGTCGCCATCATGAGCCCCAACGGGGCTAGCAAGGCCGGGCCCATTCGCTCCTGGCGGCCTCGGCGAGGCGCAGGCCGTGACCCGGGCGATCTGGGACCAGCGCATAGCCGTCGCAGAACTCGATCGGTGTGACGATTCGCGACGTGGCTCGACGGGCCGGCGTGAGCGTGGCTACGGCGTCTCGTGCGCTGAACGGCAAGCAGATCGTCAGTGAGCAGACCTCGACATGGTCAACTTCGGCGCGGTCGACACGGAACTGGCGCAGTTCGCCGGCCGCCGGTTACATGTTCACGACGCCGAGGTCACGTTGATGCGCACGATGGTGGACGAGAACGTCGCGTTCGGTGCGTTCATCGCCCGCAAGCTCAACGCGTGCGAGGGGTCCGGTGCGATTCCTGCTGCCCGAAGGCGGTGTGTCGCTCCTCGATGCGCCCGCCCAGGCATTCTGGGACCCCGAGGCCGATGCCGCGATAGAGCTCGATGCCGTTGACCTCGGCGTGCTGGCCCTCGGCCCACTCGAAACCGGTCGGTAGGACGTCCTGTGGCGCTGCGACGGCGTCGGTCGACGCGGGCGGCTGACTCGGCGGCGTGGTGTCGGCTGTGAGCGCTGTCGCCGGCAGCGGCCCCGCGGCCAAGCCGAGCGATGCGACGAACGCTGACCAGCAGCAGATCCGGCTCGCAAATTCACGAAGCCTCTGATCCCGCGTACGACCAGCCGTCGCTCCTCGTTCCGAGCGGAACATTATCGAGTCCGATCGCTGCCGCACTCGGGGATGCGAAGCGGCCGATCTCATCGATCAGGGCCGAGGAGCAGGCGCCGCGGCCGAGTGGAGCCGGTTTGTTGGAACGGGAGCCGAACCACAACGCTACGCCCGACGCAGTGCCCGGGCGGGCGGCTTCCCGCAAACTGGGCGGCGAACAGCCCGGTTTCCGGGTCGCCGGCCGCCCAGAAGGCGAAATGAGGCGTCGGCCGCCCAGTTCGCCGAACGCTCTGGCGATCAGTCGGCGGGTGGGGCGAAGGGTTCCACTGGTACCACGGCGGCCAGCGGGGACGAGCCGTCGGCGGGGTGAACCAGGAAGCGGACGGTGCCGCCCGGATCGACGCCGGGGAACTCGAGCTCCACCGTGAACGTTCCCTTGAGGTCGAGCTCGACTGCTCCGATGCTCTGCTCGCGGTCGATCGGCGTCTGGTTGCCGTCGGCGTCGACATACACGGCGGTCGACAGCTCGAACATGACCTGGTCGACCGACGTCAGCTCGATGTAGAGCACCAGGCTGCCGCGGGTGACCGAGCGGTACGCCGCTCGCAGCTGGGCGGTCGACGTCCCGACCGGGAGCGGCTCGGTCGGCCGTCCCAGCCGGGGCGCGATGTCCTCGCCATCGATCCGGAACCCGACGAGTTGGCCGTTGACGACCTGAAGGTCCGTGGCCAGCGCACAGTCGTCCGTCTCGGTGCAGATCAGAACGCCGTCCGCCGAGAGGTACACGTTGACGGGGTCCACGGTGCCTCCGGCCTCGGTCACGGTCTGGACGAACTCGATCTGGAACATCGCGTACGCCTCGGCCGGCGAGCCGGGCGCCGTGGTCGCCTGGAGCGTGGCGACCTGCTCAGGATCTCCCGAGAAGAGCGTGTCGAAGTAGCCGAGGGCATCGAACAGCGGGGTCCCCTCGGCTCCCGGCACGGCACCGGTCGCGGACGGGTTCGGCGGCTGCCCGGGCTGGTCGACGATCTGGAACTCCACGACCTCGGTGCCCGACAACGTGGTCCGGACGATGAACGGCTCGCCGGTCGTGGTCATCGCGTAACACGAGTACGTGAGGTCGGTCCCCTCGCTTGGCGACGCAGAGCAGGCCGGGTCGATCAGGGTCAGGCCGTACTGCTGGCCGAGCGTTACGAACTGATCGAGTGCCACATCGCTGCCCTCGTCGTCTGGTGGCGTCGTCGCCAGCGCGGGACCCCCGCCAGCGAGCACGCTGCCCGTGAGCAGCGCACCGCCACAGACGATGGTGGGCAAGCGACGCATCAGTACCTCCTGGACCGCAACTCGACGAGGAACGCCCGAGTGTGTAGCACGTCCGGCAAGTGAACCGTCTTCGCGGCCGGATCGGTCATCCGATCGACGTGGTCGTCGCCTCGGTGGTGGAAGCCGGATCGGACGCCGCGGGGCCGATCATGGTGAACGACGAGAGCACGGTGTCATAGGCGACGGCGTCGTTGTCACCGTTGAGCTGGAGCAGCAGCACGACGGTGTACGAGTTGTCGCTCGGGTTGGCGACGACCGTGACGATCCGGGTGCCGGTCCCGCCGCACGCCGTCGCGCACGTGTATCAGGCCGGTGAAGACGCCGTCCGAGTACGGCGCGGGTTCGCCCTGCGTGCAGCCGCTGATCGTGCCCCATTGGCTCATCGCCGCGTCGATGTCGGCGGTGTAGGGGATCGCCAGGTAGTACACGCCGGGGACGCTGTAGGTGTCGGTCGCGTCGGGCCCGGGCAGGAACAGGACGAGGTCGGGGCTTGCCGTGATGTACGGGGCGTTCGTGAGCCCGAGCCCGGTGAATGGCGACGTTCTGGACTCCGTCCATCCAGCGGGCACGTGGACGCTGAGCACTCCCTGATCGTCGACGAGCTGTTGCGCATCCGGCGGGACCGTGCCCGACGGTTCGGGAAACAGCGTGGTGGTCGTCGCGGGTGCGGTCGTCGCGGGTGCGGTCGTCGCGACGGTCGTCGTGGTCTGGCCAGGTGTCGGCGGCGGTGGGAACGGTCCGGGGGTCGAGCCGCCCTGGGGTGTGAAGTTGAACGAGGCCAGCACGTTGTCGACCACCGACTGCTCGGCCGGGCCGGTGATCTGGATCTGCAACACGATCGTGAACGACTGGCTCGCCGGGCTGGCGACGATCTGGTGCCACTCGGGGTCGAGAGTCGTTCCGCAGTCGTTCCAAATGCCGTGCAGGCCGCTGAACGCGCCATCGTCGTACGGCACGATGTCGCGGTCCCGGCATCCGCTGCCGAGTCCGTACCGATCCATCAGCGCCTGGTTGTTCGCCGAGTAGGCGAACGCGCGGTACAGGATCCCGGGCTCGTCGAACGTGTCGGTGAACACCCCGATGTCCGTCTCGGCGGCCTCGATGCTCGGCACCAGAGTCCCGTCCGGGTTGGACTCCGGCGCCAGATCGATGTCGGCCCAGGCGAACGGCACCGCAACCGAGATCGTGTTGGTCGAGTCGATCAGCGTCGTCCAGCCCACGGGGAGCACGAAGTCGCCGGTGGTCGTAGGTGTGCTCGGCGGCGGGCTGCTCGGCGGCGCCGCCGCGGCCGCGCCCGCGAGGCCGACCACGAGCACCGCCGCGGACACGCCCGCGATCGTGCGTGCCCTCGTCATGCGTCGCTCAACAGTAGCGACGACCGGTGGGTGACCTGACTCAGCCGCCGGGGGCCGTCGCCGGCGTCGGGATCGTCGGCAGCGGAACCGTCGGCACCGCTGCGGTCGGGACCGGGCTCGTCGGCGCCGTGACGGTCTGCGGTCCGGCCGGCCCGAACGAGCTGATCACCGTGGCAACGGCCGCCTGGTCGGCGGGCCCGGTGCTCCGGATCAACAGGACGTAGGAAACGGACTGATCAGCCGGGCTGGCGACGATGACGTCGTACTCGGCCTGGCCGCTGGTCCCGCAGGACGCCCAGCGGCCGATGTTCCCGGTGTACACGCCGTTCGTGAACGGCTCGATGGTCTCGACGGGGCAGCTGCCCACGGGGAGACCGATTTCGGTGATCAGGGCCGGCGGATCCGCGACGAATGGGAACCTGACCAGTTGGGCACCGGGCGCGCGGAACGAGCTTTCCCAATCGGCGATGTTTGTCGCCGCGATGATGCTCGGCGTCTGGGTGGTGCCATCGTCGCTGACGAGCGGTGTCGTGTCGACGTCGATCCACGTCGCGGGCACCACCATCGTGATCGCCTGGGTGTCGTCGACGAGCTGGACGAATCCTGGCGGCACGGCTCCAGGCACAGTGGCCCCTGGGACGGTCACGCCAGGCACCGTCACTCCCGGCACGGTCGGTGTGGGCACCGTCGGGACGACGGCCACGGTCGGAACGGGCACGGTCGGGACGCCGGCCACCGTCGGGACCGGCACGGTCGGGACGCTGGGCACCGTCGGGACCGGCACGGTCGGGACGCCGGGCACGGTCGGAACCGGCACGGTCGAGACGCCGGGCACGGTCGGTGTCGTGGCGAGGTTCGTGCCGACGTTGAAGGAGGCGAGGATGTTCTGCAGCGCCGTTTGCTCGGCGGGACCGGTGATCTGGATGATCAGGACCAGGGTGCGCGAGTTGTCAGGCGGAGCCACGACGACCAGGTGCCACTCGGAGAGCCCGGTTCCAACGCACTCGGTCAGGATCCGGTGCTGGCCGACGAACGCGCCGTCGTTGTACGGGATGGTCTCGGTCTTGTTGCAGCCGCCCGTGAGGGTGTATCCGTCCAACACCCCTTGCAGGTTCGGGTCGAACGGAAGGGCGTAGTACTCGACCCCCGGTGCGTCGAACGTGTCGTGGTACACCTGGTAGTCGGTCGCCGCGGAGATGTAGGGGACCTGGTTGCCGGCACTGTCGGCAAGCGGCAGGGTGCTCACGTCGGTCCATGTGTTCGGTACCGCGACGGTGATCGTGCCGGTGTCGTCGACGAGCTGGACGTAGTCCGGCGGCAACACGAAGCTCGGCTCGGCCGTCGCGCTCGTGTCGCCAGTCGACACCCCGATGGCGCCGGCGACGGCGCCCGCGGCCAGAGCGATCCGCTTGATCGTGCTCATCTGGGTCTCTCCTCGGGTAGGGCTTGATTGCTGCCTGCTCAGACGACCGAAGTAGCACGACGGGTTCCCGCCTCCGTGCCGTTCGAACAATGCCTACCTTTCGGAGCGGGCATCGCGCCGCGACTATAGAACAGCACCGCCGGAAATCCCACGCGGACGGGGCCGATCACCGCGGCAGCCCGAGAACTCGTTCGCCGAGGATGTTGCGCATGATGTTCGACGTCCCGCCCATGATCGTGTAGCCGGGCGTATACGCGAGGCCGTGGGTGACGTCGTCCCACAACGTGCCGGCCGGACCGAGCGTTCGCCACACGAACTCGGCGACCCGTGCCTCGTGCTCGGTGCAGAAGCACTTCGTCGCCGCCGAGAACCCGGCCGGCGCCTGACTCAGGACCTCGCGGATCACGAGCACCCGGCCGATTCGGTAGCCCGATTCGATCGCCGCGATCGCCTGGCGCACGACCGGGTCGGAACGATCGGCCTCAGCGAGGGCGAGCTCGTACAGCGCCCGGTTCGACACCAGCCGGTCGATCCCGCCGCGCTCGTGCTCGAGCTGGCGCATCGTCTGCTTGAACGCGTTGCCCTCGATGCCGACGAGGTTGGCGACGGGCACTCGGACGTCGGTGAAGAAGACCTCGCAGAAGTGACGGTTGGTCGTCATGTCCTTGATCGGCCGCACGTCGATGCCGGAGCTGTCCATCGGCACGATGATCTCGCTGATGCCGCGATGCGGCGGGCCGTCCGAGCTGGTGCGGCAGATGAGGTAGCAGTAGTCGGACACCGCGGCGAAGCTGGTCCAGATCTTCTGGCCGTTGATGACCCATTCGTCGCCGTCGCGCCTGGCCGACGTGGTCAGCCCGGCGAGGTCGCTGCCCGCGTTCGGCTCGGACATCCCGATGCACCACGTCGTCGTCCCGTCGAGGATCCCTGGCAGGAACGCGTGGCGCTGGTCGTCGCGCCCGAAGGCGATGAGCGTCGGACCCATCTGGCGGTCGGCGAACCACATCGCGGCAATCGGCGCGCCGGCGGTGATGAGCTCCTCGCCGATGATCAGACGATCGATCGCGGGGCGGCCCCCGCCGCCGAACTCGCTCGGCCACGTGAGGCCGATCCAACCGCGTTCTGCGAGCTCGCCCGCAAACTCGGTCGAGTAGCCGTTGATCCACGAGTCGTTGTGCCGGCCGAATCGGGCCACGGCATCCTCGGCGAGATCTCTGGCCTCCTTGCGCAGCTGATCCTGTTCCGCCGACCACGAGAAGTCCACGCCCCGGATGCTACGGGTGACCGCATCGACTACGATCCCTGACAAGTTCGATACAAGTCCTCGTCACGACCACACGGAGCCCGCAGACCCATGAGCAACATCCCGGCAAAGATTCACGTCGCGAACCCCGTGGTCGAGATGGACGGCGACGAGATGACGCGGATCATCTGGGCGTTCATCAAAGAGCAGCTGATCCTGCCGTATCTCGACATCGACCTGAAGTACTTCGACCTGTCGATCGAGAGCAGGGACGCGACCGACGACCAGATCACGATCGACGCCGCGAACGCCACCAAGCAGTACGGCGTCGGAGTCAAGTGCGCGACGATCACACCCGACGAGGCAAGGGTCGAGGAGTTCGACCTGAAGAAGATGTGGCGATCGCCGAATGGCACGATCCGCAACATCCTCGGCGGCGTCGTCTTCCGCGAGCCGATCATCATCTCCAACATCCCGAGGCTCGTGCCGGGCTGGACGAAGCCGATCATCATCGGTCGTCACGCCCACGCCGATCAGTACAAGGCCACCGACTTCAAGGTGCCCGGCGCCGGGACGCTCACGATCACCTACACGCCGTCCGGCGAGGGTGAGCCGATCGAGTACGAGGTCGCGCAGTACCCAGAGGGCGGCGGCATCGCGATGGGCATGTTCAACTTCGCCGACTCGATCCGTGACTTCGCGCGGGCGTCGATGCGTTACGGGATCGCCCGGCGGTATCCGGTCTACCTGTCGACGAAGAACACGATCCTGAAGGCCTACGACGGGATGTTCAAGGATCTCTTCCAGGAGGTGTTCGACTCAGAGTTCAAGTCCGACTTCGAAGCCGCCGGGCTCACCTACGAGCACCGGCTGATCGACGACATGGTCGCCCAGGTCATGAAGTGGGAGGGCGGGTACGTGTGGGCGTGCAAGAACTACGACGGCGATGTGCAGTCGGACACGATTGCCCAGGGCTTCGGTTCACTCGGTCTGATGACGTCCGTGCTGATGACCCCCGACGGCAAGACGGTCGAGGCCGAGGCCGCGCACGGAACGGTCACGCGCCACTACCGAGAGCACCAGAAGGGGAATCCGACCTCCACCAACCCGATCGCGTCGATCTTCGCGTGGACCGGTGGCCTGAAGCACCGCGGCAAGCTCGACGGCACGCCGGACGTGACGAGGTTCGCCGAGACGCTCGAGCGGGTGTGCATCGAGGCCGTCGAGGCCGGCGAGATGACGAAGGATCTCGCGCTGCTGGTGGCGAAGGACGCGCCCTACCTCAACACCGAGGACTTCCTCGCCGCCCTCGACCGCCGGCTGCAGGAACAGATGAGCTGATTCAACGAGCAGACGTCGGCGCGTCTCGTCAGCGCGTGGATCACGACGGCGCTGAGATCGCAAAGCCGACCCGCCGGAGCAGGCGCCCGAGGGCGCGCACGTTGTAGGCGTACCAGTTGCTCGGGTCATCGTTGAGCTCGTCGTCGACATAGATTCGAGCGGCAGGGCTGGGCAGCAGGTTGAACGCGGTCTCGGTCTCGAGGACGAGCAGGTCGTCACAGATGCTCGCGGCACGCTCGAGCGCGGTCAACGGGTCCCGGAGGTGGTACAGCACGCCGAGAAAGAGCACGACGTCGAACGTTCCACCGACCTCGTCCGGGCTCAGATCCATCGGGTCGACGAATCGGTGTTCGACCCGATCGTCGAGTCCGAGGGCCTCGCGGGCCAGCAGGAACGGTTCGATTCCCCATTCCTCGTCGTTCCACACGTAGGAATCGGTTGCGATCACTCGGCCGGCCCCGAGCGCCGCGCAGTGAAAGGAGAAGAACCCGTCGAACGCTCCGATGTCGAGGACCGACCGCCCTGCGAGTGATGGCGGCAACCGCAACCGCTCGACAACTCGCGGCGAATCCTGAACCCCGGGAGTGACGACTCCGGGTGCCAACGCGATGGTGTGGTACCACCGCAACTCGCCGACGCGTCGGGCGAGGTCGGCCGGATCCGCCTCGCCGCGCCGTGCTGGTGAGCTCAGCGGTCGCCGATCTTCACGTAGTCGCGTTCGCCTTCGCCGCAATACCACTGGCGGGGGCGGGAGATCTTCTGGTCGGCGTCGCCGAGCAGTTCGTCCCAGTGGGCGAGCCAGCCGGACATCCGGCCGAGCGCGAACAGCACCGTGAACATCGAGACCGGGAAGCCCATGGCCTGGTAGATCAGCCCGGAGTAGAAGTCGACGTTCGGGTACAGCTTGCGCTTGACGAAGTACTCGTCCTGGAGCGCGACCTCCTCGAGCTTGAGGGCGATGTCGAGCAGCGGGTTCTTGCCGGTGACCTCGAACACGTCGTCCGCCGTCTGCTTGATGATCCGGGCCCGCGGGTCGTAGTTCTTGTAGACCCGATGGCCGAAGCCCATCAGGCGGTCGCCGCCGCTCTTGACCTCCTCGATGAACGCAGGGACGTTGTCCATCGAGCCGATCTCGGTGAGCATGTGGACGACGGCCTCGTTGGCGCCGCCGTGCAGCGGCCCGTACAGCGCCGCCGCCGCGGCCGCCGCCGCTGAGTACGGGTCGGCCTGGCTCGAGGCGACGACACGCATCGCCGTCGTGCCGCAGTTCTGCTCGTGATCGGCATGGAGGATGAACAGCACGTCCATCGCTCGCTCGAGCACCGGGTGGACCTCGTACTCACCGACCTTCCACATCATGTTCAGGAAGTTGGCGGGGTACGAGAGTGCGTTGTCGGGCAGGATGAACGGCAGACCGGCGGAGAAGCGGTGGCACATCGCCGCCAACGTCGGCGCCTTGGCGATCAAGCGCAGGATCTGCTTGTGCCGGGAATCCGGGTCTTCGATGTCCTTGGACTCGGTGTAGAAGGTGCCGAGCGCGGCAAGCGCCGAGACGAACATCCCCATCGGGTGCGCGTCGTAGTGGAACCCGTCGACGAACCGCTTGCGCATGTTCTCGTGGATGAATGTGTGGTGGGTCACGTCGTGGGTCCACGTCGCGAGTTCCGCTTCGTTGGGCAGTTCGCCGTAGAGCAGCAGATAGGCCACCTCGAGGTAGGTCGCGTGCTCGGCGAGCTGCTCGATCGGATAGCCGCGGTAGCGCAGGATGCCGTTGTCGCCGTCGAGGTACGTGATCTCGGACTTGCACGCGGCGGTCGACAGGAAGGCCGGGTCGTAGACGAACAGGTTGCGGTCGAGCTCGCGGATCGCCGACGAAGGAAACACCCCGTCGGTGATCGGTGCCGTCACCGTCTTGCCGGTGCGGTCGTCGGTGATCGTGATGGTGTCGGGCACGTCTTTCCCTTCGTCGCTCACGGTGAGGGGGCTTGCTCCCTCATGGGGAACGCTAGTCGCAACCGGCTGACGGACCTTCAGGCAGCGTGGCGACGGTGGCCGCGGAGCTCATCAAAGGGGCTCGTTCCCGTGCTTGCGAGGCTGCAGGATCTCGCGCTTGTCGGCGAGGTTCTCGAACGCGGCGGCGACCTCGGCACGGGTGTGGGCCGGATCGATCACGGCGTCGATGAACCCCCGCTCGGCGGCGATGTACGGGTTCAGCAGGCGGTCGGCGTAGTCGGCCTCGAACGCCGCGCGTTCCTCCGGTGTCGCCCGCCGCCGAAGGATCGCGGCGGCCTGACCGGCACCCATCACGGCCAGCTCGGCCCACGGCCAGGCGAAGCAGAGGTCGTTTCCCATTCGCTTGGAATCCATCACGATGTAGGCCCCGCCGTAGCTCTTGCGCAGGATCACGCAGAGCCGTGGGACGGTCGCCCGGGCGTACGCGAACACGAGCTGGGCGCCGTGGCGGATCATGCCCCGCCACTCGAGGTCCTTGCCGGGGTAGAAGCCGGGGGTGTCGACGAGGGTCAGGAGGCCGATGTTGAACGCGTCGCAGAACGCCACGAACCTGGCCGCCTTCTGCGATGCCGGGATGTCCAACGTGCCGGCGAGCGAGATCGGTTGGTTGGCGATGATCCCGATCGGTCGGCCGGCCATCGTCGCGAACGCGGTCACGACGTTGGGCGCCCAGCGTTCCCGGATCTCGAGGAGGCTGCCGTCGTCGACGATCGCGGCCGCAACCTTGCGGACGTCGTAGCTGCCGGTCGACATCGGCGGGATCGAGGTCGCCAGCCTCCGGGCAGAGCCGGTCGGCGGGATCGTCGCTCGGCCATCTCACCGGTTCCTCGTCGGAGCTCTGCGGGAGGTAGGCGAGGAGATCGATCGACCGCCTGGACCGCGGCGTCACGGTCCGCAGCGACGAGGCAGGGCACGCCGGTGTGGCGGGCGAGGTTCGCCGCAGCCACCGAGCTCGTCGGCGGGGATCTGCACGCCGGTGAACTCGGCGACCATCACCGGCCCGTTGACGAACGCGTAGCTCGACTCGGTCATGACGACGAGGTCGGCCACGCCGAGGAGGAGCGCCGGGCCGGAAACGGCGGGGCCGTCGACGATGATGACCGTGGGCACGACGCCAGAACAGTCGACGAGCGCTTTGGCGAGCCGCCCCCACCCCTCGAGCGCCGCGATCCCCTCGACGATGTCGGCGCCGGTCGAGGCGAGCACGATCACGAGCGGGGTCCCTTCGACCCGGGCGACCGTCGCGGCGTGCTCGACCATCGCCGAGGTGCTCGACGACAGCGGGATGCCCTGGAACCCGGATTGCGGTCTCGCCCCCGAGTTCGACCCAGACGACGTCGCGCTCGCCGCCGTCGACGCGATCGACGCGACGAACCTCGATCGTGACCTGCCCCCCGGCGCCGGCGCGCAGAGCGAGGCTGGCGAGCGACATCGCCGGTGGACGTTAGTGGCCGGACTAGCGCTGGGGGAGCAGTGGGAAGGCCTCGGAGCCGAGGCGGACGCCGGGTTGCTCGAGGGCGCGGCTGGGGAGGCATTCGCGCAGGACGGAGAACAAGGCCTTGGCGGCCGTGCTCGGGGGCGGTCGCCGGTGGTAGGCGAGCGCAACCACACGCGGCGGCAGTTCGGGGACCCGTAGCGCCTTGCACTGACGCGCCGCGGTCTGCGGCACGGCCGTTGCGGGAACGATCGCCGCGCCGTGCCCGTCGACCGCCAGCGTCGCGAGCAGCCGCACCCCGTCGATCTCGGCCTGTGCCTCGAGCTGCACGCTTACCGACCGGGCGGCCCGATCGAGCACGCGGCGCAACGCCGAGCCCGGCGGCGGTAGCAGCAGGCGACTCCCGGCGAGCTCGGCCAGCGGGATCTCGTCGCGCTCGGCGAGCGGATGACCCGGCCCGACGAGCAGCAGCAGGTCCTCGGCGAACAGCGGCTCGATGTTCAGCTCGGGCTCGTCGACCGGGAGATGGATGATCGCCGCGTTGTACTGCCCGGACAGCAGCGCCGGGATCAGGACCGACGTGCTGCCCTCGGCGACGATCGGGCGAACGTGCGGGAAGCGCGCCGTCGATCTCGGTGAGCAGCCGGGGGAGCAACCAGCGTGCGGTCGTGCCGAGCATGCCGAGCCGCACGTCGCCGATGACGTCATCGTCGTGTTGCGCCATGTCGGAGGCGATGTCGTCGAGTTCTCTGAGGACTCGGCGCGCCCGTTCCACGACCCGGTTGCCGTCGTCGGTGAGACCGCCGTGGGAGCGGTCGACGAGCACGGCGCCGAGCTCCTTTTCCAAGCGGGCGATGTGGCTCGATACGTTCGACTGCACGGTGTAGAGGGCACGTGCCGCGGCGGAGAACGTGCCATGGTCGGCGATCGCCACGAGCGCCGCGAGCTGGCGGACGTCCACGACGACCACCGTACCCTGTCGTCCCCGCTGGTGTATCTGTGAGAGTGATAGCCAGCATCAGAATGTTCTACTTGTCAGATCGACGGCCTTGTGCGTATCCTCACAAGTACAAAGTCGAAGCGATACACCCCCCATGTACCGCTCGATAGAACCGAATGTCGATCCCCCATCGGCCAGGTTCAGGTTGAGAGACCCTGCTTCCCCCAAGCAGGGTCTTTCCCGTTTTCGATGCGCACCGCTCGTCGCGTCGGCCTGCCTGGCCGGGAATCGCAGTGGATAGTCTCCGCACGTGGCCGGCGCAGCGATCTTCGACCTCGACCGCACGTTGCTCGCCGGCGCCTCCGGGGCCGTGTACTCGGCGGCGATGCGCGACACCGGATTCGCGACCCGGTCGATCCCCGGCGAGAAGCTGGTCTACGGGGTGTTCAACCTGATCGGCGAGACCCTTCCGTCGATGGCGCTCGCCCGCCAGGCGGCAACGTTCGCCAAGGGTCGGCTGCGTGATGCGATGCGACAGGCCGGGGAGGCCGCAGCGGGCCCGCTGGCCGCGATGGTCCAGCCGTTCGCGTTCCCGCTGTTCGCCGAGCACCGAGAGGCTGGGCGCAAGCTCGTGATGGCGACCACCACGCCATACGACCTCGTCAAACCGCTCGCCGATTGGCTCGGGTTCGATGCGGTGCTCGCCACCCGCTACGGCGTCAACGCCGACGGTACGTTCGACGGTTCGCTGGTCGGTCCCTTCGTGTGGGCACGAGGAAAGCTCGCCGCGGTCAAGGGGTGGGCAGAGGAGAACGGCATCGATCTCGGTGAGAGTTACGCCTACTCCGACAGCGTGTTCGACTCGCCGTTGCTCTCGGCCGTCGGTCACCCCGTGGCGGTCAACCCGGATCCGGCCATGGTCGTGATGGCCACGCTTCGGCGGTGGCCGATCCACAATCTGGACGTGCCCAAGGGCGTGGTCAAGATTCCGGTTCTCGGCATGGAACTGCAGCGGATCGCGAGCCAGCTCACCCGGCGCGAGATCGCCCCGTTCCTGATGCCGTACGTGCGCTTCGACATCGCCGGGCTCGAGAACGTCCCGGCCAAGGGCCCGGCGATCGTCGTGTTCAACCACCGCAGCTACTTCGACGGCGGCGCCGTCGCCATGACCATCGGCCGCACCGGCCGGTCGGCGCGCTTCCTCGGCAAGAAGGAGGTCTTCGACGTTCCGGTCATCGGCCAGCTCGCGTCCGCGGTCGGCGGCATCCGCGTCGAGCGGGCGAGCGGGTCCGCCGAACCGCTGCACGCCGCGGCCGAGGCGCTCGAGGCCGGAGAGCTCGTCATGATCGTGCCCCAGGGGACGATCCCGCGCGGGCCGGCGTTCTTCGACCCGGAGCTCAAGGGCCGATGGGGCGCGGCCAGGCTGCACCAGATGACGGGTGCGCCCGTCGTCCCGCTCGGATTGTGGGGGACGGAAAAGGTGTGGCCCCGGTCGAGCCGCCTGCCCAACGTGCTGAACGTGACGAGCCCGCCCACCGTGCGGGTGCGCGTCGGCTCGCCGGTCGGGGGCCTGAAGGCCAAGTCGCTCGACGCCGACACCAAGAAGATCATGAAGGCGATCGTCGACCAACTTCCACCCGAGGCGCGCAAGCAGCACACGCCGACGGACGCCGAGCTGATGGCGACCTTCCCGCCGGGCTACACCGGCGACCCGGCCGCGGAGTCGGACCGCCGGCCAGGGACCGACTCCTAGTCGTCGCGAGGGATGGGCTCGAGTCCCGATGACATCCGCAGCGCTGGACGCGACACAGATCGCTCGAGCGCGAGCCGGCGTGGTCGCGCGGAGCGATCTCGCCGGTCGGTCGCTGGCTGAGCAGCTCGCGAGCCAGGCCGACGGCTGGTTCCAGACGCTGGGCGGCTCGCTGCCAGGGTCGTGGGCCCTCATGGCCAGCGGGGGCTACGCCCGCGGGATGCTGTGTCCGGGGAGCGACATCGACGTCGTCCTGCTCCATCCGCGAAGGGCACGGACCGGCGAGATCAGGGCAGTGGCCGAATCGATCTGGTACCCGATCTGGGACTCCGGACTGAAGCTCAGCCCGTCGGCGCACACGACGAGGTCGCTGCTCTCGCTCGCCGGCGACGATCTGGTCACGGCCACGTCGATCCTGAGCGTGCGGTGCCTTGCCGGCGACGGCGCAGCGGTCGAGCGGGTTCGCGCCGGTGCGCTGCAGCAGTGGCGCACTCGTCCGCTGCGCTGGCTGGCGCGGCTCCGGGACGTCACCGAGCAACGCTGGGCTCGGTTCGGCGAAGTGAGCTCGTTGCTCGAGCCGGACCTCAAGGATGGACGCGGCGGGCTGCGCGATCTTGACGTGATGCACTGGGCGCTGGCGACGGGGCTGACCGGCGTGGTGTCTGTCCTCGGCGGAGAGCTCGACGAGCTCGTCGAGCCGGCCCACGATCTGATGGCGGCGCGGTGCGAGCTGCACCGGATCACCGGCCGGCCGAGCAACGTGCTGCTGCTCGAAGACCAGGACGCAGTCGCCGAGCGGCTCGGTGCCGCCGACGCCGACGCATTGATGCGCAGGCTTTCGGCGGCAGCCCGGTCGATCGACTGGGTTTCGGCCCGTTTCTGGCATCGCGTCGATCGCGGCGTTTCCGGTCTCGACCGGCCGCGGCGGTTGCGGCCGCTTCCGGAACCGATCATCGGGGTCGTGTTGTCCGAGGACGAGATCGAGATCTCGGCGGACGCTGACTTCACGGACCAGTCGCTGGTCTTTCGTGTCGCCGCGGCGGCGTCGAGGCTCGGTGTGCCGCTGACCCGTGACGCGCTGGCGACCCTGGCCGCCGGGGTGCCCGACTCGGTCGGACCGTGGACGGATCGCACCCGCCAGGCGTTCGTGAGCCTGCTCGGGTCTGGTGATGACATGGTGCCGACGATCGAGGCGCTGGAGCATGTCGGGCTGTTCAGCCGCTTCCTCCCCGAGTGGCGGGACGTGCGCAGCCTGCCCCAGCGCAACGCCTTCCACACCTACAACGTCGACCGCCACCTGCTCGTCACCGTGGCCAACGCCGCCGGTCTCGTGCGCTCGGTCTCCCGGCCCGACCTGCTCCTCGTCGGCGCGCTGGTCCACGACATCGGGAAGGGTTCCGAAGGCGACCACACCGAGGCCGGCGTGAAGCTTGCCGCGTCGATCGTGCCGCGGATGGGATTCCCGCCGGAAGATGTCGCGACGATCTGCGCGCTGGTGGAGCACCACCTGTTGCTGCCCGAGACCGCGACGCGGCGCGACCTCTCCGATCCTCGGACGGCTGCCAACGTCGCGGCCGCCGTCGGTGACCTCAGCCGCTTGGAGCTGCTGCGGGCGCTGACCGAGGCCGACAGCCTGGCGACGGGTCCGTCGGCATGGTCGGAGTGGAAGCGCTCACTCGTCGACTCGCTCACCGAGTCGGTCGTCGCCGAGCTCCGGGGGCGAACAGCCGTGGCCGACGCCGTCGACGTCGAACACCGGTTCGCGTTCCTGCTCGAGCAGGTGCGCCTCGGCGGCGGGGTGTGGGCCGAGCACGAGGCGCTCGGTGAGTTCGAGCGATTCCGGATCGCCACCCAGGACCGTCCCGGGCTGTTTGCCAAGGTCGCCGGCGCGTTGGCGCTGCACCGGGTCGAGGTGTTCGGAGCCGAGGCGTGGACCAGCGCCGATGGGATCGCCATCGAGCAGTTCGACATCCTGCCGTCGTGGACGGAGCCGCCATCGTTCGAGCGGGTGCAGCAGGACCTCGTCGACGTCATCGACGGGCGGCTCGACATCGCGGGACGGATCGATGCCAGGGTGCAGTCGGCGCAGCGGGTGTATCGCCGGGCCGTGGCCGCGGTGTCGCCGAAGACCGAGTTCATCGTCAGCAACGACGCCAGCGACTCGACCACGATGATCGACGTGCGGGTGCCCGACGCCCCAGCGCTCCTCTACCGGCTGTCAGCGGCGCTCACGGCGTACGGCGTCAACATCCGCTCGGCGAAGGTGGCGACGCTCGGCCACGAGGTGGTCGACGTGTTCTACGTCCAGCGCGGTGGAACGCCGCCGCGTCAGCTCACACCGGCGGAGCACGAGGAGCTTCGTGCGCTGCTCCTCGACGTGTTCGCATCATCGGAGGCGTGAGGCCCGACGCGCGTCCGGTCACCGCGGCTGCAGCAGCGGCGGCGAGAACGGCTCGCCGCCGAAGCGGTCGAGCGCGGCGAAGTGCTCGACCGGCTCCCGGGTCAGCCTCGTCGATTGGTGCTCGGGTACGCCGAGGAAGATCGTGGCGACGAGCGCGTGATGCTCGGGGAGCTGGAGCAGGGACGCCGCCTCCGGCTCGACCCGGGAGAGGAACGTGGTCATCACGCCGCCCAGCCCGCGGGAGTGCGCCGAGAGCAGGATGCTCCAGCAGAACGGGTAGATCGACGTGCCGCCGGTGAGCGGGACGCGCGCGAGTGAGCCATCCATGATCGCGATCCTGCGCAGGTCGGCGGCGACGACGAGCACGACGGGGATGTCCTCGATCGTGTTCAGCAGTTCGTTGTCGACGTGCTCGATCGACTCCGGCACGGCGTCGTCGACGGGGTTGAACGGCGTGATCCCGTCCGCCCGGGCCATGTACGCGTCCCAGACCGGTTGCATCAGGTCGCGGAGGCGGCGGCGCACGACCCGGTCCTCGATGACCGCGACCCTCCACGGCTGGCGGTTGCCGCCGCTCGGCGCGAAACGGGCATCGTCGAGGAGCTGGTGGACCACGGCCGGTTCGACCCGCTCCGACGTGAACCTGCGGGCGGCGCCGGTGGTTCGCAACAGCTCGATCATGCGCTCCGATCATTACAGGTCACCCGGCGGGCTGCCCATCGACGGACAGGGGCCATCACTACGCTGGTCAGGTGACCGGCCGGATCGTGCGCATCGCACCGACGATCGGCACGTGGGCCCTGGTGGGGGCGCTCGTCGGTGGGTGCGACGACCCCAGCAGCGCGCCGGCCGTCTCGACGATCGCCCAGACTTCGACGACGTACGTGACGATCCCGGCGAGGACCACGACGACGAGCGCCGCGCCGAGGCCCGACGACGGCAGCTCGGCTGGTGACGCGGGTGACGAAACTGCGACGAGCCCGGCCGACGACCCCACCGAGGAGCGGATCCACGAGATCCAGTCCGGCGACTATCTCCTCCGGATCGCCAGGGACTACGACGTGCCGATCAACTACATCCCGGAGTACAACGGGTGGGACGACGGGCTCGGCCACGCCCTCGTTCCCGGTGAGGAGGTTCGCATCCCGCCTTCGGACTGGACCCCGGAGGGCGAAGGCTCGGACGACTCATCCGCAGCGAGCGACGAATCGACGCCGGTCTCGAGTGCCGGGTGCGACACCTACACGATCAGGTCCGGCGATACTCCGGCGAACGTCGCAGCCGACCACGGCGTCACGATTGACGAGCTCAACGCCGCCAACGAGAACACCCGGTTCTACAGCGGCTTCGTCGTCGGGATCACGATCAACATCCCCTGCTGAGTCAGCTGCCCGCGGCCACCTTGGCGCGCACGATGTTCAGGGCGCTGCCGGCCCTGAACCACTCGACCTGCTCGTCGCTGAACGTGTGGGTGCACGCGAAGTCGATGGTGGAGCCGTCCGGCTTGACGATCTGGCAGCGCACGGTCTCGCCTGGCACGGGCGGCAGGCCGAGCACGTTGATGCGGTCGTCTTCGTCGATCGCGTCGTACGTCGCCGGGTCGGCGAACGTCAGTGGCACGAGGCCCTGCTTCTTGGCATTGGTCTCGTGGATGCGGGCGAAGCTGCGGGCGAAGATCACCACGCCACCGCGGAACCGCGGCTCCATCGCGGCGTGCTCGCGGGATGAGCCCTCGCCGTAGTTGCGGTCGCCGACGGCGCACCAGCGCACGCCGGACTCGGCGTAGTGCTTCGCGATGTCGGGGAACGAGCGGGTCTCGCCGTCGACCTGGTCCTTGCCCTCGCCGGTGACGCCGGTGAACGCGTTGACGACGCCGAGGAACAGGTTGCCCGAGATGTTCTCGAGGTGGCCGCGGTACTTCAGCCACGGCCCGGCCGCCGAGATGTGGTCGGTGGTGCACTTGCCGTGGGCTTTCATCAGCACCGGCAACCCGATGTAGTCCCCACTGCCGGATGGAGGGCCCACCCAGGCCGGGAACGGCTCGAGGAGCTGGAGGCGATCGCTGTCCGGATTGACGACGACATCGACACCGGAGCCGTCGATCGGTGGTGCCGTGAACGTGTCGACACCCGGGTCGTATCCCTGGTCCGGCAGGACCTCGCCGACCGGCGCGTCGAGCGTGACCTCGGCGCCGTCCGGAGCGGTGAGCGTCCCGGTCGTCGGGTCGAAGTCGAGCCGCCCGGACAGCGCCAGTGCCATGACCGTGTCGGGCGACGTGACGAAGCTCAGCGTGTTCGCCGAGCCGTCGTTGCGCTTCGGGAAGTTGCGGTTGTAGGAGTTGACGATCGTGTTCGGCTGGCCGGTGATGCTCGCGGGTCGCGACCACTGGCCGATGCATGGGCCGCACGCGTTCGCGAGGACCGTGGCCCCGACGGCCTCGAGGTCGGCGAGCAGGCCGTCGCGCTCGATCGTCGCCCTGATCTGCTCGGAACCCGGCGTGACCAGCAGGTCGGTCTTCGCGGTGAGGCCCTTCGCCGACGCCTGGCGGGCGATCGAAGCGGCGCGTGTGATGTCCTCGTACGACGAGTTCGTGCACGAGCCGATGAGCGCGGCAGAGATCTCCAGCGGCCAGCCGTTCTCCGCCGCCGCGGCACCGACGGCGGAACCGACCCGGTGGGCACGATCCGGCGAGTGCGGTCCGTTGATCATCGGCTTCAGCTCATCGAGGTCGATCTCGACGAGCTGGTCGTAGGTTGCGCCGTCATCGGGGCGCAGGTGATCGGCGACGGCGTCGGCGGCCGAAGCAATAGCCTCCCGGCCGGTCGCCTCGAGGTACTGCGACATGTTCTCGTCGTAGGGGAAGACCGACGTCGTGGCGCCGATCTCCGCGCCCATGTTGCAGATCGTGCCCTTGCCGGTGGCCGAGATCGAGTCGGCGCCGGGGCCGTGGTATTCGATGATCGCCCCCGTGCCGCCCTCGACCGTGAGGATCCGTGCAACCTCGAGGATGACGTCCTTCGGGCTCGACCAGCCCGACAGCGAGCCGGTGAGGCGGACGCCGATGACCTTCGGCCAGCGCACGTTGAACGGGAAGCCGGTCATCACGTCGACGGCGTCGGCGCCGCCGACCCCGATCGCCACCATGCCGAGCCCGCCGGCGTTCGGGGTGTGCGAGTCGGTGCCGATCATCATGCCGCCGGGGAACGCGTAGTTCTCCAGGACGACCTGGTGGATGATGCCGCTGCCCGGGCCCCAGAAGCCGATGCCGTACTTCGCTGACACCGACCGCAGGAAGTCGTACACCTCGGCGTTGGCGTCGATGGCGACGCCGAGGTCGATCGACGCCCCGACCTTGGCCTGGATGAGGTGATCACAGTGCACGGTCGACGGCGCGGCGACCTCGGGCAATCCGGCGGTCATGAACTGCAACAGCGCCATCTGGGCGGTGGCGTCCTGCATCGCGACGCGGTCGGGGTGGAAGTCGGCGTAGCTCTCGCCGCGGACCAACTCCTGGTTCACCGGGTCGGTGAGGTGGTTGATCAGGATCTTCTCGGTCAGGGTCAACGGCCGGCCGAGCCGTTGCGTGCCGGTGGCGACCCGTTCGGGCAGCTTGGCGTACACGTCCGCGACGAGTTCGATCGGGGTGGAGGCGCTGACGGTGCTCATGTAGTGGTCTCCCGGAGGCGTGGGACTTGCAAATCGTGCGTTCGTATACAACTATAATACAAGTGTGCCGATTCGACCAAACGACTGACGCCATCCAGCTTGGCACCGACGACGCTCCCGAGCGCACCCCGCACGACGATAGGGACGACGCTGCGTGAGAAAGATCCGGTACCAGGAGATCGCCGGGGAGCTGCGTTTGCGGGCGCTCGCCGCGCCGGCCGGCTCGGTGCTCCCGAGCGAGTCGGAGCTGTCGGAGGAGTTCGGTGCCAGCCGGGTGACCATCCGCCGTGCGCTCGACCTCGTGCGGGAACAGGGTCTGATCGCGGCCCGCCAGGGATTTGGCTGGTACGTCGCCGGCGAACCGGTGAAGCAGCGACTGGTGGAGCTCGGCACGATCGAGGCACAGCTCGCCGAGAGCGGCATGAGCAACGAGCGACGGGTGCTCGAGTTCGCGTTCGTCACGCCGCCGGATCACGTTCGCAGGATCCTCGGGACCGACTCGGTGCTGCGCGTCAAGCGCATCAACCTCGCCGACGGCGAGCCGTTCGCCATCGTGACGGTGTGGTGCCCGGAGTCGCTCGGAGGCGGGCTCTCCCGCAAGCAGGTCGAGCGCCAACCGTTCTACGAACTGCTCGACGTACGGCTGCGGGGGGCCACCCAGACGATCGGGGCCGACGGTGCGTCGGCCGACGACGCCCGGCTGCTCCACGTGCCCGCCGGCGCACCGCTGCTGAAGTGCCTGCGGGTCACCACGTCGGAAGCGGGCGCCCCGGTGCTCGTGAGTGAGCACCTCTTCCCTGCGCACCGCACGGAGTTCGTCGTCGACCTCCCGAGCGCCGGGCCGTCCACCCTGCCGAGCGGGTTGCGGCTGGTCAAGGAGGTGTGACAGTCAGCCAGCAGTTGGCTGCTGTTTCCTTTCACAGTTCTCCGGCGGCCGCCGGCTGTCAGCCTGCGTCGGTGAGGTCGCCGCGGTGGAGTTGGGCGCGGTCGGCGGCGAGCGCGCCGCGTTCCCAACCGAGGTAGTCGTCACCGCCGCGCACCCGATTCGATCTGAGCTCGCCGAATGAGGCCGCCACCTCTTCGTCGACGATGGACCGACGTTCGGCGAGGACCGGGAGCAGCGGGGCCGGAGGTGCACCCGCGGTTGTCGACGGGTCTTCACTCGTGTCTGCCGACACCGCCGACACTTCCTCGGACTCCACGGCGGCGTCGATCGCAGCGAGCCGGTGGTCGATTCGCCCGGTGTACGCCATCAAGAACGAGGAACGGAACGAGCGGCTTCTCGTACGACCGCCGGGGCCGGCTAGCGCGCCTTCCGCCTGCATCGCAACCTGCGCTTGCACGAGCAGCGACGTGAACAGAGTTTCGACCGCCGCGACATCGCCGGCGAAGCCGACCACCGACGACAGCGCGTGTCGGTCGTCGAACACGGCGCGACACCGGTTGTGCTTGGCGACGACTTGGAGCAGCAACGACTTGATGTCGCAGTACGGGTCGTCGATCGGCAACCGGATCGTGATCGGCCGCTCGTTCCGGTCGGACCTCGCCCACGCCCGCGCGTCGTCGATCGAATGCCGGCTCATCAGCTCTTGCGCCTTGCCCGTGAACGTCTCCGCTTCTGCCTCGAAGGTCGTCGACTCGGCCTGGGCGAGCAGTGCTCGGATCTTGGCGAGGACGGCATCGTCGACGTCGTCGCTGGGTCGCAAGTCCTCGTCGCGCCGAGCGTCCCGCGGTCCCGGCGGCGGGATCAGTGGCTGCAATGGCGTTGCTGCCATCAGCGCGGCGAGCAGTTCGACGGCATGGACAACGGCGTCGCTGCCGTCGAGTGACTCAGCGAACGCGAACGAGCTGAGCCAGCCGGTCGTAGAGCGGACGTCGTCGAGCTCGATTGCGTCGATCTGAGCGATCCAACGCGGGTGCAGGGTGGCCGGTGCCCGCATCGAGTGGTCGGCCGCAACGGCGATTGCAGCCAGACGACCAACGCGCGGGCTGACTCGGCGGCCGAGGCGGACGAGCTCCGCCGGCTGCCAACCGTGGTCCCACAACGCCGCGACGTAGCGGAGCACCTCGCCCTCCGCCGCTCCTTCCAGGACTTCCGAGTCGGTCGTTACCAGGTGGGCAAGCGAGTCCGCCACGGCGCTTCGGGCAGTACCGCCGACGAGGAAGTGGGCAGCGGTCAGCAAGAGCTCCCTGATGCGCTCATCCGCTGACCGCTGATCGTGCCGGGGGCTGGTCGGGCCGTCATGAGCGCCCCAACGATGCTGTTCGCTGTGAGTGCTGTCGCGCTCGCTGTCGCGTCTTCGCCGCCCGCCGTTGCCGGTTCCTGATACCCATGCCGGCCACCATATGAACAGGGTGTGGCACTTGTGGCGGATGCTGAACCTGCTCGGCCTACCTCACCAACGGTCCCAGTGCAGGATGTCGGCGAGCGGCTGCCGCTTGGCCGGCTTGAAGTCGGTGCCGATGGTGTAGGCGATCGGGAACAGGCCGCCCTGCTGGACCTTGTCGAACGGGATGCCGAGGAGCTCGGCGACCTGCCGCTCGCCGTCGCCGATCATGTGGATCGTCGTCCACGCCGAGCCGAGAGCCCGCTCGCGCAGCGCCAGCATGAAGCTCCATGCCGCGGGCAGCAGCGAACCCCATGCGCCGGCAGCGTGCTCCGCCGGCACGCCGTCGAGGCGTCCCCAGATGCACGGGATCATCATCAGTGGAGCGCGGTGGAAGTTCTCGGCCAGGTACGTCGCCGAGTCGATGACCTTGTCGCGGCGCTCGCCGCGGGTGTCGCCCGCTTCGTACTCGGGCGGCGGCATCGAGCGGTAGAGCGCGAAGTTGTCCTGGTAGACGGCGCCGACGGCGTCCTTCTTCGCCTGGTCTTCGACGACCACCCAGTGCCAGCCCTGCCGGTTCGATCCGGTTGGGGCCTGCATCGCGATCTCGAGGCACTCCTCGACGATCGAACGCTCGACTGGCCTGTCGAAGTCGAGGCGCTTGCGAACGGAGCGGGTCGAGGTGAGGACCTCGTCGGCGGAGAGGTTGAGCTTCATGACCGCGAGTGTCGCGTACCACGATCACGGCTCGACGAAGTCGGGCGGCGATGATGGCGCGATGAGCGACCGCGTCATCGTCGAGATCACCAACGGCATCGCCGACGTCCGGCTCAATCGCCCTGAGAAGCGCAACGCCCTCGACCTGGCGATGTTCGCGGCGATCGACGAGGCGGGGGAGCAGCTCAAGGCCACGCCGGGACTGCGGGCGGTCGTCGTGTCGGGAGAGGGCAAGTCGTTCTGCGCCGGCCTCGACGTGTCGATGTTCACGCAGCTCGGCTCGCCGGAACGGCCCGAGGACGCGGGCAACCCGGGTCTCGTGAAGGCGGAGCGGATCACCCACGTCGGCCAGCAGGTGGCGTGGACGTGGCAGGAGATTCCAGTGCCGGTGATCGCAGCCATTCACGGTCACGCGATCGGGGGCGGTCTCCAGATCGCGCTCGGCGCTGACATCCGCATCGTCCACCCCGACACGAAGCTGTCGGTGCGCGAGGTGCATTACGGGCTGATCCCGGACATGACCGGCACGCTTTTCCTGTCCCGGCTCACCCGGCCGGATGTCGTGAAGGAGCTGGTGTTCACCGCCCGCATCTTCGACGCCCGCGAGGCACATACCCTTGGCATCGTCACCACGCTCAGCGACGACCCGCGGGCCGATGCACTCGCTCTGGCCGAGGAGATCGCCGGGCGCAGCCCCGACGCGGTGCGCGCCGCCAAACGGCTCATCAACCGGCTCGCCGACGCCGGCGCCGCCGAGCAGTTCGCCGCCGAGCGCGAGGAGATCGTCGCGCTGATCGGCGCGCCGAACCAGATCGAGGCCGTGATGGCGAGCGTCGAGCAACGCCCGCCGACGTTCACCGTCTGACGTCGCCGCCGCTTCCCGGTGAAGGGGTCAGGCGGCTTGATCGGGTGGAGCGTGATCACCTTGTCGCCGGCGGTCGGAAGGTGAGGAATCTCCAATTCCAGCAGATCGATGTAGGTTGGAACAGCGCGCCAGCGGGTTCGGCGCTGTCGAGAAAAAGGGACTCTCAGTTGGTCGGCAATAGATTCGTGACGGCGCGTGGCTGACACGACCATCAAGAACAACGCCGAGCACCGCCAGGCGCTCATCACGGCCGCGGTCACGGGACAGCTCGACCTCGCGGTGGAGATCGTCGGGGAGGCGTCGTGATCTTCGGGCCGTCTGTGTACACGCTGAAGGTCACGCTGCGCGAAGTGTCGCCCCCGGTCTGGCGGCGGGTCGTGGTGCGGTCCGAGACCACCTTGCCGAAGCTCGCTCGGATGCTGGAGGCGGCGATGGGGTGGCAGAGCTACCACCTGCACATGTTCGACGTCGGGGGCGTCCTCTTCGGCGAGCCCGACGAGGACTTCGACTCGGACAGCGTCATCGACGACCGCAAGATCACCGTGCAGCAGGTCCTGCCGGGGGTCGGGTCGACCCTGCGATTCGACTACGACTTCGGCGACGGGTGGGAGCATGACGTCCAGGTCGAGTCGATCGCGCAAGCGGAAGAACGCAAGCGCTACCCGATCTGCGTCGACGGCGAGCGGGCGTGTCCGCCGGAGGACTGCGGTGGCGTGCCCGGATACGAACGTGTGCTCGCTGCGCTGAGCGATCCAGCGCACCCGGAGCACGACGACACCGTGGAGTGGTTGGAAGACGGCTTCGATCCGGCACAGTTCGACGTCGTCGCCGCCAACCGCAGGCTGCGTGGCCGATGAGCGGCTTCATATTCCAGAAGTTCCGTGTTCTCTGGAACAATGCGCGCCAAGTGCCCTCGCTGTTCCACCACGCTGGATCACTTCCGTGAACACGCGAGCTGGCCGGTACGAGCGCCAGGTGACCGGCTATCGGGCGTTCGTCCCGAAAGCATTGCCTCCAGACCCCGCTCTGCGCTGGGATGACGACCTCCTGCGGGTGCTCTCGGACGCAGACCACGCGCTCGGACGTCTCGACGGCGTGGCTCGCAGCTTGCCGAATCCCGGTCTGTTCGTTGCCATGTACGTCCGCCGCGAGGCGGTGCTCAGCTCACAGATCGAGGGTACGCAGTCGAGTCTCGACGACGTGCTCGCGTTCGAGGTCGATGCACCGGGCGCCGAACTGCCAGCTGACATCACCGAGACCGTCAACTACGTCCACGCCATGAACCTCGGACTGCGCCTGCTCGACACGCTGCCGTTGTCCGGACGCCTCGTCCACGCCGTGCACAAGGAGCTGCTGACCGGCGTGCGCGGCCAGGAGCGGGCCCCGGGGCAGTTCCGGCGCACGCAGAACTGGATCGGCCCGGCGGGCTGCACGCTGGCGAACGCCACGTTCGTCCCCCCGCCGCCGACCGAGATGCCCGGTGCCTTCACAGCGCTCGAGCGATTCCTCAACGACGGGGCCCGGCCTCCGCTGGTGGTGGCCGGCCTGGCGCACGCCCAGTTCGAGACGATCCACCCGTTCCTCGACGGAAGCGGCCGCGTCGGGCGGCTCCTCGTCACGCTGGTGCTCGTCGAGCGTCGCGTCCTCCGCCGGCCTTTGCTCTATCTGAGCCTCTTCCTCAAGCAGAACCGAACGGAGTACTACGACCGGCTCGGCGCCGTTCGCTCGCGTGGCGACTGGGAGGGGTGGCTGCGCTTCTTCCTGACCGGTGTGACGGTGGCGGCAAACGACGCAGTTGGCGTCGCCGAAGCCGTGTCCGTGCTCCACGATCGTCACCTACGGCTCGTGGCGGCCGAGGCGTTGGGTCGCTACGCCACCCCGCTGCTCGATCTGCTCGCCGAGCAGCCGCTGATGACCGTGAAGTACGCAGTCGAGCACATCGGCGCGACGCCCACCACGATCGGCCGCCTGCTCGACAGGATGACCGCACTCGCGGTGATCGACGAGATCACCGGGCACCGGCGCAACCGGGTGTACCGCTACTCGCCGTTCCTCGACCTCTTCACCGCCGACGAGCCGGTCGTGCCTCCGGTCCGAGAGGTGTGACCGGGCTTGTTCCAGCGGTTCATGTCACCGTGCCCTACCTCAGACGTCGTGCATCGTGACATGAACCCGGAGGTCCGAGGAGTCGGGTGGGACCTGTACCCGGTTCGTTTCCGGATTGTTACTCGTCAATGGGTGGCGGTCGCGTAGGATGATGACTCAGCCGTTCGGGCCAATGTCGTCCCGGGCCACCACCCAAGCCGAATCGCCGACTTTCGTGGACAGGACGACGACCATGACGAACCGCATCCCCGAACAGCTTGCGGGCATCATTCCCGGGCAGCTGCCCGCCGCGCACGGCCTCTACGACCCGCGCTTCGAGCACGACTCCTGCGGTGTGTCCTTCGTCGCCCACATGAGGGGCGTGCCCAGCCACGAGCTGGTGCGCACGGGACTCGCCGCGCTCACCAACCTGGAGCACCGCGGCGCCACCGGCGCCGAGGCGGACACCGGCGATGGCGCCGGCGTCCTCGTCCAAGTGCCCGACGGGTTCCTCCGCGGGGTGGTCGGCGACTCGCTCCCGAGGCCGGGCACTACGCGGTCGGCATCGCGTTCCTGCCCACCGATCCGATGAAGGCCGAGAAGGCGCAGGCCGCGATCGAGGGCATCGTCGGCGAGGAGGGACTCGCCGTCGTCGCGTGGCGCGACGTGCCGACCAACCCCGATTGTCTCGGCGTCACGGCCCGCGCCGCGATGCCGTCGTTCCAGCAGCTGTTGCTCACCGATCCCAAGGGCGCCACGGGCATCGACCTCGATCGCAAGACGTACATCGTTCGCAAGCGGATCGAGCACGAGCTCGAGGACGAGCTGACGACCTACTTCGCGTCGCTGTCGTCGCGCACGATCGTCTACAAGGGGATGTTCACGACTCCGCAGCTGTCGGCGTTCTACCCCGACCTCAGCGACGAGCGGTTCGAGAGCGCACTGCTGCTCGTGCACAGCCGGTTCTCCACCAACACGTTCCCGTCGTGGCCGTTGGCCCACCCATACCGCTTCATCGCCCACAACGGCGAGATCAACACCGTGCAGGGCAACGAGAACTGGATGCGCGCCCGCGAGGCGATGCTCGACAGCCCGCACCTGCCCCGCCTCGACCGGGCGTTCCCGATCTGCACCCCCGGCGCATCAGACACCGCCCGCTTCGACGAGGCGCTCGAACTGCTCCACCTCGGTGGCCGTCCGCTGCACCACGCGGTGCTGATGATGATCCCCGAGGCGTGGGAGAACAACGCCGAGATGCCCGCGGCACAGCGCGCGTTCTACCGCTTCCACTCGTCGCTCATGGAGCCGTGGGACGGCCCGGCGAGCATCACGTTCACGGACGGCACGATGCTCGGCGCGGTGCTCGACCGCAACGGTCTGCGCCCCAGCCGCTACTGGGTCACCGACGACGACCTGGTCGTGATGGCGTCGGAGGTCGGCGTGATCGACATCGATCCGGCCAAGGTCGTCAGGAAGGGCAGGCTCCAGCCCGGGCGGATGTTCCTCATCGACACCGCCGCAGGGCGGATCGTCGACGATTCCGAGATCAAGGCGGCGCTCGCCGCCGAGCACCCCTACGAGCAGTGGCTCGAGGACGGGCTCGTCGAGTTCGAGGACCTGCCGGCCCGCGAGCACGCCGTGTTCAGCCACCAGAGCGTGCTGCGTCGACAGCAGCTGTTCG
This sequence comes from Ilumatobacteraceae bacterium, assembly GCA_963764455.1. Lineage (GTDB taxonomy): Bacteria > Actinomycetota > Acidimicrobiia > Acidimicrobiales > Ilumatobacteraceae > Desertimonas. The sequence goes on from CAVXSN010000011.1 coordinate 105,885, forward strand.
GCTACACCCACGAGGAGCTCAAGGTCATCGTGGCGCCGATGGCGAAGAGCGCCTACGAGCCGCTCGGCTCGATGGGCACGGACACGCCGCTGGCCGTGCTCTCCGAGCGCCCGCGCCTGCTGTTCGACTACTTCAGCCAGCTGTTCGCCCAGGTCACGAACCCGCCGCTCGACGCGATCAGGGAGGAGGTCGTCACGTCGGTGGCGTCGACGGTCGGCCCCGAGGCCAACCTCCTCGCGCCCGGGCCGGAGAGCTGCCGCCAGCTCGCGATGCCGTTCCCGATCATCGACAACGACGAGCTGGCGAAGATCCTCCACGCCAACGCCGACGGCGCGTACCCCGGCCTGCAGGCGAAACAGATCAAGGGGCTGTACCGCGTCGCCGGGGCGGGCTCGCCCTCGAACGAGCGCTGTCGGCGATCTGCTCCGAGGTGTCGGCCGCGATCGAAGACGGCGTCAGGGTCATCGTGCTGTCCGACCGCAACACCGATCAGGTCGAGGCGCCGATCCCCTCGCTGCTGCTCACCGCCGCGGTGCACCATCATCTCGTGCGCACGAAGCAGCGCACGATGGCCGGCCTCGTCGTCGAGTGTGGCGACGCCCGCGAGGTTCACCACATGGCGTTGCTCATCGGCTATGGCGCCGGCGCGATCAACCCGTACCTCGCGTTCGAGTCGATCGAGGACCTCATCGCCCAGGGCCTGCACGGACTCGGCGAGTTCGATCCGGCCAGGGCGGTGCGCAACTACATCAAGGCGTGCGGCAAGGGCGTGCTCAAGGTGATGTCGAAGATGGGAGTTTCGACGGTGGCGAGCTACACCGGCGCCCAGATCTTCGAGGCGATCGGCCTCGGCACCGAGCTCGTCGATCGCTATTTCACGGGCACGGTCAGCCGCCTCGGCGGGATCGGCCTCGACGAGGTCGCGGCCGAGGTCTCCGCCCGGCACGCCGCGGCCCACCCGACCCGGCCGGAGGAGCGCGCCCACCGCAAGCTCGAGCTCGGGGGTGAGTACCAGTGGCGCCGCGAGGGCGAGCACCACCTGTTCAACCCGACGACGGTGTTCAAGCTGCAGCACGCGACGCGGGCGAAGCGCTACGACGTCTTCAAGGAGTACACCCGCACGGTCGACGACCAGTCGAAGACGCTGGCGACGTTGCGCGGGCTGTTCGACTTCAAGGTCGGTAGCCGCCCAGCCGGTGCCGATCGAGGAGGTCGAGTCGATCGCCGCGATCATGCGTCGGTTCTCCACGGGCGCGATGAGCTACGGCTCGATCTCGGCCGAGGCCCACGAGACGCTGGCGATCGCGATGAACCGGCTCGGAGCCAAGTCGAACACGGGAGAGGGCGGCGAGGACGCCGACCGCCTCCACGACCCGTCGCGCCGTTCGGCGATCAAGCAGGTGGCGTCGGGGCGCTTCGGCGTCACCGCTGAGTACCTGACCAACGCCGACGACCTGCAGATCAAGATGGCCCAGGGCGCCAAGCCCGGCGAGGGCGGGCAGCTCCCCGGCCACAAGGTGTACCCGTGGATCGCCAAGACCCGACACTCGACGCCGGGGGTCGGGCTGATCAGCCCGCCGCCGCACCACGACATCTACTCGATCGAGGATCTCAAGCAGCTGATCCACGACCTCAAGAACGCCAACCCGTCGGCTCGCATCCACGTCAAGCTCGTCGCCGAGATGGGAGTCGGTACCGTGGCCGCCGGGGTGTCGAAGGCGAAGGCCGATGTCGTGCTGATATCCGGCCACGACGGTGGCACCGGAGCCAGCCCGCTGACGTCGCTGAAGCACGCCGGCGGTCCATGGGAGCTCGGTCTCGCCGAGACCCAGCAGACGCTGCTGCTCAACGGGCTGCGCGACCGCATCGTCGTGCAGACCGACGGCCAGATGAAGACCGGTCGCGACGTGGTCGATCGCGGCGCTGCTCGGCGCCGAGGAGTTCGGCTTCGCCACCGCGCCGCTCGTCGTGTCGGGTTGCGTGATGATGCGGGTCTGTCATCTCGACACCTGCCCGGTGGGTATCGCCACCCAGAACCCGGAGCTGCGGGCGCGGTTTGCCGGCAAGCCGGAGTTCGTCGAGAACTTCTTCGAGTTCGTCGCCACCGAGGTGCGCGAGCTGATGGCCGCGCTCGGGTTCCGGTCGATGGCCGAGATGATCGGCCACGTCGACATGCTCGACACCCGTGCCGCCGTCGACCACTGGAAGGCGTCAGGACTCGACCTCGGCCCGATCCTCGCCCCGCCCCGTAACCCCTACGGCCAGTCGCTGCTGCACACGGTGCCGCAGGACCACGGGCTGGCGCAGGCGCTCGACGTCGAGCTGATCCGGCTCGCCCACGACTCGATCGTCGACAAGTCGCCGGTGGCGATCGACGTGCCGATCCGCAACGTCAACCGCACCGTCGGCACGATGCTCGGCCACGAGATCACGAAGCGCTGGAAGGGCGAAGGACTGCCCGACGGCACGATCGACATCCGTTTCACGGGCTCGGCCGGGCAGAGCTTCGGGGCATTCGTGCCCAGTGGGGTGACGATGCGGCTCATCGGCGATGCCAACGACTACCTCGGCAAGGGGCTGTCGGGCGGCCGGCTGATCGTCCGCCCGGCGCCGACCGCGCCGTTCGTGGCCGAGGAGCAGATCATCGCCGGCAACGTCATCGCGTACGGCGCCACGGGCGGGGAGATCTTCCTGCGCGGTGTCGTGGGGGAGCGCTTCTGCGTGCGGAACTCCGGGGCCCTCGCCGTCGCCGAGGGTGTCGGCGACCACGGCTGCGAGTACATGACCGGCGGCCGCGTCGTTGTCCTCGGTCCGACCGGGCGCAACTTCGGCGCCGGCATGTCCGGTGGGATCGCCTACGTGTACGACCCAGACGGTGCGTTCCCTGCGAGGGTCAACATCGAGATGGTCGCCCTCGAGGAGCTGACCGACGACGACGTCAGCGAGGTTCGCGTCATCGTCGAGAAGCACCGAGCGTTCACCGACTCGGCGGTCGCCGAGCGGATCCTCGACGACTGGGCCAACGCCGCCGGCCGCTTCGTGAAGGTGATGCCGCTCGACTACAAGCGGGTCCTCGAGGTCGTTGCGGGAAGGCCCGCCGAGGCGAACGGTCTCGCCGAGGACGAAGCCCTCCAGCGGGTGATGGAGGCGAGCCATGGGTGAGGCCACCGGGTTCCTGCAGTGGGACCGGGTGACGCCGACGAGGCGGCCGGTACCGGTGCGGCTGCGCGACTGGAAGGAGGTCTACGAGGACTTCCCGGTCGAGGCGGTGGCGACGCAGGCGGGGCGCTGCATGGATTGCGGCATCCCGTTTTGCAACAACGGCTGCCCGCTCGGCAACCTGATCCCTGACTGGAACGACATGGTGTACCGGGGACACTGGCGCGAGGCCATCGACCGCCTCCACGCCACGAACAACTTCCCGGAGTTCACCGGCCGGCTGTGCCCTGCGCCATGTGAAACGGCGTGCGTGCTCGGCATCAATGCCAACCCGGTCACGATCAAGCAGGTCGAGGTCGAGATCATCGACAGGGCGTGGGACGAGGGGTGGGTTACACCGCAGATCCCGTCGGTCCGCACCGGCAAGCGGGTGACCGTCATCGGATCCGGACCGGCCGGACTGGCCGCCGCGCAACAGCTCACGAGGGCCGGTCACGATGTCGTCGTGCTCGAACGGGACGACCGGATCGGAGGTCTGCTGCGCTACGGAATCCCCGAGTTCAAGATGGAGAAGCGGCACCTCGGTCGGCGGCTCGAACAGATGGAAGCCGAGGGCACCGAGTTCCGCACCAACGCCGCGGTCGGCGTGAACATCGACGTCGACGTCCTGCTCGCCACGAGCGACGCCGTCGTGCTCGCCTGCGGCGCGACCGCCGCCCGCGACCTCGGCGTCCCCGGTCGCGAGCTGAACGGGATCCACCAGGCGATGGAGTACCTGCCGCACTCGAATCGCGTGCAGGAAGGCGACATCGAGGCCTCGCCGATCACCGCCGAGGGCAAGCACGTGATCATCATCGGCGGCGGCGACACCGGCGCCGACTGTCTCGGCACGGTTCACCGCCAAGGTGCGGCGTCGGTGACCCAGCTCGAGATCATGCCGCGACCGCCGGACGAGCGGGCCGAGAGCAACCCGTGGCCACAGTGGAGCATGATCTTCCGCACGTCCTCCGCCCACGAAGAAGGCGGGGAGCGGGTGTTCTCGGTCAACACCGAGCGCTTCGTCGACGATGGAAGCGGCAACGTGGCCGCACTCCTGCTCCACGAAGTCGAGATGAAGGACGGCCGGTTCGTGAAGGTCGAGGACACCGATCGCGAGCTTCCGGCCGACCTCGTCCTGCTGGCGATGGGCTTCGTCGGCCCGGAGCGGGGGGGTTGGCTCGAACAGCTCGGCGTCGAAGTGGACGCCCGCGGCAACATCGCCCGCGACGACGCGTTCATGACGTCGGTGCCCGGCGTGTTCGTCGCCGGCGACATGGGCCGTGGTCAGAGCCTCATCGTCTGGGCGATCGCCGAGGGCCGCTCGTGCGCGGCAGCCGTCGATGAGTACCTCGTCGGTGAGACGACCCTCCCGTCGCCGATCGCACCGACGGCGCGGCCGCTGATGTAGCCGACCCGAGGGCATGCCCCCGGCTCGCCCATTGTTACAACTACGCTACGACCGATGGCGAGGTCCGTGAAGCGCCCGTTCGGATTTGCGGCGTTCGGCGCGCCGATCGTCCTCGTCGTGACTCTCGCCGCGTGCGGAGACGGCGACGACGCCTCGCCAGCCACCGAGGTCGAGATCAAGCCGTCGAGCTTCGTCACGACGCCGTCGACCATCGCGGCACCGACGACCGCCCCCGGGGCGCCGGCAGGAGAGCCAGGTGACACGTCGCCCACCGAGCAGATCCATGTCGTGCAGCGCGGCGAGTTCCTGTCCGGCATCGCGGCCGACTACGAGGTCGACATGGAGGACATCGCCGAGTACAACAACTGGTCCGACGGCACCTCCCACGCGCTCTTCCCGGACGATCAGGTCCGCATCCCGCCTGGCGGGGTGATCCCGTCACCGGAGGACGAGGACGCGGAAGAGGAGACGGAGAGCACCGAGGAAGACGCTTCGGGCCAGGCCGGGGACGAGGAGAGCGAGACCACCGAGGAAGAGGAAGACCCCGAGCTGTGCCCAGACGGTGAGCGGCAGGGCCACTACACGATCCAGGAGACAGACACGACTCGCGTCGGCGTGGCCGAACGTCTCAACGTCACGGTGCAACAACTCGACGAGGCCAATGCCAACACGCCGGGATACGGCGGGTTCTTCCCCGGGCTCGAGATCCTCGTCCCGTGCGGTGGCGAGGCCACGGACACGACGGAGGAGTAGCCGGCGGGGCGACCTCAGCCCGCGAGGCGGCGTCGGTAGCCTGCCTGCGATGGTTCGGTCAGCGGGGCGTTCGCTCGGTTTCGCCTCGTTCGCTGTCCCGTTCCTGCTCGTCGGCGGCCTGGCCGCGTGCACCGGCGGGGAGAGCGACGCCTCCCCGTCGACCGTGCCCCGGATCGGCGCCACGAACTACGTCACACAACCGGTCGTGACCTTGCCGCCGTCGACGCAGCCCGGACAGACGACGCCGCCGGGCGGCACGGCCGGAGCCGAGCAGGAGTACCGCGTGCGCAACGGCGACACCGTGTCCGGCATCGCCCATCGGTTCCGCATCACCACCCAGCAACTGGCGTCGTACAACGGGTGGGCAGGCCCTGGTCATCTCATCATCCAGGGCGACATCGTGAAGATCCCGCCGTTCGCCGAGGTCCCGGGCGAGTCGGAGTCGACCGTCGCCGAGACGCTGTTCATCGAGGGCCCGATCTGCCCGGACGGGACCGAGCAGGAAACCTACGAGATCGAGGACGGTGACTACCTCGGCCGGGTCGCCGAGAAGCTCGACGTCACGGTCGAGGACCTGAACGCGGCGAACGAGGTCACGGCCGGATACGAGATCTTCTACGAAGGACTCGAGATCCTGGTGCCCTGCCCGGGAGGCGACGGATCAGATGGCGACACGGTGCCCGACTCGACCGGTTGAAGCTTGCGGGAACCAATCGGCGAAGGCCGCCGTCGAACGGAGCATGATGCGCTCCACCGAGTTCCCTCGCCCGCGCCGCGCCATGAAATTGGTGCTGGCAACCATGGCCGGAGCATTCGCGCTCGCCGGCGCGGCCACCACGGCGTCGGCCGCCGGTGCGGTCGAGCCGGCCGTCACCGACGCGGATGTGTCACTCGCGTCGCTCAACGTGCTCACGTTCGCGTTGACCAACGCGACGGCCGACCCGATCACCGCCCCGTGCCCGCTGATCAGCTCGGACGAGCTCGGCCGGTTCATGGGCCAGCAGGGCTTCACGCCGAACCTGTCGACGTTCGCGGTCGACGTGTACTACGAGGACGAGGTTGGCGAGGGCTACCCGGGCATCGACTGCGGCGCGGACATCTCGGCCGCCGAGAATCCGGATCCGGCGATGCCCCACTACCCCGTGGTCGGCGCCGCGTATCTGTCCGATGACATCACGTTCCAGGCCTACCTCGACCAGCTCGACGGAACCGTGCTCACCCCGGCGGTGGCCGATCCCAACCTCGGCGGCGAGGTCGGTGGCCTGTGCACCGCCGGGCGGATCTGCTGGCTCAACTGGCACCGCGGCAGTCTCGTCGTGTCGCTGATCGTGGCCGGCGGTACCGGGGGCGACATCGACCAGGCGCGCAGCGAGGCGTTGCTGCTCTCGATGGTCCCGACCGTCGTCGACAACCTGATCGCGTCCATCGACACCTCCGACCCGGTCGCCACGACGACTCCCCCGACCGTGGTCGCCGCCGACCGTGCCGCCGACGGTGACTCCGACGACCGTGCCCAGCGCGATCCCGGCGCCCACGCAGCAGCCGACCGGGCTGGGAACCGATCCGGCCCTCGACGCGTTGGCGCAATCGTGCTTCAACGGCGACATGGCGGCCTGTGACCAGCTCTACGCCGAGTCGCCTGTTGACTCGACCTACGAGACGTACGGCGACACGTGCGCCGGCCGGCAGCCCGCCGGCTCCGGCCGCTACTGCGTCGACGCGTTCCCCGGCGGCTCCGCTCCGACCACGACGATCCCGGCGACCACCGTGCCGACGACGGCAGTGACCGCGGTCCCGGGTCCCGGCCTCGACGTCGCGGCGGCCAAGGCCGGCCTGGCCAGGTACTTCGCGGCTGCCCCGATCGACACGTTCGTCGCCGGTGGGACATGTCCCGTCGGTGCCGGTCAACTGCTCGTCACGGCGATGACCGCCAACGGCCTGACCCCGTCGACCGATCAGTTCGACGTCACCACGATCGAGCTCGACGGGACTGCGCTTGGTGCCACGACACCGCAGCTCTTCTGCATGATGGCGGTCCCGCTCGAGACGGTGCCTCGCGGCAGCGTGTTCGTGAGCGACATCACCGGCGTGACGACGTTCGCCGAACTCGTCGCCGCCAACGGCGGGCACCCGATCGCCAACCCCGATCCGACGAACGGCGGCGAGTTGGGCGGCAACTGCTATGACTACGAGGGCCGGTACTCCTGCTGGGTCATGTGGCATCGCGACGGCCTGGTGATCGACACCTACCTCACGGCGGCGCCGGGCGCGCTCACCGAGCAGGCGGCCGTCGGACGATCGCCACACAACTCGTGCCGCAGTACGTCGCCAACCTCGGGACGTACCAGCCCGCGGTCGGGTGAGGTTCAGCCCTTCGACGATCAGCCGAGATCCGGCCAGCGGCGCTGCGGCGGGCGCCGCCAGCCGGCGATGCCGCGCTTGCGGCGGTTGGCGAGGTCCCACTTCCGGCGCCAGCCCGGTGTACGCGGGCCCGCCGAGCGTCGGCGTCGCTGCCGAGCGCGGCGCGCCGACGGGCGGTCCAGAAGTCGGTCGTCGACTCGTCGGCGAGCTCGGCGACGGCGCGCTCGATCCGCTCGTTGAACCGGCGGGTCGACTCGCCGCCTGCCGGCGACACGGGCGGCCGAACGTGACCCGCGTGCGACCGGGCTTCGGGCACGCTTCGTTCCCTTGCCCATGATCGAGTCGGTGCCGTCGATGAACACGGGCACGACCGGCGCCCCGGTGCGGCCGGACAGGTACGCCGCGCCGCCCTTGAACGGCTGGCCCCAACCGTCCGGCGAGCGCCCGCCCTCTGGGTAGATCACGAGGCTCCAGCCGCGGGAGATGAGCAGCGCCAGTTGATCGGCCGACTTGCGGCCGGTCGACTCGCGATCGATGGGCACCGCGTTCAGCGCCAGCGCCGACAGGCGCGCCTTCCAGCGCTTGTCGAAGAAGTAGTCGGCCGCCGCCGCGGTGACGAGCCGGCGCCGCCAGGCCGACGGGACGGCGCGCACCATCAGCCCGGTGTCGAGATGGCTGTGGTGGTTCGGGGCGAAGATCACTGCCCGAGGAGCCTCGTCGCGTCCGTGCGCGTCGAAGCAGGTCGTCGAGCCGGTCGTGGCCGCGGATCTCCGGATCGGCGAGCGCCTTGACTCCCAGCCGGACCGGACCGGCCATCAGCACCTCGCGGGCAGCACGCGGCGACGGGTGTGCGCGCCCACCGCGTGTCGTAGTCGGCGCCGAGGGTCGGCGGCTTCTCTGCGCACCTCGACTCCACCCGGCACGGTCGGCGCGCGGAACGGGAACCCGACGTTGCGCCCTGGTGCGGTTGCTCGCGCCACGGTGCGCTCGATCGTCCCGGCGGCCCGCGCCGCCTTGCGCAGATACCGCGACGCGCTCATCGCACGGCTCACACGACGTCCGCGATCATGAGCGGCGGGGTCTTGAGGTGGGTGATCGTGGGAGAGCGGCCGACGACGTCGGACGCGATCTCGAGCGCGTCGTTGAGCGTCGACGCCGGGACGAACCCGAGGCGGCGCACCGCCTTGGCATTGCCGCCGACGATGATCACCTTCCCGCAGTGCTGCATGCCATGGGCACCCCAGTACCACATGTAGAACGGGTGCACGCCGTGGTAGGCGTTCGACGTGCGGTACAGGTGCCGGTACCAGTCGTCGGTTGCGTAGCGTTCCTCCCACTTCGTCGACATCTCGTGGGGGTCGGTCGTGTCGGCGAGCACCTGCTCGTAGAAGTCGATGTAGCTCGGGTGGTGCACCGGGTTGAAGTCGGGCAGCGTCGGGTGGGTCATGATCACGACCCCGCCCTCGCGGACGAGCGGCTTGTTGCGGTAGAGGTTGAAGAAGTACCCGAGCCCCGTGCACATCACGAGGATCGGGTTCATGATCGAGTGCACGTTGTACGGGCAGATGTAGGGGATGCCCATCGTCAGCACGTCGGTCTGGCCACGCACCTCGACGAGCTGCTGGCGGTGAACGTTCGCAACGGTGACCTGGTGCACGGCCTCGACCTCGCCGCACTGGATGCTCGTCATCTGATGCGGTGCCTCGATCGAGTGGAAGATCTTCCGGGCCGCCGGCACCGGCAGCTTCGACAGCGACTTCGCCGTGCCGAGGTAGAGGGCGCGGTCCTTCGCCGACCACTCCCACTCGCGCTTCGACAGGAAGTCGAACGGCTTCGGGAACGTGTCGGTGTTCAGCGTCGTCTCGATCTGGAACACCTTGACGCCGGCGTCGCGCAGCACCCTGCCCATCCGCCAGGTCGAGTGATGGATCTCGCTGTGACGGTGGTCCATGAAGCTGCGGCTGGCCTCCATGGTCGTCGGGTTGTGGTGGTGGCGCAGCGAGCGGTACGAGGCCAGCCCGATCGCGGTGGACTTCCACCCGCCGTCCATCGCGACGAGGTTGATGTTGACGTAGACGAGCAGGTCGGAATCGGCGGCCCGTTTGCTGATCTCGACCTCCTCGCCGTGCTCGCGTGGTGCCGATGAACGACACGGCCGTCGGGGTCCTCGGCGTCGAACTGGTACAGCAGCCCGCTCGGTTCGAACGCGTCGTACACCCGGTCGCCGACGGCGTGGCGCAGCTCGGCCTCGGTCATCCGGCGGTGGAGTGCGAGGGCGGCGATGATGTGGACGTCGTCGACACCGGCGTCGGCGGCGAGGTCGAGGACCGCTTCGATCACCCGCTGGCGAACGTCGGGGCGGCGCATCTTCGGGAGCGGCAGGCTGACGTCGTCGAACGCGATCGTGAGCTTCATGCCCGGGTAGAGCCGGGAACGCAGCGGGTCACTGTCGATCGGGTTGTCGAGAGCGTGACGGATCGCGCCGTCGATGTTGTCGATCGCCGGCAGCGGTTCCGGGGCGTAGATCACCCGGCTGCGGTCTGGCGGCAGCTTCTCGAGGCTGAATCCCTCACCCCGCCAGAACAGCGTGGGCGGGGTCGAGCGGTCGACGTCGAGCACGAATCCAGGGCGGGCATCTCAGCGTCTCCCCGGCCAGCGGCCGTGCGGTCACCGTCGGGCGCTCACTCGTCACGTGGTCGGTCTCTCGGAGGTCGAAGGCGATCTTGATCGCGCCGCGCCGGCCGGCGTTGGCGGCGTGGGCGATGGCGTCGACGTGGTCGGCGAGGCGGTACGTGGCCGAGACCCAGCGCTCCGCCTCGATCGCGGCGGCGGTCTCGATGGCGAGGTCGAACGTTCGTCGTCGGCTGCCGTCGGGCAGCGTCTCGGTGCCGTAGGTGTACGCACCGACGAGCTCGGTCTCGCGGTGCCACAGCCCGGTGAGGTCGAGCGTCACCTCGGCGGGCATGCCCATCAGCACCGTGCGGCCGCGAGGGCGGGTGATGCGGAGGCAGTCGGCGATCGATTCGGCGGTGCCGACGGCGTCGATCACGGCGTGGGCCCCGCCGGAGAGCGCATCGCCGATCACGCGGCAGCCGTCGAGCCGCCGCACGGCGCGCAGCTAGCTCGCCGGCTGGCACAACTTCCTGGGCGCCGAGCGCTCTGGCCGCCCGCTGCTGATGTTCGTAGCGGGCGCCGACGACGACACGGGCCGTCGGCACATAGCGAACGAGACCGGCGACCGCGCCGAGGCCCATCGTGCCGGCGCCGAGCACGGCGATGATCGGTGCGTCGGCGCGCGCTGCCGACTCGCCGCGAGCGGCGAGCAGGGCGGCGTGGATCCCGCCGGCGAGCGGCTCGATCAGCACGGCCTGCTCGTCCGGTGTCTGTCGGGTCGATGCGGTGGAGCTGGCTCTCGTGGGCGACGAACTCCGGTGCCCAGCCGCCTCCCGTCGAGCAGCAGAACCCGGTCTGGATGCCCGGGCTCGATCGTCCCGGCGGTGAGGTGGCCGTAGTCGTCTCCGTCGCCGGGCGCAGCGCCGCGGAACGGGAGCGCGAAGCCGCGGGCTGCGTGCCCGAGCACCGGCTCCAGCGCGACCTTCGTGCCATCGTCGAGCTCGCCGACCACCTCGTGGCCCGGCACGAACGGGAACGACACCACGTCGTCGAAGTACGCCGACGCGTGACCCTCGATCATCGACAGGTCCGACCCGCAGATCCCCGACAGGCGAGTGCGGACCCGCTGCCATCCTTGGCCTGGCAGATCGGGCACGTCGACGGACGTGTACTCGAGCGGTCCGACCTTGACGGCCGCCGCCGTCCCGAGTGAAGACGCGATCCGCGCCAGTCCGAGCCGCGCCACCGACCGCTTCATCTGCAGCGCCCTCACCGTCGACCCCGCCCGCGAAGCACACCGTCATGCGACGCTGTGGTCACGCTCGACCATGATCGGGGACGATCGGGGACATCGGGAAGGGCGTCGCGTTGCCCGATGCCTTGGACCACTGCTCGACGAGCCAACCCCGCTTGCGGGCGAGTGCGGCCAGCCTGGTCTCCGGGTTGACCGCTACCGGGAAGCCGACCGCCTCGAGCATCGGCAGGTCGCTCGTCGAGTCGGCGTAGGCGACGCTCTCCGCGAGGTCGAGGCCCTCGGCGGCCGCGTACTCGGCCATCACCTGTGCCCGGGCCTCGCCGGTCGGTGGCACCGAGGTCATCTGGCCGGAGTACGTGCCGTCGGCCTTCACGGACATCTCGGCCGCGATGATCTCGTCGAACAGCGGCCGCAACCCGGAGACCGCGAAGTCGAGGGCACCGGTGATCAACACCGTGCGGTGACCGAGCGCCTTGTGCTCGCGAACCCTTCGCAGCCCGGCCGGAAAGCTCTTCGTGAGGATGACCTGGGTGAGCAGCTCGCCGGCGTCGGCCGTCGATCTGCTCGACCGGCGCGTTCTCGTAGCGCCGGTAGAAGTGGCGCAGGAAATCGGTGCGGTCGACCCGGTCCAGCTTGAGCAAGCGTGGCGCCTCGGCGAGCGTGCGCAGCACATAGCGCAGCCGCTCGCCCTGGTCGAGCCGGCGGGTCGCCATCCACGAGTAGCTCTCGACGACGTTCGACGCGATCAGCGTGTTCTCGAGGTCAAAGGCCGCGAGGTGGCGGTTGGGGGAGAGCACCTGCCTGCGGAGCCGGCCGGTCCGGTCGGTGGTGGTCTTGCCCGGTTCCGTCTTGACCCGAGCGTGCTTGACGACGGACGGGAGGTGGATCTCGCGGACGTAGTGGTCCCAGTCCACGCTGCGGGGGTCGAAGTTGAACTCGGCGCGATCGGCGTCGTCGAGCAGACCCCACATCGCCAGCAGGTTGTCGACCTGGTAGATCGCCTCGCACTCGGTGTAGAGCCCGTAGAGCTCGACGTACTCGAGGGCCCGTTCGACCTCCTGGCGCTTGGTCTCCAGCTTCGCCGACAGCTCCGCCTGCTTGCCGCGCAGCGGCAGCGAGTGCAGGAGCCTCTCGCCACGGGTCAGTACCGACTTCGCCCTGGTGAGCTGGCCCTGGACGCGCCCGCGCCCGGGGAAGCGCCACTCTGGCACGACGATCGGCTGACCCGCCGGGTCGTAGATCGGGTGCTCGGTGAACCAGCCACTGACGTTGTCGACGAGCGCCTTGTACTTCAGCGGGTTGACGCCCCCGGAAGCCACCTGGGTGATCGCCGGCGCCGCGTCGGGGCCGAGGGCGGCAACGGTGATGAGCGCGGCGACGACGAGGTCGACCGGGATCACGTCGACCGTCCCCTCGGGAACCCCGGGGAACTCGCGCAGCAGGCCGCGGGCGTAGGAGATGATGACCGGCTCGGCCATCCGGAAGCCGCGGATCCAGCCCGGCGTCGGCTCCGCCCACGACGACTCGATGATCGACGGCCGCACGATGCTGATCGGCACGTCGTTGCCGTTCGCGACCACCGTGTCGGTGAGCGCCTGCTCGCCGAGCGCCTTGGTGAACGCGTAGGCGTCTGGCCATCCGACACTGGCCGCCCGAGCGCGGCCGGCCTCGATGAGGCGATCGCGCACCCAGCGCTCGCGCAGCTGCTCGGTCTTCGCCGCGAGCGCCGGTGCGCCGGCGGCGCCGAGCTCGCTGCGGGCTTCCTTGCGGAGCTCGGCGAGCCGGTCGGGCTGGCGGCTCGCGGCCTCGCTGTCGCTGCGGAGCCGGCGGGCCGCGGTGACCTCCGATCGCCAGTTCAGCCCGAGGTCGAACGGTCCGGCCGACACCAGTTCCTCCGGGGCCCTGCCGCGGCGGTTGCCTGCGACGTAGCACGTCGAGACCGCGATCAGGTGCGGCGTGGCCCCGAGCTGGTGGAGCAGTTCGGCGATGCGGGTCGCGCCGAGCAGGTTGATCTCGACCGCGCCGTCGAGCGGGGAGTCGAACGACACGGTTGCCGCGGAGTGCACGACGACGTCGCAGGCGGCAAGCAGGGCCGCATGGGCCTCGGAGAGCCCGAGACCGTCGCGGCCGACGTCGCCGGTGATCGTCGTGATCCGCCTGGCCGTCATCTCGTCGAACGGCTCGGCACCGGGCTGCCTCGCGGACTCGCGCAAGCGATCGAACGCATCGTTCTTGAGCAGTTCCTTGCGGACTCGCTCTGGTGCGGCGGTACGTTTGCCGTCGCGCACCAGGAGGACGAGCTCGCACCCTGGCACGCAGCGCAACAGCCGCTCGACAAGGGCGGTGCCAACGAAGCCGGTCGATCCCGTGATGGCGATGCGTTTCCCGGCGAGTGACTCGGCGATCACGGCCTGTATGTCTAGCACGCCTCTCTACCAAATGGTAGAGAGGCGTGCTACAACCGCGTCATGACTGCGGTCGTCCCGACACGAAACCGGATTCTCGACGCTGCCGCCGAGCTGTTCGGTGCCCGTGGCGTCGACGCCGTATCGCTGGACGAGATCGCTGTCGCGGTCGGGGTGCGCAAGCAGACCGTTCTGTACTGGTTCGCTACGAAGGACGAACTGGTCGATGCCGTCTTCGTGGGCGCTGTCGAGCAGCTCGGCACGGTGATCGAAGCTGCTGTGCGGGCGGCTCCGAACGAGGCATTGGCCCGTGTGGACTCGATTGCCGTCGCGGTCTTCCGCGCGGCGGTGAGAACACCGGCGCTGCTCGGGCTGGTGCGGGAGTTGAACCGGTTGGGGGAGGATCGGGCGCTGGGGCTCCGCCACCACCTGCAGCCGTTCGTCGATCGAGCCGTCGCCTACCTGGTGCGGAGATGGATGCCGGCCGCCTGCGCCGCGGCGACCCGCGGCTCGTCGCCGCACTCGCATCGGCGACCGTGACCGGGATCGCCACCGATCCCGAAGCGCTGCGCGCGGTCGGCTGGCGCCCTGACATCGTTGCCCTCCGCCATCTGCGCGATGAACTGCGGGCCTTCCTCCGCGCTGCCCTCGCGCCGTGATTCCGGGGCTCAGTGCTTGACGTTGCGGCGGCGGCGGGACTTGCGCTCGATCGCCAGGTCGACGAGGCGGTCGATCAGGGCCGGGTAGGAGACGCCGCTGGCCTGCCACAGCTTCGGGTACATCGAGATCGGGGTGAAGCCAGGCATCGTGTTCGCTTCGTTGCACAGGAAGCCGCGGCCGGCTTCCTCGAGGAAGAAGTCGATGCGGCGAGGCCGTCGCAACGCAGCACCTGGAACACCTTGATCGCCAGGGCGCGCACGAACTCGGTGCCGTCACGTGACAGCGGGGCGGGGATCAGCAGCTGGGCGCCATCCGTGACGTACTTGTCCTCGTAGCTGTAGAACTCGTCGCCGGGCACGATCTCGCCCGGGACCGACGCCTCCGGATCGGTCCCACCGAGCACGGCCACTTCGATCTCGCGGCCGACGATCGCCTCCTCGACGAGGGCCCACTCGTCGTACGTCAGCGCGTGCTCGATCGCGTCGCGCAGCCCCTCGACCGTGTGCGCCTTGGTCACGCCGACCGATGACCCCATGTTCGACGGCTTCACGAAGCACGGCAGGCCGAGCGCGCCAGCGAGCTCGCCGGGCAGTCCCGGCGTGAGGTCGGACTCGCGGAACGCTCGGTAGCGGGCCTGGTCGATGCCATTGGCGCCGAGCACCTGCTTGGCCATCGCCTTGTCCATCGCGAGTGCCGAGGCCAACACGCCCGAACCGGCGTAGGCGATGTTGCCCAGCTCGAGCAGCCCCTGGACGGTGCCGTCCTCGCCCATCGGGCCATGGAGCAGCGGGAGGACGACGGTGATCTCGTCGTCGACGTCGTCGGGCGCGGCCATGATCTCCGACACCGAGACCGACGGGCCCGTGGTCTCGAGCCGGTCGGGGAGCGCGCCCGGGGCGCCGCGAGCGCCGCCTGGGCGGCCTCGCCGAGCGCCCACTCGCCCGTGGTCGAGATGCCGATCGGCGTGACGCGATAGCGGCTCGTGTCGACCGCGGCGAGGACGTGCGACGCCGTGACGCAACTGACGTCGTGCTCGGCCGACTGCCCGCCGTAGAGCACGACGAGGTGGATCCGGCTCACCGCCCGACCGTACCGCGCCGATCCAGCTACGGTTCGCCCGAAGCACGTCGCGGGACTCCCGCCCGACCGACAACTAGAAGGACCACATGAACATGTCGTCATCTCGCAACCGGGTTCGCGCGGTCGGACTCGGTGTCGCTGTCCTGTGCGCCGGCGTGTTCCCTGAGGTTGCAGCATCGGCGTCGACCAGGACACCGCGGGTGGTCGACGAAACGAGCATCGAGCGGGCGAAGACCGGCATCTCGCTGTTCGTGATCGACAACGCGCTCACCGCTGAGACCGGGATCGCAGCCCCGTGCCCGATGATGACCATCGACGAGTTCGGGTGGTTCATGGGCCAGCAGGGTCTGTCGCCGAACCTCGCCGGGTGGGCCGTCGACCTGTCCTTCTATGACGACGTCGGCGATGGCGCGCCGGCGATCTCGTGCGGCGTCGATGTCGAGGCGCACCTCGACCAGTTCGGCAGTGGGCCACCGCACGGCGCCTCCCTCGAAGCCATGCTCCTGCCCGAGAACGCCACGTTCAACGACGTGCTCGGCCTGGTCGAGCGGGCGGTGCCGATCGGGCCCGGCTCACCGGACATCGGCGGTGAGATCGGGGGCGCGTGCTACACGGGGGAGCTCGCGGCGTGCATCATGATGTGGCATCGCTCAGGGCTGGTGTTCACGACCATCCTGGCCGGGCCGGCAGCCGACGTCACGCAGGAGCGCACGATCGCGCTGCTGACGTCGATGGTCCCGACGATGGTGCAAGGGCTCGCCGCCTACGCCGATGCAACGGTGCCGGGCACGCCGACCACGGCCGCCGCAACGGCTCCGACGGTGCCGGCTCCGACCGTGCCAGCCCCGACGGTGCCGGCCCCGACGGTGCCGGCTCCGACCGTGCCGGCTCCGACCGTGCCGGTTCCGACCGTGCCGGTTCCGACCGTGCCGGTACCGACCTCGGCGCCGGCGCCGGGAGCCCTCGACCTCGCCGCGGCGCGCGCAACGCTGGCTTCGTTCCTCGCCGCCAACCCGGTCGGAACCGACGTCGTCACCGCGCCCGGGGCTACGGTCGTCTGCCCTGGCTCCGGACCAGAGCAGATCGGCCAGGCGATGACCAGCCTCGGGCTCGTTCCCAATCTCACCGGATTCCGGGTCAAGGTCGAGCAGTCCGGAATCGCCCCCACCCTCCGCACCGTGTCCTGCGGGGGCGACGTGATCGCCGCGCTCGTCGACTCGATGACCGCGACGACAACGTCCCACACGCCGCTGCTGACGATGTACGACATCGCCGGGATCGCAACGCTCGATCAGGTTCTCGCCGAACGGCCCGGGCTCACGCTGCTCCAGAGCAACGTGCCGACCATCGGCGGCGACATCTACGGCGCGACGTGCGACGCGGCCAGCGGGACCGGGACGTTCTGCGTGCGGGTGTGGCACCGCGAGGGCTTCGTCGTGATGGTCGAGATCGCCGGCACCGCCCAGCCGGGATTCGACCAAGTCGCGACGCAGTTGATCACGACCCTCGTTCCGGGCGCGGTGAACGACCTGGCAACCCACGCGACGTGGCCGCCGGCGGCGGGAATCGGGTGAGGTTCAAGGCGTCCGACGTGGCCGCGGCCACGCTCGGGCGGCTCGATGGACCGGACGTCACGTTGTGCGGCGCGTCGTTCGACACCCGCACGCTGAAGCCGGGCGAGCTGTTCGTTCCGCTGGTCGCCGAACGCGACGGCCACGACTTCGTCGGGGCGGCGGCAGCGGCCGGGGCCGGGGCGTACCTCACGTCGGCCGGCGTCCACCAGAGCGGTGGTGCGCTTCCGGCCGTGCTGGTCGACGACACGGCCCGCGCCCTGATGGATCTGGCGACGTGGGGCGCCCGCCGCCTACCGGCCACGGTGGTCGGGATCACCGGCAGCGTCGGGAAGACGACCACCAAGGACCTTGCCGCGACGGCGATCGCGGCGGCCAAGCGAGTCGTGGCGAACGAACGCAGCTTCAACAACGAGCAGGGCTTGCCGGTCACCGTCCTCGGCGCCGCGGACGACACCGAGGTGCTCGTGCTGGAGATGGGGATGCGTGGCTTCGGCGAGATCGCCAGGCTCTGCGCCGTCGCACCGCCGACGATCGGCGTCGTGACCGCGGTGGCCGCTGCGCACACCGAGCGGGTCGGCGGGATCGACGGCGTCGCCCGCGCCAAGGCTGAGCTGATCGCCGCCCTGCCTGCGGTCGGCGTCGCGGTGCTGAACGGAGACGACGAGCGAGTGCGAGCGATGTCCACGGTGAGTGCGGCGCCAGTCGTGTTCTTCGGCGAGTCCGACGGCGTCGACGTCCGCGCCGAGGCGATCGAGCTCGACGAGCTGGCGCGGCCGACGTTCGAGATCAAGTCGCCATGGGGCACAGCGATCGTCGCGCTCGCGGCCAGTGGCCGGCACATGGTGGCGAATGCGCTGGCCGCGGTCGCCACGGCCGGCAGCCTGGGAGTCGACGTCGAGGCGGCGGCAGGATCGCTCGCGTCGGCCCAGCTGTCGGCGAGCCGGATGGCCGTGCATCGGCTGGTGTCTGGCGCCGTCGTGATCGATGACGCGTACAACGCCAACCCGGCGTCGATGCGCGCCGCGCTCGACGCCCTCGCGGCGATGCCGGCGGAGCGCCGGATCGCCGTGCTCGGTGTCATGGCCGAGATCGACGAACCTGCCGGCGCGCACCGCGAGATCTACGAGTACGCGACGCGGCGGGGCATCGATGTCGATCGCAGTCGGAACCGATCACTACGGTCCCGGGCCGGCGGACGACCCGCTCGCCGCGCTCGGGAACGCTCGGCCCCGACACCGTGGTGCTCGTCAAGGCCAGCCGCGTCGCGCGGCTCGAGCGGGTCGCCGCCGGCCCTCGTCGGGCCGACCTGACGAGTACGAGTACGTTGCTGGCGTGGAACGGGGCCAACACGACAACACGATGGCCGATCTGGCGCGTTCTGCTGGATCACGCTTCGGGGACGGAACGGCGGCGATGTTCCTCCGTGACGGTGAGTGGCGGTCGATGACGTTCGGCGAGATGTGGCGACAGGTGAGCGAGCTGGCCCGCGGTCTCGTCGACCTCGGCGTCAACGTCGGGGATCGGGTCGCCATCCTGTCGAACACCCGGGTCGAGTTCACGATCGTCAACCTTGCGATCAACACCGCCGGCGCGATCGTGGTGCCGGTGTACCCGACGAACTCGGCGGAGGAGTGCGAGTGGGTCGTCGGGAACTCAGGGTCGAGGGTGATCGTGTGCGAGAACAGCGGGCACGTCGACAAGATCCGCAGCGTCCAGGAGAACCTCCCCGAGCTGCAGCACATCGTCACGATCGACGGACAGGTCGGTGGGGCTCTGAGCCTCGACGAGCTGGCCGCCCGCGGCCGCGGCGTCGACGACGCGGTGCTGGAGCAGCGGGCTGCACAGGTCGCGCTGGCCGATCCGTGCCTCATCATCTACACCTCGGGCACGACCGGCCGGCCGAAGGGCGTCGTGTTGACCAACGAGGGCTTCGCCGCCGGCCGTCAATCGACGACCGAGATGAACATCTTCGGCCCCGGCGAGATCGTGTATCTGTTCCTGCCCCTGGCGCACATCTTCGCCCAGCTCGTGCAGGCCGGCGCGCTCGAAGTCGGTGGAACGATCGCCTATTGGGGCGGCGACGCCAATCGCATCGTCCCCGAACTGGGCGCGGTGCGGCCGCACTACCTCCCGTCGGTGCCCCGCATCTTCGAGAAGGTCTACGCGGTTGCCAACGGGATGGTCCCGCCCGAGCGCAAGGAGATGGCGCGCAGCCGCGGTCGAGCTCGGGGTCAAGGTACGCGAGTCCATGTCGCAGGGCGAGGAGGTCCCGGAGGCCGAGATGGCGATGTTCGAGACGGCGGACAAGGAGCTGTTCACCCACGTCCGGAACATCTTCGGCGGCCGGATCAAGCTCGCGATCTCGGGCGCCGCGCCGATCGCGCCAGAGATCCTCCGGTTCTTCTACGCCGCCGGCGTGCCGGTCATGGAGGGCTGGGGGATGACCGAGACCGACCGCGATCGGGACGTTCAACCAGCTCGACGCTCACGGTTCGGCACGATCGGCCGTCCGGTCGCCGGGGCCAAGGTCCGCATCGCCGAGGACGGCGAGATCCAGCTGGCGGGGAGCATCGTGATGAAGGAGTACTGGAAGAATCCGGAGGCGACTGCCGAGGTGATGACCGAGGACGGCTACCTCTGCACCGGTGACCTCGGCTCGATCGACGAGGACGGCTTCGTCCGGATCACCGGCCGCAAGAAGGACATCATCATCACCGCCGGCGGCAAGAACCTCACGCCGGCGAACCTCGAGGGCGATCTGCGCCGCTCGCGCTGGGTGTCCCAGGCAGTCATGTACGGCGACCGGCGGCCCTACCCGGTCGCCCTCGTCACGCTCGACGCCGAGGAGGTCGTGCCGTGGGCCGCGGCCAAGGGCTATCCGACCGATCTGGCGTCGCTCGCCCAGAACGACGAGCTGATCGGGATGATCCAGACCGAGCTCGACGAAGCCAACGAGAAGTACGCACGGGTCGAGCAGATCAAGCGGTTCAAGATCCTCGACCGCGACTTCACGCTCGAATCGGGCGAGCTCACCCCGTCACTCAAGCTCAAGCGCAACGTCGTCTACGACAAATGGGCCGACGAGTTCGCCGAGTTGTACGAGGGCTGACCGTTGGCCCGACGTCGGGTCGTCACGACGTTGACACGGAAACGTCATCGGCTCCGCCAACATTCCCGTTGCGCTGCGATCTAACGTCCGGAGACGGCAATCATGGGCGGGGCCCATTCGGGGGAAAGGACGGGCGATGAGTGCTTCCGGGAGCAGGGCGCGGCGCCGGTCGCCCGTGGTCAGGATCGCGTTGCTGGCGGTCGTGGCGATGACGCTGCCAGGGGGGATCGCCGTGGCTGCGCAGCCCGGCGCGTGGTGCTTCCCGAGACGGTGTTCGAGGTCTCCCGCTCGCTGGCGATCGAGGCGGCGCGGGTCCGCCTTGCGCTGTTCGTCCGGGAGAACCCGCTCCCTGCCGACGGCTCCGCGCCGGCGCCTCCCTCGGAGCCGTGCCTCCTGGCAACACCCGACACGATGACCGCGGCCGCCGTGCCCCAGAACATCGGCCTGCACCTCGACCCGTGGTTGGGCGGTACCACCAGTTCCCCCGAGCTCCGGAGCAGTTCGACGCCGACCGGAACGGTGCAGGGGATCCCGTATGTTCGATGCACGACCAGCCGGCCGGGCGACGGCCAGGTCACCCGGCCCGAACTGTTCGCGATCTCGTTGCGTGGTGGCGTCTCGTTCGGCGATGTCGCCCGCCTTCATGCGCTCGATCCGATCCTGCGCGTGAGGCCCGCCGGCATCGGCGGCGAGATCGCGGGAGGCTGTCTGGACTCCGCGGACACGGCGGTCTGCGTGGTGTTGTGGCAGTCCCGCGGCCTGCTGCTCGGTGTCACGCTGGAGGGACCGCCCGCCTTCGTGAACACGTCGACCGCCGGCGCGTTCGTCGTCGACCTCGTGCCTGACGTCATCGACTCGCTCGCCGTGATCCAGGGGCCACCGCCCGTGTGCAACGCCGAGACGATCCTCGTCGACACCGGGGTCGACCTGCTCGAGGAGCCATCGTGCCACGACGGCTGGGCGGTGGGGGTGTCCGCCGAGTGCCCACCCGACGACACGTTCGACGACTCGTTCGAAACCACGACCACGATCGACCCGCCGTGCGAGGCGATCCGCGACGTGTTCCACGTCGAAGCCGACGGGTGGCGCTACAACGGGCCGATCGACGTCCGGTGCGCGGAGACGCTCGCTGCGCTGGGGATGACGGCGATCACGGCGCAGGAGTTCTCGCCGATCTGTGATCGGACCGATCCGGCTCTGCGCGTCGGCACGATCCGCCCCGACCGCACCGGACTGCCGCGTCACGGCGCTGCAGATCGCACTCGTCAACCTCGGCTACGAGATGCCCGTCGACGGCCGGTACGGGCCGATCACCGAGTCGGCGGTCGTCGACTTCCAGATCGACAACGGCTTGATCGTCGACGGGATCACCGGCCGCCAGACCCAGGCCGCGCTCGGGATCTGACATGGACCGGCGCCGGCATCGCGGCCACCGACGTCCTTCGGCGTTCGTGGCAACGTCGCTGGCCGGAGCCGTGCTCGCTGCCGTCGTGGTGGTTGCCGCGCGCCCGGCGTCAGCCGGCGGAGAGCTGAACGTTTCCGAGGCACGCGCCCAGCTGGCCGAGTTCGTTGCCGACAACGGGACGTTGCCGCCGGGTGCCGACGTGCCGGACACCGGGCCGCGGTGCCCGTTGGCGACGGAGGATCAGATGCGCCAGGCCGCCGCCGCCGTCGGTGGCACCGTACCGCTGGACATCGACCCGTGGTACGCCTACGCGGTCGTCGACCCTGAACTGCAGGCGGACGCCGGCGGCCGGTTCACGGTCGTCAACTGCGTCACCGACGATCCGGGCGCCCCAGGGCTGTTTGCGATCGACATCACGCCGGCCGGCGGCCAGTCGGTCGACTTCGATCGCGTGCGCGCGACGTTTCGGCGTCGGGCAAGCGGTCTGGGTCGAGCCACCGAACATCGGCGGGGTCATCGCCGGGACGTGCATCCCCGCGTCGGGGGCTACCCGCTGCACCGCCCTCTGGCATCGCGATGGCCTCGTTCTCGGCGTCGTCATCTCGGGCGGCTCGGACGGAGCCTCGCCGGATTCGGCGGCGTCACTGCTCATCGCGGTCGTTCCGAGCGTCGATCAGCACGCTCGTCAACGGACTGCCGCCGACGACGACCACGACCAGCACGACGACGACATCCACGACGTCCACGACCACGACGACCACGACGACTCCACGACGACGACGACGACGACGTTGCCGCCGACCACGACGACGACGACGTTGCCGCGACGACGACGACGACGACGACGTTGCCGCCGACCACGACCACGACGACGACGTTGCCGCCGACCACGACGACGACGACGACGTTGCCGCCGACCGACGACGACGACGACGACGTTGCCGCCGACACGAGACGACGACGACGACGTTGCCGCCGACCACGACGACACGACGACGACGACGTTGCCGCCGACCACGACGACGACGACGACGACGTTGCCGCCGACCACGACGACGACGACGACGTTGCCGCCGACCACGACGACGACGACGACGTTGCCGCCGACCACGACGACGACGACGACGACGTTGCCGCCGACCACGACGACGACGACGACGTTGCCGCCGACGACGACGACGACGACGTTGCCGCCGACCACGACGACGACACGACGACGACGTTGCCGCCGACCACGACGACGACGACGACGTTGCCGCCGACGACGACGACGACGACGTTGCCGCCGACGACGACGACGACGACGACGTTGCCGCCGACGACGACGACGACGACGACGTTGCCGCCGACCGACGACGACGACGACGACGTTGCCGCCGACCCGACGACGACGACGACGACGTTGCCGCCGACCACGACGACGACGACGACGTTGCCGCCGACCACGACGACGACGACGACGTTGCCGCCGACCACGACGACGACGACGACGTTGCCGCCGACCGACGACGACCGACGACGACGACGACGTTGCCGCCGACCACGACGACCACAACGGAGCCGCCGACGACGGTCCCGCCGCCGGAGTCGCTCTGGGAGATCGTGCTCGCCGAGCCGGACCTGTCACTGTTCCGTCAAGCCGTCGAGAACGCTGGACTGGTCGGCCTCTTCGACGGGACGATGACCGTCGGTGACCTGTCGGCGTTGCTCGGGGTCGACCTCTCGCTGGAGCTCGGGTTCGACCCATCGATCAACGTCTTCACGGTGTTCATCCCGCCGAACGCGGCGATCGAAGCGCAACCGGGCTTTGCGGACATCCAAGGCGACGTTCCGGCGCTGCGACGCTTCGTGCTCTCGCACGTGCTAGCGGACAGCTACTTCCTCGCCGACCTCTTGTCCTTCAATCCGCCCAACGCGCTCGACGCTCAGCGGCGATGTCATCGCCATCGACCCGATTGCGCAGACGTTCAACCTCGTCCCGCTGCTCGTGCAGGACATCGGTGCTCCGAACGGGATCATGCACGTCGTCGACAACGTGCTCTTCGTCCCGCGCCGACGCCGATTGAACCAGCGACGACGCCGCCGGCGCAGGACACCGACGGCGACAGCCTCCTCGATACCGACGAGGTCGCGATCGGGTCCGATCCCACGCTTTTCGACACGGATGGCGACGGCGTCGACGACGGCACCGAGTGGTTCAACGGCACCAATCCGCTCGATCCGGCGAGTTTCTAGGACCGGACCTCAGCCGAGGGCGTCGAGCGGATCGATGTAGTCGGTGCCGAGGAACTCGGCCACCGGCTCGTTGGTGACCAGGCCGCCGACCGTGTTGACCCCGAGCGCGACCGCCGGGTCGCGACGTGCGGCGCCCGCCGCCCCGTGCACGGCGACCTCCTGGATGTACGGCAGCGTCGCGTTGGTGAGCGCGTACGTGCTCGTGTGCGGCACCGCTCCCGGCATGTTGCCAACGGCATAGTGCACGACGCCGTGGAGCTCGTACACCGGATCGTCGTGGGTCGTCTCCCTGATCGTCTCGATGCAGCCGCCCTGGTCGACCGCGACGTCGACGATCACCGATCGCGGCTTCATGCCCCGCACCATCTCCTCGGTCACCACGACCGGCGCCCGACCACCGGCGACCAGCACCGCGCCGATCACCAGGTCAGCATCGGCGATGCTGCGCTCGATTGCGCCGCGGTTGGAAGCAAGGGTCATGATCCGGCCGCTGTGGATCTGGTCGACGAACCGCAACCGATCGAGGTTCTTGTCGATGAGCACGACCTCGGCCTCCATGCCGGCCGCGATCCACGCCGAGTTCCACCCGACGTTCCCAGCGCCGAGCACGACGACCTTCGCCGGCCGCACGCCGGGGGCGCCGCCCATGAGGACGCCGCGGCCTCCGTTGTGGCGTTCCAGGAAGTGGGCGCCCATCTGCGGGGCGAGACGCCCGGCCACCTCGCTCATCGGCGCGAGCAGCGGCAGCGAACCGTTGCCGAGCTGCACTGTCTCGTAGGCGAGCGATGTCGTCTTCGCGGCGACCAGCGCCTTGGCGACCTCCGGATATGCCGCCAGATGCAGGTACGTGAACAGCGTCAGGTCTTCGCGGAGGAACGAGAACTCGTCGGCCTTCGGCTCCTTGACCTTGATCACCATCTCTTGCGACCACGCGTCCGCCGCGGTCGGGCACGATGTCGGCGCCGGCGGCGGTGTAGTCGCCGTCGCTGATCGATGCCCCCTCACCGGCTCCGGTCTCGACGAACACGTTGATCCCGTGGCGCTCGAGCTCGCGGCACGCCGTCGGGCGTCATCGCCACCCGGTGCTCGGCGGTCTTCACTTCGCTGGAACGCCCACGGTCCTGATTGCAGCGTTGGAATCAGTCATGAGCGGCAGCGTAGGCGGTCGGCCGGGAGCGCAAGGTCGTCCGCGGAACCTGCTACAACCGCGGGCATGCAGGCCTTCAAGAACTTCGTGAACGGAGAGCACGCCGAGGCGACGTCGGGGGAGACCATGACCGTGGTGAACCCGGTCACGGGGGAGCAGTACGCGACCGCGCCACGCTCCGGACCGGCCGACATCGACACCGCGATGGGCGCCGCGGCGGCGGCGTTCGAGGGTTGGCGCAACACCACACCATCGGAACGGTCGCTCGCGATGTTCCGGATCGCCGACGCGGTCGAGGCGCGCGCCGACGAGCTCATCGCGATGGAGGTGGAGAACACCGGCAAGCCGGTGGCGTTGACCCGCTCGGAGGAGATTCCGCCGATGGTCGACCAGATTCGCTTCTTCGCCGCCGCGGCCCGCAACCTCGAGGGTAAGAGCGCGGGCGAATACATGGCCAACATGACGTCGTTCGTCCGCCGCGAGCCGGTTGGCGTGTGCGCCCAGGTCACGCCGTGGAACTACCCGATGATGATGGCGGTGTGGAAGTTCGCGCCGGCGATCGCGGCGGGAAACTCGGTGGTGTTGAAGCCGAGTGACACCACCCCGGCGAGCACGACGCTGCTCGCCGAGATCGCAGCCGAGTTCCTGCCGCCTGGCGTGTTCAACGTCGTCTGCGGCGATCGCGACACCGGCCGGGCGATGGTCGAGCACCCGCTGCCGGCGATGGTCTCGGTCACCGGCTCGGTGCGCGCCGGCAAGGAGGTCGCCGCCAGCGCATCGGCGAGCCTGAAGCGAGTCCACCTCGAGCTCGGCGGGAAGGCGCCGGTCGTCGTGTTCGACGACGCCGACATCGCCGCCGCCGCCGAGGCGATCGTGATCGCCGGCTACTTCAACGCCGGCCAGGACTGCACGGCGGCGACACGTGTTCTCGCCGGGCCTGGCATCTATGCCGACTTTGCCGACGCCCTGGCCGAACAGGCGAAGGGCACGAAGACCGGGCAGCCCGACGACGAGGACGTGCTGTTCGGGCCGGTCAACAACCCGAACCAACTGGAACGCGTGAGCGGGTTCGTCGATCGGGCACCCGACCACGCGAGGGTGCTCACCGGCGGCCAACGCGAAGGAGACACCGGCTACTTCTACGCGCCCACGGTCGTCGCCGACTTGCGCCAGGACGACGAGATGATCCAGAACGAGATCTTCGGACCGGTGATCACGGTCCAGCAGTTCAGCGACGAGGACGAGGCCGTCGCGTGGGCCAACGGCGTCGAGTACGGCCTGGCGTCGAGCGTCTGGACGAAGGACTTCGGCCGGGCAATGCGGATGTCGAAGCGCCTCGACTTCGGCTGCGTGTGGATCAACACGCACATCCCGATCGTCGCCGAGATGCCCCACGGCGGGTTCAAGCACTCGGGCTACGGCAAGGACCTGTCGATGTACGGGTTCGATGACTACACCCGGATCAAGCACGTGATGGCGAACCTCGACAGCTGAGTGGCGGTGGATTTCGGCGACGAAATAAGACATCGCCCGATGTGGCGACCCCTCCTTATTCCGCACTGTGGTCCCCATGAACCACAACCACACCCACCACCCACGCTCGCTCCGTCGCCGGTTCGGCACACTCGCCGCGGCCGGCACCGCGCTCAGTGCCGCCGGGCTCGTCGCAGTCCTCGGCGTCGCCGGTGCCGTTCACGCCGATGACGACGATCCGCCGCCGGTCCCGAACCTCGACGACCTGATGCTCCCGGAGGAACCCCCCATCTACGTCGGGCCGACGATCCCGCTCCCGGATGATGACGATCCCCCCATCTACGTGGGTCCGACCATCCCGATCATTCCGTTCGATCCGTCCTCACCCGACGACACCCTGGCGCCCGACGACACCGCGGCCCCTGATGACACCACCGTGCCCGACGACACGGCGGCTCCCGACACGACGACACCCGGGACGACCGCTCCGACCACGGAACCGGCACCCGAGGCACCCACGAACGCTCCGAGCGGTGACGTCGCGCCGTTCCTCGAGATCACATCGGCAACGGTCGACTGCGCCGCGGTCCTCCACGTGACGTTCGAGACCGGCGCGTCGCCCGAGCTGGCTCCCGACGCCGAGCACGTCGTCTCGTTCAGCCCGGCGAGCAACCCCAACGCGGTCATGTCGCAGCGGCTCATCCACAGGCCTCAGAACGGCGTGTTCACCCTGGACATCCAGGCGCCGACCGCGGAGCAGTACCGGATCATCGTGACTGCCGACTTCGAGCCGGCGAATCTCGAAGGCGTACTCGAGGTCGACGAGGCCGACGCGGCGGCACCGACCGAGTGCCCCGATCCGACGCCTTCGGGATGAACGGACGGCTGGGCCGGCTCCTGCGCGGCTGCTTGATCAATCCGCAGGCACTAGCCTCGCTGTCTCATGTCACGCCCCGACGCGCCGCGAATAGCCGTCGCCCCCGAGTCATCGCCGGCCTGGATGGTCCAGGCGGTGAGCGAAGGGGGTGGACACGTGGTCCCGCTGACCGAAGCCGAGGGCATCGTGTGGGGCGATCCCCGCGACCCAGCCGCGCTCGAGGTGGCGCTCGAGCAGGCGCCAAAGGCGCGCTGGATCCAGCTCCCGTTTGCCGGCATCGAGAACTTCGTCCACCTCCTCGACGACGACCACATCTGGGCGTGCGGCAAGGGCGTGTACGCCGAGCCGGTGGCCGAGCTGGCACTGTCGCTCGGCCTCGCCGGGCTGCGCGGCCTGGGCACCTTCACCAGGGCCTCGGAGTGGTCGTCGCCACAGGGGACCAACCTGATCGAAGCGCGGGTCACGATCCTCGGTGGGGGCGGGGTCACCGAGTCGCTCGTCCGACTTCTTCAGCCGTTCGACTGCCACATCACCGTCGTCCGGCGTCAGGCGGCCGACCTCGACGGTGTCGACGACGTGCTCGAGGCCGACCGCTTCGCCGACGCGCTGCCGGGGGCCGACCTCGTCGTGCTGGCGCTCGCCCTGACCCCGGAGACCGAGGGGATCATCTCGGCGGGCGAGCTGGAGCTCATGGAGCGCCACGCGTGGCTGGTCAACGTCGCCAGGGGCAAGCACGTCATCACGGACGATCTCGTGGCGGCCCTGCGTGAGGGGATCATCGGCGGCGCCGGGCTCGACGTCACCGAGCCCGAGCCGCTGCCGCCCGGTCACCCGCTGTGGTCGATGCCGAACTGCATCATCACGCCGCACGTCGGGAACACCCCCGAGATGGCCGTGCCGCTGCTGTCGGAACGGATCACCACCAACGTCCGCCGCTATGCCCACGACGAAGAGCTAGTCGGCCTCGTCGACATCGAGGTGGGCTACTGACGCCAGGTCAGCTCGCTCGGGCGGGGTTGATCCAGATGTTGTTGTGGTCGAGTCGTTCGCCGAGCGGGTGCACGTAGCGCTCGGCCGGTGCCGGGGTCGGATCGGTCGGGGCGACCGGGATCGGCGTGGCGTACTGGATCGCGATTCCGTCGCGGTCGGTGAAGGCGAGACCGTCGGGGGCGTCGGCGTTGCCGGTGACGTGGAGGTCGCCGCGGTGGATCGCGTCGTGGCACGTGTCGCAGGCGGCGATGAGGTTGTCCGTGTCGGTGGGCCCGTGGTCAGCGGTCCAGTGTTTGACGTGGTGGACTTCGAGCCAGCGGGTGCGCTGGCACCACGGCATTCGGCATTTGTGCCGATCGCGATACAGCACCAGTCGCCTGGTGCGGTCGGGCACGATGCGGAGCGCTCGGCCGACATTCACCGGCTTGCCACCTTCGGTGAAGGTGGGGGTGAGGGTGCCATCGCAGGTGAGCTTGTCGAGCAGGCATTGCGGGACTCGGGAATGGTCGGCCCACTCGGCTTGCGGCTTGACGGCGGGGTCCAGGAACACGTTGATCCGGAACCGTTCGCGTCGGGCCGGTGACTCATCTGCATCCAGCGAGCGGCGGGCGAGCTCCACCAGGGCGTCGGCCCAGTTGACCCGCCGGCCGGTGGCGCGGACGTCGGCGAGCGGGTCGACGACGTCTCGGTGTTGATGGAACAAGAGTTCGCGGGCGTGATTGAGGGCGGCATCGAGGATCCGCCCTGACTCAGGGTCGAGGTCGAAGCGTCCGTGCAGTCGGCCATTGATGTCGAACCAGAACTCGAACGTGGAGCGCTGGGTCACCGGGTCCGGCGCGGAGGGATCGACCGGCGCGCTGTCGGGCTCGGACTCCGGGTCGGGTCGATCGGCACCGTGGTCGGCATCCTGCATCGCCTTGGTGAACAG
The DNA here is from genome assembly GCA_963764455.1 of Ilumatobacteraceae bacterium. Lineage (GTDB taxonomy): Bacteria > Actinomycetota > Acidimicrobiia > Acidimicrobiales > Ilumatobacteraceae > Desertimonas. The sequence continues at coordinate 135,356 of CAVXSN010000011.1, forward strand.
CTTGAGCTGACCGACCGTGCACTTGGTGACGAGATCGGCTACTTCGGCATCGCGGCTGGGGTCGACGGTGGTCGCGATCGAAGCCTGGGTCAGCGACAGCTCACCGCGCGAGAACATCGCAGACACGATGGGGTGGGTGGCGCGCGCCCGGGACAAGGCGATGAATCGCTGCGCTTCGCCGGTTGTGATGCCGAGTTGCCAGCTCAGCCACTGTTGCGGGGAGCGGATCCCGTCGACGCCCCAGGACTCGTCGACGAGAACCTCGGCGACGAGGTCGACGACCGCCGCATCGACGGCGTTCAGGTGGCCCGCCAAGGCGTTGATCCGGTCGCCCGTTGATAGTTGGTGGAGAACGGGTTTCGGATCGGCCTGCGCCAACGTAGTGCTGTTCTCGTCGGGTTCAAGAACAGCGTCCATAGACGAATCATACATACGTTCGATCGCGGTGTCAACCTGAAATCGAAGAAACTTTCGTCGCTCGTAGCCTTCGGAGGCATCGGAACGCACTACGAAACGCTGGGCGTTGCGCAGGACGCGCCGCCACGCGAGATCCGCGACGCATACCGATCGCTTCGCGCGGCGACACCATCCCGACCAGTCCCGCGACGACGGTTCGATGCCGGCGATCAACGAGGCGTACCGGGTGCTGGGCCACCCAGTCCGGCGGTCGCGCTATGACGCCGAGTTGCGCAGACAGGGGAGCGCGGTCGGGCCAGCCGCTCCGGCAAACCCGGCGGCCGGTCCGCCGCCGGTCCATGCTCGCATCGTCGATCTGACCCCGGCCCGCTTCCCGTGGAAGCTCGCCGCCGGCATGGCAGCGGTCGGTGTCGCGGTCGTCATCACCGGCGCGGCGCTCTACGAGCCGGCGCCGCCGGACGGCCCGGACAACGTCCTCCAGCCGGGTTCGTGCGTCGAGGTGCAGGCGAACAACGACGTGCTCGAAGTCACGTGCGACGGCGACGACGATCTCGTGGTCCAGGCGATCGTCCCGTTCGACGAGACGTGTCCGTCCGGGCTGCCGGCGTACCGGGACCGGCAGGGGATGGGCATGGCGTGTGTCGCACCCCCGGACTGAACCAGGCCGGCCACTGCTACCCTTCTGGTTCGCTTTCGGGCGCGTAGCTCAGTTGGTTAGAGCGCCACGTTCACACCGTGGAAGTCATCGGTTCGAGTCCGGTCGTGCCCACCGCGAAAGTCCTGGTAATACTTGACAAGCCCGGCACGTGCAGCGTCGAGGACTATGGTCTCGGCGAGGTGCCGATGGACATCCCGCAGCGATGGCGCGGCCGAACACCGTCTCAATCCGGTGGGGCAATCAACCGCTCGCTGAGCACTGTTGATCAGAACTAGCGCTCGCTCCCTATGGTCACGCACGAGTTCTCCTATCGCCGAGTCTGTTACAGCATTCGCGCCGCCGGCGGCGCAAATGCTGCATTAGATCTGCGCCCGTGGCGGGCATTCGGAGCGCGTGTGGCTGGCACGGTCGCAAGCATCAGGTGAACTCACGCTGGTGTGTTGCGATCCACCAGCGGTTCTGGAACGAATCGATAATTCCGCCTACGCGATCACCCCAGGGTTGGTCAGTAGGAGTGTGCAGCACCTGTGCACCTCTCGACACCGCGCTGTCGAAGACGAGGTCCACATCATCGACGTAGACGAAGTGCACGCATGGCCGGGCGGGGAAAGCGGTCACTGGCCTCACTGATCATCACCAGGGAATCGCCGATGAGCACGATCGGCGTGTTCGATGTGGCCCTGCGGGTGTCATGCTCGCGTCCCTGCTCCCGGCCGTTGAAGGTCTCGACGAGAAAGGCAACTGAAGGCGTCTGCGTCATCGATCAACGATGTACGGGTTCACACTGTGGTAGCCGAACGGGAGCGGCGCCGGAGTCACCCGGATCATTGTGCATCGACACGCTCGCCGCCGCTAGATTCGGGCCTCGTCATGACTTGCTGACGGAGCCTGATCCTCAACGCTGAAACGACCGAGAACTGCGTCGACAAGTAGCAGGTCCAAGCCCGGCGAAGCTGCCGCGCCGGGCACATGCAGTCGATGACTCTGCCTACCTGATACGTTGCCGCCACCCGGAAGCATCGGGGAGGAAGAGATCGGCGGAATGACCATGGTTGGAGTAGTCAAGAAGAGTTTCGGATCCCCTGATGAGCGGCGGACCCCGGACAAGACCGAGGTGGAAGTTGTCGACCTTGGGTCGGTGAAAGCGGCGCTGGATGACGTTGCAGCCGGGTTGGCGGTGGTCGGAGTGCATCAAGCCGATCGTGGGTACCGAGAGCTGTCAGATCCATCATGAGGGAATGCTCGCGGCGGGGCAGATGCATGTGCGGCCGACGACGGGACGGAGATCGAGATCGGCCCCGGTGACGCCTACGTGATCGAGCCTGGTCACGATGCATGGGTGATCGGCTCGGAGGCCGTCGTTGGATACGAGTTCGACAGCCACGCCGCCGAAACCTTCGCTCGTAGTTGACCCGTCGCACCGCAGAACGGACACACAGATCAGCGTCGATAGGAGGCGCTGCTCAATCGTCACGGCCACCGATTGTCGCCGCACTCGGGCTGACGGCGGCGCTGCCCCGACCATCGGACGCAGCGGACTCGACCGCATATGTTGATCGGCATGCCGCGATCGCGCCGGTGGGGCGTCGCGGCTGATCCTTAGGTCAGCTCGTCGGAGCGGCCGGCGTCGATGCGGGACCATTGGGCGATCGGGCGTCCGTTCGTACGCCAGACCTCGGGGTTCTTGGCGTCACCCCAAGGCTGGGGCCAGCCGTCGGGGGAGTCCTCCCATGTCTCCTGGCGTCCGTAGACGGTCATGTCCAGCAACCCGTGAGTGGGCGCCATGATCTCGACGCCGCGACCGCCGGTGTAGTACGTCTCGAACATCCGCTCGCCGTCGCGGACGTAGCAGACGAGGTGATGGCGCTGCCAGTCACGACCCTCCAGGAGCTGCGCTGCCGTCTTTTCGACCGAGTACCACGGCATGTCCAAGCCCAGGAAGTCCCGGTAGCGGACGCTCTCCTCGTACGGGCCCTTGCAGAGCGTGGCGTACGTGGCGTCGCGGGAGTGGATGTAGGACAGCTCGCGGACCTGGCTGTTGAAGAACGTGCAGCCCTCGCACTGCTCAGCGGCGGGTCGACCGGGCCACCAGGCGTGGAAGTACGCGATGAGCTGCTTGCGACCTTCGAAGACGTCGAGGATCTTGATCGGTCCGTGAGGACCGATCACCTCGATAGTGGCGTCGACCTCCACCATCGGCAGCCGCCGGCGCGCCGCTGCAATCGCGTCCCCTTCGCGGGTGTGCGCCTTCTCCCGTGCGAACAGTGCTTCCCGTGCCTCCTGCCAGGCCTTTCTGTCCACCACGGTCGGGTAGGACGGGCTGGGTGATTGGTCGTTCATGATCGCCTCCGTGCGTTCGTTGCGCTTTGCCCATCCACGAATTGTGTGCATGATGCTCGTTGCGGCGCTTCATGCTGTCGCCATGGAGGCAAGGAGTGCACCCGGTGAGTGATGAGCTTCGAGATCTCGGGGTGGAAGCGTTCGTGTACGGCTATCCGTTGGTGGAGGGCGTGAACGGGCAGCGACTGATGTTGTCAGGTCCCGTGAATCCGGCGGCGTCCCCGGTGAACATGTTCGGGCACATCCGAGTGATCGTGACGGCGGAGATGGCGCAGACGACGACAATTGTGTCGCGGAACGTGGACACGATCTACAGCCTGCGTTCGGTGTCGACGTGGAGCATGAGCCGGTCGTGTTGCGTCTACCGGACGTGTCGGATCGCTACTGGGTGGTGCAGATGTACGACGCCTGGACGAACAACTTCGCCTACATCGGCTCGCGTACGACTGGGTCGAAGGGCGGCGACTACGTGCTGGTCGGGCCGGGGTGGAGCGGCGACACGCCGGGGTTGCCGGTGATCCATGCGCCGACATGGCTGTTCGGGTTGGTGATCCGCTACCTGGTGAACGGCGAGGCGGATCTCCCGAACGCCCACGCGTTGCAGGATCAGTTGGCGTTGATTCCGCTGTCGGAGTGCGAGTATCAGCAGAAGTTCGCCCCGCTCGGTCTGCTCGACGACAACAGCCCATACGTCGACTGTGATCCGGCACTGTCAGCCGCTGGCGTGCCGGAGGCGCAGCAAGCCGCGAGCGACCAGATCGAGCGAGAGAGCCGAGAGTTCCGCCACGTCATACGTGGGTGGCGGTGCGTCAGATGTTCAACTACAACACCCACTACTTCGAGTTCGGCACGATCGACAGCCCGGAGTGGAGGATCGACGATCCGGCCGAGGCACGACGGATGCGAGCGATCGCAGCCCGGTTGGCGATCTGGGGCAACCACTCCTACGAGGCCTGGTATCCGGCGACGTTCGTGGACGCAGACAACCAGCCCCTCACCGGAGCGAACCGCTACGTCCTGCACTTCGACCCGCCGCCGCCCGTGGACGCCTTCTGGTCGTTGACCATGCACGACTCGCCATCGTTCCGGCCGATCATCAACACGATCCACCGCACCTCGATCGGTGACCGCACCGAGGGCTTGGTCTACAACGGCGACGGTTCGCTCGACATCTACCTGCAGGTCGACGAACCGACCGACACGACCCAACGGGCGAACTGGCTGCCCGCCCCGAGGGTGCGTTCCGTCCAATGCTGCGCCTCTACAACCCTCGCAACGAGGCCTTCGACGACGACACATGGACGCTGCCACCGATCCGCAAGATCACCTGACCGATCGTCCTCCGCCAATCGTGCGCCGGAAACGCAGATTGCCCTGAGACGGGTGGCGAGCGCCGACCCGATGAACCTTCCTGGACGCGCGCCGGACGTCATCACTAACCGGAAGGAGATCGTCCGGAATGGGCTGTACGGTGCCGAGCGTGACAGAGATCGGAACGGATTGGCGGGTGGTCGATGGCGTTGCGACGGCATGGTTCGACGCGCCGTCGCTGATCGAGGGGGCTGCGCTGGCCGGGCGCGTCGTGGAGCTGTCGGCCGAGATCGTGGTCGACCTGCGCAGCGACAGGCATGCGGGTGCGCCTCGACTCAGACGAGCACGCCGAGGCGGTGTCGGCGGCCGCGCGGGATCTCGGGCTGGCCGCGAACCCTGCCGTGTTGCAGCACCTGAGCGTCGTGTTCGAATCCGCGAACCCGACCGTGGTGAGGCGGTTCTGGCAGCGCGTGCTCGACTACGCGCCTGGGGAGGACGGCGGTTTGGCGGATCCGTTCGGCGCGACCCTGCGATACGGATCCGACAATCGACCGAGCCGAGGCCGCTTCGAAACCGCATCCACCTCGACGTCGTGCGGCCGGCCGCGGCGGTCGAGCAGGCGAGTCTTGGTGAGGCATCCGGACCGTTCGGGGTCTGCCACACCGACCCCGACGGCAACGAGGTCGATCTGGTGCCGGGCCAGGCGCTCGGCGAGAGGATCGGGACAGCCGACTGGCAGGCGGTGTTCAGCGCGATGGCGTGTTACCGCACCACCTCGCCGACGCAGCAGCGTGACCTGGCGGCTGCAGCAGCGGCGCTGGCCGACGCCACGGGCTTCCCGCTGCTGGTCGACCTGCGCCCCGGGGTCGTGATCATCGACAGCGGTAAGGACCAGTGGGTAGACGACGCCCACGGCCTCGAGCTCGACTTCACCGACCTCGCCGGAAACCTCCAGACCGCTGCCCGCGAAGTCGGGGCCACTGCGGATCTGGGGCTGCCGCGCTTCGCTCAGCTCTTCCTCGACGCCGCCGACGTCGCCGCAGTCCGCGCGTTCTGGGTCGCCGCACTCGGATACACCCACGACCGGCGAGCATGGGTCAGCGACATCCACGATCCGCGGCGGCTGAACCCGGTGCTGGTGTTCCAAGAGCTCGATGCTTTGGAGACGGAGCGGCGCCGGCAGCGCAACCGCATCCACTTCGAGCTCGCGGTGCCGTCGGACCTCGCGCAGACGCGCCTCGCCACGACCGTCGCAGCCGGTGGCCGGCTCCTTGACGAGTCGGAGGATCGCTGGCGGGTCGCCGACCCCGAAGGCAACGAAATGGTGATCGTCAGTGGAGCATGAGCTCGCATTCGGCTGAGCTCCACGCTTGGGGCTCGTCGACGAGCGCCAGATCTCCGCCGCAATCAGCATCGAACACGCACGCCACGCTTGAACGGCAGGGACGACGCGGTATCGAGCGATGGTGATGCGGCTGTCAACGTGAACACTGTCGACCGTCGGCGGCTTGACGACGGCGAGGAAGTCGAGTCGGCATCCGCGACCGAATGCCGCAGCGACACGTTTGGTGTCGACTCGCGGTGTCGAGTCGCGGAATCGGCGGAACTTGGCCACAGCGCAGTCGGGTCGCACCGCGCGCGTCCAGGCGAGCACGGATCGCCGAATCGGCGTGCTCGCGAATGTGAGCATGCGCCTGAGCGAATCGCATCGGACTGGTGACGGAGTGCGCCGCGCATCACAGGCCTGTCTGCTAATGGCCCGACGGTCAACGCAAGTTCCGATCGTGTGATAGTGCCCGTTACCGGGTGCTGCTGCGCGGTGGCTGAGGCGCGATCGACCGGCGGTTCGCACACGCGGTCAGCGGCGCGGTGTCAGGCGTTATCGGCGTGACGCTTCCGGAATGGTCCTGCCGCTGCGGCACGGTGTCCTGCAACCGCGATTGCTTGAGCGATTGGCCTCGAGCAGCGAGCCGGTCGACGGCCGTCGTGGTCGATGGTGGCGGACTCGTCGCCAGCGGCGTCGAGGAGGCTGCGGCCGGTATCACCACCGCCGCCGACATCGCGACAGCGACTGCCAGTCGAAGACCCGGACCTGAATGTCCCGAGTGCATGGTCCAAACGTCCGCTTCGCTCCGTTCCGCCAACACGCATCGTGCGGACGTCACCGGCTACTCGCCGCTGTACGGGTCGGGGACGGCCGGGATGTTGCCCTCGATGATGTACCCCTGAATGTTCTCGCCGCAGTCGAAGATGTCGACCGAGTAGATCGCGGTGAGTCCCTCGTAGGCGCCCTCGCCGACCATCACGTACGGCGACGCGACCACGGTGCCATCCGGGAAGTTGAGGAACTGCGCCGATCCCTGCCAGGCACCCTCGTCGTTCTCGATGCGCTTGGTGGAGATTTCGAACGAGGGGCCCGCTTCGCCTCCGGACAGCGTGTAGCTGTCGGAGTCCGCGCTCTGGTGCACGGTGCCTTCCAGGCGCGGATCGCTCATCGAGCTCGTGGACTGCCGCCACACGAAGCCGCGTGCTCGATCGATGGTCATTTCCCCGTCGGCCAGCGGAACGACGGCGCGCTCCTCCGTACCGTGCTGGACTTCGGGGCCACAGAGGATCCGGCCGGTAACCGCCAGCGGCGCCGCGACCGTCGACTCGTTCATCGCCTCGCCGGCCGGCGGGCCGGGCGGTTCGGTGCCCGCCACGTCCGACGCGACGCCGACGGCGGCGTAAACGGCGCCTGCCGCGAGCAACGCCCGTGCTGCAATGTTCATCAGCTGTCCTCCTCGATGGTGGTGTTTGTGGAGCTGATCTCGGCAGTGGTGTTGTCGGCGAACTCGCGGACGTGCTGCTCCCACAGCTCGATCGAGGTGGCATCGAGCAACGGCAAGAGGGTGCCCTTCGGTGAACATGTGCTCGACGTCGTCGGGGTGGTTGTCCGCCACCCAGTCGGCGAAGGTTTGCCAGACCTCGTCGAGCCGCTCGTTGGGAACGTCGTTGACCGCGCTGATCGCGCCGTCGGCGGATTCGACCACGAAGCTGTTGGCGATCGGGCCGGTATCGAGGGCCTGGGTCAGGTCGTTCTCGACCGAGTAGGTGCACTCGGCGTCTCCCATCGCCGGCCGCAGCCGGCAACCGTCGCTGACGTACTCGGCGCCGACGGCCCGTAACCAGTCGTGCAGCGCCGGCAGCTGCTCGGCAGAGACGTCGTCCCATGTCCCATCGGCCGTGAATAGGGCGGCGGCAGCGGCGCCGTCACCTGCGACCCAGGCGTCCATCAACGCACTGGCGGACTCCAGCCTGGCAACCTCCTCGGCGACGAACTCGTCGACGCGCTGGTCCAGGAGTGAGATCGTCTCCTCGCGGTTGATGAACTGCGCTGGGTGTCGCCCGTGTACAACTCCAGGACGTCGTCGGGGTAGTTCGCCCGCACCCAGTTGGCGAACGGCTCCCACCGCTCGTCGGACGATCCGTTGGCTGAAGATGCCCACGTCGACGTCGCCGACGTCAGCTTCCCGTCGCGGACGGTGAGATCCCAGTAGTTGTCGGTGTACGGGCCGAGCCCGACCTCGTCGGACCCGAACTCGTGCATGTCGAAGGCGCAACGAACCGCGGTGCCCGAGGGCGACTCACCCACTTCCTCGCAGCCGGTGATCGTCTGGCGGTAGCGGAAGGCCTCATAGATGGCGAGCTCGCCACGGAACCCCTCCGGGGTTCGAGCCAACTGCACCGGCCGCGGGTCGTCGATCGCCTCGTCGGCCAGATAGGAGAGCGCCCGATCGGCGTCGTAGGCGCCGTAGGCGGTCAGGAACGCCATCGCGGTCTCGACCGCAGACGGCTCCGCCGGAGCGCCGCCGGGCGGCAACGGCTGCCAGCTCGGGCGATTGCTCGGGGCAGCAGATGTTGAGCTCGCCTGGGAGCGCACTCGCGGCGACCGCGGTCCTCCCGGTGCCGTCCGGCCGCACCGTGAACCATCCCTGGTCGTCGCGGACGAGCAGCAGGCTGCCGTCCGGCGACCAGACCGGCGGCGTCGACGAGACCGTCACCACATGCGGGTCGCTGCCGTCGGCGGCGGCAACCCAGACCGGCAGCGGGCTCCAAGGGCCGGCCGGGACGGCATGTCCCCGCTTTCGGGCGAGGTTCGTACCGGGCCCTCGCTCAGGTCCACGTCACCGAAGGCCGCTTCGAGCCGGTAGGCGATCTGGCTGCCGTCGGGTGACACGCACCAGGTCCTGACCCGTCCTCGATCACGGTGCGGCGCTCGCCGTCGGCGACCGTCACGACGTCGATGCCGATCTGGCCCACGTCGCCGATGACGCTGACGAGCAGCGCCGAGCTGTCCGGCATCCATGCAACACCGAACACCGGCTCGTCGGGACCTTCGAGCAACGTTCGAACGCCAGGCAACTCGGCGACGTCGATCTCACCGGTTCCGATGGCGTCGGCCGGGACGAGCAACAGCGATGGTGCCGGGCAGCGCTCATGGACGAGCGAGAGCCACTCGCCGTCGGGTGACCAGCGGCGACGGTACGGCGGCGTGAACGTCGTGAACGTTCCGGTCGCCAGGTCGGCGATCACCGAAGCTCGTCCAGGGCCGCAACCGCCGATGCCGCAGCCCCTCGACTGCGACCGCGATCGCCGCTTCCGTCCGGCGACCAGGCCAGCGACTGCGGCAACCACTCGCCCGGGCCAGCCATTTCCGGCTGGGGGATCTCTGCCGAGAACGTCTCGGTGCCCGTCGACGGATCGACGACGATGAGCTCGCAGCCGGTCGTCGTGCACGGCGTGGGGTAGTGCCCGGCGGTGCGCACGAAGGCGAGGCGGCTCCCGTCCGGTGACCAGGTGGGCGCGTACTCGACGAGGTCGGGGGTCGCCGTCAGTGCCCGAAGCCCGGTGCCGTCCGGGGCGGCGAGGTAGATGTCGCTTAGCGGGGAATCGTTGTCGCCCGTGCCCACGGGGAAGGCGATCAGGCCGTTGGCGGCCGGTGGGGCAACGGCGCGCTGGCTCTCGCGGGTGTTCCCCACGACGAGGGCGAAGGCGGCGACGAGCCCGGCGGCGATCAGGCCGCCGGCGACGAGGTGGAGCGGCTCGCGCCGTCGACGTCCGCCGGCGACGTCGAGGTCGATCCCGTTTACGTCGCGTTCGGTCGGCGGCGACTTCCTCAGCGGCGGCTTCTTGCTCGACGTCGCACCCGCCGGCTCGGCGAGCCGCCGAAGCAGCTCGCGCTCGAGCCGATCGGCAAACGCTGCGTCGGGCTCGGCGCGGTACGGGTGCACGTCAGTCATCGGGGGTCGCTTTCGGCGGTGCGGCGCAGCTCGGCGCGGGCGCGGGCGAGCAGCGAGTTGGTTCCGGTCAGCCCTCGGCCGATCGCCGCGGCGACCTGGGGGACGGGGAGGCCGTCGACGTAGCGGAGCACGAGCACGGCGCGGTGGAGCGGCTGCAGGCCGGCGAGACGATCGAGCACTTCGTCGCTGCGCGGTTCGACGTCCGCCGGGTCGTCGCGTCGGATCAGCGCCAGCTTCGACAAGCCTCGCCGCTCCCGCCGGGCGTGATCGAGGAACCTCGACCTGGCGACGGTGATCAGCCAGCGGACGTCGGCGCGATCGGTGTGTCCCTGACGCAGCTCCTCGACGAGGGCGACCCACACGTCCTGGGTGAGATCCTCGGCCTGCGCCTTGTCACCGGCGCAGAGCCGGAGGAGGTAGCCGTACACGTCGGGGAGGTGGGCACGGTAGAAGGCGCAGAACGCGTCGGGAGACATCACCACCTCGTCCGGAAACGGCCCGACCAACCTTCACTACCCCTCCAACGAATGGAGTCCCCCGAAATCGTCGCGAAGTCGGCACCAACCTGGCCACGAAATTACAAGCGGTCCGATTCGTCTCGGTCGCGCCAACCTGGATGAACGCACCAAGGAGCCTCCGCCGGCGGCCAACCGGCGAAACGTGGCCGGCCGGTTCGGCAAGCAACGCAACGAAATGTATGGGACGCTCGCGGATGACGAGTCGACCGCCGAGTTGCTGTGTCACACGGGGACGAGCGACAGCCACGCCAACAGATCCTGTTGTTGTTTAGCAGTGCCCTGCACCGGGTAGCCGATCCGATGCAACGCCGACGCACAGACTCCACCACGGACCCGACAAACCTCTCCTGCGCATCGTCGGGCAGGCACCGCTATCCGACGAGCCCACCGGTCGCCCGCACGAAGTGACGGCCAATTGCCCACCGTAACTCGACCGGCGAAGCAACTGACCGCGGATCCGAAATGACTCTTAACTGACGACCACCGATCTCACCGTGCGACCGACTCGGCGCTCGGCGTGCCCGTTTGCGACCGACGTCGCCCCGACTCTCGCAGTTGCCGCCGGTCGTCCCTCCCGGCTCCACCATCCGGCCGCTGGCGCACCGAACCACCGTCAACGACGTTCGAGCACCCCGTAGCGCGGGCAGGCAACGACGTTTCGTCCTCCACCGTTGCGGCGGCGCCACCTGGCCGGCATGGCGGCGGCGATCCGCAACCTGCGAGACGGTGGGTAATGCCGATTACCAAACGTCGGAAGACACTCGTCGGCCGATCTTCGGTGGGTCGATCCGTGCCATGTGTAAGCGGCAGTGCGATGAAGTCGCCCGTCCGCTTCGCTCGCGGATCGCGAGCACCTATGAGCGCCGGGCACCTGCGAGTTCGTGAATAACGACGGTGATGCGCACCAAAGTCCTGGGTCTTGCTGATGTGCGGGCGCACCGCGATCCACGTGCGCGCGATCGGTGAAGACCAAACAGAACGTTCGCTCAGCCGGCCCCCCGTGCGATACGCCGTTCAAGGCGGTCCATCAGTTCGTCGTCCTGTTGGGGGTAGAGGTGTCCGTAGCGGTCGAGCACGACAGATGCCGACGTGTGGCCCGCCATCACGGCGATCTGCTTCGGGTTCGCGCCGTCGGCGATCCAGAGCGCTACGGCGGTATGCCGGAGATCGTGAATGCGTTGCGGAGAGAGCGGCGGCCGATGCGGGGAAGCGCGCGGGGGTCGACGGAAGTGGGGACTGGAAGTTGTGCGTGGGGTAGGAGGGGAGCTCGGCGGCGTCGAAGCGGGGGAGTCGCACCGATCGGACGGCCGCCTTCGTCTTCGGCGGACCGAAACTGATCTGCCCGGCGATGTCGACGAGCGTTTCGGCGATGTGCACTCGCCGTCGCAACAGATCGACTCGGCCCCAACGGAGCCCGAGCATCTCACCGAGTCGCAGCCCGCCGAACCCGCCGAGCATGACAAAGGAGCGATAGCGGGGATCGATGCTGTCGGCAAGCGTCAACAGTTCGGCGGACGTAGAGGGGAGGGGGGGGGAGGGGGGGAGAGGGGAGGGGGGGAGCAGCTGGATGACCCGATGAATGGTGGCGGGAGCGAGGTTCGACCCGTTGGGCGAGCCCAGACTCGCAACCCAGGCACGCAAGGCGGTCCGATCCAGCTTGCCGATCGGGGGAGAGGGAGGGGGAGGGCGTGCGTGCTCGGTCGGAGGGTGGTGACTGTCGGCCACCACCGATCCCACCATTCCCCGACCGTGATGCGGCCCAGCCGGGGGTCGATGAGGACGCCCTGGAGGCGGTCGACCTCAACGAGGTCTACGTCAGCGTCAGCGTCGGCGTCGCGCTTGAACTGTCGCGACCGCTGCAGTCCGTCCACCGTTCGGTAGCGCACGAGGTAGGCGCGCCGAATCGCCTGTTTCGCTTTCACACCGTGGAGGTCATCGGTTCGAGTCCGGTTGTGCCCACTGCTCGCTTCGCTCGCTGTGGGCACGACGAGTCGTGCACCGTTCTTGCCGCCTCCGGCGGGCGTTCAAACGTCACGCAGGCTTGCCTCGCTGGGTTCGTGTCACCTCGGCGGGCAGGGTTTGAGAGCCGTCTGGCTGCGTCCACGTCGTTGCCGCCGAGATGGGCGGCGCGTGCCCACCGGACTGGCGTCACGGGTGCTCGGACTTGTCGCCGGGAAAGACGTCGGTCTCCGAGCGATGCCAAACCGGGCTGTCCCCTGCGGTCTCGACGTTGAAGCCATAGTCGTAGGCGAGCGATCCGCCGATGGTGCCGCCGATCACGGTGAGCGCTGCCGCTGCCAGGGTCAGCGCCAACGCCACACCCGGCGTCGATGGTTCGTCCCAATACGCGAACAGCCGCACAGCGATGCCGACAGCGACCAGCACGGTGACCGTGACCATGATCGTGGCGTGGGCGTTCACCGTGCGCCGCGCCTGCGTGCCGGGTTCAGTGGAGCGCTGCCGGTCCCACAAGCCCGTCAACGCGGCGAGCACCGACACGGCCGCCCCGGCGATCAGCGCGAACGAGGCGGCGCGATAGAAGTCCCGCGCCCACTCCTGATCGTGCCCCACGGCGGACACGAAGTCGAAGCCAGCAGCCAGCATGTAGGCGCCGATCGGGATGTCGGTCAGCGGCGGATGCAGCGGTTTGCCGGCCCAGCCGCGCACCCCTTTGAAGGCGCGGCCTCGCAACGTCAACGCCGGCCGGAACGAGAAATGCCGCACCGATCACCTCCTTGCGCGCGGGTGCACCGGGCTCTGTTCCTACCCGATCGCGCCACGAACCGAAACCCGCTGGCGAAATGCGGTTGAGACCGACGGTCGACCGATCGACAGCATCGAGGTGGTCGCCGCCGACACCATCGCCGTCGAGATCCGCGGGGTCATCGCGCTGGCCTCGTGACCCGTTCGTTTGCGGACCCGGACCAGAGCTCGATCCGGTTGCCGACGGGGTCGACGAGGTAGGCGACCCGAGAGCCCCAGCGCTCCCGAACCCCCGACATCGCCACACCGGCCTCGATCAATCGCGTCCGGACCGACGCGACATCGTCGACCTGCCAGCTCAGCGTGAGCCCGGCGCCGTTGCCAGCGTCGATCGAGGCCCGCGCCGAGTCGGCCACGCTGACGAACGCCGATGCTGCCACGTGGAACTCGACCAACCACTCGTTCTCGAACACGATCGGGAGTCTCAACACGTCGCGGTAGAACGTCACCATCTCGGGCCACCGTGTGCTGTACAGGATCGTGTTCATCCGGCTCACGTCGATCACGGAACCATGATTGTCGTTGACGGCGCGCGACGCGGGAGGGCGTGCATTCACCCCACCTTGGGTGAGGCGCGATCGCCCGGGTCGCCGGTCAACTGGGGCGATGCAGTTCTTGTTACCGTCGCTCCGTTCGACGGTCGACGATGTGGAGGAGTACCAGATGACGAGCAGCCGAGATCAAGTGGGCCGGCAGGTGCTGCCGATTCCTGACCGACCGTTTGCCGGGCTGGTCACGTACGACGCGAAGGATCCGGCGACGTCGTTCCCGCCGATCGAGCCGCTGCGCCCGCCGGCGGGTGCCCCGAACGTGCTGATCGTGCTGCTCGACGATGTCGGGTTCGCCGCTTCCAGCGTGTTCGGGGGGCCGATCAACTGCCCGACGGCGCAGCGTCTGGCCGACGACGGTCTGCGCTACAGCCGGTTCCACACGACCGCGCTGTGTTCGCCGACCCGGCAAGCGCTGCTGACCGGTCGCAATCACCATGCGGTGGGGATGGGCGGGATCACCGAGATCGCCACGTCGGCTCCGGGATACAACTCGATCCGGCCGAACACGGCCGCCCCGTTGGCCGAGGTGTTGAAGCTCAACGGGTATTCGACGGCGCAGTTCGGCAAGTGCCACGAGGTGCCGGTGTGGGAGACCAGCCCGATGGGTCCGTTCACGCAGTGGCCCACCGGGTCGGGCTTCGAGCACTTCTACGGCTTCATCGGCGGGGAGACCAATCAGTGGGCACCCGCGATCTACCAGGACACGGTGCCGATCGAGCCCGACCGTACCCCGGAGGAGGGGTATCACTTCACCGAGGACATGACCGACCGGGCCATCGACTGGATCCGCCAGCAGAAGGCGCTGATGTCGGACAAGCCGTTCTTCGCCTATTTCGCGCCGGGTGCCACCCACGCCCCGCACCACGTCCCCAAGGAGTGGGCCGACACGTACAAGGGCCGCTTCGATCAGGGGTGGGATCGGCTGCGCGAGGAAAGCCTCGCCCGCCAGAAGGAGCTCGGGGTGATCCCGGTTGATGCCGAGCTGACCGCGCGCCCGTCCGAGATCCCCGCCTGGGACGACATGGACGACGGCCTCAAGCCAGTGCTGGCGCGGCAGATGGAGGTGTACGCCGGGTTCTTGGAGCACACCGATCACCACGTCGGCAGGCTGATCGACGCCCTCGCGGATCTCGAGATCCTCGACGACACGCTGATCTACTACATCATCGGGGACAACGGCGCCTCCGCCGAGGGCACTCCCAACGGATGCTTCAACGAGCTCACCGTCCTCAACGGCGCCGCCGGGTTGGAGACGGTCGAGTTCATGTCGTCACGAATCGACGACTTCGGCACTCCCGCGGCGTACAACCACTACGCCGTCGGTTGGGCGCATGCCATGGACACCCCGTACCAATGGACCAAGCAGGTGGCTTCGCATTGGGGTGGCACGCGCAACGGCACGATCGTGCACTGGCCCAGCGGATTCGCCGCCAAGGGTGAGATCCGCGCTCAGTTCCACCACGTCATCGACGTCGCCACCACCATTCTCGACGCCGCCGGTCTGCCGGCACCGTTGAGCGTCAACGGCGTCCAGCAGATGCCACTGCACGGGGTGAGCATGCGACCGAGCTTCGATGACGGCGCCGCCACAGAGCAACGAAACACGCAGTACTTCGAGATGTTCTGCAACCGCGGCATCTACCACGAGGGCTGGACCGCGGTGACCCGCCACAGCACACCGTGGGTGCCGACCGAGATGCCCGCGTTCGACGACGACGTGTGGGAACTGTACGCCCCCGATGACTGGACCCAAGCCCACGACCTCGCCGCCGACCAGCCCGACAAGCTCCACGACCTGCAACGGCTCTGGCTCATCGAGGCCGGCAAGTATCAGGTGCTGCCGCTCGACGACCGTCGGTTCGAGCGGTTCAACGCCGACATGGCCGGACGACCGCAACTGATCCGCGGCCACTCCCAATTGTTGTTCGCCGGGATGGGCAGATTGAGCGAGAACTCGGTCATCGTCACGAAGAACAAGTCGCTGTCGATCACTGCGTCGATCACCGTGCCCGAGGGCGGCGCCAGTGGCGTGCTGATCGCCCAGGGCGGGGCATTCGGCGGGTTCAGCCTGTACCTCACCGACGGCCGTCCGGCCTACTGCTACAACCTGTTCGGCCTCCAGCAGTTCAAGGTGCACGGCGCCGACGCGGTTCCGCCAGGCGAACACCAAGTGCGGGCCGAGTTCACGTACGACGGCGGCGGACTTGGCAAGGGCGGCGATGTCGCCCTCTTCGTCGACGGCGGCAAGGTCGGTGAAGGACGCGTCGATGCCACCGTGCCGATGCTCTTCTCGGCCGATGAGACCACCGACGTCGGCAGTGACACCGCCACGCCGGTCAGCGACGACTACGGACCCAAGGACAGCGAGTTCACCGGCCGCATCCACTGGGTCCAACTCGACGGCGACGCCGCCGCCGAAGACGTCGACCACCTCATCAGCCCCGAGGAACGCCTCCGCATCGCGATGGCCAAACAATGACGTGACGCCCCGCCAACACCTCGTCACGCTCGACCTCGAAGGGGTGCTGACCCCGGAGATCTGGATCGCGGTCGCCGAGGAATCAGGGGTGACCGAGCTGCGGCGCACGACCCGTGACGAGCCCGACTACGACGAGCTGATGCGCGGTCGCCTGGCGCTGCTCGACGAGCACGGACTGTCGATGTCGCGCATCGCCGACGTCATCGCCTCGCTCAGCGTCCTCGACGGAGCGCGCGAGTTTCTCGACGAGCTGCGGCGGCGCACACAGGTCGTCATCCTGTCCGACACGTTCGAGCAGTTCGCCGCGCCGTTCATGCAGCAGCTCGGGATGCCCACGATCCTGTGCCATTCCCTGGTCGTCGTGGGCGACCGGATCGTCGACTACCGGCTGCGTCAGCGGGACCAGAAGCGCCACGCCGTCGAGGCGTTCCGCGCCCTGAACTACCGGGTGATCGCGGCCGGTGACTCGTTCAACGACTCCTCGATGCTCAGCGCGGCCGACGCCGGACTCTGGTTCCATGCCCCGCCGGCGATCGCCTCCCAGTTCCCGCAGTTTCCGGTCGTCGAGAGCTACGACGAGCTGCTCGGCAAGATCGCGGGCGAGATGTCCGAAAATCCCGCCTGAGCAGGTCTACCATTGTCGCCGATGGCGAGGCTCTGCGAACGTCCGGGATGCTCGGAGCGCGGCGCGATCGCCTACGGCTTCGACGCCGACCGTCTCCTCGTGTGGTTGAGCCCGCTCGACCCTGCGGCCGATCGCAACCGGGCCGGCACGCTGTGTCTGCGGCACGCCGACGCCATGGTCGTTCCGCTCGGTTGGACGCTCGAGGACGCGCGAGACCCGATGCCGCGCCTGTTCAAACCGACAAGCCGAGCGCGGCCACGAGCGGAGCGGCGCAAGGGCTCGAAACGACCGAAATCGTCAGCGACCGAGCAGCTTGCGCTCGGCGACGCAGCCGAGCCCGATCCACTCGCGATCGAAGACGACGGCGGCGCGAACCAGACGGTCGCGGCCGTCACCGGCGTCCCGTCTGCCACGGACGATCCCGACGCGACCGTCGCGATGCCGTGGATGCCTGACTTCGACATCACCGACGAGCTGGGCGGCGCGCTCAGCGCGACGACCCCGCTGCTCGCCAGGGCGTTCCGCGGCATCGACCGCGGACACGCCTGAGCCATGCTGCCGTCGTGAGCGACCGATGAAGTCGACGATCAACGAGACCATCCGCGGCGCCACACCCGGGGACTTGTTCGAGCAGGTCGCAGTCCTCGACAACTATCCGCGCTGGATGCGTCTCGTCCACCGCGTGATGCCGCTCGATCCTGATCACGGCCGGCCCGCGTGGTGGGTCGAGCTGCGGGGCAGAGTCGGCCCGCTCGCCCGCTCGAAACAGCTGCGCATGGTGCGCACCATGTTCGAGCCAGCACACCGAGTGCGCTTCGAACGGATCCAGAACGACGACCGCGACCACGCCGCGTGGATCCTCACGGCAGAGGTGGGGGAGGCGACCGAGATCGGCACGCAGTTGCAGATGCGCCTGGAGTACACCGGTGAGTTGTGGAGCCGAGCCATCCTCGGACGGATCCTCGACGACGAGGTGCGCCGCGGATCGGTGGCTCTGACGAGGCTGTTCAGCGAGCCGAGCCCCACGCGCTGAACCGGCCGTCGCCCCGGCGCTCGAGATGGAGTTCGACTCCGAAGCACTCGCTCAGGTTCCGCTCCGTCAGCACGTCTGACAGCTCGCCCTGGGCCAGCGTGACTCCGCCGCGCAGGAGCATCGCGTGGGTCAGGTTCGTCGGCACGTCCTCGACGTGATGGGTGACCACCACGAACGGTGGTGCGGCAGGGTCGGCCGCGAGGTGATCCAACGCCGCGACGAGTTGCTCGCGCCCGGCCAGGTCGAGCCCGGAAGACGGCTCGTCGAGCAGGACGATCGCGGGATCGTTCATCAGCGACCGGGCGAGCAGCACGCGTGTGCGCTCGCCGGACGAGAGCGTGCCGAGGGTGTGCCCGGCGAGCCGGCCCACGCCCATGCGGTCGAGACACTCTGCCGCCCGCTGGTCGTCGTCCGCGGTGTACGTGTGCCACCACGGTTCGAGGGCGCCGTACCGAGCTGTCTTCACCGCGTCGATCGCCAGGAGGCCGGGGCGGAGCTGCTCGGCGATCGCTGCCGACACGAACCCGATGCGCCGGCGCAGGACCCTGACGTCGGTACGGCCGAGGCGCTCGCCGAGCACGTCCACCGTCCCTGCCGTCGGGTGCTCGTAGAGCGCGGCGATCCGAAGCAGTGACGTCTTGCCGCAACCGTTGGGCCCGAGCAGCAGCCAACGTTGCGATCTCGCAACGTCGAGCGACACGTCGTCGAGGATCACGGTGTCGTTGCGCACCAAGCGGATGTCGCGAAGGCGCAGCGCTACCTCGGGATTCACGGCGTCAGCCTGGCGTCTGGAGGCCGCTGCCGACGAGGCAAGGTGGATCGTCATCCAACTGAAACACATCGGCTACACTGTGGCGATGGCTGCACGCCGGCTGCGACGCCCCGTTCGTCGCGCCGTCGCGTGTGCGGTGGTCGGGCTCATGGCGCATCGGCACTGCGCTCGGCCATGCGGCCGCGGTCAGAGCCGACGAGGAGCCGGCGGAACGTGCCGCGAGGGAGATCCAGTCGGCGCGCGACCGGGCGAATGCCGCGGCCGAGGCGTACACGCAGGCGGGGATCGAGCTCGACCGCTTGAGCGACGAGGCCGAGGACCTCGAAGCCGAGCTCGAGGTGCTGCAGGGCGAGGTCGACGCCCTCGGTGCCCAGGTCGAGCAGGTCGCGATCAACAGCTTCATGTCGGCCGGGACGGGATCGATCGCCATCCTGGAGGGGCCGGAAGCGTCCACGCGGCGACTGGTGTCGAACGAGCTGGTTGCCACCGCGACGAACAGCTCGACGGCCGCGCTCGATGACTACGACGAGGCCCGCAAGGACCTCGAGGACAAGCGCGAAGAGCTCGACGACAAGCAGGACGAGGTCGAGCAGCAGCAGGAACGTTACGAAGAAGCGCGCAAGCGTGCGGAAGCCGAAGTGGTGAGGCTGCAGGAGATCGAAGCTCAGCGCCTGGAGGATGAGCGGGTACGCCGGATCCTCGAGGCCCAGCGGGCCGAGGAGATCCGCCAGCAGCAAGAAGCGGCCGCGCGGGCTCAGGCCCAGGCGCAGTCCCAGCAGAACGCGCCGTCGCCGAACGCGCCGTCGCCGAACGCGGGGCCGGTCACCACGGCCGATGGCGGCCAGCCGCAGGCGCCCGTCGCCCCGGCGCCGACCGGGGGCGGGAGCGGTGACGGCGGGAATGGCGGAAACGGCAACGGCGGCAGCGCTGCCAGCACACCACCCACGACGAAGCCGACGAACCAGGACCCGTCGCCGGCGCCCCCGCAGACGTCTCCGCCGGTGACCGAGCCGGCTCCCACGGCGCCGCCGCGTAGCGGGATGATCTGCCCGGTCCTCGGCGCGTCCGCGTACTCCGACACGTGGGGCGCCTCTCGCTCAGGCGGCCGCCGCCACCAGGGCGTCGACATGCTCGCCGGCACCGGGCACGCCGTTGGTCGCGGTGACGTCCGGCAGCGTCACGTTCAAGCAGACCAGCCTCGGCGGCAACTCGGTCTGGCTCGCCGGCAACGACGGCAACCGCTACTTCTACGCCCACCTCAGCGGCTTCGCCGGCTCCAGCCGGTCGGTGTCGCAGGGCGAGGTCATCGGCTACGTCGGCGACACCGGCAACGCCCGCGGCACGCCGCACCTCCACTTCGAGGTCCATCCCGGCGGCGGTGCCGCCGTCAACCCGTACCTGTCGGTGCTCTCCGCGGGCTGCTGATCGCCAGACCGTCACCGGTTGGCCGGCCGCGAGCTGGCCGCAGGCGGCGTCGATGTCGGTGCCGCGGTTCGGCGGACCGTGGCGTTGGCGCCGAGCGTCTCGAGGCGGTCGCGGAACTCGCGCACGCGAGCGGCCGGTGTCGCCTGCGTCGGCCAGCCCGGGCGTCGGGTTGAGCGGGATCAGGTTGACGTGGGCGTTCGGGCGCAGCCGGCGGCACAGCGCGGCGAGCTCGGCGGCGTCGCCGGGTCGGTCGTTGACGCCGTCGATCATCGCCCACTCGAAGCTGCAGCCGCCGGCCACGAGCGTCGACGGTAGTCGCTGGCACGCGTCGATGAGGTCGTCGATCGGGTAGCGGCGGTTGATCGGCACCAGCTCGTCGCGCAGCTCGTCGTTGGCGGCGTGCAGTGACACGCGCGAGGGTGACCGGCAGCGGCCGCGTGGCGAGCTTGCGGATGCCCGGCACGATCCCGACCGTCGATATCGTGATGTGGCGCGCCGACAGGCCGAGGTCGCCGTGGATCCGCTCGACCGCGGTCCACACGGCGGCCTCGTTGGCGAGCGGCTCGCCCATCCCCATGAACACGACGTTGCTCAGCCGGCGATCGAGCTGCTTCGCCCGCGCGGCGGCCGCACGACCTGCTCGACGATCTCGCCGGACGTGAGGTGGCGGGTGAACCCGGCCTGCCGGTGGCGCAGAACCCGCACCCCATCGCGCAGCCGGCCTGGCTCGAGACGCACACCGTCGGCGCGGTCGCGGTAGAGCATCAGCACGGTCTCGATCTGGTTGCCGCCCTCGAGCTGCCACAGGAACTTGACGGTGTCGCCGTCGTCGCTGACCGACTCGGTGACGGGGTCAGGGCCGGCGGCAGCCGCTCGGTCGAGTCGGTCGCGCAGCGCCCGGGCAGGTTCGGTCATCTGCGCCGGCGACGCCGAGCTGACGCGTACAGCCCGGCCCACACCTGGTCGACCCGGTAGCGCGGCGTGCCGGCGAGCGAGCGCGGCGAGCTCGTCGCGGGTGACGTCGTAGCGTGTCAGCGTTCGGTTCAGTTGCTCGACCCCGCGTCAGGCACGCTCGGCGGCCAGGCGTCTCGTACTCGGCGATCCGGGCGCGGCACACGTCGAGGCTCGCGGTCCAGAACGCCTCGTCGGTGACGTCGAGACCGAACGATCGCGCCGAGCTCCTCGGCGGTGTCCATGCCTGCCCGGGACAGCAGCGTCGTCGTATCCGGCACGGAAGCGCTCCGGATCCTCCTGGTACCGGGCGAACAGCCCGAGCCCGAACAACAGGCCGTACGTGTACGGCCAGTTGTAGAAGTGCGAGCCGTAGTAGTGCGGCTTGAGCACCCACATGTGCGGGTGCGCGGTCGACTGGTCGAGTCCGTCGCCGTAGGCGTCGGCCTGCGCCTGCAGCATCAGCTCGTTGAGCTCGGTCACGCCGAGCGTGCGGCGCTGGCGACGGGCGAACACCTCGGTCTCGAACAGGAAGCGGCTGTGGATGTCGACGACCACCTGGTTCGAGCCGACCAGGTCGACGTCGAGCAGGGCCAGGCGCTCGGCGCCGTCGAGCCGGCGAGAGCCGGCCTCGACGACGAGCGTCTCGCAGAAGATGCTCGCCGTCTCGGCGAGCGCCATCGGCAGCCGCTGCTGCAGCGGCGTGCGGTCCGGCGAGCGTCGTGTTGTGGTAGGCGTGGCCGAGCTCGTGGGCCGTCGTCTGGGCCGAGTCGAGCGCTGCCCGACCAGTTGAGGAGCACGAGCGAGCGGTCGTCGACGAACGACATGCAGAACGCGCCGCCGACCTTGCCGTCGCGTGGCGCCGGCGTCGATCCACTGCTCGTCGAGGGCGCGGTCGACGAGGCCTGCCGAGCTGCGGGCTGTAGGTGGCGAACGCGCCGCGGACGAGTCGATGCCGTCGTCCCACGAGATCTCGCCGCGGCGCCACCGGGAGCGGCGCGATCAGGTCCCACCATCGCAGCCCGCCCGCGTGGCCGTGCAGGCGGGCCTTGCACCGCATCCACCGGCGGAAGTCGGGCAGCGCGGCGCTGACCGCGGACTGCATCGCCTCGAACGTCGCCCGGCTGACGCTGTTGGCGAACAGCGAGGCATCGAGCGGGCTGGCCCAGCGGCGGCGCCGGTTGACGATGTTGGCCTCGCCCTTGATCGCGTTCATCGCCGCCGCGACACGGTGTCGGCGACGCGTCGGCCAGGCCGTCCATCTCGGCGTCGTACGCCGCCTCGCGGACGGCCGGGTCGGCGTGGGTGGCGAGTCCGCGCACGGCCGGCATCGGCAGGCGCTCGACGTGTCCGTCGGGGAACGTGACGTCGGCGGTCAGCTGCGACGTGACGTCGCGGTGCAGGCGCGCCCACGCCGACGAGCCCGTGGTGGCCAGCTCGGCGTAGAGGCCCTTCCTCCGCTTCCGACATCTGGTGCTCGGCGCGCTCGGCGAGCGGCGCAGCGGTCCGGCGTGCTCGGCGGCCTCCTCGCTCACCGCGGCCAGCTCGTGGGGGCCGCCGTCGCCGACGTGCAGCGCGCTGACCCAGTCGGCGAGGCGGGCGAGCAGCGGCGTGATTCGCGAATCGATCGACCTGCGAGCTCGCTGAGCAGCGCCTGCGCCTGCTCGTCGCGGCTGTTCGTGCTCGACCGTGGCGTAGACGTACGAACGCGAGGAGGTACAGGTGCTCGGCGGCTTCGTTGTACGCGCCGGATCACGGCGTCGGCGGCGGCGCCGTCGTCGGCCGTCGCCGGCCGTGGCTCGATGGCCCGGATCGTCGTGCTCGTCGAAGACGGCATGCGAGGCGATCGGCGTCGGCGGCGGCCTGCTCGATCGCCCGGCGAACTCGCGGCGATTCGAGTCGATTCGTAGAGGTCGCCGACGCTCCAGCGGGGCACGTGTCGGGGGACGACGTCACGCTCACCGGACCACGCTACTGGGGCGCCGGAATGCACGATCGGTGCGATGGACCGCGAATCCGAGGTGCTCGTACAGCGCGGACGGCGGCGCGGTTGGCGCCGTCGACGTAGAGCATCGCCCTGGAGACGCCGCGGTCGACCATGCGGTCGAGGCCGGCCAGCGTGAGCTCCTGCCGAGCCCGAGACCCTGGAAGTCGGGATCGACGCCGATCACGTAGATCTCGCCGACAGCGGTCCGTCTCGTGGTGGATCTTCGTCCAGCAGAACGCGGCCAGCCGCCCGTCGCGCTCGTGGAGGCGGAAGCCGTCGGGGTCGAACCACGGTTGGGCCATGCGTAGCCGCAACGTCTCGATCGTCCAGCCGCCCTGTTCGGCGTGGCCGCTGAAACGCTCGGTTGTTGACCGCGAGCCACGCAGTCCTCGTCGCGCCCGATGACGAACGCGCGGGTCTCGACCGTCGACCGGCGCGCCGGTCGGCAGCGGCCGGCGCATCTGCCGCAGGTCACGGTTCGAGCGCGAAGCCGCGGCGTGGCGGCGACGGAGCTCGATCGCCGAGGACGCCTGGAACACCCACCAGTCCACCTCGCCGCCGCCCGAGTCGTCGATGGCCGCGAGGGTGGCGTCGAGGAGCGCGCCGGTCGGCGACGCCTTGTCGTGCCGTGGATCGACCGCCACCTGCATCGTCCAGCCGCCTTCTCGATGCGCCGCTTGGGCGTAGCCGGCGAGATCGTCTGACCCGTGCGTCGACAGCCGGACGAAGATCGGCCGGCGCCGGTCATCAGCGATCGGCTCGACGAGCTCGGCCAGCCAGCTGATCGGACAGCGGCCAGAACCCGGCCGTCGGTCGCGAGCCCGCCGTCAGCAGCGCCTGTACCGCGCGCCGTTCGGCATCGTCGAGGCGCCGGCGTCACCATCAATTCGCCCGTGCCGGCGGTCGCCCATCCCGGCGACGGTCACCGCTGAACAAGTCAGAACGACGGCCTCACGGGAGGCCGTCGTTCGATGCGACGCCGAGCGGCGGATCTCGACGTCGCCGTCAATCCAGGTGGCGGCGAACCTGGTTGGTCCGATCATGATAACACCACGGTCATCCCGCTCGGGAGCGGTCGCGAGACGTCTACGCAGCTCATCCGCCCTGCTCAGGGCGCTGAGCTCGGCGAGCTTGATCGCCCGTCGCAGGGTGCGTTCGGCGATCCCGAGCGACCGTTCGGCCTCGTAGATCGCGGCGACGAGGTCCTCTCGATCGTCGTGGCCAGGTGACTGGCGGCGAGCCCGCCGACCCGACGCTGGTACGCCGCTGATCGCCTCGGCGGCCGAGCTCAACTCGGCGCGACGGTGGAGCTACTCATGGGTCAACCATCGCGCCGCGCCATTATCGTCGCCAACCGTGAATGGTGGAGCCGCGACCCGGTGTCCGGTGCGCGACGACTTCGCCGCGCTCGACCGGCTACCACTCGCCCCAGGTCGACGTCGACGTCCGGCTGAACACGAACGAGTCGCCGTTCCCGCCGCCCGCCGCGTGGCTGGATGAGTTCGCGGCCGAGCTCAGCGACGTCGCGTGGAACCGCTACCCCGACCGGCCGGCCGCGGGCTGCGCGCCGGCGATCGCCGCATTGCACGGCGTCGCGCGCGACAGGTGTTCGCCGCCAACGGGTCGAACGAGGTGATCCAGACGCTCCTGCTCGCGTACGCCGGGCCCGGCCGCACGGTGGTCGATGTTCGAGCCGACGTACCAGATGCACGCCCAGATCGCCCGGATCACCGGCGCCGACCGTGGTGGCCGGCGATCGGCGACGACGACTTCACGCTCGATCCGACGAGGCGCGCCGCGCGACGTCGCGGCCACGACCCGGCGGTCACGTTCCTGTGCTCGCCGAACAACCCGACCGGCCTGGTCGAGTCGCCCGAGTGCTCGACGCAGTTGCTCGACGCATCGACCGGGCTCGTCGTCGTCGACGAGGCGTACGCCGAGTTCTCGACTGGTCGGCGCTCGATCGGGTCGACGACGACGGCCGCTCGTGCGTGGTGCGCACGTTCTCGAAGACGTGGAGCATGGCGGCGGCCCGGCTCGGTTACCTCGTCGGTCCGTCGTGGCTCGTCGCGAGCTGGACAAGGTCGTGCCTGCCGTACCACCTCGACGCGGCCAAGCAGCTCGCCGGGCGGCTGGCGCTGCGCCACGTCGACGACATGGAGCGACCGGGTGAGCCAGACTGGTCGAGGAGCGCGGGCGCGTCGAGCGCGGCGCTGGCCGACCTCGGCGTCGAGGTGTTCCCGTCGCGGCGCCAACTTCGTGCTCGTTCCGCCTGCCGACCACGACGCGCGCGAGGTGTGGCAGCGCCTGGTCGACGCGGCGTGCTGATGCGCGACTGCAGCGGATGGTCGCGCCTCGACGGTTGCCTGCGGGTCACGATCGGGCTGCCCGACGGAGAACGACCGGTTCCTCGCCGCGCTGGTCGAGTCGCGCTGGAGCGTCGACGGGGTTGCGGGGGTGAGGCCGTGAGCGTCGCGGACGCGTCGACGCGACACGGGCGACCAAGGAGACGTCGGTCGAGGTCACGATCGACCTCGACGGCACGGGCGTCACGGAGGTGTCGACCGGAATCCCGTTCTACGACCACATGCTCGACCAGCTCGGCCGTCACAGCGGGTTCGACCTCACGGTCGCGCGCGACCGGCGACCTGCACATCGACACCCACCACACGGTCGAGGACGTCGCGATCACGCTCGGCGAGGCGTTCGCCGAAGCGCTCGGGGACAAGGCCGGCGTGCGCCGCTTCGCCAGCGGGCTGTACCCGCTCGACGAGGCGCTGGTCGAGGTCGCCCTCGACCTGTCCGGGCGCCCGTTCGTGGCCTGGGACGTCGAGCTGCCCGAGAGCCTGCCGCTCGGCAGCCCGGCGTTCGATCCGCAGCTCGCCGAGCACGCCGTGTCGTCGTTCGCGACCAATGCCGGCATCACCCTGCACGTCACGAAGCGGGCGGGCCGCAACGTCCACCACATCATCGAAGCGACGTTCAAGGGCCTGGCGCGCTGCCTCCGCGACGCGGTCGCGTCGAGTCGAGGCCGCGGGCGGAGTGCCGTCGACCAAGGGCGTGCTCTGTGACGTCGCGACTGCGGACGAGCGGCCGCTGGTCGCCGTCGTCGACTACGGCATCGGCAACCTGCACTCGGCGCAGAAGGCGCTCGTGCACATCGGCGCCGACGCTCGGCTGACCGCCGACCCGGACGAGATCGTCGTGCCGACGCCGTTGTGCTGCCCGGCGTCGGTGCGTTCGGGGCGTGCATGTCCGCGTTGCGCGAAACCGGGCTCGAGCCTGCCGTCGCTCGATGCGGCCGCGTCTCGGGCGGCCGTTCCTCGGGATCTGTGTCGGAATGCAGATGCTGTTCTCGGCGAGCGAGGAGCACCCGACGGCGCGCGGGCTCGGGATCATCCCAGGATGGTCCGCTGGATCCCGCCGAGCGTGAAGCGGCCGCAGATGCAGTGGAACGTGCTGCGGTGCGCGACCGGGACGACCTGATGTTCAATGGCCTGCCCGACGAGCCGTGGTTCTACTTCGTCCACTCGCTGCACGGCGTCCCCGACGAGCCGGCGGCGGTCGTCGGCACGTGCGAGTACGGCGGGGCGCTGAACGTCGCGTTCCGCGCCGGCAACGTGTTCGCCGTGCAGTTCCATCCCGAGAAGTCGGCAGCGGCAGGGCTCGCCCTCCTCGGCAACTTCGTCGCATCCGTCGGTGAAGCGGTGGCCGGGTGACCGGCCGCCCGCTGCTGTACCCGTCGATCGATCTGCGCCGCGGCCGTGTCGTCCGGCTGCGCGAGGGCGACTACGGCCAGGAGACGGCCTACGGCGCGCGATCCGCTCGACGTCGCCGATGCGTTCTGCGACGGTGGGGCGCGGTGGATTCACGTCGTCGACCTCGACGCGGCGAAGTCCGGCGAACCCGTGAACCGGGGCCTCATCGCGGCGATCGCCGCGTCGGTGGCCGGCCGGGCATCGGTGCAGACCGGTGGCGGCGTGCGGTCGATGGACGATGCGGCCGCGCTCGCCGACGCCGGGGTCGCTCGGGTCGTGATGGGATCGGCGGCGGTGGCCGACCCATCGCTCGTCGACCAGGTCGCCGAGCGCATCCAGGTCGCCGTCGGCGCTCGACCACCGTGACGGCGTCGTCGCCGTGCACGGGTGGACCGAGCCGTCGGCGCTCACCGTCGACTCGGCGCTGGGCGCGTTCCCGCGGCGTCGGCGTTCGTGATCACCGACATCTCGCGCGACGGCGTGCTGGCGGGCCCGGACCTGGTCGGCCTGCGGACGCGGTCGCGGCGACGTCCACACCGGTGATCGCCAGCGGGGGAGTGGCCTCGCTCGACGACATCCGAGCCCTGGCCGCGATCGACGGGTTGGGCGGGATCATCACCGGGCGAGCGCTCTACGAGAAGCACATCACGGTGGCGGGCGCGATCGCTGCCATCGCCGAGGTGCGGGCGTGAAGGTCGCCAGGGTGATCCCGTGCCTCGACGTCACCGCCGGTCGCGTGGTCAAGGGGACGAAGTTCCTCGACCTGCGCGACGCCGGCGACCCCGTCGAGCTGGCGGCGCGCTACGACGCCGAAGGCGCCGACGAGCTGGTGTTCCTCGACATCACGGCGTCGAGCGACGGCCGCGAGACGACCGTCGGCATGGTCCGCCGGGTGGCCGAGGAGGTGTTCATCCCGTTCACCGTCGGCGGCGGCATCCGCACCGTTGCCGACGCCCGGCGGATGTTGCGAGCAGGAGCCGACAAGGTCGAGGGTGAACACGGCGGCCGTCGAACGTCCCGAGCTGATCGCCGACATCGCCGACGAGTTCGGCGTCGCAGTGCGCGGTGTGCGCGATCGACGCCAAACGGACTCCAGATCGCGGGTCGTGGGAGGTCTACGTGCACGGCGGTCGGACGCCGACCGGCCGCGACGCCGTGGCCTGGGCGGCCGAAGCGGCGACGCTCGGCGCGGGCGAGATCCTGCTGACCTCGATGGACCGCGACGGAACGCGGGACGGCTTCGACCTCGAGCTCACGAGGGCCGTCGCCGAGGCCGTCGGAGTCCCGGTGATCGCCAGCGGCGGGGTCGGCACGCTCGGCCACTTCGCCGACGGCATCCTCGAAGGTGGCGCGGACGCCGTGCTCGCGGCGTCGATCTTCCACTTCCGCGAGCACACCGTGGCCGAGGCGAAGGCCGTGATGGCGTCGCGTGGCATCACCGTCCGCCCGGTTGGCTGACCCGAGGCAACCGTCCGCGGCGCGGTGGCGAACGATGTCAACTGACCGTATGGTCGGTGACATGAGTCAGAGCGACGTCCGCAAATGGAGTATCGGCCGCTGGGACGCACGGGCATCAAGGTGTCGGTGCTGTCGTTCGGGTCGTGGGTCACGTTCGACAATCAGCTCCAGGTCGACCTGGCGCTGGAGTGCATGCAGGCGGCGCACGACGCCGGGTGCAACTTCTTCGACAATGCCGAGGTCTACGCCGGGGGCAAGAGCGAGCAGATCATGGGCGATGCGCTCGCCAAGCTCGCGTGGCCGCGCTGGTCGTACGTACTGACGACGAAGCTGTTCTGGGGGATTCACAACCCCCGCGAGGGCAACACCGTGAACGTGCAGAACACGCTCAACCGCAAGTACCTGATGCAGGCGATCGACGGGTCGCTGGAACGACTCGGCCACGACTTCGTCGACGTGCTCTACTGCCACCGGGCCGATCCGCACACGCCCGTCGAGGAGACCGTCTGGGCGATGAGCGACATCGTCAGCTCCGGCAAGGCGCTGTACTGGGGCACGAGCGAGTGGTCGGCCGAGCGGATCCGGGAAGCCATCGAGGTGGCCGACCGGCACCACCTGCACGGGCCGGTCACGGAGCAGCCGCAGTACAACCTGCTGGAGCGGGAGCGGGTCGAGGTCGAGTACAAGCCGCTGTTCGACGAGTTCGGCTACGGCGCCACGATCTGGAGCCCGCTGGCGTCAGGGTTGCTGACCGGCAAGTACCGCGACGGCATCCCCACGGACTCGCGCGGCGCGCTGCGAGGATACGACTGGCTGGCGAAGGAGGTCAGCGACCCGGATCGCGTCGCCAAGGTCGAGCAGCTGCGCCCGATCGCCGAGGAGCTCGGCTGCACCCTCGCGCAGCTGGCCCTGGCGTGGTGCACCACGAACCGCAACGTGTCGACGGTGCTCACCGGGGCCAGCAAGCCGAGTCAGGTGGTCGAGAACTTCGGGGCAATCGCCGTGATCCCCAAGCTCACGCCGGACGTGCTGGCCCGCATCGACGCCGTCGTCGGATAGACCCTCAGCCCGAAGCGCCACCCGTGAAGTTCCACGAGGCGAGGTGGAGGCCGGGAACGGTCCAACGGGCGCGCACCCAATCCTCTGGGCACCCGACGGCGGTCGGCCCGACCTGGTGGACGGCGCCGGGCGCGATCGCGGCCGGGTAGGCCTGCGTGAACCGGAAGTTTCTCACCGGCGCGGTGATCGCACCGTTTTCGATGAGCCACACCCCGTTGCGGGTCAGTCCCGTGACGGTCAGCGCCTTCGGGTCGAGGACGCGTGTGTACCACAGGTCGGAAACCAGGATCGCCCGGTCGATGCCGGCGACGAGCGAGGCCACGGCGGGATGGACAAGATCGGGTACGTCGCCGTTCACGGATCGGGCCGATTCGCTCGGACTCAGCGAGGCGTGCAGCGCGATCCCGCCCATCGCACCGCCGACGGCGTGACCGGTCGAATCCGTGCCGGCCTCTGCAGCGGTGCGACGATCGTGGGTGACGGCCGCGGTCTTGCCGGCGTCGATCAACACGAGCCGCGAGGTCGGGGTGCCGTCGGCGTCAAACGTCACACCCAGCGAGGGGGCGTCGTCGACCAGGGTGATCGACCCGTCGAACTGGGTCTCACCGACCCGGGCGAAGGACTGGTCCTGGATGACCGCCTTGCCGTGGAAGCCGTAGGCCACCAACGACAGCACGATGTCGGCGACAGCCGTCGGTTCGAGAAGCACCGGGTAGCGACCGGCGGGGAGCTCAACCGCACCGGCGGATGCGATCGCCTTGGCCGCGGCGCGGCAGCCCAGCGCGTGACCGTCGATCTCGCCGATCGCGTTCGCCTCGATGCGGGCGGAGCCGTCGCTGCCGGTCTGGCGGGCGATGCCGTCGAACGTGGCCGAACCGAACATCGCCGCGCCAGCGTGTCCAGCCGAGTTGGCGAAGGCGCGCTCGGTACGTGTCGTCCGGCAGAAGCCCGCGGTCTCCAACCCGCCGGCGGCATCGACGAAGGCCCGCACCACCGCAGCCCGTTGCGCGGGTTCGCCGACCGCGGGCGCATCGCCGGGCGGGGGAATCCGGCTCGGTGGGGCAACACCGGGCCACCCGGGATCGACCGGCCCGGATCGCACCGCGGCGATCGCCCGATCGACGAACCCGGACAGCCCTTCTCCGTCCATCGATGCGATGCTCGACGCCAGGGTGATCGTTCGACCCTCGAGGTGCACGCGAACGCAAACGTCGGCGGATTCGTCGGCGACGTTCTGGTGGATCGCCGAGTTGGCGAAGCGGGTGAGGGCCTGCTCGACGCGCTCCGCAGTGACCTCGACCTCGGCCGACTGCGCGGCGCCCGTGACGTGTTCGACGACGCTCGCCGCGACGTCGGCGAGGTCGCTCGAGCTCATGCGCGGACCCCGACCCGCACATTGCGGAACCTGGCCGGAGCGGCAGGGTGACCGGTGTGCCCGACCTGGCCCGGTTGGCCCTTGCCGCAGTTGGGGGTACCCCAGACAACGATCTCCGACGAGAGCATGTCCATCGATTGCCAGAACCGGGGGCCGATGCCGGTGTACGTCGGGTTCTTGAGCAACCGGCCGAGCGCGCCGTTGCGGACCTCGTAGGCGATCTCACAGCCGAACTGGAAGTTGAGTCGCTTGTCGTCGATCGACCACGACCGGTTCGACTCCATGTAGATGCCGTCGTCTGTCGCCGCGATGATCTCTTCGAGCGTGTGCGGCCCGGGCTCGAGCCCGACGTTGGTCATCCTCACCATCGGGAGGCGAGCCCAGCCGTCTGAGCGGACGCTCCCGCCGTAGTCGAGCCCGGCCACGGACGCCGAGTCGCGGCCGGCGAGCACGCCCGAGCCAGATGCCGTTGCGCACGGCGTCGCGGGGTGCCGCAGGGGTGCCCTCGTCGTCGAAGCCGAACGAGCCGAGGGCGCCTGGGATCGTCGGGTCGATCGTGATGTTCATCAGTTCCGAGCCGTACTGCAAGGTTCCGAGCTGGTCGAGGTCGAGCCACGACGTGCCCGCATACGCCGCCTCCCAGCCGAGGATGCGGTCGAGCTCGATCGCGTGGCCGACGGACTCGTGGATCTGGAGGGCGAGCTGTTCACCGCCGAGGATGAGGGTCGTCTCGCCGGCCGGGCACGAGGGCGCGCTCAACAGCGCCTTCGACTCGTCGGCGATCCGCGCCGCGTTCCCGAGCAGGTCGAATCGCGTGACGCTCTCCCAACCGGTCGTGCCGTACTGACCGACGCGAGACGGGTAGGAGCGCACCTGCGTCTCCCCGTCGCCGACGGCGGTGGACGAGATCCCGGCGCCGCACTCGCGGATGTGCTGGTCGATGCGATGGCCCTCGCTGGACACGAACCACTTGGTCGTGTCCCAGATCTGATAGAGGCCCTCGGCGATGTCGGCGCCGTGCTCGCGCATCTCGGCGGTGGCTGCGACGAGGAGGTCGCCCTTCTCGGAGAGCGGGACGCCGAGCGGGTCGATCTCGACCGCATTCGCCCAGCTCCCTACGGCGGCGCCGATGGTCAGGAGCTCGGTGGGCCGGCCCGGCACCATCGCGCTGGCCGCGGCGATCTCGGCGGCGCGTTCGCCGGCGCCTCGTGCCGCGGCGTCGGTCAGCACAGGGACGGCGCAGAAGCCCCAGCTCGATCCGACCAGCGCCCTGACGCCGACGCCCAGGTCGTCTTGTTGTGTGACGTCTTCGATGTCGCCGTTGCGGGCATCCATCGACTCGTAGCGTCGATGCATCACCCGAGCGTCGGCGTAGCGCGCCCCGGCGTCGAGCGCCCCTCCGACCGCAGCAGCCGCGACCGCGAATTCAGACACCGCCTGCGACCGTAGTCCGAACGGGCAGGAACAGCGTGGCGGTCCCCCGATACCCTCAGGGCGTGCGTCCGGACGTGGAGAAGCTGCCGATCAAGATGCTCAGCGACCGGCTACTCGTGCGCATCCCCGAGAACGAGGGTGAGCGGCGTAGCCAGGGCGGCATCCTGATCCCGGCGACCGCGCAGATGGCCAAGCGGCTGGTGTGGGCCGAGGTGGTCGCGTTGGGTCAGAACGTCAGGTCCGCCGAGGTCGGTGACCTCGTGCTGTTCTCTCCCGAGGATCGCTACGAGGTCGAGGTGCAGGGCAGCGACTACATCATGCTGCGCGAGCGCGACCTCCACGCCGTGGCCGCCGAGCGCATCGAGGCGTCGACGGGGCTCTATCTGTGAGTGGGAGTCGAGTGGACGACGTCCTGGCCGGCGTCAAGTTCGACGCCAACGGCCTCGTCCCGGCGATCGCCCAAGACATCGAGACGGGCGAGGTGCTGATGATGGCGTGGATGACCGCCGACAGCCTCGCCCGAACCCTCGCGGAGGGTCGGATGGTGTACTGGAGCCGCAGCCGTCAGGAGCTCTGGCGCAAGGGCGACACGAGCGGCGACTACCAGGTGGTCCGTGAGGGCTACTACGACTGCGACGGTGACACGTTGCTGTTCAAGGTCGAACAGCATGGGCGCGGTGCCTGCCACACCGGGGCGCGCTCGTGCTTCTTCACGCCGTTCGACGCGACCGCAACCGCCGGCTGATGGAACTCGACGTCCGGCCGGGCAAGGCAGCGTTTCGCGCGCTTGCCGCCGAGTACACCGTGGTCCCGGTGTGGGCGGAACTGCTCGCCGACCTGGAGACCCCGGTGGCCGCGTTCTCGAAGCTCGTCGGGAACGGTCAGGGATTCCTGCTCGAATCGGTCGAGCACGGCGAACGGTGGAGCCGCTGGTCGTTCGTCGGCCGTCACCCGGTGGCGACGCTCACGCTGCGTGACGGGGCGCTCGCGATCGACGGCCATCCCGACGTCGACGTGCCGACGGACCGCGGGATGCTGGCCGCGTTGGAGGCGCTGCTCGCCACCTACCGGGCGCCCGACCTCGCCGACCTGCCGCCGCTGTCCGGTGGTCTGATGGGGTTTCTCGGATATGACCTGATCCGCGAAGTCGAGCGACTCCCGAACGTGCCGGCCGACGACCGTGGCTTTCCGGAGGCGGTGATGAGCATGATCGGGTCGCTCGCGGCGTTCGACCACTGGCGCCAGCGGGTGACGCTCATCGAGAGCGTGCCCGTGCACGGCGAGACCGAAGCGGAATTGGACGGGTTGTACGACGACGCCGTCCGTCGCGTGCACCAGGCGGTCGCCGACCTCGGGCGGCCGCTGCCGTACGTGCCGGTGGTGCCGCCGGTTCCGGGGGAGACGCCGCCGGCGATCGTGTCGTCGATGTCGGGCGGCTCGTACCAGCAGGCGGTGAAGGTGGCCAAGGAGTACATCGTCGCCGGCGACGTCTTCCAGGTCGTTCTCGCCCAGCGTTTCGACCTCGACCTCGAGGCTGCGCCGTTCGACGTGTACCGCGTGCTGCGTCAGGTCAACCCGAGCCCGTACATGTACTTCGTGCGCGGCCCCGAGGTGACCATTGTCGGATCGTCGCCGGAACCGATGGTGCAGTTGCTGTCGGGCACGGTGATCTCGCGACCGATCGCCGGGACACGCAAACGCGGGAGCAGCGACGAGCACGATCGCCGGCTCGCCGCCGAGTTGACCGAGCACCCGAAGGAGCGGGCCGAGCACGTGATGCTCGTCGACCTCGCCCGCAACGATGTCGGACGCGTGGCCAAGTTCGGCACGGTCCACGTCGACGAGCTGATGACGCTGGAGCGCTACAGCCACGTGATGCACCTCACGTCGCAGGTGTCGGGCGCGCTCGTCGACGGGCTCGGGCCGATCGACGTGCTGCGCGCCACCCTGCCCGCTGGCACGGTGAGCGGGGCGCCGAAGGTGAGGGCGATGGAGATCATCGACGAGCTCGAGCCGGTGAAGCGTGGGCCCTATGCCGGAGTGGTCGGGTATGTCGACTGGCGCGGCAATCTCGACACCGCGATCGCGATCAGGACCATGTTCATCGGGGCCGACGGCCGCGCCAGCGTGCAGGCCGGTGCCGGCATCGTCGCCGACTCCGACCCGGACGACGAAGACCTCGAATGCCACAACAAGGCCGCCGCGCTGCTCGCCGCGGTCCCCGCAGCGAGGCGCATGACGGCCTCGCGGGACCTGACCCCGGGCAGTGGGGAGGCGATGGGTCCGGTACATCGTGACCCAAGCTGATCAAAAGATCCAGACCAGCGTGAAGAAGAAGCCGAGGACCGCGCCGAGTCCGATGAGCAGGATGCCGGTGGCGACCAAGGCGGGAAGCGAGCCGATCGTCCGGGCCACGCTGGCGATGTGCTTCACGTCGTCGGACGTGGCAAACGCGCCCAACGAGGAGAAGCGTTGGAACTGGAGCACGACCTCTGGGGTGCGTGTGCCGCCGAGCGCGGGACTGGGCGCGCCGGGCTCGGCCTCGACGGTGTCGATGACGACTCGCCGAGCCGACTCGTCGCGCCGGAGCAGGGTGCGCAACTCGCCGACGAGGCTGGTGGCCTTCCGCGGAATCGCGAGCAGCCGGAAGGTCGCGACGAGCGGGGCACCCACGGCGATGATCAGCATCGCGCCGCCGACGATCGCCCAGACCGAGCGGGTGCCGCCGCCGAAGGCCGCGAGCCCAACGACATAGGCACCGCCGACCACGAAGGCCGCGATCATCGCGACGCTCGTCGTGAGCGTGCTCCCGCGGCGGGCGATCGCCGACACGGCCCAGACCGCCCGTTGGACGAGGGCATCGATGTCGATCTCGGGCATGCCGGCAGTCTGCCAGTACCCGTACCATCGACCGCATGATTCGCGATGTCGTGACGGTGACCGGGCCCGACGCCCGCGCGTTCCTGCACAGCCAGGTCGCCCAGGACGTCCAGTCGCTCGCTGCCGGCGAGAGCCGGTGGACGCTCGTGCTCGCGCCGAACGGGAGGGTCGAGGTGTTGGCCAGGGTTCGCTGCGTCTCCGATGATGTGTTCGAGCTCGACACCGCAGCCGGCTACGGCGACGTGCTCGCCGCTCGCCTGAACCGGTTCCGGATCAGGGTCAGGGCCGAGATCACCCAGGACCGGCGAGACATCAGCGGCCGCGGGCTGTGTGGCTGGTGGGGGAGCACCGAATGGTCGAACGGCCCCGACTACGAGGCGCGACGGGTGGCCGCAGGGTGGCCGGAGATGGGCTCCGAGATCGTTCCTGGCGAACGGATCCCTGCCGAGGTCGGCGTTGTGGACGCGGCGGTGAACTTGACGAAGGGCTGCTACCCGGGCCAGGAGCTCGTCGAGCGGATGGACTCGCGGGGTTCGCAGGCGCCGAACCAGCTGCGCATGCTCGCCGTCGCGGAGGACGCCGAGCCCGGGGACCCGATCGCCGACCCGGCGGACCCGGATGGCCCGCCCGTCGGCGAGCTCACATCGGTCGCCGGCGGCAAGGCGCTCGGCTACGTGCGACGCGGCTCGGCCGTCGGCGCGGTGCCCGGCCCGCCGAAACCCTGACCGCCGATCAGGGCCAGCACATCGGGACGGCCGCGGATCGCCGCAAACGCGGGATCGCCCATCACGAGCGTGCGGAGCTGTCCCTCGGGTGTGCCGACGTCGCGAGCAGCGCGCAGCCACGCGGCGGCTGTGTTCCCATCGCCAAGCGAGGCTGCCGCGCGAGCGACGCCGCACGCGGCGAGCGGGTTGGGCTCCGCGGCATAGCAGGCCGCGGCGTACTCCGCCGCCTCCCTGGCCTGGCCCAGCCGGACGAGAATCGTCGACAGCATGTACTCGTTCCAGGGGTCCCCGGCTGGGAGCGGGCGCGGCATGCCGGCGATCAACGACCTGAGCTCGTGCTCGCTGCCGCCGTGCAGCACCGTCGGGATCAGTCGCGAGTTGCTCGGACGTGACAGTCCCCGCGTCGAGCACGCTGACGGCCTTGTCGTGCTTGCCTTCCCGCACGGCCGCGACCGCAGCGTCGAACGGAGACACGGCGTGGCGCCGGCGGTGCTCGGACAGCGCAGACAGCTGCAGGATCAGCACGAAGCCGATGAAGACCGTGGTGCCGTTCAGCCGGTCGACGAACGGGGACGCCGCCAGAGCGGTCAGCGTTGCCGCGACGCTGAAGTACAGCATCACCCGCTCGGCCCGGCCCGGGATGACGCGATCGAGGAGCGTCGCCGTCGCGTGGCCCCCGTCGAGCGGCATCACGGGAATCAGGTTGAACAGTCCGATCCCGATTCCGGCCCAGTAGATCGCGGCCACCTTGGGGTCCTCGAAGTACCCGGGGGAGTGCAACGGGCTCCCGCCGAGGGCGGCGACCGCCGCCGCTCCGACCGCGATGTGCGTGAGCGGCCCGGCGAGCGAGATCGCGAGGGTCCACCGCCTCGGCAACTGGTGCGGCGCGTGATAGGCCGTGAAGCCGGCCATGAACTCGAGCGAGATCGACGCTTCCGCGCCGGCGGCCCTGGCGACGACGGCGTGGGCGAGCTCGTGGATCAGCGTGAACACGGCGACGCCCCCGGCGAGCCAGATGCCGTACGTGTCGAAGCTGTGGATCGCCGCGAACATGAACATCACCAGCAGGAACCCGGGCCGCACCTGCACGGGGAAGCCGAGCAAGCGGAAGGCTGGTCCGCGGACGGCCCCATTGGTCGTTGTGGTCGAGACGAGCTCCATCGGTCCCTCATCGTAGAGAAGGGATCGTACGGCGAAGCCCGCGCCGGACCCCCGTAGACTCCGCATGCCGTGCCGTACGTCTACTCCTTCGATCACAAGCATCGCCGCCCCCCGATGGAGATGAAGGATCTCCTCGGCGGCAAGGGTGCGAACCTCGCCGAGATGACCAGCGTCCTGAAGCTGCCGGTGCCGGCGGGCTTCACGATCTCCACCGACGCCTGCCGCGCCTACCTCGCCGGTGGCTGGACGGCAAGTTCGGTGCCGAGCTCGACGGCGAGATCGCCGCCCAGGTCGCCAAGCTGGAATCGAAGATGGGCCGCAAGCTCGGAGACCCCGCCGACCCGCTGCTCGTCAGCGTGCGTTCCGGCGCCAAGTTCTCGATGCCCGGGATGATGGACACGGTCCTCAACCTCGGGCTCAACGACAAGAGCGTGAAGGGCCTCGCAGCCGGCACCAACGACGAGCGCTTCGCCTACGACTCGTACCGCCGGTTCATCTCGATGTACGGGCGGATCGTGCTCGGCATCGACGGCGCGCTGTTCGAGCATCCCTTCGACGCGGCGAAGGCCGCGGCTGGCGTCAGCAACGATGCCGAGCTCCCGGCTTCGGCGCTGAAGGAGCTGTGCACCACGTACAAGGCGGTCGTCAAGGAGGCGACGGGCAAGGCGTTCCCGCAGGACCCGATGAAGCAGCTTCGCGGCGCCGTCGAGGCGGTGTTCTCGAGCTGGAACGGCGCCAGGGCCATCGCCTATCGCGTCAGGGAGCGGATCGGCCACGACCTCGGCACCGCAGTCAACGTGCAGGCGATGGTGTTCGGCAACCGCGACGACAACTCGGGAACCGGTGTCGGCTTCACCCGCAACGCGGCGACCGGCGAGAACAAGCCGTACGGCGACTTCCTGATCAACGCCCAGGGCGAGGACGTCGTCGCGGGCATCCGCAACACCGAGGACCTCGACGCGCTCGAAGAAGCACTTCCCTGCGATCCACACCGATCTGCTCGACATCTTCGCCCGCCTCGAACGGCACTACCGCGACATGTGCGACACCGAGTTCACGATCGAGCAGGGCACGCTCTACATGCTCCAGACGCGGGTCGGCAAGCGCACCGGCGCGGCGGCGCTGAAGATGGCCGTCGACATGACCAAGGGCTCCGGCAAGGGCAAGGCACGCTGGAAGATCTCGAAGCACGAGGCGCTGCAGCGCGTGACCGCCGAGCACCTCGACCAGGTGCTCCACCCACAGTTCGCCGGCGAGGGCAAGACGATCGCCAAGGGGCTCGCGGCGTCGCCCGGCGCGGCGGTCGGCGCGGTGTACTTCACGGCCGACGATGCCGCGGCCGCGGCCGCCAGGGGCGAGAAGGTCATCCTCGTGCGCAGCGAGACGAGCCCGGAGGACGTCCACGGCATGATGGCCAGCCAGGGCATCCTCACCGCCCGCGGCGGGCTCGTCAGCCACGCCGCCGTGGTCGCCCGCGGCTGGGGTACCCCTGCGGTCGTCGGTGCCGAGTCGGTGAGGATCTCCGGCAAGTCGTTCACGTCGAACGGCGTGACGGTCGACGAGGGTGATGTGATCTCGCTCGACGGATCGAGCGGTCAGGTCGTGCTCGGGGCGATGGAGCTCGCGGCGTCGGAGCCGCCGAAGGAGTTCGACGTCATCCTCGGGTGGGCGGATGCGGTTCGCAAGGGCAAGCTCGGGGTCCGCGCCAACGCCGACACCGGGGAAGACGCGGCCAACGCCCGCCAGCACGGCGCCGCCGGCATCGGCCTGTGCCGCACCGAGCACATGTTCCTCGCCCCCGACCGTCTCCCGGTCGTGCGCCGCATGATCCTCGCGTCGACCCCGGAGGAGGAGACCGCGGCGCTCGCCGAGCTGCTCGACGTGCAGCGCTCCGACTTCGAGGAGATCCTCGAGGCGATGGACGGACTGCCGGTCACGGTCCGCCTGCTCGACCCGCCGCTGCACGAGTTCCTGCCTTCGGTCGAGGAGCTCCGCATCAAGGAAGCGACCACCGGTCTCGACACCGAGGAGAAGAGCCTGCTCGCGGCGGCCGAGTCGTGGGCCGAGCACAACCCGATGATCGGCACCCGCGGTGTCCGGCTCGGCGTCGTCAAGCCCGAGCTCTACGGCATGCAGGTACGCGCCCTGCTGGAGGCTGCGGCATCGCTGCGCAAGAAGGGCAAGAACCCGATCGTCGAGGTGATGATCCCGCTCACCGTCACTCGCGAGGAGCTGGCGCTCGCTCGCAGCTGGGTGGAGGAGGAGATCGCGCGTGCCAACAAGGGCATCAAGAACCCGCCAGACGTCATCATCGGCACGATGATCGAGACCCCCAGGGCGGCGATCCGCGCCGACGAGATCGCCGAGGTGTCCGACTTCTTCTCGTTCGGCACCAACGACCTCACGCAGATGGCGTTCGGGTTCAGCCGGGACGACGTCGAGAGCCGGATGATGCCGGCCTACCTCGAGCAGGGTCTGCTCAAGCGCAACCCGTTCGAGACCATCGATGTGGGCGGCGTCGGCGAGCTGGTGAAGCTCGGCGCCCAGCGCGGCCGCAGCGACGAAGCCGAAGCTCAAGCTCGGGGTGTGCGGTGAGCACGGCGGTGATCCCGAGTCGATCGCGTTGTTCTACGCGGCCGGACTCGACTACGTGAGCTGCTCACCGTTCCGCGTGCCGATCGCCCGCCTCG
The DNA here is from genome assembly GCA_963764455.1 of Ilumatobacteraceae bacterium. Lineage (GTDB taxonomy): Bacteria > Actinomycetota > Acidimicrobiia > Acidimicrobiales > Ilumatobacteraceae > Desertimonas. Next base: position 175,008 of record CAVXSN010000011.1, read on the forward strand.
CCGCCGCCCAGGCGATCGTGGCGGGTCTGGGCGGTGCCCAGGACGGCTCGGCGGCGAGCGCGTCCACGAAGTAACCGATGATCGCCCTTCTCAGCAATGGCCTCGTCGCCGCGGGCGAGGCCTCGGAAAGCAACTTCGTCGAGCTCAACGTTCACGCGTGGCAATGGCTGGTGCTGCTCGGCCTGATCGTCACCCTGCTGCTGGTCGACCTGTTGGTGTTCCACCGCGAGGCACACGAGGTCTCCACCAAGGAAGCGGCGATCGAGTCGGCGGCGTGGATCTCGATCGGCGTGGCGTTCTCGCTCGTCGTGCTGTGGTGGTTCGGCGGCCAAGCCACCGGGGAGTACTTCTCGGGCTACCTCATCGAAAAGAGCCTCAGCGTCGACAACGTCTTCGTCTGGGCGCTGCTCATGGCGTACTTCAAGGTGCCGCAGAAGTACCAGCACCGGGTCCTGTTCTGGGGCATCTTCGGCGCCTTGATCATGCGCGCGATCTTCATCTTCGCCGGCGTGGCGCTGATCGAACAGTTCGAGTGGATCCTCTACGTGTTCGGGGCGTTCCTGCTGTTCACGGCCGGACGGATGCTGTTCACCGAGAACGAGCACGTCGACCCGGAGAAGAGCCGGTTCCTCAAGCTGGTGAGGCGGTTCGTGCCGAGCACCGACAGGATGGACGGCCCGCACCTGTTCACGAAGGTGGACGGCAGACGGCTGGCGACCCCGCTGTTCGCGGTGTTGCTGCTGGTCGAGGCGACCGACGTGATCTTCGCGGTCGACTCGGTGCCTGCCGTCCTCGCCGTCAGCCACGAGCAGTTCATCGTGTTCTCTTCGAACGCCTTCGCGATCCTCGGCCTGCGGGCGCTCTACTTCCTGCTCGCCGACGCGCACGCAAAGTTCACGTACCTCCAGCACGGCCTTGCGGTCATCCTCGCCTTCGTCGGCGTGAAGATGATCATCGCCGAGTGGTACCACATCCCGACCGCGATCTCGCTCGCGGATCATCGCCCTGATCCTGTCGGTCTCGATCTTCCTGTCGCTGAAGTACGGCCAGGACGACGTGCACATCGTCGAGGACGAAAACCTCGAACGACTCACCGGCACGGAGACCGACGCCGACATCGAGGAGGCGTACCGCGACGCGGTCGATGAAGACCCGAGCACCCACCCGGGCATCAGCGGCGACCACCGGTGATGTTTCGGCCTCACTCGTTCCCCGCACGCGCCGGTTCGTCGTAGGCCGGTCCGTCGTGGCCATCGTGGACGATGACATCGAGCGCCTGAAGGCCACGGTGTCGATCGTCGACGTGGTCGGCGAGGTCGTCCAGCTCCGCAAGGTCGGCCGCAACTTCGTCGGGCTGTGCCCGTTCCACGCCGAGAAGACGCCATCGTTCAACGTCCGCGAGGAGACCGGCCGCTACCGCTGCTTCGGGTGTGATCAGTCCGGTGACGCGTTCACGTTCGTCCAGCAGACCCGCCACACCGACTTCGTCGGGGCGGTCGAGTACCTCGCGGCGAAGGTGGGCATGCAGCTCACCTACACGAACGCCAGCCAGTCGGCCGAGCGGTCGCGCCGGAAGCGGCTCGTCGAAGCGATGGACAAGGCGGTCGAGTGGTACCACGACCGGCTGCTCAACGATCCTGGTGCGCGGCCGGCGCGCGACTACCTGCGCGGCCGCGGGCTGTCCGGCGACGTGGCGAGGCAGTTCAAGCTCGGGTGGGCGCCGGACGACTGGGACGCGCTGGCGAAGGGCTCTGGCATCGACGGCGAGTTGCTGCGCGCCGTCGGCCTGGGCTTCACGAACCGGGTCGGCCGGATGCAGGACGCGTTCAGGGCCAGGGTCCTGTTCCCGATCTTCTCCGACACCGGCGAGGCCGTCGCGGTGGGGGGACGCATCCTGCCTGGCTCGAGCGATCCGGCGAAGTACAAGAACTCACCCGAGACGCCGATCTACGCGAAGTCCAAGACGTTGTACGGGTTGAACTGGGCCAAGGGCGACATCGCCAACCACGACCAGGTCATCGTGTGCGAGGGCTACACCGACGTGATCGGCTTCCACCGGGCCGGCGTTCCGCGAGCGGTCGCGACGTGTGGCACGGCGTTCACCGAGGAGCACGTGCGGCTCATCAAGCGCTACGCCAGCCGGGTCGTGCTCGCCTTCGACGCCGACTCGGCTGGCCAGGGTGCGGCCGAGCGGTTCTACGAATGGGAGCAGAAGTACCAGGTCCAGGTGGCTGTCGCCCGCCTGCCCGACGGCAAGGATCCCGGGGAACTGGCTCAGCGTGACCCCGCCGGACTCGCCAAGGCAGTCGCCGACGCGGTGCCGTTCCTCGCGTTCCGGCTGCGCCGGGTGGTCGACCGTCAAGCGGCCAGGACGCCGGAGGAACGCGTGCGCCTGGCCGAGCGGGCGATGGCCGTCGTCAACGAGCATCCCGACGTCAACGTGCGCAAGCTGTATGCGGGCGAGGTCGCCACGCAGACCGGTCTGCCGGTCAACGACCTCGTCACGATCGCCCAGCGCCGCCAGCGTGACCCGTCGCTGGAGATCCGCCGGCCACGCGCCGAGCACCTGCGCGAGAACGCCGAGTTCGCCGCGATCACTCAACTGGCGCAGAACTGGGACTCGATCGCCGGCTGGCTGATCGAGGAGCTGTTCCACGACGAGGTCCACCGTCGCGCGTTTCTCGCCCTCGCCGCGGCGGACGGGAACCTCGATGCCGCGATCGAGGCGGCCGACCCCGACGCCCGTGAGGTCCTCGAGCGATCGGCTGTCGCCGATCTCGACGTCGATCCGGAGGCCGAGGCCCGCAATCTGATCGCCGCCGCGGTGCGTCGCGAGCTGGCGTCCGGCCCTTCGTCGAGCGGCGCCGGACCAGATCCGCGACGACCGTGAGGCCCGCTTGCTGGTGGAAGATCTGGGCGACCCGATCGACGGGGCCGCGGCCGCCGAGGGGTTGCTAGGTTGGCTCCATCGTCGGATGGAGCAACGGTCAGCAGGGGGAATCTGAGCCGACAACGCCGGTCACCCCCGGTATCGAAGGCGTTGACGCGCTCGAATGGGCGGAGCTGACCGACCGGGGACGGGCCGAGGGAACGGTTCTCGCCGAGGACGTCGCCCTCGTGCTGCGCAACGTCGAGCTGACGAGCGACGTGCTCGAGGCGACGAGGGATGCGCTGTCGAACGCCGGGATCAGCATCGACGACTCGGTGGACAACGACGATGACGACGACGACTCGCCGGCTGACGGCTCGGACATGGTCGTGCTGCCGCCGGTGTGGCCGGTCGACGATGCCGCCGACGAGCGACTGCTCAGCCGGCGCCGCCGCAGCAGGGCGACCAGGACGGCGCCGCGCGGCGATGGCTCGACGTCGGATGGCGTGCGCATGTACCTGCGCGAGATCGGCCAGGTCGACCTGCTCACCACCGAGGACGAGCGGCGGCTCGCTCAGCTCATCGAGGCTGGGCATCTCGCTGCCGAGCAGATCGACGCCGGTGTCGACGACGACGTCGAGCGGCGGCGTCTGGTCCGCCTGGTGGCGAGGGGCGAGCGGGCCAAGAGCGAGCTCACCCAGGCGAACCTGCGCCTTGTCGTGTCGATCGCCAAGCGTTACTCGAACCGCGGCATGCAGCTGCTCGACCTGATCCAGGAGGGCAACCTCGGGCTGATGCGGGCGGTCGACAAGTTCGACCACACCAAGGGATTCAAGTTCTCGACGTACGCCACGTGGTGGATCCGCCAGGCGATCACCCGCTCGATCGCCGACCAGGCCCGCACGATCCGCATCCCGGTGCACATGGTCGAGCACATGAACCGGGTGATCCGGTCGAAGCGCCAGTTGCACCAGGACCTCGAGCGGGAGCCGACGATCGACGAGATCGCGGCCCACGTGCAGCTCGAACCGGACCGCGTTCGCGAGCTGCTACGGATCTCGATGGATCCGCTGTCGCTCGATTCGCCGATCGGCGAGGAGGACGAGTCGAACCTCGCCGACTTCATCGAGGACTCGTCCTCCGACGGCCCCGCCGACGCCGCAACCCGGATGATGTTGTCGGAAGCGGTCGGCGACGTGCTCGGGGAACTGTCCGACCGTGAGCAGGAGATCGTCCGCCTGCGCTTCGGCCTCGACGGTGGTCAGGCCAAGACCCTCGAAGAGGTCGGCAAGGAGTTCGGCGTCACCCGCGAGCGGATCCGCCAGATCGAGGCCAAGACGCTCGCCAAGCTGCGTCACCCGCAGCGCTCGCAGCGCCTGCGCGAGTTCCTCGAGACCGAGTAACTCGTCGGGTCAGGCGACGGCCCGCGCCAGGAACCCGGCCAGCGCGGTCGCCGTGACCCGCCCGTAGCGCCCGTCGTCGAAGACGCCGAGGTCGCGTTGCATCACCTTCACGGCGGACTCGGTGGTGGCGTCGAAGTCCCCCGACACCGCCGGCTCGCCCCACTCGCGCTCGTTGAGGACCGCCTGCAGCCAGCGAACCCGATGCGGGTCGTTGACGCCACGGCGCAGCTCGAACGGCGTGAACGGTGGCGCGCTCACGATCAGCTCGGGGCGTTGCGGCAGGGGTGTGATCGAGGACCCGCGGCGGATCGGTGTTCCATCCTCGTGGTTGCGCACCGCGGCCGGCAGCACGTCGCCGGTGACGAGTCGAACGTGGTGCGGCTCCGACTGCAGCTCCCACGAGAAGCCGAATCGCTCTGCATTGGCCCGTACCCAGTCCCACGCGCCCGAGCTCCGGACCGGATCCACCCGGTGCTGGTGGAACACGGCGAGGTCGAACGCCAGCCCCCATCCGTGGTTGCTGTTCCCCGGTGAGGCGAGGGCGAAGTCGGCTGGGTTCTTGAGCACGAAGAACCGGCCGTCGAAGCGCCGGCGGGTCTTCGGGGCCCGCTCGAACTGCTCGAACGACACCTCCCGGTAGCGGGCGTCGAAGGCAGTCTTCTGCTGGTCGAACGACCGGTAGGCGTCGGCGGGACCGGAGACCGTGAGCTCGAACGCGGTGGCGTTCGCGGCACCCGGCGGCGAGCGCGTCGAACGCACGCAGCGCAAGGTGGTGCGCCTTGCTCGAGCTGTTGTGGCCGAGGAACCGGCGGCTGACGAGCACGTTGTCGTTCAGCTTGCCGTTGGTCGCCCCGGCGAGATCCGAGGGGATCACGACGTCGGCGATCGGGAGGATGTCGGTGTTGGCTGGCATGGCGGCGATCGTGGCCACGCACCCGCCAGCCGTCCAGGAAATATTGCCCGACCCCTTCGTCAAGATGAACCCATGGGATACGGCGGCAAGGTCGAAGAGCAACAGCGGGCGAGGGAACTGCGCGCCCAGTCGTGGACCCTGCTGGACATCGCCAACGAGCTCGGCGTCTCGAAGTCCAGCGTGTCGCTGTGGGTCAGGGACGTCGAGTTCGTGCCCAACCCGCGCCGCCACAACTACTGGACCCGGGAGAACCCGCACCCCCAGCAGGTCGCGAAGGAGGCCGAGATCGACGCGCTGCAAGCGTGAGGGCGTGAAGTCGTCGGGTCGGTTGTCCGAGCGTGAGTTCCTCGTTGCCGGCGCGGTTCTGTACGCGGGTGAGGGGTCCAAGACGCGACGGCCGACGTCGCATGGCAAACAGCGACCCAGCCATACTCACGATGTTCGTCGACCTGGCTGCGACGGTTCTTCGACGTCGACGAGTCGCGGCTGCGTGTGCGGCTGTATCTCCACGAAGGGCTTGATCTCGAAGCCGCCGAGGCCTATTGGTCGAGCTCGCCGCGATACCGCGTTGACGCAGTTCCGCAAGCCGTATCGAGCGGTCGCGGATCCGACGCGATCGCGAACGAAGCACTTGATGGGGTGCCCGGCGTCGTCTACTCGCACGTCTTGACCCACCGGCGTGTGATGGGTTTGATCGAGGCGATAACGTCCAAGGGCGCCATTCCGGGGTAGCTCAGTTGGCAGAGCGTCGGTCTGTTAAACCGAATGGCCGTGGGTTCGAGCCCCACCCCCGGAGCCAGTTTCATGACCCGGTCGTCAGCGGGACCAGGTACGACTCGACACGCGAGATCAGGTCGCCGGCGAACGTGAACACGTCGCAGAACGCGAACTCGAACACCTCGCCGGTCACCTGGGTCGCCGCACCGCTCCCGATGGCCACGACCGTGTCGCCCTCCTCGACGACCCGGTCGACGACGAGCCTCGGCGACCCGGTGAACGCTTCGTTCTCGATCTCACCGTCGAACGCGGCCTTGCCTTCGAGGTGCTTGAACCCGGGCAGATCCCAGACGACGTCGTCGGTCAGGCACTCGAGGATCGCCGAGTGGTCGGTGCGACGGAACCCGTCGAAGTAACGCTCGACCGTGAGCTGGTGTGCGGACATCGTTCTCCTCTCGACCGGTCCCGTAACAACATCACGTCCCGGGTGCACATGGAAGTCAACATCGCCACCGAGACCGTGACGTTCAACCCGCAGGGCGGCATCGAGGGCAGGTACTTCCTCAACGCATTCGTGAAGCACGATCCGCCGGTCGGAAAGTGCTTTTCTGAAAGTTCTTGACAACGCTTCCCACGACGGCGCACGATGCAGCCATTGGGGGTGACGTGACCATCACGATCTACGACGTGGCCGAGCGGGCAGGCGTCAGCATCTCGACGGTGTCGAAGACGCTGAACACGCCGGCGCGGGTGAGCCCGCAGACCCGCCAGAAGGTGCTCGCGGTCGTCGACGAGCTCGGTTTCACCCCTCGATCGGAGGCGCTCGCTCGGGCCCGTCGTGGCGTCGGCCGGATCGGCGTGGTCGCCCCGCTGACGACGTACCCGTCGTTCGAGGTGCGTCTGCGCGGCGTGCTCGATGCGCTGCGCGAACGAACCTTCGAGCTCGTCGTCTACGACCAGGAATCGCTGACCGTACGGCATGACTACCTGGCGTCGCTCCCGCTCTCCGATCGGCTCGACGGCGTGATCGTGATGTCGCTGCAGTTCGACGACACCGTCGCCGAGCGATTGCTCAATCGGGCGTTGCCAACCGTCCTCGTGGAGTTCGCTCGGCGCGGGTTCTCCAGCGTCCGCGTCGACGACGTCGAGGGCGGCCGAGCTGCGGCCGAGCACCTCGTCGCTTGCGGCCACCGCCGCTGCGCCTTCGTCGGCGAGTCGACGATGTCCGCGGCCATCGACATCGAGGCCGCTCACCGCGTCGATGGGTTCCGCGCCGGGTTCGCGCGCCGCCGGGAATCGAGCTTGCCGACGACTATGTCTCGCTCGGCGCCTACGGCATGGTCGAGGCGGCGCAGCAGGCCCACGCATTGCTCGACCTCACCGAGCCGCCGACCGGGATCCTCGCCCACAGCGACGTGCAGGCCGCCGGCGTGCTCAAGGCGCTCAAGCAGCGCGGCCTGCGCTGCCCGGAGGACGTGGCCGTCATCGGCTTCGACGACCTCGACTTCGCCGAGTACCTCGGCCTGACCACGATCGCTCAGCCGCTGCGGGAATCGGGACGCATCGCCACCGACCTGTTGCTGGCCCGGATCGCCGATCCGCAGGCGCCGGTGCAGGACGTCTCGCTGCCGCTGCGCCTCGTCCGCCGTGACACCACCTGAAACCAGAGGGGACCGACCATGAACCAACGACACAAGACGATGCCGATGCGGCTCTTCGGCCTGACTTCCTTCGCCGTGGCCGCAGTCGGCGCCGGTGCCGGGGTCGTCGGTGCGACGACCCCGGACGAGGCCGGCACGGACTCGGTGGCTGCGGCCGAGCAGGCGGCGCTCGTCGCCGCCGGCGGGGAGGAGATCGGCGGGTCGGTCAGTCTGCTCGGCGTGCTCGGCGACGCCGAGCTCGAGGCGTTCGAGTCGGTGCTCGCCCCGTTCGAGACGGCGACTGGCGTCGAGGTCGAATACGAGTCCACTCGCGACATCGGCGCCGTGCTGCAGACCCGCGTCGACGGAGGCAACCCACCCGACCTCGCCGCCAACCCGGGGGTTGGGCAGATGATCGGCTTCGCCGAGGATGGCGAGCTCGTCGACGTCGGCAGCTTCCTCGACGCGGCAGTGCTCGCCGAGCAGTACGACGAGGCGCTGCTCGGCGGAATCTCCATCGACGACCACCTCTACGGCATCTACACCGCGGTCAACCTCGAAGGGCTGATCTGGTACAACCCGAACACCTACACGGGACCGACCGCGCCGGCATCGTTCGAGGAGCTGCAGGACGTGGGCCGCCGAGACGGCTGCTGCCGGCACGGCGCCGTGGTGCATCGGCCTGGAGAGCGGTGCGGCGTCAGGATGGCCTGGAGTGGTGTGGATCACCGAGCTCGTGCTGCGCGGCGCCGGACCCGAGTTCCACACGCAGTGGTGGCGCGGCGAGGCGCCGTGGACGTCGCCGCAGATCGCCGAAGCGTTCACTACGTTCGGCTCGATCGCCACCGACTCGGAGATGGTGAACGGCGGTCCCACCGCCGTGCTGGCGACGAACTTCGCCAACGGAGGCGATGCGATGTTCGCCGATCCGCCGAACTGCTACGTGCACCACCAGGCGAGCTTCTACGGTGGCATCGCGACCGCGAACTTCCCCGACCTGGAACCGATCACCGACATCGCCGCCTTCCCGTTCCCCGACGTGAGTACCGACTTTGCCGGACTTCGTCAGGTGTCTGGCGAGGTGCTCGGCATGTTCAACGACACGCCCCAGGCGCGTGCGCTGGTCACGTATCTCGCCTCCGTCGAGGCGCAGACGCTGATGGCCGAGACGGGCAACTGGCTGTCCGCGAACTCGGCGGTGCCGGTCGAGGCGTACCCGTCGCCGTTCACCGCCCAGGCGGCCGAGATCGTCGGCGCGGCTGGAGGCATCTACTACGACGCCTCGGCGCTGATGCCTCAGGAGATGAACGCCGCGTTCACCGCCGCTGTGCTCGACTTCGTCGGTGATCCCGGACGACTTGACGAGCTGCTCGCCGAGCTCGACGAGGTCCGGGCGAGCGCGCTACGCAGGCTGAGCTCACTTCCGCTCGGGCGGGCGGGATTCCGCCCGAGCCGCAACCGCCCTACCGACCCCCGCCATGAACCGGCTGCTGCAGATCGTCGTCGCCACCGCCGTCGCTCCAGCGATCGTCGTCATCATCGTGTCGGGTCGCCGAGCGCGGCCTTCGGCATGCTGCCGTACCGCCGCCAGCAGCGGTTGCGGCCGTGGGTGTGGATCGCGCCCGCCGCCGTACTCGTCGCGGTGTTCCTCGGCTTCCCGCTGATCGACACGATCTACCTCAGCTTCCGTGACGCCGACGGCACGTCCTTCGTCGGCGTCGACAACTACCGCGACGCCGTCGCCGACCGCGACACGCGGATCGCCCTGCGGAACAACGTGCTCTGGCTCGCCGTCTTCGTGCCGGCGACCCTGACGTTCGGGCTGCGTCGTTCGCCGCGCTCACCGATCGAGTCCGCTTCGAGCGCGTCGCCCGGACGATCGTGTTCCTGCCGATGGCGATCTCGATGGTGGCCACGGCGACGATCTGGAGGTTCATGTACGACTATCGGCCGCCGGGCTCTCCGCAGACCGGCACGGTCAACGCCGTGTACCTCGCCCTCGGCATCGGTGATGACCCACGGGCCTGGCTCGTCGACACGTCGACCAACAACGTCGCGATCATGCTCGCCGGCGTGTGGATGCTCACCGGATTCGCCATGGTCATCCTCTCGGCGGCGATCAAGGGGATCCCCGCCGAGCTCGCGCGAAGCCGCCCGGGTCGACGGGGCTACTGAGTGGAAGGTGTTCAGCCGGATCACGCTGCCGTTGATCCGCCCGACGATCGTGGTCGTCGGCGACGACGCTGTTCATCAGCGCGCTGAAGACGTTCGACATCGTGTGGGTGCTGACGAACGGCAACTTCGACACCGGCGTCGATCGGTACCGAGATGTACCGCCAACTGTTCACCGCCCAGCACGACGGCCGGGCCGCGACGCTGGCCGTCGTCCTGCTCGCCGCCACGATCCCGATCGTCGTCATCAACGTCCGCAATCACCGCCGGCAGGCGGCCCGATGACGACCACACTGCAGCACCGACGGGCTTCGCGGGCCGATGGTCCGCGTCGGGCGGCGCTGCACGTGTTCGTCATCACCGTCTGCGCGCTGTGGTTGGTGCCGACGGTCGCTCTCGGGATCAGCTCCCTACGCCCATCCGACGCCGTCGCCACCACCGGTTGGTGGGAGGCGCTTCGCCCGCCGTTGCAGTTCACGTTCGACAACTACCGCAACGTGCTCGACGCCCGGAACCTCGGTACGAGCGTGCTCAACAGCCTGCTGATCACGATTCCGGCGACGGTCGCGCCGATCGTCATCGCCGCGTTCGCCGCCTACGCCATCGCCCGCCTGCGGTTCCGGGGCGGCGAGGTGATGTTCGCGGTCATCGTCGGGCTGCTCGTCGTACCCGTGCAAGCGACGCTCGTGCCCGTCCTGCGGCTGCTCAACGCGCTCGACCTGACCGGCACGTTCGTCGGCATCTGGCTCGTCCACACCGGGTTCACCCTGCCGTTCGCCGTCTACCTGCTGCGCAACTTCTTCGCCGGGCTGCCCCCCGAACTGTTCGAATCGGCCCGGCTCGACGGTGCCAGCGAGCTGCAGGTGTTCTTCCGCCTCGCCCTGCCGCTGTCCCGTCCGGCACTCGCTTCGCTGGCGATCTTCCAGTTCCTTTGGGTGTGGAACGACCTGCTCGCCGCGCTCATCTTCCTCGGCGGCACCGAGGACGTCGCCCCGGTCACGCTGGTGGTGTCCAACCTCGTGTCGTCGCGGGGCGAAGGGTGGCAAACGCTCACCGCCGCGGCGTTCGTGGCGATGGCCCTGCCGCTGATGGTGTTCCTGGCGATGCAGCGTCACTTCGTCAACGGCCTGCTGTCAGGGGCGACGAAGGGGTGAGCGACGTCGACGACAGTCCTCCCGAGCTACGTGACGAGTTGCGGGCCCTGACCGCGGGGCTGCCTCGAGCCGACGTCGGGCAGGTCGACGACGTGACCGTCACGGCCGGCGGTCGACGTACGCCGTGCCGCGTCTACCGGCCCGCCGGAGTGACGCCGGTCCCGGTCGTCGCGCTCTACCTTCACGGCGGCGGGTGGGTCGCCGGTGACCTCGACACCCACGACTCACTGTGCCGCCAGATCGTCACGCTGAGTGACGCGACGCTCGTCGCGGTGGACTACCCGCTTGCCCCTGAGCGCCCGTACCCGGCCGCGCTCGATGCTGCCCTCGACTGCTACCACTGGGTGCAGCGGCAGCGAGCGGCACTCGGTCCGGGGACGGCGACGGCGCTGATCGGCGACAGTTCGGGTGGCAACATCGCCGTCGCCGCCGCACTGCGCACTGCACGACCAGCTGGCCGCGAGACGCCCGGCCGCCCTGATCGTCACCCACCCGGTGCTCGATGACGGTGTCGACACGCCATCGCACCGGCGCTACGGCGCGGGCCTCGGGTTGACGTCGCAACGGCTGGCCCGGTTCTGGAACTGGTACGCGCCGGACCCCGCGCAGCGCGTCGACCCGCTCGCGGTCCCGCTTCGCGCGCCAAGCTTCGCCGGGTTCCCGCCGACGCTGGTGCAGAGCGCGGAGTACGACCCGGCGCGCAGCGATTCAGAGCGCTTCGCCGAACGGCTGCGCGCCGACGGCGTCGACGTCAAGCTCACCTGCTACCGCGCGCAGGTCCACGGCTTCCAGATCGCCCTGGACCGCGTGCCCGCCGCGGCTGCGTCACTCGCCGAGATCGCCGCGGCGCTCCGGGCGGCGGCCGCGCCGTCGACAGAAGGCTGACGAACCCGCAGGCTAGATTTGCCGCAGGGGCGGTAGCTCAGTGGTCAGAGCACGGAACTCATAATTCCCTGGTCGTGGGTTCGATCCCCACCCGCCCCACGAGCGCCACACGTGACTCGCGAACTGGGCGGCGAACGCCCACTCGGTGATCTGGGCGGGGTGCGCATCGGTTTCCGGGTCGCCGGCCGCCCAGATTGCGAAGTGCGCCTCGACGAACAGAGCCGCGAAGTCCTCGATCTCATCCGCGCTTGATGCGGCCGCGCATCGCGGCGAAGCACATGGACATGCTGATCGAACCGACGACGGCGAGGGCGAGGAGCGCCTTGCCGAGCGCGGCCCAGTCCCAGCCGTCGAGGACCAACGACCGCATGCCCTCGAGGATGTAGGTCACCGGGTTGAACGTCGCCACCGTGTCCAGCCAGCCGGAGAGCTGATCGCGCGGAACGTACGACGAGGTGAGGAACAGGAACGGGAAGAACATCAAGAAGCTCGACTGCACCGCAGCCGGGTTGCCCGTCTTCAGTGCGATGGCGTAGGCGAACCCGGCGTAGGAGAGGCACCACAGCGCGGCGATCAGGATGAACACCGGAACGCCCAGCGGCCCGGCCTCGAAGCGCACGCCTACGATGAACCCGACGACGATGATCGGGACTGCGAGGGCGCCGGCGACGCTGAAATCGGCGGTCATCTGGCCGAGCAGGATCGCCAGTCGCCGGATCGGCGTCATCAGCAGGCGGTCGAAGTAGCCGTTCTCGATGTCGATCACGAACGCGTACGCGCGGGTCACGCCCGTGACGCCCAGCAGCACGGCCGTTGGCAACGAGAAGTCGGCGTACTCGAAGCCAGGAATGCTCTCGGTGACCTGATCGAGGGTGCCGATGTTGACGAGGAAGAAGAACAACGCGATGAAGATCGGCGGAATGATCGCCTCGAGCTCCCGCGGGATCGCCCGCAGTGCCCGGCCGGCGACGGTGCTGATGTCACGCGGCAGGCCGGCCGGGCGCGGTCGCAGATCGGTGCGGGTCAGCGGCGCCAGCGTCGCGGGGGTGACGGTCATGACTTCTTGCCTTCTTTCTGCTTGGCGTCTTTCTGCTTGGCGTCGTGCTCGCTGTCGCTTTCGCCGGTGTTGGACTCGATGCGTGCCCCGGTGATGTCGAGGAACACGTCGTCGAGTGTCGGTGTTCGCAGCGTGAGGTCGCGGACCGCGACCTCGCAGCCGGCGAGGGCGACAGCCACCGGACTGATCGTGGCCGAGCCGTTCTCGGTGCTGATGACGAGCTCGTTGCCGTGGACCTCGACGCCTTGCACCGCCGGGACCGCTTCGATCACACCCTTGACGACCGCCGGGTCACCGTCGACTCTGGCCACGATCACGTCGGCGCCGACGGAACGCTTCAAATCGGCCGGTGATCCCTCGGCGACGATCTTGCCGTGATTGATGATCCCGACCCGGTCGGCCAACTCGTCAGCCTCCTCGAGGTACTGCGTCGTGAGGAAGATCGTCATGCCCAGCTCTTCGTTGAGCCGGCGTACCTCGTCCCACACGCGGGTGCGGCTCACCGGGTCGAGTCCGGTGGTCGGTTCGTCGAGGAACAGGATGTCGGGGTTGTGCACGAGTGCCGCGGCGAGATCGAGGCGCCGCTTCATGCCGCCCGAGTACGTGCTGATCCGGCGCTCGAGGGCGTCGGACAGGTCGATGAGCTCGCCGAGCTCCCGGACACGCTGCTTCATCAGCGATTTCGGAAGCCCGTAGAGCAGTCCTTGGAGCCGCAACAGCTCGGCGCCAGTCTGCTTCGGGTCGAGCGCCGCTTCCTGGAGGGCGACGCCGATCTTCAGCCGCACCGCGCCCGGGTCGGTGGCGACGTCGACTCCGCCGATCATCGCCTGGCCGCTCGTGGGGGCGAGCAGGGTGCACAGCATCCTGACCGTTGTCGACTTGCCCGCCCCGTTGGGGCCGAGGAAGCCGTAGATCTCCCCGGGTTGGATGTCGAGGTCGATGCCGTCGACGGCGTGCAGTTCGCCGAACTGTCGCGCCAGCGCGACGGTCTTGATGGCCGCATCTGATCGCATGTCGGAAGGACGAGGTCCAGCGGCGCTATTCATCGGCAGCGTACACATGTTCGTGGAGACTAAACGGGTGGGCGGCCCCCGGCAAGTGGGCTTCGTCAGTCAGCTATTGCGCCTGCAAGAACTCATCGCCGGGATCGATCACGTCGCAGCCATCCGGCCGATCACGTGGGATCTCGCGGAGATAGATCGCCATGCGGTCGTTTGCGGCCCCGGTCTCCAACGCGTGCCACTCCCGCAGCTCGTCGCGCAGACTCGGCGGGACGGTGACCTGCTCGTAGGTCGACCAGTTCTGCAGGAACCCGCTGAGATGCCTGGCCGTCGTGCCGGGATTCTCACGCACCTCGACGAGCAACTGCGGCACGTCACCGCCGAGATCCTCGATGGCGTCGTCGTCCACGATCAGGGTGCCCTCGCGCAGCGCATCGGCGAACACTTCGGCCAGTTCCGTCGACCGGCGCGCCTGGGCGGGCGTGAGACCGGGGACCGTTCCCAGCAGCGTGTCGTGGGAGTTGATCTGAAGTGCGCCTGAGCCGCCGCGGAGCGTCAGCAGGTACCCCGCGGTCCCGTCGTCGCAGCGCTCGCGACCGAAGCGGGACAGGTCCGTCGATCCCGGGGCGAACCGGAAGTCGATGCCGCGCTCCTGCAACTCGTTGAGCAGCGTGTAGCGCACGTGCCGCACCGACCCGAGGTCGACCAGTACCGGCGCGGTGAAGTCGATCTGGTCGAGGCCCTCGCCGAGTTGATCCATCAGAGGTCGGGCCAGGTGGCGGCTGACGTTCCACTCGTGGTCGGTCTCGGGCAGCTCGGTGGTCGCGGGAAGCAGCGGAACGGTCGCGATCGCGACGACCGCCGCGGACCCGGTCACGAGCAGAGGGCGGGCACGGGGCGCCACTGCGGCCAGGAGATCGGCCACCGGAGCGCGCAACACGGCGCCGGTCACGGTGGTGCCGAGGAAGACCGCCACCGGCCACGCCCAGTAGTAGTTCTGGGCGATGATGCCGAACTGCTCGGTCGGCGGGATCTTGGTCACCGCGTAGACGGATGACGCGAGGGCGATCAGCGACACGGCACCCATCGCCGCCAGCCCAGCGTGTCGGGTGCGCATCACCAAGGTCACCGCAGCGAGGGCGATACCCCACGCGATCAACGCCGTGACGCCGGCGAACAGCGAGACGCGAGGGCCCGAGCGGAGCAGGTCGCCCATCGAGCCGGGTGAGAAGAACGGGGGGACGAATGCCGACTCGGCGAGGATCCGTAGACCGTGCGACAAGCCGACCGATCGCGCCGAGCCGCCACTTTGCGAGTACACGTTGGTCATGTTCCCGGTCCCGGCGATCTGGTCCCACAACGGTTGGATCCAGCAGGCGACGCCGACGATGAGGCATGCGACACCCGGACGCACCAGCTCGGTGAGCCGGGACCGGAATCGCAGGACGAGCGCCGCGGCGGCGCCGATCGTGACGGCGACGGTCTGATAGGCGTACGTGAAGTGGGTCTGCAACACGAGGCTCGACACGAACACCAGCCACGGCGCAGACCAACGATCGCCCCGCCACGTCGCCGCGGCAAGCCACAGCAGGCACCACATAGGGAGCACCAGCGCGAGCTGCTGGCGGGCCTCGATCAGCATCTGGCTGCCCTCGTTGAGCTGGAGCAGCACCGTCGCACCCATCGCTCCGATCACCCCGAGTGGACCGAAGCCACGCCGCGCGACGAACCACACCCCGACGATGGCGGCGATGTTCGTGAGTCCGACCCCGAGCGCGGTGCCCCAGTAGGGATCAAGCTTCGTGAACGGCGCCATCAGGTCGAGCTGCATCGGCCCGAGGTTGTTGATCCACACCCCGATCTCCCGCGAGCCCATCGACCACGCGCCGACGAGCGGGTTGTGCTCCGTCGCCACGTCCCGCGAGCGAACGGTGAAGTACGCGGCGTCGAACAGCGGCATCCACCGCGACGTGATCGCCCGCACGATCATCACGATGGTCGGCGCGATCGCCGCCGCCAGGGCGACGCGTTCGGCATTCCGCGGCGTCAACCCGAGATGCTGGTTCAGTCCGACCACGATTCGAACCGGTCGGCGATCGCGTTGACGTGCTGCGGTCCGTCGAAGTGGTTCGAGTGTGGGCGAACCGCGCTCATACGAGATCCGGGAGACGGGGCACTGCGCTGAGCAGTCGCCGCGTGTACGCGTCGCGCGGGTCGGCGAACACCGCGGCCGTGGGGCCTTCCTCGACGCACACGCCGCGATGGAGCACCATCACCCGTTCACACAGGCTGTGGATCACGCCTAGATCATGGGACACCAGGACGAGGCTGAGGTGGAATTCTTCGACGAGGTTGCTGAGCAGGTCGAGGATCTGCGCCCTGACCGATACGTCGAGCGAGCTCACCGGCTCGTCGGCGACGAGCACGTCTGGGCTCGGGGCGAGCGCTCTGGCGATGGCGATGCGTTGCTGCTGCCCGCCGGAGAACTCGTGCGGATAGCGAAGGCGGCCGGCAGGGTCGATGCCCACCGCGGTGAGCACCTCGGCGACCCGGTCGTCGTGCGAACCGGGCACGTCGAGGCCGACGAGCGGCTCGGCGATCGTGTCGGCGATCGTCATCCGGGGATCGAGTGAGCTGAGTGGGTCCTGGAACACGATCTGCACGTCGCGGCGGAACCAGCGCAGCTCATGGGGCCGGCCGGGCGCGACCGGCCGGCCGTTGTACGTGACCGTGCCGCTGGTGGCCTTGTCGAGTCCGAGCAGGATGCGCGCCAGGGTGGACTTCCCGGATCCCGACTCGCCCACGATTCCGATCGTGTCGCCTGCATGGACGTCAAGACTGACACCGGCCAGGGCGTGACGCTCGGCGCGTGGCCCGAACAGCTTCGTGCGGGGCAGCCGGTAGACGCGGTGGATGTCCGTTGCCTGGAGCAGCGGCTCCCCGTCACGGCTGGCCGACGATCTCGTCGAGCTGCTCGTCCGGCGGCAGTGCGGTCTTGCGGGCGGCGGCGAGCAACTGCTTCGTGTAGTCGTGCTCGGGGGCGTCGATGATGCTCGTGACGTCGCCGAACTCGACGATCCGGCCGCGGCGCATCACGAGCACATCGTCGGCGACCGTCGGGACGAGGGCGACGTCGTGGGTGATGAACAGCAGCGACGTCTGCTCGGTGGCGATCAGGTCGGCCAGGAGGCCGAGCACGTCGGCCTGCACCGTGACGTCGAGCGCCGTGGTGGGCTCGTCGGCGATGAGGAGCGCGGGGCGGCAGGCGAGCGCGATCGCGATGCCGATGCGCTGCCGTTGCCCGCCTGACAGCTGGTGCGGGTATGCACGTGCCGCCGAGGCCGGCTCGGGCAGGCCGACGCGATCGCACAGCTCGACCGCGGCCCGGGCGGCCTGCCGGCGGTCCAAGCCGTGGTGGCGGCGCAAAGGTTCGGCGATCTGCTTGCCGACCCGCATCAGCGGGTTCAGCGCGGTCAGCGGGTTCTGGAACACCATCGCGATCGACTCGCCGCGAAGCCGGGACAGCTCGCGGTCGCCCCGACCGAGGAGCTGCTGGCCGTCGAACACCACGCTGCCGGTCACCGTCGCCGACTCCGGCACGAGCCCGATGATCGAGAGTGCGGTGAGCGTCTTGCCCGAGCCGGACTCGCCGATGATCGCGAGCCGCTCGCCGCGCTCGATCGAGAGCGAGACGTGGTCGACCACGACGGTGTCGCCGAACGCGACCGTGAGGTCGGTCATGGCCAGGAGCGCCATCAGCGGCCACTCCGCAATCGCGGGTCGGTCGCGTCGCGCAACCCGTCGCCGAGCAGGTTGAACCCGAGCGTGGCGACCACGAGCATCAGGCCTGGGAACACGATCGACCAGGGGTGGACGGTGACCGTGCGCTGGAGATCGCTGAGCGTGAAGCCGAGGGTGGGCCGTGACCGCGAGGTCACCCCGAGGTACGACAGTGCGGCCTCGGCGAGCACGGCGAAGCCGGCGATCAGCGACAGTTGGACGATCGCGATCGGCGCGATGTTCGGCACGATGTGCCGGCGAACGACGTCGCCACGTCGACACGCCGGACGCGTGCGGCCGCCATCACGTAGTCCTGGGTGAGCACCCGCGAGATCTCGGCCTTCAGGATCCGCGCCAGCGCGACCCCCGACGTGAACCCGATCGCCGCGATGACCACCACCAGCGAGCCCTTGAACAGACCCACGAGCACGAGCGCGAACACGAGCGTCGGGATCGCGATCAGCACGTCGTTGAAGTAGGCGACCGACTCGCCGACGTAGCGGGGCGTGATCGCGCTGAGCACGCCGAACACGAATCCGACCACGGCGGCGACGGCCGCCGAGGCGACGGCGACGACGAGGCTCACCCTGGCTCCGACGATCACCAGCGAGAAGATGTCCCGGCCCCCGCCGTCCGTGCCGAACCAGTGGTCGGCGGACATGCCCAGCCACTGCTGGCTCGGGTCGAGGCGCCGTGGGTTGTGGGGGACCCAGACGTAGGAGAGGACGACCGCGACCACGAGGGTGGCGACCAGCGCGGCCCCGACCCGCCCGGTCCACGACCGCGAGCGCGAACCGCAAGCGTCTTCATCGCTGGACCCGCAGCCGGGGATCGATCAGATAGTGCGCGAGATCGACCAAGAACCCGATCACCAGCACGACGACGGCGATGAGCAGGATCGTGCCCTGGACCTTGTCGAAGTCGCGGTTGCCGATGTCCTTGAGCAGCATCAGCCCGACCCCCGGGATGTTGTAACACCTGCTCGATCACGACGACGCCTGCGATCAGGCTGGCGAGCTGGATGCCGAGCACGGAGACGACCGGGATCGACGCGTTGCGAAGCCCGTGATGGACCAGCGCCTGCACGTTGGTCAGCCCCTTCGAGCGGGCGGTTCTCATGTAGTCCTGGTTGAGCACGTCGAGGGTCGCCGCCCTGACGAACCGGAGGAGGATCGCGCCCTGGGCGGCGGCCAGCGTGAGCGCCGGGAGCACGAGCGAGCGGACGGCCCGCGCCGGTTCGTCCCAGCGCTGGCGGGGGAACCCCTGCGACGGCAGGTCCCAGCGTCCGGACAGCAACGCGATCAGGGCGATCCCGAGCAGGAACTGGGGCACCGCGATGCCGAGCTGCCCGGTCGCCGAGAGCGCGAGGCCGTCCGGCTTGCGGTGGCGCATCGCGGCGTACACGCCGAGCGGTAGCGCGACCATCATCGCGAGGACCGTCGACGCGATGACCAGCGGAGCCGTGACCGCCAGCTTCTCGCCGAGCTGGCTCGTCACCGTGGAGTTGGTCAACGCCGAGCGCCCGAAGTCGCCGGTCAGGACGCCGCCCATCCAGTCGAAGTACTGCGTGATCAGCGGACGATCGAGCCCGAGCTCCTCGCGGATCGCGTCGAGCCGCTCGGGCGACGCCTCGATGCCGCCGATCGTCGCCGCCAGATCGCCGGGCAGCAGTCGGAGCAGGCAGAAGATGACGACGCTGGCAACGAGGAACGCGACGAGCAGCAGCCCGAGGCGTCGAACCGTGAACCAGAGCATCAGCGCGTTTCTACTGCCCCGCGGCGCCGGTCCGCGGCCAGGACAACCAGATTTCCACAAGCGATTTGTCGCGAAAGTGAAACAAATCGCTTGTGGAAATCGGGATCAGTCGGTGACGACCAGGCCGGAGGCGTCGAAGCGGCTGGCCGTGTCGAACGTCGGGTAGCCGGAGAGGCCGGTCCGGGCGACGACGAGGTCGTTGCCCAGGAACAGCCAGTCGACCGCGGCGTCCTGGGCGATCAGCGCCGCGGCCTGCCGGCGCAGCTCGTTCGACTCGTCGAGATCCGTGGACGTTCGGGCGTCGGCGAGCAGCTGCTGCACCTCGGGGTTGTCGTACTCCCAGTAGTAATCGGGGTTGGCGTAGTTGTCGAGGTCACGCGGCTCGGCGTGCAACACGACCGTGAGGTCGTAGTCGTGGTTCGTCAACACCTGCTCGAGCCACGTCGGGAACTGGACGGTCTGCAGCTCGGCGTTGATGCCGACGTCGGCGAGCTGGGACACGACGAAGTCGGGAAAGCGGCTCGGGTAGAAGTTGGGCACGATGAACGTCAGGTTGAGCCCGTCGCCGTAGCCGGCCTCCTCGAGCAGCGCCCTGGCGGCTTCGGGGTCGTACGGATACAGCTCGGTGAGGTCCTCGTACCACTGCTCGAACGGCGGTACCGGCCCGCCGATGATCGTGCCGTAGCCGTTGTTGAGGTCGATCAGGCCTTGCTTGTCGATCGCCTGGGTGATCGCCTGGCGCACGCGCTGGTCGGAAAGGGCCTCGTCGGAGTTGTTGAACCCCAGCGTGAACTCGCCGTTGCTCGGGCCGGTCGAGATCACGTAGTCCGGGTTGTCCTCGAACTGGGTGACGAGTTCCGTGTCCGCCAGGGTCAGCAGGTCGGCGTCGCCGTCCTGGAGCGCGCTGACCGCGGCATTGGGATCGGTGAAGTACTGGAACGTCACCTCGGCGACCTGCGGCGCGTCGCCCCAGTAGTTCGTCGTTGCGGCCGAGCGTGATCGACGAGCCCTGGTTCCACTCCACCAGCGTGAACGGACCGGTGCCGTTGGCCGACGTTCTCCAGGCCGGTCGCCCCCTCGTTGAGCACGGCGCCGGCACGCTGGCTGAGGTTGAACGCCAGGTCGGCGTCCGGCTCCGACAGGGTGAGCACGACGGTCTGGTCGTCGGGCGCTTCGGCGGACGCGACGCTGGCGAGCTCGCCACCAGCCGGGCCGGTGCCGGCCTGGAACTGCTGAATCGTCCACACGACGTCGGACGCGGTGAGCGGGTCGCCGTCGTGGAACGTGACGCCCTCCGGCAGCGTGAGCGTGTACGTGAGACCATCGTCCGAGATCTCGAGGGTCGCCAGACCCGGGCTGATGTCGCCCTCGGGCGTCGATCTCACCAGCGTCTCGTACACGTTGTCGAGCAGCACCTGATCCAGCGCCGCGCCGAACGTGTTGACGAGGTCGAGGGTGCCCGGCTCGAGGACCAACCCGAGCACGACGCTGGCGTCGGGGTCGCCCGCCGGCTCGGCCGGTTCGGTGGTCGCGTCGGCGTGCTGGGCGCCGGCCGCAGCCAGCCCCAGGAGCAGGGCGCCCGCCGCGAGCAGGCGGCGGGGGCGGTGGAGAGCGTGTCGCTGCATGCGGCGACTGTAGTCGCAGCGATTCCCGACCAACCACGTCGGGATTGCCGATCCGAGGCGGTACGACCGTCGGGGCGTCCGGCACTCGGGCGCGCTCCGGCACCGGGTCGTCCGCCAGGGGGCGCTACGGTCGGCGTCGGATCGCCGACGGAAACTGCTCCAAGTAGCACGTCATCCCGCCGGCACTCGTGGCCGCGATGGCGGCGTGGACGATGGCTCGGCACACGACGTCGGCGGCCGCGGCGAAGAGCGCGTTGAGCGTCAGCGGCCGGGAGAAGCCGGGGCGGATCGCACTCCCCGGTGTGGCGGCCGGGTCGTCGAGCGGAACCTCCCTGGCGCCGGTCGCCAGGGCGAACGCGACGTCGCCGTCGACGTACTGGTGGACGGGGTCGATCGCCCTGGCCATCCCGTCGTGAGCGGCGATGGCCATCCGCTTGCACTCGTGCTTCGGCATCGTCGCGTCGGTGGCCACGACGGCGAGCGTCGTGTTCAGCGGGCGGAGCTCCGGCGGGTTGTCGCGGTACGCCTTCACCTCGCCGCGGCGGGGCGTTCCGATGTGGCCGAACTCGCCGGCGACGCCGTGGCTGAGGCCGAGCAACTCGCCGGTGCGCACGTCGAACACGTTGCCGCTGGAGTTGAGCGCGACGAGTGCGGCAACCGTGATCCCGTTGCCGAGCACGACGCTGGCCGACCCGATGCCGCCCTTGAGCCGTTCGGCGTGGGCGCCGGTACCGGCGCCCACCGTGCCCTGCCGGACACGAGCTGATCGCGTGCGCGGCGACCGCCCTCGCCCCGAACGTGGCGTCGGGGCGGTTGTGGAAGCTGCCGCCGACGCCGAGGTCGAAGAGCACGGCTGACGGGACGATCGGCACGACGTGGTGGGGCTCGGGACCGACTGGGAAGCCGGTGTTGCGCTCGCCCAGCCAGCTCATGACCCCGTCGGCGGCGGCCAATCCGTAGGCGCTGCCGCCGGACAGGCAGACGGCGTCGACGCGGGAGACCAGATTGATCGGGTCGAGGGCCTCGATGTCCCGGGTGCCTGGTGCCGCCGCCCCGGACGTCCACCGCGCCGACCGTCCCGGCCGGCGGCAACACCACCGTCGTGCCGGTCAACCAGCCGCGGCCGGATCGTTGGTAGTGGCCGACCCTGACTCCGGCGACGTCGGTGATGTCGTTGCGTGGGCCGGGCGTCGGGCCGGTCACGTCTCCGGCTCGCGCTCTCTGGGCGCCGCCCAGGCCGGAGAGGAACCGAAGCGCGGCGTCGACGTACACGTCGGCGTGCTGGATCAGATCGTCGACGTCCACGAACTCGTCGGACTGATGGGCGATCCACTTGCCGCCCGGACCGTAGACGACCGAAGGGATGCCGCCAAGGGTCGTGAGCATCGTGCCGTCGGTCGTCCCGGGCACGCCGCCGAGGCGTGGGGGAGTCGTGGCGACCGCGGCGTGGGCATCCCACAGCGCCCGGACGAGTGGGTCGTCCTCGGCGACGGCGACGGCGGGCCGGTTGTCGATGACGTTGACCGCAGCGACAACGTCGTGCGGCGGCCGCGGCATCGCTCGCCAGTTGCCTGACACTCGCGATGAGCTCGTCGTGATCGACCGCCGGGATCGTGCGCACGTCGACCCAGAGCGACGCGCTGGCCGGCATCACGTTCATCTGCACCGGCTCGCCGGCCCGCATCACCGTCGGCGTCACCCACGGGAGCCCGAGATGCTCGTGGTTGCCGTGGGTCCGCTGCAGGTTCGCCTCCAGCTCGGCGAGCGCGGCGATGACCGCCGCCGCGGCGCGGTTCGGGTTGCGGCCCTCGAACGGCATCGCGCCGTGGGCCATGCGCCCGAGCAGGTCGATGCGCAGCCGGACCGCGCCCTTGGCGACGTGGCAGATCTCGCCGCCTTCCGGCTCGCAGCAGATCGCGCCGTCGATCCCCTCGCCGCGGCCGCGGGCCACGAAGTCCCTGGCGCCGAGCATCATCCCCTCCTCGTCGACCAGCGCGGCGACGACGATCCGGCCCGGGAACGATCCGGAGCGGACGATGGCGTCGGTGGCGAACAGCATCGCCGCAACGCCGGACTTCATGTCGGCCGAGCCGCGGCCCCAGATCTTGCCGTCGCGGAGCTCGGCGCCGAACGGATCGACCGTCCACGTCGACAGGTCGCCCTCGGTGACCACGTCGGTGTGGCCCTCGAACATGAGCGTGCGGCCGGGCGAGTCGCCCTCGACGGTGGCGATCACATTGGGCCGGCCGTCGGCGACGGTGTCGAGGCGCGGCTCCCACCCGAACGCCCGCATCTGGGCCTCGACGAGCTCGGCCGCCGGCGCCTCGCTCAGGCCGCGCTCCGGGTCGAACACGCTCGGGATGCGCACGAGCTCGCGCGTGAACTCGACGAGCGCATCGGGGTCGACCGCGGTCACCGACGTCGTCATCAACCGGACTCTAGGGCGGTGGTGCGCCGGGTGCCGGCTACACGCTCGGCGTCGTAGCGGCCGTCGGCCGCGGTCCAGCCGCCGTCGACGAACAGCGTGGTGCCGGTGACGTAGGTCGAGGCGTCGGAGGCGAGGTACACCGCCGCGCCGACCAGTCTCGTCGGCGGAGCGCCCAGCGGCGCAGGATCGGCTTGTCGGCGTAGGCCTGGTACCAGTCCGGGTTGTCGAGGATCGGCTGCCGTGAGCGGCGTCTCGACGACGCCGGGAGCGATGACGTTGGCGCGACGCCGGATCCGCCGAGCTCGGCGGCGAGCGTCTTGAACAGCATCACGGTCGCCGCCTTGGTCGCCGCGTAGGCGCCCTGGCCCGGCTCGGTGGTCTGCGAGCGAACCGACGAGAACCCGATCATCGAGCCCCGTCCGGCCTCGGCCATCGCCGCCGCCGAACGTTCGGCACAGCCGGAACACGCCCTTGATGTTGAGGTCGACGACGCGGTCGAGCTCGTCGTCGGTGTAGTCGACGATGCGCTTGCGCACGTTGATCGACGGGGTCGTGACGAGCACGTCGGGGGCGCCGATGGTCGCCGAGCGCCGCTGCC
This sequence comes from Ilumatobacteraceae bacterium, assembly GCA_963764455.1. Lineage (GTDB taxonomy): Bacteria > Actinomycetota > Acidimicrobiia > Acidimicrobiales > Ilumatobacteraceae > Desertimonas. The sequence continues at coordinate 199,005 of CAVXSN010000011.1, forward strand.
GGCGCGTCGGGATCGAGCAGGTCGAGCGCCAGCGCCGAGGCGGTCTCGTCCTTGTCGGGATCGAGGCGTTGATGCTCTGGGCGCTCACGGTGGCGGCGTCGAGGCGGGAGTCGGCGCACACCACCGTTGCGCCGAACGTCGCCAGTCCTGCGCGATCGCCTCGCCGATGCCGCTCCCGGCACCGACGACGAGGGCGGTGCGGCCGTCGAGGCGGAAGAGGTCGGCGGAGGTCGGAGCCTCAGTCATCGGGTTCTTCGACGGCGTCGAGGAACGCCTCGACGTCGTCGTCGTCACCGCCGACGAGCCAGATCACCCGGCTCTCCTCGGCGCTCAGCTCGGCGTCGTCGTCCTCCCACGGCAGCACCCCGTCGACCGGGTAGCGGTCGACGGTGATGTCGTCGGAGTCCTCGTCGACCGGGGCGACCACGGCGAGCTCGACCTCGAGATCCCCGGGGTGGTCGCTCAGGATGTCGATCAGTTCACGAACGAGCATGCACGTGCTCCCTTTCTCGGCTCGTGCTCTACAGTGTCACCGAGCCAGTCCTTGGCCTGGTCGAGGAGGAACAGGCTGACATGCTTGCATCGTTCCAGATCGTCGGCGACGCTCGTGTCATTGTTGAGGTAGACGTCGACAGGTCGACGCTGGTGCGGGCGACGAGGCTGAGCGACCGCTCGGGCGCGTCGGTGACGTTGGCGAACGAGTCGATGGCCGAGACCTCGACCGGAAGCTCGACCCCGCCGACGCCGGCGAGCTCGGTGGCGAGCACGAGCAGGTCGGGCGGGTCGGGCAGCGGCGGCAGCGTCCACGTGAACACGAGCGGGAACGTGTAGCCGGGCGGCGGGGTCTGGTCGATGTCGTCGAGCTTCATCACCTCGTCCTCGAAGCCGAGCATCGCCCGCGGGTCGACGTCGAGCGACAGGTGGAGGTCGATCGGCCCGCTGCACGCCTCCTCGGGGTGGAGGTCGACCTCCCACAGCTGGCGCAGCGAGTAGGTCTCGACGAAGTGGCGCTCGTCGTGGACGTGGAACCCGTGGTCGATCGCCTGGCTCTTGAGGTCGGCGACGAAACCCGCCACGTCGATGACTGCCACGCGCGAGAGATTACCGCTGCGTATCGCGACCGATGGGTGCCAGCATGCACCGGATGGTCATGGCAGCGCCCTTCTGCGTTGCGAGCTCGACCCGCTGCTACTCGACCCTGCTCCGCGTCGCCGACGAGGTGGCGGCGCGGCTGCGGGCGGTGACCGACTGGGGCCCGTCCGGGCTGCGCGCCGGGCCAGTACCTCGCCGACGTCGACGTCGACGAGGTGGCCGTGGACGATGCTGCTCGATGCCGGGTTCGCGGTGCTGTCGGAGGAGAGCGGTCGCTCCGGCGACGGCGACCGCGTCGTCGTGCTCGATCCGCTCGACGGCTCGACGAACGCCAGCCGCGGCATCCCGTGGTTCGCCACCTCGATGTGCGTGGTCGACGAGCGCGGCCCCGCGGTGGCGCTCGTCGCCAACCAGGCGTCGGGCGAGCGGTCTGCCGCCGTGCGTGGGCAGGGGCGTGGAGTCGGCGACCGGCGGCTCATGGCGTCGGGACAGACCGCCCTCGACTCGTCTGTCGTCGGGGTCAGCGGGCTGCCTCCAGCGTCGTGGGGGTGGTGGCAGTTCCGGGCGCTCGGAGCGGCAGCGCTCGACCTCGGCCT
>CAVXSN010000012.1:0-143423 GCA_963764455.1 Ilumatobacteraceae bacterium
ACCGGTCCCGGATGTCGCGCCGCCGGCGCTGCCGGTTCCGGCGACAGCGCTGCCGACCCCACCGGCAGTCACCCCACCGGCTCCCGCGCCGGCTGCCCCGTCCCCCGCGGCCGCGCCGATCCCTGACGTCGTGCCGGGCCCCGGCGGCGTGCCGTCGCCCGGTGCGGGCGCGATGGCGGATCTGCCCACCGACGAGGGGCCGGTGGAGGGGCTGCTCGACGTCGACCTGTGCCTGCCGTGGTGGGTGCTCAACGAGATCGCCGAGCAGTGCACGGAGGAAGACGACTCGACGGAATCGCTCATCGACGCCGACTTGTGCGCCGCAGCCGGCCTGTTCGGCTCGGCACTGGCTGGGTGCCAGGCTGACGCCGGAGGCGACTCGGTCATCGACCTCGACCTGTGCGCCGCAGCCGGCCTGTTCGGCGACGCGCTGGCCGAGTGCCAGGCCGACGAGGGCGGTGACTCGGTCATCGACCTCGACCTGTGTGTCGCGGGCGGTCTCGCCGACGAGGCGTTGGCTGCGTGCCAGGCGGGCAGCGACGATGGCGGCTCGCTCGTCGACGCGGATCTCTGCGTCGCTGCCCACCTGTTCGGCGACGCGCTGGCTGAGTGCCAGGCCGATGCTGGCGATGATTCTGTGATCGAGCTCGACCTGTGCGTCGCCGCCGGTCTCAGCGGTGAGGCGCTGGCCGATTGCCAGGCCGATGCCGCCAGTGAGTCGGTCATCGATCTCGACCTGTGCGTTGCCGCCGGGTTGACCGGTGAGGCGCTGGCCGAGTGTCAGGCCGGTGATGACGGAGACGGCGATGGCGTGGACTCCCTCGTCGATGCCGATGCGTGCGTGGCTGCCGGTGTGGTCGGTGACGCGACGGCCGAGTGCCAGGCCGGTGATGACGGTGTCGGCTCGGCGTCGCTCGTCGATGCCGATGCGTGCGTGGCTGCCGGTGTGGTCGGTGACGCGACGGCCGAGTGTCAGGCCGGTGATGACGGAGACGGCGATGGCATGGACTCGCTCGTCGATGCCGATGCGTGCGTGGCTGCCGGTGTGGTCGGTGACGTGACGGCCGAGTGCCAGGCCGGTGATGACGGTGTCGGCTCGGCGTCGCTCGTCGATGCCGATGCGTGCGCGGCCGCCGGGGTGATCGGTGACGCGGCGGTCGAGTGCGAGGCCGATGACAGCAGCGACTCGCTCATCGATGCCGATGTCTGCTCCGCTGCGGGTCTGGTCGGCGACGCCTTGGTCGAGTGCATGGCTGGCGACGGTGGCATCGACGTGTGCGTCGGCGCCGGCGTGGTCGGCGATGCCGTGGCCGAGTGCCCGCCGACGACGACCATCACGCCGGGTGCGACGACCTCGGTGCCCGATGGCTCGACGACGGTCCCCGGTCCGACGACGACCGACCCGGATGGCGGCACGACGACGACATCCGACACGGGCGGCGACGGTGGTGCGTCGACGACGACCCCGGGTGGTGGGGCTGGTGGGACGACCGTGCCGGGACCCTCCGGGTTCGCCCGGGCCAGTAGCAGTCCGCTGCCGATGACCGGCATCGCCGTGGCCGGGATCCTCCTGCTCGGAACACTGTTCGTGATGAGCGGCTTCGGGACCAAGCTGCTCGGCCGGCACGGGCACTCGTAACTCAATCACACCGGTGCCGCCGCGCCGGTGCCAGATGGGGCGGGTCAGCGGCGCACCGACCGAAGGGTCGGTGCGCCACTGGGTCCCAAACGGGTCTCAAAACAACAGGGCGGTACTGAAACGAATGGATGGCACGATGGACGAGCGAGTCCAGTTGGCTTCCCGGCCGGAACTGCCGGGAGAGTCAGACGAGCAGTTGACCGACCGGGCCCGCTCCGGCGACCAATCGGCGTTCGGCGAGCTGTACCGCCGTCACCGCAAGGCGGCCCAGTCGACCGCGTGGTGCCTCCTGCGATCGAAGACCGACGCCGACGACGTCGTCTCCGACGCGTTCACCGGTGTCCTCTCGGCGTTGCGGAATGGCCGGGGACCGCGCGACAACTTCCGCCGGTACCTCCTCGCCTGCGTACGCAACGGTTGCCGGCGGCGCCGTCATCGCACCGTGTCGTTGACGGACGAGTGGCTCGACCGGTTCGCACCCGACGAACACCAGGACCGCCGCGGCCCGGTCCTCGAGGATCCCGAGCGGTACGTCGAAGCCGACACGGTGGCGAGAGCCTTCGCATCGCTCGCACCGCGATGGCAGCACACGCTCTGGCTCACCGAGGTCGAGCAGCGGCCCACCCGCGAGCTCAGTGAGCGCATGAACCTCTCGCCCAACGCCGCCGCCGCGCTGGCCCATCGTGCTCGTCAGGCATTCGCTGTCGCGTACCTCGCGGAGCACGTCGGTGCCGTCGCCGGGACGGAGTGCATCAGGTCCGCCCCGCTCCTCGCGGGGTACGTGCGCGGTCAGCTCGGCTCCGAGTCGACGCTCGAGATCGAACGCCACCTGGTTCGTTGCACTACATGTGCCAAGGCTGCCGCGGAGCTGCGCGACATGAACGGAAGCCTGCGCTCGCTGATCCCGGTGGCGCCGGCAGCCGCGTTCGCCGGTGCCGTGGCGACGGTGACGAAGGCAACACCGACGGTGTCGTCGGTGTCCGGCTTTTCGATCGGGGCCGCGTCCGCTGGTCTGTCCGGCGGACTCCTCACCAAGGCACTCGTCGTGGTGCTCCTGATCAGCCCGGCGCTCAGCGCCGACGGCGCCGCCACCGGCGTCGCCCGGGTCAGCCACGCCACGATGGTCCGTGAGGCCACACCGTCGCCGGCAGCGCCTGCTGCCGAAGCGTCGCCGGAGGAGGATCATGGCAGCCTTGTTCTCGGCGACACCTCGCCAGGTCCTGATCAGAACGTCGCAGCGGTCGTCGCGGACGCGGCTACATCCATCGAGCAGCCGATCGTGACCCCAATCGCCGATTCGTTCGTCGAGCGACTCGATCACGCGTTCGCCGTGATCGCACTGGGCCCGACGGGCGGATCGCTCACCCTGCTCAGATCGTTCGTTCCGCCGCTCGACGGGCCGCTCGGGCAACTGGTCGTCGACGGTCGGCGCGGCGTCGGCGATCTCGAAGCGCACTCGGCGGTCGCTGATTCCCCGCCGATCGTGGCCGTCGCGGCACCGGGGGCGGCGGCCGGAGAATCTGCTGACGCGGCCGCCGCTCCGTCGGTCAGCGCACCGGCGGTCACGGTGCCAACAAGCCAGGCCCCGCTTCTCAGCCTTCCCGCCGTCGCGGTCCCGTCGATCGATGTCCCAATCCTGGACGTTTCCCCGATCACGTCGCCGATCGTCTCGATACCGCCGTTGACGCCGCCAAGCCTCACGAGCTGACGCAATCGCGTCGCTCCACGCGCTCCCCGTACAATCTCCCGGACGTGAGCCGCGGTGTTCTGCCCAGCGCCCAACCGAGCTTTCTGTACAGCGACCGCCGGCTTGCGCGCGCCGCCCAGCCGTTCGCCCGGTTCCTCCACATCGAAGCGGCGGGCGGTCTCGCACTCATCGCCGCGACGATCGTCGCCCTGGTGTGGGCCAACTCACCGTGGCAGGCCGGCTACTTCTCGTTCTGGCAGACGGAGGTTCGCGTCGCGATCGGGACCTACGTGTTCGAGGGGACGCTCGGCCATCTCGTCAACGACCTGTTGATGGGCCTGTTCTTCTTCGTCGTCGGCATGGAGATCAAGCGTGAGGCTGTCGTCGGTGAGCTGCGCGATCCGCGAGCGGCGGCGCTCCCGGCGATGGCTGCGTTCGGGGGAATGGCGGTGCCGGCCCTCGTCTTCGTGGCATTCAACGCCGGCGGCGAAGGATCCCAGGGATGGGGCATTCCGATGGCAACCGACATCGCCTTCGCGCTCGGCGTCGTCGCCTTGCTCGGCCGGCGCGTGCCAGGGCCGGTCAAGGTGTTGCTCCTCACGCTCGCGATCGTCGACGACATCGGTGCCATCGTGGTGATCGCGATCTTCTACTCCGACGACATCGAGCCGCGCTTTCTCGTCCTGGCGGCGGCGATCGTCGCGGCCGTCGCGTTGTTCCATCGGGTCGAGATCACGTATCCGCCGATCCTGCTCGGCGCCGGTCTCGTGCTGTGGCTGGTCGTCTACGAGTCCGGCGTCCACGCCACGATCGCCGGCGTGGTGATGGGGTTGCTGACGCCGGCAGTGCCGAGACAGTCCGCACTCGAGGCTGACGAGCTCGTCCACGTGCTGGAGAACCGCAGCGACGTCAAGGCCCAGGATGTGCGGGCCGTCGCCGTCGCGATCAGAGGGTCGGTCTCGGCATGCGATCGTCTCATCGACCTGCTGCACCCGTGGACGAGCTTCGTGATCGTCCCGCTCTTCGCGCTCGCCAATGCGGGCATCGAGATCACGTCCGACTCGTTCTCGGAGCCATCCGCCGTGTTCGTAGGCGTCGTGGTCGGACTCATCGTCGGCAAGCTGGTCGGGGTCACCCTGTTCAGCTGGCTCGCTGTGCGGCTCGGGCTGGGTCGGCTCCCCGCAGGCGCGCACTGGGGTCACGTCACGGGAGTCGCGGCCGTCGCCGGCATCGGCTTCACCGTCGGACTGTTCGTTTCAGCCCTGGCGTTCGACGAGCCCAGCTTGCAGACGGACGCCAAGCTCGGCGTCCTCGTGGCTTCGATCGGGGCGGCCGCGCTCGGTGCATTCGTGTTCGTCCGGTCGGAGCGGCGGTAACGGCTCCCGACCCGCGTTCAGCCGGCACGTCCCGGACGCGTCTCGGTCCGCGATTTCCGTCATTGTCGGGCACTTTCGCGGACGACGAGGATGCCGACCGGCGGCGGCTAGGGGCGCACCTCGAGGTCTCCGCCATAGCCGCGGACCGGTGCGATGGTGCGTGAAAGCACATCGGCGGTACGCACATCCGGGCGACCGCTGAGGCACCGGATGACGATGCGCCACGGCATCGACGCGAGTTCTGGATACAGCTGCGCCATCTGGCCGTCGACGGCGAACGCGACGTAGGCGTGAATCTTGTCCTGCAAAGACCGGATCTGGGCGTCCGAGCCCGACCACGGAGCGTCGGCGACGATGTACAGCTCGGCGGTCGTCCCGTCAGGCGCGGAGCCGACGAGGTCGACTTTGGTGGGATCGAAGAGCACGTCGCTCGCCATCCCGCCCTTGCCCCTCCGCCGTAACGTCACCGGCACAGGTTGCCCGATCCGGCGAGCATCCGAAGACCGCGTCCGATCAACCCCCGAGGCGAGTGGCCGGGTACGCCGGGAGCGGGTCGCTGGTGGCAGTGATCTCCAGCGGTCGCCCTAGCATCCACACGTGGGCGCACGGGACACGCACGGTTTGGGGTACAGGCGAGTCGACGACGATCCGAACGTCTCGGTGCTTGTCGCCACGATGGAGACGACGTCCCGGTGGGACTCGACGCGCGAGTTGCGTGCGTGGGAACGGGTCCAACTGGCGCTCATCGAGGGCGAGCGGCTGCTCGATGTCGGCTGTGGGCTCGGCGACGCGGCCCTGGCCCTCGCCGACGATCTCGGGACTACTGGCGAGGTGGTCGGAATCGATGCCTCGGCGGCGATGCTCGCGGTCGCCCGTGAGCGTTCCAGCGCGGCCCCGTGTCGCGTGCGTTTCTCGGTTGGCGACGCCCTCGCGCTCGATGAACCAGCCGGGTCCTTCGACGCGGCGCGATCGGAGCGCACACTGCAGTGGGTCGCCGATCCGCGTACCGCGATCGACGAGCTGGCGCGGGTCTTGCGACCGGGCGGTCGCGTCTCGCTCATCGACACCGACTGGTCGACGCTGCGGCTCGATGTCGGTGACGCCGACGTCACCGCCAGGGTCCGCGACGCGATGCGAGCCGAAGGAGGTCGGCCGTCGAACGTGGGACGTCGGCTGAACGAGTTGGTTCGAGCCGCCGGCTTCGGCGAGGTCAGGCAGACCACCGCGACGCAGGCTTGGACCGAGTGGGACCCCGGTGAATCACCCGCACCGGACGGATGCTTCTCGATGCACAGCCTCGCCGAGGACCTCGTCGCCACCGGTCAACTCGATCGCGCCGACACCGCTCGATTCGTTTCGACCATTCACGACGCAGCCGGACGAGGCCACTTCTCGATGTCCCTCGCCATGTTCGCAGTCATCGCGACCGCCCCCGAACCTCGAGGAGCCACCTCGCGACCTCGCTGAATCCCGGACACCCGACCCCGTCCGCTCACCGCCTCCGGAAACGTCGCCCTGACTGTCCGATACCGCCGGCACTCCAACGCTGCGCGGGCATCGCGCGGCGCTGTTCGATGCGTGACCTGCGAACGTCGTCGGCGCGTCGTTCCGCCTCGACGTCTCGATCTACGTCTGCACGCGTTCGTAGGTGAGGTGCACGGCGTTGCGCGATGGGCGAACGTCGCGTTGCCGATACATCTGGCGCGTCCCGGTTTGAACAGTGGTGTGCCGCCACCGAGCAGCATCGGGGCAAGGTGCAGGCGCAGCTCGTCGACGAGGCCCTGTTCCAGCGCCTGGCCGATGACGTCGCCGCCGCCCATGATCACGACGTCACCGTGGGTCGCCGCAGATCGCGCTTGGTCGATCGCGGTGACCAGATCGCTGACGAAGGTGACGCGCATCCCCAGTTCGCGTTCCAACCGGACCTCTTGCGGCGGCGAGTGGGTGACGACGATGAAAGGCGGCGTCCCCGCCTGATCGGCGCCGTACCCCATCTCCTCGTTCCAACCATCGGGGCCGTTGACGACGTCGAACAGCCGCCGCCCCATCACCACCGCACCGCTCTGCGCCGTCGACTGTTCGAGGATCTCGGTGTCGACCACGTCCTGCTGCATGACCCAGGTGTGGAGCTCAGGAGCATCGCCGAGTCCGTGTTGCTCATCGGCACCTTCTCCCGTCACGAACCCGTCGAGCGACATCGAGATGTCAGCGATCACCTTCGGCATCAGAGCCGTCCTTTCGCTTGCAGCTGGGTCCTGGCGACATCACGCGGTGGGGTCGAGCGGTGGGTGCTCGAGGACGCGGGGCCGGTACTCGACCAGCTGGATGCGGCCGTCGAAGGTGCGGTTGTCGATCATCTCGAGGGCGATGTCCGGATAGCCGTCGTAGATGCGTTCTGCTCCCGTGGCGCCGGTGATCACCGGGAACATCACGACCCGGAAGCGATCAACGAGTCCGGCTCGCAGCAGCGAGCGGCACAGGCTGATGCTGCCGATCGTGCTCAGGAGGCCCGAGCCGCCCTCCTTCATCGCCCGGACCGCTTCGACCGCGTCGTCGCGCACGAGCGTGGAGTTGGCCCACGTGAGCGGCTCCGCGAGAGACGCGGAGAACACCACCTTCGACGCTCGCGTGAGTCCGTCGAGGGACGCCTCCTCGTCGGCGGTGAACTCGTCCGTTCCCGCTGGGGTCTCTCCGGCAGCGAAGCCCGACATCAGCCGGTACGTGTTCGCCCCCATCACGTACGTGACCTCGGGTTGTTCACCCAGCCAGGCGAGGTACTCAGGCCCCTCGAGACCCCAGAAGCCGGGCCAGCCCTCCGCCGACGCGTAGCCGTCGAGAGAGGTGATGAAGTCGACGAGAAGTTCTGGCATGGTCGTGTCCTTGTCCTTGGATGTCAGGTAGCCGCACCCACACTGTCGCTACCGCGGCGACACGAGGTTGGACGGGCGGCGAGCCGAGAACTCATCGCAGCGCGCGACCGAGCCGATCGGAACGTGGCAGAATCGCCGGGGTGCTGTGCGCTGCGTCTGGGACGGTTCCCTGGCAGCAGCACGGGGAACAGTCGAAGGGTGGATGAGTCAACGAACGTCCCAGGCACTCGCCTGACCTGCACGAACGCCGATTGCGAGTGCGAGCTTCAGATCAACACCCCGTGCCCGCACGGCACTACCTACACGTGCGCGTGCGGCCACCCGTTCGAGCCCGTTTCCTAGGCGATAACGACACGCGGGCAGCCGATTCGGCGCGTCCTCGATCGCCGTCTGGCATTCGGTGGACAGGCCGCGACACGTCGCGGCCTTCGCCAGAATGACGCGATGCGAATCGTCATCGAGGGACGCGATCTACCGGGCGCCGAGTTCGTGTCGGACGTCGTACCGCGACGCAACGTGCACGTCGCCGTCCAGGTCGGCAAGGAGCCCGTCGGCCTGGTGCGAGGCGACGCCGACAGCGCGCGATGGGAGATCGACGTGCGCACTGTCGTCGAGGACACCGGGGTGGACCTCCGCGGGCCAGCCGTGCACGGCAAGAGGGGCGAGCGATTCCTCTACCTCACGTGGGGCGACGTCGGCGCAGACGGCTCCTTCGCCATGTTCCGCCGGGCCAAGCTGATGATCGGGGACATCGAGCCCGAGATGCTCGCTGCAGCGACACGCGACGACGGCGTACTCGTCGCATCGCTGTCACTGACCGACGAGCGCGGCGGCCCCCGCTGCGCCCGCGTCAAGCCGCCCGTGGTCAGCTGGCGGCCCGGCTGAGTCCTCGACGCCCCGGCGACGGCTCGCCGACGCCAACATCGCCCACGCCGGCGGAGCATCCGAGTGTCGCGGGCCCGGGCGGCGCGACCGACCGGCACTTTCGATCGCGCCCCGATCGGCCGCCGAGCGTACGTTCGTGGACGCGGGGCGGCATCCGGTGACTGGCGTCGAGACGTGGCCGGGACTTCCGCAACGCTCGTCGTCTGCGTTGAACCGACGGTTGTGCGGGCTCCCCGGCTGCTATGAGGGGAGAGCGGGGAGCTCGGCGACGAAGCGGGCGCCGCCCAGGGGGCTGTCGTCGATGCGGATCGTGCCGTGGTGGCTGGTGAGGATGGAGCTGACGACGGCGAGCCCGAGTCCACTACCACCATCGTGTCGGGCGCGGCCGTCATCGAGGCGGGTGAATCGTTCGAAGACTCGTTCTCGGTCTGCCGGGGGGATGCCGGGGCCGTCGTCGTCGACGGCGACGCGAACTGTGTCGCCATCGTTGGAGACCCTGATCTGAACGACCGAGGCGGCGTGCCGGGCGGCGTTGTCCACCACGTTGCTGAGGGCGCGGGCGAGTTGCTGTTGGACGCCGGCGACAGCGACGGCTTGGTTGTCGGCGGGCGACTGCACGACTTGCACGGGGACCCGGCGCGGTCGTCGTCCCTCCTCGATGGCGAGTGCGGTCAGGTTCACGGATCTGGCCGGCGCCGCGCTCGTGCCGTGCTCGTCGTGCGCTGCCAGCAGCAGCAGGTCGTCGAGGAGGGTTTCGAGCCGGGATTCCTCGGCGAGCAGGCTGTCGACTCTCGCTGGCCAGCCGGCGGGTCCCGGCTTGGCGCGGGCGACCTCGAGACCGGCGCGGAGGGCGGCGATGGGGCTGCGCAGCTCGTGGGAGGCGTCGGAGACGAACCGTCTTTGCTGGGCTGCGGCGGTCTGCAAGCGATCGAGCATGGTGTTCATTGTGCGGGCCAAGCGGCCGACCTCGTCGTCGGTGGGGGGTTCCGGCACCCGGCGGTGCATGGTGGACACGGTGATCCGCTCGGCCTCTGCGCGCATCGCCTCGACCGGCCGCAGCGCCCGCCCCACCAGCACCCACGCAATGACACCGACAAGCGCGACGAGGGCGGGGAGCCCGACTGCCAGTCTCTCGGTGAGGGCATCGACGTTGCGGGCCACCTGGTCGATCGGGACGTCGGCGGTGATCGTGAGCTCGCCGTGAGCGGTCTCGACAACGCGGGTGAGCGTCTCGGACTCGGCGAGCACCACCTCGTCACCCGCTGGAATGTCGTCCGCGACCGGCTCGTCGCCCCCGGCCCTGGGATCCATGAATTCGGGGAAGGAGACAACGATCTGCCGGCGCTCGTCGGTCACCGTCACCCGCGCCGGTCCGGGTGCGCCGTCGGTCGCCGCCAGTGCCCGTTGGGGACTTTGTCCCTCCGCGAGGCGCCTGGTCACCACGTCCAGATAGACGCTGATGTTGTTTCGGATGTCGCGCACTTGCGCGTCCTCGACCGAGCGCACAAGCAGCCAGCCGGCGGTGCCGACGGCCACCGCGGTCACCACCACGGCGGCGAGGGTGATGCGCACCCGCACCGACTGCGGAGGGCGAAGCCAGCGCCTAGCCATCCGGATCCAGCCGGTAGCCACTGACGCTTCGCACGGTCTGCAGCGACCGCCTCCCGAACGGCTCATCGATCTTGCGTCGCAGGTAGCGCACGTACACCTCGACCACGTTGTCGTCGCCGTCGAAGTCGTCGCCCCACACCTCGCTCAGCAAACGCGCCTTGGCGACATTGTCGCCGGCATGACGGACCAGCGCCTCGAGCAGGGCGAACTCACGGCGGGTCAGCTCGACCGGGACGTCGCCCCGACGGCACGTGTGACGGGCCGGGTCGAGCGTCAGATCCCCGGCGACGAGCTCGGGGGACCGGGGCGTCGCCCCGCGGCGGGCCAGGGCCCGCAGCCGCGCCGCCAGCACCACGAACGAGAACGGCTTGGACAAGAAGTCGTCAGCGCCCGTGTCGAGCGCCTCGGCCTCGTCGTACTCGCCGGTCTTGGCCGTGAGCATCAAGATCGGCGTCCACACACCCTCTTCACGCAGCGTCCGGCAGACCTTGTAGCCGTTCATCCCCGGGAGCAGGATGTCGAGCACGATCGCGTCGTAGGGCCGCTCGCGCGCCCGCCACAAGCCGTCGAGACCGTCATGGGTCACCTCGACGTCGAACCCCTCCGCATTCAGGCCCTCCTGGATGAACTCGGCGAGGCGGACCTCGTCTTCGACCACGAGCACGCGCACTGACGGCAATTGTGCGCCTCGGGCCGCCGATCCGACACCCCGGTCGCTGAGAGAGCTCTCAGCGCGGCCGCCGCTCTCAGCGGCGCCTCAGCGCAGCTCGTCAGGGTGGCGACATGACCCAGCGACGAATCATCAACGTGCTCACGGTGCCCGCCCTCGTGGGACTGATCGCCACCCCAGCATTCGCGACAGCCGGTGCAGCGGGGGCGAGCGCACCGCCAACCACCCAGCCTGCGGACTCGGCGACGGACGGCTCAGAGTCGGAGGTCGGCGAGACCGACCCGCTGGCGTTCTCGCAGTGCATGCGTGACCACGGCATCGCCAACTTCCCCGACCCCGATCCCAACGGAATCAACCTCGGCCCCCTCGGCATTGATCCGAACTCGCCGGACTTCAAGGCCGCCGAGGAAGCGTGCAGCCATCTGAGATCGAATCCGGGCCCCGCCGCGCCGAGCGGATCGGGCACCGGAGGCGAGTCGGAGTGGGAGCAGGTCGTGCCCGGCGGCGACTGCCAGTGTGCCGACGGTAGCGAGTTCGCCTTCTGGGAACGCCGGGCCGACCCGACCAAGGTCGTGCTGTACCTCGAAGGCGGCGGCTCCTGTTACGACGCGACGACCTGCGCCTTCACCGGCACCGGCGGCGAGAACGACTACTACGACTTCAACCTCTCGACCGAGAATCCGGCGCTGGGGAGTGGGATCTTCGACTTCGACCGGGCAGACAACCCGTTCGCCGACTACTCGATGCTCTACGTGCCGCTGTGCACCGGTGACGTCTACCTCGGCGACGCCACCCGTGAATACTCACCGGAGCTGACGGTCGAACACAACGGCTTCGTCAACGGCACGGCCGCCCTCGAGTACCTCGCCGACCACTATCCCGATGCCACCCAAGTCGTCGTCGTCGGCAAGACCGCCGGCTCGGTCGCCGCCCCCATCTATGGCGGGCTCGTCGCCGACCTGCTCCCCGACGCCCAAGTCACCGTTTTCGGCGCCCAGTCCGGCCATTTCCCTGACGACCCCGATTTCAACGCCGAGATCCTCGATGAGGTGTGGGGCGCCTACGACACGATGCCCGACTGGGAGGTCAACGAAGGGCTCACCGCCCGCGACTGGGGCATCCCCCGGTTCTGGATCCAGGCCGGCCTGCATGACCCCGACATCGTCATGGCCCGCTTCGACTACGCCTACGACCCCAACGCGGCAAGGGCGCTGGAGTGGCTAGGCGTCGAGGCGTCGACCCTTGAGTCGATCGACGCCAACGAAGCGGCGATGGAGGCCGCCGGCGTCGTCCTCCACAGCTACACGGCACCCGGGAACGAACACGGGATCTTCGAATTCGACAGGTTGTACGAGATCGAGGTGAACGGCGTCCGGTTGGTTGACTGGATCGAAGCGCTGCTCGCCGGTGAACCACTCGACGACGTCCACTGCGACGACTGCGAAACGGCGTAGCCGGCGCGCCGGCAGAGCCGACTCGTCCACTTGACCGAAAGGTTGACCTCCATGACCGTCATCTCACGCCGCTCCCTCATCAGCGCCGCTTCCGCCGCAGGAGCGTCCGCGCTTGCCGCCGGGTTCCTCGGGAGCAGGTCCGGCGCTGCCTTCGCGGCAGCCTCCGCGCCCCCGTCAACCGACGCCGACACTGTGCCGCCGACGTCGGTCGCCGACGAGTCGTCAACGATCCAGCGCTCAGGAGGCGAGGTAGACCACCAGATCGGCGACCCTGTGGCCGACCCAGACTCCAGCTTCAACGATCTTCCATGTCATTCCTCTCACCTCCCTTCCTCGTTCTCCACCAGTCGACTCGTCGAGTGGTGGCCGGATCGGTCACCGACAACGTCGTGATGCGGCGGCCACCCGCGCGGTGGTCTGTTCGGGGCGATGCGAGCCACGGATTGGCAGCGCTGTGGTCGCCATGATCGATGACGTGATCCCCGCCTCGCACCTTCCTCGTGTTGGCACCGGCGCACATCGCGAAGGAGTCGGTTGTATTCGTCGCTAGGTGGGTCACGCCAACAACCGACCTCGTTGCACCCGCGGTCAGGCTCTTGGCATCTCTGCATGAAAATTGCGCCTATCAGGCATTCTGGGCCTCAACGGTGAAGGGGATCGGCGCTCTGATCGCGTCGCTCTCGTGTGATATGGAGGCGTCAGACGGTCAGGCGAGCCCGCGCACGATCGGCTTGAGTGCGTTCCGCGAACGCGTGCGGTTGACCGAGGTATGCCATGTGCGCGCCGGGGAGCTCAACGAGATTGGTCGACAAACGCGTCGCGAGCGATTGCGCGGACTCGTACCTCCAGTGGCCCGGGGCGTCGGCTCCGCGGCCGTCAGCGCCCGCGGTCACGGCACGGGGGACCCGCATGCTGGCAAGTTCCTCGGTGGTTGGCTCATGGAAGTCCAGATTCCTTACTTCGAAGTCCAGATCGCTGACTTCTCCTCGGTCCCTCCCGATGTTGCGATGAGCCCATCGACCAGAGGAGGAACGATGACAGCACCAACCACGATGCAGATCGCCGGGTTCCAGGGCGATCGTGATCGCCCCCGACCACGATGGATACGACGAAGCACGCG
Organism: Ilumatobacteraceae bacterium; assembly: GCA_963764455.1. GTDB lineage: Bacteria > Actinomycetota > Acidimicrobiia > Acidimicrobiales > Ilumatobacteraceae > Desertimonas. The sequence goes on from CAVXSN010000012.1 coordinate 13,313, forward strand.
CCGTACGGAACGGCACGTCGACCTCTTCCACGCCAACCAGAACATCGCTCCGGCGAAGCGGAGGTGAGCGTGATGACCCAACTCCTGTCGACGCCAGAAGCAAGCCAAGTGCCCTGGGAACCCGACACCTCGCTGCTCGACGCCGCACGCGAGATCGCTCCGATCGTCCGGGAGCACAGCCAGGAAGCAGAGCGGGAGCGACGCCTGTCCCAGCCGGTCTTGAAGGCTCTGCGCGAGACCGGTCTCCTGCGAATGACAACGCCCCGTTCGCTCGGGGGGTTGGAGACCGACCCGGTCACCCGCGCCCTCGTCGTTGAGGAGATCGGTCGCCACGACTCTGCTGCGGCGTGGACCTTGGAGAACCCTCTGGACTGGGCCTTCTTGTGTTGCCGTCTCCCCGACGAGGGAGCCGAGGAGATCTACAGCCGCGGAGCGGACATCCTCATCGCCGGCCAGTTCGGCCGCCCGCTGCAGGCGACGTCGACAAACGGCGGATACCGCATCTCTGGTCGCGCCCCGTTCGTGAGCAACTGCTATGACGCCGACTGGATCTTGTCGATGGTCGTCGTGGACGAGGACGAATCCGCCGGGGCCGAGCCCGAGATGCGCATGGTCTACTTCCCCAGCGAGCAGTGCGAGATCATCGATACGTGGGACGTCATGGGGATGCGGGGCACGGGCAGCAACGACATCTCGGTGACCGACGTGTACGTGCCCAAGTCCAGGACCTTCCCGTTTGTGCCGGACTTCGAGCCCGGATCGCACTACCGGGGCCCGCTGTATCGACTCCCCGTCGTGGGCGTGGCGGCGACCGGTATCCCGACGCCGATGCTGGGAGTGGCGCGACGAGCGCTCGATGAGGTGACTGCATTGGCCCGGACCAAGACGCCGGTGGGATCGAGCGGTCTGCTGATGGAACGGGCGTCGGCCCAAGTCCAGCTGGGCCGAGCGGAGGCGATCCTGCGCTCGGGACGCTTGTTGCTCCTCGAGAGCCTGCGCGAAGCGTGGCGGAGATGCCTCGACGGCGAGACCCACTCACTGGAGCAGAAGGCGGGCCTCCTGCTGGCGCTAGCCCACGCCATGAGCAGCGCCGTCCAGGCGGTGGAACTGGCCTGCAGCATCGCGGGAACGACGGCGTTTCGAGCCACCAGCCCCCTCGAGCGTTGCTTCCGGGACGTCCAAACGATGAGACATCATGTCTGGGCGTCTGAGCAACGTTATGGGACCTTCGGGCAAGTGTGCCTCGGGGTTCCACCGGACTTCCCCGTGGTTGCGCTTCTAGCGCTTCCTTGAGGTCTATAGGGAACGCATGATCGGCGATCTGTCGCGGCCGAGGCCGTCGATCGCACTGCTGATCAAGCCATAGCTGTAACGGCCCGCCGCGCACACCTAATGCCCGCGATGGGCGCCGACGATCCAGGAGGTGGGCGCACCGAACACCCGGTGGGCGATGTCCACAAGCGACGGGGATAACCCGACCTGCGGCGTCCTCAATCGCCGGCCCGCACCGCCCGTGCGCCACCCTCGTCGGGGACCAAGCGATGAAGGGAAGAGCGTGCTTGTGTGACCGGACATGGCGTCGCCGCCATGACAGCCGACTCAGTCGCGGGTACGTCGGCGGCGACCTCGTGGTGGAACACCTGTCGGTCTCGTGACGAATCGTTGCTCCGCTCAACACCGGTCGGTGGGTGACGACGAGCTCGCCGTTGAGCTCGGCCTTACTGGGCTGCCGGGACAGGCGCGCTGCGACGATAGATGCCCAGCGTGAGCGTGTAGGAGACGACCAGGATGCCCACGGCCCATGCCAGGGCGGCCCAGAGGTCGGGGCCTGTGGTGCCCTCGGTGAGCAGTGAGCGCATGGTTTCGATGATCGGTGTCATCGGCTGGTTCTCTGCGAAGCCTCTCAGCAATGGCGTCATGGACTCTGTCGGGACGAACGAGGGGCTGATGAAGATCAGCAACAGCAGGATGTAGCTGAACGCCCCGGCGCCTTCGACGGTCTTTGCCAGCAGGCCGAAGCACATCGCCAGCCAGGTGGTGGCCAGGGTGAAGAGGACCAGCAGGGCGCAGAACGCGAGCCAGGCGGCGATGTCGGCCGCCGGGCGGAACCCGACGAGCAGCGCCACCACGATCACGAGGAAGCAGGAGAAGAGGTTGGACAGCGTCGACGACAGGGCTTGTCCGCTGAGGACCGACGAGGGGGTCACCGGCATGGTCCGGAAGCGGCTGATGATGCCCTTCTGGAGGTCGGTGCTGAGACGAAGGGCGGCGTAGGCGACGCCGCTCGTCACCGTCATGATGACGACCCCGGGGGTGATGAAGTCGACGTAGTCGGTCGAGCCGGTCTGCTCCCCGAGTGCGCCGCCGAACACGTAGACGAACAACAGCAACATGGCGATTGGTGTGATGACGACCGTGATGATCGTGTCGAGGCTGCGCGTCGTGTGACGGAGGCTTCGTTTCGTCATGGTCCAGGTGTCAGTGAGCGCTCGCATGTCGGTCCTCCTTGTCGTCGTCGAGAAACCTGAAGAACACGTCGTCCAGCGTCGGCAGCTGCCTGGAGAACCCGGTCGGCTCGATCCCGTGGTCTTTGAGCCGGATGAACATGTCGGCCATCTCGGCCACCGCGCCGGTGGTTGCGACGACCAGCTTGGCGTCCACCCGGCTGACCTCGTGGTGCTCGCCGAGCGCTCTCTGCGCCGCAGCCAGGTGGCCTTCTTCGCTGAATTCCAGTTCGACCAGCCCGGTCGGCACCGTGGCCTTCAGCTCGTCTGGCGTGCCCCTGGCGACGATCCTGCCGCCGTGGAGGATGGCGATCTCGTCGGCGAGACGGTCGGCCTCCTCGAGGTACTGGGTGGTCAGCATGACCGTGGTCCCGTTGCCGACCAGTTGCCGGATGGTCAGCCACATGTCGCTCCGGCTCTGGGGGTCGAGCCCGGTCGTCGGCTCGTCGAAGAAGATGATGGGTGCACCGCCCACCAGGCTCATGGCGATGTCGAGCCGGCGTCGCATCCCGCCCGAGAAGGTCCCCAGGCGGCGGTCGGCGGCCCCGCTGAGATCGAACTTGTCGAGCAGGTCCGCCGCGGTCTGCCGAGGATCGGCGACATGGCGCAACTCGCCCATCAACACCAGGTTCTCCCGGGCGGTGAGCACGTCGTCGACTGCTGCGAACTGTCCGGTCAGGCTGATCTGCTCGCGGACCTTGGAGGGTTGCTCGGCCACGTCGAACCCGGCGACGCTCGCCGTGCCGCCGTCGGCGTTGATCAACGTGGTCAGGATGTTGATCGTGGTCGTCTTGCCCGAGCCGTTGGCCCCGAGCAGCGCGAAGACGGTGCCCCGTTCGACGGTGAACGACACGTCATGGAGCACCGGGACGTCCTTGTATGCCTTCACGAGGTTGCTCACCTCGACGGCGTTAGTGCGTCCGTTCATTCGTGGTCCTCAGTGATCGTCGGGGAGTTCGCCGGCAGCGCGCAGCGCCTCGCGGTGGGCTTTCCAGTCCTGTTCCAAGTCCGGCAGTCGCGCCACCAGGAAGTCGGCGAACGCAGCCCACTCCAGCAGCACCGCCCGCCGGGCAAGCGGTTCGTCGGCCAGCAGCGCCAGGCCTTCGCGCGCGAGATCGCCCTGCTCGCGATACTCGGTCACGTCGAAGCCCATGGATCGTGGGCCGGCGACGTCGATGCGAACGCGGTCCATTCGTTCGCCAGCAGCGCGCGTGCGACTGATCAAGTCGAGGTTGTCCAAGGCGTTGACCGCGCCGGCGATCGCAGTTCGGCTGGCGAGCAAGGCCTCGGCCAACTCCGCGATGCTCTGGTCCCGCGGGTCGCAGATCGCCAGGTAGCCGAGCAGTCGGCCAACCATCGGCGCCATGCCGTATTGGCGGGCGTAGAGCCGACCGGCGTGGTCGGCGAACGTGATCTCGGCATCAGTCGGCACCCCAACCAGATTACGCTTATAACTGAGAAAACACAAATCTGTGTCATTTGAGTCCTGACAGTTGGCTCTCAGCGTGTGACCGTGGGCTGCTGCTGCCATCGGCAGTGACGACAGCTCGTCGTTGACTTTCCCACCGGGAAAGTCTACTATCAGTTTCCTACTGGGAAAGTGAGGACGTGCCCGATGCCCGAGGACATCACTGACACCGAGGCCCGGCTGGCGCTGAGCTCGATCGAGCAGCGGCGCCGCCAGGTGCTCGCCGAAATCGACATGCCACGCTGGTACTGGTGGGGGCTGGCCGCAGGGTGGATCGGATTAGGGATCCTCGCCGATCTCGATCACCCATGGCTCACGCTGGCTGTCACGCTTTGCTTCGGCGCGGCGCACGCAGCGGTCGCCAGCCGCGTTCTGTCCGGCCGCCACCGTTCGCGGCAGCTGAGCGTGCGAGCGGACGTCGTCGACCCGCACATCCCGGCCCTCGTCATCGGTTTCCTGCTGCTCATGGTCGCAGCCACCGTGGTCGTAGCCCTGGTGGCTAACGCCGATGGCGCCCGGCACCCCTCGATCATGGCCAGCGTCGTCGTCGCCATCGTCGTGCTCTCGGCCGGGCCAGCACTGATGGCCGCCGTCCGCCGGCGACTCGAGCACCGCAACGTCGCATGACGGCATCGGCTCGCTTCGACGAGCTCATCCATCCCAGCACCCGCCTGTCGATCGTGGCGCTGCTCGCCGCCGCCGACTGGACTGACTTCGCCTTCGTCCGCGATCGGCTGGGCCTCTCCGATTCGGCACTTTCAAAACAGTTCTCCACACTCGAAGAAGCCGGTTACATCGCCATCGACCGGCCGGTCACCGACCGCAGGCGGCGAGTCCGCGTGCGGCTCACCGACGCCGGAGTGAACGCGTTCGAAGGTCACGTCGCCGCGCTGCGGGCGGTCATCGCCAGCGCGGAAGCGGCCACCCCCAAGCGCTAGCGCGACCGTCGACCAGCCTCAAACCGAACCTGAAGCGGGCCGACCACCGATCCCCTCACAACGCCGTCGCAGGCGGGTCAACCTCGATGGTGGGGTTGATGGTGATGATCATCCCACGAGCTTCAGCAGGTCGCTGCCGGGAGGTGCCCCTGCTATGGGCCGGTCAAGGATTGGTCCATCCACTCGGCGACGGCGTCGACGGCCCGATCGACGTACGTGGAGACGTCGTAGAGGTCGATGTGGTTGGTCGTGTCGAGCCAAAGGATCCGCTTCGGACCGACGATGCGGTCGTACGCGTCTTGCGCGTCCGTTGGCGAGCAAAAGTCGTCGGTGTGGCCGTGCACGATCAACGTCGGGGTCGGCGCGATGAAGTCGGCGCCGACCGCGGCGTCGAACGTGAGCAGTTCGCGGATCGATAGCCGGGTGACCCGGTTGCACCAGCCTGCGCTCGCCGATCGTGCGGTGCCGTAGTAGTCCCACGGCTCGGCTCCCGGCATCGCCGCCTCGGCCCCTTCGACGTCGGAGACAGCTGGGAGGTACTCGACTGGTCCGCCGAGATCCTGTCGTTGGGCGATCTCGGCGAACCCGGCCATCGTCGACCGGTACGCCGCATCACCCATCCGGCTGCGCATCACGCGTGGGTCGTTGAACGCTGCCGCCACGAGCGCCAATGCGCCGATCCGCGGGTCGAACGCACTGTGCTTGAGCGCGTACCCGCCGCCCAGGCAGATGCCGACACAACCGATGCGGTCGGCATCGACCACATCGATCGTGGCCAGCACGCTGGTCGCTGCACGCAGGTCGGCGAGCTTGCCGGCGGCGTCCTCGTGCTGGCTGACCGATCCCTCGCTGCCGCCGAAGTTGCGGTGATCGAACACCAAGGTGACGAACCCGGCCTCGGTCAGCCGTCGGGCGTAGTGGCCGGTGACCTGCTCTTTGACGCCGGTGAACGGGCCCGTGAACACGAGCGCCGGCAGCGGTTCGCGGGCGCGGTCGGGCACTCGCAGCTGCCCGGCCAGTCGGAGACCGTCGGCGATGATCTCCACGTCGGTCGGGTCGCTCACGGCCGCTGCGTGGTGAGCGCGGCGAGGACCGGCTCGATGCTCAACTCCATCAGGAACAGCAGCTTGTCACCTGGCACCGACGGCCGCATCGCCTCGACGACCGTGTCGTGCCGGGCGCAGACCGAACGCGGTTCTGGGCGGCGTGCGACCCGGAATCCGGGCTGTGGGCCGCCCAGAAAGCTGCATGAGGCGCAGACTGCTCGTGTCACCGCCACGCGGTCGGGCCTCGTACAATGCACGGACGATGTCCGAGCCGTTCGACGTGACGCCGATGGCGATATCGCCTGGGTCGATCCCACGGGCGCTCGAGCGGGCGATGCGGTATCGGCTGTTGAACGACCCGGAGCAGGCGGAAAGCATCTGCCTGGACGTCCTGGACATCGATCCTGACAACCAGGAGGCGCTCGTGACGCTGATCCTCGCGTTGACCGACCAGTTCCGTGACCCCAACTCGCCGCCGAGGGTGGCTCAGTTGCACGAGTACGTGGGTCGGCTCACAACCGAGTACCAGCGTCAGTACTACAACGGGATCATCTGCGAGCGACGGGCTCGGTCACTGCTTCGGCGGCCGATGGGGCGCACGATCGCGTTCGAGGCATTCCGTGAGGCGATGATGTGGTTCGAACAGGCCGCAGTCAACCGCCCTGAGGATGACGACGAGGCTTTGCTGAGGTGGAATGCCTGTGTGCGTACGATCCGTAGCAACGATCTCCACCCACGGTCGGAGGAACCCGAGTCCCAATTGGAGTGAACGATGACGGCTGTCAAGCTGACGGTCAGGAGCGAGGCGACAGCCAGAACGGACGCCTGGTGGCTTCCACCGCTGGTGACTGCCGTCGTGTTGAGCACCTTCGTTCTGTACGCGACGTGGGCAGCGTTGGTCAACGCCGACTACTACGCCGACCCGTATCTGTCGCCGTTCTACTCGCCGTGCCTGGCGGCCAACTGCGAGCACACGACGTGGAGCGTGGTGGGTGACTGGTGGACACTCTCACCGGCGTTGCTGATCCTGCCGATCCCGCTCGGCTTCCGCCTTACTTGTTACTACTACCGAAAGGCGTACTACCGTGCGTTCTTCTGGTCGCCGCCGGCCTGTGCCGTCCGGGATGGGCGCGCCACCTACCGCGGGGAAGCCCGGTTCCCGTTGATCCTGCAGAACGCTCATCGATACTTCTTCTACCTGACTCTCCCGTTCCCGTTGATCCTGCTGTGGGACGGACTCCGTGCCTTCGACTTTCCGGGCGGCTTCGGCATGGGCCTCGGCACGTTGATCCTGTTGGTCAACGCCGTGTTGCTCGGCGCTTACACAATGTCGTGTCATTCCTGCCGCCACCTGTGTGGCGGGCACGTCGACGTGTTCTCGCGTTCTCGCGGTCGCCACCGTGTGTGGCGGCTGGTCTCCGTGCTCAACGCCCGGCACATGCCGATCGCCTGGACCAGCCTGGTGTGCGTGGCCCTGACCGACTTGTACGTCCGCCTCGTCGCCACCGGCGCGATTGACGATCCACGGTTCTTCTGATGTCCGATTTCGAGACGCATTCGTTCGACGTCGTCGTGGTCGGAGCGGGCGGGGCTGGCCTGCGGGCAGCGATCGAGGCGGCCCGCCAGGGGGCGCGCACGGCGGTCGTCTGCAAATCGTTGCTCGGCAAGGCGCACACGGTGATGGCGGAAGGCGGGATCGCCGCAGCCCTCGGCAACGTGTATCCAGAGGACAACTGGCAGGTGCATTTCCGCGACACGATGCGTGGCGGGAAGTTGCTGTCGAACTGGCGGATGGCCCAGATCCACGCCGAGGAAGCCCCGGAGCGAGTGCTCGAGCTGGAGGAGTGGGGCGCCCTCTTCGACCGCACGCCGGACGGCCGCATCCTGCAGCGCGACTTCGGCGGTCACCGGTTCGCCCGCTTGGCGCACGTCGGCGACCGGACCGGGCTGGAGATGATCCGGATGCTCCAGCACCGCGCCACCGACGCCGAGATCGCCGTGTTCATGGAGTGCACCGTCACTCGGCTCCTCAAGGACGGGGACCGCATCGCCGGTGCATTCGCCTACTGGCGGGAGTCGGGTCGGTTCGTGGTGTTCGAGGCTCCGGCGGTGGTGCTTGCGACGGGCGGAATCGGCAAGGCCTACAAGGTCACCTCGAACTCATGGGAGTACACCGGAGACGGCCACGCCCTGGCGTTGTGGGCCGGAGCGGACCTGATCGACATGGAGTTCGTCCAGTTCCACCCGACAGGCATGGTCTGGCCGCCTTCGGTGCGCGGCATCCTGGTGACCGAAGGAGTGCGCGGCGACGGCGGGGTACTGCGCAACTCGGTCGGTGAGCGGTTCATGTTCAACTACGTCCCGGAGATGTTCCGCGCCGAGACGGCCGACACCGAGGACGAGGCCGACCGGTGGTACGACGACAAGACCGTGCGGCGCACTCCCGACCTCCTCCCACGCGACGAGGTCGCCCGGGCGATCAACGCCGAGACCAAAGAGGGCCGGGGAAGCCCGCACGGGGGCGTCTACCTCGACATCGCCACGCGCCGTGACGCGGACTACATCATGCGGCGGCTACCTGGCATGTACCACCAGTTCCGCGAACTGGCTGACGTCGACATCACCAAGGAAGCGATGGAGGTCGGTCCCACGTGCCACTACATGATGGGAGGGGTGCGTGTCGACGCCGAGACCCAAGCCTCTACGGTGCCCGGTCTCTACGCCGCCGGTGAGGTCGCAGCAGGCCTGCACGGGGCGAACCGCCTGGGCGGCAACTCACTGTCGGATCTCCTTGTGTTCGGCCGCAGAGCCGGGTTCCACGCCGCGGAGCACGCCTCCAGCGTGTCGGCGACTCCAGCAAGCAACCCGGACGAGCTCGAACAACTCGCCGCCACGGCGCTGCACCCGTTCGACACCGGCGGAAGCGAGAATCCGTACACGCTTCAGCAAGATCTCCAGGACTGCATGCAGAACCTGGTGGGAATCATCCGCACTGACGACGAGCTCGCCAAGGCGCTCGAAGAGCTGGGCGCACTGCGCGAGCGAGCCACTCGGGTCGGCGTCGAGGGACATCGGCAGTACAACCCCGGCTGGCATCTGGCGCTCGACCTCGACCCGCTCCTGATTGTGTCGGAGTGCATCACCAGGGCGGCACACGAGCGGACTGAGAGCCGCGGCGCGCAGACCCGCGAGGACTTTCCCGGCACGGATCCCGAGTTGGCGAAGATAAACATCGTCGTCCGCCAGCGGGACGGCGAGCTGTCGCTGACCCGCGAGCCCATCCCACCGATCCCTGCCGATCTCGACGCGCTGTTGAAGGAGAGCTGATGCCGGCCAACATCACCATGCGCATCTGGCGGGGAGACGCTGGTGGCGGCGCGTTCCGTGATTACGAAGTCGCTACTGAAGAGGGAGAAGTCGTCCTCGACGTGCTACACCGCGTCCAGGCCAAGCTAGCGGGCGACCTCGCTCTGCGGTGGAACTGCAAGGCCGGCCGATGCGGGTCGTGCAGCGCAGAGATCAATGGCTACCCCCGGCTGATGTGCATGACCCGGATGAACCAGCTCCCGCCGGGACAGCCGGTCACGGTTGCGCCGCTGGGAGGATTTCCGACGATCCGTGATCTCGTCACCGACGTGTCGTTCAACTACGAGATGGCGAAGCAGGTGCCGGCATTCGCGCCGCGGCCCAAGGGAGTCGACGACACCTACCGCATGCAGCAGGCCGACATCGACCGAGTTCAGGAGTTCCACAACTGCATCGAGTGCTTCCTCTGCCAAAACGTCTGCCACGTGATCCGAGACCACGACGAGAACAAGCGCACCTTTGCAGGGCCTCGCATGTTCATCCGCTACGCCGAGCTCGAAATGCATCCGCTCGACACGAACGACCGCCGCGAGCTGCTGCAGACCCGTATGGGTCTCGGGATGTGCAACATCACCAAATGCTGCACGGAGGTCTGCCCAGAGCGGATCCACATCACCGACAACGCGATCATCCCGCTCAAAGAACGCGTCATCGACGACCGATACGACCCGATCGTCTGGCTTGGGCGCAAGCTCCGACGCCGCAAGCGTGCGCCGGAATCCTCCGCGTAGCCACCGACGTCGCGCCCTCGGCCGAGGTGCGCCCGGCGGCGAGTTCGCCGGCTCAATGCGTGCCCGGGGTCGGTTCCGACACCTGCCACAGGTCCAGACGAGCGTCAACGACCACGGCGCGCCACACGGCTGGCCCGTCGAGCGGGGCGAAGCTGCACGCTGATCGACCTCGCACGACCACGACGCCGTCGCCGACTTCTTCGACGTGTTCGAAGATGTTGCGATAGTCCGGAAAGCTCTCAAAGAACCCTCGCCACGCCTCGACGCAAGCGTTCCGTCCGTTGACGGTCGCGCTCGCGGAGTCGACGAAGCGATGGGACTCCGTCATCAGCTCGGCGAGCGCGGCGAGGTCCCGGCCGTTGATCGCGTCGTTGAACGCGAGCACCACGGCTACGTCGGCGCTGATGCGTTCGTCCGAGGGCACGCAGCCGAGTATCGCGTCCGGATGTCCCGAAGCGCCGCGTCCTCGTCATGGGACTGGTTGTGGAGCGGCCGGGCCGGACTGCGTGGTCGTCTCACCGCCTCCTTGGTCGAGCCGGAACGGTGGGTACTCGTCGGTCATCAGCGTTGCGTACGCGACGACGCGGTAGACCCAGCGGTTCAGGCCGATCACGAGATCGAAGATCGTCGAGGGGTAACGCCCGGTGAACAGCACCGCCACGGCCGCGAACAGCACCAGCACGCCAATCAGGCCCGGGCGGTCGCCGGCCCACCGTGCGTCGGAGGGTTCCCACCAGCCGAGCCACCAGCCGCCACCGAAGATGCCGATGACCACGTAGTGGGGTATGGCCAGGAGCCACCACTTGACGAGCACCAACCCGCGGCTCAGGCGCTCGGGATACCGCACCGTGAGCTCGGCCGGGTAGTCGCCCGGTTGCAGGCTGAAGGGTGGGTAGCGGTCGGTGCCCAGCGCGCTGTAGGAGTAGTAGCCGACCCGCCAACTCCACCGCAGCACGCCGACGTTGAAGTCGAACAGCCCTCGCGGGTAGCGACCGGTGAACAGGATGGCGAAGAATGCGATCACCGTCACGACGGCGAAGGCGATCCACAGGAAGACCAACACGATGTAGTGCGGGATCGCGAGCAGCCACTTGACGAGCCACAACCCGCGGCTGAGCGAAGCGTCGAGTTGGCCGGTGAGGACGAGCGGGTACGGCTCGACCGGCCGCACCACGACCGCCGGTGCCGTCGGCGCAGCGCCCGCGGTCGCTGGTGCCGGCCATGTTGCCATCTGTGCCGGAACGGCTCCGCCGCCCGGGCCTGGCCACGGCTGCCGACGATCACGAGCACGGTGCCACCGGCGAGCAGCGCGAGCCCGAGGCCGATGAGGCCGATCAGGGCCGGGAGCAACCAGTCCACCTTGATGCCCAGCCGGCGCGTCGAGATCGACACCGCGACTCGGATCCACGTTCATCAACACCACCGTCCAGTCGCCGCTCTCCACCTCCCAGGTCAACTCGTCAGCTTGTTCGGCCGTCACCTGGGCGACCCAGAACGGCTGGTCGCCGGGCGGCTCCGGCGTCGACTCACCCGTCACTCGGCGGTACAGCACTCGGTCAGGGGACAGCTCGAAGTCGCGGATCACGTCGTGGCTCACATCCTCGAGGTACGCCGCCACGTCGGCGCTCGGACCGATCCCGGCAAAGATCGGTGTACCGGATCGACCCGGATCGATCATCAACCGGACCGAACCGAGCGCCCCCCGGTCGATGAGCCAATCAGCGTCGCCCGGTTCGCTCTCCAGGTCGACCCGGTCCGACGTGATCGCGTATGTCGCTGACGCCAGACGGACCTCTCCGGTGCGAAAGAAGCCATCCGTGCGCTGCGTGGCATAGGCAAACACTCCGGCCGTCGAACCGGCCAGCAACCCGAACCCGATCAGGGCCAGCACCGCGCCGACCACGATCATGATGATCCGACCAACCTTCACGGCGAGCACCTCCTCGGCCCGGGAAGGCACCGACGACCGTCGGTTCGGCCCCAGAGCCCCCTTCAGCATGGTCCACCTTCCCGGCACCTCGCACACGCCCACCGCCTGACGGCTCGCGGGCGGGGGTCGGCGGCTCTACAGCCTCTCGCCGGGCAGGTTGCTTGCCTGCTCGATCCAGGAGACGAGCTGATCCTCATCGAGGTCGTCGCCCTCGTGGATGTCGAGGTAACGCACCTCGTCGTGCCTGGACGCCTTGGGTGGCACGGGATCGAGCGAGGTTCCGCGGAAGAACTGGAGCTGGACGTACCTCGTGTAGCAGCGAAAGGCGAGGAACCAGCCCTCGCCCTCATGGCCGTAGAACGGCTGGTTCCACTTCACGGCCTTGTGCACGTCGGGGACGGTGCGCACGATGAGCTCGTCGAGCCGCTCGCCCAGCGAGCGCTTCCAACCGGGCATCGCTGCGATGTAGGCCTGCACCGGCCGATCACCCTCCCCCTTCGGGATCTGAGGGTTCCCACCCGAGAGCAGCTTCGGTTCGGAGCCGGACTTCTTGTCGGCGTTCCTCTTGCTCTTCGACATCGACACTCCGTCGTCCGTGCTCGTCAATGGCCGAGCTGTCGTTTGAAGGCGTCGATCTGCGCCACCGAAACAGACTGCTGGATCCGTGCCGACCATAGACGTCCGGTGTCGCACCGTCACCGATGGCATCGATCGATGAGCTCCTCGACGACGTCCTTCGACACATCCGGATGGAGAAATACGAGCCGTCCTATGTCACGACCGCGCCAACGAGTCGGTGCGACGAAGGCCAGCTCGTCGCGTAGAGCGTCGGTCGCCCACTCGTCCCAGTCGGTTCGCGTCCAACCATCGCGCTCGAACAGGACGACTGACAGCTGCGCCGGCATGACGAGGCGGAGCGGCGGGCCCAGCGTTTCGATGTGTCGTGCGGCGGCACCAGCCGCCTCGATGCCTCGACGGACCGCAGCAGCAACGGCATCGGTTCCGTGGGACACGAGCGTGAACCACAGCGGCAGCCCCCGAGCACGACGCGTCAGGTGGAACGCGTAGTCCGAGGGGTTCCAATGCTCCTCGCCGAAGGCATCGATGTACGAAGCCGACTGCCGATGCGTGTCCCGTGCTGCTGACGGTTCGCGATAGAGGAGCGCGGCGCAGTCGAGTGGACCGAAGAGCCACTTGTGTGGATCGATGATCACTGAGTCCGCGGCCTCGATCCCGTCGAACCACCCTCGGACTTCGGGAACGCACAGTGCCGCGCCGCCGTAGGCGGCGTCGACGTGGAGCCAGCACCCGTTGTCGTGGCACCACTTGGCGATTCCTCGGAGGTCGTCGACGGCGCCGGTGTTGGTTGCGCCGGCAGTGGCCACGACAGCACACACGTCGCCGACCGTCGCCAGCTCTTCTGCTGTCAGTCGTCCGCACTCGTCGCCACGTGCAGCGACGACCGTCAGCCCGAGCAAGCCAGCCGCGTTGTGCACCGACGAGTGTGCCGACTCGGCGCACGCCAAGCGCAGCGACGCCTGGGATCCATGGATCCCCCTGGCACGATCGCGGGCGACGGCGAGCGCGCTGAGGTTGCCGGCCGAGCCGCCCGACACGAAGCAACCGCCGGCACCTTCTGGCAGACCGATGATCGTCCGCAGCCACTCGAGTGCGGCATTCTCGGCGGCGACAGCCGCGCCGGCTTCCTGCCAACTTTCGCCAGAGAACGACCAGGCGCTGACGAGCATGTCGAACAGCACGGCGCTGGGGGCCGGAGCCGCGGGGATGTACGCAAGGAAGTTCGGGTGGTCGAGCGCGATGTTGTTGGGCAGCAGCACCGACTCGACGAGATCGAGTGCCTCGTCGGTGCCGATACCGGCAGCAGTGATCGTCGAGAGCGCTGACACCTCCCCTCGCGTCGGCGTGCGACCGATCCGGCGTTCGTCGGAGAGGTGGTGTCGGATGATCGCGGAGATGCGCTGCTGGAGCCCGTCGTGGTCCCAGTTGTGCAACGCCAACCGATGCCGCGTGTGAGGACCTTCGACCACCGCCACAGCCTCTCACCCGAGCCGAGCGGGCACAGCGGCGACCGGGTGTCTGACGCCCGGTGTCAATAGAGTCGCCGCGTGGAGTGTGTGACGTCTGCCGCGAACCGGTCGCACTACGTGACGAGCCGTTGGAGAAGCGCTGCGGAAGTTCAATGAGATTCGGGGGTCGAAGTGGCAGAGGACTGGATCGAGCTCGAGGCGGCTGAGGAGTCCGACCATGACGGCGAACCGGTTGGCTCCGACGAGGATCTCGATCCGACGGGATACGACCCCGCAGACGATCCGGCGTCAGCGACGCCCGAGGCGCCGGGGCTCGCTCCGGTCGATACCGGAGCGGAAGGAGCACGCCGAATCCCGTTACCGGTTTCGAAGGCTGCGATCCCGCGTTGGGTGAGGGAGCTGGGCAACGGCGAGATCCCGCTCGGCCGGATGATCAAGGTCGCCCCGATCGGATCCGGCTACTTGGTTCCTGAAGCTGCGGCGGCGTGGCGGAATCTACAGAACGCGGCGGCGGCCGCCCGATTCGCGCTCACGATGACCGGCGCATATCGCACGTACGTGGATCAGAAGAAGCTCTTTGGGGATCGTTACGTCACGACGGACACCGGACGATCGTCGAAGGTCTGGAACAACACGAGGTACTGGTTGAAGCAAGGTGTGGCAATGGCCGCCGTGCCCGGCACGAGCAACCACGGTTGGGGCTGCGCCGTCGACGCTGCGCTCGGTGGTTACGGCAAGGCGGCAGTGTCGGTCGGTGAACGATTCCTGACATGGGCGGTGGAACACGCTGCCCAGTACGGCTGGTCGTGGGAAGTACAGAGCGAACCGTGGCACCTGCGACTGGTGTCGTTCGAGATCGTCACGGACAAGTCCCAGACGACGCATGTGCCGGAGGTACCGCGGCCGACGTTGAGGCTCGGGAGCAGGGGCGGACAAGTCGCGGCGCTCCAGAATCTGATTCTCCTGTTCCGCTGGGGTGATCCGGGCAGGGTCGACGGTTGGTTCGGGCCGAGGACGAGAACAGCGGTGAAGGCGATGCAATCGGCAATCGGTGCGGTCGCAGACGGCGAGTACGGGCCAAAGTCCGCGGCCGCGTTGAAAGCGGCGTTGGCTGCGATGCCAGATTCGCGGTGACCGACCGAGTTCGTACCCTCCGGGCGTCGATGTCGGACAGGACGGTCGACACCCGCCGGGACGGCGGAACTGCATGTCGAGTTGATCACCTGCTGGGTTCGAGTTTGGCGAGGTCGCGCTCGGCGTATCGGTTGTGCCAGAACTCTTCCTCGAACACCGTCGAGATGCAGTCGCGTGCGAGGTGGGGGCCGTTCTCGACCACCTCGACGGTTCGGGCGAGGTCGTCGGTGGTGACGGCTTCGAGATAGTCGCCGAGACGGATTGCCTGATCGGCGCGTGCTGCGAGAACTTCTGACAGCGACGGCGCCGCTTCACGGTCGAGGTCCGGCACGGGCAAGTCGTTCGAGCTGCTGTCGGGTAGCCCGAACGGGTGGAACCCCCGGCCAAGGATCGGTGCGGTGAACCACTTGTCCATCGCGAACACCAGGTGCCGTAGCGTCTGCACGAAGGACCACTCGCCGTCGACCGACTGGTGCATGTCGTCCACGGGGAGCCGTTGTGCCCGCGCGACGGTCGCCGCCCATGATTCGCGCAACGCGGCCCAACCGGTGCGCATGCCCTCGGGGTCCGAGACCCGCAGCACCAACCGCAGCGGGTACCAGGGGTCGTGTTCGTTGACGAATGTCGTCACGTCCACCCCGTTGACCACGACGCGGTCGATGAACGCGTCGATGTCGACGTCGACGAGCCACGAATGCGAGATCGTGACGTCGGTGAGGTTCACATCCCGGAACCGCGCACCGCTCAGGTCGGCACCCCAGAACACCGCCGCGGTGAGGTCACCCTCGAACTCTTCCGGCACGGCCGGCTCCCTTCCTCCACAGCACCGTCGAACGACTCGGCGATGATATGCGCATCCGCAAACGACGACGCGGCCGAACCCGGGAGACGACCGATATCGCCGGATCCTCGGACTTGTCAGCTGCTCGACGTTGCGGCTGCCATCGCGGCGACCGCGCCGGCAGCAGCGGCCGCCGCCGCAGCGTCGGCCAACACCTTGCGCACCGATTCTGCGACCGGATGCAGGCCAGTGGCGTCGAGGGCGTGATCGATACGCCTTCGGGCATGCTTGCGAGTGCCACGCCCGGGCGCCACCAGCTCGAGGAGCTGCGCCGGCCCGGTCATCGACAGCAGCACGGCCGTGCGGACGTCGAGCGGCTCGTCACCAGCGGCCGCCAGCTGGAGTCGTCCGACGATGGCGTCACGAGCCGCGCGGTCGAGGACCCGGTGGCTCGGACGCAGACCGCCCTTGGCCGGTGCCACGATGTGGGCGTCGACCAGGCCGCGAACCACGGCGTCCCAGGTGCCCATCCCGAGGCGCCGCTCGAGGCCGCGGCTCATCGCGGACAGCACTGACTTGAGCCTCGGGCCGGCCTCGTCGACGACCTCCTTCGCAGCGTCCAGAATCGACGCGGCCGGACGGTCGTCGAGGTGAAGCTCGGCGACGAGGAGGCCGGCCAGGCAGGCGTTGAGGTTGTCACCGCTCCGCTAGCCACCGCAATCACGCGTTGCCGGCCAGCCTTCCGCCGGCAAGCGGTTCCAAGTTCGCGTCCAGCGCGGCGTTCATCTTGTCGATCCGGTGGGTGGCGTCGACCCGCCGGACCGTCCCGGACCGCGAGCGCATCACGAGGCTCTGGGTGAACACGCCGCGATCCTCGACGCGCACGCCGCTGAGCAGCGGACCGTCGGTGATCCCGGTGGCGGCGAAGAAGCAGTTGTCGCTGCGGACGAGGTCGTCCATCGTGAGCACCAGGTCCTCGCGATGGCCGGCGGCCTGCATCGCGGCCCGCTCGTTGTCGCTCTGCGGGCAGAGCCGGCCCTGGATCTCGCCGCCCATGCACTTCAGCGCCGCCGCCGATACGACGCCCTCCGGGGTGCCACCGACGCCGAACAGCACGTCGACACCGGCACACGGCCACGCGGTCGCGATGGCGCCGTAGACGTCGCCGTCCGTGATCAGCCGGATTCGAGCACCGGCGTCGCGAACCTCCTCGATGAGATCGGCGTGGCGCGGCCGGTCGAGGATCACAGCCGTCAGGTCGCGCACCGACTCCCTCTTGGACTTGGCGATCCACCGCAGGTTCTGGGTGGGGGTCGCCGTGATGTCGATCGACCCGACGGCGCTCGGGCCGACGGCGATCTTCTCCATGTAGAACGACGGGCCGGGGTCGAACATCGTCCCCCGCTCGCTCACCGCGATGACGGACAGCGCGTTGGTCCGGCCTTCGGCGGTCAGGCGCGTGCCGTCGATCGGGTCGACGGCGACGTCGACGAGCGGCGGTGTTCCGTCGCCGACGCGCTCGCCGTTGTACAGCATCGGCGCGTCGTCCTTCTCGCCTTCGCCGATCACGACGACGCCGTCCATCGTGACGGTGGCCAGCACGGCCCTCATCGCCGCGACCGCCGCACCGTCCGCGCCGATCTTGTCGCCGCGCCCGATCCACCGCGACGAGGCCAACGCCGCCGCCTCGGTGACCCGCACCAGCTCCATCGCGAGGTTGCGATCCGGGCGAGTCGGGTTCGCGGCGTCGTCGGTGGGCGCGGAAGTCATGAACGTGCATCGTACGCAGTCGAGCGACGAGAACCGGAGGGCCGACGGGCCTGACTTCGAACACAGATAGCGTCTGAGGTCGTGTTCGACTGGAATCCCAACGATCCCGACACCGTCAAGGTGCACTACGACGTGTCGGCGTGGACCATCGACCAGCGGGCCGAGCTGAGCGAGGCGCTGGCCGAGGACGACATCACCCACGTGTGGGATGGCGACGAGCTGATCGTGCCGGAGGAGGTCGAAGCTCAGGCGGATGAACTGTTCTCGCGGCTCGAAGCCGCGCTCGGGCCATTCGCGATCCCGCTGAGGGACGAGGAGCCGTCTGTCGAGTTCGGGCTCGACGAGTGGCCGGCTGCGGATCGCGACACGCTGACCGCGGCGCTCGTCGAGGGCGCGATCCCGCACCGCTGGGACAGCGCGACGGTGTTCGTCGCCGCCGACGCCGAGTCCGTGGTCGACGACCTCCTCGACTCGATCGAGTCCGGAACGCTCGTGGTCGCCGGCGCCGACGCGGTTGGGCCTCCCGAGCGGGCACTGTCGACGCTCTTCTCCGCCGCCGATCGCCTGGCGAAGGATCCTGACGACGAGGTCGGGCAGGTCGATCTCGCCGAGCTGATCGACGCGCTGGACATCGGGCAGCCGCCGTACGGCGTGCCCGCGGGCACGTGGGGCAAGGTGATCGACGTGAGCGCCAAGCTGCTCGACCTCTGCGACGCCGAGGAGCCCTCACCCTCGGACATCATCGGATCCGCCCAGGAGCTGCGCTCGCTCGTCAGGCAGTACGTCTGACGGTCAGGCGCCATCGATGCTGCTCGCCGAACTGGAGGTGTGGCACACCAGGCCACGCGCCCCGACACGGCGGATCGCCCTCGGCACGCTCGTGCTGCCGGTCGATCCGGCCCCGGGGTTCGGCGGCGTGTTGCTCGGGGCGGTGATCGCCCGCCACGTCAAGGACGTCGAAGATGACTTCGTGCCCGACGTCCACCGCCTCATCGACCAGATCGAGCGCGGTGATCGGGTTGTGCAACCCCGGCTGCGCCACCGCTACCAGGTCGACCGGCACGGCCTCGGGCGGTCGGTCCACCGGCTGCTCGGAGACGGCGACGAGTTGCACTGCGAGTTCGACTCTCACGGGTCACCGCTGGCGATGGTGCTCGGAGCGGTGTACGCGGTGGAGCGGCTCGACACGCCCAACCGTCACGTGATCGCGCCGGTGCTGCACAAGGCGATGCGGTGGCGTGGTCCTGTCGGCCCCGCGCTCATCGCCCACCTCGCGGGCACGACGGCGACGACGCTGGCGTCGCTCGCCGATCCGCGGGCGTGGGCCCTCGATGTCCTCGGGTTCCCGGAAGGGTCCCCGACGCCATCGAAGAAGGAGGTGACCGCGCAGTTCCGGCTGCGGATGCGCTCGGTCCATCCGGACCACGGCGGTGACATCGCCGACGCTTCCCAGGCCGTCCACGACCTGGCCGCAGGCGCGGCGGATCCTCACCGAAACTTCAACGGCGCGGTAAGCAACCCAGGACTTCCGCGGACGGGTCCGAGGCGTCGGTACCCCGCTGAACGACCGATTCCCGCCAGTTCGACGGCCAGCGGGCGTTCATGTCGACTGAAACCGCCGATTCGGGCTCTCTCGCTCGACATGAACGCTGGCAACCGTCATCGGCCGAGGTAGCGGCGGCCCGCGAACGCCAACCTCAGGAGCAATGCCGACATGTGGCGCCATATCCATCGGACCCGGCAGGGCATGCCTCTCCACGCAAGCCAGAAGCACTGGAATTCGGGAACACGGGGATTCCGGGCTCCACTACCTTCGGTCCATGACCGTGCTGCCCGCCGGCGCTTCGGTCGATGGCCCACTGGTCGGTCGGGATCGGGAAGTCGATCGAATCGAGGACCTCGTGCGATCGATCTCACGCGGGGCCCGCTTCGTCGTCATCCGGGGCGAGGCCGGCATCGGCAAGACGTCGCTCTGGCGGTTGGCGGTTCGTCGGCACCGCGACGCGGGTCACCGCACGCTGGTCACCCGCGCCGCTGAGGAGGAGCTGCAGGGTCCTGTCATCGGGCTGCGGGATCTGTTCGACGGACGCGAACGGCGGGTCGGCGCTGGACGTCGACTGCGACCGCTACGAGCGCGGGCGCGTCGTCTTGGCCATCATGCGCGACCTCGCAACGGAGTCCCCCGTGGTCGTCGCGATCGACGACGTGCAGTGGCTCGACCCTGTTTCGGCCGGGGCGTTGCGGTATGCGTTCCGCCGCCTCGATGCCGAGCCGGTGCTCGTGCTGGCGACAGAGCGCGGCGATCCATCCACTCCGCCGGACGACCGCACGATCCCGCCAGACCGCCGGGAGGAGATCTTCGTCGGGCCGCTGTCCCTGGAGGCGACGCGTGCTGTCGTGTCGTCGATCGCCGACACCCTGCCGCGACCCGCGCTGGAGCGCGTTCACACGTTGTCCGGCGGCAACCCGCTGTACGCCATCGAGTTGGCGCGCGCCGTCGACCTGTTCGATGATGCGCTGGTGTCGTCGGTGCCGCCGACGCTGATCGCGGCGTTGTCCAGCCGCGTGAGCGGTGCGCCAGACGACATGCTCGAGGTGCTCGCCGTGGCGGCCGCACTCGGTCCGAGCAGTGCGCCGGCGATCGCCCGCGCCGCCGGGTGCCCGGAAGCGGTCGCGCCTCGTCGCGTCCGCCGTCGCCCAGGGCCTCCTCGTCGTCGGTGACGACCTCGTCGTGCGCTTCGCCCACCCGCTCCTCGCGTCCGTGGTGCTCGCCGGCATCAACCCGCTCGAGCGCCACGCCCTGCATGCTCGGCTGGCTGAGGCCGTCGAAGATCCGGACGCGCGGGCGCGTCACCTCGCGTTGTCGTGCTCCGAGCCCGACGCCGAGGTCGCGGCGGAACTGGACGACGCGGCGACCCGCGCCGCGCGCCGGGGTGCGTCGGCGCTGGCCGCCGACTTCGCCGGACACAGCGTGCGGGTCACGCCGGCAGCCGACGTCGAGAGCCGGGTCCGCAGGGCGTTCACGGTCGTGCTCCACCGGGCCGCCTCAGGAGACAAGACGAGGGCGCTCGCCGAGGGCGACCAGCTCGTCGCCGCGCTGCCCCCCGGGCCGATCAGGGCGGAAGCGATCGCGATGCGCGTGGCGATCGACTTCGACGGCGGTGACCGCTTCCTCGAGCAGGCGCTCGCCGAGGCGGGCGACGACGAGTCACTCAGGGGTCGGATCCTCGAGCTACGGGGCTGGCTGGACGTGATCCACCGTGCCGAACTGGAGAAGGGAGAGCGGCTCGCACTGCAGGCGCTGGCCATCGCCATGCGGGTCGGCGACCAGGTGTTGGAGATGCTCGCCGCCAGCACGGCCGCGTCCGCCGGCCTCCTGCTCGGGCGGCCACGCCAGGACCTGATGGATCGAGCGATGCGACTCGCCGAGACCAACGTCGGTCCCCGCCTCGGGCGATGGCCGCAGGGCGTCCACGGACGCCACTGCCTGTGGTGCGGACAGCTCGACGAGGCGAGGGTCATCCTCGAAGACCTCCACGCCTCGACGCTCCGATCCGGGATGGAGTTCCAGCGTCCGTACCGCATCCTCGATCTGGCGACCCTCGAGATCGCGTCAGGAAACCTCGGGTACGCCTCCGATCTCGTCGACGACGGCATGGAGGCCGCCGCCGATGCCGGCAACGCGCAGGCCGGCGCCTGGCTCGCGTATCCGCTCGGCGTGGTCTGTGCCCACCGCGGCGACGTCGATCGGGCGACCGCGGCCGACATCGTGCTCCGCTCGCGTGTCGCGGAGCAGGACGGGCGCACCCGGCTCGTCATGGCCGGTCACGTCCTCGGTCTCCTCGCGCTGGCTGTCGGAGCGCCGGCAGCCGCCCTCGCCGAGCTGACACCGGCGCTGGACATCACGCGAGAGGTCGGGCTCAGGCTCCCGTCCGTGATCCCGGTGCTCCCCGACGCGATCGAGGCGACGGCGCTGGCCGGTGATGCGCGAGCGGTGCGCGGAGCTCGCGGCCGAGCTCGACGGCCACGCCGCGGCGATCGGACAGCCGTGGGTCGACGCCGCAGCGAGTCGCGGCCGCGGCCTTGCCGCGCTGGCCGCCGGAGACGACGCCGCTTGCGAGTTGCTCGGCGACGCAGCGCACGCCTTCGACGAGCTCGGGTATCGGATGGACGCGACCCGGGCGGTGCTGCTCCACGGGCGGGCACTGCGTCGGGCCGGTCGGCGCAACATCTCGGCTGATGTGTTGACCGAGGCCCGTCGGCGATTCGCGGAGATGGGCGCGACGCCGTGGGTCACTCAGGCGGAAGCCGAGCTGGAGCGGGTGGCGCCCGGCCGGGGGCAAGCCGAGTTGACGCCGACCGAGGCACGCATCGCCAAGCTCGTCGTCTCCGGACGGCGCAACCGTGAGATCGCCGCCGAGCTGTTCGTCAGCGTCGCGACCGTGGAGGCCCACCTCACGCGCATGTACCGCAAGCTGCACGTTCGCTCACGCAGCGAGCTCGCCCGTGTCGTGCAGTCCGCCGTCTGACCCCGCGTCCCCGGCGACACAGAAGAACATGTAGGGGAACCCCGCTACCGCGGGGAGGCGGCTGGTGGGCATGTAGGTCCACGTGGGGGAGCTACGCGACAACGTGATCGGCGCCGACGAAAAGGTCCCGACGTTGTCGGGCCGGTTGGTGCCGTACGTCAACCTCGACAACGCAGCGACGACACCCGTGATGCGGGCGGCTCACGATGCGGTCGAGACGCTGCTACCGGCGTACGGGAGCGTTCACCGCGGTGCCGGCCACAACGCCCGCCGGTGCACCTCGGCCTACGAGCTGGCGCGGCGGGTGATCGGCGCCTTCGTCGGCGCCGATCGGGAGCGGGACGTGGTGGTCTTCACGAAGAACACCACCGAAGCGATCAACAAGCTCGCCCGCTCGATGCCCCTCGCCGACGGCGATGTCGTGCTCACGACGGTCCTGGAGCATCACTCCAACGACCTGCCGTGGCGGCCGCGGGTGCGCACCCTGCACGTCGGGGCGCGCCCTGACGGAACGCTCGACCTCGACGATCTCGACGCGCTCGCTCGCGCGCAACGCCGGGCGGATCGCGATGTTGGTGGTGTCGGGGGCATCGAACGTCACGGGGGTGACGCCGCCGATCCACGACCTCGCTCGGCGCGTGCACGCCGCCGGCGGGCGAATCCTCGTCGACGCGGCCCAGCTCGCCCCGCACCGGCCGATCGACATGCGCCCGCACGGCGACGCCGGGCATCTCGACTTCGTGGCGCTCTCCGCCCACAAGCTGTACGCACCGTTCGGCAGCGGCGCGATCGTCGGGTCGCGTGACGGCTTCGGCCCGACGCCCGATCACTGCGGCGGCGGGACGGTGGACGCCGTCACACTCGACGACGTCGCCTGGGCGGACCTGCCGCACCGCGAGGAGGCCGGCACCCCCAACCTGCTCGGTGCCGTCGCGTTCGCCGCCGCGGCGTCGCGTCTCAGCGAGATCGGGTGGGCTCGCATCATCGGCCACGAGCGCAGGCTGATGTCGCGTGTCCTGACCGGACTGGCCGCGATCCCCGGCGTTCGCGTCCACGGCCCGCGCGACGCGGAGGCGACGATCGGGGTCGTCCCGTTCACCGTCGACGGAGTTGACCACGGCCTCGTCGCCGCGATCCTCGGCTACGAGCACGGCATCGCCGTGCGCAGTGGCTGCTTCTGCGCCCACCCGTACGTTGCCCACCTGCTCGCCCTCGACGCCGGCGAGGCGGCCCGGTGGGCAGCGCGCGCGGCCGCCGGGGACAAGCGCGGGTCGCCCGGGCTGGTCAGGGTCAGCTTCGGCTTCTACAACGACGACGACGATGTCGATCGCCTGCTCGATGCGTTGCGACAGATTGTCAGGGGGGAGACCGCCGGCAGCTATCGCAGCGACGACCACGGCGAGTACCACCCGATCGGACGACCCGCGCACGACGCGAAACTCTGGAGTGTGCTGCACCGGATCGGTTCAGCACACTCCAGTCCCTGGTCGTAAGGGGCTCGTTCAGCCGAAGGCGCCGGAGATGAGGCAGCCGGCGACACACGCGGTGAACTCGATCGAGCATAGGCCGCCGACCAGGCCGGCCTCGAAGGCGGTCAGCCCGCCCTCGTCGCGCGTGTCGACGGAGTCGTCCTCGGCCCCGGTGTCGCTGGTGTCTTCGTTCTCGACGTCGAACGGGTTGTCCTCGAGATCCACGGACCCACTGCCGTCGTCGGCCTGCTCCTCGTCCTCGGCGTCGAAGATGTCGATGTCCTCCTCGCCGAACGCCTCTCCCCAGGATTCGGCGCAATCCTTGAGCAACTGGTCGCAGCCGGCGATGCAGTCCGACGCGTCGCCCGAGCCGCCGTCATCGTCGGAATCGGCCTGCTCGAAGACCTCCCAGTCGTGGCGGGCGTCCAGGACGGTCGCGGTCAGCACCGCGACCGGAGTCCCTGGACTGGCCAGGACCGCCAGTGCGGCGCGATGTGCGTCGGTCACCGTGGTCAGCGCGGGATTGTCCAGCTTCGCGACGCGCCGAGCCGAAGGATAGGTCACGCCGAGCTTGCGGGCCCGCCGCCGGATCTCGGCGACGATGCTGGGGCGCAGGCCGCGGGTCGGTCGCGTGGTTGTTGGTGTGGTTGTTGGTGTGGATGGGTTTGTTGGTGTTGCCATGCTGCGACCTTGACAGCACGGCCAGCTCCGGACCAGCGGGGTTCCCCTAGTTGTTGCCCCGTGTGCTGCAGGGGTTTCCAGCGGGTGACGTCGGCCGACGAGACCGGCGCCGCGCCGGCAGGGAGATCGGACCGCGCCGCGTTCGGTACTGTCTCGCCCCTGGCACAGAAACCGGGCGTCGTGCTCCTCTTCCCCGGCGCAGGAGCGGGTCGCGACCAAACCACCCTGCTCCGAATCGATGCTGCCGTCACGGCCCTGAAGGGCTGGTCGACGGTCCGCGCCGACTTCCCGTACCGCCGCGCCGGCCGGCGGGCGCCAGACCGGCCTGACGTGTTGATGAAGGCGGTCCGCGAGGAGTTGGCGGCGATCGGGAACCGCAAACGGGTCGTGGTCGGCGGGCGCTCGATGGGCGGGCGGATCTGTTCGATGGTGGCTGCGGGCGCCGACGGGCTTCCCGCCCCGAAGAACGTCGTCGGCGTCGTGACGGTCGCCTACCCGCTCCACCCCCCGGGGCGGCCGGACCGGTTGCGGGTCGAGCACCTGCCCGACGTCAGGGTGCCGTGGCTGTTCGTGGGCGGTACGCGTGACCCGTTCGGGACGCCGGAGGAGTTTGCCCGCTGGACCCCGACGATCGCCGGGCCGGTCACCGATCACTGGATCGAGAACAAGGGCCACGACCTCAAGGGCGCCGACGCCGAGGTCGCCAGCGTGATCACGGGCTGGCTCGACGGCTCACACTTCCTGGCGGGTCGGTGACTCTGAGTCGGCCGCGGGCGCGGCGGGCGGGCGATGCCTGCGGTGGCGGTAGAGCTCGATCGCGATCGGGAGCAGCGAGATCAGCACGACGGCGACGATCGCGTACTCGATGTTCTCGCGGAAGAACTCGATCTCGCCGAGGAAGTGGCCGAGGGTCGTGATGCCGACGGCCCAGAGGAGACCGCCCAAGACGTTGTAGGCGAGGAACGTGCGGTACCGCATGTCCGCGATCCCGGCGACGATCGGCGTGAACGTCCGAACGATCGGCACGAAGCGGGCCAGAACGATCGACTTCGGGCCGTGCCTCGCGAAGAACAGGTGCGCCTTCGCCACGTTCTCGGCCTTGAACAGCCGAGAGTTCGGGCGGTTGAACAGCGCCGGCCCGACCCGTCTGCCGAACAGGTAGCCGACCTGGTCGCCGACGATCGCCGCGATGGCCAGACAGAGCAGCACGACCGGGAGCGCCGGGATGTGCTGACGCGAACTCGGCGAACGTCGGGTCGTCCTTGGCCGCCGACGACGTGAGGAAGCCGGTGAAGAACAGCAGTGAGTCGCCGGGCAGGAAGAACCCGAACAGCAACCCTGACTCCGCGAAGACGATGGCGGTGACGACCGCCAGCGCGGCGCTGCCCGCCTTGTCGAACCACCACTCGGGCTTGAGGAAGCCCGGCCCGAGAGCCAGGATGCGCGCCAGCATCGGGTCAGCTTGCCGACGTCACAGCCTCGACCGGCGGCGCCGGGGCGGCCGGAGTCGACGACCCGATGATGCCCTCGGACTTCCGAGACGAGTAGACGATCGCACCGATCAGCACGACCAAGGCAGCGCCGGCGACGAAGTAACGCGCCGCCTTGTCGTCGACCTCGAGGTTCATGATCGCCGGCAGCATCAGGAGCGATACCAGGTTCATCACCTTGATCAGCGGGTTGAGCGCCGGGCCGGCGGTGTCCTTGAACGGGTCGCCGACGGTGTCGCCGATCACAGCGGCCTTGTGGGCGTCGGAGCCCTTGCCGCCGTGGTTGCCGTCCTCGATGTACTTCTTGGCGTTGTCCCACGCACCACCCGAGTTACTGAGGTAGTTGGCCATCAGCTGGCCGGTGAGGATCACGGCGGCGAGGAACCCGCCGAGGGCCTGCCACCCGATCCCGAAGCCGATGATGACCGGCGTGAGCACCGCGAGCAGCGCTGGCGTGGCCAGCTCGCGCAGCGACGCCGCGGTGCAGATGTCGATGACCGGGCCGTAGTCGGGTTTCTTCGTGCCGGCCATGATCTGGCCGTCGGCGAACTGGCTGCGCACTTCCTGCACGACGGTGCCGGCGGTGCGGCCGACGGCCCTGATTGCAAGCGACGAGAACAGGAACGGCACCGACCCGCCGATGAGCAGACCGATGAAGATCTTCGGCTCGGCGACGTTGATCGCGAGCTCGGGCAGCCGCAGGACGCCATCCTTCACGTTCTCGGCCACGAGTCCGAGCTCGGAACCGGCGGTCTCGATGAAGCTGGCGAACAAGGCGACCGCGGCGATGACCGCAGAGCCGATCGCGAAGCCCTTGGTGACGGCCTTCGTCGTGTTGCCGACCGCGTCGAGGCTGACCATGATCCGCTCCGGCTCGCCGTGGAACTCGCCGGACATCTCGGCGATGCCGGCGGCGTTGTCGGAAACCGGTCCGAACGTGTCCTCGGACACGATGACACCCGTCGTGGCGAGCATCCCCATGCCGCACAGGGCGACGAGGTAGAGCGAGAACGTGAGGTTGCCGCCGCCCAGGGCGAGCGACACGGCGATCGCGATCGCGATCGCGATGACCGCGTACACCGAGCTCTCGAGACCACTGGCCGTGCCGGACAGCACGACCGTGGCGGGACCGGTCTCGGCCGACGCGGCGATCTCCTGCACCGGCGCGTGGTGCGTGCTCGTGTAGAACTCGGTGAGCCGGCTGACGAGCTGGGCGAGCACGAGGCCGATGGCCACGGCGCCGAAGCACTTCCAGCCGGCGTTTGCTTCGTCGTTGCCGACATAGAACAGCGCCAGCAGCAGTGTGCCGAGGAGCGTGAGCGAGCCGGCGACGAGGAAGCCGCGGTTGATCGGCTTGAGCGCGTTGGTCTCGTCTTCCTTCGCTTTCACGGCGAACACGCCGGCGATCGAGGCGACGACGCCGATCGCTCGAGCGGCCAGGGGGAACACGAGGCCGAGCGCCGGGTTGGCGCCGATCGACTCGAACGCGGCGACGCCGAGGATGATCGACGCCACGAGGGTCACCTCGTAGCTCTCGAACAGGTCGGCGGCCATGCCGGCGCAGTCACCGACGTTGTCGCCCACATTGTCGGCGATCGTCGCCGGGTTGCGCGGGTCGTCTTCAGGGATGCCGGCCTCGACCTTGCCGACCAGGTCGGCGCCGACGTCAGCCGCCTTCGTGAAGATGCCGCCGCCGACGCGCAGGAACAGGGCGAGGAGCGAACCGCCGAACCCGAAGCCGACCAGGATCGCCGACGCCGTGTTCTGGAACAGCATGATGATCACCGTCGCCCCCAGGAGACCGAGGCCGACGGTGAACATGCCGGCGACCCCGCCGGTGCGGAACGCCACGTCGAGCGCCTTCGGCATCGACCCGGTCTTCGCCGCCGCCGCGGTGCGTACGTTGCCCCGCGTGGCCAGCGTCATGCCGATGTACCCGGTGAACCCGGATGCCGCGCAGCCGAGCACGAAGGCGATCGTTCGGAACGTGCCGCTCTGGAAGAACGACAGCGCCTCGGCGCCGGTGTCCGTCTTGATCGCCGTCGACGTGAGGAACACGATCGCGGCGACGGGCACCAGGATCATCCCGATCGTGCGGAACTGGCGCGTCAGGTAGGCCGACGCGCCCTCCTGGATCGCCCCGGCGATCTCCTGCATCTTGGCGGTGCCCGCGTCGGCGGCCATCACCGACCTCGCGAGGTAGAGCCCGACGCCCAGCGCCAGCAGCGCCGCGGCGACCGACAGCAGCAGGACCGCCCACTCGCCACCGCGAAGGTCGAAGGTCTGCCAGCCGCCCTCGGCTCCGAATACTGAAAGCTCCACGATGTCTCCTGCATCTGTGCGCGGCCTCATCGCCGCTCACTCGGTGTGGGAACCCGGGCCGAAACCCAGGACGCGTGGTTACCGCAGCCACGGGCGGCGCCAGGCTACCCGTCGTTTCGCTTCCGACCAATGGGAGCGAAACCTTGGTGACCGGAACGACCGATTTCGGTGCTCATTCGACAGAAACCTCACCCTGCAGGCGGCGGTGATCGTCACCGGGATCCCGTTGAGCACGGCGGTGCCGCTGAGCTCGTCGATCAGGTGGTCATCGGCGAGCAGGTTGGAGTTCACCCCGGCGTTGCGGGCGGCGACGCCGAGCTGGGCGCCGGGACGGTCGTGTCCCCAGCCGTGCGGGATGCTCACGACGCCGCGGGCGATGCCCTCGGTGACCTCGATCGGGATGGTGACCTCGCCGACCCGGCTGCGCACCACCGCATCACCGCCGTCGTCGAGACCCAGGTCGGCGGCGTCGGCCGGGTGGATGTGCATGACGCAGCGCGCCTTGCCCTTCACGAGCACCGGGATGTTGTGCATCCACGAGTTGTTCGACCGCAGGTCACGCCGGCCGACGAGCAGGAAGCCGTCGGTGTTCCGGTGCCGCGCCGACTCGACGCGCGGCAGGTCGGCGAGGATCGGTTCGGGAGCGATCTCGATCATGCCGCTGGGGGTGCGCAGGCCGTCGGGCAGGCGTGGCACGAGCGGCCCGAAATCGATGCCGTGCGGCGCCGCGATCAGACGCGTCGAGGGTCAATCCGCCCGGGCTCGCGCCGAACGCGTCGCCGTATGGCCCGCTGCGCACCATGAAGTCGACGACTCTGGTCGGGCCCGACGCGCGGCTCGAGCGCGGCAAGGATCTCGTCGGCGTCGCGGTCGAACAGCCGGCCGTGCTCGTCCGTGACGGCTGCGCTCACCAGCGCCCCGATGGTGAGGTCGTCGACGATCGCCGGGTCGGCGTCGGGCGCGGCCCCCTGGGCGATCGAGCGCGAGCTTCGACAGGATCTGCCACTCGTCGAGCTGCGCCGTCGTCGAGCGGCAGCACCGGCTCCGACCAGTTGGCGACGTTGCGCACGGCGAGCTGCAGAAGCGCGACGTCGTAGTGCGGCTTCTGGAGCGCCGACGGCGCGGGCAGGATGACGTCGGCGTGGCGGGTGGTCTCGTTGACGTAGATGTCGACGGACACCATCAGCTCGAGACCGCTCGAGCGCGGCGTCGAGCCGGGCCCCGTTGGGCAGCGACAGCACCGGGTTGCCTGCGACGGTGACGAGGGCCCGGAGCTGGCCGGCGCCCGGCTCCTCGATCTCCTCGGCCAGGCAGACGGCGGGCACCTCGCCCATGGTCACGCCGAGTCCGCGCACCCGTGAGGCTCGGGCGCCGAGCCGGAACGGCCGGCCGGAACGTGGTGCGCCGTGCGTGTTCTGGCCGGCCGCGGCCGGCGTCGTGAACATCGCACCGCCCGGTCGGTCGAGGTTCCCCGTGAGGATGTTGAGCACGTCGACGAGCCAGCTCGCCACGGTTCCGAACTCGGCGGTGGTCGTGCCGATCCGCCCGTAGACCGCGGCCGACCGGGCGGTGGCGAGGTCGCGGGCGAGCCGGCGGATCGTGGCGGCATCGATGCCCGTGAGGCTCGCCACGGAGTCCGGCGTCATACGGCGCCAGGGCGGCGGGCAGGCGGTCGAGCCCGCTGACGAACTCGCCGACGGCGCCCAGGTCGACCAGGTCCTCGTCGATGATCGTGCGCGCCATCGCGGCGAGCAGGTACGGGTCGCTGCCCGGGCGGATCGCGATCCATTCGTCGGCCTCCTCGGCCGTGCGGCTGCGCCGCGGGTCGACGACCACGAGCCGCCCGCCACGCGCCCGCAACGCCTCGATGCGCCCGGGCCAGTCGGGCGCGGTCGCCAGGCTGCCGTTCGACGCGTACGGGTTGGCGCCGAGCATGAGCAGGAAGTCGGTGCGGTCGACGTCGGGAACCGGCACGATCAGCGGCCCACCGAACATCAACGCCGACGAGATCTCCTTCGGGCGCTGGTCGACCGTGCTGGCGGAGAACACGTTGCTCGTGCCGAGCGCCTTGATCATCGGCTTGACGTAGAGCACCGCCGAGAGCGAGTGAACGCTCGGGTTGCCGAGGTAGACGCCGACGGCGTCGCGGCCGTGACGCTCGATGATCGGGGTCAGCCGGCGGGCGACCTCGGCGAATGCCTCGTCCCACGTCGCCTCCACGAACACTCCGTCGCGCTTGATCAGCGGCGTGCGCACCCGGTCGGGGTCGTCGTGCAACTGCTTGAGCGTCGAACCCTTCGGGCAGATGAACCCGTGGCTGAACACGTCGTCGCGGTCGCCCCTGATCCTGCGTGACGTGGTCGTCGACGCACGGTGATCTCCAGCCCGCAGCCGGCCTCGCAGAGCGGGCAGGTGCCGGTACGCGGTTCGGGTCGCGGTCGATCGACGCGACGCCCGGTTCAGAGTCGGGTCTCCCGATCGAGGATGGTCATGCATCCATCGTGCCGCATCGCCGGCGTCCGCATCGGCTCGGACGCCGCCGCGGCGAGGCCGCGATGGCCGTGACGTCCGCATCCAGCGGGTTGAGCTCCTCGAGCTCCTTGTGCGCGGTCTCGGGGAGCCACACCAGCACCACGACCACGACGGCGAGCTCGGCGGTGGCCAGGCCGCCGATCACGGCGCCGTGCGAGTGGCCGTCGTCGAGCAGGTGGCCCATGACCAGCAGGCCGACGATGCCGCCGAGCGAGGCGCGGCGGCGGTGAGCAGGCCGGACGCCCTGCTCCGGTTGCCGGTCGGGAAAAGCTCGGTCCGGTACACCGCGAGCGCCGGAAAGGCGATGCCCGAGATCGTCGCCGCGAGCACCACGGCGAACCACATCGGCGGGCCACCGATCGAATACGAGAGGACCACCGAACGCCGCGCCGGCCGGAACGGTCGACCGCGATGATGCGCCGCCGGCCGCGCATGTCGGCGACTCGCCCGCCGATCACCAGCCCGATGAACGCCGGCGTGGCGGTCACGATGGTGAACACCGCGATCATCGTCGCCGAGAACCCGCGCTCGTCCTCGAGGTAGCCGTTCTGGAACAGGCTCGCCGGTGCGATGAACAGGTTGCCGAGCAGCGCGATCGCGGCCAGCACCGCGAACCGTCGCCGGTCGAGCGGCGGGGCGACGACGTGCGGCCGTTCGAAGCGATGGGTTTCCGGGAGCCGCCTGACGATGTCGACGGCGACGACGATCCAGACCAGGGCAACGAGGTAGACGAGTCGCCAGGAGCTCTCCGACAGGTCGGCCAGCGGGAGCGCGACAGACGGCGACCCCGGCGCCGAGCCCGCTCGCCATCGCCAGCACGCTGACCGCATACGCCCGGGAGTTCCGCGGCATCTCCTCGGTGGCGACCACCGCGATCATGAAGTCGAGGGCGAGGCCGAGCGGCCGGCCGAGGGTCTGGCTCGCCACGAGCAGCCCGAACGAGGGCGCCACCGCACCCAGCGAGCTGACGATCGGTGCCGCGAAGGCGAGAGCCACGATCACGCGGCGTCGCCCGATCCGGTCGCCGAGCGCGGCGATCGGCAGGACGAGCACGATCCGGCCCTGACGATCGCGCCACCGATGCCGACGCCCGACTCGCCGACCCCGAAGTCGTCGGCGGCGAACTCGGCGGTCTGGGTGAACAGCGTGTTGATGAACGCCGACGACATCGACACCGCGGCGAGCAGGCCGACGACTCCGGAGCTGCCGGCGGGTCGAGCCGATCGGGCGGCGACCACCACGGGGTGCCGCGGCGCCGGGGATGGATTCGCCGGGCGAGCGCGAGCCGGACGGGAATCGCGAACAGCCACGTGAACCACGGGATGCTGAATCCGTAGGTCGTGCGCTCGGTCACCGTTCCGTCGGCGGCGAGCGCAACATCGCGCCGGTAGGTCGTGAACGACTCGCTGTCCTGGACGAACCGCGCCGTGCCGTCGGGACGTTCGAGGACGACGTCGTCACGTGGCCTGAGCGCGAGCGGCGCCATCGGATGGCCGGCCGGCCACGACCGCTCGATCGTGCGCGTTCGTGGACGTCGCGTTCCGGCACCGTCCACGGCCGGAGCATACTGGCGGGCTATGACCGAGCCCGGGAGCCAGATCACCGTCCGCAACATCGGTCCGCTGCAGGGCACGATCCGGGTCCCCGGGGCCAAGAACTCGGTGCTCAAGCTGATGGCGGCGAGCCTGCTCGCCGACGGGGTGTACGAGCTCACCAACGTGCCCGACCTCACCGACGTGTCGATCATGGGCGAGCTGCTCGACGCGCTGGGCGTATCGTCGCATCGCCCCGAGCCCGGGGTGCTGGTGATGACGAACCGCGGCGGCCTCACCCCCGTCGCGCCGTACGAGCTGGTCGAGCGGATCAGGGCGTCGATCAACGTCCTCGGACCGCTGCTGACCCGCTGCGGCGAGGTACGACTCTCGATGCCCGGCGGCGACGACTTCGGCGCCCGCCCGATCGACATGCACATCGAGGGCCTCGAGGCGATGGGCGCTCAGTTCAAGTTCTCGCACGGCGAGCTCCACGCGACGTGCGACCGGCTGCACGGCGCGGACATCGCGTTCCCGTTCCCGAGCGTCGGCGCCACCGAGAACATCGTGACGGCCGCCGTGTTCGCCTCCGGCACGACCACGATCGACAACGCCGCCCGCGAGCCGGAGGTCGTCGACCTCTGCGACATGCTCGTCAAGATGGGAGCCGACGTCGAAGGCATCGGGACCTCGCGGCTCGTGATCAACGGCGTCGAGCGGGGCACGCTCCAGCCGACCGGCCATCGCACGGTCGCCCGACCGGATCCAGGCGGCGACGTATCTCGCCGCGGTCGCCGTCACCGGCGGCGAGCTGGACGTGGCCGAGGCCCGCGCCGAGCACATGGAGAACCTGCTCGCCCGGTTCACCGACATGGGACTCGAGTTCACGATCGGTCACGGGTCGCTGCGGGTCGCCGCTCAAGGCCGGCTGCGCTCGATCGACGTGCCCACGCTGCCGTACCCGGGGATCGCGACCGACTACAAGCCGTTGATCATCACGATGCTGAGCGTTGCCGACGGCGCCGGCATCGTCACCGAGAACCTCTACCCGGGTCGCTTCCGCTACGTCGAGGAGCTGATCCGCCTCGGGGCGAACATCCGCACCACTGGCCACCACGCGGTCGTGCGTGGAGTACCCCGGCTGTCCGGCGCGCCGGTGCGGGCCCACGACATCCGGGCCGGCGCGGCGATGGTCGTCGCCGGCCTCGCCGCCGAAGGGCGTCACCACGATCAGCGGGGTCGGCCACATCGACCGCGGCTACGACGACCTAGTCGGGCGCCTGGCGGCGGTCGGCGCCGGCATCGAGCGCATCTGAGCCGGGGCCGGTCGCGTTTGCCGCGGAGCGTTCGGCGCGGTTGACCCGCAGCTTCGCGAGCCACAGCAAGCACGACACGACCACCATCGGGATCGCGACGAGCAGCGCCTCGTCCCAACCGCCCTGATGCGCGATCACGGGGCCAGGGTACGGAGCGGTGCGCGTTTTGGGCATGCTGGGTGCCGATGACCGGATCGGTACGGGTCGGCGACGTGGCGGTCGAACGCATCGCGCTCGATGCGCACTCGTGGGTCGACGTCGGCCGGGGTTGGCTCGAGGGCGCCGATGAGCTGTTCGAGCACCTGCGTGAGCACATCCCGTGGTCGACGAGCCGGCTCTACCGCTACGACCACTTCGTCGAGGAACGCCGGCTCGGGGCGTCGTGGCGGCGGGGGAGCCCGCTCCCGCATCCGGTGCTCGCCGATGCCACCCGGTGGCTGCAGTCTCGGTACGGCGCGTACTTCGAGAGCTTCAGCCTGATCCTGTACCGCGACGGACGCGACGGCCAGGGGTTCCATCGCGACACCGACATGAGGTACCTCGACGACACCGTGATCGCCGTGCTGTCGCTCGGCGCCCAGCGTCCGTGGCTGCTCCGCCCGCACGCCAGCAAGCTCTCACACGGTCCGTTGCAGGGCGCGACGCATGACCTCGCCCCGGCATCCGGCGACCTCATCGTGATGGGCGGCCGCACCCAGGCCGACTGGCAGCACAGCGTGCCGTACCTTGCCGACCTGAGGGGCAGCGCAGCCGTGGCACCCCGCGTCTCGATCCAGTGGCGGTTCGCCCGCAAGACCGGCAAGCCGTACATCGGCGCCCCGTACAACGCCCCACTGCACTACGGCCAGCGCCCCAGCCGCGCCCGGTGAGCACCCGAGTTCGCCAGGAGCGTCGCCCGAGTTCCGCAGGATCCCCGTCGGGACCTCCGGCACTCCGGCGCGTTGCCTGGTTAATCGGATGGTCGGCTGCGAACGTTCCTCGGCGTCTGCTCGGTTGAATACGGGTATGCGCGCCCAGGTCGAGAAGACCATCGAGGTCATCCGCCCGGCGCTGAAGGCCGACGGTGGCGACATCATCCTGCACGACGTCGACGAGACGAACGGCGTGATCACGGTCGAGTTGACCGGTGCGTGCATCGGCTGCCCCGCTTCGTCGCAGACGCTGAAGGCGGGCATCGAGCGGATCATGCGCGACCGCATCGACGGCGTCACCGAAGTCATCAACGTCGCGTGACCGACAGTGCCGCTGCCCCGTCGCTGACCCGCGCCGGTCGACCGGGCAACGATCCGGAAACCCTGTTCGCCGCCGCCACCGACGGCGATCGCGCTGCGCTGGCCCGGCTGCTCTCGCTCATCGAACGTGGGGGCCAGGACGCAAGACACGTCGGGCGGCTCGCCGCGCCGCGGGCCGGCGACGCCTACACGGTGGGCCTGACCGGCGCACCGGGCGCAGGCAAGAGCACGCTCACGAGTGCGGTCGTCGCCCAGCTCCGGGCCGGGGGCCGTGTCGTCGCCGTGCTCGCCGTCGACCCGTCGTCGCCGTTCACGGGCGGGGCGATCCTCGGCGACCGGGTGCGGATGCAGGACCACGCCACCGACGCCGGGGTGTTCATCCGTTCGATGGCGACGCGGGGGCACCTCGGAGGTCTCGCGCTGGCGACGCCGGAGGCCGTCCGGCTGCTCGATGCGGTCGGCCACGACCTCGTCCTGATCGAGACCGTCGGCGTCGGCCAGGTCGAGGTGGAGGTGGCGGGCAAGGCCGATACGACCGTCGTCGTGGTCAATCCCGGCTGGGGCGACAGCGTGCAGGCGAACAAGGCCGGCCTGATGGAGGTCGCCGACGTGTTCGTCATCAACAAGGCCGACCGCCCTGGCACCGACGAGACCAGGCGCGATCTCGAGCAGATGCTCGACCTGTCCGGCGCGTTCGACGGCCACGACGACACGCACTCCTGGCGCCCGCCGATCGTGAGCGCAGTCGCCACGACCGGCGAGGGCGTGCCCGCGCTCTGGGACGCGGTGCTGGCCCACCGCGAGCACGCGACCGCGACCGGGCATGCTCGAACGTCGCCGCTCGCGCCGGATGCGCGAGGAGTTGACCGAGATCATCGCCCGGCGCCTCGAGCAGCATGCGCCGCGGAGTGCGGCGACGAGCGGTGGAACGGACTGATCGACGCCGTCGTGAGCCGCGATGTCGATCCCTGGACGGCCGCCGACCAGATGATCGGCCCGGTCACCGAGCATCGCTGAGCGTCACGCCGACCTGCGGCTCGCCGCCGAGGCGATCGAGGAGCTCGAGCAACCTGATCGGTCCGGGCCCGGCCCGCTCCGTGCCACTGCTCGGCGACGGCCCGGATCGTTGCCGCTGGGACGCCGCGGCGGAGCGCACTCGTCAGCGTGTCGGCGGCCTGCTCGCTGGTGATCTCCGGCGTCGTCAGGGCGAGCGTGAGTGGGATCGACGTCACCCGGATCGCGCCGACGAGCCCGATGTGCTGGTCGATCGGCCGGCGGGAGTAGCGGGCGAAGATCGGTGCGTCGACCCGAATGTGCGAGCCGCGAGCGCCGATGACCTCGATGTGCGGATGGTGCTCGAACCCGGCGAGCCGGTGCAGCCTGGCCGCGGCGCCGTGGGACACGCCCAGCACGCCCGGTCGCAGCGTGGCCGCCATCGCCTGGGCGCTGAACGTCATGGTGACCCCGCCGGCCGCGAGGACGCCGGGGAACGCCCGGACGAGCGCGCCCTCGGCGATCAGCCGCTCCTCGACCGCTCGGGTGACGCCGGCCGCCCTGGCCTGCGCTCGCGACGCCACGCCGTGCTGCGCGGCCATCAGCGCGAACAGCGCCCGTGGTCCGGAATGCCTCATGCCTCCCCTGGGTGTCACGACATCGGCGAACCGGAAACGGAACGCGCAAACGTCGATCTGGGCGGCCGACGGCTCGGAAAGTGCCACCTTCGCCGCCCAGTTCGCCGGATGAGGCGGAGGCCGCCCAGTTTGCGAATCGCGCGCCGTCAGCCCGCCCAGGTGGCGAGGCCGAGGTCGTAGGGCGACGCCAGCGCCGGGTGCACGGGGATGACCCTCGCGGTCACCCCGTAGCTTCCCGGCGCCTCCAGCGCGACCTTGCCGCGGTACGTGGCACCGTCGCCGACCGGCTCCAGCACGACCGTCGCCGGGTGCTGCTTGAACTCGCCATCGGTGCCGACGGTGCCGTGCAGCACCTCGACTCGGATGTCGTCCGGCCGCAGCCCGTCCAGGGCCAGCGTGACCGTGACGGGGCGCGTCGTGCCCGTGTCGCCAGGGCTGGCAGTCGACGTCGAGCGACGTGATCGACACCGACGGCCAGGACTCCGTCACGTTGGTGCGCCATTGCGCCAGCTCGACCGCCGCCTTCGCCCCCTTCGCGGTCAGCCCGCGGCAGTGCGCCGCCGCCGGTTCGTACAGCTCGGTCGTGTAGTCCCGCACCATCCGGGCGGCGGTGACCCGCGGGCCGAGCGTCGCCCACGACTCCTGCACCATCTCCACCCACGCTTTGGGAACGCCACCCGACGACAGCTCGTAGAACCTGGGGATCACCTGGTCCTCGAGGACCGAGAACAGGCTGGCGCATTCGCGCTCGTCGCGACGCTCCAGGTCAGGGTCATCGTCGGCGGACTGGATGGCCCAGCCGTTGCCGGGGCTGTAGCACTCGTCCCACCAGCCGTCGAGGATCGAGCAGTTCAGGCTGCCGTTGAGCGCGGCCTTCATGCCGCTCGTGCCGCACGCCTCGAGCGGCCGCCGCGGCGTGTTCAGCCAGACGTCGCAGCCGTGGTACATCTCGCGAGCGATCGCGATGTCGTAGTCGGCGACGAACACGAACCGGCGCCGGACGTTCGCCTTGCGGGCGAACTGCTCGATCTTCTGGATCAGTTCCTTGCCGGGCGTGTCGGCGGGATGGGCCTTGCCGGCGAACACGAACTGAACCGGTCGGTCGGCGTCGTTGAGCATCGCCATCAAGCGCTCTGGCTGGGAGAGCAGCAGGGTGGCGCGCTTGTACGTGGCGAATCGGCGGGCGAACCCGATCGTCAGCGTGTCCGGGTTGAGCACGCCGTCGCCGAGCAGGCTGCGCACGAACCGCACGAGCCCCCGGCGCCCCGCGACCATCGTGTCCCAAACCTCCGCCGGATCGAGGTCGTGCACGACCGCCCACCGGTCGGCGCCGGCCATCGCCCAGTCGTCGCCGATCGGCGCGCGACAGGAGCGCGTCGACGCGACTCGACGTCCAGCTGCGCCCGTGCACGCCGTTCGTGATCGACCCGATCGGAACCTCCTCGGTGCTCAGGCCCGGCCACAGCCCGTGGAACATCGCCCTGCTCACCGCGCCGTGCAGCTTGGCGACGCCGTTCGATCGGGCGGCCAGGCGCAGCCCCATCACGGCCATGTTGAACTTCCTGACCCCCGTCCTCGTCCGTGTCGGCGCCGTCGTCGGGGCTCTCGCCGAGCGCGAACAGCTCGTCGAACGTCACCCCGCACTCGGCGGCGAACTTGCCGAAGTAGTGCTCCATGAGCTCGCGACCGAAGCGGTCGATGCCCGCCGGCACCGGCGTGTGCGTGGTGAACACGCCGCCGCCCCGCACCGCCTCGACCGCCGCGGCGAACGGCACGCCCGCAGCAACCTGCTCGCGGATCCGCTCGAGGCCGAGGAACCCGGCGTGCCCCTCGTTCATGTGGAACACCTGCGGATCGATGCCGAGCGCCCGCAGCGCCCGAACCCCGCCGATGCCGAGGATGATCTCCTGGCGCAACCGGTGGTGCGAGTCCCCGCCGTACAGGCGGTCGGTGATCTCGATCCCGTCGGCCGAGTTCTCGGGGAGGTCGGTGTCGAGCAGGTACAGCGCGATCTTGCCGACGTCGGCCCGCCACACCCTCGCCCGTACCGGGTCGCCGGCGAGATCGACCGTCACCGTGAGGCCGGTGTCGGCGAGCCCGAGCGACTCGGGGTCCATGTTGAGGGTCTTCTCCTGCTGCCAGCCGTCGGCGTCGAGCTCCTGGTGGAAGTAGCCCTCGGTGTACAGCAGGCCGACCCCGACGAGCGGCACACCGAGATCGGACGACGCCTTGAGGTGGTCACCGGCGAGCACGCCGAGGCCGCCCGAGTACTGCGGGAGCGCCTCGGAGACGCCGAACTCGGGCGAGAAGTACGCCACCGTGGCGAGCGGGCTGTGGTGCTTTGGGCACCGCCCAGACCCGGACGGCTGCCGAACCAGCTCGGGCCGGTGATCGCGGCGTCGAGCCGGCCCTTGGCCGCCGCGATGTCGCGGACGATCGCCTGGTCGTTGGCGAGCGCTTCCAAGCGCTCGGACGTGGTCGTGCGCACCATGTGCGCGGGGTGTGCATCGTCGGCCGTCCAGCCCGGCCAGATCCGCTCGAACAGGCGCACCAGCTCGCGGTCCCAGGCCCAGTGCAGGTTGGTGGCCAGGGCGGGGAGGTCGGACAGGGCTTCGGGAATCGTGGAACGAACCTCGAATCGGCGAACGGGACGCATAGGCGCGGCATCGTACTGGGGCGGGGCTCCCGAGCGAGCGCCGCCGCATGGCGGCCACCGCCTGTGTGGCGTGCTCTCACCCTGCGCTTACCCGCATCTGGTGTACTCGCGAGCGTGAGACTGCTGGTGGCCGAGGACGACCGTGCCGTGCGGACCTCGCTCGTTCGCGCCCTGTCGCTCGAGGGCTACGACGTCGACGCCGTGAAAGACGGTGCCGAAGCGCTCCGATCGCTGGCTGGTGACAGCCCCTGATCTGCTGCTGCTCGACGTGTCGATGCCGGCCATCGACGGCCTCACGGTGACCAGGGTGCTCCGCTCGGAGCGCAACCGGGTCCCGATTCTGATGCTGACGGCTCGGACCACGACCGGCGACCGCGTCGCCGGCCTCGACGCCGGTGCCGACGACTACCTCCCGAAGCCGTTCGATCTCGAGGAGCTGCTCGCCAGGATCAGGGCACTGTTGCGCCGGAGCCAGCCGGAGCCGGACGCGACCGGGGAGCCGACGAGGATCGACCTCGACGACCTGGAGATCGACACCGGCGCCCGCCGGGTCTGGCGGGCGGGAACCGAGCTCGAGCTCACGAAGACCGAGTACGACCTGCTCGAGCTGCTCGTGCGCAACGCCGGCATCGTGCTCGACCACTCCACGATCTACGAGCGGATCTGGAACTACGACTTCGGTCCTGATTCGAAGAACCTCGCCGTGTACATCGGCTACCTGCGCCGCAAGACCGAGATCGACGACCGTCCTCGCCTCGTGCACACCGTTCGCGGCGTCGGCTACATCGCCCGCACGGCCGGCGCGACAGGCCCATGAGCCGTTCACTGCGTTCCCCGGCCACGCAGGCCGTCGTGCCCGTTCGCTCGCTGGCGCTCGCTCACTCGCACGCTCGGACGGGTCCGTGAGCCTGCGGTGGAAGGTCGCGCTGGCGGTGGCCGCCGTCGCCGCCTTCACGACGCTGGCCGTCGGTCTCGCCAGCTACCGCTCGACCCGAGCGCGGCTGTACGACGAGATCGACCGATCGCTGGAGGTCGACGTCCCCGGGCCGATGGCGGTGCCCAACGGACATCGGCGTCGACGACTCCGGACCGCAGATCGAGGTCGACGTGGGCGGACCGTTCGCCCCGGTACAGCCGCTCGTCGAGCAGCAGCTCATCGACGAGCACGGCGAGGTCGCGCGGTTCGGTCCCGGTGACCCGTTGCCGGTGACGCCCCGGGCCGAGCGGTTGGTCGGCCGTCGTGGCGGGGTCGACATCGAAACCGTGTCGGTCGACGGCACCTCGTACCGGATCCGGACCGTCGGGCTTCCGCGAGGGCGCGTTCCAGGTCGCTCGGTCGCTCTCCGAGACCAACCGCGTCCTGTCGTCGCTGCGGGCGCGAACGATCGTGGTGGTGCTCGCGGCGACCGCGCTCGCCGCGCTCCTCGGCTCGCTGATCGCCGGCCGGGTGACCGCGTCGCTGCGCCGTCTCACGACCGCCGCCGACTCGGTCCGCACGACCGGTCGGCTCGATGTCGACGTGCCGGCACGCGACAGGCACCGACGAGGTCGGCCGCCTCGGCGCGTCGTTCAGCGCGATGCTCGGCTCGCTCGCTCGCTCGCAGGCCGAACAGCGGCGGTTGGTTCAGGACGCCGGGCACGAGCTGAAGACCCCGTTGACGAGCATCCGAACCAACCTCGACGTCCTGCGCCGCCACCCCGACCTCGATGGCGCCGAGCGAACCCAGGTGGTCGGCGATCTCCACGACGAGGTCGAGGAGATGGTCGACCTGGTCGAGGAGATCGTCGCGGTGGCCGGCGGCGTGGCCAGCGACGAGCCGAAGACGTTGTTCTCGCTCGGCGATGCCGTCGCCGACGTCGTCGACCGCTACCAGCGGCGGACCGGGCGAACGATCAGGCTCGACGCCGACGAGTCCCCGGTGCTCGCCCAACCGACCGGCGTGCAACGGGCGATCTCCAACCTCGTCGACAACGCGGTCAAGTTCGACCCGTCTGGCGGCCTCATCGAGGTCACCGTGCGGCAGGGGCGCGGTCGACGTGCTCGATCGCGGACCGGGCATCGCCGCGACCGATGCCCCGCTGGTGTTCGAACGATTCCACCGGGGTGCCGAGGCCCGCACGCTGCCAGGCTCGGGGCTCGGGCTGTCGATCGTGCGCGACGTGGTCGAGCGCAACGGCGGGACGGCGCACGCCGCGAACAGGGACGGCGGCGGGTCGATCGTCGGCTTCGTGCTCCCCGTCCAGTCCTGAGCAGCGCCGAAGCACGGCCCGCGTGGGCAGTTTCTCACCGTTCTCCTACCTTG
This sequence comes from Ilumatobacteraceae bacterium, assembly GCA_963764455.1. GTDB lineage: Bacteria > Actinomycetota > Acidimicrobiia > Acidimicrobiales > Ilumatobacteraceae > Desertimonas. Next base: position 54,722 of record CAVXSN010000012.1, read on the forward strand.
GCCCAGTCGGGTTCTCACGACGGCGGCGCATCGTGGTCCGTGACACCACAGAGCCGGTTCACCCCCCGAACCGGCGAACTCGAAAGGACCACGAAACCGATGAGAACACAACGACGCCGTGCGCTGACGGCCGGACTGCTTGGCGGCGGGGCCGCCGGGCTGCTCCTGTTCGGCCCGCAGCTGGTCAACGCCGCCGAACCGCTCGCCGACGTGATCACCCAGGCCCCGCCGACGACCGAGCCGACGGATGACGCCGCGGCCACCGACGACGCCGCGACGGATGACACGACCGTGGCCACCGACCGCGACAGAGACGAGGTCGCAGCGGAGCAGGGAACCGAGCCGGCGCGAGGAGCGTCTGCAGGAGGCCCTCCAGCCGCTCGTCGACGATGGCACGCTCACCCAGGAGCAGGCTGACGCGGTCATCGACGCCGCTGCAGTCGGCGGCGCCATCCCAGATCGTGCTCGAAGGGCCGATGCACGGCGGCGGGCCTGGCGGGCCGGGGTTCCCCGGAGGGCCGGGCATCCCCGGGGGCCACGGTGAGTTCGAGATCTTCGCCGAAGGTCCAGGCATCGACATCCACGTCGCCCTCCCGATGGAGCCCGGCGCACGCGCCGACGTCGTCGCCAACACGATCGGCATCGACCTCGCCGACCTGCTCACCCAGCTGGCCGACGGATCGACCGTCGCCGAGATCGCCACCGCCAACGGGGTTGATCCGCAGGCCGTGATCGACGCCGTCGTGCAGGACGTCAATGAGCGCCTGACGGCCGCGGTCGAGTCTGGTCGCCTCACCCAGGAGGAGGCCGACGAGCGCCTGGCGAACATGACCGAGCGGATCACGAACTGGGTCAACGGCACGGCGAGCAGCGAGGCAGCGACCGAGGAGCCGGCGACCGACACCGCAGCCAACCGAAGCGACCACCGAGACCACGACCTCGGCCTGATCAGCCGGCACGACCACACCCCCACGCGAACCGATGGGACCAGACATGACCGAAGGGTCACGTCTGGTCCCATCGGTCGCGTCGCGGCGCTCGCTACTCCGGCGTGAGCACGGCGTCGGTCTCGGCGGGCGTCGCTCCGGCGTAGATGCGGGCGGCCGCCCCGGCGATGGCCGCCCACGAGTACCGAGCACCGAGCAGCGCGGTGCCGCGAGAGCGCATCTCGTCGGCGAGCGCGTGGTCGGACAGCACCATCTCGATGCACATCGCGAGCTCGTCGGCGTTGCCCGGCTCGAACAGCATCCCGGCCCCGGTGCCGTCGATCAGCTCGGCGAGCCCGCCGGTGCGGGCGGCGATCAGCGGGGCACCGCCGGCGAGCGTTTCCAGGGCGACGATTCCGAACGGCTCGTACAGCGACGGAATGACCACACACCCGGCCCGGTGGATGGTGTCGCGGAGCTTCATGTCGGGCAGGAAGCCGACGAGCCGGACGATGTCGCTGACCCCCTCGATGTCGACCTGCGACTGCAGCTCGGGGAGGTAGCTGCCGCGTCCGGCGATGATGCACTCGACGTTCGGCACCCTGGCCCGGAGCGTGCTCATCGCCCTGGCGAGGACCTGGAAGCCCTTCTCGTACTGCACCCGGCCCCACGTGAGCACGAGCGGCTGGCGACCGTCGGGGTGCTCGCCGGCTGACCACCACGCCGGGTCGATTCCGTTGGGCACGCGGTGCACCCGTTCCGGCGGGAGCTCGAAGCCGGCGATGACCTCGCTGGCCAGGAACGTCGACGACGCGATGACGCCGGTCGAGCGTATGGGCGAGCCATGACTCCACGGCGTGGATCGTGCTCGGCTGCCCCTTGGGGATGCTCCCGCCGTGCTTGCCGCGATCGTCGAGTGGAACGTGGTCACCAGCGGCACGTCGTGGATCGCGGCCAGCGTGCTCGCCGCCCAGCCGACCTGCCAGTCGTGGGCGTGGACGACATCAGGGGTCCAGCTGCCGAACGCCGTGGTCAGCTGGACGAGGTGGTGGTTCGCCGACGCGGCGTGGGCGACCACGTCGTCGTCGGGGATCCACGGCAGCTCGGCGTACGCCCTGACCACGCGCACCGATCCGAGCGACGAGTCGGAGATCGCGCCGGGTGCCCCGGCGTCAGCACGACGACGTCGTGGCCGGCGCGCCCGAGGGCGCGGCTCAACCCGTCGACATGGGCCGCCGCGCCGCCGACCGAGCGGGGCGGGAACTCCCACGACAGCATCAGCACCCGCATGGCGGCGACGCTACTTGGCCCGTCTCGGACTCGTCCGATGGACGGGTCCGCCGCGAGGTTGTATCTCGACGTATAACGATATATCATTGACATATCTCGATACGACAACTGGAGGCTTCTCCCATGAGATCGAACAGTCACGAAGGGTTCCGGCGGGGCTGGGGCCCCGACGGTCACCACGTCGGCCGCCACGGCGGGCCGCGTGGCGGCTGGCGAGGGGGACGGGGGCGGATGCGCCGCGGCGACATCCGCACCGCGATCCTCGCCGTCCTCACCGAAGGCCCTGGGCACGGCTACGACATCATAGCCGGTTGCAGGACAAGAGCGGCGGGATGTGGCGCCCGAGCGCCGGCTCGGTGTACCCGACGCTGCAGCAACTCGAGGACGAAGGGCTGGTGACCTCGGCCGACACCGACGGCAAGCGGGTCTACACGCGTCACCGCCGAGGGCGCGGCCGAGGCCGAGCGCAGGCTCGCCGAGGCGGGCGGCGAGCCGTGGTCGGTCGATGCCGGCGGCGGCGTCCACCCCGGTCACCTCTTCCGCTCGATCGGCGCCCTCGGCATGGCGGCGAAGCAGATCGTCGCCGCCGGGACGCCGGGTCAGCTGGCCGCGGCGGTGAAGATCACCGACAACGCCCGCAAGGAGCTCTACCGAATCCTCGGCGACGACGCGCTCGAGGACGACGTCGACGCCTGACCCGCTGACCGCCCCGACCGCCCCGAAATCCGAACTGAGGGGCGAAGACCGTTTATGTCGACCAGAAACGCCGATTTCGGTCGTTTCGCTCGACTCTGAACGCAGTCGACCGACAACGACCGCACGGCGGAGCGAGGCACCACCACCTCAAGAGCGATACCGACGTGTTGACACATCGATCGCACTCGTCAGGGACGCCAATCCGCTCAGGTCCTGAACCGGCTCGTGGTCGCCTGGCAGCCACCAGCCGGTTTAGAACGGTTTCGGTGCTCACCGGTCGCGAGATCGGGCCCGGTTGATCGCCCGCAGCGGGCGGCGCTGGCCCTTGTGCAACTGACGCAGGCTGCCGGCCAGCCGGTCGTACAAGCTCGCGGTTGGTCGGGTCTGGCCGGAACGTCGTGCCGACCTTCACGCGGTCGTGCAGATCGGCCCGGCTGAGCGCGCCGATCGCCACCGCGGCGTTGAGCGCGGCGCCGCGGAGCCCGGCGTTGAGCGGGTCGGCCGGCCGTTCCAGCGTGCGACCGAACGCGTCGGCGTGGATCTGGCACCACAGGTCTGACCGCGCGCCGCCGCCGACGATGCGGATCGGGTCGAGGCGCTGTCCGACGAACTTGTCGACGACGCCGAGCAGCAGCGCGTTCTGCACCGCGACGCCCTCGAGGACGGCGCGGGCCAGCTCGGGCAAGCCGGTGTCGAGGGCGACGTTGTGGAACCCGCCCGCGCCGCGGCATCCGAGATCGCTCCCTGGGCGCCGTTGAGCCACGGTGTGAACACGACCCCCCGGCACCCGGCGGGCGCCGTCTCGGCCAGCTCGATCAACGTCGCCGGCGCTCACCGGCTCGCCATCGGCGGTGCCGCCGGGTCGGGCGGCAGACCGAGACCGATGCGCCGGAACCAGTCGAGGCAGGCGCCGGCGGTGTCGATGTTGTTGAGCACGACGTACTCGCCGTGGGTCGCGCCGAACCCGGTCGTGACCTCGTTGAGGACGTTGGTCTTCTTGGCGGCGATCGGGCAACTGATCCACGACGTCGTGCTGATCATCACGTGCGCCTCGCCGGGGCCGACGGCGCCGCTGCCGGCTGCCGCCGTGGCGTAGTCGGGGAGTCCGGTGACGACCGGTACGCCGCGCCCGATGTTCAGGTCGTCGGCGACGGAATCGCGGACCGATCCCACGACGGAGCTCTCGCGGCACGAGCGGAGCGAGCTTGGTGCGGTCGATGCCCGCCCAGCGAACGAGGTCGTCGTCATAGTCGAGCACGTCGAGGTGGCGGTTGTCGGTGAGCCACGCCGCGGTCATCGACGCATGGGTGGCCGACGCGACGCCCGGTGAACCGCATCGCGAGGTAGTCGACCGGTTCGAGGTACCAGCGCGCCGCCGCGGCGATGTCCGGGCGGTCGTGGTTGAGGTAGAGCTGCTGACCGGTCGGACCCTTGCCGTTCGGTGACGGCACGCCGCCGGTGCGCCGGATCCAGCGGGCGAGCGCGGCGGGCGAGTAGCCGCCCACCGGCCCGCCGAAGCGAACCGAGGTGTGGCGGCGGCCCCTGGTGTCGGTCCACATGATGCACGGCGCGACCGGGGTGCCATCGGCATCGACGGGCACGGTGCTGGCCCATTGCCCGGTGATCGCCGACGACCGCGACCTGCTCCGGCGGCGGCCGCGCCGCTCGCCATCCCGGACCGGATCATCGAGCCGATCGTCGACCACCACTCGTCGGCGTCCTGCTCGCGCCCGCCACCGGGCAGCACCGCCGTGCGGCACGGCGGCGTGGTCGCTCCACACGACGTCGCCGGCGAACGAGACCAGCCCGACCTTCAGCCCGGTCGTGCCGAGGTCGACGCGACGCCCGAACTGTCGCGGGTCGCGTCATGCAGATCGGGCGGGACGGATTGCATCTCGTCGAGCATGTCGCCCATGACGGCCTGGATGAACTCGTCGGCCTCGTCGGTCATCCCGCCGGCGACGCCGCCGTAGATCGCGCCCGTGTGCGGCGCCTCCCCGGCGGCGTGCTTCTCCTTGGCGTAGACGACCGCATCGGCGAGGTCGGCGGCGAACGCCTCGGCCACGCCGGGCTGGGTCTGCGGCCGGGTGACCGCCATGTGGAGCGCGTTCGGGTACTGCTGGCCGTTGAACCGCCAGCCCCGTCGGCCGCATGAAGTCGTTGACGTGGTAGATGTCGAACACGTCGCTCGTGAAGCTGAACAGGAACGTCGGGTCGCCCATGATCCGCAGCTCGGGGTGGCGAGCACGGCCTCCTTCATCGCGTCGGCCGTCTCGAAGATCTGCTTGGCGTAGCGCCGGTAGCCCTCGCGGCCGAGGTGCACCATCGACGCCCACGTCGCGGCGAGCAGGCCGCCCGAGCGCGAGCCCTCGATGCCGGGCGAGCAGTACTTGCCGCCGGTCCAGCCGGCAGGAAGAAGTACTGCGCGTTGCGCAGCGCCTTGTCGCGGAACCAGGACACGACGTGCCCTTGAACGCGTAGCCGTACTTGTGGGTGTCGGCCGAGATGCTCGTGACGCCGGGCAGGCGGAAGTCGAACACCGGGATGTCGTAGCCGAGCTCCTGGCCGAACGGGAGGATGAACCCGCCGAGGCAGCCGTCGACGTGCAGCCCGACGCCCGCTCGACTGCGCCAGCTCGGCGAGCTCGCTCGATCGGGTCGATCGTGCCGTAGCCGTAGTTGCAGGCCGAGCCGATGATCGCGATCGTCTGGTCGTCGATCATGCCCGGCGACCTCGGCGACGATCGACCTGGGTCGTGGCGGGGTCGACCGGCGCCTGGCGCAGCTCGATGCCGAACAGGTGGCAGGCCTTGTCGAACGCCGGGTGGCCGGTCTCGGGCTTCACGAAGTTCGGCCGGGCGACGCCGCGGGTCTGCGCGGCGTGCTCGCGGTAGGCGAGCACGGCGTGCATGATGCTGCCGGTGCCGCCGGTGGTGACGAGCCCGGCCGGTTGCGTCGGTGATCGCGTCGGCGTGGAGCAGGTCGAGCGCCATGGCGATGATCTCGCCCTCGAACCGCGTCGCGCTCGGGCACATGTCGCGCTGCAGCGCGTTCACGTGGGCGAACAGCCCGAACGCCTCGTTGAGGAAGTCGTAGTGCTCGTGGTCGCCGCAGTACATCGTCCCGGAGCACTTGCCGGTCTCCCAGAACGCGTCCTCCTCCTTCGCCATCATCCGCAGCTCCTCGAGCACCTCCTCGCGGGGCCGGCCGTGCTCGGGGAGCGTGCGGTTGACGCCGAAGCGCTCGGCGTAGGGGAAGCGATTGCTCATTCGAGGGCTCCTCAGATGCTGGTGTTGATGACGGCGAGCGCTTGCTCGTGGATCTCTGGTGAGGCGGCGGCGACGACGAAGCCGCCGCCGGCGGCCGGGCCGCCCCGGCGACCGGTGACGACACCGCCGGCGGCCTCGACGATCGGGATCAGGGCGACGATGTCGTAGGGCTGCAGGCCGGCCTCGACGACGAGGTCGATCTGGCCCATGGCCAGCAGGCAGTAGGCGTAGCAGTCGCCGCCGAACCGGGCGAGCCGCACGGCGTCGCTGAGCCTGGCGAAGGCCGCCCGGTCGTCGTCGGTGGTGAACATCCCCGGGAACGTCGTGTACATCGCGGCAGTGGCGAGATCGACGCCGCGCCGCGTCTCGAGCCGACGCCGTTCGCCGCCGCGGGTCGAGCCAGGCCTGACCATCGACCGCCGAGAACGTCTCGCCGATGTACGGCTGGTGCATCCATCCGGCCACCGGGACGCCTGGATCTTCCGGGCCCCGCCGGGACCCGCGGTCGAGCAGGCCGAGCGAGGATGCCCCACAGCGGCGACCCGGTGACGAACGCCTTGGTGCCGTCGATCGGGTCGATCAGCCAGCGATAGCGGCCAGGCGTCCCGCTCGTACCGGTCTCCTCGCCGACGATCTCGTGGTCGCCGAACCGCTCGGCGAGCCGCGCGCGCAGGAAGTCCTCGATGCCGCGGTCGGCCTCGGTGACCGGGTCGTAACCGACGTCGCTGCCCTTGTCGTCGGCGACGATGGCGGTGCGGAACAGGCGCAACGCGATCGGTCCGGCGGCCTCGAGCAGGGAGTCGATCCCGCTGAGGTCGAGGACGTCTTCGCCGCGCTCCGTCTCCTGCACCACCGTGACGTTACGGCACGAACCTGTTCACCAGGTTCACGCCGTAATGGGTGGCGACGCCGTGCCCCGAAGCGCTAGGTTGGCGATGCTCGCGACATGGCGGTCCCGACTCGGCGGAGTCGGAACGGAGCACGGAGGCGGAAGGCGATGGGTCTGATCATCCGCGCAGGGATACCTCGGTGTGTCACGTCGCGTGACGCCGGTGTCGAAGGAGCGCGTCGCGTTGCGCAACCGCCGCGCACAGTGACGTGCCCGGGGGCCCGGACGGCGACGTCCGGGCCCCTGACACTGCCACGGCGCGTCTGCGGCCGTGCGGTTCGACGGGTGATACCGGACGGTCTACGTTGTGTTCCGACCGTTCAACAACGAGGGGGAACGTATGCGTACACGCGCCAAGGTCTGGTCAGTCCTGTCTGCCGTCGCGTTGGCCGGCAGCGCGCTCGCCGCGAGCTCGGTGAGCGCGACCACCGAACCGCCGGGCACCGAGCCGGCGGGCACCGAGCCGGCCGCGACGGAGGCGGCGGGCACCGAGGCGCCCACCGAGCCGACCGCGCCCGGAGCGCGGCGACGCCGACCTGGTGATCTGGACCGACGACACCCGCCAGGCCGGTGATCGAGGAGATCGCCGGCCCGTTCGCCGAGGAGAACGGCATCGTCATCGCGGTCCAGGAGCTCGAACTTCGGCGACATCCGCGACCAGCTGAGCCTCACCGCGCCGTCCGGGGAAGGTCCCGACATCATCATCGGCGCCCACGACTGGCTGGGCGAGCTGGTGGCCAACGGAGTGGTCGCGCCGCTCGACATCTCCGGCGTCGCCGACGGCTTCAACCCGGTGGCGGTCGAGGCGTTCACGTACGACGGCCAGACCTACGGCCTGCCCTACGCGGTGGAGAACATCGCCCTCGTCCGCAACACCGACCTCGTGCCCGAGGCGCCGGCGACGTTCGAGGAGATGATCCAGATCGCCACCGACTACCAGGCCGAGCACGCCGGCGACCCGACCCACCTCGGACTCCCGCTGCAGATCGGGCCGGAGGGCGACGCCTACCACTTGCAGCCGTTCCTGTCGGCGTTCGGCGGCTACATCTTCGGCCAGAACGAGGACGGCACGTACAACCCCGAAGACGTCGGCATCGACTCCGAGGGCGGCCTCGCCGCGGCGACCTGGCTGCAGGAGCAAGCGGCGGCCGGCCTGCTCAGCGCCGACGTCACGTACGACACGATGATCGAGACGTTCGGTGCCGGCAACGCCCCGTTCGCGATCACCGGGCCGTGGGCGCTCAGCGAGGCGGACCGCGGGTTCCAGGCCATGGGCGTGCCGTACGCCGTCAGTCGGCGATCCCGGCCCGCGAGGGCGGCGAGCCGCCGGCCGTGTTCGTCGGCGTCCAGGGGTTCATGATCTCGTCGTTCTCGGAGCAGCAGGACCTGGCGACGAGCTTCGTGCTCGACTACATGAGCCAGGAGTCGAGCCAGCTCGCGATGTTCGAGGCCGGCGGCCGGCCGCCGGCGCTGACCGTCGGCGTACGAGCAGGTGGCGAGCGACCCCGACATCGCCGGCTTCGGCGAGTCGGCGCTCAACGGCATCCCGCTGCCGGCGATCCCCGAGATGAGCAACGTGTGGGAGCGCGCGTCGGTCTCGCCGAGGTCAACACGCTGCGGGGCGGGGACGGTCCCGCCGAGTTCACCGCCGCCGCCGAGGAGATCCGCGTCCGCGATCGGCGGCTAGGAAGTGACCGACGTGGTGCCGGCGCCTGGGGACACCCGGGCGCCGGCGCTCGACCTGTCGAAGCCCCCGACGCTCGGCGGCCGGCGCGGCGGGACCACGTCGGGCTGGATCGTCAAGATCCTGCTGCTCGGCGCCGCCGACGCGGTCGGCCGTCGCCGGCATGATCTCGGCGATCGACAACGAGGCGTGGGGCTACGTCGCCGTCCTGATCGTCACGTTCGTCGCCCTCAACGTGGCCTACCTGCCGCGGCGCTTCGTGCCGATGAAGTACCTCCTGCCGGGGGTGTTCTTCCTCATCGTCTTCGCCCTCTACCCGGTGCTGTACACGGCGTACGCGTCGACGACGAACTACGGCACGGGCCACGTGCTCACCAAGGCGCAGGCGATCGACCAGATCCAGAGCCAGTCGGTGCGGCCGGTGGAGGGGGCGACACGCTACGACGTGACCCCGCTCGAGGATGCCGACGGACTGTTCGCCGGCTTCGCGCTGTACGACCCCGAGGCCGAGCAGCTCTTCCTCGGAACCGAGACCGAGCTGACCGAGCTCGACCTCGCCGACGCCCAGCTCACGACGTTGGCGACGACGGGGCGGACGTTCGTCGAGTCGGTGGGCGACTACACCGGCGTGCGCGCCGGCGACGTTCGTGCGCTGCCCGGCTACCCGGCCGATCCGCGACGCCTACGTGATGCCGGGCGAGACCGAGGACGCGGCGATCACGATCTCCGGCGGGCAGGCCGTCGAGAGCACCACGACGCCGCGTGTACGACGCCGATGCCGGCACGATCACCGACGTCTCGACGGGCGTCGTCTACCACGAGGACGAGGGCTTCTTCGTCGCCGAGGACGGCACCGAGCTGAGCCCCGGCTTCATCGCCAGCGTCGGGTTCGCGAACTATCGCGAGGTGTTCACCGACGACGGAGTTCCAGGGGCCGTTCCTGCGCGTGCCTGGCCTGGAACTTCGCGTTCGCCATCGCTCTCGGTGGCCGTCATGCTTCGCGCTCGGCCTGCTGCTCGGCGATCGTGTTCAACGACGTGCGGATGAGCGGCCGCAAGATCTACCGTTCGCTGCTGATCATCCCGTACGCGCTGCCCGGATACATGACGGCGCTGGTGTGGAAGGGGATGTTCAACGAGACGTACGGGATCAACCGCTGGCTGCCGTTCGACATCCCCTGGCAGTCGTCGACCGCTGGGTGGCGATGTTCTCGCTGATCCTCGTCAACCTGTGGCTCGGCTACCCGTACATGTTCCTCGTCAGCACCGGCGCCCTGCAGAGCATCCCGACCGACCTCAAGGAGGCCGCCCTCGTCGACGGCGCCAACGGGTGGAAGGCGTTCCGCAAGATCACGTTCCCGCTGCTGCTCGTGACCGTGAGCCCGCTGCTCATCGCCAGCTTCGCGTTCAACTTCAACAACTTCGCGCTCGTGTGGCTGTTGACCAACGGCAACCCGCGCGACAGCGGCGAGAGCGCCGGCTACACCGACATCCTGCTGTCGTGGACGTACCGCGTCGCCCTCGACGCCAGCCCGCAGCGCCAGGCGCTGGCCGCCGCGCTGTCCGTGATCATCTTCGTGATCGTCGCGGTGATCTCGGCGTTCGGGTTCAAGTACACGAAGACAATTCGAGGAGGTGCGGTAGGTGGCCGTGACGACCGCAGTACCCGTTCCGTTCGACGACGCCGCGACCAGGGTGGTCGCCCGAAGCGCCGGGGGAAGCGGGCGGTGGTTCCGCCGGACCGGCTGGCGCCACGTCGTCGGCGTGCTCGCCCTGTTCTTCGCCCTGTTCCCGGTGTGGTTCGTCGTCCTCGCCGCGTTCTCCGAGAGCGCGTCGCTGAGCAGCCAGAAGCTGTGGCCGGAGTCGTTCACGCTGAAGCAGTTCGACAAGCTCCTCGACAAGTACCCGTTCTGGCAGTGGATGCGTCAACTCGCTGGCGATCAGCTTCGTGACCGCCGTCGGCGACGGTGCTCCTCGCGGCGTCGGCGGCGTTCGCGTTCTCCCGGTTGCGCTTCCGGGGCCGCCGGCCCGGGCTGCTGTCGCTGCTGCTGATCCAGATGTTCCCGGCGTCACTGGCGTTCGTGGCGATCTACATCATGGTCCAGAACATGTCCTCGGCGTTCAGCTACCTCGGGGCCGGGTCGATGGCGACGATCGTGCTCTTCTACCTCGGCGGTGCGCTCGGGGTCAACGCCTGGCTGATCAAGGGGTTCTTCGACACGATCCCCCATTCGCTCGACGAGAGCGCCAAGATCGACGGGGCGACCCACGCCCAGATCTTCTGGAGGATCATCCTGCCGCTCGGCCGCCCCGGTGCTGGCGATCATCTTCCTGCTGTCCGTCATCGGCAGCCAGGCCGAGTTCCTCGTCGCGTCCGTGATCCTGTTCGGCGAGGACACCGAGTCGCCGTCCAAGACGTTGGCCACGGGGCTGTCCGGGCCTGCTCGCCGGCGACCGCTACGACCTCAACTGGGGACCGTTCGCCGTCGGCGCGCTGATCGCCGCGATCCCGGTCGTGCTGCTGTTCCAGTTCCTCCAGCGCTTCATCGTCGGCGGGATCACCGCCGGCGCGGTCAAGGGCTAGACGACCAGATCGATGAGCCCGGTGCGCTCGCGGCGCAGCCGCATCACGACGGATCGGCGCGCTACCTCGACGACGGGGCGCCGTCGGTCGGCGAGCGCGTGCCGGTCCGGCTGCGCGTGCCGGCCGGCCTCGGCGTCGACGCCGTCCACGTGCGCTCGGTGGTCGACGCCGAACCGACGTTCACGCACGCTGTGGCGCTGGAGTCCGAACCGGGCGAGGACGGCGCGACCTGGTGGCAGGGCGACGTGGTCGTCGGCAACCCGGTCGTCGTCGTACCGGTTCCTGCTCGAGACCACGGCCGGGCCGACGGTGGGTGAACGGCGCCGGGACGTGGGCCCGCGACGTCGCCGACCGTGACGACTTCGTGCTGTCCAGCTACGAACCGCCGCCGGCCTGGCTCGCCGACACCGTCGCCTACCAGATCTTCCCCGACCGCTTCGCCCGTTCCGGCGCGCACGACGACGTGCCGGCCGGGGACTGGGCGATCGAGTGCCGACTGGGACACCCCGGTGGCGTCGGAGTGGGGGCTCGCGGTCCGCCAGCTCTACCGCGGCGACCTCACCGGCGTGCGCCAGCGGCTCGAGCACCTCGAGACGCCTCGGCGTCAACCTGATCTACCTCACCCCGTTCTTCCCGGCCGGTTCCAGCCATCGCTACGACGCCGCCGACGTTCGACCACGTCGACCCGGTGCTCGGCGGCGACGCCGCGCTCGCCGCCCTCGTCGACGCCGCCCACGCCCGCGGCATCAGGGTGATCGGCGACCTCACGACGAACCACTCGGGCAACCACCACGAATGGTTCCAGGCGGCGCGTGGCCGACGCCTCGTCGGAGGAGGCGGGGTTCTACTTCTTCACCGAGCATCCGCACGGCTACGTCGGGTGGTTCGACGTGCCGTCGCTGCCGAAGTTCGACCTGCGATCCGATGCCCTGCGGAAGCGCGCTCGTCGCCGGGCCGGACTCGGTCGCCGGGCGCTGGCTCGACGGTCCGTCCGGCCTCGACGGATGGCGGATCGACGTCGGCAACATGACCGGCCGCCATCGCTCGATCGACGTCAACCACGACGTGTTCCACGACGTGCGGCGCACGATGGCCGCCGTGCGTCCCGACGGGTGGCTCGTCGCCGAGCACATGCTACGACGCCACCGCCGATCTGCGCGGCGACGGCTGGCACGGGATGATGGCGTACACGTGGTTCACGCGGCCGGTGTGGAGCTGGCTGTCGCTCGGCGAGCCGGCGGGGCACCGCCTGCTCGGCGTCCCGGGCGGGCTCCCGCGGATCGGCGGCGCGCGGGCTCGCCGATTCGTTCCGCGCGCTCACCGCCGGCGTGCCGTGGCGATCGGTGAGCGCGAGCATGACGCTGCTCGACAGCCACGACACCGTCCGGTTCATCGACGTGGCGATGTCCGCTGGTCACCAGCGGGTCGGGATCGGACTCCTGATGACCATGCCCGGGGTGCCGACGGTCTTCGCCGGCGACGAGGTCGGGGTGCACGGGGCCGACCGCGACGTCGGCCCGCCAGCCGTTCCCGTGGGACGAGTCGACGTGGGACCACGACCTGCTCGCCACGTACCGCGAGCTGATCTCGCTGCGCCGGCGGACCGACGCGCTGCAGCACGGCGGCCTGCGGTTCGTCGCCGCCGGCCCGGACGCCATCGCCTTCGTGCGCGAGACGGCGGACGAAGCGGTCCTGGTCCACGCCTCGCGGGCCAGGCACGACCCGCTCACGGTCCGTCGCGGCGACCTCGGTCCGGTCGGCGACGTCGAGCGCCTGTACGGCGACGGGGACCTGGTCGTCGACGATCGGCGTCGTGACGCTGCCGGGTGACGGGCCCGGGTTGGTCGTGTGGCGCATCGCCTGAGCGGTAGCGGCAGTACCACCAACCAGCGAGCCGACGTCGGTGGCGGCCGATAGACCGGCCCCATGGGGGATGTGTCGGTGACCGGCGACGACCTCACGGGCGACGCGAGTCCTGGTGCCGACCGGCGCGGGATCCGGTCGCGCCGTGCTGACGATCTCGGCAGCCGTCGGCGTGATCGGGTTCGTGTTCGGGGTCGGTGCCGTGGCGGCGGGCGCCTCGGTAGCTCAGACCGTCGTGATGTCGCTGCTCGTGTTCACCGGCGCCTCGCAGTTCAGCGCGGTCAGCGTCGTGGCGTCGGGCGGCAGCACCGGTGCCGCGCTCGGGGGCGCGATGATCCTCGCCGCCCGCAACACCGTGTACGGGCTCGCCGATGTCGCGGTTCATCGGCGGGTCGCTGCCGAAGCGTCTCGCCGCGGCGCAGATCACGATCGACGAGACGACGGCCATGGCGCTCGGCGCAGGAGCGGGCGGAGGACAAGCGCTACGCGTTCTGGGCGACCGGGATCGTGCTGTACCTGGTGCTGGAACACGGGCGGACTGATCGGGGCGCTGGTCGGCGGGTCGATGAACCCCGAGACGTTCGGTCTCGACGTGGCGTTCCCGGCCGCCTTCGTGGCGATGGTGCTGCCCCACCTTCGGCACCGCCGAGGGCTGATCGCCGGCATGCTCGGCGCGGCGATCTGCCTCGTGCTGATCCCGTTCACGCCCGTCGGGGTGCCGATCCTGTGCGCCTCGGCCGCGATCCTCGTCGGTCTGCCCCGCCGACCGTGGCCGGCGAGATGCCGACCGAGGCGATGCCCACGGAGCCGGTGAATGCATGACCTGGGCGCTTGATCTTCCTGGCTCGCGCGGCCGGCGCCTACGGGTTCAAGGTGCTCGGTCTCGTCGTGATCGGCTCCCGCCCGCTCCCGGCACCGCTCGAGCGTTGCCTCGCGCTGGTGCCCGCCGCGCTGCTGTCGCGCGCTCGTGATCACGAACACGTTCGCCGACGGCAACGATCTCGTGATCGACGAGCGGGCCGCCGGCGTCGGCCGTCGCCGTCATGGCGGCATGGAGGAAGGCCCCGTTCGTCGTGGTCGTGGTCCTGGCCGCGGCGACCACCGCGCTGCTGCGCCAGCTCTAATCACCCGAGTGCGGCAGCGCTCCCGAGTGCGGCAGGACCCCCGTCGGGGCGCCCGGCACTCCGGTGCGCTCCGGCACTCGGGTGGTCAGGCGTTGGCCTGGACGCGAGCGCAGGGCGTCGGCGGCGTCCTCGGGCGGGACGACGTTGATCATCACGCCGGTGCCCCGCTCGAAGCCGGCCTGGGTGACGAGGTTCGGCCACAGGTGCACGTGCCAGTGGTACTCGCCGGCGTGCTCGTGCGGCGCGCTGTGCACGCCGAGGTTGAACGCCACGTCGCCGATGAGCGACTCGAGCTGACCGACCGCGTCGCGGATGGCCCGCCCCATCGCCGTCGAGACTGCGGTCGTCGGCGGCTTGCAGGTGCGCCTCGTGGCGGCGCGGCATGAGCAGCAGCTCGTACGGCGCGCCACTCCAGAACGGTGCCACGCAGCGACGTCGTCGTCGGCGAACACGACGCGGTCGCCCGTGGCCTCCTCGGCGTCGATCGTGGTGCAGATGACGCAGCCGCCTGCGAACCGGGCGAACGCCCGCTCCTCGTCGAGGATCTCGGTCGGCACGAACGGCAGCCCGAGGATCTGGGCGTGCGGGTGGGCAAGCGACGCCCCGGCCTCGCGGCCGTGGTTCACGATGACCTGCGTGTAGCGGACGCCAGGCGACGAGGCGTGGTCGGCGAGCCGGCGCTTGAGCGCTTGCATCACCTCGGCGGCGTGCTCGTCGTCGAGGTCCTCGAGGCCGGAGTCGTGGTCGCGGGTGTACACGAACACCTCGTGGATTCCCGTGGCATCGGCCGTGACGTGCACCGGCCCGACGTGGTGGACGACGAACCCGGTGACGCCGTAGAACGCGGGGTACAGGTTGGGAACCACCCGCATCTTCCACTGCCCGCCCTCGTCGACGGTTTCCAGCGCAGGCAGCGTCGATTCCTCGTTGCCGGGGCAGAGCGGGCACGGGCGGTCGGGCGTGACGACCTCGTCGCTCTCGCGAGGCGCGAAGTCGTTCGGTCGCTGGGCGCGATCCGCGACGATGGTGACCCACCTGCCGTTCAGCGGGTTCAATCGCATCTGTCTCACAGTGACCTCAGGATACGACTATCGGGTTGGATTGGGTGCATCATCGTCGCCGCCACCTGCCACTTTGGATCGGGCGTCGTTCGGCGTTCACCCTCTCCAAGAGTCACGGACGGTAAACGCTCACGTGAAAGCTGCTGTCGTCGTCGAACGGCGACCGGTCGAAGTTCTCGTAGCGCTCGGCGAGCTCGCAGCCCGGCGCGGGCCGCGAACGCGTCCAGCTCGGCCGGCGTCGAGTAGCGCAGCGACGAACGGCCGCAGGCGGACCGGCTCGCCGTGGACCAGGTCGACGATCTGGCCGGTCACGACCTGCGGTGTCCGGATCGGTCGAGCTGACCGACAGGACGACGCTGGTCGGCGGTCATCGAACGCAGCTCGAACGTCGGTCCCGGCCGCGGCGGGTCGTACGGCACGAACGGCTCGAGCGACGAACGCGCCGCGGTCCCGAGGACCGCGGCGACGGCCGCGAAGCACGCCGCCTGCTCGTCGGGGTCGGTGAGCATGAACAGCGAGTTGAAGGCGACGAACACGACGTCGAACGGCCCGGCCGGGAGGTCGCCGGCCATGTCGCCGACGACCGTCGTGATCCGCCCGCTCGGGTCGCTCCTCCGCGCAGCCGGTCGAGCATCTCGGGGCTGATGTCGAGTGCGGTGACGTCGTGGCCGAGCGCGGCGAGCGGGATCGCCAGCCGGCCGGTCCCGGCGGCGAGCTCGAGGATCCGACCGGGTCCGCCGCCCGAGGCGGCCTGCGCACGAGCTCGTCGAGGAACCGGGTCGTGGCGTCGACGTCGCTGACGCCGTCGTACGAGCTCGTCGTAGACGTCGGCGAACCGCTCGCCGTATGACTCCGGCCGGTATCCCTCCACCTCCCGATTCTTGCCGAACGGCCGTGTGCGAGCCGTCGGCCGGGACGCTAGGAGGGTTGCTGCAGCTGCGGGCCGACGACCATCCACGGGGTGCCGAACCGGTCGACGCACATTCCGAAGGCCTCTGAGAAGAAGGTCGGCTCGAGCGCCTGGGTGACGTTGCCACCGTCGGCGAGGGCGTCGAAGACACGCTTGGCGTCGGCAACGTCGGCGGCGTCGTAGCTCACCATCATCCCTTGGACCGGACCGAAGTTGTCGGCCATGGGGTCGTCGGACGCCATGAGCAGATCGTCGCCGAGGGTCAGGGCGGCGTGGATGATCAGCTCGGCCTTGTCGGCGGGCGGCTCCTCGCCGGGGACGTCCTTCATGGCCATCAGCGTCAGCTCGCCGCCGAAGATCCCCTGGTAGCGCGTGAACGCCTCGCGGCAATTGCCGCCGAAGAATAGGTATGGACGAAAGGCCATGAGTTCCTCCATCTGATCTCGTGTCAGCTCGGTCCGCGAGTCTGACGCAACTGCGCCGGGAAACTCATCGCGGGCTCCGACGCGACACGCCCGGCGACCCGATCACACCGAGATCACGGTCGCCTGAGCCCGTAGCCTTGACGGGCATGCAGCCGCTCGTCTACCTCGATCACGCGGCGACGACACCGATGCGGCAGATCGCCATCGAGGCGATGCTGCCGTTCCTCGCCGATCGCTTCGCCAACCCCAGTGGTGCCCACCGCTTCGCCCGCGAGACACGGCGAGCGGTCGATGACGCGCGGGATCAGGTCGCCGCGGCGATCGGCTGCCAGCCAGGCGAGGTCGTGTTCACGAGCGGCGGCACCGAGAGCGACAACGCCGCCGATCGCTGGCGCGGTGTGGCGGCGCGGTGGTCGGCCCGTGTGCCCGGCGAGCCGAGCACCACGCCGTGCTCCACGCCGTCGAGCGTCACCACGGGCACCGTCGTTGCGGTCGACCGCTCGGCCAGGGTGGACCTCGACGCGTTGCGCGACGCCATCGACGACGGACGTCGCGGTCGTGTCCGTGATGGCGGTCAACAACGAGGTCGGGTCGATCACCGATCTCGGCGCGGTGGCCGCCGTCGGTGCGCGAGCCGGCGCCGCGGGCGTTGCTCCACACCGACGCGGTGCAGGCGGCGTCGTGGCTCGACCTGCGCGAGATCTGGCCGCACGTCGACTTGGTGTCGCTCAGCGCCCACAAGTTCGGCGGGCCGAAGGGCGTCGGCGTGCTCGTCGGTCGCGGCACGGCTCGGCGATCGATCCGCTCATCGTCGGCGGCGGCCAGGAGCGCGACCGCCGCAGCGGCACGCACAACGTGCCGGGCATCATCGCCACGGCTGCGGCGCTCGCCGCGACCGACGCCGAGCGCCTCGTCGAGACCGCACGGATCGCCGCCTCCGTGACCGGCTCGTCGCCGGCGTCGCCGCTCGGCTCGACGGCGTCCACGAGACGGTGCCGCGCGAGGCGAAGGTGGCCGGTTCGGCCCACGTGCTGATCGAAGGCGTCGAGAGCGAGTCGCTGCTGTTCCTGCTCGACCAGGCCGGGCGTCTGCGCCTCGGCGGCGTCGGCCTGCGCGAGCGGGGCGATGGAGCACTCGCACGTGCTCGCGGCGATGGGCGTCGATCCGGCGCTGACGCGCCGGGGCGCTGCGGCTGACGCTCGGGCACACCACGACCGAGGACGACGTCGAGCTCGCCGCCGAGCACTGGTCGAGCGGTCGCTCGGTCGAGGTCGCGACGTGCGACGCGTGGCGACGCCGGTCGACCGGCCTGCGATGGCGGGGGAACGCCGATGAAGGTCATGGTGGCGATGAGCGGCGGGGTCGACTCGTCGGTCGCGGCCGCGCTGCTCGCGCGCGACGGCCACGACGTCGTCGGCGTGACGATGCGGCTGTGGGGCGGCGAGAGCGACACCGGGTGCTGCAGCGTCGTCCGACGTCGACGACGCCCGGCGGGCAGCCGACGAGATCGGCATCGAGCACCTCGTGTTCAACTTCAGCGACGACTTCAACACGCCACGTCGTCGATCCGTACGTGGCCGCCCACGCCGCCGGCGAGACGCCGAACCCGTGCATCGAGTGCAACCGGCAGGTCAAGTTCGCCCGGCTCGCCGAGCGCGCCGAGTTGCTCGGTTTCGACGCCGTCGCCACGGGCCATCACGCCCGCATCGGCCGCGCGACGGCGACGCGTCGCGGCTCGAGCGGGGCGCCGATCGGGCCAAGGACCAGAGCTACGTGGTCCACATGCTCGCCCAGCCCGATCTCGCCCGCACCGTGTTCCCGGTCGGCGACTTCGAGAAGGCCGAGGTCCGCCGACTCGCCGCCGGGCTCGGACTGCGCACGGCGCCGAAGCCGGACAGCCAGGACGTGTGCTTCATCACGTCGACCGGTGGGCGCGTCGAGTTCCTCGGAAAGCGCATCCCGTTCCACCCGGCGCGCGTCGTCGACTCGGCGGCGCCGTGGTCGGCGAGGTCCCGGCGGTCGAGATGGTGACCGTCGGCCAGCGCCGCGGGCTCGGACTGCCCGGGGGCGGACCGAAGCGGTTCGTGCTGTCGCGTCGACCGCGCCACGTCGACGGTCGTGGTCGGCGACGAGTCCGAGCTGCTCGACGGGTCGCTCACGGTCGACGAGATGACCTGGGGCGCGGGCCGGTCGCCAGCGGGACGAGGTGTCCTCGTCCAGGTGCAGCGCCCACGGCACACCGCAGCCGGCGACCGTCGAGGTGCTCCCCGACGGCCGCGGTCACGTCGCGTGGGCCATGCCCCAGCGCCGCGTCGCGATCGGCCAGAGCGTCGTCCTCTACGACCTCACCGACCGCTACGTCCTCGGCGGCGGCCTCAACGCCACCCGCTGCAGATTTCCACAGCCGATTCGGCCGATCGGCGATCTGCCGTGGAAATCTTTGGGGGCGCGGTAGCCGCGGGGCGCAGGGCGCGGATCACCGAGCCGGGGCGCGTCGGGCTGATCACGAGCGCGGAGAGGTGGATGGCGCGGCCGGTGGGGTTCCCGGGCTGGCGGCGAGCACGGCCGTGGCCGGCTCGGTCAGCGCGATCTCGACGCCGAGTCCCGGCGTCGGTCCGGTCAGGTCGGCCGCCGACTGCGGCGCGGCCGCGCTCGTCGAGCGCCGACCGACTCACGGTGCGTGCGCGGCATCATCAGCGTGTCGTTGAGCAGGACAGGATCGTGCACCACGACGCCGGCCGGGACGATCACCAGCCAGCGCCGGGCGAGCTGGTGCCAACGAACGGGGAGCAGGTACAGCCCAGCGACCGCGACAGCCGTCGCGAGGACGGCGGCGAACCAGGCCGCCGCCGCCCACGCAACCGGGGCCGACGACCACGGCCACGGCGGTCAGCAGCCAGGACGCCCCGGACGCCATGAGGTAGCCGATCGGCGGACGCAGGCCGAATCGTTCCTCGTCGCCGTACGCCGACGCCTGGATGTAGACGCGCGCCCGAACTCGGCGGACCCGACGAGTGCGGCCGCGATCACCGCGGGAACGACCAGCAGCAGCGCCGATCCAGGGTCGGCCCCGCCGGCGAGCGCGACGGCGGCGGCGACCAGCGAGCCCGGGATGATCGTGCGCGCCAGCGTGAGCGTCACCACCCCGGCAATGGCGAGGGCACCGGCGCCGACCGCCCAGCCGATCCACGCCGCGACGGTCCCCGTGATCTGCACGGCCCGGCTGCGGTCGTCGAGCGCGTCGCCGAGTGCCGAGCCGCCGACAACGGCGACCGCGAGCCACGCCGCCCGGGCGGCCCACACGACGATCTGAGCGATCCGCTCCGACACGGCGCCCGACTGTACGGTCACGTCGATCGGGATTCCTGATCCGACGCGGACGGGTCGTTTCGGCCAGACTGCCGGTTGGGACCACACGAAAGCGGGGGAGCGCGGGAAGGAGCGACGGTGGCCACGACAGACGAGCTGTTGCGAACGTTCGACCGGCGGCCACCGGTCGCGCCCTGGCCAGAGGGATCCCCCGACTGCAGTCGCTCGCCCCGGGGGCATCGACCGGCATCGGCTCGCTGCCGCATCGTTCCGCCGGGGAGGCGGCCCGGTTCGCGCTCGCCGAGTACGACATCCCGGCGATCCCATCGCTGCCGCGGCGCAGCCCGGCCGAGGGCATGATCGCCCAGGCGGTCGTGGGCATCAACGGCGTGACGTCGGGTCAGTACGGCAGCCTCGCCGTCGACCCGAGTGCGGTCGATGTCCACGCCCCCGTGATCACCGACATCTGCTCGCCTCACTTCCAGAGCCTCAGGCGCTTCGTGCAGCACGTCGTCACCACCGCGTACGAGGGGCCGGTCAAGTGGCAGTTCGTCGGTCCGGTCACCCTCGGTGTCGCGCTCACGAGGGCGGGTCTCGACGACGATGTCGCGTTCGCAGTGGCGGCTCGCGCCGTTCGCTCCCACGTGTCCTCGATCTCGGTGGCGATCGCCACCGAGCTGCCGCATTCTCCGCAGATCATCTTCATCGACGAGCCGTGGTTCGGCGAGCTGATGAATCCCGGGTTCCCGATCGCTCCGGACGCCGCGATCGATCTCCTGTCCGGTGCCATGGCGGCACTGTCGGGCGTCGCCACCGTAGGCGTGCACTGCTGCGCGGTGGCTGACGTGCCGTCGTTGCTCGCCGCCGGTCCCGACATCCTCGTCGTGCCGGTCCGCCCGAACCTGGCCGGGGTGGCCGGCTACCTCGGCCACTTCCTCGACTCCGGCGGCCGCGTCGCGTGGGGTGTCGTGCCCACCGACGGGCCGATGTTCGTGTCGCCCGACCGGCACTGGCGCGAGCTGGTCGACGCTCTGGCGTGGGCTCGCCGAGCGGGGCGTCGACGTCGGACATGCTGCGCGCGCGGAGCCTCGTCACCCCCGCATGCGGCCTTGGCACGCACACCCCGATCGTCGCCGAGCGGGTGTGTCGAGCCGTGCGCGAAGTCGGCCGGCGCATCGCCGACGTCGTCGTCCTCGTATCGTGCGCGCATGACTGACGCGGATGCGTCGCCGACGCCGAACGGCTGGTCGCGCTGGCCGAACTGGTCACGTACCACAACCGGCGCTACCACGAGCTCGACGACCCGGAGATCTCCGACGGCGACTTCGACGCGCTCGTTCGCGAACTGCGCGCGCTCGGCCGCGCAGCACCCCGACGTCGAGTTCGACAATCCGCTGGACCGCGACGTCGGCGGCGCGCCGAGCTTGTTGTTCGCGCCGGTCACGCACGCCGTCCCGATGATGAGCCTCGACAACGCGATGGCTCGCGAGGAGCTGGAGGCGTGGGGTGCCCGGGTCGCCAAGGGACTCGCCCGGCGAGACCGTCGCCTACGTCTGCGAGCTGAAGATCGACGGGCTGGCGATGAGCATCCGCTACGAACGTGGCCGCTACAAGCAGGCCGCGACACGCGGCGACGGGCGGGTCGGCGAGGACGTCACCGCCAACGTGGCGACGATCTCGGCGGTGCCGCGCAAGCTCGCACCGGTGCAGGGCGGGGCGCCCGACGTGCTCGAGGTCCGCGGCGAGGTGTACATGCCGGTCGCCAGCTTCGAGCGGCTCAACGTGGCGGCCGAGGCCGCCGGCACGCGGCTGTTCGTCAACCCGCGCAACGCGGCGGCCGGCAGCCTGCGCCAGAAGGATTCGTCGATCACGGCGCATCGCGACCTGTCGTTCTGGTCGTACCAGCTCGGCCAGGTCGAGGGCGCACCGCCGTTCGCCACGCACACCGCGTCGCTCGAGTACCTCGCCGCGCTCGGCCTGCCGGTGAACCCGGAGACCAAGGTGTTCTCGACGCTCGACGAAGTGCTCGCCCACTGCAAGCACTGGGAGGAGCACCGCCACGACGCTCGGCTACGAGATCGACGGAGTCGTCATCAAGGTCGACGACGTCGAGCCAGCGCGACCGAGCTCGGGTTCACGTCCCGTGCGCCACGGTGGGCGATCGCCTACAAGTTCCCGCCCGAGGAGCGCACCACCGTGCTCCACGACATCCAGGTGTCGATCGGGCGCACCGGCAGGGCAACGCCGTTCGCCGTGCTCGAGCCGGTGTTCGTCGGCGGGTCGACCGTCGGCATGGCGACGCTGCACAACGAGGACCAGGTGCGGGCCAAGGACGTCAGGCCGGGCGACACCGTCATCGTGCGCAAGGCCGGCGACGTCATCCCCGAGGTCGTCGGCCCCGTGCTCGTCGCTGCGGCCGGCCGAGCGCGCAGCCGTGGACCTTCCCGGCCACGTGCCCGGCTTGTGGCGAGCCACTCGTGCGTCCGGAAGGGCGAGGCCGACACCCGGTGCGTCAACCTGGCGTGCCCGGCCCAGCTCCACGCCCGGATCGGGTACTGGGCGTCGCGGGGCGCGATGGACATCGAGGGCCTGGGCGACCGTACGGTCGGCCAGTTGATCAACGCCGGCTTCGTCGCGGACCCGGCCGATCTCTACCGGTTGACGGAGGAGCAGCTCCTGACCCTCGAGGGTTTCGCCGCCATCAGCGCCCGCAAGTTGCTCGCCGGCATCGACGGATCGCGGAACCGGCCGCTGCCCAGGGTGCTCACCGCGCTGGGCGTGAAGCACCTCGGCCCGGCCGCCTCGACCGCCCTCGCCGCCCAGTTCGAGACGCTCGATGCGGTGATGAACGCGCCGGCCGAGGACCTCGCCGCGGTCCCGGGCGTCGGGGCGGTGATCGCCGAGTCGATCCGGTCGTGGTTCGACCGCGACACGAGCAAGGAGTTCATCGAGAAGCTGCGGGCTGCCGGGGTCGACTTCGGCCAGCCACCCGAACGGGTCGAGCCGGTCGGTCCCCAGGTGCTCGCCGGCAAGTCGGTCGTGGTGTCCGGCACGCTCGAAGGCTTCAGCCGCGACGGTGCCACGGAGGCGATCGTCGTCCGCGGCGGCACCAGCCCTGGCAGCGTGAGCGCGAAGACGCTTGCCCTCGTCATCGGCGACAGCCCCGGCGCCTCCAAGGTGAGCAAGGCCGAGCAGCATGGCATCCCGATCATCGACGAAGCCGCGTTCGTCAAACTGCTGGAGACCGGCGAGCTGCCGTGACCGCAGTCGCTACGACACGAGGTCGACGATGTCGACGACGGCGAGGTAGACGAGCAGCACGAGCACCGAACCGCCGATGGCGGCGTAGTGCCAGCGCTTCGGGTGATCGGCGCGGAAGAAGCGGCGCATGCTCATCACGATGCACACCATCGCGATGGTGTTCACCGCGAGCCCAACGGCGGGGCCGACGCCCTTGGCGATCCCGATCGCCGGCAGCACGAACGGGAACACCAGATACATGAGCACGCACCGGACCGCGGCGACCATCATCGACGTCTGGAACGCCTTGCGCGCTCCCTCGGCCGTGCCGGCAGGTGCGTCGAGCGGCAGGCGCAGGATCCGCCGCATCCAGAGGTCGGCGCTCGAGCGGCGAACGATCGGAGACGTGATCTCGTTGGCGACCGGCACGGACTCGACCGTGGGGGGCTGGGCTGCGATGGCCATGCGGTTCCCAACGCTAGGGCATCGGGTCAGGTTCTGCTCAAGCACGACGGTTCACGACGGACGCGGCGATCTAGCGGCCCACCGTGACCAGTCGCAGGACGTCGACGGGGGTCTCGGCGATCGCCCAGGCTCCCGCCGCTTCGTGCTCCGCTCGGCTGCCGTACCCCCAGGCGACGGCGATCGTGTCGATGCCGAACTGGCCGGCGCCCTCGATGTCGTGATGGCGGTCGCCGACCATCACGAGGTCGGGGCCGCCGACGAGCCCGAGCTTGTCCAGCACGTACCCGACCACCTCGGCCTTGGTCCGGCGCCCGGCGTCGAACGTTGCCCCACCCACGAACTTGAACCTTCCCGTGAGGTCGAGGTGCTCGATCACACGCACCGCCGACGGCTCCGGCTTCGACGTCGCGACGCAGAGTGTGCACCCGGCGTCAGTGAGGGCATCGAGCATCTCGACGATTCCGTCGTAGAGCCGGGTCTCGAACAGCCCGCCGTCGCTCGTAGACGTCACGGTAGGCCGCGATGACTGCGGGGACGTGCTCGACCGGCACGCCGATCTCGGGGAGCCCGACCTCGAACGGCGGCCCGATGGCGTGGCGCATCACGTCGTATGCCGGCAACGCCAAGCCGAGCGTCTGCAGGGCCGTAGTCAACGAGCCGAGGATTCCGGGCTCCGACTCCGACAACGTCCCGTCGAGGTCGAGCAGCACGACCTGGCGGGCGGGGGGAGGGCCAGATGCGGGGGTCACCCCTCCATGCTGGCAGCAGCGACGGCGGTTCGGGCGGCCGTTTCAGCGGCGTGGTGGGTTCGGTGGGCGGGTCCGGCCGTAGCGCCCCAACGGTTGCCGGCTCTGGAAGCGGTGTGCGGGGCGGGCGTCGCGACGGGTCGCCTGCTCGAGAGCAACGAGCGATGACAAGCTCGGAGGCTGGTCACCCGATGTTGCGGATATCGCAACCTGACGTGTCCACCTCCGACCTTGGCACGTCGGGTTGCGCTCGGCGAAGCCCGCGGAGGCCGACACGGTCGCGAATCCAGCCCCGCACCCACTTCAAGAGCCAGCAACGGCGAGGTCGGCGCGGCCAGACCGGTCGCGCGCCGCGCCGCCTACGCCCGCACCCACCGCGACGACGTCGTGGTCTGGGCCAGCACATCGGGGAGCGGTTCGACGCCGAGGCCGGGGCCGGTCGGGACGGCGATGTGGCCGTCGTCGCCGAGCACGAACGGCTCGGTGAGGTCGCGCGGCCCAGTAGCGGTCGGAAGCCGACGTGTCGCCGGGGAGCGTGAAGCCGGGCAGCGCGGCCAGCGCGAGGTTGGCGGCGCGGCCGAGCCCGGTCTCGAGCATGCCGCCGCACCACACGGGCACCCCGTGCGCGTGGCACACGTCGTGGACCCGCTTCGCCTCGAGGTAGCCGCCGACCCGGCCGGCCTTGATGTTGATGATCGAGCACGGCCCGAGCGCGATCGCATCGGCCGCGCCCTTCGCCGAGGTGATCGACTCGTCGAGGCAGATCGGCGTGCGCACCCGCTTCGCCAGCATCGCGTGGCTGCGCGCAGGTCGTCGGTCGACAGCGGCTGCTCGATGAGCAGCAGGTCGAACGCGTCGAGCTCGGCCAGGTGATCGGCGTCATCGAGCGTGTACGCGGCATTGGCGTCGACTTGCAGCATGAGGTCGTCGCCGAAGCGCTCGCGCACCGCCGCAACCCGCTCGACGTCGATGCCCGGCTCGATCTTCAGCTTGATCCGGATGTAGCCGTCGTCGAGGTAGCCCGGCGACCTGGTCGAGCAGTTCCTCGACCGAGTCGGTGATCCCGACCGAAACGCCCGCCGGCACCCGCTCGGCCACCGCGCCGAGGCGGCTGCCGAACGACTCGCCCGCCGCCCGCAGCTCAGCGTCGAGGATCGCCATCTCCACCGCCGCCTTGGCCATCGGGTGTCCCTCGAACACCGGCGAGCAGACCGCGCCACGTCGTCGGCGGCGACGTCGCCGGCGGCGAACAGCCGGGGAGCAAGGAAGTGCTCGATCACGTGCGCCGCCCCGTCGACGTACTCGGGCGAGTACACCGGCTCCGACAACGCCACGCACTCACCCCAGCCGATGGCGTCGGAGCCGCCGACCGTGCCCTCGGCCCGCACCAGCAGCACGTCGCGCTCGACCTGGGTGCCGAACGAGGTGCGGAACGGCGTGCGCAACGGCATCGCGATGCGACGCAGTTCGAGCCCTGACAACTTCACAGGACGAACGTACCGTGCGGTCAGAGGTCGCCGAACGCGGTCGAGTCCCGGATCGCCCGCCAGACGCGCTCGGGCGTGGCGGGCATGTCGAGGTGGCGAACGCCGAGGTGCGCGAGGGCGTCGACCACCGCCGACTGCACCGCCGGTGTCGAGCCGATCGTGCCCGACTCGCCGATGCCTTTGGCGCCGAGCGGGTTGACGGCGTCGGCGTCTCCATGTGCACGATCTCGAAGTTGGGCAGCTCGGCGGCGCGAGATGATCGTGTAGTCGGCGAGGTTCGCGGTGATCGGGTTGCCGTCCGAGTCGTAGCGGACCTCCTCGATCAGCGCCTGCGCCGCGCCCTGGGCGATCGCCGCCGTGCATCTGGCCCTCGAAGAGCAGCGGATTGAGCATCCGTCCGGCGTCGTCGCACGCGACGTGGCGGACGAGCCGGACCTGGCCGGTCTCGACGTCGACCTCGACGACGGCGACGTGCGCGCCGAACGGGAAGGTCGGCCCCGCGGCGACGAAGCGGCGCCTCGACGTCGAGCGGTCGCCGCGGCGCTGCCGGCGGCCGCAGCCAGCTCGGCCCACGTCGTCGCCACCGCCGGCGTGCCGGTCACGTGGAAGACGCCGCCGTCCTTGTCGAGCACGACGTCGGCGACGTCGCCTCGAGCAGCTCCGCGGCGAGCGCGCTGGCGCGCGTCGACCAGCTCGATGCGCCGCTTTGCACTGCGGCGCCCGCCCTGCTGCAAGCGAACGCGACCCCGACCGTGCCGCCGCCGACGGGGACGAGGTCGGTGTCGCCCCAGACCATCGATGACGTGATCCATCGGGATGCCGGTGCGCTCGGACGCGATCATCGCCCACGCGGTGTCGTGTCCTTGGCCGTGCGGCGAGGTTCCCGGTGAAGACGGTGGCGTGGCCGTCGTCGGTGACGTCGATCCGGGCGTCGTCGCCGAACGGCGGCACGCCACCGGTGATCTCGACGTACAGCTCACGCCGATGCCCAGCAGCATCGGGTCGCCGGCGTCGCGCCGGCGCCGCTGCTCCGTCCGCAGCTCGGCATAGTCGGCGGCGTCGAGCACGCCGGTCGAGCGCGCCGTCGTAGTCGCCGACGTCGTAGGTCTGCCCGATCGGCGTGGTGTGCGGCGCGGAGAACGGGGCGAGGAGGTTCTGCCGGCGGACCTCGACCGGATCCATGCCGACCTCGGCCGCGAAGAGGTCCATCGCCCGCTCGATCGCCGCGGTCGCTTCCGGTCGGCCTGCGCCCCGGTAGGCGGCGACCGGTGTGGTGTTGGTGACCACCGATCTTGGTGCGGCATTCGATGTGCGGGATGTCGTAGACGCTCGGCGCCATCGTGCGGGTCATGAACAGCGGGAGGACGGCGCCGAACTCGGCGGATACGCACCGCCGTCCTGGATGACGTGAGGCGGTAGTGCGTGACCTTGCCGTCGCGGGTCCCGCCGATGGTGATCGTGTGCAGCTGGGCACGGCCGTGGCCGAGCGCGACCATCGACTCGGTGCGGGTCTCCGTCCAGCGCACGGGCCGCCCGAGCGCCTTGGCGAGACCGCCGAGCATGATCTCCTCGCGGTACAACCCGAACTTGGCCCCGAACCCACCGCCGACGTCGGCGACGATGATCCGGACGTCGGCTGCTCGACGCCGTTGACCGCGGCGACCCGTCCTGCGCCCGTGCGCGATCTGCGACGTCGGCCACTGGTCCAGCCGGCCGTCGGTCCACGCCGCCGCCGCCGAGCGGACCTCGAGCGGGCACGGGGCGAGGCGCTGGTTCACGAGCCGGCCCGAGACGACCACCTCGCAACCGTCGAAGAACTCGTCGCCGGTGACGTCGGGCATGCCGAACGCGACCGAGTCGACGACGACGTTGCTCCGGCACGCCGTCGAAGAGCAGGCGTCTCCGCCGGCGAGCGCCGCCTCGGGGTCGACGACCGCCTCGAGCACGTCGTAGTCGACGACGACGGGCTCGGCGGCGTCGACAGCCTGCTGCGACCGATCTCGGCGACGACGACCGCGATCGGCTCGCCCACGTAGCGCACGAGGTCGATCGCCAGCAGGGTGCTGGCGACGAGCGGGTTCCATGGTGACGGGTCGGGCGCCAGCCCGAGGTTCGCGGCCGTGAACACGCCGAGCACGCCAGGCATGGCTTCGGCCTCGGTCGTGTCGATCGACGTGATCGTGCCGTGGGCGACGGGGGAGCGCACGAACACGGCGTGGGCCGCGCCGGCGAGGGCGTCGACGTCGCGCAGGTCGCCGGTGTAGACCCCGCCTGTCGTCATGAACCGAGGGTCCTCCTTCCGCACGACCCTCGTCCCCAGGATGCTTCCCGCCACAGCTCCCTCTCGTTCCGTCGGCTGACCGACGTTACCGACGGCTGCGGGGAAGCGGCGGATCCGCGTGCCCCCGTTGGCCGTCGCCTCGTGGCATAGTTCGTCCGTGGCCTGGTTGGTGAGCGAAGCGCGCGTTCTGGCTTCCGCCGATGTGGCCAAGTCGTCGCGAGAACGCCGGAAGGGTCTGCGCGGCAAGCGGGACATCGACGGGCGCATTCGTGATCCCTGAGTGCCACTGGGTGCACACCCTCGGCATGAAGGTGCCGATCGACGTGGCGTTCGTCGACGAGGCCGGCGTCGTGATCAAGATCGTGCGCATGCGGCGGTGGCGGCTCGGGGCGCCGGTCCCGAAGGCGAATTGGCTGATCGAGGCGCGACCGGGGCGTTCGAGCGCTGGGGACTGGCAATCGGCGACGTGGTCGAGGTGCCGCGACGGCGATGCACTGACCGTGATGCCTGACCGGGGCCGGCTGGTGCTCGTCGCCACGCCGATCGGAAACCTCGGCGATCTCTCGCCGCGAGCCGTCGAAGCGCTGACCGCCGCCGAGCTGATCTGCTGTGAGGACACGCGGCGGACCGGCAGGCTGCTGCAGCACGCCGGCATCGCCGGCAAGCGGCTCGCGGTCTGCAACGAGCACACGGAGCGGGAACGGGTCGGCGACGTGCTGGCGGTGCTCGGCGGGGTGGTAACGGTCGCCGTGGTGACCGACGCGGGGACGCCTGGAATCAGCGATCCCGGGGAGCGGCTGGCCAGGGCGACGATCGAGGCCGGGTTCG
This sequence comes from Ilumatobacteraceae bacterium, assembly GCA_963764455.1. Lineage (GTDB taxonomy): Bacteria > Actinomycetota > Acidimicrobiia > Acidimicrobiales > Ilumatobacteraceae > Desertimonas. The sequence continues at coordinate 83,797 of CAVXSN010000012.1, forward strand.
AGCGTGTCGACCGTGCCGGGACCGACGGCGCTGGTTTCGGCGCTCGTGTCGAGCGGGTTGCCGACGTCGCGGTTCGTGTTCGAAGGGTTCCTCCCGCGAGCCGGGTTCGGCGCGGCGCGAGCGACTGACGGAAGTCGCAGGCGAGCGTCGCACCGTCGTGGTCTACGAGGCGCCGCACCGCATCGAGCGAACGCTGGCCGACCTCCGCGAAACCTGTGGCCCGGACCGCCCGGTCGCGGTGGCGCGGGAGCTGACGAAGCTGCACGAAACGGTCGAGCGCGGAACGCTCGGAACGATCGACGTCGGCTCGCCGCGGGGCGAGTACGTGATCGTGCTCGGCGGCGCCCCCGGCCGGTGGCGCCTGTCGATGAGGCCGCCGTCGACGCCGCGCTCGACGAGCTACTGGCCGGCGGATTGTCCACGAAGCAGGCCGCGGCGGAGGTCGCCGCGAGGCTCGGCCTGTCCCGACGTGACGGCATACGCCGCGGCAATCGAGACGGCGAAGCGCCTGCGAATTCGGCTAGGAAGGCGCCCCAGTGAGCGAGTACACGGGCATGGCGACGAGAGGGCCGAGCGCCGCGTTCTTCGACCTCGACCGCACGCTGATCTCCGGGTCGTCGGCATTCGTCGTCGCGCTGGCGGCGCGTCGAGGCCGGCTACCTGCGCACCGGCCAGCTCGCCCGCGACGCCGTGTCGGCGGTGACGTTCAAGCTGCGCGGCGCGAGCGACGACAAGTCGGCGGCCGTGCGGGAGCGGATCCTCGGCGCGGTGATCGGGATGCGCCAGGAGGATCTCGTCGGGCTCAACGCCGAGATCCTGCCGAAGCTGCTCGACAAGATCCGCCCCGAGGCGCGCCGGCTGCTCGACCTGCATCGCCACGCCGGACGCGCCACGTACATCGTGTCGGCGTCGCCCGTGGAGATCGTCGAACCGCTGGCCGACGACGCTCGGGATGACCGCCGGGATCGGCACCCGCAGCGTGGTGGTCGACGGGGTGTACACCGGCGAGCTCGACGGTCCGTTCTGCTACGGGCCGGGCAAGGTCGAGGCGATGAGCGAGATCGCCCGCTGGGAGGGTCTCGATCTCGCCCAGTGCTACGCCTACAGCGACTCGGCGAGCGATCTGCCGATGCTGGAGGCCGTCGGCCACCCGGTCGCGGTCAACCCCGACGCCGCCGCTCGACGCGCCACGCGCGGCCAACGGATGGCCGATCGTGCACTTCAGCCAGCGCACGAAGGCCGTCATCCGCCGCGCCGCGGCCGGGTGTCGCGGCGACGGCCATCGGCGCCGCCGGGTTCGCCGGCGGCGATGCGAGTACGCGCACCGCGCCTGGCTGCGATCGATGGGAGGTCGAGGAGTGGGTCGCTCGCCGTAGCGTCTCCCCGGTGAGCCGGTTCTACGCGACGACGCCGATCTACTACGTGAACGACGAGCCGCACATCGGGCACGCCTACACGACGATCGTCGGCGACGCCGTGACCCGGTGGCACCGGCTGCTCGGCGATGATGTCAAGTTCCTCACCGGCACGGACGAGCACGGGCTCAAGATCCAGCAGGCGGCGGCCGCGGCGGGCAAGTCGCCGCAGGAGTTCGCCGACAGCATCGCCCCCCGTTTCGCCGCGGCCTGGGAGTCGCTCGACATCGCCAACGACGACTTCATCCGCACGACCGAGCCGCGCCACCGCACCGCCGTCGAGGAGCTCCTGCAGCGCTGCTACGACGCCGGTGACATCGAGCTCGACTACTACCGTGGCAAGTACTGCGTGCGCTGCGAGGCCTACTACACCGACGACGAGCTGCTGCCCGGCGACCTGTGCCCGATCCACAAGTTGCCGGTCGACGAGCTCGAGGAGGAGAACTACTTCTTCCGGCTGTCGCCGCTACAGCGACCGCCTGCTCGAGTGGTACGACGCCCATCCCGGAGCGATCGTGCCCGAGTTCCGCGGCAACGAGGCGCTCGGGCTCATCCGCTCCGGCCTGCGCGACTTCTCGATCAGCCGCACCAGCGTGACGTGGGGCATCCCGCTGCCGTGGGACCCGAAGCACGTGACGTACGTCTGGTTCGACGCGCTGACCAACTACCTCAGCGCCGTCGGGTTCGGGAACGGCGACGAGCGACGTACGAGCAGTGGTGGCCGGCCGACGTGCAGTTCATCGGCAAGGACATCATCCGCTTCCACTGCGTGTACTGGCCGGCGATGCTGATGTCGGCCGGGATCGAGCCGCCGAAGCGGTTACGCGGTCGGAGGCTGGCTGCTCGTCGACAGCGAGAAGATGTCGAAGACCACGGGCAACGTCGTGAAACCGCTCGACATGGTCGACACCGTCGGCGTCGACGGACTGCGGTACTACGTGCTCGCCGACACGCCGTACGGCAACGACGGCGACTTCACGGTCGACGGGCTGATCGGCCGCTACAACAGCGACCTCGCCAACAACCTCGGCAACCTCACGTCCCGCGTGGCCACGGTCGTGGGCTCGAAGTGCGGTGGCGTCGGACCGGCGCCGAGCGCCGACGGCCCGCTCGTCGAGGCCGCCGCCGCGGCCGTCGACGGCGCGATCGGCCGGCTGGGACGCGATCGCGCCGAGCTCGCGCCCTGGAGTCGACGTGGGGACTGATCCGAGCGACCAACGCGTACCTCGAGGCGAACGAGCCGTGGAAGGCCGAACCCGGACCCGAAGTCGACGCCGTGCTCGGCAACGCGGTCGAGGCGCTGCGCATCGTCGCGATCCTCGTGTCGCCGGCCGTGCCGGCGACGGCGCAGCGGATCTGGGAGCGGCTCGGGCTCGATGGCGCGGTCACCGGCCAGCGCGTGCCCGGCGACGTGGTCTGGGGCGCGCGGCCCGGGCGGACGGACCGTCTCCAAGGGCGAACCCCTGTTCCCGCGGATCAAGGCGTGAGTCGGCGGCCGGGCTCACGGTTTGGTGGCCGGGCATGGGCCGTGACGGCGCGTGCCGAACTGGGTGGTTGCCCGGCACTCGGGTGACGTGCGAGGCACTCGGGTGACGGCTGGTTCGACACGCACTGCCACATCCACGACGAGCGCATTCCGGGTGGGCCCGACGCCGCGATCGACGGAGGCCCGGGCCGCGGGCGTGAGCGAGATGATCACGGTCGGCTGCGACCGGGCGACGTCGCTGGCGGCGCTCGAGATCGCCGCCTCCCATGACCGGCGTCCACGCCACCGTCGGGCTGCACCCGCACGAGGCCAGGTTCGGCGTCGACACGATCGCCGATCTGTTCGCCGACGATCGCGGCCGTCATCGGCCAGTGGCCGTCGGGGAATGCGGGCTGGACTACTACTACGACCACTCGCCACGCGACGTCCAACGCGACGCGTTCGCCGCCCAGATCGACCTCGCCCACGCGCTCGGCCTGCCGCTCGTGATCCACACCCGCGACGCGTGGGACGACACGTTCGACATCCTCGACGCGCAAGGCGTGCCCGAACGGGTCGTCTTCCACTGCTTCACCGGCGGCGCGGACGAAGCCGCCAATGTCTCGACCGCGGCGCCTACCTGAGCTTCTCCGGCATCGTCACGTTCAAGTCGGCGACCGACGTGCGGGCGGCGGCAGCGATGTGCCCGGGCGACCGGCTGCTCGTCGAGACCGACAGCCCGTACCTCGCTCCGGTGCCGAATCGGGGCAAGGTCGAACCGGCCGGCGTGGGTCCCGTTGGTCGGTGCGTGCCTCGCGGAGCATCCGTGCCGAGTCGGCCGATCAGCTACGGTTATCCACAGCCGCAACCGCACGCGGTGCGTTCGGCGTAGCCTCTTCGTAGCAGTTCGACCCGACGGCGAAACGATCCACCCCGGAGCAAACCTGAACCTCGACGATCGTGATCGCGGCCGACTTCTGCTGGCCAGTGTGATCACCTTGTTGGCGCTGCCGACCATCTGGTTGGCCAACCGCGACGAGGGTGGTCCGGCGTCGTCGCGCCCGAACGTCGCGGTCGTCGGCGTCGACCCCGGCGAGGCCGACGACGCGGCGCAGTCGCCGGCGGCTCAGGTGACGGATTTCGATCCGATGGGAGAGTCCGGCGCGATGTACCTCGAGCCCGGCACGCACGGTCGTGCCGCCGACAGCGTCGTCGTCGTGGTCGGCACGAGCCCCGACGATGCGCTGGCCAGCGGCCGCGGCACGTATCGCCGATCGGTGCAGAACGGCACGTGCCTGTTCAACGGCATCCGCGGCGGTGAGCATGTCACGGTGGTCAACGTCGCCAACGGCCGGTCGATCGAGTGCACGACGAGCACATACCAGAGCACCGCTCGCCGACTGCTCGTGATGAGCACGGCGAAGTTCCAGAAGATCGCCGACCTGACCGCTGCGCCGATCCACGTCGAGATCCGCCAAGTGACCGACAGCGTTCCCCGGCCACGCAGCCGTTGCGGTCGCTCGCGCTCGCTCGCTGCAACCTGACGCGGTGACCCACTCCCGGCCGACCGTCCGCGACCTGCTCACCGGACGCGGACTGGCGCCGCGACGCGACCTCGGCCAGAACTTCGTCGCCGACCCGAACACGGTTCGGCGCATCGCCCACCTCGCCCGCGTCGGCGCCGGCGACCACGTGGTCGAGGTGGGCGCCGGGCTCGGCTCGCTGACGCTCGGCGCTGGCCGAGACCGGGGCGACGATCACCGCGGTCGAGGTCGACGCCGGGCTCGTGGCCGTGCTGCGCGACCTGTTCGCCGGGCATCGCCACGGTCACCGTCGTGGAGGCCGACGCGATGGCCGCCGACTGGGCCGCGCTCGCGGCACCGGGCACGGTGCTCGTCGCCAACCTGCCCTACAACGTGGCGACGCCGCTCGTGGCCGATCTGCTCGACACCGTGCCGAACATCGCCCGCCTGCTGGTGATGGTGCAGCGCGAGGTCGCCGAACGGTTCGCCGCGGTGCCGCGGACTCCGGCGTACGGTGCGGTGTCGGTGAAGGTCGCGTACTGGGCGACGGCGAGGATCGTCGGGACGGTGCCGGCGTCGGTGTTCGTGCCCCGGCCGAAGGTGGAGTCGGCACTCGTCGAGATCGTCCGCCACGACCCGCCGCCGACCGATCCCGACCGCGCTGTTCGACCTCGTGCGGCAGGGCTTCGGGCAGCGTCGCAAGATGCTGCGCCGGTCGCTCGCCGGCGTGGTCACGCCCGAGCAGTTCGAGGCCGCCGGCGTCGCACCGACGGCCCGCCCCGAGGAGCTCGACGTCGCCGCGTGGTGCCGCGCTGACCGAGGCGGTCGCACGTGGGAGCCCGACCGTCGTGACCGTCCACGCTGCTCGCCCCGGCGAAGCTGACGTGGTCGCTCCGCGTCGTCGGGGTCCGAGCGGACGGCTACCACCTCTCGACGCCGAGATGGTGACGCTCGACCTCGCCGACGAGCTGACGATCGACGAGCGCACGCTCGATCGGCGTTGACCGTGTCGGGCCCGTTCGCCGAGGGCGTGCCGACCGACGAGTCGAACCTCGTGATCAAGGCGCTTCGCCTCGCCGGCCGTGAGGCGGCGGTCCACATCGACAAACTGATCCCGAGCGGCGGCGGGCTCGGCGGCGGATCGGCGGATGCGGCGGCGATCCTGCGCTGGGCCGGCGTCGTCGATCCGGCCGTCGCCGTGCAACTCGGAGCCGACGTCCCCTTCTGCGTCGCCGGCGGCCGGGCCCGCGTGACCGGGATCGGCGAGGTCATCGAACCGCTGCCGCCGACCGAGCGAATCGTGACGCTGGTGATCCCGCCGCTGCACTCGAGCACGCCGGCCGTGTACCGGGCGTGGGACGAGATGGGCGGGCCGACCGCCGACGGCCCGAACGACCTCGAGCCGGCCGCGCTCGTCGTCGAGCCCCGGCTCGCGCGGTGGCGCGACCGCATCGCCGAGCTCACCGGCGTCGTCCCGGTGCTCGCCGGCAGCGGTGCGACGTGGTTCGTCGAGGGCGATCACTCAGGTGCGTTGCCGCCGCTGGTTGAGGACAGCGCAACCGTCATCGTCGCCCGGACGTTGACGCCGTGATCTGAGCCGCCGGACGAGGACCGGAGCGGGATCCACGGTCACAGATCCCGGCGCATGACGACGCGGCGCGGCGTGGGGCTGGCGATGCGTTCGAAGCCGCAGGACTCGAAGACCTCCTCGCGCCCGAGGTAGTCCTCGACCGAGGGCGGCACTCCGGCCTTTCGTGGGAAGCCCTCCACGGCGATCGCCCCGTGCTCTCCGGCCAGCTCGACCGCCGCATTCAGGAGCTCGCGGGTGACGCCCTGGCGCCTGCGGCCGACACGGGTGAAGAAGCACGGTGCGAGCCAAACGTCGTCGTCCTCGGACGTGTCGCGCCGGGCGAGCACCTGCGTCCGCGGGCCGATGACCCGCCGGTAGCGCGACCGTGGACCGGCAGCGCACCAGCCGACCGGGACACCGTCCTGATACGCGAGCAGGCCGAGCGGCGCGTCCTCGGTCGCGGCGAGCGCCTCGAACGCCCGCCGGTTCCCGGCGCCGTATCCGGCTTGGAACTCGGCGTGGCTCGAGATGTGGAACATGCACCAGCATTCGCGGGTCGTGCCGTTGCTGTCGAACAGGTCCGCGACGTCGTCCAGCCGATCGGGTGTCGCCGCGTGGATCTCGATCCCGCGGGTCTCGGGCATCGCCAAAGCGTAGAAGAGATCGGAGACCTAGCTCCAACACCGTTCAGTTTGGGTGCATGGCTGGTTTGGTCGGGTCTGGCCCTGTCGCGATCATGGTTGCCCGCTCTGGAAGACGCCAGTGGAGCGGGCGTCGCGCCGTGTCCGAATCGGCGCGTCGCGTTCTGGGCGGCCCACGGCCCGGATTCCGGGTCGCACGCCGCCCAGAAGCGCCAATGGTGCGATCGAAGCACTAGCTGGCGGTGCGGGTGCGGCGCAGCGAGAGATCGGCACAGGCGGCGCAGACCTGTTCGGGGATCACGCCGGCCCGGATCAGGATTGCGAACAGCTTGCACCCGATGCAGATGCCGAACGCCGACTCCAGCGTCGCGGCCACGGTGATCGTGGCAACGAGCACGAGCGCGAACGTCGTCGCACCGAACGCGAAGTGGGCGATGAACGCGGCCGTCGACAGCACGGCGCCGATGCCCTGGGCGAAGCGCTTCGGGGGACCGTCGACCAGCCGCGGCGCGAGCGGCAGGGCGGGCACGACGACCTGCGTCGCGAGTCGGCCGAGCGGGCTGAACGTCGGGCCGGCCGCGACGCGCGCGACGAAACCGTACGCCAGCGGACCGAGCACCCAGGTCCAGCCGAGGATGAGAGCGAGCAGCGTCATCACGACGACGCCCGCGGCGACGACGCGGGCCGCGACCTCGTTCACTGGGTTTGGAAAGCGGAAAAGCCGACTGATTCGATCAACAATAGCGGCGCGAACGGCGAACGGCCGGTCCGGACAGGGCTACTTGCGACGCTGGTGACGCGTGCGGCGGAGCATCTTCTTGTGCTTCTTCTTCCGCATGCGCTTGCGGCGCTTCTTGATCAGCGAACCCATAAGGGCTGCAACGCTACCGGCCGATCGAGGCGACTGCGCGCTACCGTGACGGCCGATCTTTCCGGGGTCGTTCAATGGGTAGGACAGCGGGTTTTGGTCCCGTTGATAGGGGTTCGAGTCCTCTCCCCGGAGCGTGCGCCCGGATTGCCACCGGATCGCGGGCCGGCGGGTGTAGACCTTCGATCCATGAGTGTTTCCGCCATCGTGCTCGCCGCGGGGGAAGGGACGCGGATGCGCTCCGACCGGCCCAAGCCGCTGCACATGATCTGCGGCCGGGCGATGGTGATGCACGTGATCGAGTCGTTGCGGCTGCTCGAGCCGACCACCACCGTCGCTGGTCGTCGGCCACCGCGCCGAGCGCGTGACGGCCGAGGTGTCGAAGACCGCCCCGGCGTGGGCGAACGTCACGTTCGTCGAGCAGCCGAGCCAACGCGGCACCGGCGACGCCGCGGTCGTGCGGCATGACCGCGTCTGCCGGGCGACGACCTCGACGACGACTCGACCGTCGTCGTGCTGCCCGGCGACACGCCGCTGCTGCGCGCCGAGACGCTCGAGGAGTTGGTCGCCACCCACGTCGCCAGCGACAACGCGGCGACCCTGCTCACCAGCGTGGTCGACGATCCGACCGGCTACGGCCGGGTCATCCGGGGCAAGGACGGCAACGTGCTCGGCATCGTCGAGCAGCGCGACGCCACCGCCGAGGCGCTCGCCGTGAACGAGATCAGCACGAGCATCTACGCGTTCCGCCGCGATCTGCTCGGCCCGGCGCTGCGCCGCCTCTCGCCCGACAACGCGCAGGGCGAGTACTACCTCACCGACGTCGTCGGCTCGCTGGCCGGGATGGGCCACCGGGTCGGATCGTGTCGCGGCGTCGGCCGGGGGAGACCCAGGGGGTCAACGATCGCTGGCAGCTCGCCCTCGCCGAGCGGGAGCTGCCGGTCGCGGACGAACCGCTACTGGCTGCTGAACGGCGTCACGATGCTCGATCCCCGCCAGACGTTCATCGACGTCACCGTGCAGCTCGGCCGGGACATCACGCTGTACCCGGGCACGATGCTCCACGGGTCGACGCGTCGTCGACAACGGGCTGCAACCTGGGACCGAACACCCGACTCATCGACTGCAAGGTCGGCCAGGGCGTGCAGATCCAGTACTCCGTCGCCGATGGCGTCGAGTTCGGGGCCGGCGCCCGAGTCGGGCCGTACGCCGCGCTCGCCCAGGGTACGACGGTCGAGAGCCAACGAGGTCACCGGACCCTTCTACACTGGGGGCAGCGAACACCGCGGCGGTGCGTGACCGTCGCACGACGGAGTGGGGCCCTGGATTGACCGAGATCGAGAAGATCACCACCAAGAAGCTGGCCCTCTACTCGGGGCGAACCCATCCGGAGCTGGCGGCTGAGGTCGCCAGCCACCTCGGCATGGAGCTCGGCGACGCCAACATCGTCGAGTTCGCCAACGGCGAGATCAAGCCGCGATTCAGCGAGAGCGTCCGCGGCAGCGACGTGTTCATCCTGCAGAGCCACTACGGCGTCGACGACCGCTCGGTCAACGACTCGATCATGGAGCAGCTGATCATGATCGACGCCGCGTACCGGGCGTCGGCGAAGCGGATCACCGCGGTCTGCCCGTACTACGGCTACGCCCGCCAGGACCGCAAGTCCTAGGGCCGGGAGCCGATCACGGCCCGCCTCGTCGCCGACATGTTCAAGGCCGCGGGCGCCAAGCGGATGATCTCGATCGACCTGCACGCCGGCCAGATCCAGGGCTTCTTCGACGGTCCGGTCGACCACCTCACCGCGATGCCCGTGCTCGAGGAGTACCTGCGCCGGCACTGCACCGAGCCGGTCATCGTGTCGCCCGACGCCGGGCGCATCAAGGTCGCCGAGCGCATGGCCCAGCACCTCGGCGACTGCGGCGCCGACCTGGCGTTCTGCTACAAGCGCCGCCCGAAGGGCACCGCCAACGTCGCCGAGGTCACCGAGGTCATCGGCGACGTCGACGGCCGGTTGTGCATCCTCACCGACGACATGATCGACACCGGCGGCACGATCGTCGGCGCCGCCGACCTGCTGCTGGAGCGTGGCGCCACCGAGGTGTGGGCGATGGCCACCCACGGCGTGCTGTCGGGTCCGGCCATCGACCGGCTCAAGAACTCGCCGATCAAGCGCATCGTGCTCACGAACACGCTGCCGCTGCCGCCGGAGAAGCAGCTCGCCAAGATCGAGGTGCTGTCGATCGCGCCGCTCATCGCCGAGGCGCTGTCGGCGCGTGTTCGACGACACCAGCGTCAGCGAGATCTTCGACGGCGAGAACCTCGCCTGAGGCCTGGTCCCGGTGGCGCCGGCGATCGGGGCGGCTAGGCTGGCCAGCCGGTTCTGCGCGGTCGTGCCGGAATCGCCGATCGACATCCGTTGCCCGCAGAGGGTCAGCCAAGAGATTCGCCATGCCCACCCCGCTCGTCGCCAAGACCGGCCGCCCCACCGGCAGCCCGTCGTCGCGCCGCCTGCCGCGCCGAGGACCAGATCCCCGGCGTCCTCTACGGCCAGGGCATGGCGCCGATGTCGGTGTCGCGTCGACCGCCGCGAGCTGCGCCATCGCCCTGTCCGGCGCGGCCGGCACGAACACGGTGCTCGACCTCACCGTCGACGGCAACGGTCTACCCGGCGATCGTCAAGGACCTGCAGCGCCACCCGGTGCGCCGCACCGTCACGCCACATCGACTTCCTGCAGGTCAACCTCAACGAGGAGATCACGGTCTCGGTGCCGGTGCGCCTCGAGGGCGAGGCCAAGGCAGTGATCGCACGAGGGCGGTCTCGTCGACCCGGCGGTCGACACGATCGAAGTCGTCACGCACGCCGCGCAACATCCCGGACGAGTTCGTCATCGACATCAGCGACGATGACGATGGACACCGTCATCCGCCTCGCCGACATCCCGATGCCCGGCCGGCGTCACCGCCGACCGGCGACCCCGACATGCCGGTCGTCACCGTGCTCATGATGCGCGCCGAGGCGAGGAGATCGAGGCCGCCGACGCCGAGGCCGCCGAGGCGCCGAGGGCCGAGGATGCCGCCGAGCGGCGAGGGCCGAGGCGCGGCGAGCGACGCCGCCGACGGCCGACGACGCCGCCGAGTGATCGCCGGCGACTGCTCATGGCGCTGTTCGACCGGCGTGCCGTCGAAGGGCGGGACCCCGTTCGACTGGCTCGTCGTCGGGCTCGGGCAACCCGGGCAAGGAGTACGCCCGCACGCGCCACAACGTCGGCGAGGAGGTCGTGCGGCTGCTGGCCGAGCGCCACGACGCGCACGCTCAAGCGGGCCGCGACAACGCGCTCGTCGCCGAGGCGCGCGCATCGGCCGACGCAGCGCGTCGTGCTGGCGTTCCCGCTCACGTACATGAACGAGTCGGGTCAGGCGGTGTCGGCGCTGGTCCGTCGCTACAGCATCGACGACCCGGCGCAAGATCGTCATCGTGCAGGACGAGCTCGACCTCGCCGCCGGCACGCGTGCGGGTCAAGGTCGGCGGCGGGCTGGCCGGCCACAACGGGCTGCGCAGCATCGCGCCAGCACCTCGAGCACGCAGGACTTCGTGCGCGTGCGCATCGGCGTCGGCAAGCCGCCGTCGAAGGAGCACGGCGCCGGCCACGTGCTGTCGAAGCCGTCCCGCCAGGCCGAGCGCGAGCTGCTCGACGTCGGTCGTCGCGAGGCCGCCGACGCCGTCGAGCTGATCGTCGCCGAGGGCGTCGACGCCGCGATGCGCGAGTACAACGCCCGCACTGCCCGATCCGAGCGCTCGACGGTCGGCGAGCGAGTCGCGCCGGTACCCTCGACGGGCCGTGCATCTGGCGTCGTTCCCGCCGCTGCTTCGCGACGAACCGGCGCTGACGCGCGCGCTCGGGCGAGCCGAACGCCCGGCTGGCGGTCGCCGAGGTCGGCGCGGCCGATCGCGATCGCCGCGCTCGGCCGGACTGTCGCGACCGGACGCCGCTCGTGGTCGCCTGCCCGACCGGCACGATGGCCGGCCAGCTCGCCGACGACCTCGCCCAGTTCCTGCGGCCCGATCAGGTGGCGCTGTTCCCGGCGTGGGAGACGCTGCCGTTCGAGCGGGTGAGCCCGAGCGTCGAGACGATGGGCCGGCGGCTCGAGCTGCTGTGGCGGCTGCGCGATCCCGAGCGCTGCCCGGCGGTCGATCGTCGCCGGCGTGCGCGCGCTGCTGCAGAGGCTCGGCCCCGGCGCGCTCGACGTCGAGCCGATCGTCGTCCGCCCGGGCGACGATCGTCGATCCCGACGAGCTCGTGCGAGCGGCTCGTCGACTTCGGCTACCGCCGCGAGGAGCTCGTCGAGCACCGCGGCGAGTTCGCCCGGCGCGGCGCGATCGTCGACGTCTTCCCGTCGACCGCCGACGCCCCGATCCGCATCGACCTGTGGGGCGACGAGGTCGACCGCCTGACGACGTTCGGCGTCAACGACCAGCGCTCGATCGGCCGACCTCGCCGAGGCGACTGATCTTCCCGGCCCGCGAGCTGATGCCGACCGACGACGTGCGCGCCGCGCGCCGAGCGCTCGTCGCCACCGAGCCGTGGGGCCGCGAGCAGTGGGAGCGGCTCGCCGAGGGCGCGCTGTTCGAGGGCATGGAGAGCTGGCTGCCGTGGCTCGTGCGACGACGACCGCTGCTCACCGACGTCCTGCCCGACGACGGCCAAGGTGGTGCTGATCGAGCCGCGGCGCATGCCGCGACCGGGCGGCCGACCTGCTCGCCGAGGAGGACGACCTCGCCAAGGCGCTGGCGTCGACGTGGGAGCGCGTCGCCGGACGAGGCGTTCCCGCGGCTGCACGCCGAGCCCGACCGCCTGCTCGCCGACGGCCGGCGTCGTTCTGGTCGATCGACTCGGCGCCCGAGTCGCCGGAGACGCCGGTCGTGCAGGCGTCGGGCTGGGGCCCGGTCGTCGGCGACGGCGCGGGCTCGCGCACCGGCTCAGCGAGCTGCTCGCCGAGCAGCTACCGCGTCGTCGTCGCCGCCGACGGCGACGGCTCGGCGGCCCGCCTGCGCGAGCCTGCTGCTCGAGCACGGGCCTCGACTTCCCCGATCGTCGAGCCGGCGGCGACCGACCTCGACGCGGCCCGGCGGGCGGATCGTCGTCGCCCCGCTGCACCGCGGCGTGCACGCTGCCCGACGGCCAAGGTCGCGGTCGTCGCCGAGTCCGACCTCACCGGCCGGCGCCGCGCCCACCGCCGGCCCGCGGCCCGCAGCCGCGACAGGCGCGGGCGTCTTCGAGGACCTCAAGCCGGGCAACTACGTCGTGCACTACCAGCACGGCGTCGGCCACTACGAGGGCATGGTCAAGCGCACGATCGGCGGCATCGAGCGCGACTACCTGCTCGCTCGCCTACAAGGGCGGCGACAAGCTCTACGTGCCCGTCCGACCAGATCGACACGCTGCGCCAGTACGTCGGCGGCGAGGCGCCGACGCTGCACCGCCTCGGCGGGCGCGACTTCGCCAAGGCCAAGAGCCGGGTCCGCTCGGCCGTCCGCGAGATCGCCCAGGAGCTCGTCGTGCTCTACCAGAAGCGGGTCAACGCCGAGGGCTACGCGTTCGGCCAGCGACACGCCGTGGCAGCACGAGATGGAGGAGGCCTTCCCGTACGTCGAGACGCCCGACCAGCGCACGGCGATCGACGACGTCAAGGACGACATGGAGCGGCGCGTACCCGATGGACCGCCTGGTGTGCGGCGACGTCGGGTTCGGCAAGACCGAGGTCGCGATCCGGGCCGCGTTCAAGGCGATCCAGGACGGCAAGCAGGTCGCCGTGCTCGCGCCGACGACGCTGCTCGCCACGCAGCACGGCAACACGTTCGCCGACCGCTTCGCCGGCTACCCGATCCGGGTCGAGGTGCTCAGCCGCTTCCTCACCCACGCCCAGGCCACGCGAGGTCGTCGACGGGCTCGCCTCGGGCGAGGTCGACTGCGTGATCGGCACCCACCGCCTGCTGTCCGAGGGCGTGCAAGTTCAAGGACCTCGGCCTGCTCGTCGTCGACGAGGAGCAGCGCTTCGGCGTGCAGCACAAGGAGGCGATGAAGAAGCTCAAGACGAACGTCGACGTGCTCACGCTGACCGCCACGCCGATCCCGCGCACGCTCGAGATGAGCCTCGTCGGGATCCGCGACCTGTCGCTGCTTCAACACGCCGCCCGCCGACCGCCAGCCGATCCTCACCTACGTCGGCGGGTACGACGAGCGGGTCGCGGTCGAGGCGATCCGGCGCGAGCTGCTCCGCGAGGGTCAGGTGTTCTGGGTGCACAACCGCGTGCAGCTCGATCGACCACGCCGCCGCCCGGCTGCGCGAGCTCGTGCCCGAGGCGCGCATCGCCGTCGCCCACGGCCAGATGGACGAGGGCACGCTGGAGCAGGTCGTCGTCGACTTCTGGGAGGGCCGCTACGACGTGCTCGTCTGCACGACGATCATCGAGTCGGGCATCGACATGCCGACCGTGAACACGCTCGTCGTCGAGCGCGCCGACCTGCTCGGGCTCGGCCAGCTGCACCAGCTGCGCGGCCGGGTCGGCCGCAGCGGCCAGCGCGGCCTACGCCTACCTGTTCCACCCGCCGGACGTGGCGCTGACCGAGGAGGCGTACGAGCGGCTGAAGACGATCGGCGAGGCGACCGAGCTCGGCAGCGGCTTCAAGATCGCGATGCGCGACCTCGAGATCCGCGGCGCCGGCAACCTGCTCGGCGAGGCGCAGTCCGGCCACATCGCCGCCGTCGGCTACGACCTCTACTGCCAGATGGTCACCGAGGCGGTGGCCGAGATGAAGGGCGAGACGCCCGCCGGTCGTCGGCGAGATCCAGCTCGACGTCCCGACCGACGCCTACCTGCCCGCACGACTACGTCGCCAAGGAGGAGTCGCGGCTCGAGGCCTACCGCCGGCTCGCCGCGGTCACCGACGCCGGCCGAGGTCGACGACATCCCCGCCGAGTGGGAGGACCGCTACGGGCCGGTCCCGGCGGCCGGCCGAGTCGCTGCTCACGGTCGCCCGGCTGCGCGCCGAGTGCCACCGCCTCGGCCTGCGCGACGTGCACGATCAGGCCGGCTACCAGGGCGGCGAGGCTCGCCTCGCGCCGCTCGAGCTCAAGCTGAGCCAGGAGACCCGGCTGCGCCGGCTGAGCCGCGACGCGAAGTGGAAGGAGGACCTCAAGCAACTCGTCGTGCCGATCCCGCGGAAGGCGATGCAGGCCGAGGGTCCGGCCGCGTTCCTCGTCGCGTTCCTCCGCGAGCTGATACCTCCACAATCCGAGCAGGCACAATCCGAGCAGGCACGATCCGAGCAGGCGCACACCGAGCAGGCCGGAGGCGAACGGGTAGGTTCTCGCCGTGAGTCGTCGCCGTGTCGCCGCTGTCCTCGCCGCCGGACTCGCAGCTGTCGCGCGGCGTCGCCGGACCTGGCTCGGCGCAGCCGGCGTCGGCGGCCGACGACGGCGGCCACCGTCAACGGCGAATCGATCTCGGTCGACGAGTTCGACGCTGCGGTCGAGGAATCCGGCGCCGTCGATCCGGCAACCGGCACCGCGGCACCGCGACGGTCGCCCGGACGCACGCTGAGCGGCATGATCGCCGACACGGCCCGACTGCAGTTCCTGGATGCGCACGGCGATCACGGCCGACGCGGCGACGGCCGCCGAGCAGCTCGAGCGGCTGCAGGCCCCTGACGTCGCCGAGCTCGACGAGGTCTACGAGGACCGGCCGGCTTCGCTCGGTGTGATCTGCGCTCGCCTGATCCCTGTCGCCGACACCGAGGACGGGGAGGCGGCGGTCGCGGCGCTCGCCGGCGGGAGCGCGTTCGCCGACGTCGCCCAGCAGTACTCGGTCGACCCCGCCGTCGTCGAAGCCGACGGGTGGCTCGACCGTGGACCCCGCGAACCCGTGCGTACCGCTCACCGACCTGCAGTTCGACGCCGCGCTCGCCGAACACGTTCGTCGACGCCACTCCGGGGGAACCGGTCGGGCCGGTGGTGTTCGAGCGCCCGCAGGGAGACCTGATCTTCGTCATCGAGGTCGCGACGCTCGACGAGGTCGCCGACGAGATCGAAGCGTTCTACGCCGGCGCCGAGGAATCCGGCACGTCGGCCGGCGAGCTGGTCTTCCGGGGTTGGTTCCTCGACGCCGACGTCACGGTGAACCCGCGCTACGGGCGCTGGGACGCCGCGTCCGGCGAGCATCGTCCCGCTCGGCCAACCCTGACCGCGGGCATGCCGGCATGATCACGATCGTCGGGCTCGGGCCGGGCGGCGAGGAGCACGTCACGGCCGAGACCCTCGCGGCGATCGCAGCGCATCGACACCGCTACCTGCGCACGACCCGTCACCCGAGCGCCCATCTCGTCGGCGACGCCGTCGAGCTTCGACGACGTCTACGAGTCGGCCGACCGGTTCGAGGACGTCTACGCCACGATCGTCGACCGCCTCGTCGTCGCGGCCGCCGAGCACGGCGAGATCCTGTACGCCGTCCCGGGATCGCCGCTCGTGCTCGAACGCACGGTGCGGGCGCTCGCTCGCCGACGAACGGGTCGAGTGCACCGTGCTGCCGGCGATGTCGTTCCTCGACGTGGCGTGGGCTCGCCTCGGCATCGACCCCGTCGAGTCCGGCGTGCGGCTCGTCGACGGGCACGAGTTCGCCGCGCGCGGCCGGGGACGATCACGGGCCGCTGCTGATCGCCCACACCCACGCCAACTGGGTGCTCTCCGACATCAAGCTCGCCGTCGAGCGACGCAACCGGCGACGAGCCGGTGACGATCCTGCAGCGCCTCGGCACGGCCGACGAGCGGATCACCGAGACGACCTGGAGCGAGCTCGACCGGGCCGTCGAGGCCGACCACCTCACGTGCGTGTACGTCCCGCACCTCGGCCGGCCCGGTCGGCGATCACTACGTGCGGTTCCACGAACTGGCCCGCACGCTCCGCGAGCAGTGCCCGTGGGATCGCGAGCAGACCCACCGGTCGCTCGCGCCGTACCTCGTCGAGGAGGCGTTCGAGCTGGTCGACGCGCTCCAGGCCCAGGACCCCGACGACCCGGCGACCGACACCCACGTGATCGAGGAGCTCGGTGACCTGCTGTACCACATCGAGTTCCACGCCGCGATCGCCGAGCAGGAGGGCCGCTTCTCGATCGTCGACATCACCGACGGCGTCCACGACAAGCTCGTGCGCCGCCACCCGCACGTGTTCGGTGACGTATCGGCCGACGACGCCGCGACCGTGCTGGCGAACTGGGACGAGATCAAGCGCGCCGAGAAGCAGCGGACGTCGGTCTTCGACGGTGTGCCCACGTCGGCAGCCGGCGCTCGCCCTACGCCCAGCAGCTGCGGCGCAAGGCGGCCAAGGTCGGCTTCGACTGGGACGACGTCGGCGGGCCGCTGGACGAAGACCGCGCGAGGAGCTCGACGAGCTGACCGAGGCGATCGCGGAGGCGGCGACCCGAGCGGCGATCGCCGAGCGAGCTCGGCGACGTGCTGTTCGCGGTCGTCAACGTCGCCCGCCACCTCGGCGTCGACGCCGAGCTGGCGCTGCGCGGCGCGGCGCGCAAGTTCCGCACGCCGTTTCGAGGCGATCGAGGCGCTCGCCGCCGGAGCGGGGCATCGACATCCGCGCAGGCCGACCTCGCCACGCTCGACGCGCTGTGGGACGAGGTCAAGGCCGTGGAACGGGCCGGCCGACGCGTGAGGTTGCAGCTGGCCGACCCGGCCGATCACCCGAACATCGGGCTGCTGCCGTTCGCCGAGACTCTCGAGGACTGGACGCTGCCGAACGTTCACGGGGTGCTCGGCCTGCACCGCCACGTCGTCCGGCTCGTCGAGCTCGCCGGCCGGGACAGTCAGCGGCCGAACGACCGCACGTCGTACGTCGTCAAGGAGCTGCCCGACCATCTCGTCCAGCGGGAGTACCGCCTGCTGCGGGGCCTCGCCGAGGATCGCCTCCCCACCGTGGACGTCGTCGCTGCCGTCACCGAACGCACCGGCGGCCGCGACGGCCTCCTGATCACGCGGCACCTCGACTACTCGCTGCCGTACCGGACGCTGCTCAGCGGGCGCGGGTCTGAACATCCCGTACCTCGGCGAGCGCCTGCTCGATGCGTTGGTCGGGCTGCTGGTGCGGCTCCACCTCGCCGGGTTCTTCTGGGGTGACTGCTCGCTGTCGAACACGCTGTTTCGCCGTGATGCCGGCCAGATCTCGGCGTACATCATCGACGTCGAGACGTCCGAGCGGCACGACCGACTCAGCGACGGCCAGCGGTCGATTGACCTGCAGATCGCCGCCGGAGAACGTCGCCGGCGGGCTGCTCGACCTCCAGAGCAGGTGGGCGAGCTCGTGCGCGACGTCGACCCGTGGGAGGTCGCCACCAACATCGAGTCCCGCTACGACGACCTGTGGGAGGAGCTCACCGCCGAGCAGGAGTTCAAGATCGACGAGCTGTGGCGCATCGAGACAGCGCATCGACCGGCTCCACGAGCTCGGCTTCGACGCCGGCGAGATGGAGCTCATCGCCGACGAGGCCGGACACCGGTTGCGGGTCGTGCCGCGGGTGGTCGAGAGCGGCTACCACCAGGACCGCCTGCTCGTCGCTCACCGGGCTGTGGGCGCAGGAGAACCAGGCCCGCCGGCTGCTCAACGACATCCGCAGCTTCGGCGCCGAGACCCACGCCCCGGGAACGCCCGCTCGCCACCGGAGAACGTCGTCGCCGTGCGCTGGCTCGACCAGCGCTTCGCGCCGACCATCGCGTCGATCCCGCCCGACCTCGTCGGCAAGCTGCAGGCGGCCGAGATCTACCATCAGATCCTCGAGCACCGTTGGTTCCTGTCCGAGCGCAACGGCCGCGACGTGCCGACGGAGGAGGCGGTCGCGTCCTACTGCAACGACATCCTCCGCCCGGCACCGGACGAGCAGCAGGGCCTCGAACACACCGGTCAACTCCAGCTCGCCGACATCGACGACGCCGGAGCGCCTCATCGCCGAGGGCGAGTAGCACCCATCGGTCGGCCGAGGCCGTCCCTGACCGGCGGCGAGCGTGCTCGCAACGGCGCGCTCCGGTACCCTCGCCGCCCATGAGTGAGATCGTCGTCATTCTCGGCCGCGAGGTCCTCGACTCGCGCGGTAACCCGACCGTCGAGGTCGAGGTTCATCTCGACATCCGGTGCTTCCGGGCAGGCGATCGTGCCCAGCGGGGCTTCGACCGGCGAGCACGAGGCCGTCGAGCTGCGCGACGGTGGCGACCGCTACGGCGGCAAGGGCGTCGCGACCGCGGTCGGCTTCGTCAACGGAGAGATCGCCGACACGCTCGAGGGGTTCGACGCCGACCTCGCAGCGAGTGATCGACACGGTGCTCCGCGATCTCGACGGCACCGAGAACAAGTCGCGGCTCGGCGCCAACGCGATCCTCGGCGTCAGCCTCGCCGTCGCCAAGGCGGCGGCCGACGAGCTCGACCTGCCGATCTACCGCTATGTCGGGGGCGCCAACGCCCACATCCTGCCGATCCCGATGATGAACGTGATCAACGGCGGGGTGCACGCCGACAACACGATCGACATGCAGGAGTTCATGATCATGCCGCTCGGTGCCCCGAGCTACGCCGAGGGCCTGCGCTGGGGCGTGCAGACCTACCACGTGCTCAAGACCCTCCTGCACGAGCGCGGGCTGTCGACGGCGGTCGGCGACGAAGGCGGGTTCGCACCGAACCTCGCCACCAACGAGGACGCGATCATCGTGCTCGTCGAGGCGATCACGAAGGCCGGGTTCCGGCCCGGCGACGACATCGCGATCGCCATGGACCCGGCGATGAGCGAGCTGTTCCGTGACGGTGCGTATCACCTCGCGGGCGAGGGCAAGGTGCTCGGCCCCGACGAGCTGGTGGCCTACTGGCAGCGCCTCGATCGGCTCGTACCCGATCGTGTCGATCGAGGACGGCATGGCCGAGGACGACTGGGACGGATGGGCCGCGCTCACCGGCGCGATCGGTCATCGAGTGCAGCTCGTCGGCGACGACCTGTTCGTCACGAACACGAAGCGGCTGCGCCAGGGCATCGACCGCAGCGTCGCCAACTCGGTGCTCGTGAAGGTGAACCAGATCGGCACGCTGACCGAGACGTTGGAGACGGTCGAGCTCGCGGCCAACCACTCGTACACCGCGGTGATGAGCCATCGCAGCGGAGAGACCGAGGACACGACGATCGCCGATCTGGCCGTCGCCACGAACTGCGGGCAGATCAAGACCGGTGCGCCGGCGCGCTCCGATCGGGTGGCGAAGTACAACCAGCTGCTCCGCATCGAGGCGGATCTGGGCGAGGCGGCACGCTACGGCCGGCACCCGAAGGTCAAGTCACACGTCGGCTGAGACTTCCGTCCGCTCTGACCAGGGACGATAGGGGTCATTGCCGCACTTCTGGGCAGCCCACCTGCGAAACTGTCCGGCGTGACTGATGGGCGCCCAGAATCCGGTGGTCGGCTGACGACCACGATCCCGCGCCCGAAGCGCCGTCGAGCATCAGACGCCGGGCGGTCACGGCTCGGCGACATCGGTCGCCGGCGCTTGCCCAAGGCCGCCCGCATCGCGCCGCGGCGCCACTCGGCCTGGCTGTTCGGCCTCGCCGCGCTGACGATCGCCGGCGCCATCGGTGCCGCCCTGTTCGGCCTTCCGGTCCGCACGTGGTTCGACGCAGGACCGCCAGCTGAGCGGGTTGGAGCACGAGCTGAGCGAATTGCAGACGGTCAACGACGATCTGCAGGACGAGGTCGACCGGCTGCAGACCGACGAGGGGATGATCGAGGCGTCCCGCGACGAGCTCGGCAACATCCAGCCGGGCGACAACCGCGAGACGATGCACCCCCTCCCGCCGCTGCCCCGCGACCTTCCGGAGGGGTGGCCGTACTCGCAGGTCGGCCAGATCCTGGCGATCCGGGAAGCCGAATCGGCGGCGCCGGCCGCCACCGATCCCGCCGTCGACGGCGGCGGCTGGGTCGATGCGCTTGCGCCCACCGCGCCGCCGGCCGTCACGACCACCGCCGCGGCGACGGCGGCAGTCACCACCGCCGTCAGTGCCGGCGTCGGCACGACGGTCGCGGCCGCGGCAAGCCCGACGACGGCTCCAACGCCGAGCACCACGACCACGGCACCGTAGAGTCGCGGCCGGGAAACGGTCGAAGAGGAGGGGCGAGTTCATCAGGGGCCCACGGGTCGTCGCGGCGCTCGGCGTGACGGTGATCATCGGCGCGCTTGGTGCGGGCGGAGCCGGCGGTGCGACGGCGAGCGCGCCGCCGGACACGACCGCGCCGGAACGCCGACTGAGGTCGCCGCCGAATCTGAGTGGACGGCGGTCGTCCCCGGCGAGGAGTGCGTCTGCGCCGACGGGGCGGAGTTCAACTTCTTCGTGCGCGAAGCCGACCCGGCCAAGGTGGTGTTCTTCCTGGAGGGCGGCGGCGCCTGCTTCGACGCGACGTCCTGCGCGTTCACGGAGTCGTCCACGCTGTACGACTGGAACATCGGCCCCGACGACGACCCGGCATTGATGGGCGGGATCTTCGACCTCGCCAATCCGGAGAACCCGTTTGCCGGCTACTCGTTCGTGTACGTGCCGTACTGCACCGGCGACGTACACATGGGCGACACGACGCGGGAGTATTCACCGGAGCTCACCGTCGAGCACAACGGGTGGGTGAACGGCGGTGCGGCCGTCAGCTACCTGGCCGAGCACTACGCAGCGGCCGAGCAGGTGGTGGTCGTCGGCGAGAGCGCCGGCTCGATCGCCGCGGCCGTCTACGCGGGCCTGATCGGTGACGAGCTGCCCGACACGCAGATCACGGTGTTCGCCGACGGGTCGGGCGGCTACCCCGACAACCCCACGCTCACCGCCGCCACCGCCGGCCTGTGGGGCGTCGTCCACCCGGAGTGGGCCGCCGACGTACCGACCGGAGGAGTGGAGCATCCCGGCGATGGTCGAGTCCACCGGCGTGCACAACCCGGACATCGTGATGTCGCGCTTCGACTACGCCTACGACGTGGTTCAGCTCGCGTTCATGGCCGTGCTCGGGCTGGACGACGATCTGCTCGAAAATGATCGACGCCAACGAGGCTCGCATCGAGGCCGCCGGCGTCAACCAGTTCAGCTTCACCGCGCCGGGAGACGACCACACGCTCGTGCGCAAGGACGATGTTCTATGCGATGGAGCTCGACGGCGTCCGGCTCGTCGACTGGGTGACGTCGATCGTCAACGGCGAGTCCGTCGACGACGTCCACTGCGAGGAGTGCACCGCGCCATAGGACGAAGCGCCTCAGCCCGCTGGCCAGGTGATCGCATCGACCAGCTCGGCCGCGGTGACGCCGAGCAACACGCTGTGGTCGGTTCGCTCGTACGCGTCGCCGCGCAACACGAAGATCGCGATGCTTCGCGCCGCTGGGTCGGCGACGAGCACCTCGTCGACCGCGTGCGACGCGTAGAAGTCGAACTTGTTCCACGACTCGTCGCCGGGCGAGACGACTTCGATGACCATCGCCGCCGTGTCGAGCCAGACCGAGTCGACGACTCGTCGATGGATCCCACCGTCGGGGACCCGGTAGTTGCCCGCACGACCGAGGTTGAACGTGTCGCTCGAGTGCAGCCCGGCGCGAACGACGTGTGACTCGAGCGCGAACGCCAGTTGCCGGCTGACGATGCCGTGCCAGTGATGCGATGCCGGTGCCATGTGGTAGTCGCCCTCCCACACCTCGTCGTGGGTGTCCTGTCCGAGGGCGTGGCGCCGAGCGATCACCGCGTCGAGCTCCGCTGGTCGCGGGCCGAGCACGACGGTCTTCATGAGATCAAGCCTAAACGGAGGGTGTTGCAGCCTGAACTCGCCGGCGTTGAACGTGTTGACGTCAGGCCCGCTCCGGAACTGTGTGTGAGTCGCGTCGGTGAGCAACACTCTGGCGAAGGTCGGCGCAGCAGTCGCGCCGTCGAGACCGGGCCGGGGGGGTTGGATTGAACGAAGCCCAGACGCACTATGCGAAGAGCGGCGACTTTCATGTCGCGTACCAGGCCTTCGGTGCGGGGAATCATGACATCCTGCTCGTGCCCAATTGGTTCACCAACGTGGAGTCGTCCTGGGACGTCCCGTCCTTCGCGCGATTCTTCCGCAGCCTCGGCGCGTTCGCGCGGGTCGTTGTTCTTGACCCGCACGGGACGGGGGCGTCCGACCCGATGCCCGGAGGCTCCCTTCCCACCGTTGAGGATTGGAGCGAGGACATCCGGGCGGTGCTCGATGCTGTGGGGATCGATCGCGCAGCCGTCGTCGGGTTGGGCCCGGGTTCGCCGATCGCCATCGTGTTCGCGGCGACGCATCCAGCGCGGACATCCGCGCTGGTCCTCGTCAACGGCTCCCATTATCGAACGGATGGCATGACGCCCGAGGACAGGGAAGCGTTCATCGAGCTCGCCTCGAGCGGGTGGGGTTCGGTGGAGCTCGGGCGGCTCGTCGTACCGAGTGCAACGGAAGCTGAGCGTGAGCTGCTGGCTCGTCATCACCGACAGCTGGCGAGTCCGGCGAGAGTCCACACGATGATGAGGATGCTGATGGAGACCGACGTTCGCGACGCCCTCCCGCTGATCCAAGTGCCGACCCTGGTGATCGGTCGGACCGGTGTCACGATGGTGCCGCGAGGCCATGCGCAGTATCTTGCCGAGCACATCGCCGATTCGAAGTTGGTCGAGCTTCCTGGCGAGGATTACTTGCCAGCCTTTGGCGATGCAGAGTCGGTACTCGACGAGATCCGCGCCTTCGTCACCGGGCGACGCGCCGCTCCTGCAGGTGATCGGGTCCTGGCGACGGTGCTGTTCACCGACATCGTCCAGTCGACGCGGCGCGCCGCCGAGCTCGGGGATCGACGATGGCGCGAGCTGCTTGCCAGTCATCACGCCGCAGTGCGACGAAAGCTCGACGAATTCCGTGGACGGGAGGTCGACACTGCGGGCGACGGGTTCCTGGCGACCTTCGACGGTCCTGGGCGGGCGATCCGTTGCGTGGAGGCGATCCAGGACTCGGTCGGCGCGTTAGGACTCGAGATCCGGGCCGGGTTGCACACCGGTGA
Organism: Ilumatobacteraceae bacterium; assembly: GCA_963764455.1. Lineage (GTDB taxonomy): Bacteria > Actinomycetota > Acidimicrobiia > Acidimicrobiales > Ilumatobacteraceae > Desertimonas. The sequence continues at coordinate 107,394 of CAVXSN010000012.1, forward strand.
GATCGAACTGGCAGACGACGGCGTCACCGGCATCGCCGTGCACATCGGCGCGCGTGTTGCCGCATTGGCAGGGCCCAGCGAGGTCCTCGTCACGTCGACGGTCAAGGACCTCGTCGTCGGCTCGGAGATCGCGTTCGAAGACCGCGGTCAGCAGACGTTGAAGGGCGTCCCGGGCGAGTGGCACATCTACGCCGTGATCGTGTAGGTCACCTGTTCCCCGTTGCTCGGCTGGGTGGTCGTCACACGTTGAAGCGGAACTCCATCACGTCGCCGTCCTTGGCGATGTAGTCCTTGCCTTCGAGGCGGATCTTGCCGAGCTCCTTCGCCCTGGTCCAGCTGCCGATGTCGAGCAGTTCGTCCCAGCGAATGACCTCGGCCCTGATGAACCCGCGTTGGAAGTCGGTGTGGATGCGGCCGGCGCACTGCGGCGCGGTCGAGCCCTCGAAGAACGTCCAGGCACGCGACTCCTTGTCTCCCGTGGTGAGGAACGTGCGCAGCCCGAGCAGGTGGTACGAGCTGCGCACCATGCGGAACAGCGCGCCCTCGCCGAGCCCGAAGCCCTCGAGCATCTCGGCCCGATCGGCCGGATCCGAGATCGCCGCCGCCTCCGCCTCGAGCTGCACGCACATCCCGATCACCTCGACGTTGTCGCCGGCGTCGTTGAACTCGGCGGCGATCTTCGCCTCGGCGGCGGGGATCGTGTCGAGGTCCTGCTCGCCGACGTTGACGACGGCGAGCACGCGCCGCGCGGTCAGCAGGAAGTACGGGGCGAGCAGCGCCCGCTGGTCCGCGGTCAGCCCCGCCCGGTACAGCGGGCGCCCGTCGGACAGCGCAGCGTTGGCGACGCGTAGTGCGTCGAGCTCATCGCCGAGCGAGCGGTCGAGCTTCGCTTGTCGCTCGGCCTGGGCGAGGCGCTTCTCGACGGTCTCGAGATCGGCGAGCGCCAGCTCCAGCTCGACGACGCGGAGGTGCTCGAGCGGATCGGACGGCCCGGGCACGTCGTCGTCCTCGAAAGCCCGCAGCACGAACACCACGGCGTCGACCTCGCGGATGTTGGCGAGGAAGCGGTTGCCCAGGCCTTCACCCTTGCTCGCGCCCTCGACGAGGCCGCCGATGTCGACCACCTCGACCGCGGCGTGCACGACGTTCTTGCTCTTGGACATCGCCGCCAGCCGGTCGAGCCGCTCGTCGGGGACCTTGGCGACGCCGATGTTCGGGTCCTTCGTGGCGAAGGGGTACGGCGCCGCCAGCGCGCCGCCACCGGTGAACGCGTTGTACAGCGAGCTCTTGCCCGCGTTGGGCAGACCGACGAGACCGAAGCGTTCCATGAGCCGTCCGAGGGTAACGCCCTTTGATCGTCACCCTTCCGGCCGTTCGACGAGCGCGACCAGCTTCGCCGGGGCGAGGAGGCAGTAGGACTCGGTCACCAGCTCTGCGATCTCGTCCCAGTCGGTGTCGTCGTCGATTTCGACGCCCACGATGTCGGCCCACCACGGCGGCTTGAAGAACGGCCGGCCGTGTGCCTCCAGCGCAACGAGCTCCTCGCCGGACGAGCGGAACGTCAGGACGCAGCGCATGCCAGGGGCACCCTCGACGCCAGCCGCCCGGGCGTAGGCCGGCGGCCAGCCGTCCTCGATCAGGACGATGTGCGCGAAGTTCTTCTTCCGCACGCACCACCTGGTGCCCACCCAGGCGTCCTCCTCGTAGGCGTGCGGGAGCGAGACGCAGATCTCGCGGAGTCGTTCGACGAACTCCGGTGGCGCGTCGAGGCGGCTGTGCATGCTCGTCAGGCGGCGCGGCGCGTCCAGCGCGATCAGGTCGTCGGCGTTCATCGTGTTGACGATGCGCTCGATCGGGACGCCCACCTTGGCGGCGCGGTCACACCCGTGGGGCTGCCACTCGAGCTGGCCGGTGGCGTGGGCGTCGCTGTCGATGGAGAACCAGCATCCGGCGGCGATCGCCCGCTCGAGCAGCTCGAACGGCGGGTCGAGACGCTCCGGCCGGGAGTTGATCTCGACCGCCGTGCCGGTCTCGGCGCACGCGGCGAACACCTTGCCGGCGTCGAACACCGACGGCGGGCGCCTTCCGATCATCCGGCCGGTGCAGTGTCCGAGGATGTCGACGTGCGGCGAGGCGATCGCCTTCAGCATCCGTGGCGTCATCTCGAAGCTCTCCATCCGCAGTTTCGAGTGGACGCTCGCAACCACCACGTCGAGGTGTTCGAGCAGATCGTCGTCGAGGTCGAGCGTGCCGTCCTCGTTGATGTCGACCTCCATCCCGGTCAGGATGCGGAACGGGGCGAGATCCTCGTTGAGCAGGGCGATGATGCCGAGCTGCTTGATCAGCCGCTCGCGGTCGAGCCCGTGGGCGATCGTCAGCCGGGCCGAGTGGTCGGTGAGCACCATGTACTCGTGGCCGAGGGCCCGGGCTGTCGCCGCCATCGCCTCGATCGTGGCGCCGCCGTCGCTCCACGTGGAGTGCAGGTGGCAGTCGCCCTTCAGCGCCGAGCGGTAGCGCGCCCGCTTCCGGCGTGATCGGCACGACGGTCTCCGCCTCCAGCTTGTCGAGGTAGGACGACTTGCCGTCCAGGGTCTCGGTGACGAGCCTCGCGGTCGCGGGGCCCACGCCGTCGAGGTCGGTCAGCGTGCCCGCCCTGGCCCGCTCCTCGAGCTCGCCCTCGGGCAGCCCGCGGAGCACCTCCCTGGCACGGACGAACGCCTTGGCCTTGAACCCGGTCTCGTGGGCGCGGTCGAGGCAGTGGACGACGCGGTCAAGGGCTTCGAGCGGTGTCATTGGAGCACGACGGTATCCAACCACGCTCGCAATCAGCCGGCGCTGGCGAGCGCCATCCACATCGCCAGCAGCACCATGCCGCCGCGCAGGTCACCGGTGGTGCCCTCGCCCATCCGGTTCATCACGTACGCGAACGACACCCTGGCGTCGAGGTCGATCACGGCGAGCGACCCGCCCCAGCCACCCCAGAAGCACGCCCGCGGGTTCGGGCTCAGCGGCAGCTCCGGGATCGGCAGCCCGAACCCGATGCCGTGGCGCAGCGGGATCGGCAGCGCGAGGTCGGGGCCGTTCGTCTGCTCGTCGAACACCGGCTCGATGCCGGCCGGCGACAGGAGCCGCACCCCGTTCGCTTCACCGCCGCACGCCATCGGGGTGTGGATCAGCGCCACCGAGCGGGCGTTGCCGTGGCCCCCGGCGGCTGGGATCTCGGCCCGCCGCCACGGGATGGTGTTGGCGTGCTTGGCGTGGAGATCCGGGTATCGATACATGCGATGGACGAGCGAGCCGCGGTTCGAGCTCCTCGAGCGCGCTCTTCGACGGCGGGATCACGTGGGCGACGCGGCTGTCGTGCTCGGCGGCCGTGCCGATGTGGAAGTCGGCGTCGAGCGGGCCGGTGACCTCCTTGGCTGCGAACTCGCCGATCGTCTGGCCGGTGACGCGGCGGACGATCTCACCTTCGAGGTAGCCCTGGGTGAGGCCGTGGTACCCGGACGCCGTGCCGGGCTCCCACCACGGTTCCTGGGCGGCGAGCAGCGACGTCACCTTGTCCCAGTCGTAGAGGTCCTCGACCGTGATCGGGTCGCGCCAGCCGGCGAGCCCGGCCGTGTGGCTCATGACGTGGCGGATCTCGATGTCGCCCTTGCCGTTGGCGGCGAACTCGGGCCACACCTTGGCGACGGGGGAGTAGAAGTCGATCTCGCCCCGGTCGGCGAGCATGAGCATGCAGAGCGCCGAGACGGTCTTGGTGGTCGACCAGACGTTGACGATCGTGTCGCGATCCCACGGCTTCTCGACCCCGTCGTCGCCGGTGACGGTGCCGGCCCAGAGGTCGACGACGAGCTCGCCGTCGACCGTGATCGCCACCGACGCCCCGACCTCCTCCGGTGTGCGGTCCGGGTCGAAGTTGGCCGCGAAGGCGTCGCGGACGGACGAGAAGCGGTCGTCGAACGTGCCGTTGATCTCCATAGGCGAGGGACGTTACCGGCTTGCCGGCGACGGAAACCGACCGGAGCTGGCATGCTCACGGGCATGTCGATCTTCGAGCACCCCGTCAACACCCTCGGTGGTGAGCCGTCGAGCCTCGCCAAGTTCGAGGGCGCCCCGACCCTCATCGTCAACGTCGCGTCGCAATGCGGCCTGACCCCGCAGTACACCGGCCTCGAGCAGCTCCAGAAGGAGTACGGCGATCGCGGCTTCAACGTCGTCGGGTTCCCGTGCAACCAGTTCGGCGCCCAGGAGCCGGGCTCCGCCGAGGAGATCGCCACGTTCTGCTCGATGAACTACGGCGTGACGTTCCCGATGATGGAGAAGGTCGAGGTCAACGGCGACAACCGCCACCCGATCTACGCCGAGCTGACCGAGGTCGCCGACGCCGAGGGGCACACCGGCGACATCCGCTGGAACTTCGAGAAGTTCCTCGTCGGCCGGGACGGGTCGATCACCCGCTTCTCGCCGATGGTGACGCCGGAGGACGCCGCGCTCGTCGGCGCCATCGAGCCGAGCTCGACTGACCCGAACGCGATGAGCAGTCCGCGCACTCGTGCGCGGATTGCTCATCGCATCTCGTCAGGACGCTTCGATCGCCGCCTTGATCCGGCCGGCGAACGCGGGAGCGTCCTTGCGCGCAGCGCGCAGCGCCAAGCGGGAGGAGCAGCTTGCCGAAGCCGTGAGCTTCGAACGTGTTGCGGATCGTGACCTTCGTCTGGGTGTCGCTGACCCGCTCGAGGTCGTAGCCGCCGTCGGGAACGGTGATCAGGTTCTTCGAGCGCTCGGTCCATCGAATTCTCGTCGGCGTGTCGAACGCGGTGATCTCGAACTTCCTGCGGTCTTCATCCCGGCGTCCTTGACCGTGCTCTCGAACACCGTGCCGACGCCGACCGGTCCGTCGGTCGTCTTGCGGATCTCCTGGACCCGCGGGCTGAACTTCTGGTCGTTCGTGCCGGCGGCGAGAAACTCGAACACCTCGTCGATCGGACGGTCGACGACCGCCGATCCGCTGAAATCGTTTGCCATCGCGGCGACGGTACTCCGTGCCGATCTCGCCCGCGATGTCTGTGGCTCAATCGCCGCGGCCGCCCTCCGCGGCGGCCTGAATACTCTGAGCGACGAAATCCGGGCTGTTACCGTGCACCGACTCCCGGGTCGACCGTGTGCCGACGTCTGCAGCCGTGCTGATCGGCAAGGGCACGGCGCGCCCGGAACCTCCTGAGCTGAGGATCGCAGGCAGCTTCCGTGGTTCGGCGGAAGGCACCGGCTCGCTGATCGCCGTCACGCCACGGGACTACGGGGTCTTGTAGGGCGGTGCGGTTGAGACTCGCGCCGGCCGGCACGGGTACTCAGCGCTGGCAGTCGACGGCGACTTCGAGCGCGTCACAGATCTGACGCATCCGTTCGTCGCTCAACCGCCCGATGCGGTCGACCAGGACTGCGATCGACACGCTCTCGATCGAGTCGAGGTTGATTGCCGTGAGGCGGGTGACCGGGTCGTCGCCCGGTTCAAGCAGCACTTCGCTGCTGAGCCCGCGGATCGTGGTCGTGCATGGGGCGACGAGCGCTCGACGCAGCCGGGGGATCGCCGCATCGCGGGAGAGCACGACGACCGGTCGCCGTCCGAGCTGTGGTGGTTCGCACCACCACAGCTCGCCACGCAGGGTTGGACCATCAGGTCGCGGCTGCTGCGGCGCGGAACGACGCCAAGTCGCCCCACTCGTCGGGTTCCTCGAGCGGGTGTGCGTCGTAGGCCGCGTATTCAGGCGTCGATCTCGGCGGAGCGATGGCGTAGCAGCAGCGAACGCAGGGCCTCGTCGATGACCACGGCGTCGGGCTGGCCATTCAAGGTGCGCCGGGCGCCGGCCAGGAGGTTCTCGTCCACGGTGGTGCTGACCCTGACTCGGCTCATGCCACAATCATGCCCGACGAGTGGCACGACGTCAACGCGGCCAGCACCGTTCGTTGGACCAGCGGGATCACCCAGGTCGCAACGCTCCGGTACACCGCTAGCGTGGTGGGCTATGTCGAAGAGAACGAAGCGGGCCAAGGCCCGGATGCGCCGCTCGAAGGCGAACCACGGCAAGCGTCCCAACATGGGCCACGGCTGACCGCCACACCCGTCATCGATGACGTCGTCCCCGACCGTCCCGCCGACCAGGCGTGAGGACGTCGTCGACGACTACCACGGCACCCCCGTTCCCGACCCCTACCGCTGGCTCGAGTCCGGCGACTCGCCAGAGGTCGTCGAGTGGGTCGAGACCCAGAACGCGCTGACCGCGGCACATCTCGATCGTCCTGAGCGCGCCCGCTGGCACGAGCGGCTGGTCGCGCTGATGCAACTCCCGCTCGTCCAGGGCGCCCAGCGGCGAGGCGATGATCTGTTCAGCTACGAGCGGCCGTCGGGCAAGCGAGCAGTTCGTGCTCACCCGGCGCTCGGCCGTCGATCCCGCCGCCGAAGCCGTCGTCCTCGCCGACCCGGCGACGGCCGCCGACGATGCCGCGGTCGCGATCGACTGGTTCGAGGCGTCCGACGACGGTTCGCTGATCGCCGTCGGCACGAGCGAAGGCGGCGACGAGCTGTCCGTCCTCCGCGTGATCTCCGGCACCGACGGCTCGCCCGCCGGCAACGCGGGCGACGAGATCCCGAACACCAGGGCGTGCAGCATCGCGTGGGAACCGGACGGCTCCGGCTTCTTCTACACCCGCTACCCCGAGGGCGACGAGTACAACCGCACCGTCCATCACCACCGGATCGGCAGCGACTGGCACGACGACCCCGTGGTGTGGGACGACCGCCCCGATCCGCAGGCGTGGGCGGAGGTGGACCTGTCACCGGACGGCCGGTGGCTGCTCGTCGCGGTGATGTGCGGTTGGGACCGCATCGACATCCACGTCCTCGACCGCACGACCGACGGCGTGGACGACGGTGATCGAGGGTGTCACGGCCTACACCGACGTCGGGTTCTCGGCCGACGGCCAGTCGTTGATCGGGGTCACCGACCACGGCGCGCCGCGCAAGCGCGTCGTGCGGATCCCGCTCGACGAACGGCTCGCCGCGGGACCGGAGTCGTGGGAGACGCTCGTCGCCGAGCGCCACGACGTGATCAGCGCGATCGCGGTCACCGCGGCCGGTCTCGTGATGATCACGAGCGAGGCGGCGGTCGACACGGTCCACCTGCTCGACGCCGATGGTCGCACCCCAGCCCGACTCGACCGTCACCGGGATCGGCGAGGCGGTGACGATCCTCGGGACGGCGCCGAGCAAGACGGCGGCGGACCTGTTCCTCGTCGTCGACTCGTTCTCGTCACCGACCCGGCTGCTGCGGCTCGGCGCCGAGGGCGCGGTGACGCCGTGGGACGAGACGGCCGAGGCGGCGCAGCTCACCGGCGGCCTGACGGTCAACCGGATCGAGTACCCGTCACTCGACGGGACGATGATCGGCTTGTTCCTCATCCATCGCGCCGACGTGACGCCCGGGCCGGACACGCCGACGATCCTCGACGGCTACGGCGGGTTCCTGATCTCGAACGGTCCCGGCCTGGCAGCCACGGATCGGGGCCTGGTGCGCGGCCGGCGGGCTCTACGCGATCGCCGGCCTCCGAGGCGGGCTCGAGCACGGCGAGGACTGGCACAAGGCCGGCTCGCGAGAGAACAAGCAGAACGTCTTCGACGACTTCGCGGCCGCCGGCGATTTCCTCGTCGGCAAGGGGCTCACCAGCCGCGATCGCCTCGCGATCCACGGCCGCTCGAACGGCGGCCTGCTCATCGGGGCCACGATCACGCAGCGCCCCGATCTCTGCCGGACCGCGCTCTGCGGCGTGCCGCTGCTGGACATGGTCCGCTTCCCGCAGTTCCTGATCGCCAAGCTGTGGACGTCCGAGTACGGCGACCCCGACGTCCCGGAGGAGTTCGAGTGGCTGTGGGCGTACTCGCCGTACCACCACGTCGTCGACGGCACCGACTACCCGGCCACCCTGGTCTACACCGCCGAGGGCGACACGCGTGTCGATCCGCTGCACGCCCGCAAGATGGTGGCACGGCTCCAGGCCGCGGCGACGCGGCAGGACCTGCGCCCGATCCTGCTCTCGCTGGAGGGCCGCGCCGGCCACGGCGTCGGCAAGCCGGTGAGCAAGCGGGCCGACGAGTATGCCGACGCGCTGACGTTCGTCGGGACCCACGTCGGCCTCATGCCGTGACCACCATTGCGTTCCCCGGCCACGCAGGCCGCCGCTGGTCGCTCGCTCCGCTGGCGCTCCGCTCGCTCGCACAGGCCGTCGCTGTCGGATGACCGCGCGCATCGATTGGCTCGCCGTCGGTGGTGACGCCGCGCCCTGGCTGGGCCTCGGGCTCGTGGCCGCAGGCGAGGACGAGGACGGCTGCCAGGTCGTGCCCCTCTTCGGAACCGGCCTCGAGCTCGACACGACGGCGCGACCAGGCCTGCGCCGGCTCGTCCTGTCCGGTGTCGACGACCAGGTGACGAACATCGACGGCATCCCCATCGAAGTGCGCGCCGCCGAGCCGCCGCGGTTCGCCGACCACCCGCTGCGGGTCAGTCACATCGACCACGTCGTCATCGCCACGGACTCGCTGGTGCGCACGTGTGGCGCCATCGCCGACGTCACCGATGCGCCGCTGAAGCGGGTTCGCGAGGCGGGCGACGTGCGTCAGGGCTTCCATCGCGTCGGCGGTCCCGGTGGCTTGATCGTCGAGGTCGTCGAGCACGCCGGGCTCCCCGAGGACTCGGCGTCGTTGTGGGGCTTCGTCCTCGTGGTCGACGACATCCACGAATCCTGCGACGCGCTCGGCCCGGATGTCATCAGTGCGCCGAGGCAGGCCGTCCAGCCAGGGCGGTTCATCGCCACGGTGCGCGAGCAGGCCGGCCTCGGTGTCCCGTTGGCGCTGATGTCGCCCGACGTCCGCTGACCGGTCAGTCGTCGCCTGCCGGCTCGTCCGGGGCGTCGCCGGCGAGCCACGCCCTGCCGGGCTCGCAGGACTCGCGCAGCGAACACCAGCGACACACCGCGCTCGGCGTGCGGTCCGGCTCGCGATCCTCGGCGGTGATCTCGATCATCCGCTCGATGCCGTCGAGCGTGCGGCGCAGCGTCGATCGCAGGAGCTCGACCGTCACGTCCTCGACGTCCGCAGTGCCGGAATCGAGCGAGTAGGTGGCGAGCAGTCTCGGCGGGACGTCGCGAGCGAGCGTCTCGACGAGGGCGTAGTAGCGCAGGTCGGCGCGGTGCCGCCCCTGGAGTCGCCCGGTCTTGATGTCGACGATGACCTTGCGGCTCTCGCGGCCGCGAGGCAGGCCGAGCGTCAGATCGGGCTTTGCCCTGAGCACGATGCGCCCACTGTGCGGGTACTGGACCGTGCCCTCGGTGACGGGGTGCCACCGTCCGTCGAGGGGTGGGAAGCACTCGACGAACTTCGTCACGTGCTCGACCGCCCGGGATCGCAGGTCGGCGCGGTCGCCCGGTCCGATCGACTGCAGCCAGGCCGCCAGGTTGCGCTCCTCGTCCGCGAGCCTGGCCATCGCCTCGTCGACGACCTCGGTGGGGACCACCTCACCGGGCCAGTGGACGGAGAGCTGGATCGCCCGGTGCGCCACCTGCCCCTTCGCCCTGGCCGGCGTCCACGTGAACTCGTCGGGCGAGGCCCAGCTCGCCTCGCAGGCGAATACCTTCTCCAGGCCGCGCTTGGTGACCCACAGGTCGCGCTGGCCCGACCCGTCCAGTCGCGCCTCGAGCTCGGCCAGCCCGGCGTTCAGGTCGGCGCGCAGCTCGGCGATCACCTCGGGCGCGAACTCCACCGGATCGGCGTTGCGCCGGAGCAGGTCGAGGGTGCGTTGCTGCGTCGGGGTCAACAGCGAGGTCACGGAGCGATCGTACGGCGGCACCGCGCCCGCCTTCCGGAACTAGCTTGCTCGCGACAGAACGGAGCCACCGGATGACCACCAAGGGCATCGAGCACATCTACGTCGAGACCCACAACTGGGCGAAGGCGGCCGCGTTCTGGCAGTCGCTGGGCTTCATCCTGGAGTTCGAGACCGATCACGGCAGCGGCAGGTTCATCGCGCCGAACGGCACCTCGGTCTTCGTGGCCGAGCAGTCCCCCGACGACCCGGTGGGCATGTCGGTGTACCTGGACGTCGAGACCGGTGGAGTCGCACCGCCCGACAACGTCGAGGTCGTGTTCGACTGGACCCCGACCCACTGGGGCACGCAGGTGCTCGCCGTGCGCGACCCATTTCGCGATCTGGGCGGCCGGCGACCCGGAAACCGGTGCGCGCGCCGCCCAGAACGCGTCCTCGGCGTGGGCCGCGCCGGCACGGGGAGGCGCTGCCATACCCACTCGTCATGATGAGGGCATGGAGCAGCCGGTCACCGTGTCGTTCGCAGAAGCCGCCAGAGTCATCACCGCGGCGGCGCGTTCGTACGGGCTCAGCGCGCCGAGCTACCGCACCCCTCCCCGGCTCGTCGGGCTCGACCGCACCGTGCGGCGCAACGCCGGCGGCGGCGCGGTCGCCGTCAAGGTCAAGGGCCGCCCGTGGCCGGCGGTCGTGGCCGACATGATCGACGGGGTCGTGGCGGTCAACCGCCTCGACTCGGCACGGGCGAACCGCGTCCGCGCCGACCTCTGGGAGGTCGCGCTCAGCGTCGCCCCGGCCCGGACGAGCCGAGACGCCGCACCCCGTCACGCCGGGTCGCGGGTCGCGTGATGCCGGTCATTCAGGCGGGAACGCGACCAGGAGCACGAAGCCCTGCCCTTCGGGCGCGATCTCGGCGGCGTCGCTGAAGTCCTCGTTCGTCGCCAGGGTCGCCGGTGGGATGATCACCACCGCCACCACCTGGGTGCCGTCGGGACTGAGTGAAGGGACCACCGTTGCGCCCTCGATCGACGTCGTGTCGGCGGGCAGCACCCGGAACCCGAGGCCCTGGAGGGCGGCGACGTACGCCTGCTCGACGGCGACTGGGTCACCCGTGAGGAACCACACGTCGGTGTATGCCAGGGTCGGCGGGAAACCGAGGACGAGGTCGATCGTCGGATCGTCGACGATCGGACCGACCCCGGTCGGCGGCGGGATCTGGTCGAAGATCGCCGGACGGGGCACGTCGGGATCGGGATCGCACGACGAGCCCGGGGACGGGAGCCGGAGGTCGGTGATCGTCGCGCCTTCGAGCCTGGTGACACACGACGATCTGAGGACCTGGCCGTGACCCTCGCCGGTGAACGTGAGCAGCGTCGCCGACGGACCGAGTGCCGCGGTCAACTGCTGCGCCCAGACGTACGGAGTCGCCGGGTCGTTCAGGCCCCCGACGACCAGGATCGGCGCCGTCCCGTTGTACGACGGCACGCTCGGCGGCGGGTTCACGGCCAAGAAGTCCAGGCACTCGTCACGTAGATCGCCGACGGCGATCCCGCGGGAGAAGCGCGGCGCGGCGGCCTGCAGCTCGGCGAGCAGGACCGCCGGGTCGCGGGGGTCTGGCTGCCGGAGGCCGCTCGCGCAGCTGATGATCGGGAACGACTGGAAGATGGTGTCGTAGGTGCCGTCGTCGTGGCGACCGTTGTAGGAGTCGGCGATCTCGAGCAGGGCGGTGCCGTCACCGCGCTCGGCGTCGGTGAGGGCCGATCCGAGCAGTGGCCACTCGAGCTCGCTGTACATGATCGCCATCGTCGCCGTCATCAGGACGACCTGGTTCACCGGCTGCCCGCGATCGGACTTGGCCGGATACGCATCGAGGCGGGCGTAGAGCCGGTCCCAGCGGGCGGCGACGTCGACATCGGTGAAGGCGCACTCGGTCCCCTCCTCGCACCACGCCGCCCAGTTCTCGAACGCCCCCTCGAATCCGGTTCGTTGCGTGAGGAGGCCCTCGAACGCGCTCTCGCCGGTGCGTTCGACCGCCGAGTCGAGCACCAGCGCCCTGACCCGCTCGGGGAACAGGGTGGCGTAGATCGCGCCGAGGAACGTGCCGTACGAGACGCCGAGGTAGGAGATCTGCTCGTCACCGAGCGCGGCTCTGATCATGTCCATGTCCCGAGCGGTGTTCTCGGTGGAGTAGTGGCGCAGCGTGTCGCCATAGAGGGCGACGCACGCGGCGCCGAACTGCCGCTTGGTGGCGTCGTTCTGGGCTGCCTCCTCCGGGGTCTCGGGCGTGTCGTCGAGGAACATGGCGTAGTCGATCTCGGCATCGGTCTGGCAGCGCAGGCCGCCGGAGCGGTCGACGCCGCGCGGGTCGAAGCCGACGACGTCGAACCGTCCATCGAGAGGGAGCTCGCTGTCGAGTCTCATGCCCGACACCGGCGACGAAGTCGTAGCCGGACGCTCCGGGACCGCCGGGATTGACGAGCATGGCGCCCTCGCGTCTGGTCGGGTCGGCGGGAAGCCGGATCACGGCGATGTCGATCGTCCCGGCGGCCGGGTTGGCGTAGTCGAGCGGCACGGGCACCGTGGCGCACTCGAACTCGGGATCGACGTCCTCTTCGCACGGGCCCCATTGCAACGGGGTCACCGGTGCTCGGGTCGCCGCGGCGACCGCGACGGAGGACAGGGACGGCGGTCAGGGCAAGGGGGGCGATCACGGCGATCGCGACGCTGCGAAGCATCGGCTCAGGGTAAACGACCGCGGACGGATTCGGCGGGCAGGCGACTCAGTGGACCGGGGCGGTGGGTCAGTGGATCGGGATCGCGCCGGCGACGAGCGGCTCGAGCGTCAGCTCGGGCTCGTCCTGCTCCAGCCTCGCCAAGCGGTAGCGGTTCTCGAAGAGCGCGACGAGGGCGCCGTCGGAGCGCTTCATCACCCTGATCCCGCCGATGTCGCGGAGCCGCTGGACCGACTGTGGATCGGTCCGCCGGATCGCCTGGTAGCCGGCCTGCAGGATCTCGGCGGGTGCGCCGAACTCGCCGGCGAGGCGGTGACCGAACACCTCGAACTGCAGGGCGCCGACCGCGGCCAGCACCGGGTTGGTGTCGTGGTCGGGATCGCGCAGGACCTGGACCACGCCCTCCTCGTCGAGCTGCTCGAGTCCCTTGCGGAACTGCTTGGAGCGACCGGTGTCGAGCGGCCGGGCGGTGGCGAACACCTCGGGCGAGAAACGGGGGATCGGCGGGTACGTCACCGCGGCCCCGGCGTGGATCGTGTCGCCGAGCTGGAGGCCGGTGGCGTTGACGAGCCCGACAACGTCGCCCGGGTACGCCTCCTCGACGGTCTCCCGGTCGGGGCCGAACGCGGTCGTGGCGTACTTCGTGGTCAGCTCGCGGCCGGTGCGGTCGCACGTGACGGTCATGCCACGCTCGAAGCGGCCGGAGCAGATGCGGGCGAAGGCCAGACGGTCGCGGTGCGCCGGGTCCATGTTCGCCTGCACCTTGAAGACGAACGCCGAGAACCCGGCGTCGAGCGCCCGGGCGTCACCCTCGATGTCGGCCCGCGGCGACGGGGTGGGGGCGAGGTCGACGACGGCGTCGAGGATCATGCGCACGCCGAAGTTGGTGAGCGCCGAGCCGACGAAGACGGGGGTCGAATCGCCGGCGAGGAACGAGTCGCGGTCGACGTCGGCGCCGACCGCATCGAGCAACGAGATCTCGTCGAGCGCGGTCTGCCACGCCGCGCCCTCGTCGGCCGCGGCCTGCTCGGCCGGCACGACCTCCTCGGGCGCGAGCGACGCGCCGCGGTCGGTGCGGGCGTAGCGGATGTACGTGAGCTGTGGGCACCGCCCAGACCCGGTCCGCTGGCGGTCGATCACGCCGCGCAGGTCGCCGGCGATCCCGACCGGCCACGTCGCCGGGGTCGGGCGCAGCCCGATCTGGGCCTCGATCTCGTCGAGCAGCTCGAGCGGCTCGCGACCGGGTCGGTCGTACTTGTTGAGGAACGTGAGCACCGGCAGCCGCCGGCTGCGGCACACCTCGAACAGCTTGAGGGTCTGGGACTCGATGCCCTTGGCCGTGTCGAGGACCATGACCACGGCGTCGACGCCGGCGAGCACCCGGTACGTGTCCTCGGAGAAGTCCTTGTGGCCGGGCGTGTCGAGCAGGTTCACGACGTGGTCGCGGTAGGGGAACTGAAGCACCGTCGAGCTGATCGAGATGCCGCGCTGCTTCTCCAGGTCCATCCAGTCCGACGTCGCCGAGCGGCGCCCCTCGCGTGCCTTGACCGCGCCGGCCCGCTGCACCGCACCGGCGTAGAGCAGGAACTTCTCGGTCAGCGTGGTCTTGCCGGCGTCGGGGTGGCTGATGATCGCGAACGTCCGCCGGCGCGCCGCCTCGGCGAGCACGTCGCCGGCGAGGGAAGTGGTAGTGGCCCCGGCAGTCACGGTCATCCAACGCTACCGGCGGGGTTCGCGACCGAGACGTAGCCTGGCGTTGCGCCCGGGTGGCGGAACTGGCAGACGCGGGGGGCTTAAACCCCCCTGGTGGCAACACCATGCGGGTTCGATCCCCGCCCCGGGCACCGGTCTAGCTGGGGAAGCCGTGATGCCGCGACTGGACGTCTCGTCGAACGGCATCGTGCACAGATCGTGCACAGATGCTAGGTCCGCCGTGGCTCGGGGATCGGTTCGCCGCAAGGACAACGGGTGGTCGTACCGCGTCGATCTCGGCCCCGACCCGGCCACGGGCGGCGGCGGCAGGTCGCCAAGCAAGGGTTCCGCACGCGCAAGGCCGCCGAGGCCGCGCTCGGCGATGTCCTCGGTGCCGTCGCGTGCGGGCTCGGTCGTCAGCCGATCCCGGCGACCACGAGCGAGTTCCTCGACGATTGGTTCGGCCGGCCAGCAGCACCGCCTGCGCCCGACGACGGTCCACAGCTACCAGATGGCGGTCGCCCGCATCAGCAGCAGGCTCGGCAAGGTGCCGGTGCAGGCGCTCACGCCGTTGCAGATCGAGAAGTTCTACGCCGACCTGATGGTGAGGGCGGCCGAGACGGGAGACCGCTGTCTGCCAAGACGGTGCGCAACAGCCACGTCGTGCTGCGCAAGGCGCTGTCTGACGCCGAGCGGCTCGGGCTCGTGCCGCGCAACGCCGCGGCCGCGGCCAAGCCGCCGACGTTCGTCACGGCCCGAGTTCGCGACGTGGTCGTCGGAGGACCTCCGCGAGTTCTTCACCGCCATCGCGGCATGAACGGATCTACGCGGCGCTCGGTCGTGCTCGCCACGACGGGCATGCGTCGCGGGGAGGTGCTCGGCCTTCGCTGGTCCGACGTCGACCTCGACGCCGGCCAGCTCGCCGTGGTGCAGACGTTGACAGCGGTGAACGGCGAGGCGGTCGATCGGCCCGACCAAGACGGCGCGCAGCCGGCGCACGGTCTATCTCGACCCGCAGACCGTGAGCATGCTGCGCGAGCACCGCAAGCGCCAACGCGAGGAACGGCTCGTCGCCGGCCCGGCGTGGGATGCATCGAACGATCTCGGTGTTTCGAGACGAGATCGGCAGGCCGATCCATCCCGACTGGTTCACGCGTCGAATTCGGCTCGCATCGTTGCCGCCTCGGGCTCGCCGCCGATTCGACTCCACGACCTCCGCCACACGTACGCGACCCTGGCCCTGAAGGCCGGCGTCCACCCGAAGGTCGTCAGCGAGCGACTCGGCCACGCCACCGTCGGCATCACCCTGGACCTGTACTCGCACGTCACCCCGGCCATCGCCCGCGACGCTGCCGATGTCGTCGCCAAGTGGATCTTCTGAGGCATGTGGGTGTCGGTTCGCCGGTAGCCGTCGAGCTCCGTCCATGTCGCGCTTTCGCCGGTTGCGGACCTTTATCTGTCTATGGAAGAGCTACGAACGGCCAGATCGGCGGTCGCCGTCGGGGCGGAGAGCACGTCGAATGATCAGATGCCCGACCCGGTGGTGTACACGGTCGGAAGAACGGCGCGCCTTTCTCTCGCGTCGGCCGATCGTTGGCCTACGAGCTGGCGCGCCGCTATCTCGACAGCGAGGGCCGCGTGGGTTTACCAGTCTCTGCGCGTCGGCAACTGTTTGCGGGTGCCAACGAGGGCTCTGCTGGAGCTCGTTCAGACCGGGCGCATCGTCGCGTTGGTTGCCCCCAGCACGCCTAGCGCGGGCGCGGAAAAGCCCAACGCCAGATGACGAGGGCTCGTACGGAGCCAGCCACGATTCGGCTCGAAGCCGGCGAGGACAGCGCTGGTCCTCGCCATTCGAACGCCCTCGATCGAACAGCTCGTGCTCGACGTACGATGAACGTGTGGCACAGGTGGTCAAACACACCGAGCGTTTCGGAGACACCTTCCGCGATTTGCCGGCACCGACTGAGGACGATGTGACGATCCTGCGTGACGGCCGCCGGCTCGACAGCGCGGCGAAAGTGCGAGCGTTTGTCGCCGAACTTCGTCGCGACCAGGCTCGCCGTGCGGCACCCACTGCGGGCCGTGGCGAGCTCGAACGCTGAGTCCGGCGGGCGGACCTTCGATCCTGATCGGATCGTCGAAACGCTCGCTCGCCACCGGGTCGACTATCTGCTTGTTGGTGGGCTGGCAGCTCGTCAGTACGGAGCTATCCGTCCGACGGGCGACCTCGACTGCCTCGCCCAGTTCGATCACGAGAACCTTGGCCGTCTCGCCGTGGCGATGCTGGAGCTGAACGCACGCCTTCGCGCCGAGGGACTCAGCGACGCCGAGAGTATCGAGCTCACCCGCCACCTGCCGTCGCCCGAGTTCTTCGGGCGTGGCGAGATCACGACCTGGATGACCGATGCCGGACCCCTCGACATCCTCCACGACATACCAGCCCGAGACGGTGCCAGGCTCACCTACGACGAACTCAGCGCCCGTGCCACCACGCATGACTACGAGGGTGGTATCCGAATTCTGGTCGCTGCCCTCGATGACATCGTCGCGTCGAAGCAGTGGGCGAATCGGCCGAAGGATCAGCGCGCGCTGCCCGAACTCGAAGCGCTCCAACGAGCCGCACATATCGCCCGGCGACGCGGGCGAGCAGCGCGAGGCCCAGACCTCTCGCACTGAACGTTGTCGGCGTCAGCCCGACCGGTGAGCTGGGCGCACCCGGTCCGAGCGGGCGTGGAACGGCCGTTCACAGCCTCCCCGTTGTTCTCGGACATCCGGCTCCACTGCTGGTTCGGCACCGAGCTGCAATTGGAGCGCCGTGCGGATCTCGAGGTGACGCAACAAGAAGGCCCGGTCGTCGAGCCTCCTCGGCGCAGCCAGCCGGTGACCTCGTCGTTGCACTTGCTCGCGTTGCACGAGCCGCAGGCAGGTACGACGTTGTCGATCGTGTAACGGCCCCCACGGGAAATTGCCAGGTCGCAGTCGCGCTGCAGCGGCGGTCGCTCGCGGCGCAGTACGCGCACCCGCCCCACGCGACTTGGAGCGCCACCCACTGGCTGGAGCTGAGGTCGTGCTCCACAGGCTTCATTCGACGTTGACGTCGCCGAGCAGCTCGAACACGGCGACCTCGGTTGACAGCCACGCCGCGAGCGTAGGGTGGCCGCGCGCGCGGCGCCGGGACATCCGGCGTGCCCCTTCGAATCTCTTGGCGTAGGAGCCGGCGTTCTGAGACGGGTGCGGTGCACGTTATCGGCGGGGTTGTCGAGGTTGGGTGGCTTACGGTTCCAACGGTGTCGGTGGATGGGTTCGTGGAGTCGCTGCTCGTGGCGCCAGTCGGGGTGGGACTGCTTGCTGCGCTCGAGGCGGCCGTTCGCCGCGAGACGCCGGCTTCGGCGATGCCATGGGGCAGCGGCCGTGCGGCGGGCGAGGCCGCAGCGAAGTTCGTGGCGGAGATGTCGTGGGGTGAGCTGCTGTAGGTGGCGGTCGACACGGGCCTGGTCGAAGTGGGTCCCGTGGATGTCGGAGTCTCCCGCGAACCCACCGACGCGTATCGCCACGCGGCGACAGGCGACCCATCGCGGAGGCGATCGCCGAGCGGTTCGGGTCGGCGTTGCATGTTCCGCTGGACGTGACGGCTCAGGAGTGGTGGCACAGCGGCTCACCAGACGTGAGTGGTTCACCCGGCCACGGTTTCGCCGATTCGACCGCGTCTACGAGCGGGCCAGTTCACGTTCGGCGGCATGTGGACGGTTTCGGCCCCGCCCCCTGAGGTGCACCGACATCTGATCTCGTCGTGGGAGCTCGAACCGGACCCGGCGACCCGCTGGCATCTGCCGATCGACGAGGACGTGCGGGTGTGGGAGATCCACCGGCCAGCCGACTGGGTTCGCCTCGTGACCACTACCCGGCGCCCGGTCGTACGAGTACAGCGATGGGAACTGCCCGGTCTGAACCAGGACCGCGGGCAGCTCGCGGGGCTGCTGGCGGTCGACGGCCAGCACGCAGCCCGAGTCGACGTCCGGCAGCTGGTTCCGGACTGGGCGGCCGTCGCCGCCGACTTCGACGGCGTGCACCTGTCGTGGGCCGGGTTCCTGACCGCCGAAGGTTTCGTGTCGGACCTCGGTGGCGGTGACGTCACGATGTGCGCTACTGGCTCAGTGAACGCACGTTGTGGTTGCGCGATGTGTTCGGGGAGCCGTCCCGCTTCGCCGCGCCGCACAGCGGGATTCCTGACGTGCCGAGGTGGGCATGGACGTCCGCGACGACGATACACGAAACGAACACGACATGACGGTCCTTCGATTCCAGCGAGGCGACGGCCGGCCGTCGTCGCGGTGACCACGAGCGCACAGCCCGGGCGGCGAACACGGTATCGGATGCTCGCGAACGCTTCCACTCCGCGCCACCGGCCAGCGTCGTGGTTACGACGTCGCCCACCCGGTGAGAACGCTGCGAATCGAGGAGACCGAAGGGTCAGGACCCGATCGTCGGCGGCGTGGCCGAGAACACGAGCGACGCGATCACCGGCATCGCCACCGCATCGAGCTCGTCGAAGCGGTCCTGACCGGCGTCCTCGAGGTAGATCGCGACGGTCCGTTCCGGGAGCACATCGACCAGGATCAGCCGCATGTGTTGGGTGTTGCACGGACCGTAGGCGTCGGGGTCGGTCGCGTTGTCCCGCGAGGTCGTGGTGACGACGTAGCATCCTTCGCAGAGATCCGAAGCGCCGTCGAGGACGTCGAGGTCGAGCTGTACCGCAGGGAGCCCCGCGACCACGGTGTCGACGCGCTCGATCGGCGAGCGTTGGCAGTGCCTCGAGGTAGTCGGCGATGTTGGCCGCGCCGAGCGCCGCGTCGGGGTCGGGCAGGAACGAGCAGTCCTGCAACGGCGCTGCGACGTCGGCCCACAGCCAGATGCCGAACCCGACCTCGTCGCTGCACTCCGGCACCGGTTGCAGCCGCAGGTGGGAGTGCGAGTCGTAACAGACCGCCCAGCCCTGGGGCAGCGTGAACGACACCTCGCCGAACGTGAAGTCGCCGAACGGGTTGAAGCGGTTCGTCGCGTAGGTACCCGGTTCGACGGGACCGAGACAGTCGCGGTCCTCGAGCCAGCACGCGGTGTGCCACCAGTTGCCGCTGATCGCCAGGGCCCGCTCCGCGCACTCGTCGCCGAGCGGAATGATCGACAGCGTCGTTGACTCGCTCGACAGCGCGAAGCGGTAGCTGCCGACGGCACCACCGGTGCAGGTCAGCACGTCGCTCGACAGTGCCAGCTCGAACGTGTCCGGTCCCGTCGCGGAGATCGACGAATGGAACGCGGACGGGTTGTCCTCGATCCCGGTCTGGAAGACGAGAGTCTCGCCGTCGATCTCGACAAAGGCGGCCGACGTGCCCGTGCCGAGGGCGCCGACCGTGCGCGGGGCGCCGACCCACCGGTCGACGAGAGTGGACAGATCGGTCGCCTCGCTCGCCGGTGGCTCGGTCGTCGCACCGGCGACCGCTGGTGTCGCCAGCCCGGTCAGTACGACGATCGTCGTGGCAATCACAGCTCGCATGATGCTCCTCCTGAGAGATGTTGCGCTGCAGACGCCGGGGCGGCCCGAAACGCTCAGGGCGTCCTCGCCGTGTCGGAGAAACGGAACGACTCCACGATCGAGTCGGCACCCTCGACATGCTCCATGAACCACGACGGCCATCGTGCGCACGTCGGCGACATCGACGAGGATGAGTCGAAATCGGACCCGCAGTCCACCTTGGCGTAGACGTGGCAAGGTACGCCGACTCGTTCATCAGCCCGCCGGCGCTGCGGCTGGCGGTCTAGGCCACTCGGTCCGCCCCACATCGGCGAACTCCCTCGATGAACGAACGACCGATCCCGTGGACTTGAAGGAGGACGCGTGGTTGGGCTGAGCACAAACCTGCTACCGTGTGGACACGTACGCGAGATGCTGGGTGGCATCGATGACTCGTCAGCGGAGGCTTCCCGTACCGTCGCTGATGACGACGATTCGAGGAGGAACGATGCGTCACACTGCAACCAGAATGACAGTTGAAGCGCTGCTCGCCGCGGTTGGCTGCGGCGGCGACACACCGACCAGGGCGGGCGGCGCCAGCCCGCCGATCACGCTCACAGCGCTCGCCGCGGCGATACCCGGTTCGCCGGGGGGCGACCAGCTCGCCGACTTCGCGGACCGCGTGGCGACGCTGTCCGACGGCGAGATCACGATCGACGTTCTGGACAACGTCGCGGCGACCGAGCGCGAGGCGGTCGAGTCGGTACAGGACGGGACCGCCGACATCGGCATGTCCCGGCACGCATCTTCGACACGATGGACGTCACCACCATGCGCTCCCTGCAGGCCCCGTTCCTGATCGACTCGAACGCATTGGCCGACGCGGTGCTGGCCGACCCGCTGGCGGGCGAGATGCTGGCCGGTCTCGACGACGTCGGTCTGACAGGCCTCGCCCTCGCCTTCGACTCGCTGCGCCATCCGGTCGGCACCACCACCCCGTTGCTGGAGCCGGCCGACTTCGACGGCGCGGTAATCGCGATTCTGCCCGGAGCCACCCAGCAGGCCGACTACCAGGCGCTCGGTGCCGAGGTCACCCACGAGGTCGACGCCGAGATGACAGTGGGGATCGCAAGGCAGGATCCAAGGTCGCGACGGCTCGATGCAGGTGCCCGTCGGAGCGACGACGGGACCGATCACCGGCAACGCCGTCATCTACCTCAAAGCGCAGGCGGTCTTTGCCGACTCGGCGACGTTCGACGGCCTCACGCCCGAACAGCAGGACGTGCTCCGGCAGGCGGCGGTGCAGACACGCGACTGGGCCTCGGCACAGCACACCCCGCTGGCGGATGCCGCGTCGGCGTACTGCGCCGAGGGCCTCGGCGACGTCGTATTGGCCAGCGACGAACAGCTCGCTGCGCTGCACACTGCGTCTGAGCCGGTCTACGCCGAGCTCAACGAGGACGAGTTCACCCAGGCAGCGATCGAACGCATCCAGGAGTTGAAGCAGACGGTCGCGGCCGAGCCGGCAGTGACGGGCTGCACCTCGGCGGAGGACTCGACCGAGTGCAAGTCGGCGACCGACCCCGAGATCGTGGCCTCGACCGACGACCAGACGGCGATCGACGGGATCTGGCGCTGGGAGGTGACGCTCGACCCGAATGCCGACCGCCCGAACGCGGCCCAGGCTGCAGCCCTGAACAGCGGGATCTGGACAATGGAGTTCCACGACGGCAATCGGCTGATCACCGAGTCGTACGGCGGCGTCCGGCACTTCGGCACGTACGTCTTGGCCGGTGATCGCATCTACGTCGTCGACGACGACGGGGTCGAGGGGGTGGCCCTCTGGCACCGCGACGGCGACACGTTGATGTGGGCGGCGGCCCCCGAGTGCTGGGATCCGGTCGACGCCGAGCTGGAGAACGCCGTCTTCGCGAATCCGGGGCAGCGCATCGGCGACCCGACGATCGAACCGGGCAACCAGGACGAGGGCACGACGCCCCCGTGACGGAGCGCCGATGATCGACACCCTCGCCGAGCCGAGGGACGGCTCCGGGGTGCACGTGCGCCCCGGAGCCGTCGTCGCGTGGGTCGTTGCATTCGGCGTCGGGGCGGCGGCGACGTTATCGCCGAGCCAGCGGTTCGCCGAGTCGCCCGACACCGTCGGGTGGTTGGTCGGCGTCGTCGTGCTGACCAGTGGCGTCACCGCCGCGCTGCGGGACAAGCGACGCGCTGCCGCATGGCTCGTCGCCGCGGTCGTCGCGTGGCACCTGCCCGACCTCGCCCGCCTGCTGCCCACGTCCGTGCGGGAACTTGGAATGCGGTCGGCGCTCGTCCACGTCGCGTTGCTCGGCGCAGCCGTGCTGGCGCTCCGCCGCGACCGGCATCACGTCTCGGTGTTCGACTGATGCGCGGGACCGCGGTGACGTTGCTGATCGCGGCCGTCTCGGGATGGACCGAGGGTGGCGCCTGACCCTTCCGGCAGCCGGCGCGGCCTTGGCCGTCGTCGTTGTCCTGTCAGCTGGTGATCCGGGCGTGCGTCGCACCACGGCCGGGATTGCGTGGATCGGCGCGGCAGGCGTCTTCGGTGCCGACCTGGTCGGTGAGGCTGTCGTGCGTTCCGTGGTCACGGACGGTGAGGTCGAGCGATCGTTGATCCACATACACCAACTCTCCATGGCGGCGACGTCAGTGCTGCTCGCGCCGTCGGTGGCCCGGACCCGCCGCACCGATGCGGTCGAGCTCGGCTTCGACCGGGTAGCCAACCTCGAGCCCGTCGTCGCCAGTGCGCTGCGGCTGCGATCCGTGTCGATCGCACTCGCCGGAGAGCACGGTGGTTGGCTGGACCCCACCGGTCGATCGATCGCAGGTCTCGCAGGGCCAACGGCGCCGATCGTGGACGCGAGTGGTGAGTCGTCGCCGTGCTCGGCGTCGACGTGGCTGCGGTGGGTGCCGTTCCCGCGTCCGTCGAGCGGGTCGCCCGCTGGCACGCGACCACGCCCGGTTGCGAGCGACGATCTCACACCAGGCGACCGAGCTCAAGGCGTCGCGGCGCCGGATCATCGTGGCCCAGGACCAAGCCCGGTCCGAGATCCAGGGCGCCCTGCGCGATGGTCCTCTGGCAACGTTGCGCGAGGTCGATCACGACCTGGCCGGCCTCGACCCGTCGGGGCCGCTCTGCAGAGCGATGCTCCGCGCTCGAACCAATCTCGAGGAGCTGTCCGCGATCTCGACCCCGTGGCCGCCGGCGGCTCGCTCGCAGTCGCAATCCTGGACATCGTCGAGGGCTGCCCCGCACGAGGCACGCGAGCATCGACCCGTCGCTCGATCTTGCCGACGACGCCGCCCTCGCCGTGTGGTTCACCGTGAGTGAGGCGTTGGCGAATGTCGTCAAGCACGCTCCCGGCGTGACGGCCAGCGTGACGGTTTCTGACCCCGGCCCCGGGCGGGTCGAGGCGACGATCCTCGATGACGGACCAGGTGGCGCCGACCCGGCCGGGTCCGGGTTGCGCGGCGTTGTCGGATCGCGTCGAGGCACTCGGCGGGACGTTGATCGTGGCCGACGCCGAACCGCACGGGACGCTCGTGGAGTTGCGCTTGTGAACGAGCGCCCTGCCATCGAACGCGGCCTGGGTCTGGCCGCATCGCTTGCCGCGTTGATCGTGTTCGTTCCTCGGCCGCCGACCTGACGGAGCGCGCGCTGGCGTGCTCGCTCATGGCCGCGGCGCTGGTCTCCACCGGTGCGACCCTCTGCCTGCTCGGTCGGGTCTGGTCGGGACTGTCTTCGACGGTTGCCGCGGTGTCGCTCGTCCTCGCCTTCGCCGGCCTACCCGCCAATGCCGACCGAACGACGGTGGCCGTCGGCGCCGCCGCCGTGCCGCTGCTCGCGCCGCTGCTTGCCGCCTCGGTCAGCTCGACGCGGTGGTACGCGGTCGCCGCCGTCGCTGCGGGTGCCGCGGCCGGACCGCTGCACGCCCTGCTGTACGACCCGTTCTTCGATCCGGCCTGCGCCGTCGGGTGCGCGCACAGTCCGCTGGCGGTGACGCACCAGCCGACATGGGCGACGGTGGCCGAACACGGCGGCGCGTGGCCGCGGCGGCGATCATCGTCACCCTCATCCCGACGGCGCGACACCGCCTCGCCACCACTACGGCCGCGATCGCAGCCGGGTCGGTAGCCGTCGGCATGTACCCGGTGGTGCTGCTCGTCGCATCGGCAGCCGTCGTCGCGGCGTTGGCCGCTGAGTCGTTCGCAACCATCGTGGTCGCCGTGCGACTCCGCGAACTGATCGCGACCCTCGGATCCAGCCTCGATCTGCAGCAGACGCTGCGATCGGCGATGGACGACTCAGCGCTGAGCGTGGCGTACTCGCTCGACGCAACGGGGGGCGACGACGATGCCCTCGTCGCCCGCGATGGCTCCCCCGCCCCGCCGCCCGGCCCCGAGCAGATCAGTAGCGTCGTTCGCGGCGAGGCCGGGGCGCTGGCGTGGATTCGGCACAGCGCGGCGCGTGGCGACGTGGCCCGCCTGGCCGCCGCGCTCAACGGACCGGCCCGATTGGCCTTCGAGGTCGAGCGTCTCCAGGCCGTGACCGCGGTCCACTCGCGGCGGGTCGCCGAGTCGCGGGCCAGAATCGTCGAGTCAGGTGACCTGGAACGGCGGCGGCTCGAACGCGACCTCCACGACGGAGCCCAGCAATTCGTCCTGTCCCTCGGGATGCATGTCGAGGTCGCGCTCCTCGACGTCGAACCCGACAGGCGCGCTCCGCCCGGTGCTCGAGGTCAGCCTCGCTCGAGTCCGCGCCGCACTCGACGAACTGCGCTCAATCGCCCATGGACTCCGCCCGTTTCCGCTCGAGCTCGCTGGGCTCGGCGCCGCGCTCCATGCGGTGGCGCTGCGATCGGGCGTCCCGGTCACGATTCGACTGCTCCCGTCCCGCCGGTTCGGCGCAGAGTCCGAATCGGCGGTGCTCGAGGTGGTGCGCTCGGCGATCGACTCCGCGACGGGTCCCGTCGACGTCGACGTCATCGATCACGCCTCGTCCATCGAGGTGGCGATCGCCGGCACGCCCGCCAGCGCGGTGATCGCTCGTTCCACGGACCGCGTGGCCGTACTCGGAGGATGGGTGCGTGGTGAGACCAGTACGGTCACGGCGGTGATTCCATGCGGGTCGTAGTCGGCGAGGATCAGCTGCTCCACACGTGAAGGCATCGTGACCCTGCTCGGACGCGCCGGGGTCGAGGTGGTCGGCGAAGCCGGCGACGTCGACGGAGTCCGGCGCTCGTCGAACTGCATGCACCGGACGTCGTGTTGCTCGACATCCGCATGCCCCCGACGCACACGGACGAGGGCTTGCGCGCGACGGCCGTGATCCGCCAGCGGTGGCCGGGCACGGCGGTGGTGATCCTGAGCCAGTACGTCGAGATCGACTTCGTCCTGGCGCTGCTCAAGAACGAGTCCGGGGCCATGGGATACCTCGTGAAGGAACGGGTCCTGGAGGTGGCGACCCTGACCGACTCTCTGCGCCGCGTTGTCGCGGGCGAATGCGTGATCGACCCACTGATCGTGCGCGAGCTGATGGCCCGACGGCACCTCGTCGACCCACTCGGCGAGCTCACCGAACGAAGCGGGGTGCTCGCGCTGATGGCCGAGGGGCTGTCCA
Organism: Ilumatobacteraceae bacterium; assembly: GCA_963764455.1. Taxonomy (GTDB): domain Bacteria; phylum Actinomycetota; class Acidimicrobiia; order Acidimicrobiales; family Ilumatobacteraceae; genus Desertimonas. The sequence goes on from CAVXSN010000012.1 coordinate 132,855, forward strand.
ACCGGGCGATCGCCCAGCGCCTGTTCATCGGCGAGCGGACCGTCGAGGTGCACCCGGACACGTCTTCATGAAGCTGCGTCTGCCGGAGGATGACCTCGCCAATCGGCGGGTCCTGGCGGCACTCAGCACCTGCGAACGGTCTAACGTGCCGACGAGAGGACGTGACCGCGGTCTTAACGTCGAGCCTGATACCAGCAGGCATGGGCGAGCTGATGCCCGATCCCGCGGCGTCCGAACGCGCGCTTCAGCCTCGAACGCCTCGTCCTCAAAGTGCCGGAAGCGGAACACGCGCCCGAACGGCGGCACCCAACGACGCCGGGTCGCGACGTACGCATGGCGCTCGGGTCGACGGCCGTGTTTGGCTCCTGCGATTGCGGCCGTCGGACTTGGCGATCTGTGCACAAATCGTGCACAGAACTCGCCAATAAGGGCCGTCACGAGAACCAACTGGTCACGACCGGATGGACGAAGCCCATGATCAGAGCACATGCAGGTGGACGGGAGAGAACGGATCGCACACTTTCGGCCCGAACTTAAACCCCCTGGTGGCAACACCATGCGGGTTCGATCCCCGCCCCGGGCACCGGTCTCGCTGGACGTTTGCCGGTAGGCGGGTCCGCTGGGTGCTCCCATGGTGTACTGGAGGCGTGGACCCGGCGGAGCTCGAGTGGAGCTGGTGGGAGCTACAACGGCATCGTGCCGTGCTTTCGGGCGGGGAGCTCCTCACGTTTGGAGCGGAGCATTGCCAGTGCTCGTACGAGCACTTGGCGGGTGTCGCGTGGGTCGATGACGTCGTCCACGAGCCCAAGCTCTGCCGCAGCGTAGGGGTGCATGCAGGTCTCGACGTACTGCTCGGTCAGGTCGGACCGACGGGCGTCGGGGTCGTGGGCACCGGCGATTTCCCGCTTGAAGATGACATTGGCTGCGGCCTCCGCACCCATCACGGCGACTTCGTTCGACGGCCACGCCAGGCAGAGGTCGGCTCCCAACGGCTTCGAGTCCATAACGATGTAGGCGCCTCCAAAGGCTTTACGCAAAATGACCTGGACACGCGGCACCGTGGCCTCGGCGTAAGCAAAGAGCAACTTCGCGCCGTGGCGGATGACTCCATCGTGCTCCTGCTGAACCCCTGGGAGGAAGCCGGGCACGTCCACGAACGAGACGATCGGGATGTTGAAGGCATCGCACATGCGGACGAACCGTGCGGCCTTGTCGGACGAGTCGAGGTCCAGCGCACCGGCGAGGACCGTCGGTTGGTTGGCGACGATGCCGACGACGTGACCGTCGAGACGGGCCAGACAACAGACGATGTTGCGCGCCCACCCCGGTTGAATCTCCAAAGTCTCGCCGTCGTCGACAATCGCCTCGATCACTCGGTGGATGTCATAGCTCTGCCGCGGAGACGCGGGGACGATGTTGAGCAACTCATCACAGCGCCGGTCCGGACGGTCCTCAGGCGGGTAATACGGCGGCGGTTCCATGTTGTTCGAGGGCAGGAACGAGATCAGGTGCCGGACGGTCTCCAGGCATTCCGCTTCGTCTTCAGCTACGAACGACGCCACGCCCGATTGTGCCCCGTGGGCATCGGCGCCGCCGAGGACTTCGGATGTGACAGATTCACCCGTGACTGCCGCGATGACGTCTGGTCCGGTGAGGAACATCTGACTCGTACCGCGAACCATTCCGACGAAGTCGGTCAGCGCTGGAGCGTAAGCCGCTCCACCTGCGCAGGGACCCATGATCACGCTGATCTGCGGAACCACGCCCGACAACCGCACACTGCGGCGAAAGATGCCCGCATATCCGGCGAGGGCGGCGACGCCTTCTTGGATTCGTGCCCCGGCGCCGTCGTTCAGCCCGATCAACGGAGCGCCCACGGACGCAGCCATGTCCATGACCTTCTGAACTTTGGCGGCGAACACCTCACCCAGCGATCCGCCGAATATGCGGAAGTCATGGGCGAACACGAACACCACACGGTCGTGGATGCGGCCCCATCCCGTGACGACTCCATCGGTAGCCGGCCGATGATCAGCCAGGCCAAGCGCCATTGAACGGTGACGAACGAAGAGATCGAGCTCGACGAACGTGCCCGAATCGAGCAACAGCTCGAGGCGTTCCCGCGGGTCAGCTTGCCGCGGTCGTGTTGCCGCTTCGTCGCCAGCTCGCCTGGCCCGTCGATCGCCGAACGGCGATCTGCCCGGAGCCGAGCCACGTGATCATGCATCGTGACGTCGCTGCGCCGTGGCCTTACGCCACCCGTGGACGGCACGCGGCGCTCGTGCATGGACGCCGGCGTCGCCAAAGGCTCCTCGCGACGAAAAGCGTGGTGATGACGCACCCTTGGTCGTGCCGCTCACTGAAGTCGGCCAAATTCGCGGTCGGACATCTCATCGTCTCCTCAGTCGACTTGCGCCCGCGGGCAGGTGCTCGGCGCCGCCTGGCTGGCCTCGGTCTGGTTGCGCCGCATTCGGGAACGGCGCTGGGCGTTGTCGAAGCCACATCGGGGTCGGTGTCGGCCGAATCCGGGCGGTTGCGTGAGATGGCGGGTGCTCATGGGGGGACTCTCAATCGGGGTGGGGCGGAGCGGAGAGGTGAGCCTGCACGGATCGACTTGGTGTTCGCTTGGCAGCAGCAGGTCGTCGAGCTCCTGTCGGCGGGCAGGTCGGCGGCTGCGGCGAGTTCGGCGGTGATGCACATGTCCGCCAGCCATGTGAAGTCGCGCGACCGTGGCACCGGATCGGCGGCGAGAGGCGACGGGTGACGACGTCGGCGACCGACTGCCCGCTGCAGCTACGCAGAAGGGGCTCCCGCCAAGCCGACGCCAAGTGGGCCAGTGCATCGTGGCGCCGGTACGCAGACCAACGGTGTGACCACTGGGTCGAGCTACACGGGTTTCAGACCCTCGCTATCGATCAGGAGATATTGACATGAGTTCAACTGCCCAGGCGGTGAGGATCAACCGCTTGAACACGCTGCCATTCGACCCCCAGGCTCGGCTGCGAGCGGGCGCGGTCATTGCTTCCGTCGCGAGCGCATTCCCGGAAACCTCCTATTCGCAGGAGGAGGTCGGGGCGCTGCTCGGCCTGGAGAACAGGGTCGTGAAGAAGCTTCTCCGTGCACCGCACATCCAGAAGCGGCACCTCTACCTTCCGGAGGAGGACGCTCGCACCGGTCGGGCGCGCCCGGAGTCCGCGGCCGACCTGCACGCCAAGTTCCGTGACGGAGCACTCGAGATCGGGTCGCGTGCGATCCGCGACGCGTTGGATGCTGCGTCGCTTGTCCCCGGCGGACGTCGATTACCTGCTTGTGTGTCACGTCGAGCGGCTTCATGGTTCCGGGACTCAGCTCGCTCTTCTCGCGTGAGCTCGGATTCGATCCGCGGTCTCGTGCGGGCCGACGTCGTGGGAATGGGATGCAACGCCGGACTGAACGGGCTGAACCCGCTCGCGCAGTGGGTCAAGAACCATCCGGGCAAGGTGGCGCTCCTGGTCTGCTGCGAGATCAACTCCGCGATGTACGTCGTCGACGACACCGTGCGCACCGGGATCGTCAACAGTCTTTTCGGTGACGGCGCGGCCGCCGCGGTATTGACCAGCATCCCGGGAGCGCCCGGGATACTGGCGGATCCGGCCGGCGCCATCGGTCATCGATTTCGAAAGCTTCTGCATCCCCGAGCAGTGGGCGGCGATGCGGTTCGACTGGAACGACGATGCCGGCAAGTGGAGCTTCTTATCTCGACCGTGACATCCCCTATGTCATCGGCTTCAACATCCGCAAGCCACTGGAGCGGCTGCTGGAGCGAAACGGGCTGGATTTCTCCGACGTCAAGCACTGGGTCACTGCACACCGGCGGTGGTGCGGTGATCGAGTCCGTCAAGCTCAGCCTGGGCCTCGACGAGCACGACGTTCGGCACACCCGCTCGGTGCTGCGCGACTACGGCAACATCTCGAGCGGCAGCTTCCTGGTGAGCCTGGAGCGGCTGCTGGCCGAAGGCTGCGCGTCCGCCGGTGATCGGGGCGTCATGGTCACGATGGGCCCCGGGGCCCAGATCGAGGCCGCGCTCTTGCAGTTCGGGCGGGCCGGGCCATGCTGACCGCGGTCGACGAGGTCGACGGCGAGCGGGTGCTGACGGTCCGGATCGACGAGCGACGATCGACGCCGAGACGGTCGGCGCACTCGGGTCCGTGCTGGACGACGCCGAACGACGGCGCGATCGAGAACGTCGTGCGTCCGGTTCGGTGGCGACGGGGACGCGGTCACCGGAGACTTCCCGTCGTGGCCGCCCGGGCCGGTGCGGGCCGACATGCGGTATCTTCGCCCGCTGGGACGAGACCCTCTCGCGGCTCTCCCGGCTGAAGGCCAAGACGTTCGCGGCCTACGACGGCCGGGTCGGCGCGGCGGCCGTCCATGATCGGCCTGGTCACCGATCTGCGGCTGGCCTCGGCGCGGGCGCGGCTGGCGTTGGGGAGCCTTGCCGAGGGCCGCTTCCCCGGCATGGGCGCGTACTGGCTGCCGAAGTTCGTCGGTCTCGGCAACGCCCGGCGGATGTTCCTGCTCGGTGAGGATCTGCCGGCCGACGCACGCGTTCCGGCTCGGGCTCGTCGACGTCGTCGACGACTCCGTCGAGGCGGCCGTGGACGCCACGATCAAGGCCCTGCGCCCGGTGCACTCCCGAGGCGGCGTGCTTCACCCGCCGAGTTCTCGACGACTGCTATCTCGCTGGAGCGCGGCGCCGCGGCCGAGCTGGCCAAGGCGGCTCGATACAAGGTGGGAATGCCGCATGACGACTGAACTCACGCTCAGGTCAGCGCTGGAAGGAGCAGTCATGACCGAGACCCTACAGCCGCAGTTCGCCCAACACCGGCACGGTCTTTCCGAGGGCCGGCCGTTCTGGATCGTCGACGGGCGGGCCTACGACTTCACCGAGTGGATCGAAGAGCCATCCCGGCGGAGCGACATGGTTCGGGCCCAGCCAGGGCCGCGACATCAGCGCCCTGCTCCACACCTACCATCCGCGATCCGGCCCGGCTGCGGAAGATCCTCGCGAAGTTCGAGATCAAGAACCTGACGAGCTGGACGCTCGCCGGGTTCACCACCGACCGGCCGACCAGGACATCCTCCCCAAGCTCGGCGTGCCGCCGTTCCTGCTGGAGCCGGATTTCGACGCGACGACGGATCTGCCGAGATCTGGACTACCGCGACCAAGGAAGCCTGCTCGCCGAGATCCGCCGCAAGGTGAACGCCAAGTTCTCCAAGCGGGACCTGCAGCGGTACGACCGCTCTTCGACGTGGTGACCTGGGCATCGCCACCGCGCACGTCGCCACGCTGGCGCTGCTGATCACCGAACGTCATCCCCGCCTGGGCATTCGTCGTCATCATGGTGGTGACGCGGACCGCGTTGGCGGGCGCGGGCCACTACCATCTGCACCGGAAGTGGAAGGACCAGCGCCGCTTCCAGCTGCCGCTCGGAAAGGCGCTCTTCGACATCAACTACGTCGGCACGAGCCTGATCGGAGCCGACGGGCACGTTCTGCTGCACCACCCCTACATGGGCTCCGGCGCCGACGTGAAGAAGACGTTCTTCGACGGCATGCTCCGCCTGCATCCGCTCCTGCGGATCCCCGGCTACACGCTCCACAAGCTCGGCATCGCCCTCATCGGGCTGTCCATGCGGAGCACGCGAGATCGCCAAGTTCGAGCGTCCCCGGCGGGGACGACAAGGCGCTCCCGAGACCGGGCCGACTTCTGGATCATCCGGGCGATGGATCCTGGTCGAGCTCGGCCGCTGCCTGGCGACCGGTCACATCGTGGCCTGGCTGGTGCAGTTCTTCCTGACCTTGTGGTTCAACACCTTCCTCGTCGTCGCCAGCCACGACTTCGAGGAGTCGAACGACGAGGCGGGAGCTCGCCGTGATCCCCGAGCCACTGCGCAACGACTGGGCGGCGCGGCAGATCTGCCTGAGCTACGACCTCAGCGTCGTCGGCAACCGCTGGATCGACCTCTTCCTCAGCGCCGGCCTGAGCCCGCACCGCGTCCACCACGTCCTGCCGTACCAGGGCTCCGGGTTCGCCAACCTCGCCAGCGAAGCCACGCGTCAGGGAGGTGTGCGAGCAGGCCGGCATCGCCTGGGAGCGCCCGCGGAACCTGATCTTCGACCGCTTCCCGGCCGTCATCAAGCACTACTACTCTGCCCGGTGAAGCCGGCTCCGCCGCGGCCGAGCTGCCGCCTCCCCCGGCCGATGGATGAGATGCCGCCGCCGCCGCCGGTGGTGAGATGCCGCCGCCGCGCCGATGGGTGGAGCCGCCGCCGTCCGCCGAGGGCGGGATGCCGCCTCGACCGCCGGCCGAGATCCGCCCGGCGTCCGCCCATGGGGACGCCGGCCCCGTCGCCCGTGCCGCCTCGGCTCTCCGTCAGAGGTCAGCTCGGCGAGTTCGTCCGCTACACCGCCGGCGGCTTCCAGGGCGTCGGAGTTTGATCGCCGCCGCTCGAGGCGACCACGTCCACACGGGCATCGCCGCACATCACTCGCGCTCGTGACCGCGTCGCGGTCCACCGAGCCGACACCGTTCACAACACCATCACGAGGAGGTGGCTGCCATGCCACCCGGTCCTGGCCCCGGCGGCCCCGGAATGCAACAGATGATGACGGCTTCGACGCCGAGGAATCGATCACCAAACAACAACTGAAGCCGGGCACGCTTCGCCGGATCGCGAGATACGCCCGGCCCTACCGCTGGCAACTCGTGATCTTCCTGCGTGGCCGCCGCGCTGAGCGCGGTGATCACCGTGACGATCCCGGTGCTGCTCGGGGTCGTCATCGACCGCGGCGTCCTGCCGAAGCGGATGGACGTCGTGCTGGCGGTCGCGGCGCTCGTCGCCGGGCTGGCGATCCTCGACGCCGCGCCTCAACTTCGTCCAGCGCTGGTACACCGCGCGGGTCGGCGAGGGCCTCATCTACGACCTGCGCACGCAGGTGTTCGGCCACGTCCAGCAGCAGCCGATCGCGTTCTTCACCCGGGCGCAGACCGGCTCGCTGGTCAGCCGGCTGAACGGCGACGTGATCGGGGCGCAGCAGGCGATGACCTCGACACTGGTGACCACCGTGTCCAGCACGCTGCAGCTGATCCTGGTGCTCGCCACGATGCTCTACTTCTCCTGGCTGGTCACGGTCATCGCGCTGGTGCTGATCCCGATGTTCATCATCCCGGCTCGCCTGGTCGGCCGCAGGCTGCAGCGGCTGACCAGGGAATCGATGCAGCTCGACGCGGCGATGGGATCGACGATGACCGAGCGGTTCAACGTCGCCGGCGCCATGCTGGCCAAGCTGTTCGGCCGACCGGCACAGGAGACCGGCGCTGTTCGCTCAGCAGGCCGGCAAGGTCAGGGACATCGGCGTGCGTCCAGGCGATGTACGGCAGCACGCTGTTCATCGTGCTCACGCTGCTGGCGTCGCTGTCCACCGCGGTGGTCTACGGGCTGGGCGGCGCGCTCGTCGTCGACGGCGCCTTCCAGGTCGGCACGCTGGTCTCGCTCGCCATGCTGCTCAGCCGGCTGTACGGGCCGATCACCGCGCTGTCCAACGTCCAGGTCCACGCGATGACCGCCCTGGTCAGCTTCGACCGGGTGTTCGAGGTGCTCGACCTGAAGCCGCTGATCGAGGACCGGCCGGACGCGGTGCCGCTCGCGCTGGCGGCCAGGGCAACGGACCACCGCGCGCGTCCGCGTCGGCGGACATCGTCTTCGACCGTGTCTCGTTCCGCTACCCGGCCGCGTCCGAGGTCTCGCTCGCGTCGCTGGAGTCCATCGCCCTGCCCGTGCCGGAGCGCACCGATGCGACGCAGTCGGGTGCTGCGCGACGTGAGCTTCACCGCCCCGGCCCGGCAGCTGACCGCCCTGGTCGGGCCTTCCGGCGCGGGCAAGACCACGATCACGCACCTGGTGTCCCGGCTGTACGACCCCGACGAGGGCGCGGTGCGCATCGGCGGGTCGACCTGCGGGACGTGACGCAGCAGTCGCTGCACGACACGGTCGGCGTCGTGACCCAGGACGCGCACCTGTTCCACGACACGATCCGGGCCAATCTCGAGTACGCCCGTCCCGGAGGCGACCGAGGCGGAGACTGATCGAGGCCTGCCGGGCGGCGCAGATCTGGGACCTGATCGCCGGCGCTGCCCGACGGCCTGGACACGGTCGTGGGTGACCGCGGCTACCGGCTGTCGGGCGGCGAGAAGCAGCGGGTCGCGCATGGCCCGGCTGCTGCTGAAGGCACCGGCCGTGGTCGTGCTCGACGAGGCCACCGCGCATCTGGACTCCGAGTCGGAGGCCGCCGTCCAGCAGGCCCTCAGCGACCGCGCTGGCCGGCCGCACCTCGCTGGTCATCGCCCACCGGCTGTCCACGATCCGCGAGGCGGACCAGATCCTCGTGATCGACGACGGACAGGTCCGGGAGCGCGGCCGTCATGAGGAGCTGCTGGCGGCCGGCGGGCTGTACGCCGACCTGTACCGCACCCAGTTCTCTCGTCAAGCCGTCGGCGCCGGCGTGCAGTCGGGCCCACCGAACGGGCATCATCCGCCGCATCCGCCGCAGGGCGATCACCGGCTGGCCATGGCCGGCCGGCCCTGGCGCGGGCCATCCGGCCCCGGTCAGCCCAACGGCGCGTGACCCAACGAGCTGCAGGCCCGAATCCTCGTCGGAAGCCCATGAAATGAATCGCCGACTGCATGTGCGGTGCTGGTCGGGCGGGGTGATGTTCGTTCGGACCGCGCCGTCCGCACCACCAGGAGTTCCCCTGGTCAGCGAGGTTGAATACGGCGTGCGGGCGTGGTGCTCGGGCATGAGCGGGGACGGAACCCGGCAGCCGATGATCTCGGCGACGACGGACGCGGCGATGTTTGCCCCGCCGGCGCTCATGAACACGTTCAGCACACCGGGCATCGGATGGTGACGCTGCGGCGGCACCGGGTCGCGCACTCGAACTCATTGCCAATCCACGACTCGGCCAGGTCACGGTGGTCCTCCTCATCCGGCTCGCCGGTCAACCGGACGACGAGCGACGCTCGACGGCCTGCCGTCGGCGTTCACCGACTACAGCGGGTTCGACATCCTCGACATCCCCAGCGGCTGAGCAGCACGACGGGTGGTGGCTCGACTCCGGCTATCGGGCCGTCAGAGCGGAACCGAATTCCGGTGTGCGGCGGCCCGAGCCGCGCCGGCTCCACGGGATGGCGCCGATGCTGTCGTTGATGGCGATCGCCCGTTCGGAATGGCCAGCGGCACGGTCCTTCAGTTCGGCCGCGTCAGCAAGCAGGGCGAGGTAGTGGTCGACCACGCCGAGGCAGACGAACGTCCCGTCCATCTGGCGCGCGGCCCTCGAAGTGGAAGGAGCGCTCGTCGAGCGGCGCAACACGGCAGTCCGGCGGCGGCCTCGAGCTCGCTGGTGATGCACATGTCGGCCAGCCACGTGAAGTCCCACGACCGGGGGATGGGATCGGCGTCGAGGAGGCCGGCGATCTCCTCGACAGCGCCAGCCGCGCCAGAGCGAACATGCCGCGCAGCTTGCTCGCGCCGGGGTGCACCGACTGGGCGAGGAGCGGTTCGATGGCCGGCTCGAGCTCCGTGAGGCGGTTTTGTTCGCGCCAGACGAGGACCATGTGGAGCCCATAGGTCTCGTAGGCGCCCAGATGCCCAGCTGTTCGTGCAGGGCGAAGCGTCGCCGGCGAGCTGCTCGGCATCGTCCAGCCGATCGCCGAGGAACGCGATCGTCGCTCGTGCCCACGTCGCCCACAGCCGGTCATGGGGTCCACGCGTGGCCGCGGCCCGGCGGGCAAACGCTTCGATGTCGTGCTCGAGCGTGGACACGTCGCCGCTCGCGAGGGCACGCGGGCAGTCCTCGTGGCTGCGGCCAGCGCCGCCTCGGGGTGGAGTCCGGTGGCGTCGAGCGTTCGCAGCTCGGCCACCGCCTCGAGCTGCTCGGTCTGGTCGGGGACGCCGTCGAGCATCACGATGAGTTCGACGAGTCCGGTCCCGAGCAGGCCCTGGTCATCGAAGCGGCGAGCCGTCGCCCGCTTCGCGGACAAATGCCGGCCTAGCTAGCGCTCGCCCTCCACGTAGTAGAGCGCCATCGCGAGACCGATGAGCAGCCGGGCCCGGAGCGGCGGATCCTCTTCGTCGAGTCGGATCAGGGTGTCGGAGATAGCGCTCGCGAACACGTTCGTCCACGGTCCCGTAGTGACGCACCTGCCAGAGTCCGGCCTCACCGTAGGCGAGGGCGGCGTCGGCCAACACGACGTTGTCGCCGCTTCGCTGTGCCGCTGTCAGCACGCCATCGTCACGCTCGAGCTCATCGCCAGTTTGCCGGCCCGGCACAACGCCTCGGCAAGCTCGAGCAGCGCTGGGCCTGCTCGGCGAGGGTCACGCCCGGGGATCGATCGAGGGCGTCGACAGCGGCCTGACGGTGGACGACGGCCTGGTGGAAGGCGAAACGCTTCGCGGCCTGCTCGGCGGCGAGGCGGGCGTACTTCAGGGCGTGACCCCTGACCGCGAGCGGTCCGTTGCCGTAGTG
>CAVXSN010000013.1:0-62495 GCA_963764455.1 Ilumatobacteraceae bacterium
CTTCTGCTGACCGCTTCACTTCGATTAACGTATTGCTGATCACGGAGGACGAACGATGAACCCGAACGACGTCGCCGCCATCTTCAAGCGGAACATGACGAGCCTGGTCCGCGAAGCCGCCTCGCGCCGCCGCTCGCACGCTGCCCATCCGGCCTTCGGCGGACGGCCGTCGGACTCAGATGTCGAACGTGACGCCCTGGGCGAGCGGGAGGTCGCGTCGAGTAGTTGACGTGTTCGTGGCCCGGCGCATGTAGCGCCTTCCAGGCGTCGGAGCCGGACTCGCGGCCGCCGCCGGTCTCCTTCTCGCCGCCGAACGCGCCGCCGATCTCGGCGCCCGACGGGCCGATGTTGACGTTGGCGATGCCGCAGTCCGAGCCGTCGGCGGACATGAACCGCTCGGCCTCGCGCACGTCGTTGGTGAAGATGCTCGACGCCAGGCCCTGCGGCACGTCGTTGTGGATCGCGATCGCCTCGTCGAGGTCGTCGTACGCCATCACGTAGAGGATCGGCGCGAACGTCTCGGTGCGCACGATGTCGGTCTGGCCGGCATCGTCGACGATCGCCGGCGCGGCGTAGAACGCGTCCGGCGGCCTCGTCGGCGAGCACCCGGTCGCCGCCGACGACGACGCGCGCCGCCGTCGCTGCCGTCGCCGTGCCGAGCGCCGCCTGCATGCCGTCGAACGCGGCGCCGTCGATCAGCGGGCCGACCAGGGTGCCGTCGGCGAGCGGGTCGCCGATCGGCACGCTGGCGTAGGCCTTGGCCAGACGCTCGACGAGCTCGTCGCGGACCGACTCGTGGACGATGAGCCGGCGCAGGCTGGTGCAGCGCTGGCCGGCGGTGCCGGCGGCCGAGAAGACGATGCCGCGGACGGCGAGGTCGAGGTCGGCGGTCGGCGCGACGATCGCCGCGTTGTTGCCGCCGAGCTCGAGGATCAGCCGGCCGAAGCGGCCGGCGACGACCGGCGCGACGGCGCGGCCCATGCGGGTCGAGCCGGTGGCCGACACGATCGGCACGTCGTGGTGCGCGACCAGCGCCTCGCCGACGTCGGCGCCGCCCTGCAGCACCTGGTTGAGCCCGGCCGGGCGCGCCGACCTCGGCCGCGGCCTGCTGGAAGAGCGCGTCGCAGGCGAGCGCGGTGAGCGGCGTCTTCTCGGACGGCTTCCAGACCACCGGGTCGCCGCAGACGAGGGCGAGCGCGGCGTTCCACGACCACACGGCGACCGGGAAGTTGAACGCGGTGATGACGGCGCACGGGCCCATCGGGTGCCACGTCTCCATCAGCCGGTGGCCGGGCCGCTCGCTGGCGATCGTGAGACCGTGGAGCTGGCGCGAGAGGCCGACGGCGAAGTCGCAGATGTCGATCATCTCCTGCACCTCGCCGAGGCCCTCGGAGCGGATCTTGCCGGCCTCGATCGACACCAGCTCGCCGAGCTCGGCCTTGTGCTCGCGCAGCAGCTCGCCGAGGCGGCGGACGAGGTTGCCGCGCACCGGAGCCGGCGTGGTGCGCCACGTGACGAACGCCTCCTGGCGACGGCGACGGCCTTGTCGACGTCGGCCGGGGAGCCGGCCGCGCCGAGCGTGCCGCCGGTGATCGGCGTGCGCGCCGGCAGGTCGCCTGAGCGGGACGTCGACGCCGCACGGCGCCGAGGATCTCGTCGACGCGGCGACGCGAGTGGCCGTGTGGTGGGCAGCGCGTCATGCTCGACCGATTCTCGCCGAGGAGCGCGAGGGCGTCACGCAGGATCTCGACGGCGATGTCGGCCTGCTCGATCGTGACGACGAGCGGGGGGCGAGGCGCATCGTGCGCTCACCGCACGTGAGCATGAGCAGGCCGCGCCGGAACAGCGCCTCCTGCAGGTCGTCGGCCGTGTCGTGGTCGGGCAGGTCGATGCCGATCATCAGGCCGCGGCCGCGGACCTGCGTCGATCAGCGGCTGCTCGGCCTGCAGCTCGGCGAGCGCCGACAGCAGGTGCGTCGCCGACCTTGGCGGCGTTCTCGGCCAGGCCGTTCTCGACGAGGTCGAGCGTGGCGATCGCCGCGGCGCACGCGACGGGGTTGCCGCCGAACGTCGAGCCGTGGCCGCCGGGCTCCAGTCCATGATCGCGGACCGGGCGACGATGCCGGCCAGCGGGAGGCCGCTGGCGAGGCCCTTGCCGATCGTCATGATGTCGGGCTCGACGCCGATCGTGCTCGCAGGCCCACATCGTGCCGGTGCGGCCGATGCCGCTCTGCACCTCGTCGATGCACGAGCAGGATGCCGTGCCGGTCGCACAGCTCGCGGAGCTCGGCCAGCCAGCCGGCCGGCGGGACGATGTAGCCGCCCTCGCCCTGCATCGGCTCGACGAAGATCGCCGCGACGTCGCTCGGATCGGTGAGCTTCTTGAACAGCACCTGCTCGATGTAGTCGGCGCCGGTGAGCGCGTCGTCGTCGTAGGGGTCGCCAGTACGGCGCGTGGAAGCTGCCCGGCGATCGACGATGCCGAAGCCGGCACGCTGGCGGGCCTTGCTGGCGGTGAGCGACAGGCTGCCGAGCGAGCGGCCGTGGAACGCGCCGAGGAAGGCGATGACGTTCGGGCGGCCGGTGTGGTGGCGGGCGAGCTTGAGCGCGGCCTCGACCGCCTCGGTGCCGGAGTTGGCGAGGAACACCTTGGCGTCCGGCATCGGGGCGATCGCGGCGAGCTTCTCGCACAGGTCGGCGTACGCCGGGAGGTAGAAGTCGCTCGAGCAGTAGTGCAGGACGTCGTCGACCTGGGCGTGGATCGCCGCGTTGACGTCTGGGTGGGCGTGGCCGGCGGCGACGACGGCGATGCCGGCGTTGAAGTCGAGGAAGCGGTTGCCGTCGACGTCCTCGATGCACGAGACCGCGGCCCTGCTGCACGACGAGCGGGTACGAGCCGCGTGAGCGACGGGCTGGTGACCTTCTCGTCACGCGCGATGATGGCTGCGGCGTTGGGGCCGGGCAGCTCCATCCGCAGATCGGGCGCAGCAGAGTGGCGGTGAGCGCGTCGAGCGATGCCCCATCGCCAGTCGTGGGTCCGTCGTCATTGGTCTCCCCGTTCCGAAGTGTCCCCACTGTAATATTTGTTCCATGAGCCCGCAACGCACATCGGCGCCCGCCCGCCGATCTCGACGACGCCGAGGCGGCGCTGCTCGACGCCGTCGCGTCGATCGACCCGGTCGGGCGCGAGCGGGGATCCGGACGCGCCGCTCGCCGCGGGCTCGACGCTGACGGGACGCGTGCTGGCCACGATGTTCGATGCCCAGGTGGCGAGCCGCCATCTGGACGCCACCGCCAGGTGGCTGCGGTCAAGGCGCTCGGCTTCTACACGATCGGTTCGGCCGGCCATGAGTCCAATGCGCTCGTCGCGGCCGCGCTGCGGCCCACCGACCCTGCGCTGCTGCACTACCGATCCGGTGGCTTCTACCTCGGGCGCCCATGCAGGTGCCCGGCTCCGCCGGTACTCAGCAGGCGCTCAACGAGGGCGTCAGGGACATCCTCAAGGGTCTCCTCGCCGCGGCCGACGAGCCGATCGCCGGCGGCCGCCACAAGGTGTTCGGCAACCACGCCCTCGCGGTCATCCCGCAGACGTCGACGATCGCCTCGCACCTCCCGCGGGCCTACGGCGTGGCGTGGGCGATCGGGAACGCCGCCGCCGGGGGCCCGGTCGACGCAATGGCCGATCGACGCCCTTGCGGTGTGCAGCTTCGGCGACGCCTCGCTGAACCACTCGACGGCGCAGGGTGCGATCAACTCGGCCGCGCACGCTGCGCATCGCGGGTCGCGTTGCCGCTCTTGCTCGTGTGCGAGGACAACGGCCTCGGAATCAGCGTCCCGACGCCGCGCCGGCTGGGTCGAGGCCTCGCTGTCGTCGCGTCCTGGCGTGCCGTACCTCCGTGCCGAGGGCACCGATCCGCTGGCGGTGTACGAGTCGACCGAGGAGCTCGCCGACTACGTGCGCAACGAGCGCCGCCCGGCGATCCTCCACGTGCGCACCGTCCGCTACGGCGGGCACGCCGGAACCGACGTCGAGGCGGCGTACCGCACGGTCGCGGCACTCCGCGCCGATCGTCGAGCGCGACCCGATCGTCGGCACGGCCGGCGCCCTCGTCGCCGCCGGCTTGGCGTCGCCGAGCGAGCTCGAGCGCCGCGTGATCACGTCGCCGTGATGCGATCAGGGCGCGGGCCGCCGAGCTGATGAACTGTCGCCGGCTGGGATCGGCCGACGAGGTGCTCGAGCCGCTGTCCCGCCGCCGTCCCGAGCTGGTCGCCGAACGGGCTCGCGTTTCGGCCCCGGCCGATGTGCGCACGACGTTCTTCGGGACGTTGCCGGAGGATGGGCGTCACTCACGCTGGCCGAGTCGATCAACCGCGCCCTCGGAGAGTTGCTGGCGGCCGACGACTCGGTGCTGGTGTTCGGCGAGGATGTCGGCGCCAAGGGCGGGGTGTACGGCGTCACCCGTGGGTTGCAGCGATCAGCGGGCCGGCGCCAGGTGTTCGACACGTTGCTCGACGAGCAGACGATTCTCGGCCTCACCCTCGGCGCCGGCGTGTCGGGCCTGCTGCCGATCCCGGAGATCCAGTACCTCGCGTACCTGCACAACGCGATCGACCAGATCCGCGGCGAGGGCGCGACGCTGTCGTTCTTCTCGACCGGGCAGTACACCAACCCGATGGTCGTACGGATCGCCGGCTACGGCTACCAGAAGGGCTTCGGCGGCCACTTCCACAACGACAACACGCTCGGCGGGCTCCGAGACATTCCCGGTGTCGTGATCGCGTCACCGGCGATCGGAGCCGACGCGGCGCCGATGCTGCGCACGTGCGCCGCGGCGGCCAAGACCGACGGCACGGTGTGCCTGTTCCTCGAGCCGATCGCCCTCTACCACACCCGCGATCTCCACGAGACCGGTGACGAGGGGTGGCTCTCGCCGTATGTCGCGCCCGGCTCGACCGGCGACGTGCACGTACCGATCGGGAGCAGCCGGGTCGCCAGGGCCAGTCAGGATTCTCGTGACGACGTCGTCATCGCCACGTGGGCGAACGGGCTGTACCTGTCGTTCCGGGTCGCCGAGCGGCTCGCCCGCGACGAGGGTGTGAACTGTCGGGTCGTCGACCTGCGCTGGCTCGTCCCCCTGCCCATCGGCGAGCTGCTGGCTCACGCCGGCGAGGTCGGCCGGATGCTCGTCGTCGACGAGACCCGCCACCAGGGTGGCGTCGGCGAGGCCATCGTCGCCGGGCTCGTCGAAGGCGGTTTCACCGGACCGATCGGCCGGGTCGCTGCCCGCGACTCGTTCGTCCCGCTCGGCGACGCCGCCACCCTCGTGCTCGTCTCCGAGAACGAGATCGCCGACGACATCCGGTCGATCAGCAAGCGCTGAGTCCGGGTCGGCTCGCGCTTGACGAACTGGGCGGTCTACGCGTCATTTCGCAAACTGGGCGGCCGACGACCCGGAAACCGATGCGCAGGCCGCCCAGATCGGCCTGCGCGCTACGGGTGGGTCGCGCTCTGCCAGGAGGGTGGCGCTTGTCGGCGAACGCCGCCATGCCCTCACGGGCTTCCGGACCGGCGAACAGCTCCTCGGACAGCTCGCGCATCTGCTCGAGCCGGCCTGTCGCACGGACGGGTCGGGGTCGAAGGCGTCACGGAGGAGACGCTTGGTGGCGCCCACCGCCCCAGGTGCGCCCTTGGCGATGCCGTCGCAGAGCACGTCGACGACGGTGGTGACGTCGTCGGTCACGTGGGTGACGAGCCCGGCGTGGCGTGCCGCCTCGGCCGTGAACGGCTCGCCCGTGAGGAACGCGGCCGCCAGGTAAGAGGCGCCGGCGCGACGGAAGATGGGGACGGAGATGATCGCGGCGGCGACGCCGATGCGGACCTCGGTGAGCGCGAAGGTGATGTCCGCTGTACGACGACCAGGTCGCAGGCCGCCATCAGGCCGATCCCGCCGGCGCGCACCGATCCCGAGACCGCGGCGATCGTCGGCACCGGGGCGTCCATCAACCGTGTCGAACGCTCGGACGATCGGCGACGAGTCGAGCGGACCACCGCTTGCCCGTTCCTTCAGATCGGCGCCGGCGCAGAACGCCGGCGGCGTATGGGTGAGCACGATGGACCGCACGGCGCCGTCGGGATCCCGGCTTCGGCGCCGTCGAGCGCAACGTGCAGGTCGGCGACGAGCTGGCGGGACAGGGCGTTGCGGTTGGCGGGGGAGTCGAGCGTGATCGTGGCGATGCCGCCGTCGATGTCGAGATGGACGAGTTCGTTCACGGTGCCGATGTTCGCACCTCGCCGCGCTCTGCGGCGGAAGTGTGAAACCGCAGCGGTCAAGCGTTGTGTGTTTTCACACTCCCGCGACGATCTCGGCGAGGAACGCCTCAGCCTCGGCGCGGTGGCGGGTGCGGCGCATCGGGGGAGCGCGTTGACGATGTCCCAGCGATAGCTGGCCGTGCCCAGACGGCGGTCGAGCACGGCGACCACGCCGCGGTCGCTGGCGGTGCGGATCAGTCGTCCGGCGGCTTGGGCGAGCATCATCGCGGCCCTGGGCAGGTCGATCTGGCTGAACGCCGGCCGGGCCGAGCAGCTCCCGCCGCGCCGAAAGCAGCGGGTCATCGGGGCGCGGGAACGGGAGGCGGTCGATCACGACCTGGATCAGGGTGTCGCCGGGCACGTCGACGCCCTGGAAGAAACCGGCGGTTGCGAACAAGTCGCTGCCTCGTCGGCGGCGAAGCGCTTGATCAGCGCCGGCTTGGGCAGGTCGCGCTGGGTGAGGATCGGCGTCTTGACCCGGCTCGGGACGGCCTCGGCCGCGCGTCCATCGCCTTCCAGCTCGTGAACAGGGCCAGCGTGCGTCCGCCGGCGGCGTGATCAGCGCGTCCAGCTCGTCGTGTGCGGCGTCGCGGTACCTCGGTCGCGTGGGTCTGGCAGGTCGCATCGCGCAGTAGAGCAGGGCGTGGTGCTCGTAGTCGAACGGGCTTCCGACGTCGGCCTCGTCGACCGTGCCTGGAGCCATGCCGATCCGTTGGGTCAGCGATGCCGGGATCGTGGCGCTGGTCAGGATCGCGGTGCGCTTGCTCCAGATTCCCTCGCGCAGGACCGGGCCGACGTCGAGCGGGGCGATCTCGAGGCGCGGGCAGGCGGCGGTGCCGGAAACGAAGTCGACGTACTGCGACGCCGTGCTCGCGGCGAGGGCGATGTCGATGTGCTCGATCGCCCGGCCGGTCATCACCTGGGCGCGCAGCTTCTTCTGCTTGGCGTCATCGACGTTGCTGTCGATCGCCGCCAGGGCGCTCAGCGCCCGGTCGAGTCGGCCGCGGGCGTCGACGAGAACGGCGTGGATCTCGTCGGGGTACGGCACCGCAGACGCGCTTCCCGATGTGCGGCTCGAGCCCGCTCGGAGGGCGTCGGTGATCTCCATGATCGCCGCCGACGATCTCCGGGTCGTCGAGGATCCGGCGCACCACGCCGCCGAGCGTGACGAACCGGCCGGGGGCGATCTGCACACCGACGGTGTCGCTCATGATGTCCTCGAGGCCGTGGGCCTCGTCGAGCACGACGACATCGTGGTCCGGCAGGATCGCTCCGTCGGCGCCGACGTCGAGTCCGTAGAGGTAGGTGTTGACGACCACGACGTCGGCGCCGCCGGCGCGCTCCTTGGCCATGCTCGGCGAAGCAGATGTCGCCCAGCGGGCAGCGGTCCGCGCCAGGGCACTCGTCGCTGCCGACGGTCACCGCCCGCCCGCTGCGTCCGATGGCGAAGTCGAGGCCGGCGATGTCGCCGTCGTGCGTCTCGCCGACCCACTCGAGGATCTTGGCGATGTCCGCTGCGTGGCCGAGCGAGCTCGTCGAGCTCCAGCTCACCCTGAACGCCGGCGCCTTGCTGGGTGATCTCGTGGACTCGCTGCATGCACACGTAGTTGCTGCGACCCTTGAGCACGGCCCACGTGAACGTCGGTGTCCATCGCGTGCTGGAGGAACGGCAGGTCCTTGGCCGCGAGCTGGTCCTGCAGCGTCTTGGTCGCCGTGGCGACGACGATCTGGGCGCCCGATTCGATCGCCGGCACGAGGTAGGCGAGCGTCTTGCCCGTGCCGGTGCCGGCTTGCACGACCAGGTGGCGGTGGTCGTCGATGGCGGCTTCGACGAGCTCGGCCATGCGGTGCTGACCGGGGCGATCCTCGGTGCTGTCCAGCGCCGTGGTGACGGCGGCCAGACGTCGTCGCGTGGCGCTCGACCGAGCACCAGCGCCAGCGCGGCGTCGAGCTCGACGCTGTCGAACTCCGGCCAGTTCTTCTCGGTGAAGTACACCGGGGCGCCGACGACTGCCACAGCAGGAAGTTCGACACGCGGCCCTCGCCGCTCGTGCGCACGAGCACGTCGACCGGCGGCAGCTCGGGCAGGTACAGGCGCGCGGGAGATCGTGTCGGGCGTGATCGGGCGCCTGTCGGCTCGAAGCCGTCGCACGGCGTCGACGAGCTCGACCGCGAGCCGTAGTCGAACGCGACGGTCAGCAGCATGCCCGGTGTTCTCGCCGTGTCGGCGATCGCCTTGCGGATCGCCCGCTGGATCAGCTTCGGGGTCCGCGAGCCTCGCGGTCGAACGGCCGTCCGATCCACTGGACCCTCACGTTCAGCTCGTTGAGCTCCTCGACGCGGGCGAACAGCTTCTTGTGCAGGCCGAGGATGTGACGGACCTCGGTGCGCGGGCGCACCCAGTTCTCGGTGGAGAAGCCGAACACGGTGAGCCAGCCGATGTTCCGGCGAACCGCGACGCGCACGATCCGGGCGATGTTCTCCTCGCCCTCGGTGTGCCCGGCGGTGCGCGGCTGCCCGCGCCGTTCGGCCCAGCGCCCGTTGCCGTCCATGATGCAGGCGACATGGAGCGGGCGGGGAGTGGTCACCGATTGGATCGTAGGCATTGTCCGTCGGATTCAGGGACGCGTGGGAGAATGGGACCCGTGGGGACCACGCTCGAACACGTCATGGTGGTCGGCGGAACGCCGAAGGAGTGGGAGTCGCTCACCCAGGCCGAATGGCTCGCGCTGGCCGGCCGGCTCGGCGCGGCCGCCGGCGGGGAGGGCGCCGGTGGCTCACCCTGCGACCGTACGGACCGGAACCCGGCGACGACGAGACCCCGCCCCACCGGTTGCACTGGCACATCGATACCGTCGACGGCCGCTGCACGGTGATCGTCGACTCGACTGCCGACGGTCGTTCGGCGTTCGCCGCGAGCGGCGTCCGCGATCGAGGCCGACCAGCCGATCGACGAGACGGCGATCGCCTCCGCGCTGTATTCGCCGGCGGATGCCGAGCCCGATCTCATCGTCATCGTCGGGCCGCACGACCGGCTGCCGTCGTCGCTCGTGTGGGAGCTCGCTTACGGTGAATTGGTGTACGCCGACGTCCCGTCGTTCACCGACGTCACCGACGCCGAGCTGGCGGAAGCGATCGACACCTACAACCGACGCCACCGCCGCTTCGGCGGGGTCTGACGCCAGGCGGGAAAGAATGGCGTACCTGAAGTGGTGACACGGTCGCACCTCTACCGTGACACCGGCGTCGTGCTGCGGACGTACAAGCTCGGCGAGGCCGACCGCATCATCGTCTTCCTCACCGAAGACAACGGCAAGGTCCGAGCGGTCGCCAAGGGCGTGCGCAAGACGATGTCGAAGTTCGGCGCCCGGCTCGAGCCGATGAGCCACGTGCGGCTGCTGCTGTACCGGGGCCGAACCGTCGATGGCTCAGCGCTGGACATCGTCAGCCAGGCCGAGTCGGTCGAGCCGCTCGCGCCGATGCTCGCCAACCTGGACCGCGCGTCGCAAGGGATGGCCGTGCTGGAGGCGGCAGACCAGCTTGCGTTGGAGCGCGAGCCCAACCCGCAGCTGTACCGCATGGTGGTGGGCGTGCTACGCACGATCGCTTCACCGGGGCGGCCCGGGCCGCTCGTGGTACCGGCGTTCTACTGGAAGCTGCTGGCCGGCGAGGGGCTCCGGCCGGAGCTCGACACCTGCGTGCGCTGCGGTGACGGCGACGTGGAACTGGTCGCGTTCGACCTCGAAGAGGGCGGCACGCTGTGCCGGTCGTGCCGCTCGGGCGGGCCGATCTCGGCCGCGGCGCTCGATCTCATGCGGGCGATCCTCGGGGGCCGACTCAACGACGCCCTGGCGGCTCCAGAGTCTCCGGCGACCCACGAGGTCGGCGTCCTCGCCACGAGAGCGCTCGAACACCACATCGAACGCCGCCTCAAGTCCGTCGCCATGTTCGAACGCTGACCCGAGTGCGGGAGCGCACCCGAGTGCCGGCGGACCCCGTCGGACGCCCCGCACTCGGGAGCGCTTCAACACTCGGGTACCCGGGGAATCGGGTCCGTCGCTTCGCTCGGAGGCCCGTAGCCTGGATGTCCATGCCGGCGACGGACCTGGACCAGATCGTCAACCTCTCGAAGCGGCGCGGGTTCGTGTTCCCGTCGGCGGAGATCTACGGCGGGTTCCGCAGCGCCTACGACTACGGCCCGCTCGGCTCGCTCCTGCTGCGCAACGTCAAGAACGCGTGGATCAGGGCGATGGTGCAGGAGCGCGACGACGTCGTGCTCATCGACGCCGCGATCCTTGGCCCACCGCAGGTCTGGGAGGCCAGCGGCCACCTCGCCAACTTCGCCGACCCGCTCGTCGACTGCACGAACTGCAAGCAGCGCTTCCGCCTCGACAAGCTCGATGACCCGAACACGTGCCCGAGCTGCGGCCGGCACGGCACGTTCACCGAGGCCCGCCAGTTCAACCTGATGTTCAAGACCCACGCCGGCCCGGTCGAGGATGCCGGCGCCGTCGCCTACCTGCGTCCCGAAACCGCGCAGGGGATGTTCGTCAACTTCGCCAACGTGCTCAACACGTCTCGCAAGAAGCCGCCGTTCGGGATCGCCCAGGTCGGCAAGTCGTTCCGCAACGAGATCACGACGCAGAACTGGATCTTCCGCACCCGCGAGTTCGAACAGATGGAGCTGCAGTTCTTCGTGCCCCCGGCCGACGGCGCGCGCTGGTACGAGTACTGGTGCAACGAGCGCGTGGACTGGTACGTCCGCAATGGCATCCCGCGGGACCAACTGCGCCTGCGCCCGCACGACGCCGACGAGCTGTCGCACTACTCAGCCGGCACGTCCGACGTCGAGTTCAACTTCCCGTGGGGCTTCGACGAGCTCGAGGGCATCGCCCAGCGCACGGACTACGACCTCAAGCAGCACAGCGCGGCGTCCGGCGAAAAGCTCGACTACTTCGATCCGCAGACGAACGAGCGTTACACCCCGTACGTCGTCGAGCCGGCCGCCGGTGCCACGCGGGCCATGGCCGCGTTCATGCTCTCGGCGTACGACGTCGACGAGATCGGTGGCGAGGAACGGACCGTGCTCCGCCTGCACCCCCGCCTCGCCCCGTACCAGGTCGCGGTGCTGCCACTGTCGAAGAAGGACACGCTCACGCCGCTCGCGGGCGAGGTGCGCAAGACGCTGGCCCAGCGCTACATGGTCGACTACGACGAGGTGCAGTCGATCGGGCGCCGCTACCGCCGCCAGGACGAGATCGGCACACCGCTGGCCGTCACCGTCGACTTCGACTCGCTCGACGACAAGGCCGTCACGATCCGCGACCGCGACACCACCGATCAGGTGCGCGTGCCCATCGACAGTGTCGTGGGCGAGGTCGCCGACCGGCTCGGCTTCTGAGCGACGCGTAGCTACCTAGGTTCCTGCCGTATGAGCGGACCGGTAGTCATCGCCAAGGTCACCAGCAAGCCGGGCGAGCGCGACGCGGTCACCGACGTGCTGCGCAAGCTGATCGCGAGCACCGAGAACGAGCCGGGCACGCTCACGTACCTCCTCCACCACGACGCCGAGGACGACGACGTGCTGTGGTTCTACGAGCGGTACGACTCGCAGGACGCCTTCGAGGCCCACGGCAAGAGCGAAGCGATGGCGGCGACCGGACCCGAGCTCAGGCCCTTGCTCGCCGGCCGTCCGCAGCTGACCTTCGTCAGCCTCGTTGCTGGCAAGGGTCTGTAGCCGGCAGTCGGCTTCATGGCGACGTACCTCGACCGGATCCTCGAGCGGCACCGCAAGGCCGCCGTCGAGGACATGAGGACGCTCGGTGAGCTGCTCGCCCAGACTGCGGCACTCCCACCGTGCCGCGGGTTCCGGGCCGCGCTGCTGGCGTGCCCGGAGATCGCCGTGATCGCCGAGATCAAGCGTCGCTCGCCATCGAAAGGCGACCTGCGAGCCGACCTCGACGCGGACGCCATGGCGAAGGAATACGCAGCCGGTGGCGCCTCGTGTTTGTCGGTGCTGACCGACGAGGAGTTCTTCGGCGGCTCTGTGGAGGATCTCCGGTCGGCCCGCAGCGCAACGCCGCTACCGGCCATCCGCAAGGACTTCACGATCGACCCGCGCGACATCGCCGACGCCCGGCTGATGGGCGCGGACGCGGTGCTGCTGATCGTCGCCGCGCTCGATCCGTTCGAACTCTTGGAGTTCCACGAGCTGTCCTGCGAGCTGGGACTCGACGCCCTCGTCGAGGTCCATGACGAACCCGAGTTGGAGGAGGCGCTCAATGCCGGGGCCTCGCTGGTCGGCGTCAACCAGCGCGACCTCGTGACGTTCCAGGTCGATCACGAACGGGCCGAGCGGATGGCGGCAGCGATCCCGGCCGGCGTCGTCAAGGTCGCCGAGTCCGGCATCCGCGGTGCCGACGACGCCCGCCGCCTCGCCGACGCCGGCTACGACGCCCTGCTCGTCGGCGAGAGCCTCGTGACATCGAGCCAACCAGCCGCCGCCGTCGCCACGCTGCGAGTCCCGAGACGCTGAGACGGCCGTTCTGGGCGGCCACCGGTTCGGAAAACGCCATGGTGGCCACCCAGTTCGCCGGATGAGGCGCTGGCCGCCCCGTTTCCCGGTTACTTGGAGAGGGCGGCGCGCAGCGACTGGCGGAGAGACGACGTCGTGGCGAACACGGCGGACGGCTCATACCCGCAGTGCGCCATGCAGTTGGCGCAGCGAGGGTCCTTGCCCCGCCCGTAGCGATCCCAGTCGGTCGTGTCGAGCAGCTCCTGGTAGGTCTCGGTGTAGCCGTCGCTCATCAGGTAGCACGGGCGCTGCCACCCGAAGACCGAGTAGCTCGGGATCGCCCACGCCGTGCACTGGAAGTCGACCTTGCCCTCGAGGAAGTCGAGGAACAGCGGCGAGTGGTTCAGCCGCCACTTCTTGCGGCGGCCGTCGGCGAACGCATGCCGGAACAGCGCTCTGGTCTGGTCGGTCGGCAGGAAGTGCTCCTGGTCCGGCGCCTTCTCGTACGCGTACGCGGGGGAGATCATCATCGCGTCGACGCCGAGATCGTCGTTGAGGAAGTCGAGCACGTCGCGCACGGTCTGCGGGCTGTCGGTGTTGAAGAACGTGGTGTTCGTCGTCACCCGGAACCCGCGCGACTTGGCGTCGCGGATCGCGGCGACGGCCTCGTCGAACACCCCGTCGCGGGCGACCGCCTCGTCGTGGCGCTCGCGCAGCCCGTCGATGTGGACGATCCAGGAGAAGTACGGGGACGGCCTGAACAGATCGAGCTTGCGCCGCATCAGCACGCCGTTGGTGCACAGGTACACGAACCGCTTGCGGTCGATCAGGGCGCGGACCATGCGGTCGATCTCCGGGTGCAGCAGCGGTTCGCCGCCGGCGATCGACACCATCGGCGCGCCGCACTCCTCCATCGCCGCGACCGCCTGCTCGACGCTCACCCGCTTGCGCAGCACCTCGGTCGGGTGCTGGATCTTGCCGCAGCCGGGGCAGGCGAGGTTGCACGAGAAGAGCGGTTCCAGCTCGACGACGAGCGGGAACTGCTTCCGCCGCTTGATCTTGTTCTTCGCGAGATACGTGCCGACGCGGACTGCCTGCCGAACCGGGACACTCATGGCCGATCTCCTCTCGAGCGAACCTCCGACGGGAGGGCGAACGTCACGTCCTCGCGATGCACGATTCGCTCCTCCACGGTGGTTGCGCCGAGCGAGCTGATCGCCGCGAGGACCTCGCGAACCTTCGACTCCGGTGCCGATGCCCCTGCGGTGATCCCGATCGTTCCGGCGCCGTCGAGCCAGCCGAGGCGGATGTCGCCGCAGCCGTCGACGAGGTACGCACGGCTCCCCGCCCGGGCGGCCACCTCGGTGAGCCGAGCCGAGTTCGAGGAGTTCGGTGAACCCGACGACGAGCACGACGTCGGCGTCGGGTGCGATCGAGACCACCGCGTCCTGTCGGTTCTGGGTTGCGTAGCAGATGTCCTCGCGGCGGGGACCGACGAGCGCGGGAAACCGGTCCTTGAGATGCGACACGATCCCGGCGACCTCGTCGGTGGCCAGCGTCGTCTGGGTCAGGTAGGCGACGCGGTCGGGATCGACCACCTCGAGGGCGTCGACATCCTCCAGCGACGCGACCACCGCGATCCGGCCGGGCGCCTCACCGACGGTGCCCTCGACCTCCTCGTGGTCGGCGTGCCCGATGAGCACGATGTCGTAGCCGTGTGCGGCGAATCGCCGCGCTTCGGCGTGTACCTTGGCCACGAGCGGGCAGGTCGCGTCGATGACGCGGAGTCGGCGCTCTTCGGCGCGGCGACGGACCTCGGGTGCCACGCCGTGGGCGGCGAGCACCAGGGTCGAGCCGGTCGGCACCTCGTCGACCTCGTGCACGAACACGGCACCCTTGCGCTCGAGGTCAGCCACGACGTGGGAGTTGTGCACGATCTGCCGGCGGACGTAGACGGGCGGCGCGAACCGGTCGATCGCCCGCTCGACGATGTCGATGGCCCGCTCCACGCCGGCGCAGAACGAGCGGGGACCGGCGAGCAGGATCGTCCGTGGACCGGTGACTCGCGCCCACGATTCGAGCGCCGGCACGACGGCGCTGAGACGCCGGCGGGCGAGGCCCACATGCCGCAGCGTGCCGCACCGACCGAAGCTCGTTGTCTGGCGTGTCGAGCACAACCCTGACGACGACGACCGGGCGTGCGTCGCTGGACGACGTCGCGGCCGCGGCCAGCCAGGCCGACTCCATGTCAGCGGCGAGCCAGCCGCGAGGCCGCGAGACGCGGGCGGGCACCGCGGGTGACGACGTGTTCGGTGCTCAGGATCGGGCCGACCCTCGCCGGAATGCCGCGCCGGGCCAGCTCCGCGGCGACGAGATCGGCGCCGGGTAGCTCGAGCCATACATCCCCGTTCTGCGACGACACGGTGCTGGCCACGACGACGTCGCCTGGGCGCAGGTCCGGGGTGAGCGCGCCGCACACCCCGACGATCGCCACCGGCCGGTCTGGACCGGACACCGCGGCGATTCGTGTCGCGGCGCGGCGAGAGCGTTCGGGACCCATGCCGGTCCGATGCACGACGGCGGTCGACGGCCCCGCGTTGCACGGCCGTGGCCTCGGTCCGCAAGGGCGTGAGCACGCAGAGCCGTCTGTCGGTGCGTTCGTCGGCCACGTCTGGTTCATTCACGAGCGACTCCTCGCGGCTCTGGGCGGTGACGTAACGACCGAGCGCCATGATCGGGAACACCAGCCGGTAGAGGTGGTAGTTGATGTAGAAGTCGCCGGGGAACCCGGTGCCGGTGAAGTACGGCTCGTCCCAGATGCCGTCGGCGCGTTGGTGCTCGACGAGCCAGGCGACCCCGCGCCGGCGCCGGACGTCGAACCGTCGCGCCGCGGGCAGCGCCAGCAGCGCCCACGCCGTCTGCGACGGCGTCGAAGCGCCGCGGCCGACCACGCCGGGTCGCCGTACGAGCGCAGGTCCTCGCCCCAGCCGCCGTCGTCGTTCTGGTGCCGACTCGAGCCAGCGTACGGCCCGCTCGATGCGGCGGTCGTCGGTCGCGACACCGGCGGCGACGAGCGCCGGCACCGCGGCGCCGGTGCCGTACACGTGGTTGGCGCCCCAGCGGCCGAACCACGACCCGTCGTCCTCCTGTGCGCCGGACAGCCACGCGACGGCCCGTCGGAGGACTCCGCCATCGACCGCGCCGCCGCGATCGACCGAGCCCGTCGAGCGAGCATCTCGACGACGTGGGCGGTGACGTCGGCGCTGGGCGGGTCGATGACCTCGCCGAAGTCGCAGAACGGCAGTCGACCGATGCAGGCGGTTGTGTTGTCGGCGTCGAACGCCGCCCAAGCCCGCCGTCGCGACACTGCATGCCGACCGTCCAATGCACGGCGCGGTCGACGCTGCGCGGACCCGGTCCGGGTCGGCACCGCGCACGTGGTCGCAGCGCCAGCACGACCTCGGCCGTGTCGTCGATGTCCGGGTAGTTGTCGTTGGCGAACTCGAACGCCCATCCACCCGGCGGCACGCCGGGGCGGGTGACGCTCCAGTCGCCGCGGATGCGGATCTCCTCGTCGAGCAGCCACCGGGTCGCCCTGGCGATGCGCTCGTCGGGCGCTCGACGCCGGCGTCGAGGAGCGCCACGAGAGCCAGCGCGGTGTCCCACACCGGCGACTGGCACGCCTCCAGCCGGCGCACCCCGCCGTGGCAGCCGCCGTGGGCTTCCCGGATCACGAATCCGTCGAGCCCGTCGAGCGCCGGCCCGCATCACCGGGTGGTCGAGCGGATACCCGAGCAGGTGCAGCGCGAGCATCGAGTACACCCACGGCGGCTGGATGCCGCCCCAGCTGCCGTCGGCCTCCTGGCGCGCGATGATCCAGCGTTCGGCCCGCCGCAGGGCGAGCCGGCGCAGGGCCGTACCGGACGTCGCTCGTAGCGGTGCAGCACGCGGTCGAGCTGCTGGAAGCGTCGCTCGGTCGACCCGCGCGGCCGCGGCGCGCCTCCGGTCGGAGCGAGCCCGTGCGCAGCTCGTCGAGCCGAACGGCAGGGGCGGACCGGCCGATGGGCGGCGACCACGGTGAGCGGCACGACGGTCTGGCGGGCCCAGCAGGCGAAGTCGTAGATGTTGAGCGGCGACCAGCGCGGCAGCAGGATCACCTCCGGGCGGCAATGCCGGCAGGTCGTCCCACGACCACAGGCCGAACAGCGCCAGCCAGATGCGGGTGAAGACCCGGCTCTCCTCCAGCCCACCGCGGGTGCGGACGAACTCGGCGGCTCGACGCATGTGCGCCGCGTCCGGCGGCGTCGCCGGCGAGCCGCAGCGCCCAGTACGCCTCGACCGTCGTCGAGAGGTCGGCCGGGTCCGCCGTAGAAGGTCGCCCAGGTGCCGTCCTCGCGCTGCTGTGAGCGGATCCAGTTGGCCGTGGCGCGGGTGGTCGACGGGTCGAGCGATGCCGAGGAACTCGCGCAGCAACAGATCCTCGGCGTCCATCGTGACGTTGGTCTCGAGCTCGCCCTTCCACCAGCCGTCGTGGGTGCTGCAGGACGAACAGCGCGTCGACGGCTCGGTCGAGCGCGTCGCGGGCGACTTCCGGCGTCTCGTCCGTCGCCACGTCGCGGGTCGCCATGTCATGGACGGCACTCAGTACCCCGGTCCACGACGAAGCGGGCGAGCTCGCGCAGCTCGGCGGCGGCGGCGGGGTCGATCGGATGGGCCTCGAGCGACGCCAGTGCGGCCGCGACGTGGGCGTCGGCGCGGCGCCTCGACCTGGACCCTCATGCCAGCGTCGGCGAGCTGTCCCGACAGTCGGCGATGACGTCGTTCGTCATCGTCGTGCTGCAGCGGCGACGCGCAGCCGTCCGCGAGCTCGCCCCCGGCGGCGATCGCGAGCATCACGGGGAGCGACTTCTTGCGCTCCCGAAGGTCGGTGCCCGACCGGCTTGCCGGTGACCTGTCGGGTCGCCCCAGATGCCGAGCACGTCGTCGACGCCTGGAAGGCCAGGCCCAACTCGACGCCGAAGCGCTCCGAGCGCCGCGGCGACCGCGCGCGGCGGCGCCGGCGAGCAGCGCCCCGACGGCCACCGACGCCGCCAGCAGGGCCCGGTCTTGTCGGCGGCCATCGCGACGCACTCCGCGAGGCGTTACGTCGGTCGGCGGCTCGAGGGCGAAGTCCTGCGGCCTGGCCGGCGATCATCGCCGCGGTGGCTTCCGTCAGCTTCGGCAGCGCCGCCGTGGCTGCCGGATTCGCCTCGTCGAGCAGCACCTGGAACGGCCAGCGTGAGCAGGGCGTCGCCGGCGATGATCGCGTCGCCGACGCCGTAGACGGCCCACACCGTTCGCCGGTGCCGCCGGGTGCGGTCGCCGTCCATGAGGTCGTCGTGGATCAGCGAGAAGTTGTGGACCAGCTCGAGGGCGACGGCGCCCGGGACCGCGGCCTCGGCCTCGTCCGCCCACGGCTTCGGCGCCGAGAGCATCGCGAGCGCCGGTCGAACGGCCTTGCCCGCGGTGCCGCGAGCGCCACGTCGATCGGCGTGCCGTCGGGCTCGACCCAGCCGAAGTGGTACTCGACCGGGGTGCGCAGGTGCGGGTCGAGCGAACCGATCGCCTTGCGCAGCGCCGGCTCGACCAGTTCGCGGGCCCGAGCGAGGATCGGCGGCGAAGTCGTTCCGTCCGCTCGCTCGCTCATGCCGCGACCTCCGTCGTCGATCGCCTCGCGGCGAGGTGCCGGCCGACCGCGGCGGCCGCGGCGACGCCGCTGCGGACCGCCCCCTCCATCGTCGCCGGCCAGCCGGTGTCGGTCCACGCCCCGGCCAGGAACACGCCGGGCAGCTGCGTCTTCGGGCCGGGGGCGCTGCGCCGCGGTTCCTGGAGCGCCGCGGAACGTGGCGGCGACCTCGCGGGTGACCATCGCCGACACGACCCGAGCGTGCTGGGCTCCGGGGAGCAGGCGCGCCATCTCGCCGGTGAACGTGTCCACGAGCTCGCCTCGCTTCCACGACAGGTACTCGTCGGCCGCCGACAGCGAGATGGCCAGCGTATTGGTGCGCCCGGCGGGGCGCCGGAGGAGGCGGTGCGGTCGAACACGAACTGCACCGGCGAATCGACGCCCGGCCAGGAACGCTTCGGTCATCACCGGGCGGTCGTAGACCAGGTGCACGTTGACGATCGGCGAGCGACCGAGATCGGCCGACCGCGCCCTGTTGCTCGAGCGAGCGGCGCGGCATCAGATCGGCGACCGCGTCGTGGGGCACCGCGACGACCACGGCATCGGCGGCGACCGTCGCGCCGTCACCGGGGCCGCCGATGGTCACGGACGGCCCCTCGTCGGGATGGCCGTGCACCGCGGCGGCCGTGACGCCGAGGCGTACCTCGGCACCGAGCGTCGTCGAGGACTCGTTCCGCGGCATCGGCGTGCAGCTTCCCGCAGCGGCACCTTCGACCAGCCGATGTCGCCGCCGGCTGCGGTGTCGAGCAGGCCGGTCCGGAACACCTTCGCCGCGAGGAGCAGGGACGCCTCGGCCGCTGGCAGGTTCACGGTCGGGCGGCCGACGAGATCCCACAACGCGGCGATGTCGCGGCCGCCCCGGCCGTGCTCGGCGAGCCAGCTGGCCGAACGTCTGCTCGTCGAGACGCGACGTCGTCGAGGTCGAGGCGGCGCAGAGCGAGCGCCGTCCGCACGACGCGCACCCGCTCGCCGGCGTCAGGTGGCGGTACGACGGCGAGCGCCGGGGCGAGATGGAACGGTGCGGGCAGCGCCGACCCGGCGCAGCCGCGAGCCGGCGCCGCCGGGACGCCGTACCGGCACGTCCAGGCGATCCTGCAACGTGACGCTGCGCGGACGCCGATGCGGTCGAGGAAGGCGCGGTACTCGATGCAGCAGCGCATGAACACGTGCTGGCCGTTGTCGTAGGTCAGCCCGCCGCTCGTGAACGACCACGTCGCGCCGCCGAGGCGCGGTGCCCGCTCGAGCAGCGTCACGTCGCGCGCCGCGGTCGGCTGTGCGGATCGCAGCTGCCAGCCCGGCGAGTCCTCCGACCACGACCACGGCCACCGACGCACGTCGGCCGCTGGCCGGTCGCGCACGCATGGTCACCGATCGGCTCATGACTTCGCCCCGGCCAGGCTGCGGACCGCGACCCAGAGCTTCTCCTTGGTGGTCAGCGCCACCCGCTGGCGCAGGACCGCCGCCGGATCCTCGGCGATGCGGGCGAGGAGCTGGCAGTAGATCATGGCCATCGCCGACACGCAGGCCCGGCTGCGCCGGTCGAGCTGCGGGAGCAGGCGCAGGCCGCGGTCGTAGAACTCCTCGGTGATGCTCACGTAGTGCTGAACGAGCTTGGCGACCGCGTCCGCGGGCCCCGCGAGATCGGGGTCACATCGGAACCGGTCGATGTCGTCGGCGGGAAGGTACACACGGCCCATCCCTCGGTCCTCGGCGACGTCGCGCAGGATGTTCGTGAGCTGGAGGGCGACGCCGAGGTCGTCGGCGAGGCCAACGGACGACAGCGGGTCGCTGGTACCGAATACGCCGAGCGACAGGCGTCCGACCGAACCGGCGACGAGCCGGCAATAGGCCTCGGTGTCGTCGAAGGTGGCGTAGGCCGCCCCGATCGAGTCTCGACGGCACCCTTCGACGATCTCCGAGAACGCCTTCACCGGGACGTCGAAGGCGGCCGCCGTGTGATGAACACCCACCAGCACGGGGTCGTCGGGGTCCGGCAACTCGCCGCGCCCGAGGGCTTCAACGTCCGCATCGACGCCGGCCAGCGCGGTCAGCTTGGCCGTCGCCGGGCGGTCGCTGTCGGCGATGTCATCGATGCGGCGGGCGTACGCGTACAGCGCCGACATGGCGTCGCGCTTGTGGCGCGGCAGCAGCCGGATGCCGTATGCGAAGTTCTTGGCCTCGCGGCGAGTGATTCGCGTGCACTCGGCGAGGGCTTCGTCGAGCCTCATGTCGCGACCCGTTTTGCGAGCAGCCGGACGGCGTGGCGAGCGACCCTCGTGCGGGTGGGTCGGCATCGTCGACCGAGGACATCGAAACCGGCGCGCTCCACGGAGTCAAGGGTGGCGAGCCCCCCGGCGACGAAGCCGGCGACTGCGAGACGAGCCGGCATCCGGAGCCGGGCGACCAGCAGCCCGCCGGAGCCGAGCAAGGTACGGGCTCGCGTCGGTCTCGAATCGGATCACGCTGCACAGCGCGGCGCTGGCCGCGGGTCGCCGCAGGTCGTCGTCGGTGCAGCCAAACCGGGCGAGGTCGTCGTGTGGGACGTAGACGCGGCCGGCTGCCATGTCCTCGCCGACGTCTTGGAGGTGTTCGGTGACCTGCAGGCCACTGCACACCTCATCGGACAGGCTGGCCAGCTCGGGATCGATGATGCCGAACACCGCGAGGACGAGGCGGCCGATCGGATTCGCCGACTGGCGGCAGTAGTCGAGCAAGTCGTCGAACGTCGCGTAGCGGTGCTGGCGCTGGTCGCGCCGGTTGGCCTCGATGAGGTCACGGAACAGAGCGACGTCCAGGGCGTGACGGTCGATCGTGGCGGCGAGCGCGCCGACGGCCGGATGAACCGCCTGCCCGGTCGCCACGAGCGTGTCCAGATCGCGCTCCAGCCAGTCGAGGGCGGCAATGCGATCGCCCTGGTACTCGTCGCCGATGTCGTCGGCGAGACGGGCGAATCCGTACACCGCGAGGAGATCGGTGCGGACGGTGCCCGGCAGCAGCCGCAAGGCAACGGGAAAGTTCTCGGTCGCAGCGTGGGATCGCACCGCGTCGACCCCCGGGATGCCTGGCGGCACGGCTCCGGGCGCCGCAACGCCTGCGATCAGCGGATGCTTCGTGATGTGTGCGAGCGGGCTCATGGCTTCGACGTGCCGGATCCTCTCTTCGTTCGCAACTGCGGGGCGCCAGTGTGTAACGACTAGCCGAGTCGTTCTAGCCCTTGTACAGCCTCGGACGCTGACCGTCAAGGATTCT
This sequence comes from Ilumatobacteraceae bacterium, assembly GCA_963764455.1. GTDB lineage: Bacteria > Actinomycetota > Acidimicrobiia > Acidimicrobiales > Ilumatobacteraceae > Desertimonas. Next base: position 21,798 of record CAVXSN010000013.1, read on the forward strand.
CGCCACCAGCGATCTCGGAACCCATCAGTACCTCGAAGACGTTGACGACCGCCAACATGATCAGCCAGCCGCCGGCTTGGAGGACGCCGTCGTCGTCGCCGTCCTTGTTGATGATCCGCCCGAGCCGCCGGGCCAGGTCGGCGAACAGGGTGACGGTCGCGCCTACCGCCGGGCCGGACTCCTGCGTCACCCGCTTCGCCATCTCCAACAGCACGGGCAGGGCCGGTCGGAGGTGGCGGGCGAACACGGCCGGGTGATTGCCCGGATCGGTCGCCGGTGCGTCGGCGCTGAAGCCGACGATCGCCCGCTCGACGGCGGCCGCTGCGGTCGCCACGAACAGCGCCTCCTTGTTGTCGAACCACCGGTAGAACGTCCCCTTGGCGACGGCGGCCCGCTCGCACAGGCAGGTGATGCTGACCTCGCGGAAGCTCTGCTCAGAGAACGCCTCGATGGCGGCATCGATGAGCTTCGCCTCGGGACTGCGGTCGGACACCAAGTCACCGACGTCGAGGGCGTCGGCGGTATCGAGCTGATCACTCCGACGGCGCAGCAACTCCGGCACGGCGTTGCGGATCTCGTCCAGTGTGCGGCCGCGGCGGCGCAGCGCCCTGATGAGGCGCAACGCGGTGACGTGCCGGTCGTCGTAGAGGGCGTGATTGACGGAAGTGCGCTGTGGCTCTGGCACGAGTCCCATCCGACGGTAGTGATGGATCGAGCTCGCCGGCACACCCGTGAGCTCGACGATCTCGCGCAGGCCGTACCGCTCGCCGCACGGTTCGCCCCAGTTGACCGGTGAGGGCGGTCGCCCTGCGTTCGAGATCATCAAGGACACGATGGACCAGCGCGATCGGCTTGTCGAGACGGTTCAACGCCGAGCCGCCGGCGGAGGGCTCGTCGCGGTTCCGCGAAGAGTCGTCTCGTGCCGGACACGTAGGCGGCCGGTACGACCGTCTTGGCGACGTAGGCCGCCCCGAACCACGCCGGCACGAAGCGCTCGCGGCGCCCACGCTCGGCGGCGGCCACGATCGCGTCGGCGACTCGTTCGGCAGGGATCGGCCGTGGTCGCCGCAGCTCGTACGGATGGCCGCGCCGACGGAAGAACCCGGTGTCGGTGGGTCCCGGATGCACCAGCGACACGGTGACGCCGGTTCCGGCGACTTCGACCGAGAGCGCCTCCGTGTACCCGACGAGGGCGAACTTGCTCGCCGAGTACGCGGCCTCGAACGGGGCACCGATGCGCCCGGCGACCGAGGCGACGTTCACGATGCGGCCGCTGCCGCGGGCCAGCATCCCGGGCAACACGTGCCCGATGGCGTTCACGGCGCCGAGGAAGTTCACCTCGATCGAGCGTCGAAACTCGCCGGGGTCGGTGTCGACGACACTGGCCCAGTGACCGTGGCCGGCATTGTTGATCAGAATCGTCGCGGCACCCAGTTCGCTCTCGATCTGCGACAGCGCGGCGATCAGCGCTGACCGATCGGCGACGTCCGCCGACGCGTAGCAGACAGGTCCTTGCACCTGGGCGCTCGCGTCGCTCAGCGCCGAGCTGTCCCGGGCGATCATGCCAACCCTCGCGCCGGCGGCGCCGAACCGCCGACTCACCTCCAAGCCGATGCCGCGTGAGGCTCCGGTGATGATCACGACGTCACTGCTGTGGCTCCGTGAGGCAGCCCCACGCCGGCGCAGCATCCGCCGAATGGTAGTGCGGGCATCGCCCTCAGGCGGCGAGGCGTACCAGCCGTTCGAGCGTGTCGAGCTGCCGGTCGTGGGGGCCGTCGAGCTTGGCGAGCAACGTGGTGATCCCGGCGGCGCGATACAGGTCGACGCGTTCGGCGATCGCCCGCTCGGTCCCGAGCAGGTTCGTCCTCCGGCCGAGGTCGATCGGCACGGCGTCGGCGGCGTCGTCCCGACGATCGGCCTGCCACAGCGCCTGCACGTTGGCGATCTCGTCGCCGAACCCGAGGCGCCCGAACGCGTCGTTGTAGAAGTTGCGGCCGCCGGTACCCATCGCGCCGATCGTGAACACGTACCCGCGCGCATGGCGCTTCGCGGCCGCGTCGGCTGCCGCATCGTCGGCGGTGAACTCGACCGCGACCGGCGCCACGAGGTCGAGATCGCCCAGCTCGCGTCCGGCGGCGTCGGCACCCTGGCGCAGCGGCTCCAGGAACGTGTCCGCGGCCTCGGGAATGAACGCGTTGCCGAGCCAGCCGTCTGCCAGCTCACCGGTCAGCCGCAGGTTCGCCGGACCCATCGCGGCGACGTAGATCGGCACACGAGCCGGGGTGACCATCGGGCGAAGCGGTCGGCCCGCACTGGCGGGCAGCGGGAGTGGGTAGATCTCGCCGTCGTGTTCGAGACGCTCGCCGCGGCTCACGATGCGAACGATCTCGATCGTCTCCCTCGTCGTCTGGACCGGCTTGCGGAAGCGAACGCCGTGCCAGCCTTCCATCACGGCCGGGCCGGACACGCCGATGCCGAGCCGGAACCGGCCCGCCGAGAGCGATTGGAGACTGAGGGCCGATGTCGCGAGCAGCGCCGGGCTGCGTGATCCGAGCTGCACGACGAACGTTCCGAGCCCGATGCGTCGTGGTCTGGGCGGCGAGGTGGGCAAGTCCGGTGAGCGCGTCGTATCCCCACACCTCGGGCACCCACAACGACGACACGCCAACCCGCTCCACCTCACGCGCGAACTGGCCGGCGCCGGGGTGATGGGCATCGATCAGGGTCGCCACGTGCATCCGTTCGAGGACACTACGTGGGCGGCGTTACGTTCGTGATCGTGCGCTACCGCGATTGCCCGACCGTCGAGGTCGAGGAGCGGATCGCCGCCGATCCGGCGGCTATCTGGGCCCTCGTGACCGACATCGATCTGCCCGCCCGCTTCTCGGACGAGCTGCAGGCCGTGGAGTGGATCGGCGGCGCCGCCGGGGTAGCCGTCGGCAACCGCTTCCGCGGCCGCAACCAGAACCCGATCATCGGGACCTGGGAGACCGAATGTGAGGTCGTCGAGGTCGAGCCAGGGCGTCGCTGGGTGTGGGCGGTCCACGGGCCGGACGGGGTGATGGCGACCTGGGGCTTCGAAGTCGACCCCGGCCGTGAAGCCGTGACGGTGCGGCAGTGGGCGCGTCTGGGCCCCGGCCCTTCAGGACTGACGCCGGCGATCGAGTCGATGCCCGACAAGGAGGGCAGGATCATCTCCCGCCGGCTCGCGGAGTGGCGCGCCAACATCGCCGCCAACCTCGCCGGCATCCGCGAGATCGTCGAGCGCCCCGACGCCACCCCCCGCGTGAGATTTCCACAGGCCAGATTGCCCAAAAACGGTGAATCTGGCCTGTGGAAATCTTGGAGACCGGGGTGATCGGGCGGCGGGGCAACGAACCGCGATCCGGGTGGTCCGCGGCAGTACCGTACCCATCGCATGTTCGTGAAGATCTGCGGGATCACCAGCGAGGACGACGCGCTCCTGGCCGTCGCGATGGGCGCCGACGCCGCTCGGGTTCGTGTTCGCGCCGTCCGTGCGCCAGGTCCCCGTGCAGCGGGTGTACGACATCACCCGGCGCATCCCGCCCGAGATCATGACCGTCGGCGTGTTCCGCGACGAACACCCGAAGCGGGTGATCGAGATCGTGCATCGCTCCGGCGTGAAAGGCGCTCAGCTGCACGGGAACGAGTCCAAGGCGGTCGTGGCCGAGGTGGCCAAGGGCGTGCAGTTCGTCGTCAAGGCGTACACCGCTGGCTCATCAAAGATCGCCGAGGCCGAGTCACTCGCCACCGACACGATCATGATCGACGGATCGACGCCTGGCTCCGGCCATCTCTTCGACTGGTCGCTGGTCGGTGAGATCCCGGAGGGGATGCGGATGATCCTCGCCGGCGGTCTGACCCCGGAGAACGTCTCCGACGCCGTCCAGACCGTCAGGCCGTGGGGCGTCGACGTGTCGACGGGAGTCGAGTCGGCGCCCGGCAAGAAGGACGCCCTCTCGGTCAAGCGCTTCGTCGAGCGCGCCCGGGCTGCCGCCCCCGTTCCGTATCTCGGCCCGGACGAGATTCCGTACGACTGGTCGGAAGAGTGAGCGAGGAGTGAGCGAGGACGGCGAACACTCGCTGCTGGCCGAGCCCACCGGGCTCGGCCGTTTCGGCGAGTTCGGCGGTCGCTTCGTCCCCGAGACCCTGGTGCCGGCGTGCGAAGAGCTGGAAACCTCCTTCCGCGAGGCCTGGGCCGATGCCGCGTTCGTCGGTGCCTACGAAGCGATCCTCCGCGACTACGCCGGCCGCCCTTCGCTGATGTCCGAGTGCCACAACCTCGGGCGTGAGCTCGGGATCCGGCTGTTGCTCAAGCGCGAGGACCTCAACCACACCGGCTCGCACAAGATCAACAACGTGCTCGGCCAGGCGCTTCTGGCGAAGCGGATGGGAAAGCCGCGGTTCATCGCCGAGACCGGCGCCGGCCAGCACGGCGTCGCCACGGCGACGGCGGCCGCGCTGATGGGTCTGCGGTGCAAGGTGTACATGGGCGCGGTCGACGTGCAGCGCCAGGAGCTCAACGTGTTCCGCATGCGCCTGCTCGGCGCCGAGGTCGAGGCGGTGCAGAGCGGCAGCCGCACGCTGAAGGACGCGGTGAACGACGCATTGCGCGACTGGGTGGCCAACGTCCAGGACACGTACTACTGCCTCGGCTCGGTGATGGGCCCGCACCCCTACCCGTGGATGGTCCGCGAGTTCCACCGCGTCCTCGGCCGCGAGGCCCGTGAGCAGTGCCACGCGCTGCTCGGCCGCGACCCCGACGTGGCCGTCGCTTGCGTCGGCGGCGGCTCGAATGCGATCGGGTTGTTCTCCGGGTTCGTCGACTCGACCACGCGGCTCGTCGGCGTCGAGCCCGCCGGCGGCGCCGCCGTCGGGCGGGGCGTCCCCGGCGTGGTGCACGGCATGCGCAGCTACCTCATGCAGGACGAGCACGGCCAGGTCGAGGAGGCCGAGTCGATCTCGGCCGGCCTCGACTATCCGGGCGTCGGTCCGGAGCATTCGTACCTCCACGCCATCGGGCGGGCCGAGTACCCCGCGGTGAATGACGCCGAAGTCCTCGACGCGTTCACCCGCCTCGCCCGCACCGAGGGGATCCTCGCCGCGTTCGAATCGGCCCACGCGATCGCGTGGGTGATCAGCGAGGCGAAGTCACTCGCCGGCCAGACCGTGCTCGTCAACCTGTCGGGGCGCGGCGACAAGGACGTCGCCCAGGCGATGGACATCCTCGGTGGGGACGCCGGGGGCACGGCGTGACGGGTCCGACCATCGAGGAGCGGTTCAGCGCGTCCAAGGCGGCAGGTCACAAGCTCCTCGTGCCGTACATCACCGGCGGCTACCCGGGATGGGCCGACGCGGTCAGGGCGGCCGCGGCGAGCGGCGCCGACGCGATCGAGATCGGCGTCCCCTTCTCGGACCCCGTGATGGACGGGCCGGTCATCCAGGAGGCGTCGCTCGCCGCGCTCAACGCCGGGGCGATCCCGCCAGCGATCCTCGACGAGGCGGCGACGCTCGAGATCGGGATCCCGACCGCCGTCATGACCTACTACAACCTCGTCCACCACGACGGCCACCGCCGCTTCGCCGGCCGGCTGGTGAAGGCCGGTGTCTCCGGCTGCATCCTGCCCGATCTGCCACTGGAGGAATCGGAGCCGTGGACGCGCGCCGCGGACGACGCCGGCGTGGAAACGATCATGCTCGCGGCGCCCACGGCCTCCGACGAACGGCTCGGCCGGATCGTGAAGCGTGCCCGAGGGTTCGTCTACTCCGTCGGCCTGCTCGGCGTGACCGGCGAACGCACCTCGCTGGCCGCCACCGCGACGGAACTCGCCGCCAGGCTGCTGCGGATCACCGACAAACCGGTGCTCGTCGGGGTCGGCGTCTCGAACGTCGAGCAGGCCCGCGAAGCATGCTCGGTGGCCGACGGGGTGGTGCAGGGTGCGTCCGTCGTGCGCAGAATGATGGAAGGCGGCGCCGACGCGGTCGGGGCATACGTCGCCGACGTGCGGGCGGCGATCGACGGCGGCTGACTCCGGGGAACCGGAGCGGCGAGCTGACCGTCGCATCCCGCAGGGACGAGCAGGCGGCCGTCCGGAGGGGTCACGAGATGAAGCGAAGCGAACACGGCGAAACGGCCCGGTCGACACGGCGCACTCGGTCGCGGGCGGCGACGATGCTGTGGGCGGTCCTGGGCACGCTGTCACTGACCGCGTTCGCCGGCATCACAGAGGGCCGGCCGGCATCGGCGGCCGAAGCAACGGAGTGCACCGCCCCGGAGGTGAGCGTGCTGTGGGCCTGGAGCGGCGGGGAACCGCCGCCGGTGCAAGCGCCGGAGCCCGGTTGGCACACGATTGCACATCCCACGAACGCGCTGATCAGCTTCGTCGCGCCGGCCGACTGGTCGCGCTCGGTGCTCGCACTTCCGCCTTCGATCGCGGGCACCCAGGGCCAGTACAACTGGGCGGGGCTGAGGGGCACGTCGGCCGACAACACCACGGCCGTCGAAGTCGGTACGGCGCCGGTCGCAGGCATCCAGGACGCCGCCGCGGCCGCCGCGTTCGGGTTGAGCAATCTCTTCCCCGGGCGGCAGCCGAACATCCTCTGCGCGGGCGACTTCGGCGCGAGCGGCTCATCGGTCATCGTCGCCGAGCTGGGCGGCACGATCGCCTACGTGGCCGGCTACGCGACTCCACACGCGCAGCTCGACCAGACGGTGTTTGTCTACTACACGGCCGCCGCGCCGGCGGTGACGTTCACCGCCGCCACCCAGAGCGCGTTCATCGCGATCTTCTACCAGTTCTACGGCTAACCCGTCGACGCGACGGCGGGCACGTGCCACAACCCGATGGCGGCGCTCGGGTCCTGCCACACCAGCGTGGCCCCCTCGCTGATCAACGACTCGGTGTTGATCGGGGCGAAGACGAACGGCGACACGTCCTCGGGCCCGCCGTCGTCGACCTCGAACCGGACGTCCGGCAAGTAGAACTGGTAGAGCATCAGCCGCTGCCTTTGGCGCGAGTGGCTGGCCGACGGCTGCCGGCTGTCCGGGACGATCAGGTAGCGCACCACCGAGCCCTCGGTCAGGATCCCGTCCATCACCTCCTGTACCGGCTTTCCGCCGGCCCACGTGTTCTTGCCGCCATCGACGATGTCCCTGGTCCGCCCGTAGCCGAACACGAGCAGCAGCGCGACGGCGACCAGCACTGCGCCACGAGCACCCAGCGCCGAACCGAGGACGACGACCGCGGCCACGGCGGCGACCAGCCCGACCGCCACGAGCGTGATCCAGATCACGTCGATCGACTTGGTCGCCCCGATGTATGGCTGCAGACCGAGGATCATCGAGCGGACGCCGACGCCCTGGGCCAGCTCGTCGTGACGGAGCAGGTTGAGGATCATGCCCAACCCGAGCGTGGTCGCGGCGACCACGCCGAAGCGCAGCAGCACGGCGTCGACCGGCCGCCTGGTGGTGAGCCAGCCGATCCCGACGAGCAGGACCGGCCCGACGATGGCGTCGCTGTAGCGTCCGTACACGACCTGGTCGGCACGCCAGCGGTCGGCCATGAAGACCGTCGAGAGCGCCATCAGCGAGCCGACCGCGGCAACGGTGACGCGGGCGTCCGCGACCGACGGCGACCGATCACCTCGCCCGGGGCGGCGCAGGGCTGCGGCGACGACGGCGATCGCGCCGATCCCGAAGATCCCGGCCGTCACGACGAGCTGGTACCACAGCTGGCCCACCCCGGACACGAGCGTCGAGCCGACCTTGGACGCCTGGTTACGCACGCCCCCATAGGAGTTGCGCGAGAACGGTCGCTCCCAGAGGCGGTCGACGATGAACTCCGAGTACCACGACACGGCGCCGTAGAACACAGCGAGTCCGGCGATCACGACGAGAGCGTGCGAGATCGCCATCCGGCGCCGGTACACGTTGACGCCGGCGATCCCGGCCACGACGAGCGCGAGCGGCAAGATCCGGCTGTGCGTGCCGAATCCGGCGATCGCCAGGGCAGCCGCCAGCAGGCCTCGCGGGATGGTCGGCGAGTCCTGGAAGCGCAGCAACGCGAGGAACGCGCCGAGGTACAGCACCGACACGAGGGCCTCCGACCACACCCAGTCCGTTGTGAACAGCACCATCGGGGACAGGCAGACAGCGAGCGCACTCAGCACGCAGAGGATCGGACCCATCGACGTCAGGCGGCGGGCGATGACGAACAGCAGCAGGAACGCCACACCGCCCAGGACCGCGTTCACGCCGATGGCCAGCCGGAACACCGTGGTCGGGTCGTCGGTGAACCACCAGATCGGCGAGATCAGCGTGCCGTACCCGGGCCGCCACGTGCTGTGGTCGAACATGTTCCAGTGGGCGTGGCCGCCGCCGACGAACCTGGCGATGGCCATCTGGCCGGGCTCGTCGGGGGTCATGTGGTAGACCTCGCGACCCCACGAGGTCCAGAGCCGGACGCCGATGACCGCTGCGAACGCAGTGGCCGCGGCCAGCAACGTCGGCACGTCGAGCTGCGCCGAGCGCGGGATCGGATCGGTCGGCGCCGTCGCCGCTTCGACCCTCAGCGTTTCGGTCGATGTCATTGGTGGGCCTTGTCTCCGATGCGAGCGAGCGAGCGCCAGCGACCCCTGCGAGCGACGAGGCGCCAGCGAGGAGCGGCCGCCTGCGGCCTGCGTGGCCGGGGAACGCAATGGCGGCCGCGTGGCCGGGGAAGAATGTTGCCGGCAGAAAGTGCTCCCCTTACACCGCGTGAGCTGGAATTCCACACGTTCAGACTTCCTTCAGGGTCGCGTCGACACTGGACCAATGGGCACGCGCCCTGGACGGTTCACGCGCTCGATCGCCATCGCCGCGGTCATGGCCGGTGCGGTCGCACCGCCCGTGGTCGCCGGCGCGAGCGCCGAGACGAGCACGCCCGTTGGGCCATCGCCGCCGCCCTTCCTGCCGGGTGTATGGAAGGGCACGGCCGTCGGTACGGGCGCGATCAGTGGCGCTGGAGCGACCGCGTTCATCAGCGAGCCGTTCATCATGAAGTTCGAGTTCGAGGTGGCGCCGGACGGCGCGGTGGTCAACGGCGTATGGAGCTGGACCGGTGAGGTGAGCGTGGCCGCCGAGAACGTCGAGGGCACGATGGCGATGGTCGGAGCCGGCACGGTCGGCGGTTCCGGCGCACGAGTCGAGTACACCGGCACGATCCACCAGAGCGGCACGATGACGGTGCAGGACAATGTGCTCCCGGTGGAGCTCGACGTGCCTGCGTACGGAGCCTTCTCGCCGCTCTCCGTGTCGTGCGCCGTGGCCAGCGGCAACATCGCCGTCGAGGGCCGTCAACAGCAGGCCGAAGCGGGGATGGCGACAACGGTGACGGGGCCGTTCACCGCCCAACGCGTGGCCCCGCCGGATCTGGGCGCGGACTTCGAGGAGCAGTTCGTCCAGCTCGTCCTGCAGGCCGAAGCGCTGATCGCCGCCGGGCTGCCCGAGGCGCAGCACGTCGTCGACTTCGTGCAGCAGGCCCAGGACTTCTACCAGAACGTGTTCCTGACCGGGGAGTGTGCCGGCGGTGCGCCAAACCTGCTTCCCGGCAAGCAGCAGTACACGACGTTCACGAAGTTGATCGGCGAGCTGATCCTGACCGCGCTCGCCAACGCCGACGCCTACTCGGTTTCCGACATCAGCTTGCTCGCCGCTGCAGCGGTGCAGATCGGGGCGGTCGGCGGCGCGGCACCGGATCTCGCGCTCGCCGCCGAGGTCGAGCAGGGTCTCCACGACGTCCTCGCGGACAGGCTCGCCGCGGCGGACGCCGAGCAGAACAAGAACGACTGCGTCATCATCTCGCTCGCCGCGAATGCTCTCGGGATGAACGACATCGTCACTGCGGCGGCAGCATGCGCGGGAGGCTGACCATGCGGCGTCGGGCTGCTGTCGTCCTGTTGGGCGTGGCGGGCGCGGCGGGGCTGGGCCTGTCGTCGCTGACCGGCGCGGCAGACGTTGATCAGCCGGGCGAGCCGCTCGAGCTCGGCCTCGCCGACGTCGAACTCCTGACCCCGGCGACCGAGGCAGCAGGCGACCGGCCCGCGTTCAGCTGGACGGCTGTCGACGGCGCCGTCTCGTACTCGCTGTCGGTGCTCACCGAGGGCGTGCCGATCTGGGCGTGGCAGGGCACTGGAACCGAGGTGATCCTGGGTGGCTGGCCCGTGCAGCCGGTACCGGTCGCGCCCGGCCCGTTGCTCCTCGGACCGAGCACGTGGTTCGTCGTGGCGTACGACGCGGCCGGAATGCCGATCGCGAACAGCGTGATCCGCCCGGTCAGTCCGTAGTGGTTTCGCCCGGCAACCGGCAGTGTTTGCGCGGTGGGGGACGGGTTAACCGCAATACCGTTCAGTTACGCGTCGCGACGGGTTTGATCGCGTTCGTTGCGACGTTGTTGGCTCGAGAAAGTGGGCGTTGCGGTGAATGCGACGACGGGTCCGGCAAACTGGGCGGCCATCGCACCATTGGCGCTTCTGGGCGGCGTGCGACCCGGAATCCGGGCCGTGGGCCGCCCAGAATGCTGAATGAGGCGCAGACCGCCCAGAACGCGACGCGCCGATTCAGACACGGCGCGACGCCCGCCCACCGACGTCTTCCAGAGCGGGCAACCGTGATCGCGACACGGCCAGACCCGACCCAAACTAGCCATGCGCCCTCACTGAACGGTGTTGGAGTTAGCCGTCGACCACAACGAAAAGCAGGTCGCAGCGGCACGCGAGCTCGCCGTCCGGGCCGCCGATGAGCGCCTTGCCCGATCCCTTGCCCGCCCGCGAAGACATCCGGCCGAGCTCGACTTCGAGGTGCAGCGTGTCGCCGGGCACGACCTGGCGCCGGAAGCGGGCGTTGTCGAGGCCGCCGAACAGCGGCAGCTTGCCGGCGAAGCGGCCGTCGGTGAGCACCGCGATCGCCCCCACCTGGGCGATCGCCTCGCACATCAGCACGCCAGGCAGCGTCGGGCGGCCGGGGAAGTGACCCGGGAAGAAGAACTCGTCGCCGCGCAGCGTCCACGTGCCCGCCGCTGACTGGCCCGGGTCGAGCCGGACCAGCTCGTCGACGAACAGGAAGGGGTCGCGGTGGGGGAGGACGTCGGCCGGCCGCGGCAGGGTCACTCGCCGAGCGCCTTGAGCAGGTTCTTGGGCGTGTCGGCCGGGCTGACCTTGTACCACGCCGCGGCGATCTTGCCCGTCTCGTCGACGAGGAACGCCGAGCGCTCGATGCCCATGTACTTGCGGCCGTACATCGACTTCTCCTTCCACACATCGAACGCCTCGGCGGTCGCGTGCTCGGGATCGGACAGCAGCTGGAACCCGAGCCCGTACTTCTGGGCGAACTTCAGCTGTTTCGACGGCTTGTCAGGGCTGATCCCGAGCACCACCGTGTCACCGATGTCGGCGAGCACCTCGTTGAGCCCGCACGCCTGCGTCGTGCACCCGGGCGTGTCCGCCTTCGGATAGAAGTACACGAGCACCTTGCGGCCCTTCAGGCCGGAGAGCTCGACGTGGTTCTCGTCCTGGTCGAGGAGGTCGAACGCGGGGGCTTTGTCACCTGCGGAAAGCATGTTCCGCAACTTAGCCCTGCCGACGGACCTGCTAGGCGGGGCTGATGATGATCGAGCCGTTGTGGCCGCCGAAGCCGAAGTTGTTCGACATCGTCGGGCCGGGCTCCCACTCACGCGGTGCGCCGGTGACGACGTCGATGCCGAGATCCACGGTCGTCGTGTTGGCGGTCGGCGGGATCAGCCGCTTCTGCATCGACAGGATCACTGCGGCGGCCTCCAGTGCGCCCGCGGCGCCGAGCGCGTGGCCGGTGACGCCCTTGCCCGACGTGACGGGCGGAGCCTGTTCGCCGAAGACCTTGAGGATCGCCTCCGCCTCGGCCGCGTCGTTGAGTGGCGTGGAGGTGCCGTGGGCGTTGATCTGCTTGACGTCTTCTGGCGCGAGTCCGGCATCGTCGAGTGCCAGCTTCATGCACACGATCGCGCCGGCGCCGCCCGGCGAGGGGGCGGTGATGTGGTGCGCATCGGCATTGCTCGCCGCGCCGACGATCTCGGCGAGGATCGTCGCCCCGCGGCCGACCGCGTGCTCCCACTCCTCGAGGATCAGGACCGCGCTCCCCTCGCCCATGACGAAGCCGTCGCGATCGACGTCGAACGGACGGGAGACCCCCGAGCTCGAGATCGCGGTCATGTTGGAGAACGCGGCTACCGACGTGAGCGTCGCCGCCGACTCGCTGCCGCCGGTGGCGACCGCGTCGCACCGACCCCAAGCGATCAGCCGAGCCGCGTTGCCGATCGCGTGTGTACCGGCGGCACACGCCGTGCAAACCGTCTCGTTCGGGCCCTGCAGGTCGAAGCGCATCGAGATCGCCGCACCGGCCGAGTTGGCCATCATCATCGGGACGAGGAACGGCGACACCCTGCGCTCGCCACGGTCGATCCGCACCCTGACCTGCTCCTCGAGCGTGTGCAGTCCCCCGCAACCGGTGGCGAAGATCGTGCCGAAACGGGCCGGGTCGACGCCGATCGCGTCCGTACCACCGGCCCCGGCGAACGCCTCGGCCGCAGCCGCGGTGGCGAACTGCTCGAAGCGATCGGCGCGCCGAGACTCCTTCGGGGTGCTGTACCACGGCGACGGGTCCCACTCCGCGATGTCGACCGACCGGCCGCTCGTGATGCCCGGCCCGAGCAGCCCCGCCCAGTAGGCATCGGCGCCGATGCCGCAGGGCGCGACGACGCCGAGGCCGGTCACCGCAACGCGGCGGCCGCTGCCTTCCACTTCAGGAGCTCCGCTCGGCCACGTCAGTGGCTCCGCTTGGCCATCAGGCCGGGAGCTTGCCGGCGACGAGATCGTACGCCTGGCCGACCGTCTCGACGCCTTCGAGCTCCTCCTCCGGGACCTCGATGCCGAACTCCTCCTCGAGGGCCATCACCAGTTCGACCAGGTCGAGGCTGTCGGCCTCGAGGTCATCACCGAAGCGAGCCTCGGGCACAACCTTGTCCTCGGGAACGGAGAGCACCTCCACGGCGCACTTCTTGAAGCGGGAGAACAGTTCTTGATCCACGATGGCTCCTTGGGCTGGGCGGGAACGGTGAGTCACTCGAAGGGACACCGAGAGTGTGCCATACGCCGCCCCGGTCCACTACCGACGGCGGAGGCGTGCGGCGCCGGTCAGTGGCCCATCCCGAGCCCGCCGTCGACGGGGATCACGGCCCCGGTGATGTACGCGGCATCGTCCGAGGCGAGAAAGGCGACGGTGCCGGCGATCTCATCGGGGCTGGCCATGCGCCCGAGCGGAACGGCTGCCGTGAGCTCGGCCAACCGCTTCTCGCCGAGGGCGGCCGTCATGTCGGTCTCGACCGGCCCAGGGGCCACGACGTTCACGGTGATGCCGCGTGAGCCGAGCTCCCTGGCGAGCGAGCGGGCGAACCCGACGAGGCCCGCCTTGGAGGCGGCGTAGTTCGCCTGCCCCGCCGAGCCGAGCAGGCCGACCACCGACGATACGAACACGATCCGCCCAGAACGAGCCCTGAGCATGTCCTTCGACGCCCGCTTGGCCACCCGGAAGGCGGCCGTGAGGTTGGCATCGATCACGTCCGTGAAGTCACCCTCGCTCATCCGCAGAAGGAGCCCGTCCCTGGTGACGCCGGCGTTCGACACGAGCACCCCGACATGGTCGCCGAAGTGCTCCGTGACCTGCGTGAATGCCCGTTCGACGTCGTCGGCCGACGTGACGTCGCACCTCACTCCGAACAGTCCGTCCGGCGGTTCGGAGCTGCGAAACGTCACGGCGACCCGGAATCCGTCCTTCTCCAGGCGCCGGGCGCACGCCAGGCCGATGCCGCGGGAGCCGCCGGTCACCAGCGCGACCGGCTGGCCGCCACCGGCATCAGGCATCGTTCGGTCCGCCCGCCCATTCGATGACCGTGCTCGCAGCTGTCATCCCGGCACCGAACCCGACAAGCAGGATGAGGTCGCCCTGCTTCACGCGACCGGCGTCGAGGGCGTCGGCGAGCGCCAGCGGGATCGACGCTGACGACGTGTTGCCGGTGCGCTCGAGCACCATGGCGACGCGGTCCAGGCCTACGCCGATCCGGTCGCACGCCGCCTTGATGATGCGGACGTTGGCCTGGTGCGGAACCACGAGGGTGATGTCGTCGGCCTGCACGCCGGCGGCCTTCATCGACTTCTCGGCCGAGTCGACCATGATCCGCACGGCGCGCCGGAACACCTCCTTGCCTTCCATGACGAGCGTCCCGCCGAGTTCGGCGAAGAGCAGGTCTTCGGCGGTGCCGTCGGCGTCGAGGTCCCAGCCGAGCATCTGGCCCCGTCCCTCGACCGCCTGGAGCACGACCGCGCCAGAGCCATCGGCGAACAGCACCGCCGTGTTGCGGTCGCCCCAGTCGGTGATCCTTGACAGGGTGTCGGTGCCGATGACGAGGACGCGGTCCGACCCCATGGCGATCAGACCGTGGGCGACCACCAACGCGTAGGTGAACCCGGAGCAGGCGGCGTTGACGTCGAACGCGCCGCACGAGAGGCCGAGCTGAGCCTGCACCGTGGAGGACGTGCCGGGAACGCTCCGATCAGGGGTCGTGGTGGCCAGCACGAGCGCGTCGATGCCGGACGCCTCGACGCCGGCCATGGCCATCGCGGCGCGCCCCGACTCCACCGAGAGCGACGCGGTGGTCCCGCCGAGCCGGCGCTCGATGATGCCGGTCCGTTCGCGGATCCACTCGTCGCTGGTGTCCAGCCCGGTGGCTCGGAGGTCATCGTTGGTGACGACCTTGTCGGGGAGGCCGATGCCCCATCCCGTGATGACGGCGCCTCTGGCACCTCGTGGAACGGCTGGCATGTCAACCCCCTGTCGGTCGGTTCCCAGCGTACGGGCTCGCGTAGCTGAACATCAGCTCGTCCGCAGCCAGGCGATCGGCTGGCGGGGCGTGACCCGCTCGGTGTCGACCGCGATGTAGCTCTGCAGGACGCCGGCGAACGGCGAGCGCACTTCGTGCTCGCCGACGTGGCCGATCACCGTGCCGACCTCGATCGAGGAACCGTCGGTGATCCCGCTCGTCGGGGTGAAGATGCCGGCCGCCGGGCTGACCACGAGCCGTTCGCTGGCGAAGAGGTGCTCGCCCTCGATCGCCGTCGAGCGGACGGGCGCATCCATGCTCACGAACTCGATGAGCTTGTCGAGCTCGTCCGGCGTTGCGACCGACAGCGTCCGGGCGGTGGTGACGGCGCGCTTCGTCATGCCGATGAGCACATGGCCTGGTCCGAGCTCGACGAAGTCGTTCACGCCTCGGTCGGCGAGCTCGAGCAGCACGTGCTTCCATCGGACCGGCGAGGACAGCTGTGCCGACAACAGGCTCGCCCATTCCTTTCCGAGCTCGTGGGGGAGCGCATCGACGTTCGACACCACCGGGACTTCGGTGTCGCGCAGGTCGGCATCGGCGATCGCGCTGCGTAGGCGGTCGCGTGCTCCGATCATGTACGGCGTGTGGAACGCCCCCGACACGTGGAGATGGATCACCTTCTTGGCCCCGAGCTCCTTGGCGTGCACCGCCGCGGCGTCGACGCCGTCTGGCGAGCCGGCGATGACGACCTGCCCCGGCGCGTTGTAGTTGGCGACCCAGACGTCGGCGTCGGCGCGGCGGCAGGCGACGTCGACCTGCTCGTCGTCGAGCCCGAGCACCGCCGCCATCGTGCCCGGATTCTCGGTGCCGGCGTCGTGCATCGCGTCGGCGCGGGCGATCACCAGCCGCACGCCCTCCTCGAAACCGAGCGCGCCGGCCGCGGTGAGCGCGGTGTACTCGCCGAGGCTGTGCCCTGCGCAGAAGCTCGGCTCGATGCCGAGTCGCTCGACCGCGTCGAGGACCATCAGGCTGGAGACGAACGTGGTGAGCTGCGCGTTGCGGGTGTCCTTCAGCTCCTCGGCGTCGGCGTCGAGCAACAGCCGGGCGACGTCTCGCTCAGCGACCTCGCTGGCGTCCTCGACGAGCTCCCAGCTCTCGTGGTCCCGCCAGGGGCGTCCCATCCCGGGTCGCTGCGACCCCTGGCCGGGGAACGTGAACGCGAGCATCGGTTGAGACAGTAGACGCCGGCGAGCGGGCGCCTTCCGTTACCGGCGGGTAGCCAGGCCGGGCCGCGGCCCCGCTGGATGAGGGAGCGCGTCGCTACAATCGTCGGTCGCCAGCCCCGGTAGCCCAACGGCAGAGGCGATGGTCTCAAACTCCATCCAGTGTGGGTTCGAATCCCACCCGGGGCACTCCGTCACGACTTCGGGCCGACGAACTCGTCGAGCAGGGCGACGCTCCCGCGCTTCGCCACGGAGATGTTCCACCGATTCATCTGCCGCCACTCGACGCCGACGCGGTCGCACGCACGAGTGAACAGGCGTTGGATGTCGAGCGACCGGTTACTGAACTGGTATCGCGGGTACGCGTACGGATTGGCCGTTCGCACCCCGAACTCTGTTCATGCCCCGCCACCCGTCGCTGTGAATGAGACCGCGCAGGAACTGCCTTCGGGTGAGTCTCGATGGCAATCCACTCCTGCCAGGGCTCGAGGATCGATCGGCCGGTCGTGCTTGAAGTCCGGGACCGTGCTGCGGGAACACGCACGGCCAGTGGTTCGAGTAGCTGGCCAACTCAGTGACAGCCAACGACGTCGGCACCCGACCGAACTACGCTGCACCACCCTTGACATCGCGTGATCGCAGTCACGCACTCATCGATGATCATCGGATACGCGTCGCAACACGTGATACGTAGTCGAAACGTGCGGGCGCATGCGGCTGAATGCAGCCGTCACCGAGGTACTGGCCGAGGAGGTAGGCGTACGCCGCTACGTCGAGGTCGCGACACCGATGCAGCATCGCCGCCGAGACAGGGCCATCGGACCGGCACGTCGTGTCTGACGATCGGACATCATCGCCCCTGTCCGGCGAGCCGCTTCATGTGCGCACCGTCGAGCGGGCGATGCCCACGCGCTCGGGACGATCTCGGACTGGCGAGTGTCCCTCGGCATGGAGGCGGAAAACCTCCCGGATCTCGGATTCCGAGCGCATGTCCCCACCGTACGAAGAGGGTGTGGCAACGCGCGACCGATGGGTGCTGGACCGACCCGTCGCTGGATCCAGCACCCATCGATGCGAGCTTGCGTGCCGACTACCGGCCGGCGGTGGCGAGACGGCGCTCGGCGGTGCCGGTTCCCTCGTCCTTGCCCGCCTCCTCGGTGGCGTACCACGGGCGCATGGCGTGTCGGCGGCGGTTCACGAACCACACTGCCAGGCCGGCGACCGTCGCCAGGATGGCGGCGCGGAAGATCCAGCGAGCGAGATGGTGCTGCCTGGGCACCTCGACCCACGGGGTCAGGGCGGCGAGCTTGGTGACTGCATCGGACACCGTGTCCACCGTCGAGCGCGCTCCTCGGCCGACGGCGGATGCGAGCTCGGGCGCGCGCTCGGCGACCACGTGTGCCGCGTCCTGGACGGTGCCGGTCATGTGATGGACGGTGTCGGTCATGTGATCGATCGATGGTGCGTTCATTGCGGATCCCCTCTCACCTGGCCGCGAACATCGCGACGTCCGTCCTCGGCGTGCCCTCCGGCGTCAATCGGCTGGGCTGGTCAACCGGGCTCGAACTGACCTTGTTCAGCTTCCGCTGCAGCGCATCGCGCCGCTGCGTTCCGTTGGCAGGGTCGTAGAACCACATGAGGGCCGCGCCCACAATCGCAGCAAGCAACAGTTTCTTCATGCACGGCAGTTACCCAGCCGGACGAGACCTCAACCACGCCCAGTCATCGAGGGGTCGCCGGCCAGATCCGTGGCAGGATCTCTGCGGACGACGTCATTGACGCCAACCCCGCGCTTTCGGGATGATCGACACATGGCCGTCCGCTCGATCGTGATCGTCGCGTTCCCCGGCGTCCAGGCGCTCGACATCACCGGCCCGCACGAGGTGTTCGCCATGGCCACCAGCGTGCTCGCCGGCCGTGGCCAGCGGCGACGCGTACCGCATCACCGTCGTCGCCAGGGAGCCCGGCTGCATCCGCAGCGAGAGCGGGCTCGGCCTCCACGCCGACCCGCTCGACCGCGCCACCGGACCGATCGACACGATGCTGATCCCAGGCGGAAACGGGGTCGATGCCGCGGCACGCGACGTCCGGCTCACCGATTGGATCAGCCGGCAGTCGCCACGCCGAATCGCTACCGTGTGCAGCGGTCCGATGCTCGCGGCCGCCGCTGGCGTGATCGCCGGCCGGCGGGTCACGACCCACTGGGCAAGGGCGTCGAAGCTGGCCGCTGCGCATCCAGATCTCGTCGTCGACGCCGATCCGGTCTACATCCAAGACGGCCCGGTCTGGTCATCCGCGGGAGTCACCGCGGGGATCGACCTCGCGCTCGCACTGGTACGAGAGGACGTTGGCGTCGACGTCGCCCAGACCGTCGCTCGCTGGCTGGTGATGTTCCTGCACCGGCCCGCGAACCAATCGCAGTTCGCCGCCCCGGTGTGGATCAAGCGCGCCGATGACGATGCCGTCCGTCAGGCCCAAGCGCTCATCGATGGGCAACCAGGCGACGATCACCGGGTCGGGCGGTTGGCCCGCCGCGTCGCGATGAGCGAGCGGCACTTCCAGCGCCGATTCGTCGAGCAGGTCGGGATGACGCCGGGCAAGTACGTCGCCGAGATCCGCTTCGAGGCGGCGCGGCGGGCGCTCGAGGAATCGAACGACCCGGTCGCGGCCATCGCCACCCGCACCGGATTCGGCACCGCCGAATCGATGCGGCGAACGTTCGTGCAACGCATCGGTGCGCCGCCGGACAGCTACCGCCGGCACTTCACCACGATGGCGCCAGCGGCGCCGATCCCGACGCAACCCGAGAGGACGTCTCGATGACCGAGCAGACCGAGCAGACAGACCAGACCGACCAGAAGCGGCTGCAGATCGCGATCCCGGTGTTCGACCGGGTCACCGCGCTCGACGCCATCGGCCCCTACGACGTGCTGCAACGCATCCCGTGGGTCGACATCGCGTTCATCGGCACGACCAGGGATTCGGTGCGAACCGACAACGGCTACCTGGGCATCGAGGTCGACTCCACGTACGAAGAGATCCCCGAGCCCGACGTCATCGTGTTCCCCGGCGGGTTCGGCACCCGCGCCCTCGTGCATGACCGAGCCGTGCTCGACTGGGTGCGTCACGCGCACCGGACGACGACGTTCACGACGTCGGTCTGCACCGGGTCACTGGTGCTCGCCGCCGCCGGGCTCCTCGACGGGCTCGCGGCCACCACCCACTGGGGAGCGTTCGACTACCTCGGCGAGCTGGGAGCGATCCCGACGTCGCGGCGGGTCGTCGAGCACCTCGACCGGCGGATCATCACCGCAGCCGGCGTGTCGAGCGGCATCGACATGGCGCTCCGGCTGGTGGAACTGCTGGTCGACCGCACGGCGGCCGAGGGGATCCAGCTGTACATCGAGTACGACCCGCAGCCGCCGTTCGACGCCGGCTCGCCAGCGAAGGCGAGCGAGGAGGCCAAGGCTCGCGCCGCCGACTACGTCGCCCAGCGCGAGGCCCAGAACCGGGCCCGCCTGGCGGCTCTCGGCCGCTGACCCGACGCGGTCTCTCTTCGGCTGGGACGCGGGACAACCAGATCCCGGGGAGCGCGCCGTGCCGGTTGCGGCGTGGCACGATTTCGGCGATGACCGGGACGCGGCACGACAGCGACTGGGCCCGTCGCGAGCCGACGCGTGGCCGCAAGGTCCTCATTGGCGTCCTGGTCCTGTGCGGCGTCGTCGTGGTCTACCTCATCGGTGCCGCGATCATCCCGCGGTGGTGGGCGCAACGCGTCGGCAACGTCGTCGAGGGCAGCCTGACCGTCGGTGCGTTGTACGGGCTGTTCATCGGGTTCGTCTTCACGCTGGCGCCACTGGCCGTCGCGTGGTTCGCCGTGCGAACACGATCTCCACGTCGCACGTGGCGCGGCTGGCTCGTGTGGTTTTGCGTCGGCGCTTCTCGTGGCCGTGCCGAACCTGATGACCCTGGGCATCGTGCTCGGGAGCAACGACGCTGCCCACGACGGCGATCGAATCCTGAGCGTCGAGGGCAACGGCTTCCGAGTCTGGAGCCTGGTCGGAGTGCTCGTCGCCGTCGCTGTCGTGATCGGCGTCTGGTACCTGGCCCGCTCGCGGCGAGCGTCGCGCCGGAAGGCGTCTGGAGTATCGCGACGAACTGCGCGCCCGCGACCAACCGACGTAGCTCACCCACGGACACGACGCCGCTCGCGTGGTCGTACAGTAGGTCGCCCTATGGGTTCGTGGCTGACCGAGCGGCGGCTGACGCAGGTGGCGTCGCGCTTGCGCTCGCTCCGCGACGAGCTGGCGATGGTCGACGAGCAACTCGTCCAGTTCCGCGATGACGCCGACGAGCTCTCGTTGCGGGCACTGATGTCCGAGACGCCGCAGGCGTCGTACGAGTCGAACGAAGCGCGCAAGCACGTCGATGCGATGCGTCGCCACCGCGAGCACGTCGCAGCCGAGATCGCCGAGCTGGAACAGCGCCAGGACCAGCTGCTCGACCAGCTCACCGGCAGCGGTTCATAGGGGGCGGAACATCGCCTGGTGCCCATGGGCACCCCATCGGCTTGAATGGGCCTTCGAGTCCGCGGCGGGCGCCGCGACCAATAGGAGAGACGAAGCACGTGACGATCAGAGTCGTGATCGCCGAAGACGAGGCGATCATCAGGATGGACCTCAGGGAGACCCTCGAGGAGGAGGGCTACGAGGTCGTCGGCGAGACCGGCAACGGCGATCAAGCCGTCGAGCTGGTGCGCGACCTGCTCCCTGACCTGGCGATCCTGGACGTCAAGATGCCTGGGCTCGACGGGCTGTCGGTCGCCCGCGTCATCAACAACGAGAAGCTCTGCGGGGTGCTGATCCTCACCGCGTTCAGCCAGCGGGAGATCGTCGAAGATGCCCGCGACGCCGGCGCCTTGGCCTACCTCGTGAAGCCGTTTCAGAAGAGTGACCTCGTGCCGGCGATCGAGGTGGCGATCGGGCGGTTCCGTGAGTTGCGCGCCCTGACCGGCGAGATCGACGCCCTCGGCGAGCAACTCGAAGCGCGCAAGGCGATCGAGCGGGCGAAGGGGATCCTCATGGACGAGCTGAAGATGAGCGAGCAGGACGCGTTCGCCTTCATCCAGCGCCGGGCCATGAGCGAGCGCTCGAAGATGCGAGCGATCGCCGAACGAGTCATCGACGGCAGCCTGCGTCCGACATGACCCGCCCACTCCAAGTTTTCCCCAACCGATGTGATGCAAAAGTGAAACAAATCGGTTGGGGAAATGTTTCAGGTGGGGGCGCGGGGGCGTGAGCAAGCTCCTCTTGCTCGACGGGAACTCGCTGACGTACCGGGCGTTCTTCGCCCTGCCCGCGGACATGTCGACGGCGAGCGGGCAGATCACCAACGCGGTGTTCGGGTTCACGTCGATGTTCATCTACGTGATGAAGGACCAGCGGCCCGACCAGGTGCTCGTGGCGTTCGACCGGCCGGAGCCGACGTTCCGCCACGAGGCCGACCCCGAGTACAAGGCCACCCGCAACGCGGCGCCAGACATCCTCAAGCAGCAGATGGGACTCGTCCGCGAGGTGCTGAACGCGTTGGGCGTGCCCGTCATCGAGCTCGCCGGGTACGAGGCCGACGACCTCATCGCCACCGCGACCGAGCAGGCCGTCACCCGTGGCGACGAGGTCGTCATCGTCACCGGCGACCGCGACTCGTACCAGCTGGTACGCGACCCACAGGTCAAGGTGCTCTACAACCGCCGCGGCGTGAGCGACTACGCGCTCTACGACGAGGCTGGGATTCAAGACAAGACCGGCGTCACGGTTGCGCAGTACCCGGAGTACGCGGCACTGCGCGGCGACCCCAGCGACAACCTGCCGGGCGTGCCCGGCGTCGGCGAGAAGACCGCAGCCAAGCTGATCACGACGTACGGCGGGCTCGACGGGTTGTTCGCCCACGTCGACGAGCAGACCCCCAAGCTGCGCGCGTCGCTCGCCGAGCACGAGGCCAGGGTCCGCAAGAACCTCGAGATGAACGTGCTGCGCCGCGATGCGCCGATCGAGATCCCCGACGACCTGACGATCAAGCCGAACTCGGCCGAGGTGAAGCGGCTGTTCGACTTCCTCGAGTTCCGCACGTTCGAGGCCCGCCTCGCCGAAGCGCTCGGCCCCGCCGGTGCTGCGATCCCATCAGCGGAAGACCGTTCGGAGCTCGTCGCCGAGATCACGACCAGCGAGTCGCCCGCCTCGTCCGCGGCGGCGCTGTCGACCGGCGAGCCGGTCGCCCTCGCCGCCGCCTACGATGGCGAACCGGGGCGAGCGGCGGTCACCGGCCTCGCCGTCGTCACGGCCGCCGAGACCGGCCCGGGTCTGGGCGGTGCCCAGGCGAACCCGGGTCTGGGCGGTGCCCAGGCGAACACGGTGCTGTGGATCCCGGCCGAGCATCTCGGCGACGACGCCGTCGGTGCGGCCCTTCGGACCGTTCGCTTCTACGGCCACGACACCAAGCCGCTGATGCGTTCGTTGCTCCTGCAGGGCATCGACGTGGGCGGTCTGGAGCTGGACACGGCGATCGCCGCCTACCTGCTGAGCCCGGCCGAGGCGCGGTACGAGCTCGGACACGTGCTCGAGGACTACACCGTGTACGCCGCACCGAGCGACGACGCCACCGCAGCCGGTCAGCTCGACCTCGGCCTCGACGGCGGGCCGAGCACCGAGCTCGGCGACGAGGCGCGGGCCGGGCGCAACGCGCTCGCGGTCGTCCCTGCTCGCCGCGCCGATCCTGGCCAGCCTGCGAAGCGCAGGGCATGGCCGATCTCTATCGCACGATCGAGAACCCGCTCGTCGGCGTGCTGGCGCGGATGGAGCACGTCGGTGTCGCCGTCGATCGGGGCGAGCTGGAGACGCTGTGGAAGCGACTGACGTCGGAGGTGCAACGGCTCGGCGTCGAGCTGCGCGAGCTGTCCGGGCGCGACGACCTGAACATCAACTCGACGCTCCAGCTCCGCGAGATCCTGTTCGCACCGCCGCCCGCCGGACGCGGCCTGACCCCGGTGAAGAAGACGAAGACCGGAGCGTCGACCGACGCCGGGTCGCTGGAGAAGCTCCAGGACCAGTGGCCGGAGTTCATCCGACCGCTGCTCCAGTACCGCGAGCTGGAGAAGCTGCGGGGGACCTACGGCGAGGGCCTGATCGCCGAGATCGCCCCCGACGGCCGGATCCACGCCACGTTCAACCAGACCGTCGCCCGCACCGGTCGGCTCAGCTCGGACCGCCCCAACCTCCACAACATCCCGGTGCGCCGCGAGGAGGGTCGCCAGTTCCGCAAGGTGTTCATCCCGGCCGAGGGCTTCGCGTTGCTGGTCGCCGACTACAACCAGATCGAGCTGCGCTGCATCGCCCACCTCGCCAACGACCCCGGCCTCATCGCCGCGTTCACGAGCGGGCAGGACATCCACAACGCCACCGCGTCGCGGGTCTTCGGGGTCGAGCCCGCCGACGTCACCCTCGATCAGCGCTCGAAGGCGAAGATGGTGTCGTACGGGCTCGCCTACGGCATGGAGGCGTTCGGGCTCGGCCAGCGTTTGAACATCCCAACCGACGAGGCGGTGGTCATCCTCGACGCCTACTTCGAGGCGTTCCCGAATGTCAAGGCGTACATGGACCACACGGTGATCGAGGCCCGCAAGGTCGGCTACACCGAGACCTTGTTCGGGCGCCGCCGCCCGATCCCTGAGCTGCTCAATGGCAACTGGCGGATCCGACAGGCGGGGGAGCGCCAGGCGATGAACGCGGGTATCCAGGGCCTCGCCGCCGACATCTTCAAGGTCGCACTGGTTCGTATCGACGAAGCGCTCTCGTCGCGAGAGACGGGAGCCCGCTTGATCCTCCAGGTGCACGACGAGGTCCTCCTCGAAGTCCCGGAAGCCGAACGAGACGAGATCGGGCCGCTGGTCGTCGACCTGATGCGCGGCGCAGCCGAGCTCGACGTCCCGCTCGAGGTCAACGTCGCCTGGGGAAAGACCTGGGCCGACGCCAAGGGCTGAGACGGCCCCGCGATCCCGGTGGTGACACGAAGTACAACGACGCGTCCGATCCGTGCCCGCGACGGCGCGCCGGTTAGAACCGGAGCCGATGTCACGCGATCCCAAACTTGCCCGCCGAGTGTGGAAGCGCCTCGAGCTGATCCACGTCGTCACGTACTTCTCGCCGGAGCCCCTCGATGCCCTCCGCGACGCCGGCTACAAGGGGTTCTGGATGGGCTACTTCGCGGGCCGGGCCGCCCCGCTCGGCGCGGTGCCGGCCGAGGTCGTGATCGCGACGTTCTACAACTTCGCCGAGTCGCGGGTGCGCAGGGCACTGCCGGACGCATGGACGTTCGCCAGGCCCGAGGCCGCGCTCGACGCCCGCCTGAACGGCTCGGTGGCGACGTTGCGACGGGTGCTCGGCCCGCTGACAGGAGATGACCCCGACGTCGCCGCGCTGGCCGGCCTTGCGCGCCGCGCGGCCGAGTCGGCGCCGGTCGAGGGTCGACCGCTGTTCGCCGCCAACGCCGCACTGCCGTGGCCGGACGACCCGATCGCGGCGCTGTGGCATGCGGCCACGTTGCTCCGCGAACACCGCGGCGACGGCCACGTCGCCGCGCTCACCGCGGCGGGAATCGCCGGACGGGAGGCCAACGTTCTGCACTTCACGTCGGTCGATGCCCCGCCGCAGATCAGGGTCACCGGACGCGACTACGACGACGCCGAGTGGGACGCCAACGTCGGGGCGCTCGCCGAGCGCGGGTTGATGACCGACTTCGGTCAGCTCACCGACGGCGGGCGGCTGTTGAAGCAGGACATCGAGGACCGCACCGATCTCATCGCCCTCCGTGCGTACGCGGCACTGACCGACGACGAGTTGGAACGGCTCATCGACGGGCTGACCCCGCTGGCCACGGCCGTGGTCGCCTCGGGCGACTTCCCTGCGGTCAGCCCGATCGGGCGGATCGCCGATCTCGGCGACGATTGACGCTCCGCGTCCGAGACGCGCAACCGGTGGGAGCCGATCCGGACGTTGATCCGGGTGGCTCCCACCGGCTGGGTGGGGGATCGGTCGAAGTCGTGGGGATCAGTAGCCGGACCTCTGGGACTTGCGGACGCCGATGGCGAGGGTGGCGCCGGCCAGCACGAGCGCTCCACCGAGGAGGGCGATCACCGTGGTCGCCGAGCTACCGGTCTGCGGAAGCGTCCCGCCGGGCACCGAGGTTGGCGTCGTGGGCGGAACCGTCGGGTTCGTCTGCGGGGTGGTCTCCTGGGGGACCGTCGGGTCCGGCACCGTGGGATCCGGGACGGTCGGGTCCGGGAGGGTCTCATCGGGCGGGCAGCCGGTGCCGTAGTGGTCGTCCTGCATCAGCAGCGCCTCGGGACCGTGGGTGAACACCCTCGTGTTGCACGGGTCGAGCGGAACGACCACGGCGATCTCGTGGTCCGCCTCGGCATACAGGTCGGCGATCGTCACGTGCTCCTCGGCGAGCAGCACGATCGGCGTCCACGCCGCATCCTCCTGCACGCTGTGGACGACGAACAGCTCGTCGCACACGCCGGTGGGGACGGCGTAGATCAGCGTCACGGTTGCCGTCAGGTCGCCGTTGTCGAAGCTGCTGACGAACAGGTCGGCCGGATTCCACGGCTCGCAGTCCGGCTCCGGCAGTTCGGGGAGATCGGGGATGTCGAGCGGGAAGTCCGGGATGATCTCGATCTCCGGACCGTCGTCCTCCGGCTCGGGCAGTTCTGGCAGCTCCGGGAAGTCGACGGGGATCTCCGGGATGATCTCGATGTCGACGGGGATCGAGGGTTCCGGGCCGAGCGGGTCGGGAGTGAACTCGATCTCGAGCTCCGGGGTGAACTCTGGGTCGAGGATCGGGCCGGGGATCGGCTCGTCGCCCGAGGCGAACACCGTGCCGCCGAGAAACGTGAGCGTGGCGACGGTCACGCCGGCCCCGGCGGCGACGCGGGTGGCGGCGGCGATGCGGGACCTGGCCGGCTTCGGGGTGGTGAGGGAGTTGGACATTGCGGTTGCTCCTTGGGTCGTGGAGACGCCGTTGTGGCGCCTCCACAGTCCTGAGCAACGGCCCGCGGGTCGCTCGCGTTTCTTCGTGGGATTTCTCAGCAGGGGCCGACGCCGACGCTGGTCGACGCCGTCGCCTTCAGACCGGTCGCGTCGGTCGCCGTGACGGTCGCCGCGTAGGTGTAACCAGCGGTCGCCGGGAACGGGCCGATCGGTCCGGTGTACTGCAGCCCAGACCCCGACAGCGTGCTCGACCCGCTCCCCATGCGGCCGCTCCAGGCCACGGTGACCGAGACGACGTCGCCGTCCGAGTCGTAGACCGATGCGGCAGCGTCCGGGGACAGGTCGCCGCAGGACGAAAGCGTGCTCGGCGACACGGCGAAGCTGCGGATCTGCGGTGGCGACCCGCTCGGCGACGGCGCCGTGGTGGTCGTCGACGTCGTGGTCGGCGGTGCGGGCGCCACGGTGGTCGTGGTGCTCGCCGCCGGCGGAGGCAAGGCGAACACCGTCGGCGATGACGTCACGACCGCGACCGTCGGCGGTGACGGGGTGACGACCGGTGTCGCGACCTGCGTCGGCGGCGGCGGCGGAGGCACGGTCGTCGTGGTCGACGTCGTGGTGGTCGACGTCGTGGTCGTCGACGTTGTCGTGGTGGTGCTCGCCGGAGTCGTCGGCGGCTCCGCCGTCACCGCGGACGACTCCGGGGCGATCCCCGCCGGGGAGACGTCATCGTCGCTGATCGAACCGTCGATGGTGGGCGGTGCGAGCGTGAACATCGCGAGCACGATGGCCAGTCCGGCGACCATCGTGCCGGCCAGCGCGATCGGGAGCGATCGCGACGTGAGCCCGTCGCCTCCACCGCGCCCGCCCGCCCGGTTGCGACGGCCGGCGGTCATCGGGAAGCCGTCGCCGTCGAACCGGTAGCGATCGGAGACCGCCGAATCTGGCCGCCCATCGCCGCTGCCGCCGGACCCCGCGCCCAGCGCTTTCGACAGCGTGCGCTCACGCAGCATCGCCGGCAGGGCGAACGCCGGAGCGAAGCCGGCCATGGACAGCACGGCCGCGCCGCGCCTGGTCGCCTGGCAGGTCTCGCAGTCGTCGATGTGCCGCGAGATGCGCTTGCGCCAGAGCACGTCGAACCGACCGTCCCAGCCGACGAGCACGGCGGCGAGCTCCTCGCACCGCTTCCGCCCGCCGCGCGTGACGACGACGGCACCGACTGCGCGCTCCAGGCGCTCGCGCATTCGGAACAACATCGAGTGCGCCTTGGCGACCGGAACCCCGATCGCCGCAGCGAGCTCGGCGCCGACCAGACCCTGGCGGGCGCTCAGCTCGAGCAGCAGCTGATCGGACGGGTCGAGGCCGTAGGCGGCGTCGCGCACCAGCGACGCCAGCTCAGTGGACACCGCGCCGGCCCCCTCGGCGTGCGGATCGGGAGGGGCCATGGGATCCATGCCGCCCTCATCCCCGAACCCGTCGAGCCCCATCGCACTGAATGACGTCGTGCGGGAGCGCCGCTCGGTGCGGCGATAGATCTCGTGCCTCGCGATCGAGTAGAGCCACGGCTTGATGCGCGTCGCGTCGCGAAGCTGATCGAGTTTGGCCGCGGCGACGCAGAAGACCTCTTGAACAACGTCCGATGCCGCATCCCGATCGCGCAGCATCGCGGCCGCCGTGTCGTAGAGCCCGGGCGCGAAGCGGTCGTACAGGTCGCCCAGCGCGGCCCGGTTGCCGCTGGTGTAGGCGTGCACGAGTTCCGCGTCGGTGCGGGCGCCGGGCTGTGACATTGTGCATGCTCCTGGTTCCTTCTCGGTCGCTGTACCCGTCCAGAGCACCGAGTCGGGAACATCTCGCGAGAAGTGCTGGGGATTGTCGCGAACCGTCGCGATCCCTGCGGGAGATATCCGGGCATGCGGACGCGTCTCTGTCGAGCGAAACGACCAGATCTGGTCGTTTCGCTCGACACGGGCGACGGAAGCCCTACTCGGTCGGGGGTTCGAGGACGCTGAACGAGTGCCAGAGGATGTCCATCTGCTCGTGGATCGGGTACGTCCAGGCCTGGAGCCCCGGCACGCCGTTGCCGAGCGGCTCGTCCACGGTGGCGTTCAACACCGACTCGCCGTTCAGGCGCATCCCGAGGGTGGCCGCGCCGTTCGCGTCGTCGACGCAGGATGCTTCGATCGTGATCGGCTCGCCCGCAGGGAGGCTGACGTCGTGACTCTCGGCGAGTGGCTCCAGGTTGCCCTCGAGGTCGGCGAGCCGGACGGCGGCGTAGCCGTCGCGAACGACGAACTCGTACCACTGCCATTCGGCATCGGTGTCAGGGGTCTCGCGGCAGAACACGCCGGCAACGCCGCCACCGGAGACGATGGTGAGCTCGGCGGTGACCACCACGTCTTGCATGTCGAGCTCGTCTCGGTCGTACTGCTCGCCGAGCACTGCGGGCAGCCAATGGGCGGAGCTCCCGCGGAACTCCCAGACGTAGTCGCCGCCCTCGAAGTCCGCCGTCCCGTACTCAGGGTCATCGACGACGCCCCAGCCATTGCTGTCGTCGTCGAAGGAGTCCTCGAACAGGACCGTCGACTCCGCCTCGGTCGTGTCGGGGACGTCGGTCGAACCCGACGAGCCCGCCACGGCTTCGGACGTTCCCGCCGCCGCCCCGAGCACTGCGACCAGCAAGCTGGTCCAAGTTCGAATCGCCATCGCTTCCTCCTTCGTGAGTGTGGGTCGACCGTACGCAGACGTCCTCGACGGCGTCATCGGGGCCAGCCCGGCGCATCGCGTGGGGCCAGCCCTCTACCGAGCGAGGCATGTCGAGAGTCAAGATGGGTCGGTGGGACGAACCGTCCTCATCGTCGACGACCATTCCACGTTCCGGAGACTCGCGCGTGAGCTGCTCGAGGACGACGGATTTCGGGTCGTCGGGGAGGCCAGTGACCTGCCGTCCGCCGAACGAGCGATCCTCGAGCTTCGTCCTGACGTCGTCGTGCTCGACGTGCGCTTGGCGGATGGCAACGGCATCGACCTCGCCCGCGCGGTGCGGAGATGGACGTCCCCGCCCCAGGTGGTCCTGACGTCGACCGGCGACTATGCCCACGCCGTCGCCGAGTGCGGCGCGGTCGGCTTCATCCCGAAGGTGGCGTTCTGCGGGCGCCTCCTCCGGGCCGTCATCGAGGCCGACGGATGACGCTGCGCGCACGGTTGCCTCTCCTGCTCGTCCCGGTCGGACTCGTGCTCTCGTACCTGGCCGTACGCGAACAGCAGCGCTCGGGCCGTCCCTGGACGTTCTTGGCCTCGGTGCTCGTTCCCGGTCTGGCGCTCATCGCCGCCGGCGTCGTGGTCTGGTCGCGGCGCCCGGGCAACCGATGCTGGTGGATGCTCGTGGCCGCCGGTATCGCGTGGTACGTCGGCGACTTCGAGCACGCCACCAACCGGGACGTGTCGCTCGCCGCGTTCGCGTTTGGCCGGTGGCAGGGCCTGTTCTTGACGTGGGCCGTGCTCGCGTTTCCGAGTGGCCGCCTGCAGTTCCGGCACGACGGCGTGCTGGTCGCGCTGATCGGCGCCGCGCTGGGAATGCGATCGCTTGGTCGGTTGTTCCTCCACGTGCCCCCGGACGTCGCCGGATACGGCACCGAGAACCGGTTCCTGCCGATCACCGACGACCGGTGGTGGCGAGCCGTCGAAGACACGTTCGCGTGGGTCTACTCCGTGCTGATCCTCGGTGTCCTCATCAGCGTCGCGCATCACTGGGTCCGTTCGAGCCGGCCTGGTCGACGAACGCTCTCGCCGGCGTTGTTCACGAGCCTGGTGCTCGCCGCCGCGGTCAGCTACGAGTACCTCATCGGATGGAACGCGGAGACTGTTGGGGTGCGTGCTGGCTACGTCCTCAGCTGGGCGTACGCGGCGATGGCAGCGGCGCTGGCGCTGGGCTTTCATTCGGTTGCGTCTCACGCGCTCGTCGGTCGTCGACCTCGTCGCCGAGCTCGGCGACGGGCCCACTCCTGAGCGTCTCGGTGACACGCTCGCTCGGGCGCTCGGCGACGACTCGCTCGAACTGTTCCCGTGGTCGGCGTCCGTCGGCGGCTACGTCGACGACGAGCACCGGCCGGTCCGGTTGCCGGCCGATGCCCGCACCCGCGCGGTCACCCTCATCGAGCGCCAGGGCGAGCCCGTGGCGGCGCTCGTCCACGACGTCGCGCTTCGTGAGGATCCCGGTTTGGTCAATGCCGTCGTCGCCGCGGTGCGGCTGACGATCGACAACGAACGACTCGCGTCGACGATCGAGGCGCAACTCGCGGAGGTCGCTGCGTCGCGTGCCCGGATCCTCGCCGCCGGCGACGACGAGCGCCGCCGGATCGAGCGTGACCTCCATGACGGATCGCAACAACGGTTGGTGGCCATCGCGCTCGCGCTGCGTCTCGCCGAGGCCAGGCTCGACCCCGACTCGCCGCCGGAGGTCCGCCGAGCGTTGACCAGAGCGGTCAGCGACCTGAGCGAGGCAATCGACGAGTTGCGCGGCCTCGCCCGCGGGATCCACCCTGCGATCCTCTCGGAATCGGGGCTCGCCGCCGCGCTGCAATCGCTCGTCGATCGGTGCCCGATGCCGGTGCGACTCGAGTTGTCACTCACCAGGGAGCCGCCGGCCACCATCGCCGCGACGGCATACTTCGCCGTGTCCGAAGCACTGACGAACGTCGTCAAGCACGCCAACGCGGACGGCGTGACGGTACGCGCCGGCACGATGGGCGATTCGATACGGGTCGAGGTCATCGACGATGGTGACGGCGGCGCGGACGATCGAGCCGGCTCCGGATTGCGCGGGATCGCCGACAGAGTGGCCACCGCTGGCGGAACGCTGTGGATTCGCAGCACGGCCGGTGAAGGCACCCAGGTGGAGGTCGAACTGCCATGCGGGTCGTGATCGTGGAGGATCACGTGCTTCTCCGAGCCGGCCTCGTCGAACTGCTCGTCGCTGGTGGTTTCGAGGTCGCCGGTCAAGCAGGAGACACTCACGAACTGCTCGAACTGGTCGATCGCGTGTCGCCTGACGTTGTCGTCCTCGACATCCGCATGCCGCCGACCCACACGTTGGAGGGCCTGCAGGCGGCTCGAGCGATTCGCGAGCGGCACGGCGCCGAGATCGGGATCGTGCTGCTGTCCCACCACGTGGAGACGCACCACGCCCTCGAACTGCTCGTCGACGGTGCGGCCGGTGTCGGCTACCTGCTCAAGGATCGCGTCCTCGACCCGTCCGAGCTCATCGACGCGATCGCTCGGGTCGGCCGCGGTGGGTCGGCGATCGACCCTGCCGTGGTCGAGCAGCTGCTGCGTCGTCGCGACGCCGACGGGCGCCTGGATGCGCTGACTCCTCGCGAGCGCGAGGTGCTGGCCGCGATGGCGGAGGGACGGTCGAACCATTCCATCGGCACGGCGCTGTGCATCAGCGACAAGACGGTCGAGGCGTGCACGGGTCGGATCTTCTCGAAGCTCGGACTCGAACCCGGACCTGACGACCACCGTCGGGTCCGTGCCGTGCTTGCCTATCTCGACGCGGCCGGCGGCCGATGAGTCAGCACTGGTTCGAGCCGATCGCCGACCACCTCGGTGAGACGTACCTGCGCTACTCGCACACGAAGGGCACACGGCAGGAGATCGACCACCTGTGCCGCGGTGCTCGGGGTGACACCCGGAATGCGGGTGCTCGACGTCGGGTGCGGACCCGGCCGGCACGCCCACGAGCTCGCCCGGCGGGGAATCGCGACCCACGGCATCGACATCTCCGAGCGCTTCATCGACGTCGCGAGGCGAAACGCGCCCGCGACGCGCGACGTTCGAACGGCTCGATGCCAGGGCGATGAAGTTCGCGGCCGAGTTCGACGCGGCGATCTGCCTGTGCCAGGGCGCGTTCGGCATGATGACCGGCGCTGGCGAGGACGAGGCCGTCCTCCGCGGAATCGCCCGCGCGCTGCGCCCGGGCGGCGGGCTGGCGCTCACCGCGTTCAACGCCTACTTCGCGGTGAAGTACCACCGCGATTCGGCGTTCGACGCCGCCAGCGGAGTGTCCCACGAGCGGACGACGGTGCACGGCGACGCCGGCGAGCCTCGCGAGGTGGATCTCTGGACCGGTTGTTACACGCCGAGGGAGTTGCGGCTGCTCCTCGAGCGAACCGGTCTCGAGGTGACGCGCGTCTCCAGTGTCGAGCCAGGGCACTTCGGTGACGCGGAACCCACCACGGAGTCCCCGGAGTTCCTGGTGATCGCGCGCGTGCCCTGAGACCCTGCGTGCACCAACCAGAAGGGCCGCTGCTAGCCTGTGCCGCCGGACTTCGGGCCGCCGACCGCGTGTCACGGCCGAGGTCCGGTCCCTATCCATCGATCTTCCTGTCCAGTCCGAAAGCAGCACGAACCCTTGTCCGACACAACATTGACTTCCTCCACTTCGCCCGACATGGGCACGTTCGACGAGGAAGGCAACTACACCCCCCGCGAGATCTCGGTCGACGATCTCGGAATGTCATTCGCGGATGCCATCGACGGCACCATGGTCGAAGTCGAGGACGGCCAGCTCGTCAGTGGCACGATCGTCAAGATCGACAAGGACGAAGTCCTGCTCGACATCGGGTACAAGTCCGAGGGGGTCATCCCGGCGCGTGAGCTGAGCATCCGCAACGACGTCGACCCCAACGAGATCGTCTCGCTCGGCGAGAAGGTCGAAGCCCTCGTGCTCCAGAAGGAGGACAAGGAGGGGCGCCTCGTCCTCTCCAAGAAGCGGGCGCAGTACGAGCGGGCGTGGGGCACGATCGAGCGCCTCAAGGAGGAGGACGGCGTCGTCGAGGGCCCGGTCATCGAGGTCGTCAAGGGCGGGCTCATCGTCGACATCGGGCTCCGCGGCTTCCTGCCGGCTTCGCTCGTCGAGTTGCGCCGGGTTCGGGATCTGCAGCCGTACGTCGGTCAGCGGGTCCAGGCCAAGATCATCGAGCTCGACAAGAACCGCAACAACGTGGTGTTGTCAGCCGGCGGGCGCACCTCGAGGAGACCCAGAAGGAGTCGCGCGACTCGTTCCTCAACAACCTCAAGGTCGGCGAGGTCCGCGAGGGCGTCGTGTCGTCGGTCGTCAGCTTCGGTGCGTTCGTCGACCTCGGGGGCATGGACGGTCTCATCCACGTCAGCGAGCTGTCGTGGAAGCACGTCGACCACCCGGGCTCGGTCGTCGCCGTCGGCGATCCGGTGACGGTGCAGGTGCTCGACGTCGACATGAGCCGCGAGCGGATCAGCCTGTCGCTCAAGGCGACGCAGCAGGATCCGTGGCAGGAGTTCGCCTCCACGCCACGAGGTCGGCCAGCTCGTCTACGGCCGGGTCACCAAGCTCGTGCAGTTCGGCGCGTTCGTCCAGGTGGGCGACGGCATCGAGGGTCTCGTGCACATCTCGGAGATGTCGACGCACCACGTCGACTCGCCCGATCAGGTCGTCACTCCGGGCGAGGAGCTGTGGGTCAAGATCATCGACCTCGACCTCGCCCGGCGGCGGATCAGCCTGTCGATCAAGCAGGCTGCCGAGGGTGGCGAACTCGCCGAGGAGTATCGCGAGCACTTCGAGGTCGACGAGCATGGCAACTGGGCGTCGGGCGACACCGATGCCGAGCGCGAGGCCGCGTGGTCGGAGTACTACAGCGAGGGCGACCCCGAGGCCGAGGCCCCAGGTGCCGACGTCGCCGAGCCCGTCGATGCCGCGGCAGGTGCCGACGTCGCCGTGCCCGCCGAGGTCCCGGCTGCCGACGACGCCGACGCCTGACTTCGCTACGTTGAGCGGCCGATGATCTGCGTCGGCCTCACCGGCGGCATCGGTTCAGGGAAGTCCACCGTCTCGCGCCTGCTGGCGCGGCGCGGCGCCGTCGTGATCGACGCCGACGCGATCGTGCACGAGCTGCAGCGGACGGGCGAACCGATGCTCGAGACGCTGGCCGAACGCTTCGGCGGCGAGATCATCCGCGACGACGGCTCGCTCGACCGCGCCAAGCTGGCCGCGATCGCGTTCGCCGACGAGGCGGCGGTGAAGGATCTCAACGACATCGTCCATCCAGCCGTCAGGGCCGAGCTGGCTGCGCGCGGTGCTCGCCCACGGCGGCACGAACGACGTGGTGGTGCTCGACGTTCCCCTCGTGACCGGGAAGCGGCCGGAGGGCACGAGCGCACTGGTCGTGGTCGACACGCCGGTCGAGATCGCGATCGAGCGTCTCGTGTCGCAACGGGGGATGACCGAGGCGGATGTCAGGGCTCGGTTGGGCAAGCAGATCTCCCGGGAGGAGCGCCTGGCGCTGGCCGACCGGGTGATCGACAACTCGCGTGACCTGGCGTCGCTCGAGCGGCAGGTCGACGACGTGTGGGCATGGATGCACACCCTCCCGCCGTTCGAGGCGTGAATCAGCGCTCCGCTTCGCTTTGGTCGGCGAAACTCACGAATGCGTCTCACTTCGCTGACTAGAGCGAGTCCGCAGTGCTGATCGTCGCGTTCGCCGTCGTCGCGTGCGTCGACTGGATCGTGGTGTGGCGAGACGATCGTCGGTGGCGGCCGTTCACCAAGATCGCGCGCGACGCTCATGCTGGTCGCGATCGCCGCGGTCGCCGGTGACATGGCCGGCGACGCCCGGGCCGCGCTGGTCGTCGCGGTGGTGCTGTGCCTCGCCGGCGACGTGGCACTGCTCGGCGACGGTGACGCTCGGTTTCTCGGTGGTCTCGGCGCGTTCGCGCTCGGACACGGCGCGTACGTCGCGACCGCGTTGCTCGTTGGGGTGTCGTGGCCACGGCTGGCCATCGCCTTCCCGTTCCTCGCGGTCGTGCTCGGTGTGCAGGCGGCGACCGGCATGTTCCCCGGCGCCCGCCGTCAGGGTGGCGCGGCAATGATGGTCGCCGTCGCGATCTACTCGGGGATCATCTCGGCGATGGTGATCACGGCGACCGGCACGAGCTGCTGGCTCGCCGCCGTCGGGGCGATGCTGTTCGCCACGAGCGACTCGATCTTCGGCTACAACCGGTTCGTCAAGCCGGTCCGCAAGGCCGACGTCGCGGTCATGTCGACCTACCACGCCGGCCAGTTGCTCCTCATCCTCGGCCTCATCGCCGCCGGCTGAGAGATTTCCACAGGCCAGATTCACCGTTTTTGGGCAATCTGGCCTGTGGAAATCTTCTGAGCGGGCGTCATCGCCGAGGAGCTGGACCTCCATGCCGTGGACCGGGTGAATCGTTCTGGCGTCGCCGCGCTTTCAGAGTTACGGGCATCGTGGTACGAATCGAAAGGGGCAGGGTGTGATGACCATGCGGGGGACGTTTCAGGTCGGTCGCCGCCGCGATCGTGTTCGGGCTCGCGGCGGTGACCGCGGGCGGCACGCTGGCCGGCGCCGTAGGCAAAGCCGCCACGGCTGCTCCCACGTTCGAGGCATCGATCGAGCCGATCAGCAACGAGCTCGCCGGTGAGATGGTCGGGGTGTCGTGGCATCCGGGGTGCCCGGTGCCGATCTCCGACCTGCGGTTGATCACGATGAATCACTGGGGTTTCGACGGCGAGGTCCACCGCGGCGAGCTGGTCGTCCACGCGGACGTCGCCGACGACATCGTCACCACGTTCGGCGAGATGTACGCGGCTCGCTTCCCGATCCTCCGGATGGAGCGCATCGAGGTGTACGACGGTGACGACGACGCGTCGATGGCGGCAGACAACACCTCGGCATTCAACTGCCGCGAGATCACCGGCGGCGGCGCGATGTCGCTGCACTCGTGGGGCATCGCGGTCGACATCAATCCGCTCGAGAACCCGTACGTCCGCGGCGACGTCGTGGAGCCGCCTGCCGGCCAGGCGTTCCTCGATCGCACGAACGTCCGCCAGGGCATGATCGTGGCCGGCGACGCCGTCACGCAGGCGTTCGCGGCGGTCGGATTCACCTGGGGAGGCGACTGGACCCGGCTCAAGGACTACCAGCATTTCGAAGCGCCCGAGCGACCGGCCGGCGCGTCCGGCTCGCCCGTCTGCCCGAGTTACACCGAGAGTCCGCAGCGCTATCCGGTGCGGCTGTGCCAGCGTGGCGGCGCCGTCGTCAGCGTCCAGACGCAACTGGTGCGCCACGGCTACGAGGTCGAGATCGACGGCTACTTCGGACCGCAGACCCAGGCCGCAGTCCGCAGGTTCCAGGCCGATCACGGCCTCGAGGCCGACGGGCTCGTCGGGCCCGATCACGTGGCCCGCCCTGTTCGCCGGCGCGACCGGCGGGGCCGACGCCGACGGCGACGGCACGATCGAGCCGTGGGAGATCGCCGACACGCGCAACCTCCGGGACTGCTCCGCGCAACCGCCGAACTCGGAAGGCTGGGCCGGATCGATCGCCGAGCTCGTGGCAACCGACGGAGCGATTGACGTGGCACCGTTCAACGCGTTCCTCGACTCGGCGGCACCGCCGATCAACCGGTCACCCTGCGACGCCGCCCGCGTGCTGCTCCATCTGGATCGTGCCGGCGCAGGACGCGGAGACGGTCGTGGTCGTGGTCGAACCGGAGGGCGTCGCCAACGCAAGGGCGACGATCACGATCGAGCACCTTGCCGACGATTCCGTGGCCGCAGTGCGGTACGTGCTGCTGTTCGAGGACCACGGAAACGACGCGATCGGTTGGCCTCCGGCAGCTGGACGCAGCGCTGTCAGCCGGGCCGCGGCCACGCAGGACTTCGCCACCGGGCTCTGCGTCTAGATCCGGCGGCCGTGATGTTGGTGACGGGTGCGATGACCGCGACTGCACGGTTGCTGGCTCTGAAGTGGGATGCTGCGGCCCGCCGCGACGGTCTGGCCCGAATCCGCAACCGAAGGGTGAAGGCATGACGGACCCGCGCCTCCGGGTACGACCGGGCAGAACGATTGTTCGGTCGTTACACTTGACCGGGTGTCTGATGTCGCCGCTCCAACGGCCCGCCGATCGACCTGACGCAGTTCCGCACCGAGTCGGTGATCGCGCCCGGTCGGCGACCAGCCGTTCAAGGTCGTGTCCGACTTCGCGCCGGCCGGCGACCAGCCGCAGGCGGTCGAGGGCCTGAGCAGTCGGGGTCCTCGACGGGAAGCGCTTCCAGACCCTGCTCGGCATCACCGGGTCGGGCAAGTCGGCGACCATCGCCTGGACGATCGAGAAGACGCAGCGGCCGACGCTGATCCTCGCCCCGAACAAGAGCCTCGCCGCGCAGCTCGCCCAGGAGATCCGCGAGTTCTTCCCGCACAACCGGGTCGAGTACTTCGTCAGCTACTACGACTACTACCAGCCCGAGGCGTACATCCCGTCGAGCGACACCTACATCGAGAAGGACTCGTCGATCAACGACGAGATCGACCGACTGCGGCACTCGGCCACGGCCGCGCTGCTCACGCGGCGCGACACCATCGTCGTCGCCAGCGGTCAGCTGCATCTACGGCATGGGCAACCCCGAGGAGTACCGCGGCCAGATGATCGACCTGTCGGTCGGCGTCGACTACGACATGCGCAGCATCCTGCGCCGGCTCGTCGACATGCAGTTCGACCGCAACGACGCCACGCTCGGCCGCGGCAAGTTCCGGGTGCGCGGCGACACCATCGAGGTCCACCCGTCGTACGAGGAGTCGGTGCTGCGCATCGAGATGTTCGGCGACACCGTCGACCGGCTCACGGTCATCGACCCGCTCACCGGCGAGACGCTGCGCGAGCTGCAGCCGCACGCAGGTGTTCCCGGCCACCCACTACGTCGCCGGCGCCGAGCGGATGGCGAAGGCGATGGCGAAGATCGAGGCCGAGCTGCAGGAGCGGCTGGCGTACTTCGAGAAGGAGGGCAAGCTCCTCGAGGCGCAGCGGCTGCGGATGCGCACGTCGTACGACCTCGAGATGATGGGCGAGCTCGGCTACTGCAACGGCATCGAGAACTACTCGATGCACATCGACGGCCGTGACTTCGGCGAGCCGCCGTTCACGCTGCTCGACTACTTCCCCGACGACTTCCTGCTCGTCATCGACGAGAGCCACGTCGCCGTGCCCGCAGCTGCACGGCCAGTTCGAGGGCGACCGCAGCCGCAAGGACATGCTCGTCGAGCACGGGTTCCGCCTGCCGTCGGCGCGCGACAACCGGCCGCTCACGTTCGACGAGGTGCTCGAGCGGATCAACCAGGCGGTGTTCATGTCGGCGACGCCGAGCGCCTACGAGCTGCGGGTCTCCGAGCAGGTCGTCGAGCAGATCGTGCGGCCGACCGGCCTCGTCGACCCCGAGGTCATCGTGAAGCCGACGAAGGGCCAGATCGACGACCTCATCGAGGGCATCAACGACCGCGTCGAGCGCGGCGACCGGGTGCTCGTCACGACGCTCACCAAGAAGATGGCCGAGGACCTCACCGAGTACCTGCTCGAGCAGGGCCTGCGGGTGCGCTACCTGCACTCGAACATCGACACGATCCAGCGCATCGAGATCCTGCGGGCGCTGCGCCTCGGCGAGTTCGACGTGCTCGTCGGCATCAACCTGCTGCGCGAGGGCCTCGACCTGCCCGAGGTGTCGCTGGTCGCGATCCTCGACGCCGACAAGGAGGGCTTCCTGCGGTCGCGAGACGTCGCTGATCCAGACGATCGGCCGCGCCGCCCGCAACGTCGACGGTCAGGTCGTGATGTACGCCGACCGGATCACCGACTCGATGGAGCGGGCGATCGGCATCACGCAGCTCCGCCGGGCCCGCCAGATCGCGTACAACGAGGAGCACGGCATCAACCCGCAGACGATCCGCAAGGCGGTCGGCGACATCCTGTCGCTGCTCCGGCCCGACGACATGTCGCGCCGGTGCCGATGAAGGACCGCCGCCGCTCAGCGCGAGCGGGACAAGGTGCAGCGGGAGCTGAAGACGATGCCGCAGCACGAGATGCAGCGGCTGATCCAGACGCTCGAGGCCGAGATGCACGAGGCGGCGGTCGAGCTGCGGTTCGAGTACGCCGGCGCGCCTCCGCGACGAGATCAACGACCTCCGCCGCGAGATCCGCGACGCCGGCTGACGGCAAAGCGC
Source organism: Ilumatobacteraceae bacterium (assembly GCA_963764455.1). Lineage (GTDB taxonomy): Bacteria > Actinomycetota > Acidimicrobiia > Acidimicrobiales > Ilumatobacteraceae > Desertimonas. The sequence continues at coordinate 61,013 of CAVXSN010000013.1, forward strand.
ACCTGCCGCGACAAGATTTCCGGCTCTCCTGACTGATCCGTGGGTGTTTGGGTGGGTATCCGCGGCGCCACCGCGTGTGCTTTCTACGTTTCAGCGCTGTCGAAGGTTCTGATCGGAGGAGGCAAACGGGGTTCGGAAACGAATCGTATGGCGCAGGGCGTTCGGCTTGGCGCGCGCGGTGATCGAGAACGTGAGCTTTGATGACGACGCAGGTGCTGTGATCGTGTCGGTGCGCCCTACTGCGCAGGCTCGGTATCGCTGTGGCCGCTGTGGTCGACGTTCGGTTCGCTATGACCGTGGCGAGGGTCGTCGTCGCTGGCGGGCGCTCGATATGGGGACGACCGCGTGTTCGTCGAGGCCAATGCGCCGCGTGTGCGCTGTCGCGATCATGGTCCGACCGTGACGCGAGTGCCGTGGGCCCGTCACGGTGCTGGGCACACCAGAGATTTCGATGATCACGTCGCTTGGTTGCCGTGCAGATCTCAAGACTGCAGTGGTCGAGCTGTTACGGGTGGCGTGGCGGACCGTCGGAGCGATCCTGGCCCGGGTCGCAGCGGGCATCGATCGTCGGGTGGACCGACTTGCTGGACTGCGTCGCATCGGAATCGACGAGATCTCCTGCAAGCGTGGCCACTACTACCTCACGGTGGTCGTGGATCATGACACCGGCCGGTTGGTGTGGGCGGCTCCGGGTCGCGAAGACGCCACCATCGATCTGTTCTCGATGGACTCGGCCGGGACCGGTCCAGCCAGCTCAGCCACGTCTCAGCGGACATGGCCCCAGCGATCGCCCACGTCGTCAAGGCACGAGCACCCAGGGGATCCGCTGCGCCGACCCGTTCCAGTGCGCCTGGGGCACCGAAGCCCTGACGTGGAGCGTCGTCGAGCCTGGAGCTCGGCGACGGGTCGCCGACACACCAGCGACACCGGCCGCCCCAAATCGGCCGTCGATGCTCCTCGGGCGATCAAACGATCCGCTATGCGTTGTGGAAGGGCCCCGAGGATCTACCGTCGGCAGCGCAAGCTCGACTAGATGACCAAGACGACCCTCGGTTGTGGCGGGCTTACGCTCGAAGAGGGTCTGCGATAGGTCTTCGCGGTCAAGGGCGAGCAGGGCAAAGAAGCCCTCGATCGCTGGATCAGCTGGGCTCGACGATCCGCCTCCCCGCCTTCGTTGCGCTGCAACGACGCATCGTCGCGCACCGCGTCGAGATCGACGCCACGCTCGACTGCGGCCTGTCCAACGCGCTGATCGAATCGACCAACACGAAGATCCGGCTGCTCACCAGAATCGCATTCGGCTTCCACGGTCCCGAACCCCTCATCGCCCTCGCCCTGCTCGCCCTTGGCGGTCACACCCCCGGACTGCCCCGGACGACCATGACCCACGGAATAGTCCAGGAGGACCAGATTTCCACAGCAATCTGTTGCACTTTTTCGCGCGTCACATTGCTTGTGGAAATCTGAGATCTGAGACATCAGT
>CAVXSN010000014.1:0-258837 GCA_963764455.1 Ilumatobacteraceae bacterium
GCCTTACGCCCAGGCCCGCGACGGGGCCTTCCAGTTCGCCGGCTCGGCCGGTGGCACGTACCGCGTCGAGATCGAGCTGCCTGTCGGGTTCACGATCACGTCACCCGATGTCGGTCCTGACGACGAGATCGACTCCGATGCCACCGAGGTCGACGACGTCGCGCTGACGGCGCGCACGGACTGGATCACGGTGCCCGGTCGGCAACTCGGGCGTCGGAGTCGACATTGGCCTCGTGCCGCTCCCGCCTGCACCGGAGAGCAGCACGACGACATCGGTCACGGCGACCACGACGACGGTGCTGCCGACCACGGAACCGCCGGCGACCGAGCCGCCGGCGACGGTGCCGCCGACGTCGGGGCCGACCAGTTCGACGCAACCGCCGGACACGGCCGCGCCGACCACCGAGGCGCCCGAGACGACCGTGCCCCCGGCGACGGAGCCGCCGGCGACCGAGCCGCCGACGTCCACCACGATCGGTTGACAGCTGGGCCTGGGTGACTGGCAGCGCGGCAAGCGCCGCCGTGGTGTGACGGCTGCGAACTATGCTCCCGCAGCTATGAACGCAGGTCTCACGACGCGGAAATCCGTCGCGCGGCGGATGTCCGTCATCGTCCTGACCGGACTGGTCGGCCTGGTTCCCTCCGGGGTGCTGAACGCCGACCACCTCGCCGGGGTTCCGGATGCCTCGACGACCACGTCGACGCTGCCCCCCGACACCACCGCGGCGATCCTCGACCACCGACACGCCCACGACGACCGGCGCTCCGACGACGACCGACGCGACCACCGTGCCGGCGGCGTCGTCGTCGACCACCACGACGGTGGTCCCGACGACGACCACATCCACAACTACCCCGACGACCGCGATCTACCTCATACCACCACCACCACCACCACCACCACCACCACCACGGCACCGATCGCGGCACCGATCGCGGCACCGATGGCGCTTGCGGTTGCCGCGGCGGTGGCTCCGGCCCCGACGTGCACGGTCTCGCTGACCGTCACGCTCGGCACCCGCGGCGATCCGGCGCGGTGCGTCGAGACCAGGCTCGTCCAGCTCGGATACTGGCTTGCCGGCCCCGACGACAACTTCGATGCGACCGGCGTCAACGCCCTGAAGGCGTTCCAGACCAAGCACGGGGTGCTGGCCAACGGCATCGCCGGCAAGGCGACGCTGCAGCTGCTCGGACTGTGGACCGAACCGCGGCCGATGCCGCCGCCGAGCTGCCGGACCCCGTATGCGGTCTACCTCGGCGACTACGGCTACCCAGCCCGCTGTGTCGAGAGCCGGCTCGTTCAGCTCGGGTACTGGCTCGCCGGCCCCAACGACACCTTCGACTCCACCGCTGTCGTCGCGCTGCGACGCTTCCAGGCCCGCCAGGGCCTCGCGTCCACGGGGATCGCCGACTACCAGACGCTCGTCCGACTGGGGATCTACACGCCGCTCGTGCGTCCTGCGGCCACGTGCAAGACGCACTATGCGGTTCGGTTGGGCAGCACCGGCAACGGGGCCCGCTGTGTCGAGCAGCGCCTCGTGCAGCTCGGCTACTGGCTCGCCGGGCCGAACAGTTCGTTCGACATCACCGCGCGTGAACGCGCTGCGCAACTTCCAGTACAGGAGCGGGCTGCAGGACGACGGGATCGCCGGCCAGCGGACGCTGCACGCGGCTGGGCATCTACGACCCGAACCCGCCGCCGGCGACCGCGCTGCCCGACAACTCGGGGAGCGGACGCCGGATCGTCTACTCGCGGGCGTTGCAGCGGATCTGGGCGGTCGACGCAAACGGCGTGGTCGTCAAGACGCATCGCGTCTCGGGCCGGCTCTACGAGCCGTACGCCGGGACGTACCGGGTCTACTCCCGGTCGCTGTACACGAACTCGATGGCCGACCCGTCGATCCGCTGGCGCTACATGGTGCGGTTCGCGTACGGCCCGCAGGGCGGCCGGATCGGGTTCCACGAGATCCCGAACCGGAACGGGCGTCCGCTGCAGCCAAGGAACAGCTCGGGCTGCCGCTGTCCGGAGGGTGCGTGCGCCAGTCGACGGCCGATGCCCAGTGGGTCTGGAACTGGGCCTACATCGGCACCGTCGTCGTCGTCCTCTGAGGTGAGCACGACCCCACGAAGATTTCCACAGGCCAAAGTCCGGTCAGAAAATGGCCGAATCTGCCTGTGGAAATCTTGTGCCGCGCGTGCACAAGCCGGGCGGCCGACCATGACGGCCACTGCGACCCGGACGATCGTCGCTCGTGGGACCGCTGACGTCGGCGACCTCGGTCGCATCGCCGCCGCGGTGCTGGTCGTCGTCGGGCTTTCGAGCGGACCGTTCGTCGCGCTGTCCCGTTGGGGTGCCCGCATCCCGCTGGCATTGGACACGTGGCCGTACCGCGTCACGTACTGGGGCGCGGCGGTGCTCGGGTTCGCCCTGTTCATCCTCGATGTCGTCGCACCCATCGTGGGCCGGCGACGGTGGCAGGCCGCGGCTGCCGGCGCGCGAGTTGGCGCTGCCGGCGGCGCTCGCGGGATGGGCGGTGCTGTCGGTGCTGTGGACCGACTCGCCCACGCGGACGCGCGAGGAGGCGGTACTGATGGCGCTGGTCGTCGCGACCGCCGTGTGGTTCGGGTTCGGGTTGACGTTCCGCCAGCAGGTGATCTCGTTGTTCGTCGGGCTCCAGGCCCTCACGTTGGTGTCGGTCGTCGCGGCGGTGACCCTGACGTCGGCCCGCTTCGCCGACGACGACACGTGGATGGGCGTGTTCGGGAACCCGAACACGCTCAGCCCGATCGCCGGTCTCGCGATCATCGCCTCGCTCGGTCTGCTCACGCTCGCCAAGCTCGAGTGGGTTCCGGCTGCCGTCGCGGTGTGCGTCGTCGTCGACCTGCTCGCCGTGTGGAAGGCGGACAGCGCGACCGGCTGGATCGCCCTCGCCGGCGCCGCCGTCGCGGCCGGCGGCGTGCTGCTCGCTCGCCGCGTCGCCGCCGGCGGAGTGTCGATCGACCGCGTGCGCGCGGTCGGTTCGGCGATCGTCGCCGTCGTCGTGATCACGATCCCGTGGACGATCCGGGTCGCCGCGGGGATCGTCGGCAAGGACCGCACGCTCACCGGCCGCACCGAGATCTGGGACTTCGTGCTCGACATGTCGAAGGACCGCTGGTTCGCCGGCTACGGGTTCCGGTCGTTCTGGGACACCGAGGCCCATCGCATCGCGCTCGGCCAGCGGCGGGAGTTCACGACCGTGCCCGACGCCGCCCACAGCACGTTCTTCGAGGTTCTCCTCTACCTCGGCGTCGTCGGGCTCGTGCTCCTGCTCGCCTTGGTCGCGCTCAGCCTCGGCCGCACCTGGTGGCGGGCCTTCGGGGCGCCGGGATGGAAGACCGCGTGGGTGGCTGCGGTCGTGACGTTCGCGCTGCTGGAGAACGTCACCGAGAGCATGATCGCCTACCACTCGATCTTCTGGGTGCTGCTGATCGCCCCTGCATCTGCGCCCGCTGATCGCGACATCCCGCATCCGCGGATCGCTCGTCGCATTCGCCGGCGAACGATGAGCGATTCGGGTCCGCGGGCTACTCGACGCTGACGTCGAGGGCGACGGTGCCCTCGGCGCGGCCGGCGCTGGTCACCTCGAACGATGTGATGCCCTCGCGCCAATCGACGACCGCGCCGGTGGAGCGATCGGTGAGCTTGAGCGTCACGGGGAACTCGCCGTCCAGCAGCCACGTGCGGTCGAGCGTGATCGTGACCGAGCGCGGCTCGTCGATCTTCGGGAGCGGCGAGCCAAGGCTGTCGGTGTCGACGCTGAACACGACGTTGCCCCGGCGATCGTTGATCTCGATGGCGAGCACCGGCTCGGCGATCGGCGAGTCGGGGTGGAGGTCGGCGATGATCTTCAGCGGCTCGCCGGGCGCGATGTGCGACCGGGCGGCGTCCGGATACTGGACCATCGCGGCGGAGATGACGTTGACGTCGCCGGGGACGATCGGGCGCTCGGCGAGGTTGCCGTGGAGGTGCTCGCGGAAGGTCCGGATCGCATCGCCGGGAGCACCGTCGAGCACGAGCTCGGCGTGGTTGATCACGATCGCTCGATCGCAGACCTGGCGCACCGTCGCCGCGTCGTGGGTCACGAACACGATCGTCCGGCCATCGGCCTGGAACTGCTTGATCCGGCTCAGGCACTTCGCCTGGAACAGCTCGTCCCCGACGGCGAGCACCTCGTCGACCAGCAGCACGTCCGGGTCGAGATTGATGGCGACGGCGAAGCCGAGCCGGACGTACATCCCCGACGAGTAGTGCTTGACCGGTTCGTCGATGAACTGGGCGAGCTCGGAGAAGGCGACGATGTCGTCGAAGACCCGGTCGATCTGGCGCCGGCCCATGCCGTAGAACGCGGCGTTGATGTACACGTTCTCGCGACCGGACAGCTCAGGGTGGAACCCGGCACCCAGCTCGAGCAGCGACGCCAGCCGGCCGCGGACCCGCACCTGACCCAGGGTGGGGGTGAGGATGCCGGCGATGCACTTGAGCAGCGTCGACTTTCCCGAGCCGTTGTGGCCGAGGATACCCACCGTCTGGCCCTGAGTGACCTCGACACTGATGTCGCGCAGCGCCTGGAACTCGACGTGCCCGGTCCGGCCGAGGCGCAGGATGCGCTCCTTGAGCGAGTTGACCGGGTCGGTCGCGATGCGGAACGACTTCGACACGTTCTCGACGGAGACCGCGACCGTCATCAGAGCGTCTCCGCCAGGTGCACGTCGGCCTTGTCGAACACCCGCAAGGCGACGTAGCCGATGCCGGTCCACACCGCCGCGGTGAGGAGGAGCATCCCGAGATACCACGCCGGTCCGTGGCTCGGGAGCAGTTGGAGTGCGGGGTCCCCGACCGCATCCGTGCCGTAGAGGGCGCGCTGGAACGTCATCACGATCGGCGTCGCCGGGTTGCCGAGCAGCACCCACTCGCCGATGCCCTTCGACGACAGCCACTCCGCCGCTCTCGCGTACTGGTACAGAATCGGCGTCGCCCAGAACCAGCCGAGCACGAGCAGCTCGAGGAGGTGCATCGTGTCGCGGGCGTAGACGTTGCACGGCGCGAGCAGCAGGGCCAGGGCGGCGCACAGGATCAGCGTCGTCGCCAGGGCGATCGGGAGCAACCACACGTACGACCAGTCGACGGCGTGGCGGGAGACCGCGAGGACGACGACGAACGCCACCATCTGCAGGCAGAAGTGGACGAGCGCGCCCCCGACGCTGGCCAGCGGCAGGACGGCCCGCGGGAACTTGACCTTGCCGACCAGCGTCGAGTTCGACGTGATCGACACGGTCGCGGTGATCAGGCTCGACGAGATCAGGGTCCACACGAGCAAGCCGCAGAGCACCCAGATCGAGAAACGTTCGAAGCCCGCCCGCAGGATTGCGAACACCGCGGTGTACACGACGAGCAGGAACAGCGGTTGGACCATCGACCAGGTGAACCCGAGTGCGGAGCTCTTGTAGCGCACCGTCAACTCCTTGCGCACCAGCATGACGAGGAGTTCGCGGTAGTGGAGGATCTCCCTGACGTGGGCGATCGCCGAACGCCGTCCCGACATCGGCCGCAGTTCGGAGGCGAACGCGGGGGAAGGAGCGACGTCGGCCATGGCGGGGAAGAAAGGCTATCGGGAACGCGGATGGCCGAAGTCGAGCGCATGGGCCCGCGAGGCCACTGCCGCGAAAGCCGCACTACGGTCAGTTCGGGTACGGTGACCGGGTTCACGTCCCACTGCCATTCGTCCCATCGGTGCGGCTCCGGATCCGGGATCAGCAGCCGGCGACCACGGTGGTCCCCGATGCGGTCCCGGTGTTGCCGGCGGCGTCGGTGGCCGCGATGACGTACGTCCAGACCCCGCCGACCTGGTCGATGCCGAGCGTCGCCGACCACGAGTTGCCTGAACGCGACATCGGCGTCGATCCCGGCGAGCCGGGTCCCGACCACGACAGCGTGACCTCGTCGACCGCCGAGACGTCGGTGACCGTCGCGGCGATGATGATCGGGGCGCTCCACGGACAGGCGACCGTCGGACGGTCCTGGGTGATCGTCACGTCCGGCGCCTGCGTGTCGGCAGCGGTGACGATCACGAACTGTCCGGTGATCGGCGGGTCGGGCGGGTCGGTGGTCGTGGTCGTCGTCGACGGTGGAGTCGGGGGCGGCGTCGGCGCCACCGTCGGCGGGTCTGTCACGATCGACGGCAGGGTCGTCGCGGTGGTGGTCTCGGGCTCCGACGATGCCACGGCGAGACCAAGTTCGGTCGTCCCCGCCATGGCCGCGACGGTCTCGACCGGGTCGTCGAGCGCGATGTCGCCGTCGATCGTCGGGCTCGACCTCGCCAGCAGCACGCCGACCGCCCCGGCCAGTGCGAGCAGGACAGCGGCCGAGGCGGCGAGCCGCGGCAGCACCCGGCGCGAAGCGCCGAGCGGACGCGGGAACCCGGTCGACTCCGAGAACTCGTCCCTGCGGGCGGGGGACTGCCGCCCCGCCGCGAGCGCCCGCAGCACCGACGCCCGCAGTTCGGCGGGAGCCCCGATCGCCGGGGCGAGCGCCACGAGCGGGAGCGCGGCGAAACGGCGGCGGGTCTCGGTGCAAACGGTGCAGCGCTCGATGTGCCGGGCGACCCGCTTGCGGACGAGCACGGTGTACTCGCCGTCCCAGCCCGCGAGCATGGTCGCGAGCTCGGCGCAGTCGCGGCGTCCGGCCTTCGCCACCGCGAGCGCACCGAGGCTGCGCTCGACGCGGTCCCGCATCCGGTGGACGACCACGTAGCTCTGATCGACCGTCACACCGAGGGCGGCGGCGAGGTCCTCGCCGGAGAGCCCGTGGCGGGCGGTCAGTTCGAGCACGAGCTGATCCCGCTCGTCGAGACCCGCCGCCGCCGTGCGGACGTCGCTGGCGAGCTGCTCGTAGGCGACGGCTCCGGCTTCGGCGGCCGGGTCAGGGATCGCGGGCATCTCGATCACCCCACGGCCGGGGTCGGTGGTGGAGAAGTCGACGGGCCGGGTCCGCGCTCTGCGCTTGGTCCGCCGGTACACCTCGTTGCGCAGGACGGCGAACAGCCACGGCTTGAGCCGGCTTCGGTCGCGGAGCTGGCCGAGCCGTTCGGCCGCCACGAGGAACACGTCCTGCGTCAGGTCGGCGGCCTCGTGACGGTCGCGCATCATCACCGCGGCGGTGTCGTGGAGCGGGTCGGCGTAACGGTCGTAGATCGCGGCGAGGGCGTCGCTCGCCCCGCCGAGATACGCCGTCACCAGCTCGGCATCGCTGCGGCTGTCGTTCATCGACCATGTCCTCGTTCTTTCGCGTGAGTGTTGTTGATCACGGCGTGGCGAGCCGTGGAATTCGCGGCAGTGCGGCGGGCGCCGTCCGTATCGAACGACGCCCGCCGCAGTTGCCCGCCGATCAGAATGCGGTCACCTTGAAGGCGACCACTGCCCAGAAGATCGGCTGGCCGTTGAAGCCGATCGCGTTCTCGTCGTACGAAGCGATCGCGGTGCACGCCTGGTCGGACCACTCGTCGGGGAGCTCGAAGTCGCTGCAGCGCTGCATGCCGTCGAAGGCATCGGGTGTGATGAGCCCGGAGCTGGCCGAGTTCCACCAGATGCCGCAGTCCTCCCACTTGCCGAACGAGGTGTACAGCACGTCGGGGCAGGCCTCGGTGATGCCTTGGTCGTCGTACTCCTCCGCCGACACGTACAGCGTCGGCAGGAGTCCGCCGTCGCTCTCGATTTGCATCTCGACGTCGTCCGGCTCGTGACCGATCAGGAACGCCGTGCCGCTCTCCACCTGCCCCGCGTAGGATCCGATCGGGTTGTCCTCGGTGCCCCAGCGGAACGTCAGGTCGCCCGGGTTGTCGCCGCCGTCACCGTCGTCGACCACGTGGATCGCGTGGAACCGGACCGTGATCAGGTAGCCGTCGGCCGAGTGGAACGTACCCACCTGGTACGAGTCGTTGCCGTTGAGGTCGCGGGCCCGCAGGATCACGTGGTAGTCGGTGTCGATCTCGAGACCGGGAATCACCGCTTCCCAGTGCGTGAGGTCGAGGCCGTCGGTCGTCGCCGCCTTCTCGACGTCTTGACCGAACGACGGGGGAGCGTCCCGCAGCACGAGCGGCGGCTCGGTCGACACCCACACGTCGAGGATCGCCGACGTGTGGGTCTCGACGGTGATCGCCATCTCGGTCGGGTCGTCGGTCAGCGACAGCTCCGCAGAGGTGATGCACTGGACGAAGCAGCCGACCGGAGGACCGGGATCGAGGATCTCGTCGGGCAGGTCGACCGGCGTGATCGTCTTGAACGACCCGGAGCGGTACGACACGTTGCCGTTCGAGTCGGTGGCCTTGACGATGATGTAGTACTTCGTCGTCGCGTTCAGTGGTGACAGCGGCGTGGTGAAGTCGCCCGTGGCGCCGCCGGACGTGGCAATCGGGCTCACGCCGGGGAACACCGGGAAGCCGCCGGGGTCGGCGGGGGCCTGCGTGTCGACGTACACGTCGACGACGGCGGACTCGTTCAGGCCGACCTTCAGCGTCACGTCGGGCGAGGTCGCGTTCGCCGTGATCTGGGCGCTGACGATGCACTGAACAGCGCATCCGCCGACGGCGTCGTCGGCGGTGAGCTCGAGGTCGCCGGCGAAGTCGCTGCCCAGGACGTCGCGGAACGCCTGGACGTCGACGTAGTGGTTGTGACCCGGCTCGCTGACCTTGATCTCGAACTCGATCGCGCCGGGTTCGAACTCGGTGGCCTCGATCGTGAACCCGAGCTCAGCCGTCGATCCGCCGCCGCCCAGTTCGCCGCCGGCGGTCGCCAGGGTGACACCGGGAATCGTGGCCGCCGTCCAGTCGATCGGCTCGGCACCGCAGTTGGTGACGGTCAGCGCCGAGCTGAGCACCCCGGACTCGAGCAGCGCTGGCGCGGGGTCGACCATCAGGCTCGCGCCGGTGGCGAGCACGTCGGCGCACGGGCCAGGAAGGACGGGCTCGTCGTTGCCGTTGTCCCACGGCTCCATCTCGCCGCCGGCGTCGCTGCTTCCGCCGTCGTCGTTGTTTCCGCCGCCGTCGTCGCCGCTGCCGCCGCCGTTGTCCTGCTGTTGCCCGCCGCCGCCACCACCATTGCCCTCTGGCTGGGGTTGCGGCGGGTCGGTGGCAGGTGTCGGGTTCGAGGACGGCGAGGAACCGATCGTCGGCGTGGCGAGGTCGGCGCCGTCGGGACCGAAGCCCGAGAGCGACGACTCGCCGCGGGAGGCATTGGAACAGCCCGCGGCGAGCAAGACGCCACCGAGCACGGTGGCGGCGAGGATCGACCGGCGCGTGCGGCCGGCGGTCCTGCTTGGCGTCGGGGTGATGGAGAGTGTGGTGTTCATGGCGTGTCCCTTTCGATTGGTGTTGGGTGGACGCCTGCCGAGAACCCCGCGCCGCTCCGACCTTGCAGGATTTGCGCGAAATGTCTGCCGGTAGGGTCGTCCGGTGCTCGAGAACCTGAAGGTCAAGCTCTCTCGCCACCTGATCCGTTCGAAGCCGGTCGACGAGGCAACGTTGATCGCCCAGCTTCCTCGCTCGGAGGCGGAGCAGGCGATCGCCATCCCTCCGGCCGACATCCGCTACCGGGTGGTGGGCAAGTCGCTCAGCGAGTACGAGTACCTACGGGTCGGACTCGACGTCAAGGCGTCGATCGAGCGGGCACTGGCTGCCGCCGGCACCCGGATCGAGGATCTCGAGCGCGGTGCTCGACTGGGGCTGCGGGTGCAGCCGCGTCATGCGCCACTGGGTGCCGCTGTTGAGCTCGATTGCGTTCACCGGAACCGACATCGACGACGTGATGATCACGTGGGACAAGGCCAACGTGACCGGCGTGCGGTTCGCGGTCAACGGAGCCCAGCCTCCGCTGCCGTGTGACGGCGCGGAGTTCGACCTGGCCTACGGCGTGTCAGTGTTCACGCACCTCGACGAGCCGATGCAGCAGATGTGGCTCGCCGAGCTCCGGCGCGTCCTCGTGCCCGGCGGCCTGCTGCTGCTCTCCACGCACGGCCCGAGCGTGTTCGAACTGAACCGGGCCGCGTTCTCGGAAGCCGAAGCCGCGGCGTTCCATGACGACGGATTCGTGTACATCCGCAACGTCGTCGACGGCGTGCTCCCCGACTGGTACCAGACCAGCTTTCAGACCAGGGCCCACGTCGAGCGCACGTTCTCGCCGTACTTCGACGTCCTCGACCACCTCGACCGCGGCATGGCCAACTTCCAGGACCTCGCGATCTGCCGCAAGCCCGCCTCCTGACGACAAACAGGATTTCCACAACCGTTTTGTTTCACTTTTGCATCACTTTGCTTGTGGAAATCTTGTATCGGCGTGCCGGCTATGGCGGCCACGGGAGGTCGGGATAGCGCTGCCTCACGTGGGCGAGCATCGCGTCCTTGGCGAGGTTGCTCATCGAGATCATCGAGGTTCGCTGGGTGCGATAGCGGCCGAGCATCTCGTTGAGGTGCACGCCGTGCTCGCCGGCGGCGGCGAGCCGCAGCCAGAGGTCCCAGTCCTCCCAGCCGTAGATCCACTCGTCGCCTTCTCGGTAGCCGCCGTGGCGGACGAGCACGTCGCGCCGGATCATCGCCTGGGCGTCGAGGTAGTTGGCCGCGCACAGCCACGGCACGTACCAGGGGAGATGGCTGCGCAGGCCGGGCTCGTCGCCGAACGCCTCGAGGGTGGCGTAGGCAAAGCCGGCGTCTGGGTCGGCGTCGAGGGCGTCGGCGAGGCGGCGCAGGCACACGGGTACACCGTGTTGTCGGCGTCGATGATCATCACCTTGTCGGAGCGGGCCCGTTCGATGCCGTGGTTGCGCGCCTTCGGCAGGCCGCAGTTGTTCTCCCGCCCGAGCAGCAGGATCGGCAGGTCGGGATGCTGGTCCATGAACGCCCTGCACGACCGCCCGGCCCGTCGTCCGTGGAGTGGTCGTCGACGACGATGATCTCGGTCGTCACGCCGCTCGATGCGACGAGCGAGTCGAGCGTCTCGGCCGACGACCTCGGCGTAGTTGTAGAGCGTGACGACGACGCTGACCTCAGGAGTCGTACCGGTCGCGGCGCACCTTGCGTAGGCGGGCGTGGCGAACTCGAGATCGTGATTGGGGTCGCCGTACCTGATCTGGCAGCGCACCGACTCGATCGAGCGCTGGATGTCCTGCTCGGCGAGCAGGGCGTGGAAGACCCGGGTTCGCAGCGCCGGGGCGGGGCGGAACACCGGCATCAACGGACGTCCGTGCACGCGCTTGATCCGGTTCCGCCTGATCCGCCGATCGGCCAGCGCCGAGCGGGCGCCGATGTCGATGGAATCGAGCTCGTCGAGGATCGGGCCGAGCGAGCCGGCCAGCGGGTAGGTCTCGAGCACCGCCCGCCGCGCCGACTCGCCGATCGCAGCGCGACGCTCCTCGTCATCGAGCAGCCCCGACACCGCACCGGCGATGTCGTCGCTCTGCACGAAGTGCTCGCCGGGCACGAGCGGTTCGAAACCGGTGGACGGCTCGGTCACGACGGCGACACCGTTGGCCATCGCCTCGATCATCCTGGCCCACTCGAAGTATCCGGGCGAGGTGTCGTCGCGGTGGATGTTCACGAGCATGCGGGTTCTCGCCAGCAGGTCGTACTTCTCCTGGCCGAACACGAGTCCGGGAACCCCGTCGTGAACCGGCTCGGTGAAGCGGAACAGGCGGAGGTCCGAGCGCCGGCTGCACAGGATCGGACCGAGCGTCGAAAGCACGGCTCCGCGCCGCGCGGTGTCGCCGCCGAGGAACAGCACGTCGATGCCCCGCTCGGCGGTGCGGCTCATCATGCTCGGCACCCCGCCGAGCGGGAGCCGGTCTGGCTCGCACGCCGTAGCGCCTCGAGCTCCGCCACGCCGTTGGCATTGATGTCGAGCACGAGCTTGGCGGGCCGGCAGAAGCTGAGGCCCAGGAAGAACCACTGCGTGCCTGGCTGCTCGGTCGTGATCGGCACGCTGATCGCCGCCGCCTCGTTCAGCGCCGAGTCCGCCGCGTCATGAAGCAGGAAGAACTCGTGCGGCGCGAGGACGAGGTTGGTGACGCCGGGGTCTCGCGGCAAGCGGTCGGTGACGAGGGTGGCGTCCCGACCGGTCAGTGCGGCGGCCTCGACCAACCACGTTGCGATGTCGGTCATGAACGCGTTGCCCGCGCGGCAACGTAGACCGCCACTGACTTCACGGGACTGGCGTCATCGATCGCTGCGGATGACGAGCCGCTTCAGCGTGCGGGCGCCGTAGCCGAGCGTGCGGCCGACCTTGCGGATCCCCCGGTCCGCGAGGTCGCCCTTCTCCGGCGCGTGGCGGATGTCGGCGGCGACCGCGCGCAGGATCGCCCTTCGGCTCATCACCTCGGGGAGCTGGGCCACGATCTCGCGCAGTTCGGCCCGCCGCTCCTCGGATGCTCGTTGGAGCGCGTCGAGCTGCTGCTCGACCGTCGGCGCCGACTCGTCATCTCCTGCTGACATCGGCGCCGACGGTACAGGAATCAGATCCCGACGAGGATGAGCAGACGGTCGGCTCGCTCGGCGGCGGCGGCGACATCTTCGGCGTCGGCCGCGGTCCGGAGCTCGCTGAGCGCCGCCTCGATCTCGCCGGCCAGCGCCGGGTCGAGGGTGTGGGCGAAGCGGTCGTAGACCCATTCGAGGGTGGTGACGTCGCCGGCGATGAACCCAGGCGCGGGCTCCAGGGCACTCGTGTCGACCACCAGCTGGCGGGTCCACATCTCGAACCGATCGCGGTCGACCTCGGCCGGCGGGCGGAACTGGAGCTGCAGGTCGAGGCCGGCCTGGGCGACGTCGAGCGCGGCGTTCGCCGCTCCCTCGGGGTTCTGGTCGGCGACGGCCGGCACCATGCCGTCACCGACGAGTGCGGCGAGCGCCCGGTCCATCTGCACCGCGAGCATCGCGCGGGACGTCGTTGCCGTCTCGGTACGTGGTCCACGCCCCGGTCATCGCGTCGAGCGTGCTGTTGGCGGTCTCCCAGTCGCCCGCTGCCGCTGCGTCGGCGACCGTGATCGCGCCGTCGGTCAGCGCCGTCAGTTCGGCCGGCACCGGCCCAGGCGTCGCGTTGATCGGGATCGCCAGCGCCATGCCTTCGAGATTGCCGCCGACGCCGGAGAAGAACTCGCCGTAGCCGGGGGCGAACCACTTGTCCTCGTACACGCCGTCGAGGGTGTGGTTCTCCTCGGCGATGATCGCGCCATCGACGGCGCCGAACGGTCCGTCGACCGTGACCCCGACTTCATGGATGGTGACCTCTTCCATCAGCACGCCAGGGATGTTCTCCGGCCTGAACACTTCGCCCCCCTGTGGATTCGTCGGCATGATCATCGCCGCCGGTGCGCCGTCGCGACCGGCCATCCACGTGCCGTGGGTGTCGGCGACGACACCGTCTTCGTAGTTGAAGACGTCCTCGCCGAGGTACCAGACGTTGCCGGCGTCGTCCTGCGCGTACCAGTCGATCGCCACCTCGTGGATCCGGCCGTCCTCGTACGCCAGGAACTGGGACGCCAGCGCCTCGATCGCCACCCCGTCCACCTCGATGATCACGGGCTCTGGGAGCAGCGTCGTCTCGATCTTCAGCAGATGGCCCTCGGTGTTGCCGAGCAGGATCGCCGAGTGGAGGTTGCTGATGGGGAACAGTGGGTTGTCGACGACCGTCGGGTTCGTGAACGTCGGCTCGACCAGGTCGACGCGCTCGCTCTCGGGGGCGAGGGGCAGCAACGTCGGGAGCGGCTCCTCCGGCTCGGATGGTTGAGGGGCTTCGGTCGTGTCAGGTGGCGCCGAAGCGCCGGTGGCAGTGGCGACGGCCAGCGGCACCAGTGCGGTCGCGCCGAGCGTGATCACGACCGCGGCCCGCCGCACTCGCTTCGTTCCGTTCCGGCGCTGGGGATGGTTGGACATGCTTCCTCCTTCGTCAGCCGGATCGCGTCCGGTTACGACGATCGTGAGGTCGCGAACCTGACCATGGCCTGACCGCCGTCAGCCGCGGTTCAGGCGCCGGTCAGGCCGGAACCGTCAGGTGGGAGGCGTGTCGTCGGGCGCCCAGGCGGCCGGTGCCGATGTAGCTGGAGCCGATGTCAGGCGCTTGCTCCAACACAGCCAGCCCAGGGCGGCCGATGCGGCGACGTGCACCCCGATCACGAGCACGATCGGGACGGGGGCATCCCACGTGTCCCAGGCCCACGGCCTGATCGACCCGTGCTGGCCGACCGCCCATCGGCGCAACTGCTGGAAGAAGGCGATGTTCCAGACGACCAGGGCGAGCAGACCCGGCACGGCGGCGGCGACGTCGCCGATCTTGCGGTCGACGTCGGTGCCGAGGGCGGCGACGATGACCATCCCCACGAGCACGGGGAGCGCGTAACGGCCCTGCCAGAAGAGCCCGGCGGTGCGGCCCTGGATGATCTCGAGGATCCAGCCGGCCAGTACGAACAGGCCGAGCGCGGCGGCGGCGCCGATCGCTCGCTGGTACTCACGGGTGACCAACGCGATCATCACGACGAGACCGGCGGCGAAGAACCAGAGCGCGTACATCGACTCTGGCAGCGTGGTGTCGAGCCAGCCGAGCACTCCGACCGCCTCGCGTAGGTGCTTGCCGGTGTTCTGGATGACGACATCCACCAGGTTGTCCGGTTTGGCGACGGGTACGAGGCCGCCGCCGGTCAGCGCGGACAGCGCCGCCCAGGCGAGGCCGACGACGCTGACGGCGGCGATGGCGATCCGGTTCGGGTTCGGCAGCAGGATCCACAGCGTGACCGGGCTCCGCCGCCAGACGAGCGTCAGCACGGCGACGATCAAGGCCGCCCAGATCAGCCCGTCGTCGCGGGGGAGCACGAGGGCGCCGTAACCGAGGGTCAGCAGCCACCACGGCGTCCGCCCGGTGCGATGGAGGTCGTCGAGCGTGACCCAGACGGCGATGGCCCCGGCGATCGCGATGCCGCTCGGGTTCACGACTGCGAGCAGGAACAGCGCCATCGGTGTGGTCGCGACGAGGACCGCCGACGCGGCGGCCCGCCTCCTGGTGATCAGCAGGTGGGTGAGCGTCGCCGCGACGAGGACGACCGGGACGATCGCATGGAGGAAGCGGGCCAGCCAGAGCGCGGTCGAGCTGTGGACGAGCAGCGTCGCCAGGCCGGGGAGGATGTGCCCCCACACCGGGTACATCGCCGCCGTCGAGAGCGCGCCGTTCCCGCCGGCGCGGTCGATCGTCGAGCAGGTGGCCGGGACGTCGCCGTTGTGGGCGTAACACGTCGCCGACGGCTGGGCCACCCAACGCGGCACGTCGTAGACCTTGAGCGCGTCGCTGTCGAGATCGGCGTTGACGATGTCCGCACCGCCGGCGTCGAGCGGCTCGTGGTCCTCGAGCCACTCGCCGTAGGTCATGTCGCCGAAGATCTCCCCGCGCACGATGCCGGCGCCGCGGACGATGTGCGCCGGCTCGTCGGGGCCGGCATTGCGGGGAGTACCGAGGTTCTCGGCGGTCACGACCGCCATCAGGCAACCGAACACGAAGAGGAACAGCCGCCGTGAGGTCACCGAGCGTCCTCGGTGCTCCGGCGCTGATCGCGCGAACGAATGCGACGCCACGATCCCCATCATCCGCAGCGCGTAGCCGACGCTCTGGACCACCCCCGCCGACGGCTTCCCGCCCACCCGCTCGCTCATCCGGACCGGAACCGTGGCCACGCGCAGCCCGTTGTCGGCGGCGAGGTACAGGACCTCGACGGTGTCGGACAGGTACTTCAGCGGGAAGATCGGGGTGAGCATGTCGACGGCCCTCGGGCTGAACGCTCGGAACCCACTCGTCGGGTCGCTGAGGCGCGTGCCGAGCCGGTGCGAGATCAACCTGGCGAACACGGCGAGCACGGCCCGGCGCACCTTGCCCATCGCGAACCCGTGCTCGAACCGGGAGCCGACCACGAGGTCAGCCCCGGCGGTGAGTGGGGCGAGCACGGCCGGGATGAACGAGGCGTCGTGCTGACCGTCACCGTCGATCTGCACGACGGCGGTCGCCCCGAGCTCCTGGGCGTGGGCGAGCCCGCTCGCCACTGCGGCACCGACCCCGAGGCGACGGGGGTGATGGATCACGGTCGCGCCGGCCTTGCCGGCGAGGGCGCGGGTGTCATCGGTCGAGCCGTCGTCGATGACGACGACGAGATCGACGTGCCGCGCTGCCTGCTCGACGACGTCGGCGATCGAGTGCGCCTCGTTCAGCGCCGGGACGACGGCGACGGTGGTCATCGATCCGTCCCGCAGATGCGAGCGAGCGAGCGCCAGCGAGCGAGCGGCCAGCAACGGCCTGCGTGGCCGGGGAACGCCATGAAGCTCACGTCGTCCGCGGCGACAGCGCGTGGGGGGCCGGACACATCCCGGCGAATCTATCTGCGGCCCGGTGTCTGGCCCGCGCCAGCAGGTCCTCGGCGGTGACCATCCGAGTGTCGCCGGACCCCCGTCGGGACGCCCCACACTCGGGCGCGCTTCAACACTCGGGTACCCGGAGCGACCGCGCCGCGGCTGGCGGAGAGCCCGCTAGTGGAGTGCTCATTCGGAGGAGCCGCGCGTGGGCCGTCGCAGTCGCCACGAGGGCCACCTCGGCGAGCGCCCGGTGCGCCGGCGTCGCGGGGACCTGGGAGGTGATGTGGATGCTCCGTGCGTGCCGGGCGGCGGTGTCCGGGTTGGAGGCGAGCTCGGCGTGGAGCGCCACGGCTTGCATCCAGGTCGAGGTCCACCGATGTTCGTGGTCGAGGACGATGTCCGCGAGCCACGCGGTTCGATCTCGCTCCAGCACGTCCGTCGCAGTGCGTAGTCGCCTGAGGCGTTCGGTCGACTCGAGGTCGTCGCGCACGACGGGGTCGACGAGCGTGGCGTCGGCATGGGTGATCGAAACGAGAAGCATCTCGACGCCGAGCGCGCGGCGGGCGCCGTCGGGACTGGCGAGTGCTCGCCGTGCTGAGGCGATCCGTTCCTCGCCGTAGCGCACCGCGAGCACGGCCAGCACCCGGTCGCGCAGCAGCGTGCGCAGGTCGTCGAGGGAGCGGAGCACCGCGTCGTCCTGCTCCGTCATCGAGGTCGCGGCGGCGAGCGCGCATGCGGTGAGCTTGGCGTCGTCGGCCAGGAGCCGGTCGAGGAGGTGCACCTCGACCGTTGCGCCATGGCGAGCGAGGGCGGCGAGGGCGGCGATCGAAATGGTGCGGTTCGGATGGCCGGCGAGCGGCCCGAGGATCGCGGCAGCGTCGGACGCGGTGACGTCGACGGCGCCGAACAGACGTGACAATCGTGGCTGCACTGGGCCGGGGGCAACGAGACGGTCGGCGGCCAACGCCAGCGCGGGCAGCCCGAGCCGGCGCGATGCATCGAGAGCGGCCTGCAACGTCGTCGGTTCGTCGACGCCGGCGACGACAACGTCGGCGAGAGCGCCGTCGAGTGGTCCCACGCTGTTGAGCGCGGCGGTGCGCACGGTCACGTCGGTGTCGCCGCAGCAGCCGCCGGAGCAGTTCCTGGTGGTCGGGCGGGCGCACGTCGGCGAGGACCAGTGCGGCTGCTCGACGTTCGTTGTCGTCGCCTGATGTGGCGAGCAGGCGAGCGACTGCGATGGCCTCGGCGGTTGCGTCGTCGTCGCCTCGGCGGGCCAGATGGCCGAGCGCCAGGAGTCGGATGTCGCGGTCGTTGTGCTTGGTGAGGTGGGCCAGATCGGCCGGCGGGAGGTTGGCGGTGACGGCGAGGTCGAGGCCGAGCCGGACGTCACGCACGTCGTCGGTGAGCAGGAGCCGGCGTGCGGCGGTCTGCTCGTCGTCCGTGACAGGGATTGCGAAGTCGAGGTCGAGTCCGCGTCGACGCAGCCGCACCCCGAGCGCGCGGCGGTAGTCGCGGTAGGCGACGATCGCGGCGACGGTCCACGCAGCGCACAGGACGACTGCGAACGCGACGACCGTGCTCGTGCCGAGGTCGAGCGCGTTCATCACCAGCAGCAGCACGCCGGTCGCGCCGATGGCCACCGGGACCCCGATGCCTTCCACGCTGGCCTGTACGGCCATCCGCTCCTCGACGGGGAGCACCTGGAAGATGGCGTTGATCGAGCCGCGCGTCATGCCGTCGTCGAGCGCGATGTCGACGATCTGGGCGGACATCACGATGGTGAACAGTGCGAGCGACGACTCGCCGGGGCCGAGGGCCGCGACCAGCATCGAGATCGTCAACACGGTCACCGCCGCCGGGTTGGCGACGAGACCGAGGCGCAGCCCGAAGCGCATCAGCAGCCACCCGGCGAGCACGCCGAGGAAGGTGATGTTGACCGTGTTCAGGACACCCGTGTACAGAGCGAAGAACCGGGTCAACTCGGCCGCATCGTCGTAGCGGGCCGCGGCCCGGTCGAGCACCAAGAAGTCGATGACCTGGCCCCCCATCGCCGCCAGCACCTCGTAGGTGAACACGAGCACGACGAGTCGGGTCGCGAGCAGCGAGCGCATCGAGCGCTTGGCACGGTTCTCAGCGGGTACGTCGATGACGGTCAGCTCGGCGGGCCGTCGCCGCGCGGTGACCCCGACGAGGACCACGAACAAGACCCATGATGCCGCCGACACGATCACGAGGTGTGCCGGCTCGCCGAACAGCCTGAGCAGCGGCACGGCGGCGAAGCCGCCGATCATGAAGCCGACGACGAAGCCGGCGACGATGCGGGGGAAGTACCGCTTGATCTGTTGGAGGTCGAGGAGGCGGCCGGCCTGGCCGCCGATGAAGACGAAGCCGAGCTGGACCAGGACCGGGAACATCACGAGCTGGACCACTGATGGCCAGGCTGAGCCGGTGACGACGATGACCGCCCAGATGGCCAGCAGCGTGGCTGCGGCTGTCGCGAGCACGGCGACCGCGACCTTCGGCACGGTCCAGCGGCGCAGCGAGCGGGCGGTGACAATCGAAGCGGCCGTGCCGAGCAGCGCGATTCCGACGTAGGTGAGTGGCAGCAACTCGGCGCCGTACGTCGTCAGAAAGATGCCGTTCGCGGAGATGTCGAGCAACGCCGCGGCAACGCCGAACGAAACGGCCTGCGCGGCCAGCAGCAGCACAGTGGCTCGTGCCTGGTCGACGGTCATGGCGACTCGAGGTGCGCCGACGTCGCCCGCAGCCTCGCGACGAGCGCGGCGATGATGCTGGAAGCGAACGCGGGATGGTCGACGATGAGGTTGTCGATGGTCGCCTTGCGCACCCGAAGGAACCCGCTCGGCTCCATCGTCACCACGGTCGCCGAGCGTGGTTCGGGTGCGAGGACGGCGAGCTCGCCCACCGTCGATCCGGGTCCTGCTTCCACCAGGCACGCGTCCGTTCACGAGCACCTGCACGCGTCCGGTGAGGATCGCGTAGAAGCTGTCCTCCAGGGCTCCTGCTTCGATCAGGACCGCGCCGGCGTCGAGAGTCACCTCCTCCGCCTCGGCGGCGACGGCGGCAAGGAGGCTGCCAGGTGTTGCGGCGAACAGATCGATGCGGTGCAGCGCGGCGACCCGCTCGACGATCAGCACCCGGCCTCCCCGATCGACCGGTCGGAGCGCGACGGCATCGAAGCAATGTAGTGGCGCCCTGGTTTTGGTCGAGTTCGGCCGTGCTGCGCCGTCACCGTTCGATCGAGAACACGCGGACCACCTCGGACTTGCCCTTCAGCATCTCCTCGCCGAGCGCCGTCACGTGGAACTCACCACAGAGCTCATCGTGCGCCGCGCCATCGCACAGCACCCAGCGGCCGGCCGTCTTCGTGTGGGCCTCCAGCCGGGCGGCCCGATTGACGGTGTCACCGATGCACGTGTACGTGGCCCGGTAGTGCGTGCCGGTGTAGCCGGCCACCATCTCACCGGTCGCGATGCCGATGCCGATGCGGATGGCCGGTTGCATCGAAGCGCGGCGATCCGCGTTCAGCTTGTCGACCATGTCCATCATGTCGAGCGCGGCCCGGACGGCTGCCGCGCTGTGGCTGGCAAGCGGGAGCGGCGCACCGAACACCGCCATCAGGCCGTCGCCCATCATCTGGTTCACGAAGCCGCCCTGACCGCTGATCGCCTCGAACATCAACGCGTAGTAGGTGTTGAGCAGCTCGATGGTCGCGTTCGGGGACTGCGCCTCGACGAGCGGCGTGAAGTCGCGGATGTCGGAGAACATGACGGTCGCCCACACATTCCTGCCGCCGAGCGCGAAGCCCGATTCCTCCAGATCGTCCGCCACCTCTGCTGCTGCGAAGCGCCGAACCATCTCCCGTT
The DNA here is from genome assembly GCA_963764455.1 of Ilumatobacteraceae bacterium. Lineage (GTDB taxonomy): Bacteria > Actinomycetota > Acidimicrobiia > Acidimicrobiales > Ilumatobacteraceae > Desertimonas. The sequence continues at coordinate 20,294 of CAVXSN010000014.1, forward strand.
GCTGGTCACGCAGTTGCTTCTTGGCGAGGCCCGAGCTGATCCGGGCGCGCAGGAGCACCGAGTTGACCGGCTTGCTCAGATAGTCCTCCGCGCCGAGCTCGATGCAGCGAACGACGTTCTCCAGTCCTTCGACGGCGGATGTCACGATGACGGCCACATCGCGCAGGTGCGGGTCGGCGACGATCTGTTCCAGGACCTGGAAGCCGTCCATCTCCGGCATCTCGATGTCGAGCAGGACGAGGTCGAAGGGCTGGCACCTCAACCGGTCGAGGGCGACCCGTCCGTTCTCGGCAAGCTCGACGTGATGGCCCTGCGACTCGACGCTGCGGGCGAGCAGGAGTCGGTTCATCTTGTTGTCGTCGACCACGAGCAGTCGCGCGGCCCCGTCATGCATGAGCCGGGTTCCTCCGAGGAGCGCTCGCGTCACCGGTACTTTCCGTGCTCGTGCTGATGCCGGCGTAGGGTAGTGGCGGTGCGGCGTTCGTCCAGCGTCCCGGCGACCGAGTTCTTCCTGTACGACGACCCGGGCACCCGCCCTCACGACGAGCCGTTCCTCGCCGGCTGTTCCGACGAAGGGTGGCGATCGATCGCGGCGCGTTCCGAGCGGCGTCGGTTCCGGGCCGGAGACCGGATCATCGTCAGCGGCGACGCCGATGGGGCGTTGCTCATCATCCTCGAGGGCGAGCTGAACACGTCGATCGGCTCGGGTCGCCGGACGAAGACGTTGGCGACGTCTCCGGCGGGATCGGTGGTTGGTGAGCTCGGCTTTCTGGATGGGTGGCCGCGCTCTGCCGAGGTCACCGCCGCGACGGACGGGGAGTTGCTGCGGCTGACCCGGGCGGACTTCGAGACGCTGGCGCCGCTCACCGCCGAGCGGGCCTGAATCCGAACAGAACTGGGTTGTGGCTGCGATACGACCACAACCCAGTTCAGTACGGGTTCGGTGCCAAAATCGCCAGTAGTCCGCGCAGAACGTTCACGTCGTCGCGACACGTGCCGCAGCACCCACTTCCAGAGCCGTCACCGACGTGATCACAACCGTCGACAACCCGACGCGACCCACAGATCCGCGCCGGCCAACGTGTCGCGTGACCGCGCGATGAGTCGGGCGGCGTGTCCTAATCTCGCCCCACCATGATGCCGTCGACCCCCGCGGCCTCCCGTCCGGCGGCCGCGCAGAACTACTCGCGGATCACGGTCGGCGTGCTGATCGTCGCCTGTCTGTCCGGTGGGCCCTACGTCGCGCTGTCCCGGTGGGTGGCCGACGTCCCGCTCTCGTTCGACTCATGGCCGTTCGTGTACACGATCTGGGGCGCCGCGCTGCTCGGCGCCGGAATGTTCGTGCTCGACGTCGTCGCCCCGATTGCCGCTCGCGGGATCGCAAAGTCCGAGATGCTCCTCGTCGCGATCGCCGCGCCGCTCGCACTGGCGGTGTGGGCCTTGATGTCTGCATTCTGGACGAAGTCGCCGGGCCTCACGCCGAGCCAGGCGGTGCTCATGACGCTGGTCGTGCTGACCGCGGTGTGGTTCGGTGACACGCTGACGTTCCGCCAGCAGGTGATGTCACTGTTCATCGGCCTGCAGGCGCTGACCGTGATCTCGCTCGTGGTCTCGGCGTCGCTCGAGTCGGCGCGGGTCGGCGCGGACGAGGACTGGATCGGGGTCTTCGCCAGCCCCGATCTGTTGAGCCCGGTCGCCGGTCTCGGCATCACCGCCGCGATCGGTGCCGCGCTGCTCACGACCGGGATGTGGCAGCGAGCGGCGATCGCCACGCTCGTGGCCGCCGACCTCGTCGTCGCGATCATGGCGAGCAGTTCGACCGGGTGGCTGTCGCTGGGGGCGTCGATGCTCGCGATCGCACTCGTGCTCGTGGTGCGCGGCAGGAACGCCCGCGGGCAGACCGGCAGGGGCACGCAGTGGGCCGGGAGCATTCTCGTGGGCGCCGCCCTGCTGGCCGTGCCGGTGGCGGTGCTGGTCTGGGGCGATTCGCTCGGCGACGACTCCGCCCTCGGCCAGCGCTACGACATCTGGAACGCCGCGTTCGATGCGGTCGAGGACCGCTGGATCATCGGCTTCGGGTTCCAGTCGGTCGGCGACATCACCGCCGGAGGGGGATTCACCGCGACGATCGGTGGCGCCCACAGCTCGTTCGTGGAGGTGCTGCTCTCGCTCGGCGCGATCGGGCTGATCCTGCTCCTCGTCACCGTCGTCTTCACCACCGGTCGGGTGTGGTGGCAGGCCCTCGCCGGGCAGAGCTGGGCGATGGGCTGGTGGGCCGCGGTCGCCACGTTCGCAGTCATGGAGAACGTCACCGAGAGCATGATCAGCTACCACTCGATCTTCTGGGTGCTGCTGGTGGCTCCCGGCTTCGCCGCGATCCGGTACGCCACGAGCACCGCCACCCCGCCCGGCATGACCGGCCAGTATCCGGTCCAGTACTCGGGCTACACATACCAATGATTCGAGCGGGACAGCCATCGGCGCGGTGGGGGTGCCCGAGGGGCTCCACTCGAAACATTGAGGGAGTCCTGACTCGCGAGGTCAACTACTGTTCTGCGCCGCATGAGCTACGTCCTCGGGATCGACCTCGGTACGACGTTCACGGCCGCGGCGGTCTCCCGCAACGGGCGGGTCGAGATCGTGGGGTTGGGCAACCATTCGTCCGCGATCCCGTCGGCCGTGTTGCTGCGCGACGACGGCGAGCTCCTCGTCGGGGACGCCGCCACGCGGCGCGGCCAGCAGGAGCCGTCGCGACTGGCGCGGGAGTTCAAGCGCCGTCTCGGTGACGCCACCCCGATCATCCTCGGGCACACGCCGTACTCGTCAGAGCGTCTCATGGCCGCGGTGGTCCGGCACGTGGTCGACACGGTGACCGAACGCCAGGGCGGGCCACCGTCCGCGGTCACGATCGCCCACCCCGCAAACTGGGGTCCGTACAAGCGGGAGCTGCTCGAGCAGGCGGCCACCGTCGCCGGCGCTGTCCGGCGCCCGGTTCGTGTCGGAACCAGAGGCGGCCGCCGTCCACTTCGCGGCGGGTGAGCGGGTCGACGAGGGCGGCATCGTCGCGGTGTACGACCTCGGCGGCGGGACGTTCGACGCCGCCGTGCTGCGGCGGGTGGGCGACCGTTTCGTCACGATGGGCGATCCTCAGGGGATCGAGCGCCTCGGCGGCATCGACTTCGACGAGGCGGTGATGTCGCACGTCAGAGCGACCGTCGGCGACGTGCTGTCGCAGCTCGACGGCAACGACCCAGTCGTGCGCTCCGGGATGGTCCGCCTTCGCGCCGACTGCATCGCTGCCAAGGAGGCGTTGTCCGACGACAGCGAGGCGGTGATCCCGGTGATGCTCCCGGGGCTGCAGACGCAGGTCAGGCTCACCCGGCCCGAGTTCGAGGGCATGATCAGGCCGGTCCTGCGCGAGACCGTCGACATGCTCGCCCGCGCCATCCAGCTCGCCGGCGTGACCCCGACGATCTCAGCGCGGTGGTCCTCGCCGGCGGGTCATCCCGCATTCCGCTGGTGGCGGAGATGGTGAGCTCGGCGCTCGGCCGGCCCGTTTCCGTCGGCGACCATCCCAAGAACGGCGTCGCCCTCGGCGCGGCGCGGCTCGCCGCCGGGACCGAGCATTCCACCGTCGCCCCGGTACCGGGACCGGCGCCGCCGGCAGGCGCGCCGACCGTGCCAGCGCCACCGCCGGCCCGGCCCACACCGACCGAGCAACAGCCCGCTCCGTCCGTCACCGCGCCGGTCCTCGCTCGGACGCAGCCACCGACCGCCGCGTCGACCGGGCCCGCAACCAAGCGCCTCGAGGCGCTCGGGCCACCCCCGCGGGGCCGGCGAGTCGAGATCACGATCGCCGCGGCCATCCTGCTCGTCGCCGCAGGAGTCGGCGCGATCCTGCTCCTCGGCCGCGGCGACGACGGCGGTTCACCGCCGGACACCACGGTGGCGGCGGGTAACTCGCCCATCGTCGGCGGACACCGCCGACCAGGCCGGCACCGACGAAGCGCAGGACACGGACGCACCTGAGGAATCCGACCAGGTGACGACGACGTCGATGCTCATACATCGCTGCACGTCCGTGCACAGACGGTGCGTGTTCATCGACAGCATCGAGCCGGAGGGCGACATGATCGTGGTGCGCTACACGACCACCGGGTACGAACCGGAACTGGACCCACCGGATTCGAACAAGCACGTGCACTTCTACTTCGACACGGTGCCAGTGGACCAGGCCGGCATCTACGCGGCGACCACCAACTGGATCGCCTACGACACCGACGACAACGGCGAGAAGATCTACCGGTTCGCCGCGGCGACGATCCCTGACGGGGCGACGAAGCTGTGCGCCTCCGTGGCCAACATCAACCACGGTCTCGACGACCTCGTTCAGGACTGCGAGGCGCTCCCGTGACGCCCGGGACGCTCACCGTCCAGTGGTGACATGGCCGTGATGACTTGGCCGCTGGTGACATGGTCGGCGGTGGCGTGCTGATCGGCAGGGGGACCGAGCTCGGCACCGTCGCCGCGGCGGTCGCCGGCCTTTCATCGGGCAAGCCGTTCGTGCTGTCGTTCGCGGGCGACGATGGGAGCGGGCGATCGTCGCTGCTCGACGCGGCGACCGCCGAACGTCGGGCCGCCGGTGCGCTCGTTCTCGCCGCCCGCGGCTCGGGGTCGGAACCGGGCCCCGCCTACAGCGGGACTGCTCGCGCTGCTCCGTCCGCTGGAACCGAGCCTCGACGAGCTTGCCGCACCCGAACACGTCGCCGCCGTGCAGTCGGCGACTCTCGATCCGCAGCGAGTCGGTCGACGCGGTGGACGTCGGCGTCGGTGTGCTCCGGGTGCTCGCCGGCGCGGCCGAGCGAGGGCCGGTCGTGCTGGCCGTCGACGACGCCGCCGCGGTCGACCCGGCGAGCACGTCTGCGATCACGTTTGCGTTGGCCAGGCTGGGCGTCGACCCGATCGGCGCGTTCCTCGCCCTGCCGGCGACGACGACGTCGTGGGACGAGGTCGTCACGAGGCGAGTCGTGCTCGGCCCGCTCGGGGTGGCCGATCTGTCGACGATCGTGAAGGACGCGACGGAGTGCACCCCGGAAGCCGCGCTGGCCTGTGCCGACTGGGCGGCGGGGAGTCCGATGCTGGCGATCGAGCTGGCCAGCTCGCTGTCCGACGACGAGCGTCGGGGACGATCACCGCTGCCTGCGGTCCCGCGCGCGACCGTGCGGGCCGTCGAACGGCTGCAGGAGCGCCTCGACCGGCTTTCCGAGCAGGCGCGGCGGGCACTCGTCGTGGTCGCCGCCTCGCGTTCCGGCCGGGTCTCGCTCGTGCTCCGGGCCCTGGAAGCGCTCGGCGAACCGGTTGGCGGGCTGGACGAGGCCGAGGACGCCGGACATCTTCTGATCCGTGGCGGCGAGGCGATGTTCACCCATCCGTTGCTCCGCCCGCTCTCCTACCACCTCGTCGCGGCGTCCAGCCGGCGGGCGGCGCACCGGGCCCTGGCCGGCGCGCTCACCGAACCGCGGGACGCCGCCGAACGCGGCGTGGCACCTCGTCGAAGCGTGCGTCGGCCCTGACGACGACGTCGCCGCCGCGCTCGAGCTGGTTGCCGCCGATGCCCGGCGGCGTGGGGCGCTCGCCGAGTCCGCCACCGCGCTCGAACGGGCGGCCGCGTTGACCGTCGATCCCCTGGTAGCGGCTCGCCGGCGCCGGGCCGCGGCGGTCGCTGCGCTCGACGGATTCGACTTCGACAACGCCCTGCGCCTCGTCGACCCGGCCGATCTCGACGACGAGGCGGCGTATCTCGCGATCGAGGCGATCGAACGCCGCGACGGCGAGTCAGCAGCACTCGCCGTCCTGGCGGCCCGCCCTGAGGCACGGGACGACGTGACGGCCGACTTGCTGCTCGCCGCGGGCCGTCGCGCCGACGCGGCGAAGCTCGCCGATGCGGCCATGACGACCCCGCTCGGTGCTTGCGTGAGCGCGGTCATCGACCAGTCCGCGGCGCTACCGCCCGCCCCGGACGCCGCGACCGCCGTCGGGCGCCGGGCGCACCGGCGCTGGCTGCAGGCCGCCGCGGCCGTGGGCGTGGCCGTGGACAATCCGACTTCCGTCGACGAGCTCGTCTCGGCAGCCAAGGTGGCCGAGACTCGAGGCGACGCGGCGGCAGCCCGCGATCTCGTGGAGCGCGCACTCGCCGCGGTCCCGAAGAGCGCGTCCCGGTTGGCCGACTCGCTGCGGCGCGCTGGCCAAGCGCTTCGACGAGGTCGTCGTGACGACGTCGGCCGTGCCGCCAGCGGTGCTCGAGTCGCTCACCAAGGCCGAGCGCCGCGTCGCGGAGTCGGTGGCGGCGGGGCGCACCAACAGAGAGGTCGCCGACCACCTGTTCGTGAGCGTCAAGACGGTCGACTTCCACCTCCAGGGGATCTACCGCAAGCTGGCCGTACGTTCGCGGACGGAACTGGCGGTCCTGATGGCCCCCACGATGACCACAGGCGGCGCAAGCCCGATCCGCGTCTCCGGAGGGATCAGATGAACAGGTGGTCGCGATGAGCTGGTGGAAGGAGATCGAGGATCACGTCGCCGAACGCGAGCGGGACGCCCCGGACCCGTGGGGCGACCGCACCCTCGGCGACGCCGGGCTCACGGCGGCGCAGGAGGACTTCCTCGCCGGCCTGGACGATCAGCCCCGCCCGATCCGGCTCTCCGATGCCAGTTCCGACGTGGCGGGGGAGCGCGAGGGCAGCCCTGTTGAAACCGGGAATTCACCCGGCGACGACGTGGACCCTCCTGGCGTACCGTCGCACTCGTGAGGGGTGTTGGACGATGACTGCACGGCTGGGTGTCGACCTCGGCACCACGTGGACGGCGGCAGCGCTGTCCGACGGCCAGCAGGTGGAACCGGTCAAGCTCGGCGCGTCCGGCGCGTCGATGCCGAGCGTCGTCGCGATCGCCGACGGCAAGCCGGTCGCCGGCGATGCAGCCGTCCGGGTCGGCCGCGACCAGCCGACCGCGGTTGCACGCGAGTTCAAGCGCCGCCTGGGTGACTCGACACCGATCGTGCTCGGCGGCACGCCGTACGGGCCGGAAGCGCTCACCGGTCACCTCCTCGCCCATGTCGTCACCGCTGCCAGTGCGGCCGGCGCGATCGGCACGGTCTTGCTGACCCATCCGGCCACGTGGGGCGAGTTCAAGCTCGACCTGCTCCGGGAGGCCGGGAGGGTCGCCGGACTGTCAGACGTCGAGCTCGTTCCGGAACCGGTCGCCGCCGCTGGACACTATGCGCGCCTCGGCCGGCTGTCGTCCGGCGATGCGGTGGCGGTCTACGACTTCGGTGGCGGCACGTTCGATGCCGCGATCGTTCGGGTCGGGCCGAGCGGACCCGAGTTGCTGGGCCGGGCCGAGGGTCTCGATCGTCTCGGTGGTCTCGACCTCGACCAGGCCGTGATGGCCCACGTGAACAATGCCGTCGACGGCGCGCTGACCGCGATGGACAGGGACAACCCGGATGTTCGGCGAGCCGCCCTCGAACTGCGGGCGGAATGCGTCGCCGCCAAGGAGGCGCTGTCGGCGGACACCGACACGACGATCCCCGTGAGATTCCCCGGACTCACCACCGAGGTGCGCCTCACGCGTGCCGAGTTCGAAACGGCAGTGCGGCCGAGGGTCGCCGAGACCCTGAGTGCGCTCGACCGGGCGATCTCGTCGGCCGGGCTCACCGCCGGCGACCTGGCCGGCGTCGTCCTCGTCGGCGGCACCAGCCGCATTCCACTGGTCGTCGAGCAGGTCAGCGCCCACGCCGGGCGCCCTGTTCTCGTCGACGCCGACCCGAAGCTCTCGGTCGCCTCCGGTGCGGCCGAACCGAATCTCCGACCGGCAGCTGCGACTGCAGCTGCCACCGCCACCGCGACTGCGACCAGGGAGGCCGCCATGTCCGATACGACCCGTTCCACCCCGCCGCCCCCACCCGGGGCCAAGGGCGCCGAAGGCGACGCTGCCACCGGTGCCGGTGCCGTTCCGCCGCCGCCGCCGGGTGCGCCCGGTGCGCGCCCCGGGACGGCGAAGCCCTCAGAGCGCCGCACGGCGGCCGGCAACGCCCCGAAGGAGAAGTCCGGGATGTCGACCGGGGGGAAGGTGGCCGCCGGTGTCGCGGCCGCGGCGGCCGCAACTGCGGCCGGCGTGCTGTGGCACGAGGACGTGACCGATGCCCTCGGCTTCGGTGACGACGAGAAACCGGAAGACGACGCCGCGGCGGCCGAGGCTGACGCGGCGGCCGCTGACGCCGAGTCGATGGACGCGTTCGACGCCGTTTCCCCGTCCGGCGGTGGCGGCGGTGGTGGTGGAGGAGGAGGCGGAGGAGGCGGTGGCTTCTCCGGCGGTGGTGGCGGTGGCGGGGGCGGGTTCGCCCCCCCACGCCCGAGGGCCCGCGAGCAGGAGGCACCCGATCTGCCTCCCCCGATGTCGGGGGCACAGCAGAGTGTTCCGCTCGACCCGGCGTTCGAGGCGGCCCGCAACCAGCTGCGCGAGCGCCTCGAAACGTGGACGCCGCCCGAAGGTGCAGATCCCGCCGAGGTCGCCGAGCTGCGGGCGCGCCTCGAAGGCATGATCGACCGTTACCAACCGCGGCCCGGCCAGACCATCGAGGACGCGCTCGCCGAGTGGCGCGACGAGTTCGACCTGCGGATCGACAACTTCACGCAGGACCTGAAGATCGACGATCTCGTCGAGGCGCAGAACCAAGCTGATCAGCTCGACCCAGTGTTCGCGGCTCAGCGCCAGCAGCTCCTCGACCGACTCAACAACTGGACGCCGCCCGAGGGCACCACCCCCGAACGGGCGGCTGAGATCCGCGCCGAGCTGCAGGGGCTGGTCGAGCGCTACCGGCCGATTCCCGGGCAGCCGGTCGACCAGGCGATGGCCGAGTTGCAGGACCGGTTCGACTCCAAGGTCGAGGACTTCGAGCAGGAGGACAAGATCGACATCCTCGTCGGCGAGGAGCAGACCGAGCAGGGAGCCGGAACACCTGGCGCCGAGGCGCCGGCAGATCCGAACGCTCCGGCCACGATGCCGGAGGGCTTCAATCCCGACGGCACGCCGATTCCGGGCAGCGACATGGATCACAACTCGCCGAACTTCAACTTCATCAAGCACGAGGAGGCGCTCGCCCAGGTGGAGGCAGCCAAGGCGGCGGCCGCGGCCGCGGCGGGCGAGGAGACGCCGGGCGAGGAGACGCCGGGAGCGGAGACGCCGGGCGCCGAGACGCCGGGTGCCGCGACGCCGGCAGCGGAGACGCCGGGTGCCGAGACGCCGGCAGCGGAGACGCCAGGCGCCGAGACGCCGGCAGCGGAGACGCCAGGCGCCGAGTCGCCGCCCGAAGCGGGCGCCGACGAGCCGAACGCGGAGCCGGGCTCGCCGGACCCGCGAGTCACGACGCCGCACCCCGACGTGGAAACGGCGGAAGCCGACGTGCTCGTCGACGACTGGGACGCGATGGTCGAGGAGCCCGCGATGGCCGGCGCCACGGCCGACGCGGTCGGCGACACCGGCGTGGTGACCGCGCCGCCTGCGCCCGCTGCCGACGCCGCGCAGGCCGACACGCTCGGTGACATACAGGTCGCCGACGCCGTCGCCCAAACGCCGGGACCGGAGATGGCTCCAGTCGGCGCCGCCGCCGGTGCGATCACCGATGTCGTCATCGACTCGCCACCGCCGCTGGTCGACGATCTCGGGATCGAGATTCCGGAGCCCGAGATCACGTTCGAGGCCCCCGAGCCCGAGCCCGCGGTCGCCGACTTCGAGCCAGAGCCGGAGCCCGAGCCGGCAGCCGTCGACGCCGGCGGAGACGGAACCGACGACTTCTGAGGGTTTCGCTCGACAACCGGAGGTTGTCGAGCGAGTTCTCGCCTCCGCCCTGCGGGCTCCGGCTCACGGTGAGGGGGACCGCGGAGCGTTCCCTCACACACCCCCTCCTGCCATTGTTGGCCGCGAGAGGTCAGACCTTGTCAGACGAAACGGAACGTCCCGATCATCTCGACGAAGGACTTGCCGACGGTGTCCATCTGGTCGGCGGTGCTCGTGGCGACGAACTGGAACAGGTCGGTCGTCTTGGCGGTCTCTGCCGACGGGGCGAAGAACAGGGCGTGGATCTGCGCCAGCTTCTTGCCCGATTGCGGTGCCTCGAGCTCGACGCCTCGCAGGTAGACGATGTTCTCGCCGAAGCGGGCTACCCGTTCCAACACCGTCGTCGCCGACGGGGCGTCGGCCTTGAGGCGGCCCCAGCTCGCCGTCGCGGCGGCCTGTAGGTCGACCGCTTTGGCAACTCGGTCGTGGGTGAGGAGCGCGTTGTTCCAGAACTCGTTCACCGGTTCCGTCGCTCGCACCGCGCACACCGCACCGGGCGCCTCGTCGACGACCCAGCCCGGCGGAGCCGCGAACACGAACGAGGGCACCGGACGGACGCTCGCGCTGGGGTGGACAACGACCTGATAGCCGGTGGTCGGCGCGCTCGTTGTGGGGCTCATCGTGTCAGTCATGGGGCGGAACGTAACGCTCTCCGCGAAAGCATGCCGCGGTATTAATTCCGCACCTCGGAACCGGGAAACCGGGAAACCTCCCGGTGCGTAGAAGTCCCTGGTCTTCGTACCATCGAGGCATGTTCGATGTTCCCTCCTGGCACTGGGCCGGGGGCCGACCGAAGAGGATGGTGAGCCGATGGGCGACGTAGTGGGCGACATAGTGGGGTTCGTGGAAGAGGTTGCAGACGACGTGAAGGAAGTGGCGAGCGACTTCGTGGAACCCCTCGAGCAAGCCGTCGACGCGACGGTCGGCGCGGTGGTCGGACCGATCGCCCAGGCGGTGTCCGAGATTCCGCTGGTCGGTGACGTGCTCGAGACCGCCGCACCGTTCGGCGGGATGCTCGGCACCCTCGTCGGCGGTCCGCTGGGCGGCGCGATCGGCAGCGCGGTCGGCGGCGCGTTCGGCGATGGTGGCGGCGGGTTCGACTTCCTCGACACCGCGATCGGTGCGTTCGGCGGTGATCTGCCCGGGCCGCTTGCCGACATCGCCGGCGACCTCATGAACGGCGGCTCGCTGATCGACAGCGCATCGTCGGTGTTCGGCGGTGATCTCGGTGGGATCGCCGGCCAGTTCCTCGGCGGCGAGGGGATGCCCGACCTCGGTGATCTCGGTGGGATCGCCGGCCAGTTCCTCGGCGGCGAGGGGATGCCCGACCTCGGTGATCTCGGTGGGATCGCCGGCCAGTTCCTCGGCGGCGAGGGGATGCCCGACCTCGGTGGCCTCGGTGGGATCGCCGGCCAGTTCCTCGGCGGCGAGGGGATGCCCGACCTCGGTGGCCTCGCCCAGCAACTGCTCGGCGGCGACGGCGTACCCGACCTGAGCGACATCGGCGGGTTCGGCGGGCTCATCAAGACGGCCGACTCGGTGTTCGGCGGCCTCGGCCTCGGCAACCTCGAGTCGACGGTGTCCGGCATCATTGGCGACTGCACGCCCGACCTCAGTGGGCCAGGAGGATGGCTCGACAACCTCCCTGACACCATCCCCGGCTTCGGTGACGGTGGCTTCGATCTACCGTTCGGCTGTGGCACGTTCCCGTCGATCCCGGACATCACCGGTCCGATCTCGGAGGGTGGTGGCAACTGGTGGGACGTCATCCAGCAGCAGGCCGAGCAGGTGGGCGAGTACCTGCCCGGTGGGTGCTGGGAACCGATCAAGGACTTCGACTTCGGGGACGATCTGCCGCACATCCCCGACTATGGATTCGGCACCCCGGACTCGGTGAGGATCATTCCAGATCTCGTCGACCCGCAGACCCTCGACTTCCCGGACACCGATCTCGACGACCTCGTCTTCAACCTGCCAGGCGTCGACCGCGACGGCGCGGCGCGCGATGCGCTGGAGCAACTGGCCCAGAACGGTGGGCTCGGCGAGGCCCTCGCGACGCTGTCGCAAGACGACCTCACGACCCTCGTCACCCGTCTCGTCGCTCCGACCGCCTCGCCGGCGATCGACACGATCGTCGAGACGGCGGCGACGACCGGCCAGGCCATCGATGATCTTGGGCTGCCGCCTTCGGTTACCGGCGACGCGACGCAGCAACCGGCCGACGACTTCGGCGACGACCTCGTCACCGCGGGGGCTGACGCCGGGCTCGGCGGACCCGACACCGCTGACGCGATGGGCGAGCCGGCGGACGCGGCGACGACCGGCGTCACCCAGGACGCTGGCGTCACCCAGGACGCAGCCGCCCAGGACGACTTCTCGCTCGGTCTCGACGCCGGCGCCGCTGGCGGTGGCGTCGACCAGCCGGCCGCTGCAGTCGAGACGTTCACGCCGGAACCCGAGCCGCAGTCCGACTTCAGCCAGGAGATCGCTCAGGCTGATGCCGTCGAGCAGAGCTTCGACGACATGTTCGACGACCTGGGTCAGGGGTGACTTCAGCGCCGAGCAGCCCGGCTCCCGCACCGGCTCCCGCCCAAGCGGCGGCGCCCGGCGTGGAGGCCGGGCTCGTCGAACTGGTCAAGATCCTGCAGCGGTTGGAGCGCCCCGATCTCGCCCAGCGAGCGACGGCCGCGGCGGCGCGTCTCAAGCGGCCGAACACCGTGGTGTGTGTGGTCGGCGAGTTCAAGCAGGGCAAGAGCTCGCTGGTGAACGGCTTGCTCGGGCGCTCGATCTGCCCGGTCGACGACGACCTGGCGACGTCGGCGATCACGCTCGTGCGCTACGGCGACGAGGCGGGAGCGTCGGTACGGCGGCGCGGCGAGGAGGGCGCACCGCCCACGACCCAGCCGGTCCCGATCGAGAGCCTGCCCGACTGGGTCAGCGAGGCGGGCAACCCGCGCAACGCCAAGCAGGTCGAGCGGGTCGAGATCACCGTGCCCAGCCCGCTGCTGAAGCAGGGCCTCGTCGTCGTCGACACGCCCGGCATGGGCGGTCTCGGCGCCGGCCACGCGGCCGCGACGCTCGCGTTCCTTCCGTTTGCCGACGGGCTCATCTTCGTGTCCGACGCGTCGGCTGAGCTGTCTGCGCCGGAGGTCGACTTCCTCCGGCGCGGCAACCGAGCTGTGCCCCACCGTGTTGTTCGCGCTCACCAAGATCGACCTCTACCCGCAGTGGCAGCGCATCGCCGAGCTCGACCGCGGGCACCTCGATCGGCAGGGCCTGCGGATCCCGACGGTCGCGGTGTCGAGCGTCGTCAGATCGGAGGCACTCGCCCGCAAGGACAAGGAGCTCAACGAGCGCAGCCAGTTCCCGATGCTCGTCAAGGAGCTCGGCGACAAGGTCGTCGCCCCGGCGAAGGCCGGAGCGGCCGAGCGATCGGCCGGCGAGGCGCGCTCGATCGCGGTGATGGTGCGCTCGGGGCTCGAGGCCGAGAAGTCGGTGATCGGCGATCCCGCCGCGACGAAGGCGGCACTGGAACGGCTCGAATCGGCCAAGCAGCGCCTCGAGCACCTCCGCGGCCCGGGGGCGCGATGGTCGACGATCGTCAGCGACCGCACCGCCGACCTCTCGAACAACGTCATGTTCGACTTCCGCGGCGGCATGCGCCAGATCTCGCGCAACATGGACGAGGTCATCGAGAGCCTGAGCAAGGGCGACGCCTGGGATGACATGGTCCACGACCTCCAGGCCGATGTCGCCGACGAGGTGACCAGATCGTTCATCGCCCTCGAGGAGGGACGCCTCGCGATTCGTGACGAGGTCGTCGACACGCTCGGCGAGGAGAACCTCCAGGTCGACCTCGGTCCGGGCTCCGACATGAACTGGTTCGACGTCTCGGATCTGTGGCAGGGCAAGGCGCTCGACGCCACCAGCAGCGGGAGGAAGAAGGCGTTCAGCCAGGGCCTCACCGGCATCAAGGGCGCCCAGGGGGGCATCATGATGTTCGGGATGATGGGCCAGTTCCTGCCGGCCGCGGCGGGCGCGCTGATCGCCACCAACCCGGTGCTCCTCGGCGTCGGAGCGCTGTTCGGTGGCATGGGCCTCTCCGAGGACCGCAAGCGAAAGGTGCAGATGCGTCGCCAGACCGCACGCACCCAGGTGCGCCAGTTCCTCGACGACGTGCAGTTCGAGGTGACCAACCAGCTCACCGGCGTCGTCCGCGACATCCAACGCGAGCTGCGAGACGAGTTCACGTCGCGGCTCGGTGAGCTGCAACGGACGTACACCGATGCAGCGAAGTCGGCCCAGGAGGACGCCCAGCGTTCGCAGTCGGAGCGGTCCCAGCGGGGGAGCGAGCTCGACCAGTCGATCGCCGCCCTGAGGAAGCTCGAAGCGGCACTCGGGGCGGGCGGATGAGCGCCGCCGGCGCCATCCCCGGTGTCACGGCCGCGGTGGTCGCGATCGCGCGACGCGGCTGGAGAACGAGGAGCCTTCGGTTGCCCCGGCGGCCAAGGCGATCAGGGAGCGGATGCAGGGTCCGCTGCAGGTGGCGATCGCCGGCAGGGTCAAGGCGGGCAAGTCGACGCTCCTCAACGCGCTGGTCGGCGAGCGGCTGGCGCCGACCGACGCCGGCGAGTGCACGCGCATCGTGTCGTGGTATCGCAAGGGCACCGGGTATCAGGTGAGCGCCCGGCTGCTCGACGGTCGCGATCAGGCGCTCGCGTTCAAGCGCAACGAAGGCGCCCTCGACATCGAGCTCGGGAGCTTGACCGAGCGTGACGTCCGCTGGATCGACGTGCGCTGGCCGGCGTCGACACTCGACACCGTCACGCTGATCGACACCCCGGGCATCGCGTCGCTGAACGACGAGAACTCGCGGCGGACGCGCGAGTTCCTCGAGCCCGAGCAGGGCGCGAGCGGCGACGCGGACGCGGTCATCTACCTGATGCGCCACGTGCACGCCGCCGACGTCGCGTTCCTCGAGGCGTTCATGGATCGCACCGTCGCGGCGGCCTCTGCCAGTGAACGCGGTCGGCGTGTTGTCGCGGGCGGACGAGATCGGCGCCGGCCGGCTCGACGCGCTCGATTCGGCGAGGCGCATCGCCGGCCGGTACGTGAGCGACCCGCAGATCCGGGGGCTGTGCGCGTCGGTCACCCCGCTCGCCGGACTGCTCGCCGAGACGGGACTGACGATGCGCGAGGACGAGGTGGCGAACCTGCGGACGCTGGCCGCGACCGATCCGGCGGTTCTGGAACGGATGCTGATCGTCGACCGACGAGTTCTGCGATGTGAGTGCGAGCAACCTCACGGTCGAGCTGCGGCGTGAGCTGCTCGCCCGCCTCGGCATGTACGGCGTGCGGGTGTCGCTGCAGGAACTGGCGAACGGAGCGACGACGGCCGCGGCGCTGGGACCGCGCCTGGTCGCCCGCTCGGGGCTCGACGAGCTGCGACGCCTGATCGCCGAGCACTTCATGCCCCGGTCGCGGGTGCTCAAGGCGCGCACCGCGGTGCAGGCGCTGCGGGCGCTGGCGGTCACGATGCGTTCCACGAATCTGGATGCGGCGGTGAAGCTCGACAGGGAGGTCGAGCAGGTGGAGGCGGGTGCCGTGGAGTTCGCCCGGATGCGCGGCGCCCACCTCGTGAGCACCGGCGAGGCCAAGGTGGCCGAACGGGAGCGGGCCGAGCTCGAACGCCTCCTCCTCGCCGCGACCCCGGCCGCTGCAGTCGGGTTGGGACCGGACGCCGGCGCCGAGGAGATCAAGCGCAAGGCGCTGGAAGGCGTCGCCAAGTGGCGTGACCGTGCCGCCGATCCACTCGCCGACCCGACGATCGTCGAGGTCTTCGAAACCGCGGCCCGCAGCTGCGAGTCGATCTTCGCCACCACCTAGGTTTCGCTCGACCGCGAAAGAACCGGGGATTCTCCGGGTGACCGCAAGTGCGCCGAGCGCGACATTCGAAGGATGGGCAACACCGTCAACGACTTCCTCCGGAACGCGCTTCGCCAGGTCGGTGACCGGCACCAGAAGGCCGCCGAGGTGAGCATGAAGGACGCCGACCCCGACGCCTGGGACTCGTCCGAGCTCGTCGAGTGGTCGGCGAATCGCTCCGGTGTCGTCGTCAACGACGGGTCGTGGCTGCAGTACCGGCAGCTCAACCGCGAGGGCGGTGACCTGTCGGTCGACGACGCGCTGCGGACCCCGGGTGCGCTCGTGTTCTCGTTCTCCAGCGACCCGATGGCGTCTCGCGACCGCCCGTCGTCGGCGGGTGTCGCGATCAGCCTCGGCAACGGCCAGATCGTCACGGTCACGCCGGGTGGCAAGGTCGAGGTCGTCGATGCCGACACTCGCGAGTTCAGCCACGCCGCGGTGATGCCGGGATTCGAGGACGCTCGGACCATGGGCCCTGACGCGCGCGATCAGCTCGAGGACCTGATGAAGGAGTACGGCCTGCCGCTCCCGACCCCTCCGCTGTTCGATCCGGACGGCGATGGTGTGCCCATGTCGCCGGACGAGGCGAAGGAGCGGATCGCCGAGCTGAACAAGGAGGCCGCACTGCTGCGATTGCAGGCGGAGAACGCCGAAGCGACGCACGATCGCCGCGACGCCGACCTGGAGGTTGCCAAGTCGCTGCTCGAGGAGCGGGAGGCCGACCTGCGTCATCAACAGGACGCCGTCGCCCGGGCAAGTCGGGCCGAGACAGAGGCGACGTCCGACCTCTACCGCAGCAGCCCCGAGCTCGGCGCCGCCCACGACGAGATGGTCGAGCTGCACCACCGGCTCGGCATCCCCGTGCCGGCCGAGCGGGATCTGCTCAAGCCGGACGGCGAACCGCACCCGCCGCCGCCACCGCCGGAGTCCGATCCCGCCGTCATCGAGCAGCTCCGGGGCGAGCTCGTGATCGCCCAGGCCCACGTCGAGCGGCTGCTCGACGATCAGAAGCCGCTCAAGGACGAGCTCGACCGGCGAACCGCCGAGCGCAAGGCCGCCGAGGAGTTGCAGAAGGCGGCCGAGGATTCCGTCAAGGAGCAGCAAGCCGACATCGCCGAGATCAGCGGTCCGCGTGACTACGGGCCGACGGACGAGTTCCTCAAGATCGCCCGGCAGAACGAGGCGGAGGCCGCCGAGCTGATCGACCGGGCGGACGAGATCGCGAAGAACTGGGAGCAGTACCAGGCTGCCCACCCAGACAAGCCGGCGACCGAGCTCGGCGAGATCGTGGTGCGCACATCCGGGGCCGAGGCCTACGCCCAGGGGCGGCGGGAACGGGCCGCCGAGCTCGAGGACGAGGCCGCCGACCTCGAGACCCAGTCGATCCGCGACGAGCGGGCCGCCACCGAGCGGTCCGAGCTCTCCGACCTGCGCGACGAGCGAGCCGACGACCTGCTCCGCCGGGCCGAGGAGGCGACGACCAGGGCGGCCGCGGCGCAACGCCAGGCCACCGAGGCGATGGAGCAGGCCAAGGAGTGGGCGGCGACGGCAGACAAGCGGCTCGCCGACGCAGCCCGCCTGCGCGCGGCCGGTAAGACCGAGGACGCCGACATCATGAAGGCCCGCGCCGAGCGGGCGAACGAGGCCGGGATCGAGCAGGGTATCCGGTCCGGCGAGCTGGACCGTGACGCCGGGGCGTTCGGCGCGCAGGCCGCCGCGTGGCAGACCGAGGCGGCGTCGCTGACGACGCAGGCCGACCTGCTCGACGAGGAAGCCGCGGCGCTGGCCGCCGGCGCCAGGGCCGCTGATGCCGAGGCCGACAAGCTCCAAGCCCGGGCGGTCGTGCAGGACTCGATCGCCGACGAGATCGACGCCCGCATCGCTTCCGGGGTGGCGAGCAAGATGATCATCAAGGATGACGTCGAGGGCACCGACGTCGTGATCGAGATCCCTGGCCGGCGCCCGACCGAGGACGACCTTCCGCACCAGGGTGGCGGACCAGACCAGTCACCGCCGAGTCCGGCCCCGGCACCGTCGTCGAGCATCGAGCCCGAGGCACCTGGCGACGACTTCGACGTCTCAGCCCAGCAGGTAGCAGCCGCCGAAGCACCGGTGTTCGACGCGCTACCGGAACCGACGCAGGACTTCGCGGGACCGCCGGAACCGGAGCCGGACATCACGTCCGACCTGTTCGCCGGGCTGGGCACCGACGACTCGCTCGGCTGAGCGAGGCGACCCGAGTGCCCAGCGCGCCCGAGTGCGGGAACGTCCACCCGAGTGCCCGAGCGCGCCCGAGTGCGGGAACGTCCACCCGAGTGCCCGAGCGCGCCCGAGTGCGGGAACGTCCACCCGAGTGCCGGATGCCCCGACGGGGGTCCTCCCGCACTCCGGTGTTGCCTCAGCCGAGCGGGCGGTCCTGCTTGTCGAGCTTGGCGGCCTTCTGGGCACGCTTCCAGTCGCGCACCTTGGCCAGCGTGGCCGGAGACGTCGAGTCGGCGACGCTGCGCGGCGTGGCCTCGCCGAATTTGCCGGCAGCGTCCTTCCAGCCGCGCGGTCGCACGCCCATCCGCTTGCCGAGGATGGCGATGAAGATCCGCGACTTCTCGTCGCCGTAGCCGGGCAGGGCGCGCAGCCGGCGGTAGAGGTCGTCGGCCGACTTCACGCCCTCCCAGACGTTCTCGCCGCGCCCGGCGTACTCGTTCGCGAGCATCTCGCACAGCGCGTGCACCCGTTTGCCCATCGCTCCGCAGTAGCGGTGGATCGCCGGCTTCGCGCAGCAGACTGCGAGGAACTCGTCCGAGCTCCATCGCCGCGATCCGCCTGGCGTCGAGGTGACCGAGTCGCTGGCGCAATGTCGACGGCCCGCGAAAGGCGACTTCCATCGGCACCTGCTGGTCGAGCAGCATCCCGATCAGCAGCGCCGTGCCGTCGGTGTTGACGAACTCGTCGGCGGCGGCATCCCCGGTGATGAACAGCGTCCCCGGCACCTGGTCGATCGTACCCAGCGCCCTCGCGGCGCGAACCGACGAAAACGCGAACTCCCGACGACACGGTGCCGATTCGGTCCGCATCGTCGGGAGTTCTGGTGGTGAGCCGTCACCGCCGCGTTGGCATCACGGCTGGCGGGTCCAGGGGTTGATGATGAACGGGGTCGGGACGACGCCAATCGATTCGTCCCGCTCGAGCACGAGCGTGTCCCCGTCGAGATGCCAGCGCAGCACGAAGTGCTCGCCGTTGTCCCGGTCGAGCGTCAGCTCGTCTCCGTCGACGTGGTAGTCGCCCGTCATCGACCAGCTCGCCTCGGCGTTCTGTTGCGACTCGGTGAAGCGGCCTTCCTCGAACGTCAACGTGAAGTCTCCCCAGTTCTGGTCGTTGACCTCGTGCTCGTCGTAGAGCAGCGGCGAGCTCACCAGCTCGTCTTCCGTCAGGCTCATCGTCCAGGTTCCATCGATCGGCGTCGCGACCGCGGCCGCCGTCGCCTCGGTGAGTCGGCTCGGCGTCGCGGAAACGAAGGCTCGCCAGCATCGCGTCGAAGGAGTCGTACTCGATATCCCGTTCCCCCGCACCGCCGATGTCCCGCACCCAGACGAGCAGCGTGTGGTCGCCGGTGTCGATCACCGCCATGCGCAGGACGAGATCGGGTTGCAGGCCGAAGCAGTCCTCCGCCGGAATCCCTTCCTCCTGGCAGCCCAGCGAGCCGTCGAGGCTGGCCGGGGTCGTTGCCGTCACGATCGTCGCCGGCAGGCCGTCGATCGTCGTCTCGGTGACGTCGGCGAACGTGGCGCCCTGCTCGCTCTGGCCGAGCAGGTAGGCGAGGTAGTCGTCGGGCACCGCGGTCGCCGAGTCGGACCCGGGCTGATAGACGTTGACCGGGACGAGGAACCTGATCCCGCGGTCGACAGTGCCGGACTCCCAGGTCACGAAGTTCGGCAGCACCACGGCAGGCTCCGGAAGCGCCCAGTCCGGCAGCGTGACCTCGAACGGGACCACGAAGGTGGTGCTCGCGTACGACGTCGGCGCAGCGGCTGACGAATCGGAATCGGCGGTCTCGACCCTCGTGAACGGAGCGGACTCGAAGAGGATCGTCTGCGCGATCAGTTCCTCCACGCCGCCGTCGTCGCACTGGTCATCGACCATGTCCAGCGTGAGCACGTCGCCGCTCAGGCGTGTAGTCGTAGGTGATCGCCCCGCAGAAGTCGGTGGCGATCACCGTGTCGTCGTCGACGACCTCGTAGGTGCCGCGCCATCCCACCTCATCGGCGGCTCCGTCGAATGAGATCGACTGGGTCCAGCCCCCGTCGGCGAGCCGCAGCGAGATCACTGCGGCGCCTTCACCGCTGTCGGGTCCGAGGAACGCGATGACGTCCGCCTCGGCGAATCCGGCCGCAGTCGCGGTCGCTAGGGCCTGCTCGTAGGTCACCTCGGGCGTCCGGTAGACCCCCTCCGGGATCCCGGGCTCGGGCGCATCGGGAACCGTCGCTCCGGCCGTGCCGGCCGGGACGACGGAGATGCCTCCGGCGATCAGGGCGGCGGCGCCGCCGGCAATCCGCATGCGCGTTCTGTTCATGGCTTTCCTCCTCAGTTGGAACGTCTGAGGAGATCGTGCGCTCGGTCCGCGGTGCGCAGATCAGGGCGGGCCTGCGTCGTGTCTCAGGGATAACCCGCCTTCTGCGAGCGACGCCGGATCACCGCTCGTCGAGTGGGATCGTCGCCTCGACGCGGGTGCCGGAACCCGAATCGCTCGTCACCACGAGGCGACCACCCAACGATTCGACCCGGTCGGCGAGGCCGCGCAAGCCCGTGCCCTGGCGCGGATCGGCGCCGCCGCGTCCATCGTCCTCGATCACGGACACCACGACGGAGTCGCGGACGCGGATGGCGACCGACGCTCGGGTCGCGTCCGAGTGCTTGGCGACGTTCGCCAGCGCTTCGGCACAGACGAAGTACAACGCCGCCTCGATCGTCGGGGGCAGCCGTGGCGCCGACACGTCGATCGTGACAGGTATCGCGGCGCGGCCTGCGAGGTCGGGCAGCGCCGCCGCCAGCCCACCTCCGGTGAGGGCCAGTGGATGGATGCCGCGAGACAACTCGTCGAGGTCGACTCTTGCGTTGCGAAGGCCATCCTCGATCTCGGCCACCTGACGGTCTGACTCAGGGAGCGTCGGTCGGGCTCGACCGATCAGATCGGCGACACGGTCGAGGCGGCTGAACACCTCGTCGCGCAGCTCGCGGCCGATCCGGCGCCGCTGCTCGTCGGCGGCTTCGACGATCCGGCGTCGGGACGCGGCGAGCTCCTCGACACGCTCGCGGGTGTCGGCCTGCAGCCGGGCATTGTCGACGGCCAGACGAGCGGCAGCCGTTGCGGCTTCGACCAGCGTCACGTCGTCGAGCACGGCGACGTCATGAATCAGCACCGCGACAGGTTCGTTGTCCGCGGCTGATCGGGGTGATGACGCGTCCCTGGGGGAGATCGGCGACGTCGACCGGGCGTCCACTCTCATCGGCGTAGCGGCGCTCAGCCGGCAGCCAGTAGCCGACCTCGAGCGTCGGATCGCCCAGTGCCCGTGCCAGTTCGCTGCGCAACGTCGCGTTGTCGGGTTGACGGCCGAGGTCGATGACCAAACCGGTGACGACCGACTCCGCCCACCTCCCTCGCAGCAGGTCGATCAGCAGCAGCAGCACCGCGCCGGCGATGACGACGTTGTACAGCCACAGCGTCTGTTGGGCGGCGCGCCAGTCGCCGAGCCGGTTGAAGGCGCCGAGCGAAAGGGCGCCGGACAGGGCCAAGGCGGCGATCAGCGCCGGGACGCCGGCGCGACGCGCCGTCCCCGACGCCGCGACGAACTCGGCGACGGCGACGGCGGCGACCGCGGCCGCGACCGCCAGCGTGACGGCGTCGTTGTCGGCGATCGGTTCGAGCAACGACACGACATACACGGCGGCCACCGTCGCGATCACAGGTCGCGATCTGGGCCTCCCGGTCGGGTAGGTGAGGTGGAGGTGGACGAGCGGGCCGCGATGGAGGAATCGGACGCCCGGCCACAACGTCCCGGCGAACCAGGTGAGTCCGGCCAACCCCATCAGCGGACCGACGAGGCTGTCGCGCCGGCGGTCCGACGCGACGACTGCGGAAGCCAGCAACACGGCGCCGACCACGCCGTCGGCGATCGCCAGCGCGTGATCCTGCCCGTCGTCGAACGCCACGAGTTCGACGACGGCTGCGAGTACGAGTACGCACGGGAAGAGCGCCCACGATCGCAGCCGCATTCCGGTTAGCCCACGGCGGCGGCGAGCGTGGCTCCGGAGAGCTCACTCTTGGGGATGAAGCCTCGGGCCGCGCTCCTCTCCAGTCGGCGGCGCAGCGACGAGGCATCGCGGCTCGACGTCAGAATCACGATCGGCGGACGCTCGGCGAGGACGAGGCTCGCGCACACGGCGAAGCCGTCCATGTCCGGAAGGACAACGTCGAGGAGCACGATCTCAGGCTCCAAGTCCTGGACGGCTCGAACGGCCGATGCGCCGTCGACGGCCTCGCCGACCACGTCGAAACCCTCCGCCGCAAGCATCGCCCTCGCGAACGTTCGGAACTCGTCGTGGTCGTCGACGATGAGCAGCGTCGGCGCCATTGCCAGATCATCGCGCCGCCGCCCGACCGGCAACATCAGGGCAATCCCTCGACCGGCGACGGGCGGCCGGAGAGCTCAGCCGTCGGGCGAGCGCAGCAGGGTCAGCACGGCGAGCACGCGCCGGTGGTCGTCGGCTGACTGCTCGAGCCCGAGCTTCTGGAAGACCTGGCGCACGTGCGTCTCCACCGTCTTGGCGCTGAGGAACAGGGCCTTGCGCGATGGCGGCGTTCGTCCGGCCCTCGGCCATCAGCTCGAGAACCTCGCGTTCCCGGTCGGTCAGCGTGTCGATCGGGTTGCGATCGCGTGGACGGCGCATGAGACGTGAGACGATCGCGGGATCGATGACGCACTCGCCGTCGGCGATGCGCTGCAGCGCCTCCGTCAAGACCGAGACGTCGGAGACGCGATCCTTGAGGAGATAGCCGACGCGCTCCGGCACGTCCGCCAGCAGCTGCATCGCGTAGTTCGACTCGAGGTAGCTGGACAGCACGAGGACACCGACGTGGGGGTGATCGAGCCGGATCTGGTGGGCCGCGACGATCCCCTCGTCGGTGTGGGTCGGAGGCATCTTGATGTCGACGATCGCGACGTCGGGTGCGAGCTCCGCGACCCGGCGGAGCAGTTCGCTCGCGGTCTCCGCCTTGCCGACGACGTCGAACCCGGCGTCGGTGAGCAGCCGCATCAGGCCCTCGCGGACCAGCATCGAGTCATCGGCGACGACTACCCGCACGGCACCACCTCGCACGGGATCTCCGCCCGGAGGCGGAGCGTGCCATCCGATCGCTCGATGTCGAGCCGGCCGTCGAGCGGCCCCGACCCGATCCTGGAGCTCGACGATCGACTCGGGGAGGCACGACACCTCGACCGTCGAGCACGAGCTGCCCTTCACCGCGTCGAGCGACGACGTCGACGCGGCCCGTGCTCGCGGCGTCGGCCACGATCCGGTAGGCGACGTGTTCGACCGCTTCGGGGAGCGGTTCGTCGGGAATCCCGGCGTGCCGCACCGGGAACTGGCCGGTTTCGGCGAGCGCGTCCAGAGCCGCGGCGAGCCCTTCGTCGGTCAGCACCGCGGGATGGATTCCGTGGGCGATGCTCCGCAACGAGTCGACCGACGCCTGCAGTTCGGTGGCCGCCGCGCCGAGAAGTTCGGCGCCGAGGGCGTCGCGCTTCGCGAGGTCCGACCGGGCCATGCGCAAGCCGATCAGCAGGGCCACCAGACGTTGCTGGGCGCCGTCATGGAGGTCGCGTTCCAGCCGGCGGCGCTCGCCATCGCTCGGCCGCGATGATCCGGACGCGCGAGGCGCGCAGATCGGACTCCTGGACTCGAAGGGCGGCCTGCAGACGCTCGTTGTCGAGTGCCAACCGCACCGCCGAGGCGACCTCCTCGACGATCTCGTGGTCGTCGAGCAGTCCTGGGCGATGGAGCAGGACGGCGACGGGTACACCGTCGCGGACGATCGGCGTGGCGACCCGACCATCGGTCGGAGGCACGTCGAACCGTTGCCCGTTCGCGTCGGCGAACCGGTCCTCGCCGACGGGATACACGATGTCGAGCGTGGGGTCGTCCAGGGCGCGGGCGAGCAAGTCGCGCAAACCACCGCCGCGTGCGGTGGCGGAGAGCTCGACGACGAGTCGGGCGAGCGACGCGCGGGTCCGCCGCACGGTCACCCTGCTCCAGCCAGTACCGGCTGCGAGCGCGGTCAGGGCGATCGCCTGGGTGAACCACAGACGGCGCTCGATGTCGCCGTTCCCGATGAACCCGCGGTCGGCGCTGCGCAGGTACGTCCACGTGACGGCGCCGAGATACAGCGAACCGGCCGCGACAACGGGGCCCGCGACCCGCCGGCGCGCCGCACCCGATCCCGCGAGTCGAACCGCAGCCGCGCCGATCGCGACCGCTGCGGTCGCCGCCGAGAGACGGAACCCGGCGTTGGCGAAGGCGTCGGCCGTGGTGGCGCGGCCCGTGATCAAGGCAAGGTTGTCGGGGCACTGTGAGCAGAACTCGTCGGCGGGATCGAAGAACAGGGCGGGGGCGACGCCGAGCACGGCCACGAAGGCGACGAACGCAGCACCCACGATGACCCGCTCGACCGCCGATCAGTCGCCCAGACGGATAGGCGAGCATCACCCAGACGACGAATGGCGGAGTGAGCGCGAACAGCGTTCGGCCGATGGTGAAGGCGACGTCCGAGCCAGATCCGGGATTACCCCACTCGACGATCAGCCACGCCGCTCCGGCAATGACGAGCAGCGGTCCGATCCGGTTACCAGGGCGGCTGGCCATGAAGCCGATCCCGATGGCGGACAGCGACCAGCCGGCGACCAGCAACGCAGCCGCGCCAGGTGCGTCCGCGGCAAACGTGAACGTCGGTTCATCGCGGGCTATCGACACCGAGATCAGACCGATCGCGACAACCGCCGCACCGGCGACGCAGAGACGCAGCCGCACCGCTCCATCGTCGCGCGTTCGCGCTGCATTGTCCTCAGGGCGACCACTTGTCACGATTGCGGGATAACCCTCGCGAGCGTGAGCGCTCGCACCGTAGAGTCGAGCGGCCCGCCGGACGATCATGGGAGCGAGACTGGACGGCGACGGGGAGGGTGGTATCTCGATGGTGAACTCGGTCAGGTTGCTGCGCTCGCGGGGGCTGCAGTACGTGACCTGCCTCGCGGTCGCGTTGACCGCGTGCAGCAACGACGCGGCCGGCGACAAGTCGGGCGGCGAGGGCGGCAACGAACCGATCGTGCTGGAGATGGCCGTCGCCGGGACGCCGACGCCGGACGCGGTGCGATTCGCGGACGAGGTCGGTCGCCGATCCGGCGGGCTGATCGACATCGAGTTCCAAGCGCGACTGGCGCAGAGGCGACGCCGAGTACGAAGCGGGAACGATCGCCGACGTGCAGCACGGTGATGTCGACATGGCGTGGGTGGGTGCTCGGGCGTTCGACACCGCCGGCGTGACGAGCTTCCAAGCGCTGCTGGCCCCGATGCTGATCGACAGCCAGGACCTGCAGGGTGCCGTGTTCGAAGCGGGGATTCCGGAGGCGATGCTCGCCGGACTGGAGGACATCGGCCTCGCGGGCATCGGCGTGCTCCCCGGACCGATGCGCAAGATCCTCGGCATCGACGACTCGTTCGTCGTGCCGGCCGACTTCCGTGGCGCGGTCGTCGGGATCCAGCAATCCGGCGTCGCCGAACTGACGATGGCGGCGCTGGGCGCCGAAACGCAGGTTGCTCACGTACGCCGGCCAACTCGACGGCCTCGATGCCTACGACCAGCAGTTCGGCTCGATCGCGACCAACCAGTACTGGAGGTCGGCACGGTTCGTGACGGCGAACGTCAACCTGTGGCCCCGGCCGTTGGTGATCTTCATGAACGGTGAGTCGTTCGACGCGCTCAGCCCGGAGTATCAGACCGCGCTGCGCGATGCCGCGGCCGCTGTCGTGCCGGACGCGATGGAGTCGGTCCGCCTCGATGACAGCGACGGAGCGGACGCGATCTGCCGGGCCGGCATGACGGTCGCCGTTGCGTCAGCCGACGATCTCGACGCGCTGCGCGCCGCCGTCGAACCCGTCTATGCCGAGCTGGCGGCCGACCGGGTGACGGCCGACTACATGAGCGCGATCGCCGCGCTCAAGGACGACCTCGGTGCCGTCCCCGACAGCGCCGACTGCGCCGGGATCGAACCGACCGGTGAGGCCGTCGGCGCGGCACCCGATGCGTCGACCGCGGTGGACGGGGTCTACGAGGTGACGCACCACCGCCGAGGAGCTGCGTGCGGCAGGTGCCCCGGAGTGCGATTCCGGAGAACTGGGGCCACTGGGTCTACGTCTTCGATCGTGGCCGATTCGCGTTCACCCAGGAGAACGAGCAGGCGTGCACGTGGGGCTTCGGGACCTACGAGGTGACCGCGGATCGGATCGCGCTCACGTTCCTCGACGGCGGCGCGGTGGAAGCGCCGAACAACGCCTTCAACCGGCCGGGCGAGTACTTCGTGTTCGGCTGGAACCTCGAGGGCGAGGACCTGACGCTGAGCCCGGTCCCCGGCGAGGTCTCACCGGAGAACTTCCGGGCGAAGCCGTGGCGCCGCACGAGTACGACGCCGGCCGCCGGACGCCTTCAGTACCCGCTGCCCGCCGCCGCCGGAGGCGTTCGGTGCCGAGACGACGGTTGAGACCGCACCGCCGTCGACGATCCCGGACGGGACCTATACCCGGGTTGCGACAGAGGCGGATGGACGACGACTGGGACTCGATCCTGATCTCGTCGACGCCTGGCTCGGTGCCGACGGCGAGCTCCCGATCGCGTTCGAGATCGACGGTGACCGCTGGTCCCAGTTCGACACCGACGACGCCGGTGCCACGTCGACCGGTGACTTTGGCACCGCCAGCTACGACGCCGCGGGTCGGTGGGTGACGGTCAGCGACACCCCAGGTTGCCCCGGCTGCGTGCTCACCTTCGAATGGACGCTCGTCGACGGGACACTGACGCTCGCCCTTTCCCCGAACGAGTTCCGCACGTACACCGACGACGAACGGCTCATCACCGACGGCGTGTACCAGCTGGATGAGGGGGATTGATGTCGCGAACCGCTACCGGAACGCGCGGCCAGGTGGGCGAGCGCCAAGGCGAGCGCCGCGAGCGGGGCGGTGAGCTCGGAGGCGCAGCCGATCCGGCTGTGCCCGTCGGTGGAGCGCTGAACGTCCCGATGCGCGGCCAGGTGGGCGAGCGCTAAAGCGAGCGCCACGCGGGGCGGTGAGCTCGGAGGCGCAGCCGATCCGGGTTTGCCGGTCGGCGGAGCCCGTTATCAAGGAACGCGGGGTTGGGCTGGTCGGGGTCGATGCCGTAGTCGGCGATCGCCTTCTCGATCTGGCCCGCTTCCACGGAACCCTGGGCAGCGAGCGCCGAGAGCACGGCGACGACGACGTGGCCAGCGTCGGTCTCGAAGTGGCGGCGCAACGCCTCGCGGGTGTCGCTGCGGCCCATGCCGTCGGTGCCGAGCGGGACGAACAGCCGGCGCGGGAGGAAGCGGGCGATCTGCTCCGGCACGATCTTCATGAAGTCCGTGACGGCCACGATCGGCGCCGGGTCGTCGCCGAGCAGCTCGGTGACGACCGGGACCTTCGGTTCCTGGCTCGGGTGCAGCCGGTTCCACCGTTCGACCTCGAGCGCTTCGTCGCGCAGCGCCTTGTACGACGTCGCCGACCACAGCTCGACTCCGACGTCGTAGTTGCTCGGCGAGGTCCTTGGACGCCTCGAGCGCCGCCTGCCCGGCGGTGCCCGAGAACAGCAGCGTGATGTGGTGGGTCTTGTCCTCTGGCCGCGGCGCGAGCCGGTAGAGCCCACGCATGACGTGCGCCGGCTCGAGGTCGGCGGGCATCGGCGGCATCGCGTAGTTCTGGTTGTAGAGCGTCAGGTAGTAGAAGACGTCGGGGTCGAAACCGCCGCGTTGCTCTCGGTGCCGTACATCCGCAGCAAGCCGTGCTGGACGATCGTCGACACCTCGTAGGCGAACGCCGGGTCGTACGCCTGGCACGCCGGCACCGTCGACGCGAGCACGAGCGAGTGCCCGTCCTGGTGCTGCAGGCCCTCGCCGAGCAGCGTCGTGCGGCCGGCGGTGGCCCCGAGCAGGAACCCGCGAGTGCGGGCGTCGGCGGCCTGCCAGATGAGGTCGCCGACGCGCTGGAACCCGAACATCGAATAGAACGTGTAGAAGGGCACCGTCGGCGTGCCGTGGGTGGCGTAGGCGGTGCCGGCGGCGATGAAGCTGCACATCGAGCCGGCCTCGGTGATGCCCTCCTCGAGGATCTGGCCGCTGGCCGACTCGGCGTAGCTGAGCAGCAGGCCGTGGTCGACCGGCTCGTACTTCTGGCCCTGCGACGCGTAGATCTTCAGCATCGGGAACAGCGAGTCCATGCCGAACGTGCGGCCCTCGTCGGGGATGATCGGCACGACGTACTTGCCGAACTGCTCGTCGCGGGCGAGGTTGCGCAGCAGGCGGGTGAAGCCCATCGTCGTCGAGACGGCCTGCCCGCCGGAGCCCTTGCGCAGCTCGGCGAACGCGTCGTCGCTCGGGCTGGGCGACCGGCGCCTTGTAGCGCACCGTGCGCTTGGGCATCGAACCGCCGAGCGCCTTGCGCCGCTCCATCATGTACTGGTACTCGATCGAGTCCTTGGACGGCCTGAAGTACGGCGTGGCGTCGCCGTCGAGCGCCGACTCCGGGATCTCGTCGTGCAGGTACAGCCGGTCGCGCAACCGCATCAGCTGGTCCTTGTTCATCTTCTTGATCTGGTGGGTGGCGTTGCGGCCCTCGATGTCGGGGCCGAGCGTCCATCCCTTGATCGTCTTGCACAGGAGCGCCGTCGGGGCACCCGAGCCGAGGTTCTCGGTGGCCGCCTTGTACGCGGCGTAGAGCTTGCGGTAGTCGTGGCCGCCGCGCGGCAGGTTGACGAGGTCCTCGTCGCTGAGATGGGCGACGAGCTGGCGCAGCCGCGGGTCGGGCCCGAAGAAGTGCTCACGGATGTAGGCACCGGTCTCGGTGCCGTAGCGCTGGAACTCGCCGTCGAGGGTGGTGTTCAGCTTGTTCAGCAGCACCCCGTCCTTGTCGTTGATCAGCAGCTCGTCCCACTTCGAGCCGAGGATCACCTTGATCACGTTCCACCCGGCGCCGCGGAACACGGCTTCGAGCTCCTGGATGATCTTGCCGTTGCCGCGTACCGGGCCGTCGAGGCGCTGCAGGTTGCAGTTGACGACGAAGATCAGGTTGTCGAGGTTCTCCCGGCTGGCGAGCGACAGCGAGCCGAGGCTCTCGGGCTCGTCGCATTCGCCGTCGCCGAGGAACGCCCAGACCCGGCTCTGGCTGGTGTCGGCCATCTGCCGGTTGAGCAGGTAACGGTTGTAGCGGGCCTGGTAGAGCGCGGTGAGCGGCCCCAGGCCCATGCTGACCGTGGGAAACTCCCAGAACTCGGGCATCAGGCGCGGGTGCGGGTAGCTCGACAGGCCGCGCGGGGTGCGACCGATCTCGCGGCGGAAGTGGTCGAGGTCGTCGGCCTCGAGGCGGCCCTCGAGGAACGCCCTGGCGTAGATCCCGGGGGCGGCGTGGCCCTGGAAGTAGATCTGGTCGCCGGCCCCGCCGTCGTCCTTGCCGCGGAAGAAGTGGTTGAAGCCGATCTCGTACAGCGACGCCGACGAGGCGTAGGTCGAGAGGTGACCGCCGATGCCGTCGGCCGCCTTGTTCGCCTTCACGACCATCATCGCCGCGTTCCAACGAACGAACGCTCGGATGCGCCGCTCGATGAACTCGTCGCCCGGGAACCACGGTTCGGATTCGCGGGGAATGGTGTTGACGTACGGGGTCGAGACGGTGGCGGGGAAGCTGACCTGTGCCTCGCGGGCGCGGTCGAGGAGCGAGGAGAGGATGTACCGGGCCCGCGTCTTGCCGTGCGTGTCGATGACCGCGTCGAGCGAGTCGAGCCACTCCTTCGTCTCTTCAGGGTCGGTGTCCGGAAGCTGGTGGACGTAGCCGTCGAAGATCATGGAGCCAGTCTCGCAGGTGATCTCGGCACCCGGTCCACCTACCCACCGGTAGCTTTCGCGGCCCCGCAGGATTTATCCGAGTGCCGGCGCGCTCCCGAGTGCGGGGCGCCCCACCGGGGGTCGTCCCGCACTCGGATAGCTTGCCCGATAGCTTGCGGGGCCGTGCCACCGACCACCGACGCCATCCCGATCACCGTCTACACCGACGGCGCGTGCTCGGGGAACCCCGGGCCGGGTGGCTGGGCGTGGGCGGTGGCGCCCGACGGCGAGCCGGCGAGCGCCGGCGGGCGATCGGCGCACGACCAACCAGCGGATGGAGATCCACGGCCGTGCTCGAGGCCGTGCGCACACTGACCGCCGACCAGTCCCGGCCGCCCGATCCACGTGATGTCGGACTCGACGTACGTCGTCAACTGCTTCCGAGACCGCTGGTGGGTGCGCTGGGAGGCGAACGGCTGGATCAACTCGCAACGCAAGCCGGTTGCCAACGCAGACCTCTGGAAACCGCTCATCGAGCTGGTCAAGGCGAACACGGTCACGTTCGGCTGGGTCAAGGGCCACAGCGGCGATCGCCTCAACGACCTCGTCGACCAGCTCGCCGTCGCCGCCATCCCGCGCTGACGGCGCCGCCGATCGTTACGCGGCGGGGACGGCCGTCGCGACGATGCGCATCCAGCCGTCGCGGAGGTCAGGGCCGGCGATGTCCGGCGGTGTTGCCTCGGGGCCGGCCCCGTCGCAGTGCGTCGCGAGGTGGCGTGCGATGCCGACGAACACGGCGTCGCCGGCCGACGTGGCGATCGACGTCAGCGCCTCGACCCGACGGCTGTGCTCGCCTTGCGGCAGTCCGTCGAGGTCTCCAGCGGCCTGGGCAGCCAGCGCGCCGCCGACCCGCGCCAGGGAGATGTCGAAGTAGCTCGCCCCGAGCACCTCCTCGATCGCGTCGGCGTCCTCGAGCGCGCCGGGCACATCGCCGGCCAGGGCGCGCACCAGCGATCGGGCTGACCGTCCGAACGGGAAGTTGTCGACGTCGACGTCCTCGATCGTCGCCAGCGCTTCGTCGAACCGGCCGAGCTGGCACAGCGCGATGGATCGGATCACCAGCGCCTCGGCATTCGAGGCCCCCATCGCCCGGTTTCGCTCGAGTACCTGCTCGGCGAGCACGAGCGCGTCGTCGCCGTCGCCGAGATGCATCGCCACGGCGGCGGCGCTCTGCACGGCCAACCCGAGCTCGCCGAACGAGTGCCCGAGCGCCATCGACTCCTCGGCGCCGCGGCGGGCTTCGGAGAACTTGCCGAGCCCCGCTCGCGCCCGGTTGAGCGGCGCCAGCGCGTTCATGATCCCGTAACGGTCGCCGGCGTCGCGGAATCCGACGAGCGCCTTCTCGGCGTACTGCTCGGCTTCGCCGAGGCGACCGCTCCACAGCCGCATGTTGGCGAGCAGCGTGCTCATCATCAGCAGCGCCCAGGTGTCGCCCCACCGCTTGGCGTCGGCGATGACCGACATCGCCAACTCCTCGGCCTCGTCGAAGCGCCGCTGGAAGTACGTGACGTACGCCCGCAGGCCTTCGGCCCAGTTCACGCCGACCCGGTCGCCGAGCCGCCCGAACTGCGCCCTGGCCTGGCCGAGCAGCTCTTCCGCCTGCACGAAATCGCCGGACAGGAACGCGGCCCACGCCATGTTGTGCCGTGCCCAGGCGTCTCCCCGCTCGTCGCCGAGCTCCTGGTACATCGCCAGCGACTCCTCGAGGTACGCCCTGGCCGATTCGAGCGAGCCGCCGAACAGCTCGGCGAATCCTCGCGCCCGCAGGCCGTTGGCGAGACGCTTCGGGTCCTCGACGGTCCGGAAGAGCTCGAGCGCGGCGTCGAGCTCGACCCTCGCGGCCGCCAGGTCGCCCTGCATGTGGGCACACGTTCCGATGCGCCGGCGGGCCTCGGCCTCGTCGGTCAGGTCGCCGGCCGCGAGCGCCATCTCGAGCACGCGTCGAGCATCGGCCTCGGCGAGCGAGAACCGGCGGAGATCGAGGTGGGCCGTCGACCGGACGAGCAAGAGCTGCCGTTCGTCCGCCGCCTCGGCGCAGCGGAGCTCGAGGGCCCGACCGGCGTGCTGGACCGCGTGTTCCGACCGCCCCGACTCCATCGCCTCGCGTGACGCCCGGAGCAGCGCTTGCACGGCGCGCGTGCCGATGGAGCGCGGGACGCCCTCGACGTGGCCGAGCTCGGCCACCAGTTCGGCGGCAGTGGCGGCGTGGTGCGCGAGGTCCTCGATGAGGTGTTCCTTCTCGGTGGCGAGGGCGACCGCAACTCCCGCGTGCCGCTGGGCTCGTGTTCGCTTGGTGAGCGTCTGATAGGCGACTTCGCGTACGACGTCGCTGTGGAAGCGCCACCAATGCCCGTCGACGTCGAGCAGTCCATCGGTCGCCAGCGCGACGAGGTCATCGTCGACGAACTCCTGTTCCATCGCCTCGGCGAAGTGACGCAGCGCCGGCGTCGATCCCGAGGCGCCGAGCACGGCCGCGTTGTCGATGATCGCGCGGCGGCCGGACGGCAGCCCGTCGAGTCTGGCCGCGATGAGTGCCCGCAGGGAACCCGGCAGCCCCGAGCCTGACCGGCGCGACGCCGCGAGCGCCGCCATCTCGATCAGGAACAACGGGTTGCCGCCGCCCCGTTCGACGAGATCGGCGATCCCCTCGTCGTCGATGGCGCAGCCGTCTGGCTCGCGCTCGATCACGGTCTTCACGAGCGCGGTCGCGTCGGCCGGTGTGAGTGGCGAGAGCGGAACCCGGAGCACGAGCGGGCGATCGAGCTGAGCCGGCGGCCATGCCAGATCCTCGTTCGGTCGCTGGCTCGTGACGAGCAGGAACGGGAGGTCGGCGAGCGACCGGACGACGACGGCCACGAGGTCGCGCACGATCGGGTCGGCCCACTGCAGGTTGTCGATCCACAGCACCGTCATGCGGGTCTGCGCGTGACGCCGCATCATGTCGGTGATGACGCTGGTGACCCGATCGAACGCGGTCGCCGCGTCGAGCCGATCGAGGTCGGAGGGATGGCCGGACACGTAGTTGAACACGCCGATCAGCGCCTCGAGCGGTTCGTCGCCAGGTTCCAGCGACCACAGGTCACGGGAGTGCTGCTCGATGACCGTGCGGATGTCATCGGACGTCGCCTCGGGATCGAGGGAGAGGAGCGACGTCATCCCGTGGCGGATCGGTGCCCACAGGCTCGACTCGCCGTACGGCGCGCACGCCGTCTCGATGACGATCGCCTCCGGCTTCAGGGCGGTGACGATCTCGTCGGCGAGGCGAGACTTGCCGGAGCCCGGTTCACCGACGATCGACACCAGGCCGCTGTGGCCGGCCCGGACGAGATTGATCGCTGACTCGAGCAGCGCCCGTTCGTCGCGGCGTCCGACGAACGGGATGTCGCACCGCACCGGGCGCGACGCGTTGGAGCTCGCTCCGGTGACGAGCCACGCCTCCTCGACCTGCTCCCTGCCCCGGATCGGCGTCACCCCAAAGGGCTGCGACGTCACCGACGTCGGACACAGCGCGGCGGTGGCGTTGCCGATCAGCACGCCACCCGGCGGCGCCAACGATTGCAGCCGGGACGCCGTGTTCACGACGTCTCCCATCGCCGTGTAGTCGGAGCCCGCCAGCGTGCCGACGAGAACCTCCCCGGTGTTGATGCCGATACGCATCTGGATGCTGTTGGCCGGATCGTCCTCGCCCCGCTCGCCGACAAACGCCGCCAGGGTTTCCTGCATCCGCAGCGCGGCCCTGACGGCTCGTTCGGCGTCGTCCTCGTGGGCGACGGGCGCCCCGAACAGGGCCAGGATGGCGTCTCCGAGCACCTTGTCGACGCGCCCGCCGAACGTCTCGATGTCGATGACCAGTCGTTCGAAGCACGCCTCGATGAGCCGCTTGACCTTCTCAGGGTCGAGTCGTTCGGCCATCGTGGTGTAGCCGACGAGGTCGGCGAACAGCACGGTGACGACGCGGCGCTCTTCGGCGGCGAACGTCACCGTGCTCACCGGCGCGCCACACGAGGGGCAGAACCGTGAGCCACCTGGAACTGGCCGCGCGCACGTCGCGCAGGCGATCATCGCCATGGCCCAAGGCTAGGGCGCGGCGTGCCCGGAGTGCGCCCGAGAATTACATCGAGGTGATTGTGTTCTGGTCCCGTGGACGAACCAGGCGTATGTCTTTCACGCGACCGAAACGAGGTCGTTCGGTCAGGCGGGGATGGCCTGGCAGAGGTCGGCGATCACCTCGGCGGGCGCTTCGAGGCCGACCGAGATGCGCAGCAGGCCGTCGGTGATGCCGATCGCGGCCTGATCCTCTGGGGCGAGGCTCACGTGGGTGCTCGTCGCCGGGTGGCACACGAGCGTCTCCGGCCCGCCCAGCGAGGTCGCGGGGCGGGCGAGCCGCATCGCGTCGAGCATCACGCGCGCCGAGTCGATTCCTCCGGCGAGATCGATGGCGAGCAACGTGGGCATCATCGCCAGCTGCGACCTCGCGAGCGCGTGTTGCGGGTGGTCCGGCAGACCGGGATAGTGCACGGCCGCGACGCCGGGGTGGGTACGCAACGCGGTGGCGATCTCGAGCGCCGAACTCGCTTGGTGCCGTTGACGGACCGCCAGTGTGCGAACTCCCCGAATCCCGTTCAGGGCGTCGTACGGCGACGCACATGCCCCGTGCAACACGCTGTACTGCCAGATCGACGCGATCAGATCCTGCTCACCGGCAGCGACGCCGAGCGTGGCGTCGTTGTGTCCGGAGATCCCCTTGGTGGCCGAGTGCACGACGAGGTCGACGCCATGCCGGATCGGCTGTTGGCCGATCGGGGTTGCGAGCGTGGAGTCGACGACGGTGAACGGGCCGCGCACCGCGCCGAGATCAGCGAGATCGACGAGATCGAGGCGCGGGTTCGACGGCGACTCGGCGATGACGAGCATCGTTCGGCCGGGAATCACGGCGTTCGCGAACTCGCCCGGTGTGGTGCCGTCGACCCACGTGACGTCGATCCCCATGCGGGCGCACGGTCCCTGCAGGAAGGCACTCGTTCCGGCGTACATCTGGCGCTGCGCCACGACGTGGTCACCGCTCGAGCACAGCGCGAACACGACCGACGCGACCGCACCCATCCCCGACGAGAACGCCAGCGCGTCCTCGGCGCCCTCGAGCTCGGCGATCGCCTCCTCGAACGCCCTCACCGTGGGGTTGGCGTACCGGCTGTAGAACTGGTCGGCGCGGATCCCGGTCGCTCGCTTGCGGGTGTCGTCGAGGCCCGCCGTCTGCCACGTACTGGTGCCCCAGAGCGGAGGGGTCAGACTCGTCCCCTGCTGGCCGCGCCCCGCCGTGACCGCACGGGTGCTTGCAGATGGTTCGTCGCCCGGCATCGCGGGTTCAGGTTAATCCAGGCGCACCCTCTATCGTTCGCCGCGTATGGACATCACGGGTGCAAGCGCGATCGTCACCGGCGGGGCCTCCGGCATCGGGGCAGCATCGGCACGCCTTCTCGCCGAGCGCGGGGCCAGGGTCGTGGTTGCCGATCTCCAGGAGGCGCGCGGCCAGGAGTTGGCGACCGAGATCGGCGGCGCGTTCGCCAAGGTCGACGTCACGAACACCGACGACATCATCAGCGCCGTCGAGATGGCGAAGTCGATCGGGTCGTTGCGGGTGCTGGTCAACTCGGCGGGCATCGGCTGGGCGCAGCGCACGGTGGGCAAGGACGGCTCGTACGACTCGGCGGCGAACCTGGACGCGTTCAAGAAGGTCATCGCGATCAACCTCATCGGCAGCTTCGACTGCATTCGGATCGCGGGCACGGCGATGAGCACCACGGAACCGATGGCGAACGGCGAGCGGGGGGCGATCGTGAACATCGCATCGGTCGCCGCCTTCGACGGTCAGATCGGACAGGCGAGCTATTCGGCGTCGAAGGGCGGCATCGTCGGCATGACGCTTCCCGTCGCCCGTGATCTGGCCGCGGTCGGGATCCGGGTCAACACGGTCGCGCCTGGTCTCATCGACACGCCGATCTACGGCGAGGGCGAGGCGTCCGAGCAGTTCAAGGAGAACCTCCAGAAGGGCGTGCTGTTCCCGCAACGCCTCGGGCATCCTGACGAGCTGGCGTCCGTCGTCGTCGAGTGCGTCACGAACTCGTACATGAACGCGGAGACGATCCGCGTCGACGGCGGCATCCGCATGCCTCCGAAGTGACTCGGGCACGCGAAGACCGTTTATGTCGACCAGAAACGCCGATTTCGGTCGTTTCGCTCGACATAAACGCAGTCAAGTCCCTACAGGGACAGCCGCTCGGCGAGGTACCCGAGACCGAGCGGGTAGCGATAGTCGATGGCCTGGTGGGTGGCGTCGAACAGTTCGAAGAAGACGTCCGTGACGCCAATGCGCGCCAGTGCCTGCTTCATCGCCGCCGCACCGAGGTCGAGGAACCACTCGTCACGAGTGCCCGCGTCGATGTAGATCGCCTTCATGCCGCGTAGCGCATCGGCGTAGCGGGGCACCATGCGCACCGGGTCCCAGGCGAGCCAGCGCTCCCAGACGTGCTCGACGACGACACCGGTCTCGACGTCGAACGGCAGCGTCACCGTGCCGTCGTCTTCGGCCGAGAAGCACGCCGCGCAGCCGTACGTCATGACGAGCGTGCCGTCGTCTTCCTTGCTCATCGGGGCGCGGGAATGGAAGTCCTTCCAGAAGTTCTCGTAGGAACCGTCGTACTTGTCCCGCAGCGAGCGCACGATCTTGGCGAACTCTGGCAGATAGAGGTGCTCGTACAGCGTGTCGCCGGCGTGGCTCGCCAGTCCACCGAAGACGTCAGGGCGGAGCATCGGCGTGATGAACGCACCGAACCCGCCGCTCGATTTGCCGGAGACACCCCGGTGTTCGGGCGCGGGGAGTGTGCGGTAGTTGGCGTCGACGAACGGCACGATTTCGTCGCACAGGTACGTGTGGTAGGAGCCCGTGCCGGGCGAGTCGACGAACTGGCTGCCGCCCAGTGCGGTCCACGCGTCGACGTAGACCACGATGCATGGCGGGATGTCACCGGCGGCGATGCCGCGGTCGGCCATCTCAGGGAACGGCTGGCGGTACGGCGTCCGGTTTCGCCACATCGCGACGTGCCCTGTGTATCCCTGGAGCACGAAGACCGACGGGTAGCGGCGATCGGTCTCGTCGTACCCGGGCGGGACGTAGACCCACAGCGGCCGCACATGCGGATCGCCGAGCGGATTCCCCCGCAGCACCTCGCTGTCGATCGTCCGCTCGTCGAGTCGACCGACGAAGTCGTATGACCACGGTTCCATGCCGCGGACCGTACTCGCCCGTCCGGAGCTCCACGACGGAGGGGGTCCAAGGGGGAGGGGCTCTGGCCCTCCCCCTTGATCACGTCGTGTAGTCGGCGTTGATGCGGATGTAGCCGTCGGTGAGGTCGCAACCCCACACGGTGGTCGATTCGGCGCCGGTGCCGAGGCTGACGTGGATCAGGACCTCGTCGCCCTTCAGGTATGCAGACAGCGAGTCGAGGTCCTCATCGCTGACCCGTTCGGGATACACCTGTTGGTCGCCGAAGCGGATCGTGACGCGGTCGGGGTCGATGTCGCGATCCTCGTCACCGTCGCACTTGCCCACCGCCATCGCAACGCGGCCCCAGTTCGGGTCGGCGCCGTGAACCGCCGTCTTGACCAGCGGGGAGTTGACGATCGCCTTCGCAACCCGCTTCGCCTGTGCCGGGTCCCGGGCCTCGTCGACCCGCACCTCGATCAGCTTCTCTGCGCCCTCGCCGTCGTTGACGACCTGCTTCGCCAGGTCGAGGCACACCCCGTGGAGCGCAGCGTCGAATGCACCCTCGTCGACCGGTCCGGCGACCCCGCTGGCGATGGCGAACGCAGAGTCGCTCGTCGACGAGTCGGTGTCGACGCTGATGCAGTTGAACGTGTGGTCGACCACCTCACCGAACCGCACCTGCAACTCAGCGCCATCGACCGCCGCGTCGGTCAGCACGACCGCGATCATCGTGGCCATGTTGGGCTCGATCATTCCCGAGCCCTTCGCCATCCCGACGACCCGCGCCTCGCTCCCGGCGACGGTGCGCTCGGCGATCTT
Organism: Ilumatobacteraceae bacterium; assembly: GCA_963764455.1. Taxonomy (GTDB): domain Bacteria; phylum Actinomycetota; class Acidimicrobiia; order Acidimicrobiales; family Ilumatobacteraceae; genus Desertimonas. The sequence goes on from CAVXSN010000014.1 coordinate 58,403, forward strand.
CGGCACGGTGTCGGTGGTCATGATGGCGCGGGCCGGGCCAGCGATGTCCCGGCCGCCGAGGGTCGACGGCATCGCGTTGATCCCGGCGAGCATCCGGTCGATCGGGTAGCGGCGACCGATCACTCCCGTCGAGGCGATGAGGATGTCGCCGGGATCGCAGCCGAGGCGCTCGGCGACGGCGGCGACGATGGCGCGATTGTCCTCCACCCCCTCCTGACCGTTGGCGACGTTGGCGTTCTTCGAGACGATGACCACGGCCTGTGCCCGGTGGTCGGCCACGCTGCTGCGACTCGACTTCACGCTCGGCCCGGCGAACACGCTTCTCGTGAAGACGGCCGCAGCTGCGACAGGTGCGCGGGCCGCGATCACCACGAAGTCGTCGGTGGCGTCCTTCACCCCGAGGTTGGCGACGTAACCGGCGAATCCGCGGGGGAGCGCGGTCACGGATCGAGTCCGGCGCGCAGGCCGTCGTGGATGGTCGCGAAGATGCGACCGAGCGACTCGACGTCGGCCGGCGAGAGCCGGTCGATGATGCGGGTACGGACGCTGGCGAGGTGCACGGGATACGCCTCGGCGAGCTTGGCGACGCCCTCGTCGGTGAGCACCGCCAGCATCACCCTGCGGTCGGACGCTGACGGCTCCCGATCGACGAGCCCGTGCCGGACCAGCCCGTCGAGCCGCCTGGTCAGCCCGCTCGGCGAGAGCTGCAGGTTGGCCGCGAGGTCGCACATCCGCATCGAGTGACCGTCGGCTTCGGAGAGGAACACGAGCACCTGGTAGTCCCCGAGGGTCAGCCCGGTCGGTGCCAGGTCGAGCTCGAGCGCAGTCTCGAGGTCGGCGACCGTCTCCACGTACGAACGCCACGCGAGCAGCTCGCCGTCGGTCAGCGGCGAGACCGATGCCCGGCGCGTCTCGTCGTCTGCGGTCATCGCGGTCACCGGATCCACGATATCGAATCGGGACGCAATAGTTGTGAGGCGGAGCAATCCCCGGCCGGAAGGCGCGTCGGTAGCGTTCCGCCGGTGCGCACCAGGACCCTGCTGATCCTCGCCGTGGTCTGCGGGTTCGCGATCCTGCTCGCCGGCGGCATCCAGCTCTGGCGGATCGCCGATCAGGAGTCCGCCGACGTGGAGTTCGACGAGGTTGGCGAGAGCGTCGAGGTCGGTGACCTCACCATCGTCGTCGAGTCGTTCACCGAGGCCGAGGGTGTCGCCAGGGTGTCCGTGCGGCTCGGCGGTGTCGACGACGAGGACGGCGCGGCCGGGTTTCGCCTCTTCGTCGGCGGCGAACTGATCGCTGCGAACGATGGTGGCGACGGGGGCTGCGGTGCGACGACTGTCGTGGAGCAGTCGTGCACGCTCTCGTTCGGCGTCGGCGACGCCCCGGGTGGGAGCCGGATCCTGCGCTACGAGCGCGGCGACGAGGTCGCCCGCTGGGAGCTCACCGATGGCTGACACCGGCAGTACCAGGCTGGTTGACGCGTCCTGATCCTCGCGGCGCTACGGTGAAACGGCGTGAGCGAGCGGAGCGAGCGAACCATCAATGCGGTGAGCGCAGCTCATTGGAGCCACCATCTCGGCGGCTCCCTTGGAGTCGAGCTCAGAATGATGGTGGCCCAATGACGGAAGAGTTTGACCTGGTGGTAGTGGGTGGCGGGCCGGGTGGCTACTCCGCCGCGCTGTACGCCGCATCAGCCGGGATGAAGGTGGCGATGGTCGAGAAGGACGCCCTCGGGGGTACCTGCCTCAACCGCGGATGCATCCCGGCCAAGGCGTTCCTCGAGACCGCGGCCGTGCATCGGCACGTCGCCCACGCGGCGGAGTTCGGCATCGAGGCCAGCGCGCCGACGGTCAACTTCGCGGTGACCCAGAAGCGCAAGCAGAAGATCGTCGATGCGCTCGTCGGCGGCATCGCCGGCATGTGCAAGAACCGCAAGGTCGAGGTGTTCAACGGCACCGGGCGACTCGGATCCGGCCGCGTCGTGACGGTGGCGCTCGCCGGCGGCGGCTCGGCCGAGATCACCGGGAGGTCGGTCATCCTCGCGTCCGGCTCGGTGCCGCGTCTCATCCCGAACTTCGAGCGCGGCGGGCCGATCATGACGAGCGACGAGGTGCTCGACCTCGACCACGTGCCGGAACGGGTCGTCGTCATCGGCGGCGGCGCCATCGGCTGCGAGTTCGCGTCCACGTTCGCAGACCTCGGCGCCCAGGTCACGATCCTCGAAGGACTGCCGAAGATCCTGCCCGGCCTCGACAACGACGTCGCCAACGTCGTCGTGCGCTCGTTCAAGAAGAAGAAGATCGACATCAAGACTTCGGTGATGGTCACCGGCCACACGCCGAACGGCAGCGGCGGCACGACGGTGCACTTCGGTGAGGGAGAGTCACTCGAGGTCGACGCCGTCGTCGTGTCGGTCGGTCGCCGGCCGTACGCCGACGAGCTCGGTCTCGAAGGCACTGGCGTGAAGGTCGACGAGCGCGGATTCGTCGTCGTCGACGAGTTCTGTCGCACCGGCGAGGACGGTGTGTACGCCGTGGGCGACCTGATCGACACGCCGCAGCTCGCCCACGTCGGCTACGCCGAGGCGATCCTGTGCGTGAAGCAAGCACTCGGCGAACGCGCCTTGCCGGTGCAGTACGACCGCGTGCCGTGGGCGATCTACTGCCATCCCGAAGTGGCCTGGGCGGGACCCGGCGAGGCCGAAGCCAAGGAGGCGGGCATCGACGTTGTCGTCGCCAAGCATCCGTTCAAAGCGAACTCCCGGGCTCGCATCCTCGACGAGACGGAGGGGCTCGCCAAGGTCATCGCCGAGGTGCGACCCGACGGGCGGGCCGGCCGCATCCTCGGCGTGCACATGGTCGGCCCGTGGGTCACCGAACTGCTCAGCGGTGGCTACCTCGCGGTCAACTGGGAGGCCACGGTCGACGAGGTCGCCGAGTTCATCCAACCCCATCCGAGCCTCACCGAGCTGTTCGGTGAAACCGTCTTGTCGCTCACCGGGCGCAACTTCAACGGCTGACAACCCGAGAACGCAGAGAACCAGAGAGGATCGCCACACATGGCTGATGTCACGCTTCCGCAGCTCGGCGAAACGGTGACCGAGGGCACCATCACGCAATGGTTCAAGTCCGTCGGCGACACCGTCGTGGCCGACGAGCCGTTGTTCGAGGTGTCCACCGACAAGGTCGACACCGAGGTGCCGTCGCCGGTGGCCGGAGTGCTCACCGAGATCCGCGTGCCTGAGGGGGAGACCGTTGACGTCGGCACGGTGATCGCGGTCGTCGGCGATGCCGGGGCGGCGGCCGCCGGCCCGCTGCCGAAGCGGCGCCCGCTGCCGAAGCGGCGCCCGCTGCCGAACCGCGGCGCCCGCTGCCGAACCGGCGCCCGCTGCCGAAGCGCGGCCGCTGCCGAGGCGTCCGCTCCGGCCGAGCCCGAGCCCGCGCCGGCGCCCGAGCCCGCGCCGGCGCCCGAGCCCGCGCCCGCCGCCGTCGAAGCCCCGGTCGAGCCCGCGAGTCCCGAGGCGCAGCCTGTAGAACAGCCGGTCACGGCCGCACCTGACACCAAACCGACCGCCGACGAGGGCGCCGCTACCGGTTCAGCGGCGGGGGTGTTGCTGTCGCCGGTGGTCCGCCGCCTGGTGAAAGAGCACGGCCTCGACGCCTCGTCGATCGCCGGGAGCGGCCTGGGCGGACGGATCACCCGCGACGACGTGCTGCGCCACATCGACTCGATCGCCAGCGGCCAGCCGCCGGCCGGCGCAGCACCGGTCGTTGCTGCTCCTGCCGCAGAACCTGCGCCTGCCGCAGCACCGGCGCCGGCAGCGCCGGCAGAGGCTGCGCCCACGGCCCCGCAGCCGGCAGCCGCGCCGGCCGCGGCGGCTCCGGCTCCGGCGGCGCCAGTAGCCACTGCGGGCAGCCACGACGAGGTCCTCAAGCTGAGCAAGATCCGCAAGCTCACCGGGGCGGCGATGATCGCCTCGAAGGCCACGAGCCCGCACACGTTCAGTGTCGTCGAGGCCGACTACAACAACGTCGACGTCACCCGCGGCAAGCAGAAGTCTGGGTGGAAGGCGTCCGAGGGGTTCAGCCTGACCTACCTGCCGTTCATCAGCCGGGCCGTCGTCGACGCGCTCGAGGAGTTTCCACGCCTCAATGCCAGCGTCGCCGCGGATCAGTTGATCGTGCACAAGTTCATCGACCTCGGCATCGCGGTCGACCTCGACTACGAGGGCCTGATCGTGCCGATCGTCCGTGGCGCGGAAGGCAAGCGTCTCGGTGCGATCGCGAGGGAGATCCACGATCTGGCCACCCGTGCCCGGTCGAAGAAGCTGCTGCCAGACGAGATCTCGGGGGGTACGTTCACGATCTCGAACAACGGCTCGGCCGGCTCGGTGCTGACGTTCCCGATCATCAACCAGCCGCAGGTTGCGATCCTGTCGACGGACTCGATCGTGCGCAAGCCCGTGGTCGCAAACCTGCCCGACGGCACCGAGGCCGTCGTGATCCATCCCGTCGGCAACCTGGCGATGGCCTGGGATCACCGCGCGTTCGACGGCGCCTACGCCGCCGGCTTCCTCGCGAGGGTCAAGGAGATCCTCGAGACCAAGGACTGGTCGGGAGAGTTCTGACGAATCCCATCCGAGTGCCGCAGTGCACCCGAGTGTCGGGCGACCCCCGTCGGGACGTTCGGCACTCGGGCGCGTTCCAGCACTCGGGTGACGGGGTGAATCGGACCGGTACGGTGACGGCATGACGCTGCGCACGCGATGGCTGGGAACCGTCCCGTACCGCGAGGCGCTGGCGGTCCAGGACGCGCTGTTCCGCTACGGCCGGCAGGACCATCTGTTGCTGCTGGAGCACCCGCACGTTTTCACGTACGGGCCGCGATCAGATCTCCACAGCAACCTGCGTTGCGACCCGCCGGACGTCGGTGCCGACTTCGTCGCCGTGAGCCGCGGCGGCGACATCACGTACCACGGGCCCGGTCAGCTGGTCGGCTACCCGATCCTCGGGATCAGGAACAAGATCGGGTCGCTCGGCCACGTCCGCAACGTCGAGCAACTCGTCATCGACACGCTCGCCGCCTTCGGCGTCGATTCTGGCCGGCTCGATGAACACCCGGGTGTGTGGGTCGATGCGTCCGGACCGAACCCGCGCAAGATCTGCGCCATCGGTGTCCGCCTGAGGGGCGGGCGCACGATGCACGGTTTCGCCCTCAACGTCGCCACCGACCTCACGTACATGCGGGAACACATCGTGGCGTGCGGGATTCCCGACCGTCCCGTCACGTCGCTCCGCGAGGAGGGGCTCCACGTCTCGCTGCACGACGTGGTCGACGTGCTCGCCCGGCTCGCCGGCGAACGCTGGGGCAACGGCACGTCCGAGCGTCAGGACGTCGCGTGGCGGCACCGCTCCGGTGATCTCGCGCCGTTCTCTCGCGGCGCCGGCCCCGGGACCGTGCCTCGGCCGGCACGGTCCGAGACTCCGGTGCGACTGCGTTCCCGCCTCGACGAGGCCGGGGTTGCCGAGGGCCTGTCGATCAGCATTCGCAAGCCGGAGTGGCTGCGTCCGAAGGTGCACCACGGCGCCGGCGTGCTCGATCTCAAGCGCACGATCCGGTCGCTTGGTCTCGTGACCGTGTGCGAGGACGCCGGATGCCCGAACCTGTCTGAGTGCTGGGCCGACGGCACCGCGACGTTCATGGTGCTGGGCGAGCGGTGCACGAGAGCGTGCGGGTTCTGCCTCGTCGACACGAGCAAGCCGGGGCCGCCAGCCGCCGACGAACCGCAGCGTGTCGCCGAGGCCATCGCGCGGATGGCGCTCGATCATGCCGTGCTCACGATGGTGGCTCGCGACGACCTGGTCGACGGTGGCATGGCGCACGTCGCCGCTTGTGTCGAGGCGATCCGCCTGCGCCGGCCGGCGACCCGCATCGAGACGTTGATCTCCGACGCCCGCGGCGAGGAGTCCGCCCTGGCCACGCTGTTCGAGTCACGCCCCGACGTGCTGAACCACAACGTCGAGACGGTCGCCCGGCTGCAACGCGCTGTGCGACCGTCAGCCGGATACGCGCGCAGCCTGTCGGTGTTGGCAAGGGCGAAAGCGGCGGGGCTGGTGACGAAGTCCGGATTCATGGTCGGGTTGGGGGAGACCGAGGCCGAGATCGGCGGCCTGCTCGTCGACCTGGCGTCGATCGGCGTCGACATCGTGACGATCGGGCAGTACCTCCGGCCGACCTCGCACCACATCCCGGTCGACCGCTGGGTCGAGCCAGAACGGTTCACCGCGTGGGCGCGGCTCGGCGAGACGCTCGGCATCGGCCACGTCGAAGCGAGCCCGCTGACCAGATCGAGCTATCACGCCAAGGCGGCTGCCGCCGGGCACGCCAAGGCGGCTGCCGCCGGGCACGCCAGCGCGGCGGCTGACGTCATCGCCGCACCTGTCTGACGCGCCTTGCGCAGCGTGACTCCGCACTGGCGGGCCGTCATCAATTTGATGCACGATCGCAATGGCCACACTACGTTATGGGTGCTGCGGATGTCCCGGGGGAGGTAGCTCTGGGAACATCCGGGTGATGGGCTCCACACGGCGGAACTCGGGGCCCAGAACGCAATGCGGCCGCCGTCGTTGAGGCGGCGGCCGCATTCGGAGGCTTGTTCGGGGGAACGGCGCAGGGTGCCCTCGCGCCCGTCGTTGTTGCTTGCTCCAATCCGACCCCGAGGTGGCGACGAACCCCACGCTGACGGTGCTCGACCCTGTTCCGATCACTGCGACCAGGGCGCCGTCGTCGACCACCAACAAGGAGAGAACATGATCACTCGACACAGGAATCGCGTCGCGGCGCTGGTTGCGATCGCCGGACTGAGCTTCGCCGGAACGGCCACCTTCGTTTCCGCCAGCACCCCACCCTCGACGGAACCGATGGGGACCGAATCGATGGGTTCCGAGGCGATGACCGACGAGATGACCGGTCCCTACGGCCCCTTGTGCGCAGCCGTCCCCGCTGACGGCGAGGGCAGTGTCTCCGGGATGGCTGACGATCCGGTCGGGACTGCGGCAAGCAACAACCCGTTGCTGACGACGCTCGTCGCAGCCGTCACCGCCGCCGGGCTGGGCGACACCCTCAACGGTGGCGGCCCGTTCACCGTGTTCGCCCCGGTGAACTCGGCGTTCGACAAGATCGATCCCGCCACCCTCGAGAGCGTGCTCGCCGACACCGACACGTTGACTTCGATCCTCACCTACCACGTGCTCGCCGAGCAGTTGAGTGCCGCGGATCTCGTCGCCGGCGGCACGTTCGCGACCGTCAACGGTGCGGAGCTGACCGTCGCTCAGGTGGGCGAGACGCTGGTCATCAACGGTGGGGCCGCCGCGGTGCAGTGCGCCGATGTGCCCACGGCGAATGCCACGGTGTTCCTCATCGACACCGTGCTGATGCTGCCGGCCTGAGCGGCCAAGCGGGCCACCGAGACGGGTGGGGTGCCGGACGGAGCGGTCCGGCACCCCACCCGTTGCCGCGTCACCGACGCCGGCTGAGTCGGTGGTCGTCCGGCACGGCACACTGGGGCGAGTGACGACTACTCGCGACCGCCGACGTGTTCCGTGACCGCCTCCACCGGGTGCGCAAACGGATGGTCGACCAGGGCATCGACGTGCTGATGCTCTCGGTGGGTCACGACCTGCCGTACCTCACCGGCTACCTGGCGATGCCGCTCGAGCGGCTCACGATGCTCGTGGTCCCCCGCGACGGCGAGGCTTCGCTGCTGATCCCGCAGCTCGAGGCGCCGAGGGTGGTGGAACACCCCGACGTGTTCACGCTGGTGCCGTGGGGCGAGACCGCCGATCCGATCGAGCTCGCGGCCGAGCTGGCCGACGGGGCATCGACGATCGCGGTCGGTGACCAGATGTGGGCCCGCTTCCTCGTCGAATTGCTGCCGCACCTCCCGGGGCGACCTTCCGTCGCTCGGTCGACGTCGTCGGGGCGCTGCGGATGGTCAAGGATGCCCCTGAGGTCGCCGCGCTCCGCGCTGCCGGCGACGCCGCCGATCGGGTCGCCGACCAGCTGCACGCCGGCGAGATCTCACTCGTGGGGCGCACCGAGGCGGAGGTCTCGAAGGACATCGCTGCCCGACTCGTCGCCGAGGGCCACCAGCGGGTGAACTTCGCGATCGTCGCCGCCGGCGAGAACGCGGCGAGCCCGCACCACCACGCTTCCGACCGGGCCATCCAGCAGGGAGAGATCGTGCTCTGCGACTTCGGCGGCACGATGAACGGCTACTGCAGCGACATCACCCGTTGCGTGTTCACCGGCGAGCCGAGCGCCGAGGTCGCCGAAGCGTACTCTGTCCTCCGGGCGGCTCAGGCTGCCGCTGTCGCCGCGGCGACCGTGGGGACCCCGTGCGAGGACGTCGACCACGCGGCCCGGCAGGTCATCGCCGACGCTGGTTACGGCGAGTTCTTCATCCACCGCACCGGCCACGGCATCGGGCTCGAGGAGCACGAGGATCCCTACATCGTCTCGGGAAACCCACTCCAGCTGGTGGCCGGGCACACGTTCAGCATCGAGCCCGGGATCTACCTGCCGGGTCGCTGGGGGATGCGTCTTGGAGGACATCGTCGTTGCCACCGAGTCCGGCCCCGACCCGCTCAACCGCGCCGACCACGACCTCGTCGCGCTGTAGGCGCCCTCGGCTACCCGCTCGCCGTCGTCGGCGCAGACGTCGGCGGCGCCGGCGGGCGACCTTCCGCGTACAGGGTCTCGTCGACCTCGTCGGAGTACCCGGTCATCGTGACCACGAGGTCGGGGGCTTCCATCCGGGTCAGCACGCCGTTGTCCAGCACGCAGTACGTCGAGGTGGCGTCGGTGATCGGGATCGCCACGCACAACGCCTCCCCGCCGGCACTGCTCTCCGTGGACGTGACCGGCTGCCCGATTGCCCGGCTGGCGTCGAGCTCGATCCTCGCGATCAAGCTGGTGCCGAAGAAGTCGGGGGTCATCTGCACATCGCTCACCCGGCTCGCGTCGATCCTCGGCACGCACGAGGCGGTCGACACCGTGCACGTCTTGGTGACCTGGCCGTGGACGACGTACCGCACATCGCCGATGGTGAGTGATCGTCGGTCGCCGGCGGACTGCGACGCGCTGACCTCGCTCGTGGTGTCGCCGAATCGCACGAGGACGTCGTAGTGGGCGGTGTACCGGGTGGCGCTCAGCCCGCTGACCCGAGCGACGAGATCGTCGACGTCCCGGTAGCCGGTCGATGCGTTGGCGGCGAGCGTCGGGCGTTCGCCGGTGACGCACCCGCTTGCCGTGACGGCCAGCAGGGCGAGCGGGGCCGCCTTGATCAACGTAGTGAGACGGAGCCGGGGGATCATCCGGCGCCAGCGTACGCGGTGACTTCGGCGGACACAGCCCTCTCCTCCGTCGGCCGCGGCGGGTCGCCTCGTGCTCGCCTGCTATAGCCTCCGGCGCCGTGATCGAACTCGAGGCCGCCACGGTGCTTCTGCAGTGGGCGGCCGGCGGGATGGCCTTCTGCTGGTTCACCACGAGGCGACGGCAGGTCGGCCTCGGCTACGGCTGGCTGCTGCGCGGGATCTACGGCACGATCGCCGTCGGCGCGCTGGTGTGCGGGCTGCGCTTCGACTCGAACCCGGTGCGTGACGCCGCCGCGGCAGCGACCGCCGTTGCGTGCGCCGGCATCCTCGCGCTCTCGGTGGCCAGGCGGCGGGCCGGCGTGAGCGGCCAGCGGGCCGAGCACGATCGCCGGTCAGCACGCGTGGCGGCGATGACCGGCATCGAACGCAGCGTCGATCACGAGCATTCGGCCGGCAGCCCCTCCGTCGCCGATCCGAAGTTTGCCGAGTTCCCACCCGACCTCGACCTCGTCCCGGTGATGCTCGCCGCGATCGGCCTCGTCGCCGCCGGGCTCGACACCGACGGCAACGTCGCGGTGTCGCTGATCAGGACGTTCGCCAGCGCCGCGTTCCTGGGCGCCTTCACCGACGCGATGCTGCTCGGCCACTGGTACCTGGTGCAGCCGGGACTGCCCCGCCGCCTGCTGCTCGAGCTCGTGGACGCGCTCGCGTACGTGTGGTCCATCGAGGTGGTCGCGATGCTCCTGCCGACGGGCATGGCGAGTGTGTGGACCGGCGCGGTCGACGACGGGTGGGGCGGAACGCTCGGCTGGTTCTGGGCGGCGTGCGCCATGACCACGATCGTCCTCGTCATGGTCACCAAAGCCGCACTCCGCGAGCGTGAATACTCGGCCGTCATGGCTGCGACCGGCCTGCTGTACCTGGCGATCCTCACCGCCTTCGGGACCGATCTCGTCGCGAGGGCGGTGCTGTCCGGGTGAGGTGACGGCTCCGCGGCATCGCCACGGACCATGATTGAGCCCATGCAGGTCCGGCATGATCGGCGCGCCGCGCCCCTGATCGTCGCGCTCGTGACGACCGCCGCGCTCGCCGGCTGCAACGCCTCGCGCCCGACGGCGGCACCCTCCACGACTGGCTCCGAGCTCGGGCCGCCGGCGGAACAGCCCGATCCCGACGCAACACCTCAGGGCACGAGCACGATCGGCGCCCAGGGCACCGAGCCGCTGCCGCCGCAGTCCGGCCAGGCCGCGCCCACCGCGCCGCCGCCCACCGCGCCGACGCCCACCGCGCCGACGCCCACCGCGGCTGGGCCACCGGGCACGCTGGCGCGACCGACGGAAGCCGAGTGGGCCGCAGTCGACGCGTACCTCCAGGACCGGTTGCTCGATTCGGGCGACTTCGCCTTCGGACTCGCGGTCAGCATCGATGGCCAGCCGGTGCACGCCGCCTCCTACGGCACCCGCAACACCCCGGACTTCGTGCCCGAACCGCCCGAGGAGCCTGCCGGCTCGACCGATCCAGCCGCAGTGACCACGACATCGACGACCACGACGACGTTTCCTCCGCCACCGCCGGAGGCGGTCGACGCAACCGACCGATTCCGTGTGGCCAGCCTGTCGAAGCTCGTCACCGGTACCGTCGTGCTCCAGCTCGTCGAAGCCGGTGAGCTCGGACTCGACGAGCCGGTCGGAGGGATGCTGGGCGCCGCGCTCGGCGTCGACGTGGCGGGTCGGCCGGTCGAGTCGATCACCGTGCGCCAGCTGCTCGCCCACACCACCGGCTTCAACGAGTTCTGGGACACGTTCTTCCGGCACGGCGTGGAGAACTGCCGCGAGGCGGCCGCCAGGGGACTCGACCGAGGCCTGCAGTTCGACCCGGGGACGACGTACCAGTACTCGAACATGAACTTCTGCCTGCTCGGGCTTCTGATCGAAGTGGTGACGGGGCAGGCGTACGAGGAGGCGGTGTACGACCGGCTGCTCACGCCGCTCGGGATCACGGGGATGCGGGTCGCCGGCACGTTCGACCCCGACCCCGACGAGGTGATGCACCCGTCGGTGCCGACGCGCAACTACATGGAGACGCTCGGCGGTGCCGCCGCGTGGACGGCGACGCCGGCCGACATGGTCCGGATCCTCGATTCCCTCGACAACACGAAGCCGGGTTTCCACCCGCTCTCCGACGAGACGACGTCACGAATGCGTCAACCGCAGTCCGGCGTCACCTACGACAACCGGGTCGAGCGGTGGTACGGCCTGGCGACGATCGTGTTCGCCAACCTCTCATGGGGGCATACGGGCACGATCGAGAACACCCACACGGTCGTCATCCACCGTCCGGACGGCATGACGTGGTCGATCCTCGTCAGCGGCAACTACCCCGAGGAGACCGACGACCTGGTCGGCATCTTCCAGACCGCGCTCGACCAGGCCGGCATCGACGCCCCGGCGCCGACGACGACGACCACGACCACCACGACGACGACCACGACCGCGCCGCCCACGACCGTGCCCCCGCCGACCGCAGCGGGGGCGACCACGACGTCGTCCGGCTGACCCGACCAACCTCGCGTATCGTTCCGCGCCGAAGCGCAAGACTCACCTCAGCAACTGGAGGCGCACGATGGACATTCTCTACACGGCCGTCGCCCACGCGAACGGGAGACGGACGGAACGGGCACATCCGCACGGACGACGGGATGCTCGACGCCGACGTGCGGACGCCGCCGGGGCTTGGCGGACCGGGAGGTGCGACCAATCCGGAGCAGTTGTTCGCGGCGGGGTATGCGGCGTGCTTCCACTCGGCGCTGAAGGCCGTTGCCAGACGAGCGTCCACCGACGTCGACGACTCCGAGGTGTCGGCGACCGTCGGGATCGGCAAGACGCCGGAGGGCGGGTTCGGCCTCGCCGTCGAGCTCGACATCCACATCCCCGGTGTTGACGACGTGACCGCCAGACAGCTGGCCGAGGCCGCGCACCAGTTGTGCCCGTACTCCAACGCAACGCGCAACAACATCGACGTCACGCTCAGCGTGGTCTGAACGCGGGCGCGATGACCGGCGTCCCGATCACCGGGTTCTCCGAGACCTGGGTGACCCCGTTGCTGCGCCGCTGGTGGGTCGTCGTCGGTCTCGGGGTGGTGTTGGCGGTCGTCGGCGTGCTGCTCCTGCTCAATCCGTTCGACGCTGCTCGGACCCTCGCCGTGGTCGTGGCCCTCGGGCTCTTCGTGGCCGGCGTCGACGAGCTGGCCCAGGCCGAACGCCACGAGGTCAAATGGCCGTCCTACGCGCTCGCCGCGATCTGGTTCGCCACCGCGCTCTTGGCGCTGCTGTGGCCGGACGTGACGTTGTGGGCGCTGGCCGCGATCGTCGGCATCGGACTCATCATCGGGGGCATCGCCGAGATCGTGCTGGTACGCCGCTTCCACCGCGACCTGCCGATGTGGGGCGTCTGGCTGCTCGACGGGCTCCTGAGCGTCGTCGTCGGCATCTTCGCCCTCGTGTGGCCAGAGGCAACGATCCTCGCCCTGGCGATCATCCTCGGCATCCGCGTCCTCCTGCGCGGTGTCGCCACCGTCACGTTCGGTCTTTCCCTCCGGCGGCTCAGCCTGATGACCGCGCCGCACGTCCCGACGTAGCTCTGGCCCCCGGTCGGCTCGACACAGGTGCCTGGCGCCGGTGCTCGAGGTCAGCGACTGACGAGGCTCTCTCGCCAGGCTTCGAGTTGGACCCGCACGTCCTCGTAGCACTTCTCGATCTGGAGGAGCGTCTCCCCGTTGTCGACGAGATCGGCGGTCCTCGCAGACGATTCGAGGTCGGCACACAGCGCGCACAGCTCCATCGCCCCGAAGGTCGCGGCGTTCGACCTCAGCGTGTGCGCGGATCGCCGCCGGTGGTCTCCATCAGACGTTCGAGCGCCTCCCGGTCGATCGCCGTCGCCGGACGGGGCGTCGCCCGTTCGAGCGCCTCGGCGAGTTCGGCCGGCCGGATCGGCTTGGTGATGTAGTCGTCCATCCCCGCGTCCAGGCATCGCTTGCGATCGTCCTGCATCGCGTCGGCGGTCACTGCGACGATGCGCGGCCGCGCCGGCCCGTGCTGCTCGATGATCGTTCGCGTCGCCTCCAGGCCGTCCATCTCGGGCATCTGCACGTCCATCAGGATGACGTCGTACAGCGATTCGCCGACGGCGGCTACCGCCTCGACGCCGTTGTCCGCGACGTCGGCGGTGTAGCCCATTCGCTCGAGCAGCTTCAGCGCGAGCTTCTGGTTGACGGCGTTGTCCTCGGCGAGCAGGATCCGCAGCGGGTGCCGTTCAGCGAGGTCGGGTGGCACATCGACACGCCGCGGCGGGACTGCGGTCGTTCGCCTCCGCGGGGGCGCCGACCAGTTCGGCGAGCGCGGCGTACAGGGCGGCGGGTTTGAGCGGCTTGACCAGGTGGCCGGCGAACCCGGCGTCGAGGTACCGCGGGTCGCTGCGAACCTCATGTCCGACCGACGACAGGAGCAGCAGCGGCAGCGACTTGTCCGCTCCCTCGCGCGCCACGGATCTCGGCGGCGAGCTCGAAGCCGTCCATCATCGGCATCATCAGGTCCAGCACGGCCGCATCGAACGGCCCGTCGTGCTCGAGCGCCTCGAGGGCGTTGGCACCAGAGCTGGCCTCGGTGACGAGCATCCCCCAGCCGCTGGCACGGCGCGCGACGACCCGCCGGTTGGTGTCGTTGTCGTCGACGACGAGCAGCCGGAGGCCAGCCAGTTGCGGCGTCGCGGTGGCCACCGGGGACCGGCTGATCGGGGGCGACGTCGACGGTGATCTGGACGTGGAACTCCGAGCCGTGACCAGGGCCGGCGCTGCGTGCCCAGACCGTGCCGCCCATCAGTTCGGTCAGCCGTCGACAGATCGCGAGCCCGAGCCCGGTGCCGCCAAAGCGGCGGGTGGTCGACACGTCCGCCTGGCTGAAGGACTCGAACAGCCCCGCGATCTTGTCGGCGGGGATGCCGATGCCGGTGTCGCGCACGGTGAGATCGAGCTGCGCCCGACCGTCGTCCGCCGGCCGCGCCCGGACGGTCAGGCTGACGTCCCCGGTCTCGGTGAACTTGACGGAGTTGTTGAGCAGGTTCAGCAGGATCTGACGAAGACGCGTGACGTCGCCGACGACCGCGTGCGGCGTCTCGTCGTCGATCTCGTAGACGAGGTCGAGGCCCTTGCGCCCGGCGAGCGGCCCGATCGTGTCCATCACCGCCTCGACGCACTCGCGCAGGTTGAAGGCCTCGTGCTCCAGGTCCAACTTGCCGGCTTCGATCTTGGAGAAGTCCAGGATGTCATTGATGATCGTCAGCAGCGCCTCGGCGCTCGACGAGACCACCGATGCGTAGTCGCGCTGCTCGGAGGTGAGATCCGTGTCCAGCAACAGATCGCTCATCCCGATGACCGCGTTCATCGGCGTGCGGATCTCATGACTCATCGCCGCCAGGAATCTGACTCTTGGCGGTGTTCGCCTGCTCGGCCTGCTCGCGGGCCGCCTCCGCCTCCTGGAACAGGCGGGCGTCCTCGAGCGCCGCGGCCGCCTGCTGCGACAGGTTCGTCAGGAAGCTCAAGTCGGCCGATGAGAATGGGGTCGAGCCTGCGTAGCGCCAGACGCACATCATGCCGATCACCGTCTCGCGCGCGATGAGCGGTGCCGCCATCAGACGTTCGTCCTCCTCGCTGTCGGTTCCGGGGATCTGCCGAGCGCGCGGATCGGCGTCGACGTCGTTGACGAACGCGGCCGTGCCCCGGGCCGCGAGGTCGCCGACGATCCCCTCCCCGACGTTGAACGTGTCGCGCCGGATCTGCTCGGCGTCGACGCCGACGACTGCCGCGGCGTGCAGCGTCTCGCCCCCTGGGTCCTTCAGGAGCACCGCGCTGTTCGGCGGCCTCGAGCAGCTCGAGCGCACGCTCGACGATTCGTTCGAGCAGGGCCGTCGGGTCGGTCATCGCGAGCGCCTCGCGCCCGAAGTCGGCGAGCGCCGCCATCTCGGTCGCCCTTCGGCCCGCCTCGCGGTACAGCCGGGCGTTGCCGATGGCGACGCCGACGTTGGCCGCCAGCGTGAGCAGCAGCTGGACGTCAGCCGGTGCGAAGCGGCCCTCGACGTCGGTGTCCTGCACGCTGATGACCCCGATCGCCTCGTCGCCGAGCATGATCGGAACGCCGAGGTAGGACTGGCACGGCGTGCCGAGCATCGCCGAGGTCTCGGCGATCTCGGCGACGCTGTTGAGCAGCAGCGGGTGCCTGCTCTCCATGATCCGGCCGGTGAGCCCGGCCCCGAGTCCGATCGCCGGCTGCACGCTGCGCTGGCCCAGCTCGAAGTGGTAGGGGAACTCGACGCGGTTGGCGCTGGCGTCGAGCAGCGCGACGTACACGATGTCGGCGGCGAAGGTGCTGCGCATCCGTTCGCCGACCAGCTCGATCAGGGCGTCGAGGTCGAGCTGGGCGGCGAGGGCCTGCACGACGCTGTTGACCGTCTCGAGCTCGATCGCCCGCTGCCGGGTCTCCGCGAGCGCGCGGACGCGCTCGAGGGCGGCGCCGATGTGCTGCGCGATGTAGGCGAGCAGGTCGCGATCGGCGTCGGTGTATCGGACGGCGGTGGTGTAGGACTGCACCGTCAGGACGCCGACGACCCGCCCCCCTGCCTTGAGCGGCACGCCGATCCATTCGTCGTCGCCGCTCGTGGCCCCGACCAGGTCCATCTCACCGCTCGCGATGAGACGATCCCAGTCCGCGGCCGCAGCAGCTGCGGTTCGCCGGTCCGCAACACGTAGGCCGTGGCGCCGCGCGCGTTGCCGACGCCGAACGGCTCCCACAGATCAGGGTCGGGGATGTCGTCGTCGACCTCGTCGACGTAGTAGGGGAAGCAGATGCGCCCTCGGTCCTCGTCGTAGAGCGCGATGAAGAAGTTCGTCGCGTCCATCAGCTCGCCGACGATCGCGTGCACCACGCGGTAGAAGGCCGGCAGGTCCTCGGCCGTCGCGGCCGCCTCGGCGACCCGGTACAGCACCCGCCAGACGTCGCTGCCCCGGTCATCGATCGCTTCAGTCATCGCCGTCTCCGTCTCCTTCGTGCCCGACTGCTCGTCGCAGATCGCGGCGCGCGCAGTCCTTGAAGTAGTCGCTTCCGTCTGCGCGGACTGCTGGCGATTTCGGCACCGAACCCGTTCTGTACTGGGTTGTGGTCGTCTACCAGCCACAACCCGGTCAGCTCGGATTCAGGGCTCAAGACGGTGTTCCGGTTCGAAGCGCTGCGAGGGCCGCTTGGAGGCGCCGGTACTCGCGCTCGATTCGATCGGTCAGCTCGGTGGCGTCGGCGAGGTCACCGTTCTTGGCTCGCTCCTCGAGCTCGCGACAGCGCGCCGAGAAGTCGTCGGCGCCGAAGGTCGCGCCGTTCGACTTGAGCGTGTGCGCGGCCCGCCGGAGCTCGTTCGCGTCGCCTTGCTCGAGGGAGCGCCGGATGGTGGAGAGGAGATCCGGTGCGTCCACGAGGAACGTGTCGATCACCTCCATGACGAAGTCGTCCCCGCCGAGCTCCCGCAGCTGATCGAGCGCAGCCGCGTCGAGGCTGGCGCCAACCGCATCCGAGCTCGCTTCACCCAGCTCCCCGAGCGGGCGGACCTGACGCAGCGCCTCGGCGAGCGCGTCCGGACGGATCGGCTTCGCCACGTAGTCGTCCATCCCGGCGGCGAAGCACGCGTCGCGATCCTCGAGCATGGCGTTCGCGGTCATCGCGATGATGCGCGGACGGGTCTCGGCGCCAGCGCTCGCAGATCCGACGTGAAGCGTCGAGGCCGTCCATCTCGGGCATCTGCACGTCCATCAGGACGACGTCGTACGGCTCGCCGCTCGAGCGCCTCCAGCACCTCGAGGCCGTTCGCAGGCCACGTCGGCGCGGTAGCCGAGCCGATCGAGGAGCGCAGCGCGACCTTCTGGTTCACGGCGTTGTCCTCGGCGAGCAGGATCCGCAGCGGGTGCCGTTCAGCGAGGTCGGCGTGGCATCGACGGCCCGCGGACTGCCGTCGGCTGCTGCATGCGCTCGGCGAGCACGGTCAGCAGCGCGTCGTAGAGCTGCGAGGCCTTCAGCGGCTTCGCCAGCTGCACGGCGAACTCCTCGGCCGCCACGGGTCATTTCCCGCAGTCGACCGAGCGAGGTGAGGAGCAGCAGCGGCAGCTCGGCGCTCGTCGCGCCGGCGGCGGATCTCGCGGCCAGGGCGACGCCCGTCCATCACCGGCATCATCAGGTCGAGCACGGCGACGTCGAAGTGCTGGCCGTCGTCGATCAGCGCGAGCGCCTCCAGCGGCCCCTCGACCGCCACCGGCTCCATCCCCCACGACCGCGTCTGGCGGATCACGATCTCCCGGTTCGTCGCATTGTCGTCGACGACCAGCACCCGCTTGCCGGTCGAGCTGCGGAAGGCCGTCGTGCGGCCGCGATCCGCGCCGGCACCTCCGCCTCGTCGGCGGTCAGCGCGATGTGAAACGTCGACCCCTTGCCGGCCTGGCTCTCCACCCACATCGTTCCGCCCATCAGCTCGACGAGACGCCTCGAGATCGCGAGCCCGAGCCCCGTGCCGCCGTAGCGGCGCGTCGTGGAGGCATCGACCTGGCTGAACGACTCGAAGAGCCGGTCCATCCGCTCCGGCGGGATGCCGATCCCGGTGTCACGCACGGCGAGCTGCAGGCGGTACGAGTTCGAACCGGCGTGCTCGGCGCCCACGTGGACGACGACCTCGCCCTCCTCGGTGAACTTGACGGCGTTCGAGAGCAGGTTCAGCAGCACCTGCCGTAGCCGGGTGGCGTCGCCCACGATTCCAGCCGGCGCGTCCTGTCGTCGACGAGACAGCCGAGCTCGACGTCCTTCTCCGAGGCGCGCGGCGCGACGATGTCGAGCGCGCCTTCGACGCACTCGCGGAGATCGAACGGCTCTCGCTCCAGCTCGAGCCTGCCGGCCTCGATCTTCGAGTAGTCGAGGATGTCGTCGATCACGGAGAGCAGCGCTTCGCCGCTCGACCGGACGACCTCGGCGAAGTCGCGCTGCTCCGGCGTCAGCTCCGTGTCGAGCAGGAGACCGCGTCATTCCGATCACCGCGTTCATCGGCGTCCTGATCTCGTGGCTCATCGTGGCCAGGAAGGCGCTCTTGGCCTGCGTCGCCGACTCCGCCTCCTCCCTCGCACTCTCGAGCTCGGCTGACGTAGCGCGCCTTCTCGATCGCCGTCGCGGCGAACGCGGCGAAGGCCGCGCCATGTTCGCGTGCTCCGGGGTGTAGAAGTCGGCCTCCAAACTGTCGAGCGTCAGCATCCCGATCAGGCGATCGCCGACCAGCAACGGCACGCCCATGAATGCCTTGACACTTCCCGCGCCGTGTTCCTCCTCCTTGAAGTGCTCGAACCGCGCGGAGACGTCGGGGATGATCACCGGCTCGCGCCGCTCGACCATCTCGCGGGCAGGATCGTCGGGTCCCCGCCAGTCGAAGCGCAACCCGAGCAGTTCGTCGAGGTTCGGAAAGCCGACGCCGCCGACGATCACCATGTCGTAGCCGTCGAGCTGCTGGACGGTGGCAGCCCGGTAGGGCACCACCTTGCGCAGCTCCGTGAGGATCAGATCGAAGACCTGCTGGAGGTCCAGCGTGCTGCTCGAGCGACTGGGCCGCGGCGCGGAGCGTTTCGGCCTGTTCGCGGGCGGAACGCTCGGTCTCCAGCAACCGAGCGTTCTCGATCGCGATCGCAGCCTGGGCGGCGAATGCCGTCGCGAGCTCCGCGAGCTCCTCGTCGTAGAAGTCGGGCTCGAACTTGTCGATGCTGATGACGCCGATGACCCGGTCGCCGATGATCATCGGCGCGCAGATCCATCCGCGAATGCGCGAACTGCCGTGCACGTCGCTCGCAAAGTGCGGGTTCTGCGAGACATCGGCGAAGACCTGTTGTCGCTTCGAGCGCACGACATTGACATTCAGGTTGGTCTCGTCGTCCAGGTCGAAGCCGACTGCCGAGAAGCCCCTCGAGATCGTCGAAGCCGCGCCCGCCCACGATCACGAGGCGGTTGCCTTGAATCACCTGCACGGAACAGGTGTCGTAGGGCACGACCCGCCGCAGCTCGCCGAGGATCGTCTCGATCGTGTCCTCGAGGCTCAGCGTCTTGCCGAGCACCTGCGTCACGGCCAAGAGCGTCTCAGCGTGCTCGCGTGCGCGCTGGAGCTCGGTGATGTCGTGGTAGATCGCGTTGAAGCCGACGTGCTCGCCGTCGGCGGTGAGCGGCACGAGCATCATCTGCACGTCGACCAGCTTCCCGTCCTTCCGGACGCGACGAGTGATCCGGTCGGCGCGACCTCGCTCGAGCGCCTCGCGGGTGACATCCCGGCCTTCTCCGCGGAGATCCTCGTTGAGGACGAGGTCGTCGATCAGCCGTCCGATCGCATCCTGCGCCGACCACCCGAAGAGCTCCGCCGCGGCCGGGTTCCAGCTCGTCACCCGCTCGTCGGCGTCCATGACCACGATCGCCATCGGGCTGACCTCGACGAGCGACTCGAAGTACTGCTTCTGGCGGCGGATCTCGGCGTTGCCCGAGGCCTGCACCTTCTCGGCGCGTCGGCGCTCGGCTTCGGCGAGCTCGAGCTCGGCCAGCCGCCGCCGCGCCTCGGCGAGCTCGAACGAGAGGTTCGCGTCGGCTGTCATCGACGCTCGTTTCCGGCCGCCGAGGCCCCGCGACGCCGCGCCAGCGCGGGCGACGAACCCGCGACCTTCCGGTCGCCAGTCACGCCGTCGCGACCCTGCTGCGCCAGGATCGCCGCCACGTTGGCCGTGGTGTTCGACTTGCCGGTACCGCCGCGGAAGCTGTGAATCGAGACGATGGTGGCCAACGTGGGCACCCCCTCTGCCATGGTCCGCACACGATCGTCCCCGAGCGCGACCCGGAAGTATAAGGATCGCCGGGCGCAACGCTCGTATCAGCGCGTCAACCTCCCGCCGACGGCCTTAGTTCACTTGGCGCGTGTGGCCTTCCCAGAAGGGTTCGCGGAGCTTGAACTTCTGCAGCTTGCCGGTGGCGGTGCGGGCGAGCTCGGTGCGGAACTCGACCCGCTTCGGGCACTTGTACCCCGCTAGGCGCTGCTTGGTCCAGCGCGATCACGTCGTCGGCGCTGAGCTCGCTGCCGGGGGCGGTGACGACGAGCGCGGTGACCAGCTCACCCCACTTCTCGTCGGGGACGCCGATCACGGCGACCTCCGTGACGTCGGGGTGCTGGAAGATGGCGTCCTCGACCTCGATCGATGACACGTTCTCGCCGCCCGAGATGATGACGTCCTTCTTGCGATCGGAGATCGTGACGTAGTTGTCCTCGTCGATCGTGCCGCCGTCGCCGGTGTGGAACCAGCCGTCGACGATCGCGCCCGCGGTCGCCTCCGGTTGGTCCCAGTAGCCGTCCATCACGACGTTGCTGCGCGTGAGCACCTCGCCGTGCTCGTCGACGCGCATCTCGACGCCGATGGTTGGGCCACCGGCCCGGTTGAGCTTGGCGGCCCGTTCGGCTGACGCGAGGGCGTCGTACTCGGCGCGGCCGCGGTTCATCGTCAGCAGCGGTGACGTCTCGGTGAGCCCGTAGATCTGAACGAACTCCCAGCCGAGCTCGGCCTCGACCCGCTCGATCGTGCGCGTCGGCGGCGGCGCGCCGGCGACGACGATGCGCGAGCGACCCGATCCGGGGATCGGCCCTTCCCAACCGGTCGCGGCCTCGAGGATCATGTTGACGACGGCGGGGGCGCCGCACATCAGGGTCACCCCGTGGTGGTCGACACGGCGCAGGATCTCGGCGCCGTCGACCTTGCGCAACACCACCTGCGTGCCACCCATCCCGGCGACCGCGTACAGCATCCCCCAGCCGTTGCAGTGGAACTGTGGCAGCGTGTGGAGGTAGACGTCGCGGTCGTTCACGCCCATGTGCCACCCGAACACCGCGGCATTGACCCACAGGTTCCGATGTGTGAGCTGCACGCCTTTCGGACGTGCCGTCGTCCCCGACGTGTAGTTGATCGTCGCCGTCGCGCCCTCGTCGGCCTCCCACGGTTTCGGCTCGGCTCCGTAGCGCAGCAGCGCCTCGTCGGACTCGTCGCCGATCACCAGCCGGCGCTCGCACGTGACGCCGGCCAGTGCCGCGTCGAGCTCGGGATCGACGAGCAGCACGCGCGCGCCGCTGTGGCCGACGATGTAGCGGATCTCCTCGGCGACGAGCCGGAAGTTGATCGGGACGAGGATCCGCCCTGAGCCCGACACCCCGAACAGCGCCGTGAGCAGGCGCGACGAGTTGTGGCTGACGACCGCGACCCGCTCGCCCACGCCGATGCCCATCCCGTCGAGCCCGGCGGCCATCGCCCGCGCTCGCTCAGCCACTTCGCGCGTACGTCAGCGAGCCCCACGACGGTGCCGGCTGATCGGGCTCGTCGATCACGCCGACGCGCTCGGGGTAGAGCAGCTCGGCGCGGCGCAGGAAGTCGTTGACGGTCAACGGGACGAACATTCAAGAAGTCCTTTCGCTGATCAGGCTGGTGAGCGGCCAGGGTCGTTCGCACTCGAGCACGTGGGCAAGTTCGAGGAGCAGCGGCTCGGTGAAGTGCCGGCCGGCGACCTGCAGCCCGACCGGGAGGCCGTCGACGAAGCCGGCTGGGATCGAGATCGCCGCGTTGCCGTGGAGGTTGGCGGGGAACGTCAGCCGGCCGTTGTTGCCGGTCCCGGCTCGGATGCCGCCGAAGGTGTCGGGCAACGGCCCCTCGGCGGCGAACGCGACGTCGGGGTTGCTCGCGGTGATGACGAGGTCGACGCCGTCGGCGGGGTCGAAGATCCGGGCCATCGCCTCGTTGACGTCGGTCCGGCGCTGCTCGATCTTGGCGCGCGCCTGGGCCGAGTAGTTGCCCTCAGCCGACTGGAGCGCGAAGCGCACCTCGGGTGTGAGGTCGTCGGCGCACCCAGGCCACCGGTCGCCGAGCTGGGCGGCCATCTCGATGGCGCCGCTCAGACCCCAGGCCCGGCCCATCCTGGGCAACGACGTGTCGAGGTCGTCGATCCGAACCAGGCGGGCTGCCGCGATGAGGTCATCGGCGGCCTCGAAGAGCACGTCCCACAGTCGTCGGCGAGACGGTCGCGCCGCCCCAGTCAGTCGACGATCGCGACCCGCAGCCCGGCGAGCGATTCGCCGAGGGTCCCCGAGCGCGGCCTCCCAGCCGCCGACCGGCGGAAGGCTCAACGGATCACGTGGGTCGTGTCCGTTCGTGACGTCGAACCAGCGAGCGGTGTCCCTGACCGAGCGCGACACGCAGCCGACGACAGAAGTCAGATTGGAGTAGCTGGAAGTGGGGTGACTTCGGAATGCGCCCGTACGTCGCCTTCAGCCCGACGAGTCCGCAGAACCCGGCCGGAATGCGGATCGATCCGCCGCCGTCACTCGACGTCGCCAGCGGCAGCAGGCCACCGGCGACGGCGGCGGCCGAGCCGCCGGACGACCCACCCGGCGTGCGTTCCGGGTTCCACGGGTTCCGCGTCACGCCGTGCAGCACGGTGCGCGTGACGTTGACGGCGCCGAACTCCGACGACGTCGTCAGCCCGACCGGCACCGCTCCCGCGGCGACGAGGCGCTCGACGTGGGTCGACGTGTGGTCCGCGACCTGATCGGCCAGCGGCATGGACGCGTGGGTGTCCGGCCACCCGGCGACCGCCTCCAGTTCCTTGACCGCGAGCGGCACCCCGCCGAACGGTGCCGACACATCGGCGTTCGCCGCGGCCTCCATCGCCGGGTCGCCATCGAGAAACGCGAACGCGTTCAGCTCACTCGCCTCGATCGTCCGCAGCGTCGCTTCCATCTCGTCGCGTCGGTGAGCGCTGCCCCGAGCGGTACGCGTCGACGAGTGAGCAGGCGTCGCCCTGCCACGGCGTGTCCCCCATTGCTGGCGAACGTAGTGCGCCGAAACCGGTGGTGAGCAAGCGCGCGGGTGCCGACTGCGGCGCATGCGGTCGGCTAGAACTCTGCCCATGGCGCCGCCCGTTCGTCCCGGAATGACGGTCCCGCTGCCCGGTCCCCTGCATTCTCACAGGGAGCAAGCTCATCGAGCTCGCCGACCTCGGGTACACCGACGTGTGGTCCTCCGAAGCCGACGCCCACGACGCGTTCACCCCGCTTGCGCTTGCTGCGGTCTGGGAGCCGCGCCTCCGGCTCGGCACCGCGATCGTCCCGGCGTACACGCGGTCGCCGGCGTGCCTCGCACAGTGCGTGGCTTCACTCGCCGATGCCGCGCCGGGCCGATTCGCGATCGGAGTCGGTACGTCGAGCGACGTGATCGTCGAACGATGGAACGGGATCCCGTTCAACGAGCCCTACAAGAAGGTGCGTGACGTCGTCCGCTTCCTCCGCGACGCGCTCGGCGGCGAGAAGGTGACCGCGACCTACGACACGTTCGACATCAAGGGCTTCCGTCTCGGCGTGCGGCCCGAGCAGACCCCGCCGATCCTCGTCGCTGCACTCCGCGAAGGGATGCTGCGCCTCGCCGGTCGGGAAGCCGACGGGGCGATCATCAACTGGCTCTCCCCGGAGGACGTTCGACAGGTCGCCCCGATCGTGCGCGATGCTGCTGGTGGCGAGGAGCGCGAGATCGTCGCCCGCATCTTCGTGTGCCCGAGCGAGAACACCGACGCGGTGCGGGCGGGAGCCCGGTTCGCGATCGCCGCCTACCTCAACGTGCCCGTCTATGCCGAGTTCCATCGGTGGCTCGGCCGCGGCGAGGAGTTGCAGGGCATGTGGGACGCCTGGGCGGCGGGCGATCGGAAGGCGGCGATGGCGGCCATCCCCGATTCCGTCGTCGATGCGCTCGTCATCCACGGCAGCGCCGAGGCGTGCCGGACCAAACTCCAGCAGTACTTCGACAACGGGGTCACGACGTCGTCGTTGGCGATCCTCGCACTCGATCCGGCGTTGTCGTTCTGGGACGCGGTCCGGTCGCTCGCCCCGCACGCCGAGCAGCGCTGAGGGACGCGGTAGCGTCGATGCCGTGGACGGGGACCCGATGGGCACGGTTTCGGAGGCGATCGCCCAGTTGCAGGCCGACGGCTACACCGGGAACTGGTATGCCACCGACGACCATCTCCTGCGCTGCAGCGAGAGCGGCGAGGATGCCGACCCGTCGCAGGTGACGATCGAGCAGATCCTGCGCTTCGAGGGCCAGTCGGACCCAGATGACGAGACGATCGTGTTCGCGCTGAGCGAGCCCGGCGGGCGTCGCGGCGTCTACAGCGCGCCGTACGGCGCCGCCAGGCCGGCCGAGGACGCCGCCGTGATCGCGTTGTTGCGGCGCCGACCCGGCTGGTAGCCGCTCACGCGGCATGGCCGTGCGCCCGTTCGCCGAGTCTGGTGCGGGGCGGCCCGTCGGGTGGCTCGGACCTCGGCGCCGACGGATACCGGGCTTCGAGCTTGGCCTTGATCGCAGCGGTGTGGCGCAGGCCGCGGCGGCGCGTTGCCTCGTCGAGCCGAAAGCGCTCCGGCACGTTCGACTGGAACAGGCTGAGTTGCTCGGTGGCCGGTTCGAGGTGGGGGGTGCGTGCTGAACTCATGCCCCCATCATGAACAGAGGGTGTGGCACACTTTCTGGACGCGTGTTTGCCCTGCTAGAACCCGGGAATTGGCACGGCGTCCGATGACTGCGCGACGACGTACGGAGATCACGACGGCGGCGACGGCAACAACGACCGGCGCGGCATAGGTGACCCACTCCGGCATCCGACGCGGCTTGCTCGGCGCCATGAACCACGCCGCAATCGCTCCCGCGGCGACTCCGCCGACGTGTCCGCCGATCGAGATCCCGGGGATCGAGAACGTGATCAGCAGGTTCAGGATCAATGTCATTCCGAGCCCGGTCGTCAGCGGGTTGATGCCGCGCTGAAACAGCACCACCGCCGCCGCACCCATCAGGCCGAACACCGCGCCGGAGGCGCCACCGTGCAATTCGATGACGTTCTGGTTGAGCAGCATGACGCCGGCGGATCCGCCGAGCAGAGCTGCGAAGTACAGCAGCGCGAAACGAACCCGACCCAACTCCGGTTCGAGCATTTGACCGAGCTGGAACAACAGCAGCATGTTCAAGGCGATGTGCAGGAACCCAAAGTGCAGAAAGCCCGACGAGACCAGCCGATACCACTCGTCATGGACGGCGATGTCGTACTCGCTGAGCGCGAGGTCTCGCTGGTCGGCGCTGAACCCCGTCCGCGACAGGCTGTCCGGGTCCTGGATTCCGATCCAGAGGAACACGGCGAGGTTGATCGCGATCAGCGTGTACGTCACCAACGTCGGCTGGCGGGCGTTCCAGTACCGGGCACGGGTGCGCACGTCCGGCTTGGCGGCCTTGGCGCACTCGACGCACTGGCTGCCGATGTCGGCTCGCACCAGGCACTCGGTGCATGCCGGCCGGCCGCAGCGGGTGCAGCGGCGCCCGGCTTCCCGACCGGGGTGCCGGTAGCAGGTCGTCAGTTGGGGGGCGGGGGGCTGCGGCAGGGTCATCGTCGTCTATGCAACCTGGTACGTGCCCGTGAACGACGCAGCACCGGTTGCGGCCGCCTCGATGGCCTGGATCAGGTCGCCGGGAATCGATTCGGGCGGGAGCGCGATGGCCTGGCTCAGCGCGTACAGCGTGAAGCGATAGGTGTGCGACGTCGGGGTCGGGTGGGCACGGTCCTGCCCAACCGATGTCGCCGGCCGAGTTCATCGCCTCGGTGCCGACGACGACGGGCTCCTCTCCTCCCAGCGAGCCCGCCTCGGGGGGCAAGCCGATGACGATCCAGTGGGCGAAGTTGTCCGCGGTCTCGTCGACCACGACGAGCGCCAGCTCGACCGTGCCTTCGGGCGGCGCCGTCCAGGTGAGCAGCGGGACGGCCTCGCCGCCCGTCACACGTGTACTCGACGGCGATCTCGCCACCAGGGGTCCACGGGCCGGCGAAGTCGACGCCCGCTGCGGCGAGGTTGGCGAGACCGAGCGACTCGGCGAACGTGTCCACCGGCAACGACGGCTCGACCGAGGTGGCGGCGATGGCATCAGCGGTCGTCGAAGGCCCCGCGTTGGTCGAGGACGCTGTGCCGGCGTTCGTCCCGGCCGCGGTGTCGGCAACGGATCCTGCGGCGGAGTCGACGCCCGTGGCGATGATCGGCGTGCTCGGCTCGGGCGTCACCGGCGGCGCGATCGTGGTCGTCGTGGACGTCGTCGACGGGGTGGTGTTCTCCAGGACGTACGCCTGGTAGGGATCCGGTTCCTTCATGTCGCGGCCGTCGTTGGTGTCGCACGCGGCGAGACCCGACCCGGCCGCCAGCATGCCGAGCGCGAGGGTGCGGACGGTTCGACGGCGTCGCATGGGGGCAGAGCGTAGGGCAACGTTCGCAGAAATCATGGCCAGCCAGACGCCCGGAACCGCACCGATAGCCTGGCCGGCGTGCCGCGACCACTCACGCTGCTCACCGTTCACGCACACCCGGACGACGAGGCGTCGAAGGGCGCCGCGACCGTCGCGAAGTACCACAACGACGGCGTCACGCACCGTGCTCGTGTGCTGCACGGCCGGGGAGGAGGGCGACCTGCAGAACCCCGGTCTCCGCGCTCCTGGCGGTCCGTTCCACGGGCTGACGCCGGAACAGGAGAAGGCAAAGCTGGCCGAGCTGCGACCGCTCGAACTGGCCGAATCGGCTCGGCTGATCGGGTTCGATGCCGTCGAGATGCTGGGCTATCGCGACTCCGGCATGCCTGACAGCGCGACGAACGAGCATCCCGAGTCGTTCCACCAGGCGGACATCGACGAGGCCACCGGACGACTCGTCGCGGTCATCCGCCGCGTCCGACCACACGTTGTGCTCACGTACGGTGACGACCAGCGCGGATACCCGCATCCCGACCACCTCAGGGTGCACGACATCTCGGTGCTCGCGTTCGACCGCGCCGGCGACCCTGACTGGTATCCGGAGCTCGGCGAGCCGTTCCAACCGTCGAAGCTCTACTACACGGTCTGGTCACGGGCCCGGATGCTGGCGGTGCACGAGGCGCTGATCGAGAAGCTCGGAAAGTCGCCGTTCGACGAGGCGTGGTTCACGCGGCCGGATCACGATGCCCGGATCACCACGAGGATCGACATCTCCGAGTTCCAGTGGGCACGCAGCGGCGCGCTGCGGGCCCATGCCACGCAGATCGACCCGGAGGAGCCGTGGTGGTTCGGGCTCGACGATGACGAACTGAACGCCGTGTGGCCGTGGGAGGAGTGGGTGCTCGCCCGCTCGCTGGTCGGACCGATCCCTGCACACCACGAGGAGACCGACCTGTTCGACGGTGTCCGTACGGCGGTGACGAGCGAGTCATGAGCGAGCGAACGGTGCAGTACCGGGTCCTCGTCACCAAGAAGGACGAGCGAGTCGAGGGTCCAGACGACGCCGACGCTGGTGATCACGATCCCCCTCGACGAGGCCCAGGACGAGACCTTCGACGCCACCGTGTCCTACATGCGCGGTCGATTGAAGTCGACCGGGTCGACGGGCGCGCTGTTCGAGCTGCTGCGGTCCGGGGCGGCGGCGGACGCGATCAAGCGATTGAGCCGATAGTCCTGCTTCGTATCGGAGATGCTGCGCATCTCCGATACGAGTCACATGTGCGCGCCAGCCACTCAGCCTCGATCCACCGGCGTGGCTCGCATCGCAGCCCTGAGATCCCGGTAGCCGATCAGCGTCGCCCCCGCCGCGTCGATCTGCACCTGCAGCTCGGGGTCGAGCGCCAGCGCGAGGTCGTCGATCCACTGCTCGGCGACGTCCGTCAGTGCCCGCACCTCCGGTGAGTCGATCGCCGGCTGGATGTGGATCTCGGTGACGCCGGGGGCGAGCGAGTCGAGCGCCGCGGCGACGCGACTCCGGCTGCCGGCCCGCCAGTCGTGATCGAAGTGGTCGGGGAACACCACGCCTTCCTCGGCCGCGAGGCGGCGGAACGGAAATCCCGCCTGTTCGGGCGTGATCGTGGACGGCAGCCGGATCGGCAGCGCGAAGTCGACCGCGAGATCGAGGTAGATCCCGAAGAACTCGGGCCGCAACGTGATCGCCGTGAGGTGCGGGGCGAGATGGCTGACGTCGATGCCCCACGCGATCGCCCGCTCGACCTGGGTGCGGAGCTCGCGCTCGACCTCCTCGGGATCGGCGTGTTCCCACAGGTCGTCGATCGAACGCGGGAAGCCGCCGTCGCCGGAAAGCAGCGAAGGAGCGTGGGTCAGCGGACCCCACCGGTACATCGCGTGCTCGGCGTTGAGCGTGAGGTGCACGCCGACGTCGTCGGCAGGGTCGTAGTTGGCGGCAGCGTGGCGCGCCCACGGCGCAGGGACCATCAGCGAGGTGCACGTAGCGACGCCATCTCGGATCGCGCGGTAGACGCCCTCGTTGGCGGCGTGACACGAGCCGAGGTCGTCGCAGGACAGGATGACGAGCTTCGCGTCGGGGGAATGGCCGAGTCGCTCGTTGAGCGACCACGTCCCGTTCGCAGGGTCCACGTCGGATGCCACGGGGGGCGACGCTACCCGGCGCAGGCTCGCCAGAGGCCGAGATCGTCCGCCTCCGCCGATGTAGCGGCGGCGACGAATCGCGCCGAGTAGGCGTCGTTCGGGTCGATCGTCAACGGACGGGCGTAGCCGCCGGCGATGATCGCCTCGTTGACGAACAGCTCGTCTGACCGCCGGTAGACGTAGGCGAGCAATCGCCCGTAGTCGTCCCGCCCAACGACGTCGCGGGTGAGGCGCACCTCGGTGCCGGCGGGCAGGAGCGAGCTCGTGTACTCGGCGGCCTCCGGCCCGAAGCACTCTGGCGGGCCGTGCTCGACGTGGGTCTCTGGCGTGTTGATTCCGATCAGCCGAACCCGTTCCTGGCGCCCGCCGATGTCGACGTCGAAGGTGTCCCCGTCGATCACGAGGTCGACGACGCCGACGTCGGGCGGCAGGTCGGGGCCGCTGTCGCGCCGCATCCGGACCACGAAGAACGCGGCGACGCCCAACACGAGGATGACCGCGGCGAGGTACGCGCGGCCCGGCGGGCGACGTCTTGTCACGCCGCGGTTCTACCCGCGCTGATGCCTTGAAGCCTTGATGTCCGCCCAGTTCGCGCCGGGTTCGACCGTTTCTGCCGACAGGTTCTCTCGCGATGAGCGATCCGCGCACCATGCGGAGCGGATCGCTCATCGCATTCTCACAGGCGCTCGATGATCGTTCCCGTGCCGAGCCCGCCGCCGCAGCACATCGAGATCAGGGCGTGACGCGCCCCCGGTGCGCTCGAGCTCGTGAAGGGCGCGGGTCGTGAGGATCGCGCCCGAGCCGCCGAGTGGATGGCCGACCGCGATCGCCCCGCCGTTGGGGTTCGTCTTCGCCAGGTCGGCGCCGGTCTCCTTGGCCCACGCGAGCACGACCGATGCGAACGCTTCGTTGATCTCGAAGACATCGATGTCGTCGATGCCGAGTCCGGTGCGCTGCAGCAGTTGCTCCGTCGCGTCGATCGGCCCGGTGAGCATCAGCACCGGATCGACGCCGACCAGACACGTGTCGACCACTCTCGCCATCGGGGTGAGGCCGAGCGCACTCGCCTTGTCCTCGGTCATCATCAGAACCGCGGCGGCCCCGTCGGAGATCTGCGACGAGCTCCCCGCGGTGTGGACGCCGTCCTCTCGGGCTACCGGCTTGAGCGTCGCCAACTTCTCCAGGGACGTCTCCCTGATCCCCTCGTCGCGGTCGACGACGTGTGTGGTCTCGGCGACCGTTCCGTCCTCGTTGAGGTCCGGTGCGGTGACGGATACCCACTGCCCGTCGTAGCGGCCCTCGGCCCACGCGGCCGCCGCCCGCTGCTGCGACGACAGGCCGTACTCGTCCGCGTCCCCACGCGTGATGCCCCACTTCTCGGCGATCCGCTCGGCGCCCTCGAACTGCGAGGTCATCTCGTAGCGGCTGAAGTACGGCTTCGGTATCGGCACGCCGAGTCCGAGCTGCTTCGACGAGTTGGAACCGATGGGGATCCGGCTCATCACCTCCACTCCGCACGCGACCGCGGCGTCGACCGCCCCGGACCCGACGAGCGCGGTCGCCAGGTTCGTCGCCTGCTGGCTCGAGCCGCACTGGGTGTCGACGGTCGTCGCCGCGGTGGACATGGGCAGCCCGGCGGCCAGCCACGCAGTCCGGGTGACATTGAAGCTCTGCTCGCCCACCTGGCTGACGCAGCCGCCGACGACCTGGCCGATCTCCGCCGGGTCGATCCCCACGCGGGTGACGAGCTCCGACTGCACGATGCCGAGCAGGTCGGCCGGGTGCACGGAGGCGAGACCGCCGTTGCGCTTGCCAATCGGCGTGCGCACGGCGTCGACGATCACAACCGTGTTGGCGGGCATGCCCGGCACAGTACTGACCGGTCGTGCGCCCGCTCGGGTCGAGGGTCAGGCCGTGATCGCGTCGTCCGGGTAGTCGTGTAGCACGGCCGTCTCCTCTTCGACCCACAAGGTCCTGATCCGGTGGCCGGAACGTCCGGCTGAGACGTCCGTGACGATGCGAGAGCCGCCGGCAGGGATCGTGTGATCGACGAGGCACCGCCCGATCGGTTGTCTGGGTTTGTGGCGAGGTCTCGGTCAGCGTTCCGTCGACGAGAAACGGCGTTGGCGCCACAGCCAGAGATTTCCACAGGCCAGATTGCCCAAAAACGGTGAATCTGGCCTGTGGAAATCTTGGGTTCGGGCACAGGTCGGGTCAGCGCGGGGCGAGCTTGTCGGTGAAGTAGTCGAGGACGATCTCGGCGCGCATCTTGCGGTGGACCGGTGAACCGGAACGGGACAGCTCGTGGTTCTCGGCCGGGAAGCGATAGAACGTCACGTCCTTGCCGAGCAGACGCAGCGCGACGAAGAGCTCCTCGGCCTGGCTGATCGGGCAGCGCAGGTCGTCCTCGGAATGGATGATCAGGATCGGCGTGTCGATGTCCTTCACCCGGCTGATCGGCGACACCGAGCTGTAGACGCCGGGATCGTCGAGGTGGTTGACGCCGAGCGAAGCCCGCCACACGGTGCTGATGTCGGACGTGAACTCCTCGGTGATCATGTTGTTCACGGCGCGCTCCGTACAGATCGCCCGGAAGCGATCGCTGAACCGGGTGGCGAGCGTCGTCGCCATGTACCCGCCGTAGCTTCCGCCCAGCATGCCCACCCGATCGGCATCGCAGAACGAGTACCTGGCGAGCGCGTGGTCGACCACCGCCATGACGTCGTCGACGTCGACCGACCCCCAGCCGGTGCCCGGTTTGACGCGGTGCTTCGGCCCGTTGATCGACTGTCCCCAGGCGTTGTCTCGCCCGCTGCCGCCGCGGGGGTTGCTCATGAGGACCACGAAGCCGGCGGCGGCCTGCATCTGGGCCTCGTCGAAGAACACCTCGCCGTACTGGGTGAACGGTCCGCCGTGAACGTTGAGCAGAACTGGGTACGTCTTCGACTCGTCGAAGTCTTGCGGCCGCATGATCCAGACGTCGATCTCGTCGGAGCCGTCCGTGCACGGGACGGTGAACTTCTCCCAGCTCGACCACGACCTCGTCAGCGACGTGACCGGACCGTCGAGCGTGACCAACTCGGCAGGATGCTCGACCGTGGCCTGCGCCATCGCCACCGTGCCACCGGCGGCGTCGAACCCGAGCACCGACAGCGGGCCCTTCGTCAGCGGCGCCGGGGTGCGCGTTCCATCCGCGGCGACCTGACAGAGGTGTGTCTCGCCCCGATCTTCGACCGTGACCAGCAGCGTGTCGTTGTCGGTCCATACCGGCGGGCGCGCGCTGGGATAGGGCGCGAAGTCGCGGTCGACGTCGGTCGAGACCCATCGAATGTCGCCACCGCCCACGTCGATCACACCGACCTTGGTGTTCTGCGGGTAGAGCATCGGGTCGTCGGTGCCCAGGAAGGCGACGCGTGTTCCGTCCGGGGCGACCGCTGGCAACCCGTAGGTTCCGGTCTGGCTGGTGAGGGCACGGATCTCGCCCTCGAGCGGAATCACGTACAGGTCGACGGCGAAGTCGAAGTCCCAGCTCTGGTGACGCTGCCCCGACGTGACCACGCCGGACGAATCGGCGAGCCACGACACTCCGTCGTGCTGGTGGTTGCCCGGCGTGAGGTTGCGCGGCGCGCCGGTGCCGTCCGATCGGACGACGTACACGTGGGCAGGGCGGTCGAAGATCCAGCCCTCGCCGTTGAGATTCGAGAAGAACGTCTCGATCTTGCGCGGCGGTTGCCAGCTCTCGTCCTTGGCGTCGTACCTGGCGTCACGGGTTCTGCTGATGAACGCGATCCACTTGCCATCGGGCGACCACGCCGGCCCGGCAAAGCCTTCCGCCATCTCGCCGAGGGTGCGTACCTCGCCAGGACCAGTCACCGGCATGACGTGCATGGTGGCCTGCTTGTCCTTCTCGCCGCGCTTGGACGTGAAGGCGAGGAATCGCCCGTCTGGCGACCACGCCGGTTGCCCGTCGTTCGGACCGGCGGTGACCGGGGCCGGATCGCCGTCGGGACCGCTCAGCCAGACGCGGGTGCGGGTGGTGTTCTCGTCGAGGTCGATCGTGGCCACGACGAAGGCGATTCGCGAGCCGTCCGGCGACACCGCCGGCGACGCCACCCACGTGCGACCGTGGTAGAGGTCTTTGAGCATGTCGGAGAACGGGGACTCGGGCGCCTTCCCTGGCGGCTGCGCGGTCGGTGATTCGGTGGCGGTGTCAGTCACGCCCGCGACCGTAGCGAAAGAGCTGTTGCGAATCAGTCGCGAATGATTCGCGCCTGCAGCCTCCGCATCCCGGCCAGCCAGCGCTCGATGTCGGTGGCCTTGCGCAGCGCGAAGTCGTGCACCTCTGGGTGGGGGAGGATCAGGAAGCGTTCCTCGGCGATCGCGTCGGCCGTGATGTCGGCGACCTCGTCCGGTTCGAGCACTGCGCCTGACGCCTTGACCACGTCGGTCCCGCCCCCGAACTGGGCGTTGAGCATGTCGGTGTTCACCCCTTGGGGGCAGAGGCAGCTCACCCGCAGCCCACGGTCGCCGTAGGTGATCGACAGCCACTCGGCGAACGCCACGGCCGCTCGCTTCGTCACCGTGTACGGCGCCGATCCGATCTGGGCGAGCAGCCCGGCGGCCGAGGCGGTGGAGCAGAAGTAGCCGTGCCCTCGTGCGAGCCATTCGTCGAGGAGGTGTTTGGCGGCCCACCGATGGGCGTTGACGTTGACGTTGAACGTCAGCTCCCAGTCCTGCTCCGGCGTGCTCAGGTCGACACCGCCGCCGATGCCGGCGTTGGCGAAGAACAGGTCGATCGGGCCGAACGCGTCCTCAGCCGACTGGATCAGCGAGACGTTCCCGGCCTCGGTCGAGATGTCGGCGACGACCCCGACGGCACGATCGAGACCGCTGGTGGTGCCAGCGGGGTCGAGGACGTCGGCCGCCACGACGTTCGCCCCGCCCTCGTGGAAGCGGCGGGTGAGCGCCGCCCCGATGCCGCGCGCCGCACCGGTGACGACGACGTTCGCTCCCTCGAGTTGCATCCGGCGAGCGTACGTTCCAACGCACCCGCTGGGGGAAGCGCGAGTGACCAGGCGTCGCCGAGTCGCGTGGAACCGAAGCGCCAACGAGCGTGGCACCCGGCACCGTGTGACCAATGACGCAGCGCGACCGCTGTCAGCCGGGTACGGTGTGAGTGATGACGGAGCAACTCGAGCATCTCGATCGCCATCAGACTGCCGAGTCCCATGATGCCGTGATCGCCGAGGCGCTCGCCGTGATCGACCAGTCGCTCCGCAAGGTGATGGGCCGTGAGCTCGTCTCCAGCGGCGAGGTCGCCGACTTGCTCCTCGATGTGCGCATGTTGCTCACGTCGGTCCCCGCCGAGTAGCTGCGGGAGGGGACTCCCGGACAAGGGTCCTCTGCCCCCAACCCCGCCGTGCTACGACGCCGCTGTCGTCTTCGCCACCGTTCGTGCTGGTTTGGCCTGCTGGAGCGCGGTGAATGACTCGCCGAGCAGTTCGGCCATCCGTCCCGGGTGCTCGACCGCAGCGGCGTCGACGTTGATGCCGATGTCGAGGTTGCCGTCGTACGAGATCATCGTCGCATTGAACGCAACGCCGCCGAGCGGTCCGACCGCGTAGTTCTCGAGCATCTTCGCCCCGGCGACATACACGGGCACCGGGGACGCTCGCACGTTCGACGTGGCGAAGTCGATGGACTGGGTTTGCTGGCGGGCCAGTCGCGTCATCAATGACGTCGGCAGCGCGGTCGCGATCGTGGCGACGGCCTCCATCGCGCCGGATCCGGGTGACGTGCGTGCGGCTTCGGCAATGTCGGCGACGAGCGCGAAGCGCTTGGCGATCGGCATCTCCTCGGTCGGCACGAGCATCCGCACGACCGAGAACGCATTCGCACCGGAGTCCTCTGTGCGGGTGCTGATGGCCATCGACGCGCGCAGCGCAGGGGTCGGAGCCCCGAGCTCGACGTGGTAGCGCGATGCCGCCTCGGCGGCGGCGGTGAGGAACGCGGCGTTGATGCTCCCGCCGAGGCGCTTGGCGGCAGCCTTGGTCGGTCCGAACTTCGTTCGCACGGTTTCGAAGGTGCGGTGCATCGATCGTTTCGTCCACAGCGGAGACCGCGCGGAGTCGATGTCCGAGAGTTGTGAGAGCAGCCCGCGCACGGTTCCGACGGCTGCCGCGCTGGCCTTCGGAATGCTCACTGGGTCCGCGAGCAGTCCACGCAGCTCCTTGGCGATCGCGAGCGGCAAGCGGAAGCTTCCCTCCACGACGCTGCGCACGGTGGTGAACGCCGAGAGCGAGTCGGCGGGTGTCGTCGCTGTCGGCGATTCGACGACGGGAGGCAGGTCAGCGAACCTCGTCATCGGCGAGGCGCCCTCGCGGTCGAGATCGAGGTACTCCATCGACATGCGGACGCCGTTGATCCCGTCGGTGATCGTGTGGTGCATCTTCGTGAACAACGCGGCCTGGCCGTCGGGCAGGCCCTCGATGACCGTGTACTGCCAGAGCGGTCGCGTCCGGTCGAAGGGGTCGAGCGTCATCAGGGCGACGAGGTCGTAGAGCTGCCGGCGAGTGCCGTGTCGTGGAAGCGAGATTCGGCGAACGTGATAGTCGATGTCGAAGTCGGGATCGTCGGCCCAGATCGGCGCTCCGAGGTCGACTGGGTTGGGCTGCACTCGCCAGCGCAACCTGGGCACGTTCAGCAGCGCCTGCTCCATGCGAGCCCGCAGCTTGTCGAAGTCGGGCGCCCGGTCGAGGATCGTGATCGTGCCGATGTTCGATGACAGGTACGGGTCCTTCTCGAGCCGCCACATCAACGCTTCCGGAGCGCTCATCCGCCGGTCGTCGTCCGCGTAGGAGGGAGTCGCAGGAGCATCGTCAGCCATGCCCGCAAGACTGCCACGTCGGGACGACCCGCTGATCTCCGTCAGGCCTTCCCGAATCGTCGCAGTACGCGCCTTGCCGACCGACCCAGTGCGACACCAACGGCGATCCCGGCGACGACGTCGCTCGCGTGATGGATGCGCACGTACGCCCGCGACGAAGCGACGATGCCGGCGAGCGACCACCACAGGGGAACCGATCGCCTGCCGTCCCAACCGGTCAGCACGGCAGCCGTGAACCCGGCCGCACTGGCGTGCCCGGACGGGAACGACGACGTCGACGGGGTGCGGACCTCGTACCGTTCGTCGCCTGAGTCCGTGGGTCTCACCCGCTTGAACAGCCGCTTGATGCCCTGGTTGACGACGAGGCTCTCGGCCCCGATGAGCAGGGCGAGCACCGGCGCCTGGCGCCGCCGGGATGGGCTGGTGCTCGCCCGCGCCAGGTTGGCGAGGTGCCAGATGACGCTGAAATCGCCGAGTGTGCTGGCCGTCGTGAACAGGCGGTCGGCAACGGCGTGGCCACGGAATCGCTCGAGCTGAGCGTCGGCCCACGCGTCGAACCGCTCGACCGTCGGTCCGAGGGCGGCCAGCCCGGGTACCTCCCTGACCTGTGTCATGCCCAACGACCGAGTTCGGTCTGCTGGCGTGACCCGGGCGTCTGGCTGGGACGGCGCGGCGTCAGACCGTGGTGGGCCATCACGCGGCGGTGAGTCCGAACGCCACCGGTGCCTCGATGTGGGCGCGCTCGGGATCGCCGCCGAAGGTCGGGCACCAGGGCTGGAAGCTGCACGATGAACACAGCGCCGACGGGTGCGGCTTGAAGTCACCGGTGAGGCACGCCCGCTCGACGGCCTTCCACACCGCCGACGTTCGCGAGGCCACGAACCGGGCCGAGCGTTCGTTCGGGTCGCGCCTCGATGGTCTCGCCGCTGCTCAGGTACATCAGGCGGATCGCGACGGGCAGGCGTCCGAAGACCTCCTGGCAGAGGAACGAGTAGAAGTGCACTCCGGACAGGCTGCGCATCTCCCAGTTCACCGTGGGTGCCCTGCCGGTCTTGTAGTCGGTGACCACCAGCTCGCCGTCGCGCAGTTCGAGGCGGTCGATGATGCCGCGCAACGTGAGGTCGCCGACGTTGGCACTGAGCATGAGCTCGAGCCCGATCGGATTCACCGCCTTCGGGTCCTCCATGCGCAGGTAGTTGCCGATCAGCTGGCGGCACTCCTGTTCGAACGTGGCGGCCTGGTCGTCGGAAAGCGAGAGCCGGGTGAAGTCAGGGAGATCGCGGTACTCCCCGATCGCCTGGTGGACCGACTCCTCGAACAGCGCCGGGGTCCTGGCCGGAGCTGGCTGAAGGTAGGCGAGCTCGAGCGCCCGGTGCACGAGCGAGCCGCGCGTCGTGTGGATCGAAGGTGGGTCGTCGATCTTCTCGATGTTCGCGAACCGGAACGCCAGCGGGCACGAGGTGAACGACTCGACCCGGCTCGGAGAGAGGCTGGTCGGCACGTCGTAGATGATCGTCACACCACCGATGGTAGGGGCGGGGTGTGGCGGACTTTCCGGATGCTGTCGAGCTGACGCCCCATCCGAGTGCCGGGGACCACCGTCGGTGCACCCGGCACTCGGACACGATCCAGCACACGGATGCCGGCGGCGGTCTCAGGCGGCGAACGAGCGCACCAGCCCGGCGACCCGCCGGGGATCGACGAACGGCCCGAAGTGGTCGAGCTCGGCGTCGAGGTGGAAGCGAGCGTTCGGCAGCCGGCCGGCGATCTGCTCGGCCAGCAACGAGGGCGGGCTGTTCGGATCGGGGCGCCCAGCCACGACGAGCACTGGTGTCTGGATCGAAGGCAGGACCTCCCACACGCCGGCCGCCTGGCTCGTTGCGAACGTCGCCGCCTCGAGTTCGGGCGCGCACGTCAGCTCGACCGGGCCGTCCGGCCGTTCGGCGGCAACGGGCGCGAACCCGCCCCGTACGTACTCGTCGAGTGCGCCGGGATCGAACCGATCGAGCGGCGGTTTCGATGCGTAGTGGGAGATCGCGGCGTCGAACGACTCGAACTGCCGCCGCCGCCGCCGTGCCCCGACGGCGAGCGGACTGTTCTCGGGGTCGACGTCGCCGTCGGGTTGAGCGAACGCGATCGGCTCGAACAGCACCAGGGCGCGGAACAGGTCCGGGTTGCGCTGGGCGGTCATCAGGAGCGTGGCCCCACCCATCGAGTGACCGAACCCGACCAGCAGACCTGGACCGGTCCCTGCCTGTCCGGCAACCCAGGTCGGCCGCCGCTTCGGCATCGTCGCCGTAGCGCTGCCAGTCGACCGTCCACCGCGCCGGGGCCGGAGTCGAGCCGTGGCCGCGTGAGTCGAGCGCCCATCCATCGAACCGATCGCCGAGCGCCAGGGCCACGGGCCGGTAGGCGCGACCGTGGAACCCGGTCGCGTGCGAGACGCAACAGTGGCGCGCCCGGCCGACCGGGCGCCAGGTGGTGGACGACGACCGCGACCCCGTCCGAGGAAGCGACAGTCCGCGTGCTCGGGCGCGACCGGGGGCATCGGAGTGTCAGAGACTGGGTCACGGGCGCTCGCGACGGCGGCGCCACCACATCGAGACCAGCCGGTCGAGCACGATCCCGAGCACGATCGCCAAGGCGATTGCGACCCAGAGTCGTGTCCTCACACTGAAGAACAGGAACGTGATCTTCGGTCGTTCGCTGTTCTGGACGATGAAGATGACCGTCGCCACGGCGAGCACGACGAGCCCGATCAGGGTCGGCGAGATCCCGTCGCCGCGGCCCTTGAACTCCTGCCCTGGCCCGATCTCATCGG
Organism: Ilumatobacteraceae bacterium; assembly: GCA_963764455.1. GTDB lineage: Bacteria > Actinomycetota > Acidimicrobiia > Acidimicrobiales > Ilumatobacteraceae > Desertimonas. Next base: position 97,057 of record CAVXSN010000014.1, read on the forward strand.
CGGAATCCCGGTGCTCGTGCATGGTGACAGCTTGACAGACCGTCTAGCGAGGGGGAGGGCCAAAGCCCAACCGAACCCTTGTCACACCGTCACGTCTGCTGGCCCTCCCCCTCGCTACTTCAGGTAGGGGAGATCAGCGCGGTCTCCTCGGAGGAGCTGCTCGGCACGGTGTAGCCCTCGCGGCTCGTGATCGCGTTCCAGTTGGCCGCAACCGACTCCGGCGTGAGCCCGGGGTCGTAGTACCCCTGGGCCTCGCCGATGAAGACCTCGGCGACGCGGCCACCGCCGACCGAGAACACGCGGCCCGTCGCTTCGCACGACTCGTGCACGAGGTACGCCACGAGCGGGGCGACGAACTCGGGTCCGAGCTTCTCGCCGACCGGGCCGAGCAGCTCCTCGGTCATGCGCGGTGAATGCGAGCGGGGCGATCGCGTTCGCCTTGATGTTGTACTTGACGCCCTCGAGGGCGAGCACGTTGGTGAAGCCGACGAGGCCCATCTTCGCCGCGCCGTAGTTGGTCTGGCCGAAGTTGCCGAAGATCCCGGCCGACGACGACGTCGACACGATCCGGCCGTAGCCCTGTTCGCGCATCTTGACGAAGGCTGGCTGGGTGACGTTGAACGCGCCCTTGAGGTGGACGTCGATGACGGCGTCGACGAGTTCAGGTGTCATGTTGTGGAACGACTTGTCGCGCAGGATGCCGGCGTTGTTGACGACGATGTCGACCCTGCCGAACGCGTCGATGGCCGTCTGCACGATCGCCGCACCGCCGTGGACGGTGGCGACGGAGTTGTGGTCGGCGACCGCCTCGCCGCCCGACGCCTTGATCTCGTCGACGACCTTCTGGGCGGCACTTGCGTCGGCTCCCGTGCCGTGGACGTCACCGCCGAGGTCGTTGACCACGACGAGGGCGCCACGCGAGGCGAGCAGGAGCGCGTGCTGCCGACCGAGCCCACCGCCTGCGCCGGTGACGATCGCTACCTTGCCGTCGAATCCGAGGTCGCTCATGCGATTCCGAACCTTTCCACTTGTCGGTCAGCCGGACACGGAGGGGTTGCTGGCCGCCGGGAAAGGTAGCAACTCGCCCGAACGAATCACGATCCCGCAGGAGCGACCGCGTCGAGCGCGACGGCCTTGAGCGCCTTGTAGTCGAGCTTGCCGTTGGCGGCGCGATTCAGCGACGCCACCTCGATGACCCGCTTCGGCGCCTTGTATCCGGCCAATCGCTCCTTGACGTGGGCCACCAGAGCGACCTCATCGATCGCCTTGCCGGCGGCGGGCTCGACGAGCGCGGTGATCGCCTCGCCGAACCGGTCATCGGGCACGCCCACCACCGCCGCATCGGCGACCGCCGGGTGCAGCTTGAGCGCCTCCTCGACCTCCTCCGGGTACACCTTCTCACCACCGGTGTTGATGCATTGGCTCCCGCGGCCCAGCAAACGCACCGTGCCGTCGGCGTCGACCGTGGCGAAGTCACCGGGAATCGTGTAGCGAACGCCGTCGATCATCCGGAACGTCGCCGCCGACCTCTCCGGGTCCTTGTAGTAGCCGAGCGGCATCGCCCCGCTCATCGCCACCATGCCTCGCTCGCCTGTGCCCAACGTGACGTCGCGGCCGTCGTCCGTCACGACGCGGGCGTTCGGCGAGAGCCGGAACGTGGCCGACTCCGCCGCAGCGTCGGACGTCGTCGTGCTCGACGCCATGCCGATCGCCTCCGACGAGCCCATCGCGTCGACCAGGATCAGGCGATCGTTGTGGCGCAGGAGCCCGTCCTTGGTCTCCTTCGACCACATGACGCCGGACGAGATGATCACGCGCAGTGAGGAGATGTCCCATCGCCCCGGCTCGGCGTCGAGGGCGCGAAGGATCGGTTTGGCGAAGGCGTCACCGACGATCGTCATCGACTTCACGCGCTCGGTTTCGACCGTGTCGAGGAGCTCGGCCGGATCGAACCGCCGGCCCGGGATCGTGACGATGGATCCACCGATGTTCAGCGTCGCCATCGCATTGAACAGCCCCGTGCCGTGCATCAGCGGGGCGGCGGGCAGGCTGCGCGGGCCTGCTCGCGTGATCGGCTCGTTGATGCCACGCTGGTCGTCGGGCGGCAAGCGCTTTCCGCTCGACAGCTCGAGCGCGGCATAGAGGTCGTCCTGCCGCCACATCACCCCCTTCGGCATTCCGGTGGTGCCGCCGGTGTAGAGCAGCATGAGGTGGTCGGGGGAGCGGCCCCACGGTGGAATCGTGCGGCTCGCCGCCGACGTCGTCACGTCCTCGTAGGGTGTGGCCCACTCCGGGCACGGTCCGGCGCCGTCGTCCACCCACAACCATGTCGTGATCCCGGGAACCCGCGATCGAACCGCGTCGCACTGCGCCGTGAACGCGGCGTGGAAGACGACGGCGACAACGTCGGCGTTGTCCCACAGGTACACGAGCTCGTCGGCGGCGTACCGGTAGTTCGTGTTCACCACCGCGAGGCCGGCCTTGAACGCGGCGAAGATCGACTCGAGATAGTGCGGCGAGTTGTAGAGGTACTGAGCGACCTTGTCCTGCTCGCCGGCGCCGCGCTCGAGCAGGAATGCGGCCACGCCGTCGGCGCGCCGGTCGAACTCGTGCCATGACCAAGTCACTCCGTCGTGGATCTGCGCCGGCTCGTCGGGGATCTGATCGGCGATCGCCTCCCATGTGTCGGCGAAGTTCCAGCCGGTGGCGGTCACGGCGCCCGAGTCTGGCGCAGATTTGCGTCGACCGCGAAAGCGAGGCCCGGCGTGTGCTCGTGGCGCCCGTTCGCGAGGCCCGAGCTACCCGGGCGGACCCTGGATCAACCGGTCGTTGGCGGCGAGCGCCGCGTCGACCTCGCGCACCGCGTTCCACATCGATTCGATCCACCAGGTCGCGCCGGCCCGCGCCCATGCCGCGGGCGAGTGCTCTGACCCGGCACCTTCGATCACGATGTCGTACTCGCGGTCACCGACTCCGTCACGCACCGCCCTGATCTGGTCGAGCGTCGGCGACGCGCCGGCCTTGTCGCCCGACGGCAGGAGACCATCCCAGCGCAACGCCCGCGCCATCGACTTCGGCTTGCCGATCATCCCGACGCACCAGATCGGCACCCGCGGCTTCTGCACGGTGTCGCCGATCGTCGGGAACTCCGTCGGCTCGATCTGATAGTGCTTGCCCGAATAGCTGAACGGCTGACCCTTCCACAGCCCCGTGACGATGTCGAGGCTCTCGTCGAGCAGTTCGGCGCGCACCCGCCGGTCGCACTCCTCGCCGAACTTGTCGAACCCGGAGTCGATCGCGCCGAGACCCACCGACAGGGTGACCCGACCTTCGGACAGTCGATCGACGGTGGCGACCTGGCTGGCGAGCTCCCACGGGCGCCGGCGGGACGGCGGCGTGAGGAGGGTGCCGAGCCGGATCCGGTTCGTGCGGACGGCCGCCACGCCGAGCGAGATCCACGCATCGACACCCCACACCGGCTCCCACACGAACAGGCCGTCCCAACCGGCCTGCTCGGCCGTCGCCGCGAGGTCGCCCACCTCGTCGGCGTCGGCCCGGGCACCACGAACCCGTAGCGCATGGCCAAACGGTACTCTCCGGCCGCCGTGCGCTGCTCAGCAGCCGTTCGCGAGCGCGACGTCGGCCTGGTCGATCGAACTCGGCCGTCGGGGCGGCCCGCGCCTCATTCTTCGAACTGGGCGGCGAAACGGGGATTTGCGAGCTGGAGGCCACCCAGGACGGCAATTGACAACCAGATTCTCGGGCTGGCTGCCGTGTGACGAATGTCCACTACCGTTCCACCATGTCCATCGAGAGCGTCGCCGACATTCTTCGTACCCACGCCGCCGGCAAACCCGAATCCGTCTCGCTCGTTCTCGGCGATCGGGAGGTCACGTGGGCGCAGCTCTACGAGCGGTCGCGGCGCGTCGCATCCGGCCTCGCCGCCGCCGGTGTCGGCGACCAGGACCGGGTTGCGTTCCTCGACAAGAACGGCATCGAGCACTTCGAGGTGATGTACGGCGCGGCGCTCGGCAACGCCGTGTCGGTCGACATCAACTGGCGCCTCGCCCCGCCGGAGGTCGCATTCATCGTCGGCGACGCCCAGGCCAAGGTCCTCGTCGTCGGACCCGACTTCGTGCCGGTGCTCGACGCCATCGCCGAGCTGGCCGACGACGTCCTCATCCTGGTGATCGGCGGCCACCAGACGCTATCAGGACTACGACGCGTGGGTGGCCGCGCAGGACGCTGTCGATCCGGCACGTGCCGGCGTCGACGGACGACGTCGCCTTCCAGCTCTACTCCAGCGGCACGACGGGGCGGCCGAAGGGCGTCATGATCACGAACAACAACTTCTTCGCGCTGCTGCCGCTCGGCATCGACATGTGGGAGTTCGACGCGACTCCGTCAACCTGGTCGCGATGCCGCTGTTCCACATCGGCGGCAGCGGATGGGCGACGGTCGGGCAGTACGTCGGCGCCAAGAGCGTCATCCTCCGCGAGCTCGACCCGGCCGAGCTGGTCAGGCTGTTCCGGCGCAGGAGTCACCCACGCCTTCGTGGTGCCGGCCGTGCTCCAGTTCCTGCTGCTGGTGCCCGGCGCCGCCGACGCCGACTACTCGCGGCTGCAGATGGTGGTCTACGGCGCATCGCCGATCAGCGAGGAGGTGCTCGCCGGGCAGCATCAAGCTGTTCGGCTGCAAGTTCTGGCAGGCCTACGGGCTCACCGAGACCACCGGTGCCATCGTCAACCTGCCGCCCGACCGACCACGACCCGGCCGGCCCGAACCGGCACCGACTGCGCTCGTGCGGCCTGCCCGGGCCGGGCGTCGAGCTGCGGATCATCGATCTCGAGACCGGGCCAGGACGTGCCGACCGGCGACCGTCGGCGAGATCTGGGTCCGCAGCCCGCAGGTGATGAAGGGCTACTGGAACAACGACACCGCGACCACTGAGGCGATCGATGGCGATGGCTGGTTCCGCAGCGGCGACGTCGGCTACCTCGACGCCGACGGCTACCTCTACATCCACGACCGGGTGAAGGACATGATCGTGTCCGGTGGCGAGAACGTGTACCCGGCCGAGGTCGAGAACGTGCTGATGGCGCACCCGGCGATCGCCGACGTCGCGGTCATCGGCGTGCCCGCACGAGAAGTGGGGCGAGACCGCCAAGGCCGTCGTGGTGCTCGCGCCGGGCGCCGAGCTCGAGCCCGGCCGACCTCATCGCCTTCGCCAGGGCGCGTCTCGCCAGGTTCAAGTGCCCGACCAGCGTCGACTTCGTGGACACGCTGCCCCGCAACCCGAGCGGCAAGGTGCTCAAGAAGGACCTCCGCGCGCCGTACTGGGAAGGCCGCGAGCGCAAGGTCAACTAGCAGCCGATCCCGCGCTCCGGTTGCCTCGTCGTCACGTCTGGTGACGATGACCGCCGTGGATTTCGAGCTGCCCGCCGACCTCGTCGCCTACCTCGCCGAACTCGACGACTTCATCGAGCGGGAGATCAAGCCGCTCGAGGAGCAGGACGACAACAACCGGTTCTTCGACCACCGGCGCGAGGACGCCCGCACCGACTGGGATCGCGGCGGGCTGCCGAACGAGGAGTGGGAGGCGCTGCTCGCCGAGGCCCGACGCCGGGCCGACGCCGCCGGCCACTACCGCTACCCGTTCCCCGAGGAGTACGGCGGCCAGGACGGTACCAACCTCGGCATGGCCGTGATCCGCGAGCACTTCGCCGGCCAAGGGCCTCGGCCTGCACAACGACCTCCAGAACGAGCACTCGATCGTCGGCAACAACGTCGGCCTGCTGCTCATGCTCGACTACGGCACGACTGAGCAGCAGGCCGAGTGGATCGACGACCTCGCCGCCGGCGCCGCGGCTTCGCGTTCGGGATCACCGAGCCCGACCACGGTTCGGACGCGACGCACATGGAGACCACGCCGTGCCGCGACGGCGACGAGTGGGTGATCAACGGCGAGAAGACGTGGAACACCGGGATCCACAAGGCGACGAACGACATGATCTTCGCCCGGACGAGCGGCAAGGCCGGCGACGGCCACGGCATCACCGCGTTCCTCGTGCCGACCGACGCGCCCGGGTTCAAGGTCGAGGAGTACCTGTGGACCTTCAACATGCCGACCGATCACGCCCACATCTCGCTGACCAACGTGCGCGTCCGGACTCGGCGATCTTCGGCGGTGAGGGCCGCGGCCTCGGTGTCGTGCAGCACTTCTTCAACGAGAACCGGATCCGCCAGGCGGCGTCCAGCCTCGGGGCGGCGCGGTTCTGCATCGCCGAGTCGGTCGAAGTACGCCCAGGAGCGCAAGCCGTTCGGCAAGCCGCTGGCGTCGAACCAGGCCATCCAGTTCCCGCTCGTCGAGCTGCACACGCAGTGCGAGATGCTGCAGGCGCTGATCCGCAAGACGGCGTGGCTGATGGACCGGACGGTGCGTTCTCGCAGTCCGACAAGGTGTCGATGTGCAACTACTGGGCGAACCGGCTGTGCTGCGAGGCGGCCGACCGGGCGATGCAGGTGCACGGCGGGCTCGGGTACTCGCGGCACAAGCCGTTCGAGCACATCTACCGCCATCACCGCCGCTACCGGATCACCGAGGGCGCCGAGGAGATCCAGATGCGCCGGGTCGCGGGCTACCTGTTCGGCTTCATGTCCCAGCGAGGCCCCGAAGGGCGTCTCGGAGGAGTGATCGCGACGGGCGACACGCCGACGCTGGCTACCGCTGACTCGGCGCATGACGTCGACGCAGTTCCGGGGCGGCTGGCGGTCATCACCGCCCTCGGTGCCGCGTGGCGGCTCGGCTTCCTGTGGGTCACAAGCGAACCAGAAGCTGCTGCTCAACGACTCGCTGTACTACTCGATCCAGGCCGGGCTGAACTCGGAGGGCTCGTGGTTCAAGGATGCGCTGACCGGGCAGCCGGGCGCCGAGCACGGCATGCTGACGTCGCTCTACCTGACGCCGTGGAGCCTGGGCGACGGCGACAACGTGTTCCGGCAGCGGTTCGCGATGACGCTGCTCGGGATCGCCACCGTCGCGCTGATCGGACTCGCGGGCGTCGGCTCGCGCGCCGTGGACGGGGCCCGGCGGGCGCACGTCCGAGCGGGTCGGCTCGGTCGCGGCCGCCATCGCAGCGGCGTATCCGAACCTCTGGATCAACGACTCGGTCGTGATGTCGAGAGCCTCGCGCTGATGCTCGTCTCCGCGTCGCTCTCGTCGCGCTGGGGCATCATGCGCAATCCGACGGTCCGGTCCGGGCTGCGTGCTCGGGCTGCTCGTCGGGCTCGGCACGTGACGCGCAGCGAGATCGGGCTGTGCATCCCCGTGTTCTCGGTGCTGTCGGCGGCCGTCAGCCGGCGGCGGTGCCAGCCGCCGTTGGCCGGCGCTGCCATCCTCGTCGGCCGCGGTGGTGACCCTGGTGCCGTGGACGATCTACAACGCCGGCAGGTTCCGCGAGCCCGTGCTGCTCAGCACGAACGATGGGAACACGCTGCTCGGGGCGAACTGCGACACGACGTACTACGGCGACGTCGGCGGGTGGGACATCACGTGCCTCGGCCCGCTCGAACCGGGGGGCCTCGGGCACGAACCTGGGGCGCCCGACGCATCGCGAGCGTTCGAAGGTCCGGCGCACGATGGCGATCGAGTACATCGAGGACCACCTCGACCGGCTTGCCGGTCGTCGACGATCGCCCGGCTCGGCGGCTCGTCGACCTCTACGGGCTCGACACCCTGGTCCGCCTCGACGTCGGTGAGGAGAAGGCAGAGTGGGCGGTGTGGGCGGGCATCGTGTGCTGGTAGCTGCTGGCGGTCCTGGCGGTCCTCGGTTGGCGGCGAGCTGCGGCGCGCCGCCGTACGGGCGCGGTGGTGGCTCTCGTTCCGGTCGCGGCCGTGCTGGCGACGACGGTCCTGTTCTACGGCGCCCATCGCATCCGGGCGCCCGCCGAGCCGACAATGGTGCTCCTCGCCGCGGTCGCCGTGGTGGCCCTGGCCCAGCGCCGCGGCCAGACCCGGCGCCGCAGCAAGGCCCGGTTCGCCTGGCACAATCTGAGCGTGCTCGCAGCCAAGCTCGAGGCGCTCGCACGATGAGTTGCTGCGCATCGAACGGGTCGTCGTCGCGTTCAGCGGCGGAGCGGACTCGGCGTTCCTCGCCGCCGTCGCGCACCGCACGCTCGGCGCGACGGGGCGCACGCGGTCACGGCGGTGTCGCCGTCGCTGGCCGGCGCCGAGCGCGACGACTGCCGGGCGCTCAGCGTCGAATGGGGGCTGCGTGGACGCCGGTCGAGACCCACGAGATGGAGCGGGCCGCGTACCGGGTCAACGACACCGACCGCTGCTTCCACTGCAAGGCGGAGCTGATGGACGTCGTCGGCGCCGATCGCCGCCGCCGAGCGGGCCACGGTCGTGCTCGGCGTCAACACCGACGACCTCGCCGACCACCGGCCCGGCCAGCGGGCCGCGCTAGAAGCCGGCGCGGCGTTCCCGCTCGTCGACCGCCGGGTTCTCGAAGGCCGACGTCCGCGAGGCGTCGCGGCGCGCTCGGGTCTGCGTACATGGGACAAGCCGGCAGCGGCGTGCCTCGCCAGCCGGATCCCGCACGGCACGCCGGTGTCGGTCGGCCTGCTGTCGACGATCGACCGGGCGGAGGCGGCGTTGCAAGGCGCTCGGGTTCGCGCGACGTCCGGGTTCGCCACTACGGCGAGACGGCCCGGATCGAGGTCGGCGTCGACGAGCTGGCCAGGGCGGTCGACGAGCGGGTCGCGATCGTCGAGGCCGGTCCACGCGCGCCGGCTACCGGTACGTCACGCTCGACCTCGAAGGCTTCCGCTCGGGGAATCTCAACCCGGGCGTTGACGTCGGCTGAAACGACCTGTTGGGAGTTTCAGCCGACCTGAAGCCGTGTTTCTGGGCGGCGAACAGCTCGGAAAAGGCCAGTTCGGCGGCCCAGTTCGCGAAATGAGGCGTTGGCCGCCCAGTTCGTGGAACGCTCAGACCATGCCCTTGAGCCACCAGAGCGCGAGGAGCCAAGCTGCGGCGAGGACACCGATCGCGCCGCCGGCCCAGACCCAGGTGCGCTCGGTGGCGATCTCGATCTCCTCGCCGAGCGTCTCGCCGAGGACGTCGCGGATCCGCTGGTAGGCGTCGGCGAGCTCGGCGGCCGACGCGGCAACGTACGCCTGCCCGCCGGTGACCTCGGCGGCGTCGTGCCAGCGGCTCTGGCTTGACCGGAACGGGTTGCACGTTCCCGTTGAGCGGGTTCTCGATCGTCCCCTCCGCTGTTCCGAACGCGATCGTGAACACCGGCACGTTCGCCGCCGCCGCGTAGCTGGCGCCCTCCTCCGTGGTCCGCCCTTGCGTCGTCTCCCCGTCGGAGAGCAGGACGAGGGCGCCCGGTGCCAGTTCCTCGGAAGACTCGCCGGCCGGGGTCGTGGTGTCCGGGGTCGCCGCCGGCGCCGCCCTGGCTCTGCACCAACAGGTTCGTGCCCGTGATCAGGGCGTCGCCGATCGCCGTCGAGTCGTCCAGCGAGAGGTTTGCGATCGCGGTGGTCAATGCCGTCCGGTCGATCGTCGGTGGCACCTCGATCGCGACCGTGCCGCTGAACGACACCAGACCGACCTCGATGTCAGGGGCGACCTGGTCGATGAAGTCCGTCGCCGCCTGCTGGGCGGCCGCGAACCGGGTCGGCGAGACGTCCTCTGCCGCCATCGAGTTCGACACGTCGAACAGCACGACGATGCGGCCCTCGCTCTGAGTCCGTTCGATCGTCGTCGTGATCGGGCGGGCGATCGCCACCACCCCGGCCGCGAGCCCGCACAGCTGCAGCACGGCGATGACATGCCGCCGCCAGCGTGGCCGCCGCGGCGCGATCTGGTCGAGCAGGTCGACCTGCGTGAAGCGCACCGTCGCGCCGGTCCGCCACCGCAGCACCGCGCCGTACGCGAGCGCCATCGCGACCACCCCGAGCAGGAGCCACAACCGGCCGGGGAACAGAAACTCGTCCGGGATCATCGCCTCAGTACCTGGGCGTTCACCGCCTGCACTCTCCGGCGGCGAACATGGGTGATGATCGCGCCGAGCCAGTCGCTGTCGGTGCGCAGCTCGATCACGTCCGCCCCGGCACGGCGGAGACCGTCGAGCTGTTGCTGCACGAGGGACGCCGAGGCCTCGGCAAACTTCCGCTGCACCGCGGCCGTGACGCGCACCTCGCGTGTCCGACCCGTCGCCGCGTCGGACAGCGTGACGAGACCGATCGGCGGGACGTCGCGCTCGCGCGGGTCGTGGATCGGGATCGCGAGGATGTCGTGCCGCAACCCGAGCCGGGTCAGCGCCTCGATCCACGCGTCGCCGCCGAAGTCGGCGATGACCGAGACGAACCCTCGTCGCTTGCTCAACCGCGCGACGCGGTCGATCGCACCGGCCAGGTCGCTGCGGCCGAGATGCTCGCTCGGGGGCGGCGAACCGATGTTGGTGAGGATCGCCCGCACCTGGTCGCGCCCGGCCCGCGGCGGCATCACCTTGAGGTGGGGGCCGGCGACGAGCACCGCCCCGATCCGGTTCTTGTTGCGCACGGTGAGGAACCCGACGCACGCCGCTGCCGCGAGCGCGACCTGGGCCTTGTCCACCTTGATCGTGCCGAATCGCATCGCCGCCGACGCGTCGACGACGAGCCACGCCTCGAGGTCGCGGTCGGCGATCTGGTCCCGCACGTGCGTCTCCTGGGTGCGGGCAGTCACGTTCCAATCGATGCGCCGCACGTCGTCGCCCGGCTGGTAGACCCGCGATTCGCCCGGCTCGCTGCCGTGCCCCGGCGTGATGCCCTGGTAGTTCCCGTGCAGCGAGCCGTCGACGCGCCGCCCGATCGTGATCTCCAGCCCGCGGACGAGTTCGACGACTGCGGTGGTGGGCGGTCCGTCCGGCCAGTTGACGGGTCCGGAGACCGTGCTGGTTGAGCAGGGTCGCCTGGCCTTCATCGCCAGCCGCCCGGCCCCGTCTGGCTGGTCGACTCGTTCGGCTTCGGCGACACCCACGTGGCCGGCACGGTGGCGAGGATCCGGTTGATCAGGTCGTCGACCGCGATGTCCCACGCCAGCGCGTCGTAGGTCAGCAGCAGGCGGTGGCGGAGCACCTCGGGAGCGATGTCGAAGACGTCCTGCGGCGTGGCGTATGTTCGGCCGCGAATCGAGCGCGAGGGCGCGGGCTCCCCGGACGAGGCCGAGGGTCGCCCGCGGGCTGACGCCGAGACCGATCGACGGCGCGATGTCGGCCAGGTGGTATGCCGCCGGCTGGCGGGTGGACTGCACGAGGTCGACCGCGTACTGGGCCACCGTGCGGTCGACGAAGACGACGTCGCAGCGCTGCTGCAGCGTGACGAGGCCCCGCAGGTCGATCACCTGCTGCGGCTGCGGCGGCGAGATCGACATGCGGTCGAGGATCACCATCTCCTCGGCGACGCTCGGGTGCTCGAGCACCACCTTCATCATGAACCGATCGCGCTGCGCGTCGGGCAGCTGGTAGACGCCCTCGCTCTCGATCGGGTTCTGCGTGGCGACCACGAAGAACGGCTTGGGCACCTGGTGGGTGATCCCCCCGATCGTCACCTGGCCCTCGCCCATCACCTCGAGCAGCGCCGACTGCACCTTCGCCGGCGCGCGGTTGATCTCGTCGGTCAGCAGGAAGTTGACGAAGACTGGGCCGAGCTCGACGTCGAAGCGCTCGCTGCTGCCACGGTAGATGCGGGTGCCGACGATGTCGGACGGCAGGAGGTCGGGCGTGAACTGGACGCGGGCGAACGATCCGCCCACAACCCTCGACAACGTTTCGGCGGCGAGCGTCTTGGCCAGGCCGGGGACCGATTCGAGCAGGCAGTGGCCGCGCGACAGCAGCGCCACGAGGAGACGTTCGAGCAGGCGGCTCTGGCCGACGATGACGCGTCGCAGCTCGAAGAAGATCTGCTCGACCTCCTCGGCCGTGCGCACGTCGTCCATCGGCGGTGAGTCGTATGCCGTCATCCGCTCGTCCCGCCTTTCCGTGGCTCTGCGGTGCCTCTCGCTGTCGATCTGGCGCTCCCTGTGTTCGGTGAAGTGTGACGCATCGGAGGTCGATGTTTGCTCGCGGGGCTGCCGCGAGTCAGTCGCCAGATTCTTGCGGATCGTCCTGGTCGAAACCAGATACACGGTGCCGGCGAGCGCCGCCAGGCTGGCGAACACGGTGATCGCCCATTGGACTCCCACCGCCGACGAGAGCAGTCCGGCGCCGACGCTGGTGACGCTGAGCACGAGCGTGAGGATGGCGAAGTCGCCGGCCATGACGCGTCCGAGCACGCTGTCGTCGACGCGGCGCTGCAGGCCGTAGGTCGACAGGGTCCAGTTGGCGCCCCCACCGATGTGGGCGACGAACACGAAGGCGAGGGCGATGGCGAGCGTCGGCGCCCAGGCGGCGACCGTGTAGGTCGCCGCGAAGACGAGCGAGGCCCAACCGCACAAGGACATGACCCGGCGCAACGATCCGCCGGTCCAGCGGGCCGCGATGACCGGGCCGATGCCGGCCCCGGCACCGCGCGCGGCGAGCAGGAAGCCACGGCCGCGGTCGCCACTGCCGAAGACGTCGGACGCGAGGACGGCGAGTTGGCTGACGACGCCGGCTCCGATGGCGAACGTCGCCTTCGAGCACAACAGCGCCAGGATCACCTTGTCGCGACGGGCGACCGCGATCGCCTCGCCCATGTCAGCGATCGGGCGGACCCGATTCGAGGCTCCCGGCGCCGACCGCTGCTGCATCGGTCGCCGGACGAGCGAGAAAACGAGTCCGGCAACGACGAACGTGGCGACGTCGGCCACGATCGACGCCCTTCGTCCGAATGCCTGGCTGAACAAACCACCGAGCCCGGCGCCGACCGCCAGCATCACGCCCCACGTCGAACCCATCAGGGCGTTCGCCTTGCGCAGCTCCTCCTCGTCGCGGGCCAGGTTCGGGATCGCGGCGTCGATGCACGGCTTGACGAAGGCGGCGAGCGCGGCGACCAGTCCTTGGAACACGAATGCCACCCAGATGCGATTCTCAGCGAGCAGGAGCAGGCCTGACGCGGCGAGCGCCTGGGCGGCGCTGACGACGAGGAGCACCTTCCGCCGGTCGAGCCGGTCGACGACCGGACCGGCCAACGGCGAGGCGAGGAACGACGGCAGCGAGAACGACACGAGGACGAGCGACACGAGGAGTTCGGAATCGGTGACGTCCTCGATGTATCCGGCCAGGGCCACGAACACGAACCAGTCGCCGAGGAACGAGATCACCTGGGCGATGAACACCCACCGCAGGTCCCGGTTCGTCCGCAGCAGCGCCCACATGCCGATCCGACGTTACGAACTACGCATGCCGGCGCCGGGCTCGGCGGGCCCCCTCGCCGCAGCGCCGATGGCGCGAGACCCGAGTGCCAGAGCGCACCCGAGTGCGGGACGCCCCGACGGGGGTCGCCCGACACTCGGGTCCCTCGCCCGGGCGCCACTACCCTGGCGGTGTGGACCCCGGCGACAACATCGACGAGGAGTCGTTGCTCCGCGACGCCGCGATCGCCGAGCGCAACCGGTCGATGCGTCGAGCGCGGGCGGCAGATCGGGGGCATGCCTGGCGCAATGATGGCGGGGATGATGATCGCGCTGCGCGACATCTACGAGTCACCCAAGCGGGACAACGGCTCGGTCGTCGTCGACGCACCGTCGGAACCCCACGACGTTGATCGAGAAGGTCTCGACCTCGATGCCGCCGACATCGGCGCCGACACCAACGTCACGATCGCCGCCCAGGAACCTCGGCCCCCGGTCGTGTCCCGGTCACGAAGACGGTCGCGCTCGGCGCGCGATCCGATGACGCCGTCTGGGTCCGCGATTTCCGCCGAAGTGAGTGGTTCTCGCGGACGTAGAGCATGCATGGGAATCGTTCAGCGGCCGAGGAATCGCATGGCGTTGGTCGAGAGCAGCTTGGTGCGCTGCTCGTCGGTGAGGAACTCGGCTCGCCGCACGACGTTGCCCGCCGGGCGCTCGCCGAGCGGGTATGGGTAGTCGCTGCCGACCATCACCTGGTCCTCGCCGAGCGTCTCGACCAGCAGGCGCAACGGGGCGGGGTCGAACACGACGCTGTCGACGAAGAACCGATCGACGTAGTGCGAGGGTGGGTGTTGCGACAGTCCGCGGACGACGTCAGGGCGCCGGTGCCACGCGTTGTCCAGCCGCCCGAGCCAGAACGCGAAGCTGCCGCCGCCATGGGCGAAGCACAAACGGAGTGTCGGCGGCACGTCGTCGAACACGCCGCCGAGGATCAGCGCCAGGATCGACACGTGGGTCTCCGCCGGCATCCCGGCCAGCCACCTGGCCATCCAGCGATCCACCCGCGGTCCGTTCGGCATGTCCCACGGGTGCACCATCACCGGCGCCCCCACGTCGGCGCAGTGGCGGAGGAACTCGAACGATGCGCGGATCATCGAGGTCGTGATCACCGACGTGGTTGCCGATCTCGACACCGGCGTGGCCGGCGGCGAGGCAGCGGTCGAGCTCGGCGCACGCCGCGTCGGCGTCCTGGAGGGGCACCTGGCAGAACGGGATCAACCGCTCGTGCGCGGCGCACTCGAGGTTGAGGTCGTTGAAGATCCTGGCCACCCTGATCGCCTGCTCGACGGGCCGCCCATAGCTGAAGAACACGGGGGTGGGCGACACCACCTGGAGGTCGACGCCGTCGGCGTCCATGTCGACGACGCGGGCGTCGGCGTCCCAGCACACCGACTCGATCGCCCTGAACTCGAGCTCGCCGACCATGAGCATCGCCTCGCGCTCGGAGTCGACCCGGAGCCATGGCCAGTCGTCACCGCCCCCGCACTCCGAGCGCAGATCCGGCCACCCCTTCGGCACGAGGTGGGTGTGCACGTCGATGACGGGACTTGCTCACGTCACCCACGCCCCGGGTGGAGCGTCGCCGCAGTTCGGGCACGTGCGTGCCTCCTGGCTGTCGTAGAACGCCTCGAAGACGGGCGGCAGGTCGGCCACGATGTCGCGGACCTGCAGCTCGACGTCATGGACGATCGCGTTGCACTCGTTGCAGTACCAGCGGAACTGCTCGAGCGTGCCGGGCTCCCTGATCCGCTCGAACACGAGGCCGATCGAGCCTGCCTCGGGGCGTTGCGGCGAATGCGGCATGCGGCGTGGCAGCACCCACATGTCGCCCTCGCCGACGTCGATCCGGGCCGGGCCGTCGTCGGTCTGCACGTTCACGTGCATCTTGCCCTTGACCTGGTAGAAGACCTCCTCGTACGGGTCCACGTGGTAGTCGGTCCGCTGATTCGGCCCGCCTACCACCATCACCACGAAATCCTCCCCGCCGGGGAACATCTCGCGGTTGCCGACCGGTGGCACAGCGTTGGGCCGTACTCGGCGACCCAGTCCGTGAAGTTGATCGGCTCGTTCACCGTGACCGCCGCGTTGCTGACCTTGGGGCAAGCGCAGCGATCGCCTGCATCTCGATGAGCAGGTGCGGGTGGGGGAGTTGACGCACCGCGACGGTGGTCCGCGCCGGACCGGACTCATCGAAGAACTCGGCCCACACCTCGTTGTACGCGGCGAAGTCGTCCATGTTCACGAGGAACGTCGTGACCGTGACGACGTCGCCAGCTCGGCGCCGACGTCGGCCAGGATGTCGCGGATGTTCTCGATCACCGCGCGGGCTTGGGCGCGGATGTCGAGCGTGACCACCGCCGCCCGCTTCATCCTCGACGCCCTCGAACGTGTCGTCGGGCCGCCGGCTGCTCGTGCCCGAAACGAACGCGAACCCGTTCGCCACCTTGAGGTGCGGGAAACGGCCCCGCGGTGCCGCCTTGCCGGCGACGATGTGTGCGTCACTCATGCCCCCAGCATTACCCACTGATCACGCGAGGAACGCTGCGCCGGCCACGAACGCCGCAGCAGCGATGGCGCCGACGACGAGCTGCTGGCGGCGGACTCGGCGGCGCACGTCGGCGTACGGCACGGTCGAGAACGACACGAGCTCGTATTGCGAGACGTACATGCCCGGGCAGCAGCCGTTCCAGCGCGTGCTCGACCTGCTTCGGGCCTTGAAGAGCGGCGACGCTGACCTTGTCGCGCATCTCGACGAAGTTCGCCAGCGCCATGTCGGCGATCGCGTCGGCGTGCTCGTGGCGGCGCTGCTCGAACCGCGGCGAGCGCCCGCGCCCAGTCGCCGCCGGTGTCGTCGAGGCAGCGGTCGAGCGCCACGACGTCCTCGAACGCGGCAGTTCGCGCCCTGCCCGTAGAACGGCACGATCGCGTGGGCGGCGTCGCCGAGCAGGGCGATGCGACATCCATCATTCATGGCGACTGCCAGGGCCAGGCGTGGACGGTCCCGAGCACGCCGACCGGGTTCTCCCGGAAGTCCTCGACGAGGTCCGGCGCGAGCGGCACGAGGTCGGGGTAGACGTCGCCGAAGTAGCCGGCACGATCGCGCGTCGTCAGCGAGCGCGTCGAACGACCGGCGGCCTCGCTTCGGCCAGAACAGCGTCGCCGTGAAGGAGCGGTCGGGGTTCGGCAGGGCGATCGCCATGGACGTGCCGCGGGGCCAGATGTGCAGCGCGTGCGGATCGAGCGCGAAGTCGCCGTCGCGGGCCGGGATGCGACAGCTCCTTGTAGCCGTAGTCGAGCAGGTCCGACGTCGCCGTGACGCTGCCCGTGCGGCGACGAGCTGCGGTCGCGGACGACCGAGCCGGCGCCGTCGGTGCCGAGCACGATCCCGGCCGCCGCGAGCCGCGTTCCCGTTCGGCGTCTCGAACGTCAGGTAGCCCGCAGCCGGATCGAGCGCCGACCAGCCGGTGGTCGAACGCGACCGTCACGCCGCGTGCGGCCTCGGCAGCGTCGAGCAGCGCGTTGTTGAGGTCGCCGCGGCTGATCGAGTTGATCGCCCGCTGCGCCGTCGGCGCTGTAGGGCTGGAAGTCGAGCTCGCCGTCGACCGGGTGGATCATGCGGCCGCGCATCGGGATCGCGTCGGCCATCACGGTCGCCTCGAGGCCGATCCGCCGCAACGCGTCGAGGCCGCGCTCGGAGATCGCGAGGTTGATCGAGCGGCCGCGCTCGACCTGCCGCCGTCCGCTCGGGTCGCCGCGCCGCTCGTACAGCGTCACGTGCAGCCCGCGGCGGGCCAGGAAGCACGCCAGCAGGCAGCCGGCGAGGCCGGCGCCGACGATCGTCGACATCGATCGGCCGGTCCGGTCACGGCACCGAGCGATTCGCGGAGCGCGCCGCGCGGCCCGCCAGCAGTCGTGGTACGTCGAGTACAGCGGCACCGGAGCGAGGCGAACGATGTCGCGGCTCGCGCTCGTCGGCGATCACGCCGTGGTCGTCGCGCAGCCGCCGCGCCAGCTCCTTGCGCATCGGGACGCGGACGGAGAGCTGCGCAGCCCCGGCGCTCCGGGATCGCGGGGCGTGACGATCGCGAGGGGGCGGGTCGTCGCGACGCTCGTCGAGCAGCGACTCCAGGTAGCCGGTCAGCCGAACGCTCGCGCTCGCGCAACGCCTCCATCCCGACCCGGTCGAACAGCTCCAGCGACGTGCGCACCGGCCCCATCGAGAGGATCGGCGGGTTCGAGATCTGCCACGCCTCGGCGCGTCGGCGGCGGCCGCGAGGTCGGGCGTCATCTCGAAGCGGGTCGCCGCGTCGGTGCTCCACCAGCCCTCGAAGCCGCGGGAGGTCGGTCGCGACCGAGGTGGCGCTCGTGGACGAACACGCCGGCGAGCGGCCCCCGGCCCCGAGTTGAGGTACTTGTACGAGCACCAGGCGGCGAAGTCGACGTCCCAGTCGTGCAGCTGGAGCGGCACGTTGCCGGCGGCGTGCGCGAGGTCCCAGCCGACGACGGCGCCGCCGCGCTCGCCCGGCGGCGGTGATCGCGGGGATGTCGAGCAGCTCGCCGGTGAGGTAGTTGACCGCGCCGAGGAGCACCAGCGCGACGTCGTCGGACTCGCGCCGAGCCGGCCGACGACGTCATCGGTGCGCAGCGTGTCCTCGCCCTCGCGCGGCCGGAGGCGCACGACCGCGTCGTCAGGGTCGAAACCGTGAAGCGCGGCCTGGCTGCGCACGGCGTAGCTGTCGGACGGGAAGGCGCGTCCTCGATCACGATCCGGTACCGCTCAGGCGTCGGGCGGTAGAACGACACCATCAGCAGGTGGAGGTTGACCGTAGAGCGAGTTCATCACGACGGTCTCGCACGGGTCGACCCGCCGACGAGCCGGGCGGCCGGTCGCGGTCAGGAGCTCGTGGTAGGGGAGCCAGGGGCGCCGGGCCTCGAGGTGGCCCTCGACGCCGAGCCGGGCCCAGTCGTCGAGATCCTCGAGCAGGTCAGGACGGGTCGCCTTGGGCTGCAGCCCGAGCGAGTTGCCGGCGAGGTAGGCCACGTCCGGGTAGCGGCCGCCCGTCGCCGGCGGGATGTGGAACAGCTCGCGGTGCCCTGGCTCGGCCGCGTCGAGCTCGAGGGCGCGGGCTTCGTCGTCGAGTGTTGCCATCTTGACGCATGGGCGTGTCAGTCGTGCGCCGACGACAGGATCTGCGAGAGGAACAGCTTCGTGCGGTCCTCTTGGGGGGCGGTGAAGAAGTGCTCAGGCGTGCCGACCTCGACGATCGATCCGTCGGCCATGAACACCACCCGGTCGGCGACCTCGCGGGCGAAGCCCATCTCGTGGGTGACGACGATCATCGTCATGCCCTCGGACGCGAGGTCTTTCATCGTGTCGAGCACCTCGTTGATCATCTCCGGGTCGAGCGCCGAGGTCGGCTCGTCGAACAGCATCACCTTCGGCGTCATCGCCAGGGCGCGAGCGATCGCCACCCGCTGCTGCTGACCGCCCGACAGCTGGCCTGGGTATTTCTTCGCCTGGTCGGGGATGCGCACGTGTTCGAGCAGCGCCATCGCCTGCTGCTCGGCCTCGCGCTTCGGGGATCTTGCGCACCTGACGCGGCGCCAGCGTGACGTTGTCGAGCACGTTGAGGTGCGGGAACAGGTTGAACGACTGGAACACCATGCCGGTCTCGCGGCGGATCTCCTGGATGTTGCGGATGTCCTGCGACAGCTCGACGCCGTCGACCACGATGCGCCCGCGTCGTGCACTTCGAGCCGATTGATGCAGCGGATCATCGTCGACTTGCCGGAACCCGATGGCCCGATGACGACCACCACCTCACGCCGCGCGACCTTGAGATCGATGTCCTTCAGGGCCTGGAACTTGCCGAAGTACTTCTGCACCCCGACGAGCTCGATCATCACCTCGCCGGAACCCGCCATCTGGGTGGCGTCGCTGAACATGGTGGCTTCGGCCGATGTGCCCGGTGTCGCCATCCCCGCTGTCGATGTTGTCGTCATCTCGTCCCCACTCCCAACTTCCGTTCGAGGCGCTGACTCTCGCGGCTCATCGTGATGCACCCGACCCAGAACAGCAGCATGACGAACGCGATCGTCTCGGGGATCAGCCGCTGGCCGTCGAACTGCTCCTGGGCGAGTGCCGAGTCCCTGACGCTGAACAACTCGATCGTGCCCATCGCCGCCCCGACGAGCGTCGTGTCCTTGAACAGACTGATGAACTGGCCGACGATCGCCGGGATCACGTTCCGCAACGCCTGGGGCAGCACGACCAGCCCGGTCGTCTTGCCCGGCGACAGCCCGAGCGCCTGGGCGGCCTCGAACTGGCCCTTGGGCAGCGACTGCAGCCCGCCGCGCACGATCTCGGCGATGTACGCGGCGGTGAACAGCGTGAACACGACGATGGCTCTGACGACCTGCGTCGGCCGCGTCGAATCCCTCCGGGCAGGAAGAACCCGAGCGCGGATGCGCTGATGAGCAGGAGCACGTACAGCGGCGGCGCCGCGGATCAACTCGACGTAGGTCACCGACAGAACCCGCAGGACCGGCAACGACGATCGCAGCCCGGCGACGAATCCGAGCGCGCCGAGGACGGCCGCGAGGACGAGCAGGACCTTGCTGGTCGTGTTGCCGAAGTCGATGCCGTGGAGAACCGCCATCAGCAGGAGCGGACCGCCGAGGATGCACGCCGCGATGATCCCGCCGATGATGCTCCCGCTGGCGCGGCCGGCCCGTCGCCCGAGCGCCAGCAGCACGCCGAGCGGGAAGCACAGCGAGATGCTGGTGACCGCCAGGAAGAGGTTGAGCATCATGCCGCCCCAGCCGTCCCACCCGATCGCGCCGGTGAGCAGCCGGATGGCTGACGACGGACAACGGGATCGCGCAGATCGCCAGCCAGAACGGCACCGATGCCGGGATCTCCCGCACCCGCACGATCGCCACAACGGTGCCGGCGGCGACCCCGATGGCGAGCAACGTCGCGAGAGCCGAGCCGATGAGATCGTGGGCCCACGAGCTGACCAGCACGCGGACGATCGCGGCACCGGCGAGCAGCAATGACGACCGCGGCCGGCGGGTTGGCGAACATCAGCGCCCCGGCGACGGCGGCGACGGCGACCCCGATGACCACCACGACCTTCGCCGTTCCGTTCGGGCATCCACACCAGCACGCCGACGAGCACCGTCGCGAGGAGCAGGAACCAGATGATGTAGCGGTCGGCCACCCGATCGGCGAACAACCGTCCGATGAGCGAACGCGACGATGATGCCGGCGACGAACACGGTCGGCAGGACGGTCGTCGTCATCGACAGCAGCAGCGCGACGCCGAGCGCCAGTGGCCAGATCCGGCGGATCCCGTCGAGTACCCGATGAGCGATCGATCGCGGCTCGGGCGGACCGATCTCCAGCCGCTGCCGCTGCAGGCCGCTCCCGACCGCGATCCCGAGGAGGAACGCGAGGCTGAGCATGCACACCACGACCCGCCACAGTTCCGAGCTCGGATAGCGGCCGACCATGAACAGGTTGAGGTTGACGCGCACGATCTCCCAGCGACCGGTCACGAACACGAAACGGGCCGAGGCGGAACAGCACGTAGCCGACGACCGCCGCCGACACGATCGTGATGACGCCATCGAGTGGAGACCGGAACAGGTTGCGGCGCACCCACACCGCCGCGCCCTCGCCCTCGGCGAGGCGGGGAGGTTCGGGCATCGGGGCCGGCACGAGCGCACGGTCGATGACGGTCACGGCCGCACACTCCCTCCGAGGCGAGCGAACGAGCGCCAGCGAGTGAGCGGCCAGGAACTGCGCAGGCAGCTAGCGAAGCTCTGCCCCCAGAGGTCGTGACGATGTGACAAGCGAAGCTCTGCCCCCAGAGGCCGTGACAATGTGACAAGCGAAGCTCTGCCCCCAGAGGTCGTGACAATGTGACAGGTTCTTGGGCGGGCAGTGGGGACGTGAGCTTCCGGTATGTCGTGACCGACACTGAGGGGAGTGAGGGATTTCGGTGCGCAGGATGGGCAGGGTTTGCTGCCCGTCCGGAGCGCCACGGCGGTGGGGGTCCGAGGGGGAGGGGCTGTGGCCCTCCCCCTCGCTGATTCTTGGGCGGGCAGTGGGGACGTGAGCTTCCGGTATGTCGTGACCGACACTGAGGGGAGTGAGGGATTTCGGTGCGCAGGATGGGCAGGCTTTGCTGCCCGTCCGGAGCGCCACGACGGTGGGGGTCCGAGGGGGAGGGGCTGTGGCCCTCCCCCTCGCTGATTCTTGGGCGGGCAGTGGGGACGTGAGCTTCCGGTATGTCGTGACCCACACTGAGGGGAGTGAGGGATTTCGGTGCGCAGGATGGGCAGGCTTTGCTGCCCGTCCGGAGCGCCACGACGGTGGGGGTCCGAGGGGGAGGGGCTGTGGCCCTCCCCCTCGCTCATGGCGTGGCCGGGGAACGCCGTGATGGTCATCGTTCGACGATCCTCAGCTTGCGGTTGATCAGGTTGACGATCAGCGACAGCGTGAGCGAGATGCAGAGGTAGATCCCGAGCAGCAGGATCAGCGCGGCGACGGTTGGCGTGCCCTGGGCGATGGCCAGGCGCGTCACCTTGGTGATCTCGGGGAAGGTCACGACGACGGCGAGCGACGAGTTCTTGGCCAGGTTGAGGTACTGGTTGCCGATCGACGGCAGCGCGACACGCATCGCCTGCGGCAGCACGACGAACCGCAGCCGCTGGGCACCACTGAGCGCCAGCGCGCTTGCCGCCTCGGTCTGCCCCTTCGACACGGCCTGGATCGATCCCCGCACGATCTCGGCGATGTGGCTCGACGTGTAGATGACGAGCGCGGCGAGGGCGGCGAAGTACGGCGGAGTCATCTTGATCCCGTCGACGGGTCGCGGTCCGGCGAGGGACGGAGTGGTGACGCCCATCCCCAGCGCCAACCAACCCACGACGAGGACGACCAGGCCGACGCCGACAGCGATCGTGAGCGTCGGGATCCGCGGCACCGGTCCGGTCGTGGATTCGCGGTCGACACCGTGAACGCGACGATGAACGCGATCAGGACGGCGGCGACCAGGATGGCAAATCGCGAGTTCGACGCCTCGTACCACGGGATCGCGACGCCGCGGGTGTTGGCGACGAGGACCGGTGACCAGTCGAGCGGATCGCGGGGGTGGGGCAGGTACGTGAGCGCGACGCTCGAGTACATGAGCACGAAGATCGCGACCAGCGGCACGTTGCGGACGAACTCCACGTACCACTGGGCGGCCGTGCGCAGGATGAAGTTCTGCGACAGCCTGGCGATGCCGATGAGCGTCCCGAACAGCGTGGCGAGCAGGATGCCGGACACGATGAGCCGGCCCGTGTTGGCGATGCCTTCCTTCAGTGCGTCCCAGACGGACTGGGTGGGGCGGAAGTCGCTGTCGGCGATTGGGAACGCCGCCTGTCGATCGAGGAACCCGAAGTTCAGGTCCCAGCCATTGTCGGACAGGTTCTTCCGCAGCCACAGGACGAAGGCGATGATCGCTGCGACGATGGCCGCCTGGAACCCCCACGTGAGATAGCGAACGTCGCGCCACGGCGGTGGTCGGCGCGAATCAGCGGCCACGAATGCGTCCTTCTCACGGTTGAAACGAGTCGCAGCCGGACAGGGCCGAACGCCCTGCCCGGCTGCGGGTGGTCAGGTCCCGATCAGCGGTACGGCGGCGCGTACTGGAGGCCGCCATCGGTCCACAGCGCGTTCACACCGCGCTCGAGGCCGATCGTCTGGGTGAGGTTCCGGTCGAAGATCTCGCCGTAGTTGCCGACCTGCGACACGACGGTCAGGGCGAAATCGGGAGCGAGGCCGAGCCCGGCATCGAACGTCGTGCCGTCTTCGTTCGGCGCACCGAGGAAGGTTGCGATCGCCGGGTCGTCACCAGCGGCCATGTCCGCCGCGTTCTCCGACGTCACACCGAACTCCTCCGCCTGGATCGTGGCGAAGATCGCCCAGTTCACGGCGTCGGCCCAGCGGCTGTCACCGTCGATCACGGCGGGAGCGAGCGGCTCCTTCGAGAAGATCTCGTCGAGGATGACGAGCGAGTCCGGTCCGCCGTCGGCATCGGGGAAGTTCGACCGCACGCTGTTGAGCTGGCTGCTGTCGGAGGACCAACCGTCACACGTGCCGGCGACCCAGGCTTCCTGGAGCAGCGGGATGTCGTCGAAGGACTGAACGTCCACGGTGAGACCACGGGCGGCGAACTCGCTCGCCACGTTGCCCTCCGTGGTGGTGCCGGCCACGACGCAGACGACCGCGGTGTCCATGTCGTCGATCGACGCGTAGCCGCTGTCGGCGGCGACCATCATGCCCTGGCCGTCGTAGAAGATCGGGTGGAGGAACGTCGCGCCTTCGGTGCCGTCGCGAGCTCGCCGTCCAGGTCGTGTTGCGGACGAGGACGTCGATCTCGCCGGACTGCAGCGCCGGGAACCGTGCGTCGCCGGAGTCGATGTTCACGAACTCGACCTTCGTCGAGTCGCCGAGGACGGCGGCGGCGATGACGCGGCAGAAGTCGGCGTCGAATCCGACCTGCTCGCCGCTCTCGTCGACCGAGTTGAACGCGGGAAGTCGGCCCGCACGCCGCACCTCACCGAGTCCCGAGCGATCACCTGGTCGAGGATCGATTCGCCAGACGGCGCTGGCGCCGAGGTGGTGTCAGGTGGCTCGGTGGTACCGGCGGAGACCATCTGCGCCGTGGCCAGGGTCGCCAGCACAGCGACGGGTGCAATCACCTTGAATACGGGTCGTTTCATTGATCTCCCCTTGCGGTTGATGCGCCGCCGTCCCGAGTGGCAGGCGCCGGGCGGTCCGGTCAACAATAGTGCAGCGACCCGGGCCCCTCTTCCGGAACGGTGCCGGACCTCGGAAACCTCGGATGCGGTCACCGCGATCCCTTCGGCGGTGTCGTCGTCCTCGGCGGCTGCGGCGATCGCTGGAGTCACGTTGCGGCGTGCGCGCCGAGGATCCGGGCCACGCATTCGGTGACGCGCTCCTGCCGTCGGGAGGTGCAGGAACTCGTTCGGACCGTGGGCGTTGCTGCCGGGCACCAGGACACCGGTGATGACGAACTGGGCGTCGGGGAACATCGCCCCGAGCATCCCCATGAACGGGATCGTGCCGCCTTCGCCGAACGTGCGGGCCGGGTTGCCGAAGGCGGCGATCGATGCCTCGTCGAGCGTTGCAGTCAGCCATGGCGCGAACGACGGCACGTTCCACCCGGGGGCGGCGTGCGTGCCCGAAAACGCGCACCAGGGCATCCAGCGGCGGGTCGCTCGTCAGCGCTCGCTGCAGCGGCGTCGAGGGCCGCGGCGGGATCGCACGTCGGGGGGATCCGCACACTCAGCCCGAGCGACGTGAAGGGCCGGAGCACGTTGCCGGCGCGGCTCGTCGGTGGCCAGCCGTCGGCGCCGACATAGCTCAGCGCCGGATGCCACGTTCGGGCGAGGAGCTGGTCCGCCGGGTCATCGACCATCGGCCGGGTCGAGCCGGCGAGCCGGAAGTCGTCGAGCACCGCCGTCGGGAGGTCGGCGGCGGTGGCCTCGGCCTCGGCGATGCGGTCGGCGGGGATCTCGACGTGCATCTCGGGGAGCAGGAGCTCGCCGGTCGCGGGGTCCTCGATCCGGTCGAGGAGCTGGCGGATCAGGCGGAAGCTCGAGGCAACGACGCCGCTCGACCGATCCCGGAGTGGACGCCTTCCTCCAGCACGTCGACCCGGAGCGTGCCGTCGACGAGCCCGCGCAGGGACGTGGTGACCCACAGCCGCTCCGTGTCGAGGGTCCCGGAGTCGAGGCAGATCACGAGCTCCGGTACACCGAGCCGGTCGGCGAGCAGGTCGAGGTGGGCCGGCAGGTCGGTGCTTCCCGACTCCTCGCTGGCTTCGATCAGGACGAGGAGCCTGGCGTGCGGGAAGCCGTCGGCCCGGGCGGCCTCGATCGCGAGGAGTGACGGCGAACGCGGCGTAGCCGTCATCGGCGCCACCGCGGCCGTAGAGGCGGTCGCCTTCGATGACCGGGTTCCATGGGCCGAGGCCGTCGCGCCACCCGGTCATCTCCGGCTGCTTGTCGAGGTGACCGTAGAGCAGGACCGTGCGTTCCGCCGAGCGCCGTCGTCGGTCGCCGGGATCTCACACACGATCAGCGGCGTCCGACCGGGGAGCGCGCTGGATGTCGATCGTCATGCCGGCGACGTCGCGGGTTGCGAGCCAGCCGTGAACGAGCTGGACGGCGGCTTCCATGTGGCCGTTCTCCTCCCACTCGGCGTCGTACGCCGGCGAGACGTTCGGGATCTCGATGTAGCGCTGGAGGGTCGGGAGGGCCTGCTCGGTCCAGGCCGTCGCGATGCGCTCGCCGAGCGTGCTCACGAGGTCGACCGTACTGCGCTGCGTTCCGCGATCTGGTCGTCCTGAGTTCCCTCGCAGATCTGGTTTGTCCTGAAGCCCGAAACCGGGACCGCCGACGACAGGTCCTCGGGATCTGTCCAGGTCAGGCGTAGGCGCCGGGTCGCTTGAAGAACTGGCGGTGCCACCGGCGGGGCGTGGCGAGGATGGCCCGCGGCTCGTCCTCGAACATCCAGCGGGCGAAGTTGCGGCGGCCCCAGCGGCCGCTGTGGGCGACGATCGCGAGCGCCCCGTCGCGCCCCGGCGGTGCTCGAGCAGGCGGCCGAGGAGTACCGACATCCGATGGTCGGCGACGAGCTCCCGAACGTACCGTCGCTCGTAGTGGCGGGCTGCCGATCGTCCCGCGGCGAGGATCGCCTCCGCGGCAAGGCGACCGGTCAGCAGGGCTTGTCCGATTCCCTCGCCGGTCATCACATCGGTCGCCGCCGCCGCGTCGCCGACGAAGAGCACGCGCCGTGGCTGAGCGTGGCCTTGTCGATGCGGGCGGGGATCGGCCAGGCGAGGTGGCGCTCCTCCGGGGCAGCGCGGCGCCGAGCGCGTCGGCGATGTGCGGGCGCTCGAGCAACCCGGCCCACAACTGCTTGGCGTCCTTGCCGCTCCGCGCCGCCGCCGCGCAGCACGCCGAAACCGACGTTGGCCCGTCCGCCGGGCAGCGGGAACGACCAGCGCGTAGCCGGGCAAGAGGTCGGCATCGAACCACACGATCAAGCTGCCGCGAGGCAGGGCCGGTGACGCTCCCGACGTACTGGCGGAAGGCGTGCCATTCGCCGAGGTACCCGGCAGCGGCCAATCCGAGTGCCTTGCGAGTCGGGCTCCACATGCCGTCGGCCACGACGACGTGGCTGGCAGCGATGTCGCCGAGCCCTTCGATGCCGAGCCTGGCGCCTCCGCCGTCGCCGACCGTGGCCGACTTCACGGCGTGTCCGGTCCGCACGTCTGCGCCGGACTCGGCGGCGATGTCGAGGAGTGCGGCGTCGAGCTGCTTGCGCGGGGCGACGGCGGCGAACATCCCTGATCCCGTCGGCAGTGGCAGGTTGACGGTCCGTCCGGACGGGAGCGCGGAGCACCGCGCCGTCGACGGCGAGGAAGTCGGAGACGGCGTCGGGACGGAAACCGAGGTGCTCGAACTCCCGCAGACCGAGCGTGGTGAGCCCGTCGCCGCAGCACTTGTCCCGGGGAAACGTCGCCTTGTCGACGACGAGTACGTCGCCGGCGCGCCCGGCGCAACTCGACGCGGCGGCGGTGCCGGCCGGCCCGGCGCCGACCACGACGACGTCGACGTCGGCGACTGCGGGGGGATCGGCCGCCATGGAATCAGCCTAGGGCGCCCCGGCATGACGCTCTCGGTCCGCGTCTTTCGTCATCATCGGGCACTCTCGCGGACCACGACGATCCTCGCGGGTGGGCGTCGGGCGCGGACGCTTCTCTAAGGTGCGGCGATGCCTTTGAATCCTGATGCGGTCGGATCGGTCGGTGATCCAGCCGAGGTGAGCTGGACCAGCAAGGACGCCCTGCTGTATGCGGTCGGCGTCGGTGCCGGGACCGACGAACTGACGTTCACCACCGAGAACACCGCCAACGTGCCCCAACGCGTCCTCCCGACGTTTCCCGTCGTCGTCGGCCTCGGCGGCGGGTCGATCTACGCCAAGCTCGGCTCGTTCAACCCGGCGATGCTCGTCCACGGCCAGCAGTCGGTGACCCTCCATCGTGAGATCCCGGTCGACGGGTCCGCGACCGTTACCGCGAGGATCGCCGCGATGTACGACAAGGGCAAGGCGGCCGTCGTCGTCACCGAGTCGGAGGCGGTGAGCGGCGGCGAGCCGCTGTTCACGCTCACGGCATCGCTGTTCATCCGCGGCGAGGGCGGCTGGGGCGGCGAGCGCGGGCCGTCCGGCCCGCAGAACGTCCCGCCGGAGCGGGCTCCCGACCACGAGGTGACGTACCAGACGTCGCCCGACCAGGCGCTGATCTACCGGCTATCCGGCGACCGCAACCCGCTGCACTCGGATCCGAGCTTCGCGGCCATGGGCGGTTTCGACCGCCCGATCCTGCACGGTCTGTGCAGCTACGGCTTCACCGGCCGGGCACTTCTCCACTCGGTGTGCGGATCCGATCCCGCCCGGTTCGAGCACATCGAGGCGCGCTTCGCGTCGCCGGTGCTGCCCGGCGAGGCACTCACGATCAGGGCGTGGGACACCGGCGCCGGCGAGACGGTGTTCAACACGTCCGTCGGCGACCGCCTCGTGATCGACCAGGGCCTGCTCCGGCACACGTAGTCCGGGTTCATGTCACCGTGCACGACCTCTGGCGTCGTGCATCGTGACATGAATCGCTATGGCGCGGTCCGGCAGACGACGAGGAGGTGCTCGACGGCGTCGGCGATCGGGACGTCGGTGCGTTCGCCGGTCCGGCGGTCCTTGACCTCGATGGTGCCGTCCGCGATGCCGCGGCCGACGACGACGATGGTGGGCACGCCGATCAGCTCGGCATCCTTGAACTTCACGCCGGGGGAGACCGAGTCGCGATCGTCGAGCAGGACCCGCACGCCGGCAGCCTCGAGCCCAGTCGCCAATGACTCGGCGGCGGGCCACTGGTCGCCGCCTGGCTTGCCGGCGACCACCACGTGGACGTCGGCGGGGGCAACGTTGCGCGGCCAGCACAGGCCGAGCTCGTCGTACGTCGTCTCGGCGATCGCGGCGACGGCCCGCGAGACCCCGATGCCGTAGGAGCCCATCGTCACCACGACCTGCTTGCCGTCGGCGTTGAGCACGGTGAGGTCGAGCGCCTCGGCGTACTTGCGGCCGAGCTGGAAGATGTGCCCCATCTCGACGCCCCTCGCGATCTCGATGGGCGTGCCGCAGTTCGGGCACGGGTCGCCGGCCTCGACGTTGGCGACGTCGATGACGCCGTCGGGCGTGAAGTCACGGCCGACGACAAGGCCGAACACGTGGTGTCCCGCCTTGTTCGCGCCGGTCACCCACGCCGAGCCCCTCACCACCCGCGGGTCGACCAGGAACCGGATGCCGGACGACGACTGCTCGCCGAGCGCTCCGGGCGGGCCGATGTATCCCTTGACGAGCGTCGGGTGGGCGGCGAAGTCCGCCTCGGAGAACGGCTCGGCCTCGTCCGGCAGGACCGCCGCCTCGAGGCGCTTCGTGTCCACGTCGCGATCGCCAGGCACGCCGATTGCCAGCGGCGTCCGGGAGCCGTCGGGATGCCGCAGCATCAGCACCACGTTCTTCAGCGTGTCGGCGGCGGTCCATTCCCGGTCCGTGCGGGCAAGGTCGGGGCGTGCGTTCATCAGGCCGACGAGGGTGGCGATCGTCGGCGTGTCGGGCGTGTCGTGGACGGCTGCATCGGACAGTCCTTCCACCGGCTGCTCGGGAGGTGGCGCCACCTTGACCGCTTCGACGTTGGCGGCGAACCCGCAGCTCGGGCAGCGCACGTAGCTGTCCTCACCGACGTCGAGCGGCGCGAGGAACTCCTCGCTCTTGGAGCCGCCCATCGCCCCCGACATCGCCGACACGATGACGACCGGCAGCCCGAGCCGCTCGAACGTCCTGATGTAGGCGTCGCGATGGCGCTGGTACGACGCGTCCAGCCCGGTGTCGTCGACGTCGAAGCTGTACGAGTCCTTCATCACGAACTCCCGGCCTCGGAGCAGCCCGGCCCGTGGCCTGGCCTCGTCGCGGAACTTCGTCTGGATCTGGTAGATGATCAGCGGCAGGTCCTTGTACGAGGAGTACAGGTCCTTCACGAGCAGCGTGAACATCTCCTCGTGGGTCGGCGCGAGGAGGAAGTCGTTGCCGCGACGGTCCTTCAGCCTGAACAGGTTGTCTCCGTACTCCTCCCAACGGTTCGTCGCCTCGTACGGCGCCCGCGGGAGCAGGGCGGGGAAGTGCACCTCCTGGAAGCCGGCCGCGTTCATCTCCGCGCGGATGATCTCCTCGACGTTGCGATACACGAGCCAGCCCAGCGGCAGCCACGTGAACGCCCCCGGTGCAGCCCGCCGGACGTAGCCGGCACGCGTCATCAACCGGTGACCGGGCACCTCCGCATCGACCGGATCCTCACGCAGCGTCCTCACGAAGAGGGTCGACATCCGCAACACGCCGGGCACGCTACCGGCGGCGTCGGTGGCGCCAGAAGGGGTGCCGCGTCCACCGGGCTATGCTGGTTGGCCGTTCTACTGGTTCGAGACAACCTGGAGGCGTGGGGTTCGCCCCACGCCTCTCTTCATGAATCCGAGAGGAGGTCGAGATGGATGACATCGAGAGCCCCGTGCTCGCCCACGTTCGCGAGCTGATCGTGCCCATCGCGTCCGACCTCGGACTGGATCTCTACGACCTCGAACAGCGAGGGGGGACGCTGCGAGTCACGCTCGACACCCCCGCCGGGTCCGACAGCGGCGTCACCCTCGACACGCTTTCGCTGGCGAGCCGACTGGTGTCCAAGGAGCTCGACCAGCACGACCCGATCCCGTCCCGCTACACGCTCGAGGTCACGAGCCCCGGCGTCGAGCGCTCGCTGCGCCGGCCTGAGCACTTCCAGCGCGAGGTCGGCAAGCTCGTGGCGATTCGCCTCGCCAATGTCCCTCGGGCGGAGCCCGGCGGGTCGGCCGGCCAGCGCGGGTCGCAGGGCGCGACGGCCGACGACGAGGCGGTCACCTCGATGGTCGACGGCGCCGACAGCGCACCATCCCCTACGCCCAGATCGATCGGGCCCGGACCGTTTCGAGTGGGGCCCGCGCCGAAGCCCGGACACGCGTCCGAAGGCGAAGCGTGCCACGACGTCGGCACGAAGCACGCATCAGAAGGAGAAGGTGCCGTGAGCAACCTCGACATGTCCGAAGCGATCCGCCTGCTCGCCCAGGAGAAGGGTCTGTCGGAGGATTCGTTGCTGCACGTGCTCGTCGACGCGCTCGCGTCGGCGTACAAGCGGCGTCCCGGCGCGGCCGACGAGGTCGTCGTCGAGGTCGATCCGCAGACGATGGAGTTCACGTTCACCGCGTACGACCTCGACGAGGATGGCAACTGGGTCAACGAGCGCGACGACACACCGAAGCGCGATGAGCTCGGCCGGATCGCCGCGCAGACGTTCCGCCAGGTGATGAGCCAGCGCATTCGTGAGGTCGAGCGCGACCGCAAGTTCGAGGAGTACGCCAACCGCGAGGGTGACATCGTCACCGGCATCATCCAGCAGACCGACACCCGCTACACGCTGCTCGACCTCGGGCGCGTCGAGGCCTTGCTGCCGCAGGCCGAGCAGGTGCCGTTCGAGCGCCCGCAGCCGGGCGACCGTTCGAAGGCATACATCGTCGAGGTGCGCAAGACCGCCAAGGGCCCGCAGATCGTGGTCAGTCGCACCCATCCCGGTCTGATCAAGCGCCTGTTCGAGCTCGAGGTTCCTGAGATCGCCGACGGCATCGTCGAGATCAAGGCCTGCGCCCGTGAGCCAGGGCACCGCACGAAGATCGCGGTGTGGTCGAACGACCACAACGTCGATCCGGTCGGCGCGTGCGTCGGCGCACGCGGTGGTCGCGTGCGGATGGTCGTCAACGAGCTGCGCGGTGAGAAGATCGACATCGTCCCGTTCTCCGAGGACATCTCCGACTTCATCGCCAAGGCGCTGTCACCGGCCAAGGTCAATCAGGTCATCGTGTCCGACGACGGCACCCAGGCCGACGTGATCGTGCCCGACCACCAGCTCAGCTTGGCGATCGGCCGGGAGGGTCAGAACGCCCGCCTCGCTGCCCGACTCACCGGAGTCCGTATCGATATCCGCTCCGAGAGCCAGCTCGCCGACGGCGTGCCGGCCCGCGGCGGGGAGCTCGACGATGGCGTCGAGTACGCCGAGGGTCAGTGGATCCAGAACCCCGCGTCCGGTGAGATGGAGTGGCACGCCGCCGACGGCACGGTGATGAGCGAGGCCCAGTGGTCCGAGCAGGCACAGGCCAGCGCGGGCCGGCGAGGGTGAGGGCGACGCGGTCGCGTCGCCGAGTCCGAGGCCGCTGCGAGCCGAAGGTGACGACGCCGAAGGTGACGACGCCGAGGTCGAGGCGCCAGGGCCTGCACCGAGAGCCTGAGCCGCCGGCCGAGCCCTCGCTCGAGCACGGAGTCGGCAGACGAGTGACTTCTACGATCACGACACCCCAGCGCACCTGTATCGGGTGCCGGAACAAGCGGCCTCAGTCAGCGCTGCTCCGCGTCGTGCATCGCGCCGGATGGATCGGTGAGCGCTAGCCGCACTGCTCCCGGGCGGGGCGCTTGGTTGTGCAACCCGCCGGCTGCGTGACCGCCGACGGAGCACGCCGAGCGCGCGGCGATGTTTGGAACTGGCGGAGAAACGGCGAGGATTTGAGCGGGCGTTTCGCAGGCCGCTCGACGAAGGTGCGCTCGACGAGCTGAGGACTGCTGCGAGAGAGCTAGTAAGGGACGACGATGGCGAAGAACATGAGAGTGCACGAGCTTGCCAAGGAGCTCGGGATGACGAACGCCGAGGCGATGGACCTCGCCGGGAAGCTCGGCGTGCCCGTGAAGAGCCACTCGTCGTCGCTCAACGAGGCGTACGCCGACATGATCCGGCGTCGGGCGATCCGCGACGGACTCACCCGAGCGGAGCAGCCGGACGAGCCGAAGCCGGCCAAGAAGGCGGCGGCCAAGAAGGCCCCCGCGCGACGAAGGCCGCAGCCGCAGCGGACCAGCCAACCGTCGAGCACGAGCGGTCGCGGAACCGCCGGCGCCGGCAACGGCGGTCGAGACCCCGAGCCGCCGATCCCGTCGGCCAGCCGACGCGACGCCGCCGTCGCCGACGCCCCGCCGGTCGAGGTTCGGTCGTCGACGCCCGACGCGTTCGGTCGCCGCGCCGACGCCGCACCGGTCGCCGACGCACCGGCCGTTGAGGCACCGGCCGTGAGGGCCGGCCCAGCGCCGCGTCCAGCCGGCCAGCCGGTCGGCCCGCGGAGGCCGAGTCGCAAGCCGACGGTGGTGCCTCGCAACCGGCTCCGGTCGCGGCCGAGCCGCCCGCCGCTCCGGTCGTGGTGCATCGGCCGGCGCCGGACGTCTCCGACGCCCCGGCTGCCGCGGCCGCACCGCCCGCCGAAGTCGCCGCTCCCACCGTCGCCGACCGTCCCGCGCACGGCGAGCACCTCATCTCGTCCGGCCGGCCCTCGGCCGAGGAGATCGCCGCCCGGCGATCGCTGGAGACCGCCAGCGCCCGCACCGGTGGCCCGTCGCGTCCGGCCGCCGCGCCAGTGTCGGTGGGTGGCGCCACGTCCGCCCCGCCGCGCCCGGCCGGGCGGCCGATTTCGCCGACCGGGCGGCCGATCCCGCCGCCGCCGGGCCGGCCACTGTCGCCATCCGGGCGACCGATCCCGCCGCCGCCGGGCAGCGCTCGCCCGTCTGGGGCGCGCCCTGCCGGCCCCGGGCAGCGCACGACCGCCCCCGGTGGCCCGCGTCCCGGCGGCCCGGGGGGGCCCCGAACCGCCGGTGCCCCTCGCCCCGGTGGTTTCGCACCCGGCGGTGGCGCGTCCCGGTCCGCGCCCCGGTGGTGGACCCGGCGGCGGTCCGGGAGGACCCGCTGGCGCACCTGGAGGTGGCGGCGGCGCTCGACCCAGCGGGCAGCGTCGCCCACCGCGTCGTGGCCGGAGCCGGCGCCGCCGCCGCGACCGCGAGGAGCTGCAGCCGCAGTTCACGAACTACACGCGCAGCGACGCGCCGGTGCCGGAGGGCATCGTCGTCGTCGAACGCGGCGTGTCGGCGCAGGAGTTCGGACCGAAGCTGAACCGCACGGCGGCCGACGTCGTGCGCTTCCTGCTCAACAACGGCGAGATGATCACCGCGACGATGACGCTCTCGGACGAGCAGATGGAGCTGTTCGCACTCGAGATCGGGGCCGAGCTGCTGCTCGTCGAGCCCGGCCAGCAGGAGGAGATCCAGCTCCAGTCGCTCTTCGACGACAGCGACGACGAGGAGAACCAGCAGGCCCGGCCGCCGGTCGTCACGATCATGGGTCACGTCGACCACGGCAAGACCACGCTGCTCGACAAGATCCGCTCGGCCAACGTGGTCGCCGGCGAGGCCGGCGGGATCACCCAGCACATCGGCGCCTACCAGGCCCGCCAGCGGTGACCAGCTGATCACGTTCCTCGACACGCCTGGTCACGCGGCGTTCACCCAGATGCGCGCCCGCGGCGCCGAGGCGACAGACATCGTGGTCCTCGTCGTGGCCGCCGACGACGGCGTGATGCCCCAGACGATCGAAGCGATCAACCACGCGAGGGCGGCCGAGGTGCCGATCATCGTGGCGGTCAACAAGATCGACAAGGACAACGCCGACCCGCAGCGGGTGCTCACGCAGCTCGCTGAGCACCAGCTCGTGCCGGAGTCATGGGGCGGCGACACCATCGTCGTCGAGATGTCGGCCACTCAGGACCTCGGCATCGACGACCTGCTCGACCAGCTGCTCGTTGTCGCCGAGCTGGAGGAGCTCACCGCCAATCCCGAGGGCCGGGCCAAGGGCGTCGTGCTCGAGGCGAACCTCGACGTCGGCCGCGGCCCGGTGGCGACGGTGCTCGTCGACAAGGGCGAGCTGAACGTCGGCGACCCGATCGTCGCCGGCGCGGCCTGGGGTCGCGTCCGGGCGATGCTCAACGACCAGGGCGAGCAGGTCAAGTCGGCCGGTCCGTCGACGCCGGTGCAGGTGCTCGGACTGTCGAGCGTGCCGCAGGCCGGCGACGAGTTCCGGGTCGCCCCTGACGAGAAGGTCGCCCGCACGGTCGGTGAGGCCCGCGAGCACCGGCTGCGCCTCAAGTCGCAGCGCGGCGACGCCAGGGTGAAGACCGGCACGAAGCTCGAGGACATCTTCAACCAGATCCAGGCCGGCGAAACCGCCACGCTGAACCTGATCCTGAAGGCCGACGTGCAGGGATCGCTGGAGGCAGTGACGGAGAGCCTGCGCAAGCTCGACCGCCCCGAGGTCGAGCTGACGTTCGTGCACCGCGCCGTCGGGGGGATCACCGAGAACGACATCACGCTGGCCGCCACCACCAACGCCACGATCATCGGCTTCAACGTGCGACCTGACCGCAAGGCACGCGACGCCGCCGATGCCGCCGACGTCGAGATCCGGACCTACGAGATCATCTACAAGCTGCTCGAGGACATCGAGCAGGCGATGGTCGGCATGCTCGCGCCGGAGTACGAGGAGGTCGTCACCGGCGAGGCCGAGGTCCGCGAGATCTTCCGGGTGCCGAGGGTCGGCGCGATCGCCGGGTGTTACGTGCGCTCGGGTGTCATCACGCGTGGCTCCAAGGTACGGTTCCTGCGCGACGGCACGATCATCTGGAAGGGCTCGATCCAGTCGCTCAAGCGGTTCAAGGAGGACGCACGGGAGGTCCGCGAGGGCTTCGAGTGCGGCATCGGCCTGTCCGACTTCCAGGACCTCAAGCAGGGCGACATCATCGAGACCTTCGACGAGGTCGAGGTCGCCAGGACCTGACCCGAGTGCCGGAGCGCACCCGAGTGCCGGAGGCCCCGACGGGGGTCCTGTCGCACTCGGGTGGCCCGTGCATTCACAACCCGGCGGCGTCGAGGAGTTCGGCGGTGAGCGCGGCAGGGTCGGCGTCCGGATGCCCACGGGCGTCGAACCAGCGGCAGATGTTCGCGCAGTCGCGGCGCAGGAACTCGGGCCCTTGCGGGTTGACGATGACGTCGACCACCTGCGGCAGGTCGATGACGACGAGCCGGCCGTGGTGGACGAGCAGGTTGTAGGGGGAGAGGTCGCCGTGGGTGCACCCGCGGTTCGCCATCGCCCGCAAGGCCGATCGGCACTGCTCGAAGAGGTCGTCGAGCTCGTCCGGGGTCGGTCGAAGCTCGGCGAGCCGGGGAGCGGCGGTGCCATCTTCGTCGCCGATGAACTCGAGCAGGAACTCGGTGCCGCCGTACTGCACCGGGTAGGGGACGGGCACGCTGGCCGACCAGAGGTGCCCGAGCATCTCGAACTCGGCGGCCGCCCATTGGACCGCGATGATCGCCTTCCCGTAGCCGGTACGTGTGTCCATCGCCCGGTTGTCGCGGCTGCGCTTGACCCGCCGGCCTTCGAGGTACCCGGCGTCGCGGTGGAACATCCGGTGCTGGCTCGACCGGTAGCGCTTGGCGGCGAGTAGGCACGACGCGCCAGTGTCGGGATCGACGCGTTCGACGAGGTCGACGTCGGCCTCCTTGCCGGTCTTCACGACGCCGAGGTCGTAGTCGATCGCAGCCGACGTCGTGACGAGCCAGTCCGGGGCCGGCTGCGGGCCTTGGCTGGCCCGAGAGTCTTGATAGGTACTGCGGACCGCCCCGTCGGGAACGTCGAGGTCGGTTGGCGTGGAGTCCCAGACCGGCGGCCGGGCGCGCCGGGCGGGGCGGGACGTGGGGTCCCTGAACTCGGCCCAGTCGTCGTCAGGGTCGTCGAGATCAGCGACGTGGATGCGTGGCATCAGTGGAAACCTCCGGGTCGAAGAAGCGGTCGAGGGACTGGAAGCGCGCCTCGACAACGGTCGTTGTCATTGGCCACCTCCTCGTCACTCGGCCCGGTCTTCGCCGGGGATTTCGGATACCGGTCAATACGTTGGCCGCCCCAGTCGGGTTCGAGCAAACCGGTTTCGCGCCGGTTTACTGAACTGCATGACCGCCGCCGCCGACGCCCCGACGTACGACGCCGAGTTCTTCATCGACACCGTGTGCCCGTGGTGCTGGATCACCTCGCGCTGGGTCACCAATGTGCAGGCCGAGCGGGACCTCAGGGTTCGGTGGCGGTTCATCTCGTTGAAGTTCCTCAACGAGAGTCGCAGCGACTCCTATTCCGACGCGCACCGCGAAGCGCATCGCCAGGCGCTGCGCGTCCTGCGGGTGTGCCACGCGGTGCGCGAGCAGGAGGGCAACGACGCGCTGAGCCGCCTGTACACGGCCATCGGGACTGCGTTGCACACGAACGGGGGTCGCCGCGACCCGTCGTTCGTGTTCGACGATGCGATCGGCACGAGCCTCAAGGAGTCCGAGCTCGACCAGTCCTACGTCGAGTACCTCGACGACGAGTCGCACGACGCGGCGTTCCGCGAGGAGACCGAGCTCGCCCTGTCGCGAACGGGGCCGGACGTCGGGACGCCCATCATCACGTTCCAACCTGACACCGATCGAGCGCGAACCTTGTTCGGTCCCGTCATCCCACGGGCGCCGAAGGGTGCGGAGGCGGTCGCGCTGTGGGACGCCTTGCAGACCGTCGCCAGCTCGGGCGTTGCCGAGCTCAAGCGCACCTTCCGCGGCGAGATCGTGTTCGACTGAAGGGGCCGGAGCATGTCCCAGCGACGCAGCAGCCACTCCGCCGGCGCGCGGCAGTCCGGCCACAAGTACCCGCGCAGTGCGCGGCTCAACGAGATCCTCCGCGAGGTGATCGCCGACGAGCTCGTGCGCATCGATGACGATCGCCTCGAGCTCGTGACGATCACCGGCATCGACGTCGACAACGAGATGAACCGGGCGACCGTGTTCTTCGACTCGCTCGCCGGCGAGGAGGGCGACGAGGGCATCATCGAGGTGCTCGGGCAGCACCGGCGGCGCATCCAGTCGTCGATCAACCGGCAGATGCGCGCCAAGAAGACGCCGATCCTCTACTTCCGTGCCGACGACGTGATCCGCTCGGCCGAGCGCATCGACGACATCCTGCGCGCCGACCGCAACCGCGCCGCCGAATGACGAGTGCCCTGACCGGAAGCGTGGGAAGCACTCGCTGATGGCGAAGCGGCGGCCGCCGACGGTGCACGGCATCGCCGTGGTCGACAAGCCGGCGGGCGTGACGA
Organism: Ilumatobacteraceae bacterium; assembly: GCA_963764455.1. Classification (GTDB taxonomy): domain Bacteria; phylum Actinomycetota; class Acidimicrobiia; order Acidimicrobiales; family Ilumatobacteraceae; genus Desertimonas. The sequence continues at coordinate 134,699 of CAVXSN010000014.1, forward strand.
GCCACGATGTCGTCGGCATGCTGCGCCGCCGATTCGGCGAGCGCCGGGTCGGCCACGCCGGCACGCTCGATCCCGGTGCCACCGGGGTGCTCGTCGTCGGGCTCGGCAACGTCACCCGGTTGCTGCGGTTCATCGTCAACGGTCGCAAGTCGTACTGCGGGCGAGATCGTCATCGGGATCGAGACCGACTCGCTCGATGCCGACGGCGCCGTCACCGTGACCCACGACGTCGCGCCGCTCGACCTCGACGAGGTGCGCCGGATTGTCGCCGACCGGTTCACCGGTGACATCGAGCAGGTGCCGCCGATGGTCTCGGCGCTGAGGCTCGATGGCCGGCGTCTCTACGAGCTCGCCCGCGACGGGGTCGAGATCGAGCGCGACCCGCGCCCGGTGCGGGTCGACCGGTTCGACGTGAACTCGATGACGACCGGGGCCGACGGCCACCCCGTTCTCCTGATCGAAGTCGACTGCTCGGCCGGCACGTACATCAGATCCCTCGCCGCAGACCTCGGACACCTGCTCGGCACCGGCGCCCACCTCCGCAACCTCCGCCGCACGGCCGTCGAGCCGTTCACGATCGACGAGGCCGCGTCGCCCGACGAGTGCCGGCTGCTTCCCCCGATCGCCGCCGTGCGGTCGATGACGAAGGTCGTCGTCGACGAGCCGGCGCGAGCCGCCATCGCCGTCGGCAAGGTGCTGCCCCCGCCACCGGGCGACCCGCCGTGGGCGATGGTCACCGACGCCGACGACCTGTTGGCGATCTACGAGCCGCACCACCCAGGGACCGCCAAGCCGAGCGTCGTCCTGCCCTGGTGGTAGTTGCGCGCACACCTAGCGAGGGGGAGGGCCACAGCCCCTCCCCCTCGGACCCCCACCGTCGTGGCGCTCCGGACGGGCAGCAAAGCCTGCCCGTCCTGCGCACCGAAATCGCCCACTCCCGTCAGTGTGGGTCACGGCGTACCGGAGGCTCGCGTCCCCACTGCCCGCCCAAGAACCTGTCACATTGTCACGACGTCAGGGGCAGAGCTTCGCTAGACGTCGATTCGAGCGGCCAGTGGCTTTCGGTCGTCTCAGTCGACCGCGCTTCGCCAACGGCCAACGCTCGGCGTTCGTCGTTCGCTCCGTGCGCTCGGGTTGCCGCCGGATTAGCGTCGTGGAACGTGGACGTGATCACCAACCTCGAGTCGGCGCCCTGGCCGGGCGCGCGCACGGTCATCACGATTGGTGCGTACGACGGCGTGCACCTGGGCCACCAGGCCGTCATCGACCAGGTTCGGGCGATCGCCGCGCGAAACGGGTGCGCGGTCCCTCGTGCTGACATTCGACCAGCATCCAGCGATGGTTGTCCGCCCCGAGTCGGCGCCGCAGTTGCTGACGAACAACGACCAACGCCTCGAGCTGCTCGGCAATACCGGCATCGACGCGACCGTCGTGATGCAGTTCGACGACAGCCAGGCCCACGAGACGCCGGAGTCGTTCGTGCAGCGGGTCCTCGTCGACGCGCTCGGTGTGCGCACCATCGTCGTCGGCAAGGACTTCCACTTCGGCCACGATCGGAAGGGCAACGTCGACCTGCTCGAGAAGGTCGGCAGGGTCGAATGACTTCGACGTGCGTCCGATCGAGCTGCTGCCCCGGGTCGACGGCGTGGACGAACCGATCAGCTCCACCGCCATCCGGCGGGCACTCGCCGGAGGCGACGTCACCAGGGCGGCGAGCATGCTGGGTCGCCAACACGAGGTGCGCGGCACGGTCGTGATGGGCGACCAGCGGGGTCGCCTCCTCGGCTTCCCGACGGCCAACGTCGCCGTCCCGAACACGACCTGCATGCCGGCCGATGGGGTGTACTCCGGGTGGTACGAGCGGCCGAACGGCGACGTCTCCCCGTGCGCGATCAACATCGGGCGCCGGCCGACGTTCTACGAGCATGCCGATTCGTCGTTGCTCGAGGCCCACCTGATCGATTTCTCCGGCGACCTCTACGGCGAGCAGGCCGAGGTGCGGTTCGCCCACTTCCTGCGCAGCGAGCGCAAGTTCGACGGCATCGAGGCCATCGTCGCGCAGCTCACGATCGACGTGCAGCATCGCGCCGCGTGCAGCTCGCCGCCGACATCGCCTGATTCACGGGATCAGCAGCCGAGCACCTCGGGCGTTACCCCGGCCAGATCACCCGTTGCTCGTCGTCGTAGATTGCCGCGATCACGTCCACGACCACGACAGCGGCGAGCTCCGGGGGTTGCTCTGTGAACAGCCCGACCTCGGTGTAGGCGTCGATCTCGGCTTGGAGCAGGTCGAGGTCCGGCACGCCAACGGTTCGCCCTCCGCGTAGGCGTCACGGATCAGGCCGCTCTCGGTCTCCCAGCGGAACGCCTCGCCCTCGGCCGACAGGTAGTTCGGATTGTCACCCTCGGTCACCAACGCCATCGCGATGTCGGACGCCCCCGCCGGATCGGCGAGCGCGTCGGCGAGGCCACGCATCGTGGCCCGCACGAAGTCCTGGGTGGCGGTCGGGTGGCGCTCCGCGTACTCGGCGCTCGTGTAGATCACCCCGAACGAGCCAGGGATGTCGTAGTCGATCGGGTCGAACAGGTCGTACTCGATCCCGGCGCGGTCGAGTGCGCCCGGTTCATTGCTCTTGTACCCAGGGAACCCGACGATGCCGTCGAGGGCGATGTGCGCGAGTGGGTCGTACCCGTCGAGCAGCACGGTCTCGAAGTCCTCGCCCTCCACGAGGCCGGCGGTCGCCAGCATCGCGGCGATGCTCGGAGTCAGCCTGCCCTTGACACCAATCGTGGCGCCCTCGAGGTCCTCGAGCGACTCGGCCGTCCCCGGCTTGAGGATCAGTGCGTCGATCGGAGTCCGGCCCTCGACGACGAGGGGCTGGAAGTCGGCATCGTTGGCGGCGGCGAAGTTGAGCACCTCGCTGAACGAGCCGGCCGACGCGAACTGCGCCTCGCCGCTCGCCACGAGCGGGTAGTTGTCTGCCGAAAAGCTGGGCTGGATCTCGACGTCCAGGCAAAGCGCATCGAAATACCCTCGCTCCTCGGCAACGAACACGTCGACCATCCCGGCGCCCGCCGCGAAGTCGAAGCCGGTGAGGTAGGTGATCGTCCCGGCGTCACGGTTGGCCGCGCAACGGGCCTCGGGAATCGGTTCACCGGAGACGATGGCGTCCGCATCGATCGCCGGCTCGGTGGTGGCCGGCTCGGCGGTTGTCAGTCGGGAGCCGCCGAACGCGGTGAGACCAGGTATCGAGGCGATTGCCGCGGTCACGGCGAGCGTGCGACGCACCGTGGCACGTCGACGGAGGAGCTGGCGCATGTGATCGTCCTTCGTGGATCGAGCGCCGCGCCCGGGCGACGAGCGTCCTGGCGGGCATTCAGTTCTGAGAGCCAGCGCACGGGATCGCGGTGGCAAGCAAGAAACGCCGCCGCGACCGATTGTGTTCGTGCGCTTGTCAGGGTAGCCAGCGGCGGGCGCCTCGCACCGAGCCCGGTGCGTCTGGGCGGCGGCGCTGTGACACATGCCATCGCAGCAGGGTCTGCTCGATCAGGAGCACCAAGCCGAGTCCGACGACGCCGAGTAGGGCGGTCCCGAAGATCGTTGCCCACAGGGGGCGCCCCAGGCTGTTGGCTCCCGCCCGTCGCCCGACGGCGCCCAGACCCTCGTTGGCGAGGTTGCCTCCCTCGCCGAAGTACGCCGCGGCGAGGGCGAGGCCCACGACGTAACGGGCCGTCGACAGGAGGTTCGGCAGCGCCGACGGCAGCTTGAGGCGCCACAGCACCTCGACCCGGCTCGCGTTGACCGACTCCAGCAGGTCGCGCGCCGCGGCATCGCTCGATCGCAGGCCGGTCACCGCGGCGAACGTGAATGCGGGAATCGACACGAGTGTGACGAGGAACAGCACCGGCGCGTCGCCGAAACCGAGCCACGCGACGACCGACACGAAGTAGGCGACCCACGGCGCGACGAGGATCAGGATCAGCACAGGCTGCGCGGCCTGCTCGAGGAACCGCGAGCCGGCGAGCACCGCACCCAGCGCGAGTGCGATGACGAGCGCCAGCAGGGTGCCGATCATCGCGTGGCGGCCCGTGACCAGGGCGGCCTCGAAGTAGAAGCGGGGGCGCTCGCGCAGCTCGGACACGATCTTGGACGGCGGCAGGAGGATGAACTCGCGAACGTCGAACAGGCGGACGAGGCACTCCCACAGCCCGGCCGCGACCGCGATGCCGACGAGGCTGGCAAGCATGGCGCGGCGGGCGGTCACCGTTGCACCTCTGGCATGCCAGGCCCGAGGCCGGCGCCAACGTGGAGCAGGGCGCGCAGTCGCTTCGTCAACGCGAAGAACGCGCTTTCGTCCTCGATGTCCGCGCGGCGTGGGCGGGGCAGACCGATCGGTTCGACACCGACGATCCGGCCAGGGCGGGTCGACAGGACGACGACTCGGTCGGAGAGAAAGACGGCCTCGGGAATCGAGTGAGTGACGAACACGATCGTCGTCGAGAGCGACTCGCACAGCCGGGCGAGGAGGTGACGCATGTCGGCGCGGGTGATCTCGTCGAGCGCAGCGAACGGCTCGTCCATCAGCAGCAGTGGAGCGCCCAGTGCCATCGCCCGCACGAGGGCGACCCGCTGCTGCATCCCGCCGGAGAGCTCGTGGGGGTACGCCTTGGCGAAGTCGGCGAGACCGACCTCACCCAGCAGTTCGTCGGGCGAGCGGGTCGACTCGCCGGCGGCGCGCCGGTTCACTTCCAGCAACAGCCGCGCGTTCTGGGCGACGGTGCGCCAAGGCAGGAGCGCGGGCGACTGCGGCACGAACCCGACGCGCTTGGCGACCCGCGCCCGGTGCGGGCTCGCGTCGTCGACGGTGACCAGGCCGGCGCTCGGTTCGTCGAGTCCGCCGATCAGCCGCAGCAGCGTCGTCTTCCCGCTGCCCGACGCTCCGAGGATCGTCACGATCTCACCCGGTTCGACGTCGAGGTCGATCATCCGCAGCGCCTCGAGCCCGCCGAAGAACTTGGTGACGCCGCGCAGGCGGATCGAAGCCGACACGCGCCCGAGGGTATTGGCCGCGCCCTGGAACTGGTGTGAGCGGCAGCACAGCTCTGCCGGCAGCGACATCGTACGGCGGCAGCATGGGGACGGGAGCCGCCGATAGTCGTGAGCCACGCTGACGGCGGTGAGGGTTTCGGTGCGGAGGACGGGTGAGCTTGCCCGCCCGCCGGAGCGCCACGACGGTGGGGGTCCAGGGGAGGGTCTGCGGGCCTCCCCCTCGTCAGGCCGACTTGCGGCGGCGTGCCGGGCGCCGTCGGCCGGTGCGCTTGGCGTCGAGGCTGCGCTGCAAAGCCTCGGTGAGGTCGACGATGTCGGCGGTTGCCTCCTCTTCTGGCTCCTCCTCGACCACGCCCTTTCCGGCCTCCTTGGCCTTGATGCGTGCCTTCAGCTCCTCGACGTAGGTGTCCTCGTACTGCTCGGGCTTCCATTCACCGGCGAGCGAGTCGATGAGCTGCTGGGCCATCCGCAGCTCCTTGGCCTGCGGCTTCGTGCGCCGCGTCGGCAGCTCGTCGATCTCCTTGCGGGGCACGATCTCGTCGGCGAATCGCATCGTCGACATGGCGAGCACGCCGTCCAGGGGTCGGATCGCGGTGAGGTACTGCTTGTTGCGCATCGCCACGGTGCCGATGGCGACCCGTTCGCGATCCTCCATCGCCGCCAGCAGCAGCTGGTAGGCACGGGCTGCGGCCTCGCCGTCGGGGGCCAGCCAGTACGTGCGCTCGTAGTAGATCGGGTCGACGTCGGCGAGGGCGACGAAGTCGGTGATCTCGATCGCCTTCGTCGACTTCGGACGCAGCGCGTCGAGCTCCTTCTTGTCGAACGTGACGTGCTTGCCCTCGCTGATCTCGAAGCCCATCTCGATGTCGTCCGCGTCGACCTCGCGTCCGGTCTTCTCGGACACCTTCTCGTAACGGATCCGGGCTCCGGACTTCTTGTCGAGCTGATGGAAGTGCACGTCGTGGTCACGCACCGCCGTGAACACCTTCACCGGGACGTTCACGAGTCCGAAACTGATCGTTCCGCTCCACACTGGGCGTGCCATGCCCGGTGCGTACCCGTTCAGCCCACGGCGCAACCTCAGAACGGTTGGAGGACCACCGTGCGGGCCGTAGCCTTGTGGAGTCCGTCGAGGCACCGGTCAACGATCCGGAGGGCGTCGGCGTGATGCTGCGGCACCGCCGGTGCCGGGCGAGGTCGATCCGGACACGTCCGGCAGAAACGTGAGAGACCCAGACCATCATGGCCAAGCAAGACACGATCGAGACCCACCGCACCCACGAGACCGACACGGGCTCTCCAGAGGTGCAGATCGCGCTGCTTTCGGCGCGGATCAGCCACCTGACGGCCCACCTGCAGTCGCACCCGAAGGATCACCACAGTCGCCGCGGGCTGCTCATGCTCGTCGGCCGGCGCCGCCGGATGCTCGACTACGTGCGTTCGATCGACGTCCAGCGCTACCGCGACATCGTCCAGAAGCTCGGCTTGCGCCGCTGACCTCTAGCAAGGGGGAGGGCCACAGCCCCTCCCCCTTGGACCCCCACCGTCGTGGCGCTCCGGACGGGCAGCAAAGCCTGCCCGTCCTCCGCACCGAGATCCCTCACTACGGTCAGTGTGGGTCACGGTATAGCGGAGGCTCACGTCCCCACTGCCCGCCCGAGACCTTGTCACATTGTCACGACCTTGGGGGGCAGAGCTTCGCTACTCCAAGGGGGGGCCAAAGCCCCTCCCCCTCGGCCCCCCTCCGTCGCGGCGCTCCGGACGGGCAGCAGAGCCTGCCCATCCTCCGCACCGAGATCCTCACTACGGTCAGTGGGCTCCCGACATAGCGGAGGCTCACGACCCCACTGCCCCTCTGACAACTTGTCACGATGTCTCGACTTCTGGGGACAGAGCTGACCCTCATCACAACAGCGGTTCGCGTACGGCCGTGATCACTCAGTGCCGGAGGTCGATGCTCAGGACCTTGCCGCCGTCGACGTCGACGGTGCGCACCGGCATGCCGCGCTCGTCGAGCACGTGGTAGGTCCCCGCCAGGAGCGCCGGAAACACCGCGACGGTCGTCAGCCCGCCAGCGACGGGGCGTTCCCACACTCCGGTGTGCACCGTGATCGTCGGGTCGTGGTCGGGGCGCAGGAAGAGCTCGATGCCAGCCGCGCCGTCATCCATCGTCGCCACGAGCGCTCCGATGTCGCCGCCGATGTCGAGCACCGCGGGCCCGGCGCCGACCGGGCCGGCGCCCTCCTCTCGGCGCTCGACATCGTGGTGGTGATGATGGTCGTCCGGACCGTGATGGTGATCAGCCGACATGGCTCAGGTCGGCACCGACAGCGAGCTGACCTCGTACCCGCTGCGCGGGTGGTCGAGGTACGGGAACGCGTCGAGGTAGCTGACGTTCCAGGGCAGATCGCCGGGTTGCAGGTCGTAGATCAATCCAGCGGCGTCGTCGGGTGTGTAGCTGCTGTCGACCAGTGGGTAGGTCGCCCCGGCGACCGCGCGCAGCTCGATCGCCACGACGTTGTCGAACACGCGCCGGCCGTTCGGGAAGCCGGCGAGGTCTCCGCCGAGGATGCCGTTGACGTGCGGCGTGGCGGTGGGCGGGACCGCCACGTTGAGGCGCAGCATGTCGGCCTGGGTGGCCCCGGTGAAGTTCTGGAAGCCAGGGACGATCCCTTCGGGGATACCCGTGTGCAGGATCGCCAGCAGGTCGGCGCGGTCGGCGTCGAGCGCCGCCAGGTTCGGGAACACCCCCGGATACAGCACCGGGAGCAGCGTCGCCAGTTCCGGCCTGGCGACGTACTGCTGGAACTCGGCGTCGTTGCTCGGGTCCGACCGGTTCCACGCGTCCTTCTGGCCGATCGGGATGAGGACCTCGTTGACCAGCGGATTGCCGAGACGCGAGACCTGGACGTACGGGCCGGAGCGGACCGTGCCGTTCGCCTCGTCGGTCATGCTGCCCTTCTGGCGGTGCGCCGACGCCCACACGCCGATGACCGCATCGGCCGCCAGCGGATCCGTCGGCACGTTGGCGTGACGGGTCAAGCGCTCGATCGGGACCTGGATGGCGATCGTGTGGACGTTGAACGCACGAAGCGAGTTGCGCCCGTCGGCCACCGGGAGCGGGATCAGGTGCAGGTCGTTGAACGGGCGCAACCCCCCGAGATCGAACACCGAGCCGAGGTCGACGTAGAACCCGTCGAGCCGCTGGCCGGCGAAGAACCGGATGCCCCCGTCGAGCTCGTAGACGGCCTCGCCGGCGAGGCCGGCGTAGTCGGGCGTCGAGCGCGGTCCGATGTTGCACGGCGGCAGCAGCAGGTGCTCGCCGAGCACGGTCGTGACGCCGCCGCGAACCTCCCTGACGGTGGCGAACTGGCGACGGTTCCAATTGTCGCTGGCGAGCTGTTCGATCGGGCCGGTGTTGTAGAGGAAGCTGTCCTGGCGCACCTCGGTGGTGAAGTTGAACAGGTAGGTCACGTCGCCCTTGCCGTCGCCGCTGTAGTCGACGTTGATGCGGTACAACACGTCATCGCCGAACTCGTAGAAGTTCGGGCCGCCGGAGGGATCCTCGAGCGGGATGTAGTTGGAGATCAGCGTGATCGTCCCGGCTTCGTCGGGATGGGTGCTGACGAAGGCGTAGGTGTCGGTGCTGTCGGCCACCGGGTCCTTGGAGATCTCTGGCGCTTCACGGTGTGATGACATGGCCGATCAGCCCTTCCGAGCGCCGTCACGGGCGCGCACGATCTTGGCGACGAGCTTGTGGTCGTGGACGACGACTTCGCTCGTCCCGTGGAGGATCGACACGTCGCCGCGCTCGGCGTCACTGACGAACACCATCATCTGCCCGGCGGCCGCCAGCTCGGCGGCGTCGAGAGCGCCCGCTTCGTCCTCTGGCCGGTCGCCCGACGAGTTGACGGCGGCGATCACTCGGCTGCCGCCGAGTCCGACCGCCGGCACCGCGGCGGCCGACGCCACGGTTGCCCGCAACAGGTCGCGACGAGTCCATTGATTCATTGACGGTTCCTCTCCCCGGGCCGCCGGACCGGTTGCCAGCGGCAGTGATGTAGCTACTTCGTCGCAGGCGCCGGGTTGGATGTCGATACGTTCGAGAATTCATTCTCGCCAACCGGTGGGAGCTGACATGACCGTTGCGTCATGCTGTGTCCCATCGGTTCCAACCGGGCAGCCAGCCGCTAGCCTTGGCAAGGAAACCGAGCGGTTGCGTGTCGGTTGTCAGTCGCCTATCCCGTGGCGCCCCGCCCTCGGTGGCCGGGTGGTGCGACGAGGTTGCCGACTGGGAACCGAGCCGCCGCTCCCACACCGCCCGGGGGAACCCGGGCGTCGAAAGGAGCCCTTCGTGGCTGATCCCATTCGCGTCAGCGGACCCATTTCCGGGACCGACAAGACGCTTTCGTTCGAGACCGGAAAGCTGGCGCCGCAGAGCCAGGGTGCCGTTGTCGCCGCTATCGGCAACACATCGGTGCTGACCACGGCGAACGCTTCGCCGTGACATCCGCCCCGGCATCGACTTCTTCCCGCTGACGGTCGACGTCGAGGAGCGGGCGTACGCCGCCGGCAAGATCCCCGGCTCGTTCTTCCGCCGTGAGGGCCGGCCCACCGAGGACGCCATCCTCACCTGCCGCCTCACCGACCGCCCGCTGCGCCCGTCGTTCGCCGAAGGGCTTCCGCAACGAGACCCAGGTCGTCACGACCGTCATCGGCGCCGACCAGGAGAACCCGCACGACATCCTGTCGATCAACGCCGCGTCCGGCGGCGCTGATGATCAGCGGCATACCGTTCGAGGGCCCGATCGGCGCCGTGCGGATCGCCTACAGCACCGACGGCGAGTGGATGCCGCACCCGACGTTCGCCGAGGCCGACGCGTCGGTCGTTCGAGCTCGTCGTCGCCGGGCGTGAGCTCGAGAGACGGCGACGTCGCCGTCATGATGGTCGAGGCAGGCGGCACCGAGAAGAGCTTCGCCTACTACGCCGAAGGCGCCCCGAAGGTCGACGAGGCGGTGCTCGCCTCCGGCCTCGAGGCGTGCAAGAAGTGGATCAAGGAGTCGATCGCACTGCAGCGCCAGCTCGTCGCCAGCGTCATCGCCACCCGTGGTCCGATCGAGCCGCTCCCGTTCACGCCGGTCGTCGACTACGGCGACGACGTGTTCGACGCGGTCGAGCGGGTCGCCACCGACGCACTCGCCAAGGCCGTCACGATCTCGGCGAAGGCCGATCGCAACGCCGCCACCGACGAGGCCGCGGCGCAGGCGATCGCCGAGCTGGCTGGCACCCCCGAGGCGCCAGGCGAGTTCGCCGGCCGCGAGAAGGAGATCAAGGAAGCGGTCCGCTCGCTCACCAAGAAGCTGGTCCGCAAGCGGATCGTCGAGGAAGGCGTCCGCATCGACGGCCGCGGCCTCGCCGACCTGCGTCCGGTCTCGGCCGAGGTCGGCGTGCTCCGCACCGCGCACGGCTCCGGCCTGTTCCAGCGCGGCGAGACCCAGGTGCTCAACGTCTGCACGCTGGCCATGCCGCGCATGAACCAGCTGCTCGACACGCTGACGCCCGGAGACGCAGAAGCGCTACCTCCACCACTACAACATGCCGCCGTGGGCCAACGGCGAAACCGGACGGGTCGGTTCGCCGAAGCGCCGCGAGATCGGCCACGGCGCGCTCGCCGCTCGCGCGGTCGTGCCCGTCGTCCCGAGCCAGGAGGAGTTCGCCTACACGCTGCGACTCGTGTCCGAGGTGATGAGCTCGAACGGCTCGACGTCGATGGCGTCGGTCTGCTCGTCGAGCCTGTCGCTGATGGACGCCGGTGTGCCGATCAAGGCGCCGGTGGCCGGCATCGCGATGGGCCTGGTGTACCAGGACGGCAAGTACACGACGCTCACCGACATCCTCGGCGCCGAGGACGCGTTCGGCGACATGGACTTCAAGGTCGCCGGCACGGCCGACGCGATCACCGCCTTGCAGCTCGACACGAAGATCGACGGCATCCCGGCCGACGTGCTCACCGCCGCCCTCGAGCAGGCCAAGGTCGCCCGGCTGCAGATCCTCGACGTGATGAACGCCGCGATCGGCGCTCCCCGTGCCGAGGTGGCCGCGACGGCCCCGAAGATCACGACGATCCACATCCCGCTCGACAAGGTCGGCGAGGTGATCGGTCCCAAGGGCAAGGTGATCAACACGATCCAGTCCGAGACCGGTGCCGACATCAGCGTCGACGACGACGGCGTGCAGGGCATCGTCACGATCGGCGCCGTCGAGGCGTGGCGCATGGAGGAGGCCAAGGCCGCCATCCTCGCGATCGTCGACCCGCCCAAGGCCGAGCTCGGCCGGGTCTACACCGGCCGCGTCGTGAACATCACGAAGTTCGGGGCGTTCGTCAACATCCTGCCCGGCCGTGACGGCCTGGTACACATCTCCAAGCTCGGCGGCGGCAGGCGCATCAACGCCGTCGAGGACGTGCTCACGCTCGGTCAGGAGATCGAGGTGCGCGTCGAGGAGATCGACGACAAGGGCAAGGTCAGCCTCACGCCGGCCGGCGACGTCCCGGCTCACTCGGCTGACGGCGAACCCGTCCCGGCCGCAGTCGGCGCGGCTTCGGCGGAAGCCGGCGCCAGCGACGTGGTGAACATGTCGTTCGAGGAGTCCTTCGACTCCGAGTTGCGCGACGAGCTGGGCGATCTCGGCCCGGCCAGCGAGCGACCCACTGATCGTGGTGGCGACGACCGCAACGGCAGCCGGCGCAACGACCGTGGTGGCGATCGCGACCGCGGCCGCCGCCGTCACCGTTGATGGTGCGTTCCCCGGCCACGCAGGCCGTGGTGCCGGCGGCCTCCGCTGGCGCTCCGGGCGACTACTCGTTCGGGACTTCAGGACGCTCGCTTGCGCTCGCTGACCTCCGGACCTGGCTGCAAGCCGGGGCGATGTGACTGAACGCATCACGCGGCTCGACAACGGCTTGACCATCGCCACCGATCGCGTCGCCACGGCGCGGTCGGTGGCGATCGGCGTGTGGGTCGGCGTCGGGTCCCGTGACGAACCGGCCGCGCGCGCCGGTGTCAGCCACTTTCTCGAGCACCTGTTGTTCAAGGGAACGGCGACCCGGACGGCAACGGACATCTCGCGGACGGTCGATCGCGTCGGCGGCGACATCAACGCGTTCACGGCGAAGGAGTACACGTCCTACTACTGCCGGATGCCGGCTCGCTACGCCGCAACCGGCATCGAGCTGCTCGGCGACGTACTCACCCGCCCGACGCTCACGGACCGCGACGTCGAGAGCGAGCGCCAGGTGATTCTCGAGGAGCTGGCGATGGACGACGACTCGCCTGACGACGTCGCCTTGCGGACGCTCACGCAGCATCTCTTCCCTGACCATGGCCTCGGCCGGGACACCGCGGGGGAGCGTGTCACGGTGCAGGCGATCACGAGCAGCGACATCCGCGAGTTCTTCGCCGAGCGCTACACGACCGGAGCGACCGTGGTCGCCGTCGCCGGCGACGTCGACCACGACGACGTCGTCGCCGAGGTCGCGAGGTCGCTCGCCGACATGCCCGGCGGGGACGGCCGGATCCCACGGGTGGCCCCGGCGGCGATCGGCGAGAGTATCGCGATCGACGACGACTCGGAGCAGGTGCACATCGCGATCGGCGGCCGCTCGCTGCCGAGGGAGCACGTCGATCGGGAAGCGCTCGACGTCGTCAACCACGTGTTCGGAGGGGGCCTCTCGAGCCGTCTCTTCGACGAGATCCGTGAGCGCCGCGGCCTCGCTTACAGCGTGTACTCCTCGACGTCGGCATACGCCGACGCCGGGGCGTGGACCGTGTACACCGGTTCGATGCCCCAGCACGCCGGTGAGGTCGAGCGGTTGGTCCGGCACGAGATCGACCGTCTCGTCTCCGACGGCGTCACCGACGAGGAGCTCGAGGTCGCGGTCGGCTACCTCACCGGCGCCTACGAGCTCGGCCTCGAGGACACTGGAGCCCGGATGAGTCGACTCGGGGGGATGCTCGTCACGCTTGGACTGGTTCACAGCGTCGAGGAGCAGCTCGCCCGCTGGGAGAAGGTGACCGCCGACGACGTGCAGCGGGTCATCAACTCGGTGTACGGCGCAGCCGAGCCGCTGATCGTGTCGGTCGGGCCGGGGTACTGACGATCACCCTCGGTGGGGTGACTCGGATCACTACTGTCGAGATCATGACGATCCAACCGGACACCAAGGACTGGACGTGGGTCCTCGACAAGCGGTGCCTCGAGTGCGGGTTCGACGCCTCGGCGGTGTCGTTCCTCGAGATCCCGCGCCTGGTGCGCGAAAACGCGTTCCAGTGGCGGGACGTGCTGATGCGCCCGAATGTCGCTGAGCGACCGTACCCGGACCGATGGTCGCCGCTCGAGTACGCATGCCACGTACGCGATGTCCTCCGGCTGTACGACTTCCGCCTGCACCTGATGCTCGATGAGGCCGGGCCGCGCTTCGCCAACTGGGACCAGGACGAGACCGCGGTCGCCGAGCGCTACGGCGAGCAGGACCCGGCGACGGTCAGCGCCGAGTTGTCAGAGGCGGCGGAAACGATCAGCGCCTCGCTCGAAGCGGTCACCCTGGACCAGCTCGACCGCACTGGCACGCGCAGCGACGGGGCGCAGTTCACCGTCGACTCGTTCGCCCGCTACTTCATCCACGACCCGATCCACCACCTCTGGGACGTCACGTGACGATCCGAGTGCTGGGACGCGCCCGAGTGCGGGGCGCCCCGATGGGGGGCACCCCGCACTCGGATGAAGAGGGCACGGCGTGATCCGGGTCGGTGTCAACGGCGCCGGGGGTCGAATGGGCCGGACGGTTTGTGGAGCGGTCGCAGCCGACGCCGACCTCGAACTCGCCGCTGGCGTCGATCCCGGCGCCGCGGGCGAGACTGTCGAAGGCGTCACGATCGCCGGTGACGTCACGGCATTCGCAGGCGCCGGCTGCGACGTCGTGGTCGACTTCACGGTTGCCGGTGCGGCGCGGACGTCGGTTCCGGATGTCCTCGCCGCCGGTATCCACGCCGTCGTGGGCACGACCGGGCTGACCGACGACGACCTGTCGGCGTTCCAGGCAGCGTCGGCTGCCGAGGGGGCGGGAAACGTCCTCGTGGCCGCCAACTTCTCGATCTCGGCCGTGCTGCTGATGCGCCTGAGCGAGCTGGCGGCACCGTTCTTCGATACCGCGGAGATCATCGAGTTGCACCACGACAACAAGGCCGACGCGCCGTCGGGCACGGCGCTGGTGACCGCGGCACGGATCGCGGCGGCGTCCTCGACCTGGGCGCCCGACCCGACTCGGACGGAGGTCCTGCCGGGTGCCCGCGGCGGCTCAGGCCCGGCAGGCATCCGCGTCCATTCTGTGCGGATGCGTGGCATGGTCGCCCACCAGGAGGTGATCCTCGGCGCCCAGGGCCAGACGCTCACGTTGCGCCAGGACAGTTATGACCGGGAGAGCTTCATGCCGGGTGTGCTGCTCGCGTGCAAGCACATCGCCGCGCTGCCGGGCCTGACCCGCGGGCTCGACGCGCTGCTGGAGGTGTAAAACTGGCGATTCAGCTATCGGCGCCGCGCCGGAAGTTGCGGACGTTCACGAGCACCACCAGGGCGATCGACGCGACGATGAACCAGCGGTCGTAGCGGTCGACGAACCTGAGCACGTCCGTAACCGGTTCCTCGAACGCTTTCGCCAACCACCACATCAACGCGAGACGGCCAGCGATCCCGATCGCGAGCAACACGCCGAGCCGCACGGGGTGCGTCCTGCGGACGCCCGTGAGTGCCGCCACGATGTTGCTGCCGGCGAAGAACGGGATCAAGACGATCTCCGCCTTGTCGAGGCCCTTGTGGTACGTATCGATCGCCTCGGGGGTGAGACCGAGGTAGCGCGTGAACAGACGCAACAAGTCGTAGCGATATGCCCGCCCGGCCAGGTGGCACACGACGAACGCGGCGGCGATGCGCAGGGCGCCGATGACGGCGTACGGGAGCACGCCGATCCCGCTGACCACTGCGAAGACGAGGTAGCGCTGGCGCGAGCTCAGCGCCAACAGTTCGGCGGGACGGTCGTTGACCCATCCGGCCCACACGCCGTTGGCCACGTTGGAGCAGATGACGAGCCCGACGAATGCGACGATCGTGAGCGGCGCCCACCAGGGCCGAACGTGCGGCTCCTCCGCCAGCCCGACCGCGGGCGTTTCGCCACCTGCCGCCACCTCGCCGTTGAGCTCCATGGCCGCCGAACGCTACCGGTCTCGAATCGCCGCGGGCCAGCGCTGACGCCGGCGAGCCATCGCCGATAGCCTTGCTGACCACTCTCATGACGACGACTGACCCCGCCGCGCACCTCCGGCCACTGACCACCGACATGCCCGCCGGTCAGTATCTCGCCGCGATGTGGGCACGCCGCGACTTCGCCGTCGCCCTCCCGATCGAGGAGGTCCGCTCAGCACACCAGAACACGCTGCTCGGCAACCTCTGGCATCTCGCCAACCCGATGTTGTCCGTCGCCGTGTACTACCTCGTCTTCGGCGTGATGCTCAACGTGAGCAGCGGGACCGACAACTACATCCTGTGGCTGATGATCGGCGTGTTCACATTCGGGTTGACGAATCGTTGCGTGCTCGGGGGAGCGACGTCGATCTCGAACAACCAGGGCCTGATGCGCGCCATCCGGTTCCCCAGGGCTCTGCTGCCCGTTTCGCTCGTGATCTCGAAACTCCTGACGTTCGGGTTCGAGCTCGCGGTGCTGGCTGCGGTTGCGCTGATCACCGGCGAGGGCGTCAGTGCCCGGTGGCTCGCCCTGCCCCTCGTCCTCGGGGTGCATTCGGCGCTGAATCTTGGCGGCGCGTTCATCGCAGCCCGGCTGAACGACAGCTTCCGCGACATCCAGCAGATCATCCCGTTCGTGTTCCGTCTGCTCACGTATCTCTCGGGGGTCATGTTCCCGCTCGGCACGTATCTGACCGACGAGAAGGCGGGCGGCGCGATCGCCACCATCGTCAGGCTCAATCCGCTCGTCGGGATCCTCGACCTGTATCGATGGGTGTTCATGGGCACGCCGGTGACGTTCGACGAACTGTGGAAGTTGCTGGTGATCTCCGGGTTCCTGCTGACGTTCGGATTCTGGTACTTCAGATCTGCCGAGTCGAAGTACGGGCGGGCGTGATCACCGAAGCCGGCGTCGAGGAGGCGGTGGTGGAGTCGCTCACGATCCGGGTCACCGATCTCGTGCTCGACTACGAGATCCATGAAGACCGGCGCGCCGCGCTCCGTCAGCGACTGGTCACCAAGTCGGGCACCGGCCGGAGCCTCGTTCACGCGCTGAAAGGGGTGTCGTTCGACGCCGCCGAGGGCCACTCGATCGGGGTCATCGGGTCAAACGGATCAGGCAAGTCGACGCTGCTCGCGGCCGTCGCCGGCCTGCTCTCGCCGACCAGCGGCGAGATCCTGGTCGCCGAGGAACCAAAGCTGCTCGGGGTCGGCGCCACGTTGATCCCCGCCGCCACCGGCTACCGGAACATCAGGCTCGGCTGCATGGCGCTCGGGATGCAGGCCGGGGAAGTCGACGATCGGATCGGGTCGATCGTCGAGTTCACCGACATCGGTGACGCGATCCATCGCCCGCTGAGGACGTACTCCTCGGGGATGCGAGCCCGGTTGCACTTCGCGATCGCGACGTCCGTGCAACCCCGGATCCTGCTCATCGACGAGGCCCTGGCCGTGGGCGACAAGGCGTTCCGGTCCAAGTCGGCGGCGCGGATCGAAGAGATCGTTGCCCGCGCCGGCACGTTGATGCTGGTGAGCCATTCGATGGACGAGGTCAAGCGGTTGTGCGATCGGGTGATCTGGATCGAGAAGGGCGAGCTGATCGCCGACGGTCTCACCGACGACGTCCTCGCCGAGTACGCGAAGACCTGACACGGTCATTGGCGGTTCTGGGCGGCGTGCGACCCGGAATCCGGGCCGTGGGCCGCCCAGAATGCCGAATGAGGCGCAAACCGCCCAGAACGCGACGCGCCGATTCAGACATGGCGCGACGCCCGCCCACCGACGTCTTCCAGAGCGGGCAACCGTGATCGCGACACGGCCAGACCCGACCAAACGAGCCATGCACCCTCACTGAACGGTGTTGCTGGCTAGCCGCCGCTTGACTGCGCGATTGCGTCGGCGATCGCGGACTCGACGTCGCTGCCCGAGCCGACGAGCCCGTTCGACACCGCGACGACGCCGTACAGGCGCGGCGCGGTGGTCGCGCTCGGTGCCCGTGACGAGGATCGAGCGGACCCACACGAGCCCGTCGTCGAGGACCAGCGGCGTCATCGGACCGAACTCGACATGGGAGCCGTTGGCGTTGAGCAGCGTGATGACCTGGGCGATCGCCGGATCGGCGTCGATCGCACTCTGCGCGACGAGCGGGGTGGAGAGGTCCCGACCCGGTTCGGTGGTGAGCGCGATCAGGTCGAGCTGCTCGCTGTCGTCGTGGTCGGCGACCGCCATCGCGGCGAGCTGATCGCGCGCCGAGCTGCTGCCACTGCCCGCCCCCGGGCTGTACGGGAGCACCGAGGACCAGTTGTCGTCGTCGGTGAGCCCGCCGGGGGGCATGAACATCGCGACCGGGCTGGCTGCTCCCGGGGATGGCGCACCGATGGTCGGCGCGGCGGCCGCCGCCGGAGCCCACCGCTCCGTCCCGGTGAACAGCGTCTCGGCGTCATCGACGTGGTACCGGCCGAGCAGGTTCGTCTGGATCGTGAGCAGCTCGGGCGGGTAGAGCAAGTGCGCCCGAAGCTCGGGCGGCATGTTCGCGATCGGCTCCAGCAGATCGGGGAAGATCTCCTCCCAGGTGTCCAGGATCGGGTCGTCTGTTCCGCCGACCTCCGTGCGGTACAGGTGGACCGTTCCGTCGTACGCGTCGACCGTCGCCTTGAGCGAGGCGTGGAGATAGTTGACCTGACCACCGTCGAAGTCGACGAACTGCGAGTACGGGTACGTGCTCGAGGTCGTGTACCCGTCGACGACCCACACGATCCCGTCGCTGGTGATGACCGGATACGGGTCGTACCCGAACGTCGCGAACGGCGCCAGTGCCGCCAATCGCTCGCGCACGTCCCGGCGGTAGAGCAGCTGAGAATCGGAGGTCAGCTCGGCGGAGAACAGCGGTTCTATCTCTCCCGTGCTGAGTGCCAGGACGCTGCGGCGGAACGCCGAGGACATGTCGATCCCGGTGTCGGCGTCGAACGAGACATCGCCCTGCTCGGCGCGTTTCGTCCCGACGATCGCGTACCAGCCGCGCACCCCCTCGCCGAAGTACAGCGCCGGCTGTGCCGGCACGAGCGTCTCGGCGAGCGCATCGACGTCGGGACGGCCGTCTGCGTCGGGCTCGTCGGCCGGGACGGCGACGACGCCGTTGCCGTGGGTGTAGACGAGATGCTCCTGGACCCAGCCGGACTCCGGGAGGTCGTTCCGGCTCGCCGAGCGAGCTGCGACCATCACCGGTCGGAGGATGCCGTCGATCTCGTAGCGGTCGAGATCGACGTCGGTGATCCTGGTTGCGGTACGGCCCTGGAGCACTTGCAGCGAGCTGGGCAGGCGAGTGATGTCGAACAACGGAACCCGATCGAGCGACTCCTCGCCAGCGAGATCGAAGCCGGCCTCCACGCCGTCCTGGATGGTCAGATCAGATTGCTCGACCGAGTCGAGACCGAACGCGTCCCTGGTCGCGTCGAGGTGGTGCGCGAGGTAGGGAAGTTGACGTGCCGCCTCGGCGGGCGCCACCAGGAAGCGATCGGTCAGCGCCGGTGCGACGATGACCAGCAGGACGTGGAGAACGGCCCACCCGCCGACGGCGATGATCGGCAGCCGCCACCGGTCGGTTCGCACCGACCACACGAGGATGAACCCGACGGCGATCGCGACGACGGCGAGGATCCACGTGCTCGGGACGCCGACTCGCAGCTCGGTGTAGCCCGGCCCGACGAAGCTGTCGCTTCGGTTGACCGCGAGGGCGGGGCGTCGTACGAAGACGTAGTCAAGTGCCTGGGCAGCCGCGAACGCGGCCCCCAGCAGCGCGAGCTGAGCCAACGCGGCCGGTTGCGACCGTCGGCCCCGTCCAGGGAGGCGAACGCCGCCGGAGATGAGCGACGCGAACAGCGAAAGCACGAACGCGACGCCGATGACCTGACGGATCCACGAGCTCACGACGCCGAGCAGTGGCAGCTTGAACAGGTAGTAGCCGAGGTCGCCGCCGAGCTCGGGTACGGCCCGGTCGAGGTCTCCGCCGCGGCGGAAGAGCAGCCACTCCTGCCAGTGGGAGTTGGCCGCGGCCGCGATGCGGATCGTGATGATCGCCACGAGTGCGGCGAGCAGCCATCCGTGCGCCGGTCCCATCCGGTTGCGATACCGCCGGACGATGGCTCCCACCTCTTCCGACGGAACGTCGCCCCGGCTGCGCACCAACGCGAGCGACGTGGCGAGGACGAGCAGGGTGACCATGCCCGCTACGGCGGCGAGCACGACCCGGGCAGTCGTGATGGTCGACCACACCGGAACGTCGGTCACCGAGTCGTACCACCAGCGGTCGAGGAGCACCCCGGCCAGCGAGCTGGCACCGCGAAACAGCAGGTACCCAGCGACGACAATGCCGGCCGCCACGACCTGGCCGCGTGGACGCCGCTCGATCCAGGCGACCAGCGGGAAGCGATTCGTCGGCGCAGGTGATGGCACGGCCAGCAACGCTAGAGGCGCGGACCCGCAAGCCGGTGTGACCAGACGACGCGGGTCGCCGGGATCAGCCGCGGCCGGCGCTGACGACTCTGGCCAGGAACTCGCGGGTCCGGGCTTCCGACGGCTCGCCGAGCACCTGGGCCGGGGGTCCCGACTCGAGAATGCGGCCGTCGTCGAGGAAGTGCACGGCGTCGGCGATCTCTTGGGCGAACGCCATCTCGTGGGTGGCGATCACCATCGTCATGCCCGACTCCCTGAGATCACGGACGACGTCGAGCACCTCGCCGACGAGCTCGGGGTCGAGCGCTGACGTGATCTCGTCGAGGAGCATCACGTCTGGATCCATCGCCAGCGACCGGGCGATGGCGACCCGTTGCTGCTGGCCCCCGGAGAGCTGGTCGGGATACGCGTTCGCCTTGTCGGCGAGGCCGAGCCGGTCGAGCAGTTGCATCCCGTTCAGTCCTGCCTCGGTCGGCGTGGCCCGCTTGAGCTTGCGCGGCGCCAGCGTGACGTTGTCGATCACGCGCATGTGTGGGAACAGGTTGAAGCTCTGGAAGACCATGCCGATGCGCCGGCGGATCGGATTGGGGTCGCGACCAGGCTCGCTGATGTCGACGCCGTCCAGTTCGATGTAGCCGTCGTCGATCGGCTCGAGCAGGTTGATGCACCGCAGCAGCGTGCTCTTGCCCGAGCCCGACGCGCCGATCAGCGCGATCGCCGACCCGGTGGCCACGTCGAGGTCGATCCCATCGAGCACGCGATGGGCGCCGAACTCCTTCACGACGCCGCGCAGCGTCAGCTTCGGAGTCGAACCGCTCGGGGGCTGCGCCCCCGGAACCCCATCGGCGACCAGCTCGCTGGCGCTCCCTTGGTCGCCATGAGCTCGCTGGCGCTCGCTCATCGCACCACCGTTCCTGACATCTGGCGTCGCTCGCGTTGCAGGAGGTGGTCGGTGAGGCGGGTCAGCGGGATCGACAGCGCGAGGAACAACATGGCGGCGACCACGAACGGCGTGAAGTTGAAGAGGCGGTCCTGCCAGATGTCGGCCCGGCGCAGTGCCTCCACCGGGCCGAGGATGCTGAGGAGCGCCACGTCCTTCTGCAGGCTCACGAGATCGTTCATCAGCGGCGGCACCACCCGGCGCACTGCCTGGGGGAGCACGACCGACCGCATCGTCTGCCCCGCTGACAGTCCGAGCGAACGGGCCGCCGCCCGCTGCGATTCGTGGACGCTCTCGATCCCGGCCCTGAACACCTCGGCGACGTAGGCCGAGTAGGTGATCACGAGGGCGAAGGCGCCCCAGATGATCAGCCTGCCGAACCACTCGCGCGTCTGGAGCAGTCCGGGGACACCGAACCCGAGCAGCGTGATCCACAGGATCACCGGCACGCCGCGGATGATGTCGGTGTACAGCGTCGCGAACAGCCGCAGCGGGAACAGTGCCGGGGTCCGGGTGTTGCGCGCCATCGCGACGAGCAGCCCGACCGCGACGATGCATGGGGCGCAGACGAGGAAGATCCTCACGTCGAGCCAGAACGCCTTGGCGATCGTGCCGAAGGTTCGCCGGACGACCGACCAGTCGAAGAACGAGCGGCGGACCTTCTGCCACCCGGATGTCTTGGGGAGCAGCGAGACGACAAGACCGACCACGACCGCCGTCGACGCGGTCGCGATCGCCGTGCTGCGCACCTGCTGGCGCCGCTCGTACTCCTGGCGACGAGTGCGCGTCGACGCAGCGAGGAGCGGCGAACGCGTTCCGTCGCCTCGGAGCGTCACTCGAGGTCGATGACCGGAACTTCGGTGGCCTCTTCCATCCACTCCGTGGTGATCTCGTCGAGCTCACCCGACTGGCGCAGGTTGAGCAGGGCGTAGTTGGCGCACTCGACGAGCGGGTTGTCCTTCTCGAAGAGCAGGCCCCACGGCTCGCCCTCGGCCGTGTCGACCGGCGGGAACTGCCCGACCACGACTGCGTTCTCCATCTGGACTGCGGTGAGGAACAACGCGGTGGGCAGGTCGACGATGATCGCGTCGATCTGTTGGGTCGTCATCGCCTGGACGACGGCCGCGTTGTCGGGGAACACCTGCGGCGCCGCCGATGGCTGAATGACGTCCTCGACGAACTGAAGGCTCGACGTGCCGGACGCGACACCGATGCGCAGCTCCTGCAGGGCCGGGAGCGTGACGGCCTCGGCCGCCGGCGTGTCCGCGAAGGCGATGATCGCGTGGGTGCTCGTGTAGTACGGGAGGCTGAACGAGACGACCTCCTCGCGTTCTGGCGTGATGCTGTACTGCTGGAGGTTGAAGTCGAAGTCCTTCGGGCCCGGCTGGATCGCGGCCTCGAACGGCGTGCGGACCCACTCGACCGCGTCGGCCTCGAAACCCATCTCGCGCCCCACCGCATAGGCGACGGCCGCCTCGAAACCTTCGCCGCTCGTGGGGTCGTCATCGATCACGTACGGCGGGAACGCCGGCTCGGCGGTGGCGACGGTGAGCACGCCCTCCTCGAGCGTGAGCCCGGCGGCACACTCGGCCGGATCGGGAATCGTGCCCTCTGGTGCCGTCGATGCGCCCGCGGATTCCGCCGCGGCGGTCCCTTCCGGCGCGGTGGTTTCGGCCTCCGATTCTGCTGGTGGGGTTGGCTCGGGTGGTTCCGTCGTCGCGGAGGCGGTGGCGGCGCCGACGGTGGTGAGGACGGTGGCGGCGAAGGCCATCGAGATCGTCCTACTGCGCATGGCTGAAGTTCTCCCTGATCCGTGCCCGTCCGGGCGTTTCCGGAGACATTACGCCACCGCCCCCGAAATGGTTTGACGACGTCGATCGGCAGAAATGGTTGACGGTGAGACGAAAATCGTCTTACTGTCTCAGCATGACGTTGGGCGGCGCCGAGACGCTCGAAGCCAGGGTCCTCGAGGCCACCAAGCTGTGCCTGGAACGTTGGGGGTTCGCCAAGCTCACGATCGACGACATCGCCAACGAGGCGCGGGTGTCGCGAGCGACGATCTACCGGATGTTCCCCGGCGGCAAGGACGTGCTGTTCGAGGCGATGCGGGTGCGCGAGCTGGAGGAGTTCTTCGACGACCTGAAGACCGAGCTCGTCGGGGCCGACTCGCTCGAGGATGTCTTCGTCCGCGCCGTCGTCACGGCGACCCGCCGGTTGCGCGACGACGAGCACCTCGCGCTCGATGCTCGCCGCCGAACCGGGCACGATCCTGAACCAGCTGACGGCCGAAGGCGTACCGCGCATCATGCGCATGGCGACGACCTTCCTCGTGCCGTTCGTCGAGCCATACGTCGGCCGGCAGCCGGCCAAGGCGATGATCGACGTGCTCAGCCGCTTGACCATCTCGTACTTCCTCGCCCCGAGCGACGTCGTCGATCTCGGCGACGAGGTGTCGGCGCGCCGGTTCCTCTGCCCGTTCATCGAGACCCTCATTCGTCCTCAATCCAGTGAACGACCGTTCACCGACATGTACGGAGTCCCCTCATGACCATCACCCATCGTGACAACGCCGACATCCTCGGCCGCGACGACGTGAACGACATCGAAGCGATCGTCGCGGTCGTCAACACCGACCTCGACGAAGTCGAGCACGCGGTCAAGGACAACGCCGACGCGATCTTCACGTGGGACTACTCGCTGTCCCGGCCGGCGCTGCGCAAGCTCTACGAGAAAGCCAAGACCGGGCAGTGGAACGCCACCACGGACCTGCCGTGGGACACCGAGGTCGACATCGAGAAGGTCGTCAGTGAGGATCAGTCGGCCGTCAATGCCGGGCTCAGCCCCGACCACTACACCGGCACGATCGTCGAGAAGTGGAACGACCGGGAGTGGCTGGAGTTCGGCATCGACCAGCGCCGGTGGACGCTGTCTCAGTTCCTGCACGGCGAGCAGGGCGCGTTGTTGTGCACCGCGAAGATCACCGAGACCGTGCCGTGGTACGACGCCAAGCTGTACGCCTCGACGCAGGTCGTCGACGAGGCGCGCCACGTCGAGGTCTTCGCCCGCTACCTGGAGGAGAAGCTCGACGGCGGGTTCCAGGTGAACGCCCACCTGAGGATGCTGCTCGACGACATCATCAACGACAGCCGGTGGGACATGACCTACCTCGGCATGCAGGTGATGGTCGAGGGCCTCGCCCTGGCCGCGTTCGGGTTCCTGCACCAACTCACGGCGGAGCCGCTACTCAAGCAGCTGTTGCGTTACGTCATGAGCGACGAGGCCCGCCACGTCGCCTTCGGAGTGTTGTCCTTGAGAGAGGTGTACGACGGCATGACCGACGCCGAGATGAAGGAGCGCCAGGAGTTCGCCTACGAGGCGGCCGTCCGGATGCGAGATCGCTTCCTCGCCCAGGAGGTGTGGGAGAAGCACGGCGTCAACCCGCGCGACGTGGTGCCGCTGGTCCTCACCGACCCGACGCGGCACCTCTTCCAGACGATGCTGTTCTCGAAGATCGTCCCGAACTGCAAGAAGCTCGGCCTCCTCGACCGCAACGACCAGTGGCTGCGCCGCCGCTTCGAGGAGATGGAGGTCATCCAGTTCGAGGATCTCGAGGACACCGGCGAGGAGTACATCAAGTTCGAGCTGTCGTGAGGTTGCGTTGACGGGCAGCTGCCCCCTTTGGACCCATTTGTCGTGCTCCATTAGGTTTCCTGACGATGGGTGACCGCGGAGACGGGTGGAACCCGGGGCAGTACGCGCAGTTCGCAACCGAACGCTCCCAGCCGTTCTGGGATCTCGTCGATCTGATCCAGCCGTCGTGGGCGTCGTGCGATGGGTTCGGTCGCTCCGTCGACCTGGGCTGTGGCTCTGGTGAGCTCACGGCCGCGGTCACCGAACGGCTCGGCATCGAGGAGATGGTGGGCATCGACTCGTCCGACGCGATGCTCGCCGAGGCGCGAGCCCACCTCGGCGCCAGCGACTCGCGGCTCCGCTTCGCCAAGGGCGACATCGCCAAGTGGACGGGCCGCAGCGATCACGAGTTGGTGATCGCCAACGCCAGCATGCAATGGCTGCCCGATCATCCGGCCGTGCTCGCCCGGTGGTGGGCGGGCGTCGAAACCGGCGGGCAACTGGCGGTCCAGGTCCCGGCGAACGCCGATCACGCGGCGCACCGCGTCGCCGCCCACGTGGCCGCGACGGAACCGTTCCTGACCGCGTTCAACAGCCTGCCACCGCCGGATCCCGTGGCCCAGAACGTGCTCGCACCGGAGCAGTACGCCATCCTCCTCGATCACCTCGGCGCGAAGGAACAGCACGTTCGGCTCCAGGTGTACCCACATCAGCTGCAGTCGACGGAGAGTGTCGTCGAGTGGACGAAGGGGACCACTCTCACGCGCTTCACGCGACTCTTGCCGAACGAGTTGATCGATCCGTTCCTCGACGCCTACAAGGATCGCCTCCTGGACACGATCGGCAGGGCGTCGCCGTACTTCTTCCCGTTCAAGCGCATCCTGATGTGGGGGCGCAAGGGGTAGTTGCTTCGATCGCCAACCGGAGGTTGCCGGTCAGGTCGTCGCGCTACGCGTCGACCGCCTCGCGGGCCGACCGCAGGCCGAGGTGAACCCGCGACTTGACCGTTCCCACCGGAACGCCGAGCTTCGTGGCCACCTCGGCGTAGGTCCGGTCCCGCAGATGCACGTCGATCACCGCAACCCGCTGCGACGGGCTCATCCGACCGAGCGCGTGCTGTGCTTGCCAGCGCGCCGTCACCTCGTCCAGTCCGCCATCGTCAGGGGCCGCGGCGTCGGCGACGCGTTCGACGCGGAGGTCATTCGCCCGGCGCCGGGCGACGTCGACTGCGGTGTTGCGACAGATCCCGAACAGCCACATCCGCTCCGACCCGGCGGCCGGATCGAAGCGACGGATCGACCGCCACGCCCTCAGGAACGTCTCCTGCACCGCCTCCTCGGCGAGATCCGCGCTGCCCAACCGACGACGGGCGAACCCGACGAGATCGCGACGGTGGGCTCGATACGCCGACGTCAGTCGCTCGGCGTCGGCGACCCCCGTGCACCCCGCGGGGATCACGCCACCCTGGCCCAAGCACCGACCAGCGTCGGCAATTTGAACAGCGCATCGGTCGAGGACTGGGCGGCCGCCAGCTGCTGCTGCAGCGTGTCGATGCCGACTTCGCCTGCGGTGGCGATACCGGTGCGCTCGATCACCGGCAGCAACGTGCGCACGATGCCGGTCGCCATCCGCGATCCTGTCGGGTCACCGGGTGGGACGTAGGCCTGCAGCCCGACCACGGTGGGCGATCCCAACCCGGCATCCTCGAGCACCCGTCCCAGACGGGCGCCGAGCAGCGGGTCGAGACCGGATCGCCGAAACGCCTCGACGATCCACGAGACGACACGCTCCGCCAGTGCGTTGCTGGGCAACATCCCGGCGGCGGTCATCTCGAACTCCATCGCCACGACGACCCCACCGGGCCGCACCAGCGTGGCGTAGCGCTTCAGGACCAGCGCGGGGTCGGGCGTGTACAGGAGCACCAGGCGCCCGACAATTGCGTCGAACGGCCCGGTGACCCCGACTTCGTGGAGGTCGCCCTCGACGAACGTCACGTTGCGGACGCCACCGGCGGCGCATCGCTCGGCGGCCAACGCGAGCGCGGCAGGAGACTGGTCGATGCCGACGACGGAACCCGACGTGCCGACGAGCGCGGACAGCGCCAACGCCACGTCGCCGGCGCCGGTACCGAGGTCGAGCACTCGCATGCCGGGTTCGATGCCGGCCAGGGTCAGGATCGTCTGCGTCGGTCGTGCGAGCGCACGCGCCTGGTTCTCGAGGCGTTGCAACTCGTCGTCTTCGTGGCCGAGCAGGTACTCGTCAGTCACGGTCAGCTCCCCTCGCGTCCGGTGCCAATTGCGTCGTTGCTCGTGGTGGTCCACCGTGACGCAACCGGTCCCGGAACGCTTGGAGGGTCCGTGGAGAAGTCCTGAAGATCTCGGGTGAGCGCTAATTCGGAGGCGTCGCACCGTGTCGATGGGCCATCATCGATCCAGGCCCGTTGCCGCCCCGGCGCGCCCGTGAACGATGACCGCCACCGTGTACCACTTCGAAGATTGCGAGCTCGATCTCGACCAGTTCGAGCTGCGCCGCGGCGGTGAGCTCGTCCACGTCGAGCCCCAGGTCCTCGACGTGCTCCGCCATCTGATCACCAACCGGAACCGGCTGGTGCCCAAGACGGAGCTCCTCGACGCGGTGTGGGGCGACCGATTCGTGAGCGAGTCGGCGCTGACCAGCCGGCTCAAGGAAGCTCGGAAGGCGGTCGGCGACGACGGTCAACGCCAGCAGGTCATCGCCACCGTCCATGGGCGCGGCTACCGGTTCGTTGCCCCGGTGACCGAACAGGGCGGTGCGGACTCGGGCGGTGCGCCTCCCGCGACCGCAGCGCTGCCGCAGGACATCCGGTACTGCGTCTCGCCTGACGGCGTCGGCGTCGCGTACGCCGAAGCCGGCCACGGACCGCCACTGGTCAAGGCGGCGAACTGGCTGACCCACCTCGAACTGGAATGGGACAGCCCGATCTGGTCGCACTGGCTCCACGGCTTCGCCGAGCGGCACCGGCTGATCCGATACGACGAGCGTGGGTGCGGCCTGTCCGACTGGGACGTGGACGACTTCAGCTTCGACGCCTGGGTCGACGACCTCGAGCTCGTCGTGGACGCGGTCGGTGTCGAGCGGTTCCCGCTGCTCGGGGTGTCGCAGGGCGGTGCGGTCGCCATCGCCTACGCGGTCCGTCACCCTGAGCGGGTTTCGCACCTGATCCTCGCCGGCGCCTACGGGCGCGGCCGGCTCGTGCGGGCGGTCGACGCCACCGAGCTGGACGAGGCGGCGCTCGACCTCGACATCGCCAGGGTCGGCTGGCGCCGCGACGACGATGCGTTCCGGCTCGTGTTCGCCAGCCAGTTCATTCCCGACGGCACCCGCGAGCTGTGGGATGCGTTCATCGATCTGCAGCGGGCGACCACGTCGCCAGGCAACCTGGTCAAGTTCCTCGAAGTGTTCGCCCGGATCGATGTGTCGCAACTCGCGCCCAAGGTGCGCTGCCCGACGCTGATCGTGCACTCACGTGGTGATGTGCGGGTACCGCAGACCCAGGCCCGCGAGCTCGCCGCCCTCATCCCGGACAGCCGTCTCGTCCTGTTGAACAGCCGGAGCCACATCCTCACCGAGAGCGAACCGGCCTGGCCGGTGTTCCTCGACGAGGTCGAGCGGTTCCTCGGGGGTGGCGGCGCGCGGTAGTGAGTCGCGTGTTGGGGGATGCTCGAAGGGGGCGCTCGAAGCGCGTTGAACCCGTGCCGCACCGCCGCGGTAGTGCCGGGGTATGACGAACCACACAACCAGTCCCCACGGGCACGCCATCGTGCTCGGCGGGAGCATGGCCGGCCTGGTGACGGCGCAGGCGCTGAGCAAGCACTTCGAGCGGGTCACGATCATCGAACGAGACCACCTGCCGGAGACACCGGCCGCACGAGCCGGCGTGCCGCAGGCGGAGCACCTGCACGTGATGCTGCCTGGCGGCGCAGACGCGATCGAGTCGCTGTTGCCCGGGTTCGCCGAGAGCTTGGTCGCCGCGGGAGCGGTTACGCTCGCCGCGCCGACCGAGTTCCTCTGGCTCAATCCGGCGGGGTGGATCCCGCCGTTTCCGGCTCGACATCGACTGCTCTCGGCGAGTCGTGACCTCATCGAATGGCACACGCGCCGGCTGGTCCGGTCGACGCCAGGGGTCACGCTGCTCGAAGGTCGCAGCGTCATCGACCTGTGCCTGGCCGACGACGGCAACACCGTCACCGGCGTCACGCTGCTCGGATCGGCGAGCGGCGAGGATCGTCCGGTCGACACGGTGCCCGCCGACCTCGTCGTCGACGCAACCGGTCGGCGGTCGCGCCTGCCCGACTGGTTGGAACGACTCGGCTTCGAGCGACCAGACGAGACACGCATCGACGCCCACCTCGCCTACGCGACGCGGCATCTACCGCCGTCCGCCAGGCGGCCGCGGCTGGAAGGCGATCTTCCTGCAGTCGCAGCCACCTTCGACGAGTCGGATGGGCCTGCTGTTCCCGATCGAGGGTGATCGCTGGATGGTGACCGTGCAGGGGGTCGGCGACGACCATCCGCCGACCGATGCTGCCGGCTTCGACCGGTTCGCTGCCGGACTACGCAGCCCAGCGATCCACGATGCGATCCGGGATGCCGAACCGTTGACCCGTCCGGTGGCATTCGCCAACACGGCGAATCGCCGTCGCCACTACGACCGGGCTCGCCGCTGGCCCGAACGGCTCATCGCCGTCGGTGACAGCGCGTGCGCGTTCAACCCGGTGTACGGACAGGGGATGTCCGTGGCGGCGAAGACCGCGGTGGCGCTCGACGAGGCGCTGACCCGCCACCGCAGCACGCACCGGACGCTCGACGGGTTCGCCAAGCCGATGCAGCGACTCGTGGCCAAGCAAGGCGACCCGGCGTGGATGATCGCGACCGGCGACGACCTCCGCATGCCGACGACCACGGGCGGCAAACGCAACGTCGCGACGTCCGTGCAGCATCGCTATCTCGACCGTGTGATGGCTGCCGCGACGGCTGACGAGACCGTGCTCGCGGCGATGCTGCAGGCGTTTTTCCTGGTGACGCCGCCGACGGTGCTGTTCCGCCCGAACATCGTCGTCCGCTCGCTGTTCCGGCGAAACAGCGTCGGGCAGCCCACGCCAACGCTGCTTCGACCGCATGAAGCCGAGGACGCACTCGCCTCCTGACATCGGCTCGCCGCGGCTTCGCAAGCGAACGCCTGGCCGACCCCGCAGCGGAATAGTGTGGGTTCATGCCCCGCTTTGGACGTGTGCTCACGGCGATGATCACGCCGTTCGACGATGACCTCGCGCTCGATGTCGACGGTGCGGCCGAACTCGCCCGCTGGCTCGAATCCGAGGGGAACGAGGGGCTCGTGATCTCGGGTACCACGGGCGAGGCTCCGACGTTGAGCGACGACGAGAAGCTCACGCTGTGGGAGACCGTGTCGGCCGCGGTGACGATCCCGGTGCTCGCCGGGTCGACGGGCTCGAACACCGCCCACGACGTCCACCTCACGGCCGAGGCGTCGAAGCTCGGCGTCGCCGGCATCCTCGCCCTCTGCCCGTACTACAGCCGGCCGTCGCAGGCTGGGATCGAAGGACACCTGCGAGCCGTGGCGGAATCCACGGAGCTGCCGATGCTCGTGTATGACATCCCGATCCGGACCGGTCGCAAGGTGGCCACTGACGTGCTCGTGCGCCTCGCTCACGAGGTTGGCAACGTGGTCGGCGTGAAGGACGCCACCGGGAACCCGGCCGAGACGGCGCGGCTGATCGCGGCGGCCGGCGACGGCTTCGCGGTGTACAGCGGCGATGACAACTTCACGCTGCCGTTGCTCGCGGTCGGGGCGGTCGGGGTCATCAGCGTGGCGAGCCACTGGGTGACGCCGGATTTCGTGGAGCTGTTCGATGCTTGGGACCGCGGCGACACGCTCGGAGCCCGGCGGGCGAACGCTCGGATGCTCGAGAGCTTCGCGTTCGAGACCGGCGACGAGTCGCCCAATCCGGGACCGTCGAAGGCGATGCTGCGCCACCTCGGCAGGCCGGCCGGCGACTGCCGTCCACCGATGGGTTCCGACCCCGACTGGCTCGAGGGACGGGCCGCCGACGTGTACCAGCGCCTGGTCGCCGCTCGTGGTTAGAACCAGCTTTCTTCGAACTGGGCGGCGAAACCGGCAGTTTCCGAGCCGGAGGCTGCCCAGAGAGGCACTTGAGACGATTCCCGCCCAGAACCGGGACCGCGCAATCGGTCTGATCGATGCCTGACACGGTTCGCATCGTCTTCCTCGGGGGACTGGGCGAGATCGGCCGCAACTGTGCGGTCATCGAGGTCGGCGGCGGGCCGTCCGGCGACGGCCCCGACCGCAAGCTGCTGCTCATCGACTGCGGGCTGATGTTCCCCGATCCGGACATGCACGGCATCGACCTCGTGCTGCCGGACTTCACCTACCTGCGGGAGAACGCCGACCGGATCGTCGCCATCGTGGCCACGCACGGTCACGAGGATCACGTCGGCGCATTGCAGTTCCTGCTGCGCGAGATGAGCGTGCCGGTGTACGGGTCGGCGCTCACGCTGGGTCTCGCCCGCAACCGCATCGAGGAGGCGGGGTTGCTCGGCAAGACCGAATTGCACGCCGTCGCCGATGGCGAGCGGGTGCAGATCGGCCCGTTCGACGTGGAGTTCATCCCGGTCACTCACAGCGTTCCGCATGCCCACGCGATCGCGGTGCACACGCCACAGGGCGTCATCCTCCACACCGGTGACTTCAAGCTCGACCTGACGCCGGTCGACGGGCGGCGCACGGACCTCGCCCGCATCGGGGAGCTCGCCAAGTCGGCCAACAACGGACGGCAGGGCATCCGCGTCCTGCTTGCCGACTCGACGAACGCCGAGGAGTCCGGCTACACGCCGAGCGAGTCCAGCGTCGGATCGGTCCTGCGGTCGCTGTTCGCGGAATCTCGCGGGCGGAGGATCATCACGGCCAGCTTTGCCAGCCACCTCCACCGGATCCAGCAGATCGCCGATGCCGCGATCGACAGCGGCCGAGTCGTGGCGACGCTCGGCATGAGCATCCGCAAGAACGTGCAGCTCGGTACCGACCTCGGCATCATCTCGATCCCGCCGAGCAAGCTGGTGGACATCGAAGACATCGACCGCTACGAGCCGGGCGAGGTGTGCGTCATCTCGACCGGATCACAGGGGGAACCGATGTCAGCGCTCGCGTTGCTGGCGCGGGGCGAGAACAAGCTCGTCAAGCTGTCCGAGAACGACACGGTCATCCTGTCGAGTCACACGATCCCGGGCAACGAGAGCAATGTCAACCGGGTGATGGACGGGTTGCTACGGGCCGGTGCCCAGGTGGTCCACTCGGGCATACGCGACGTCCACGCCACCGGTCACGCGCAAGCCGACGAGCTGAAGACCTACTTGTCGATCGCCCAGCCGGAGTGGTACGTGCCGGTGCATGGCGAGTACCGCCACCTGATGGCCAACGCCGCGCTCGGGGCGCTGATGGGGGTGCCCCGGGATCGGGTGCTCGTGTGCGAGGACGGCGACGTCCTCGTCGTCAACGACGACCGGGTCGACTTCGCCGGTCGGGTGCCGGCCGGATACCTCTATGTCGACGGCATCGTCGGCGACGTCGGGCTCGGCGTGCTGCGCGACCGGGCGGTGCTGGCGTCGGAGGGCGTCGTCGTGGTCGTCGTCACGGTCGACCGGCAGTCGCAGAAGGTGCTCGTCGGGCCGGAGATCATCACCCGCGGCTGGGTGTACACGCCGGAGGCGGAGGACCTGCTCGACGAGGCGTGCGACACGATCGCCGCCGCGGTCGAGAAGTCGCTCGCCAACGGCGTGCGCGACGTCGAGGCGCTGGAGCGGGATGTTCGCCGGGCCGCCGGCCGGTTCGTCTCCGAGCGCACCCGACGGCGCCCGATGATCGTCCCGGTCGTGATGGAGGCGTGAGCCTCGGCAAAGGGGGGAAGGAGACCTTCCCCCTTTGGATCCCCCCATCGTTGGAGCTGCGGTCGGCCGGCGGAGCCGGCCGATCCTCGCACCGAAATCCACTCTGACGGTCCGTTCGGGTCACGGGGTACCGGGGCGTTCACGTCCCCACTGCCGGTGGCTGTGCCTCGCTGTTCTCGGGTTGGGTCTCGCGGCGGGCTCATGTGGCGGCGGTGGTGGCGGAGATGCCGACCTGCCGCTCGTCGGGGAGATCGCACCGGCGGTGGCGGCGCTGGAGAACGAGCTCGGCGACGCCCCGCAGTACTTCGAGATCAGGGCGACGCCGCTCGCCGTCACGCTGTGGGTCTCGGCCGACCAGGGCCGCAGAGCGATCCCCTACGTCTACGCCGACGGCGAGCTGGCCGATGCCGGAACCGGAGGCGAGGCGGGCGGCTTCACGTTCGCCGCCGCCGACGCGTTGACATTCGACCCCGACCACGTTCTCGACCAGGTCGTCGACGATCTCGAGGACTCGGCGCTCACCCAGTTCTCGATCGTCGGCGGCGAGGACGGCTCCGTTCGCGTGGGCGTCATCATCGAGTCGACCCACGGTGGCCAGCTCGACATCCGCCTTTCACCAGACGGCGAGCCCCTCGAGGTCTCCGAAATCGATTGACGTCCCACCCCGCGAGATTTCCACAAGCATCTTGTTTCACTTTCGCGTCACATTGCTTGTGGAAAACTTGATCGGGCGTGGCTCCCGGCGGGGCGGGCCGCGGGTTGCTACCGTGAATCCCAGTCATGGCTACTTGGGGACCCTCGAAGAAGCGCGAGCGGACGCGATCGCTGCCCCCGGCGCGGGACAACCGCCCGGCGCGGCGTGGCGACGTCGGGATCGAGCGCCGGCTCGACCCGATCGGGGACCGGTGGCGGAGCGCCGCGCAACGTCTCCAGGGCGCGCTACAGCAGGACCGACGACGACACCGGCGGCCGGCGCCGACGCCGCAACGACGTCACGGGCGAACTGAAGCGCGCCATCGCCGGCCGGGAGCACGAGTTCTCCGGGTTGCTGCTCATCGTCGGCGGTGTCATCCTCGCCGCCGGCGTGTTCTTCAAGGTCGCCGGCATCCTCGGCGACGGCGTCGACTCGCTCGTCGGTTCACTCGCCGGCCTCGCCCGATACGTCGTGCCGTTCGTGCTGATCGCGATGGGCATCGCGTTGATCCGCAGGTCACGGACCTCGAGCCCGTGGCGGCTTCTGTTCGGGTGGACCTTCGTCGCGCTCGCGATACTCGGCATCCTGCACGTCGCCCGGGGTCCGGAGGGATTCTCCGTCAACGGCGTCACCAAGGCGGGCGGCGTGCTCGGTTGGGCCGTCGGCGAGCCGTTGCGCACGCTCGTCGAGGACTTCGGCGCGTACGTCCTGTTCGGCGCCGTTGGCCTGTTCGGGGCGATGCTCATCACCCAGGCGTCGTTGCGCACGATGGCCCAGCGCACCGGGCACGCCGCCCAGCGCACCGGCCGCGGGGTCGGCGCGGTGGCCGCGCCGCTCGGGCGGGCGGCCCGGCAGGCACTGCGTGACCTGTCCTCGCTGACCAGCGACAAGGATCCGGACGCCGGCCAGGACCGCGAGAACGGGCTCGACCCGGCCGACGACGACCAGGCCGACGTCGGGACCGTCGCTCTCGCCCTGCCACCCGTGCCGTACGACGGCGGAGACGATCTCTACGGCGACGACGAGTCGCCACCCAGCGGAGGCCGGGCGCGCCGGGGGGCCTCGGTGCCAGGGTCGTGCGCCGCTCCGGCGGGCGTCGCCGGAGCGGACAACTGGACGTTGCCGCCCGTGTCGTTGCTGCATCGCACGAACGCGCAGGCCATCGACCGTGCCGAGGTCGCGGCTCGTGGCCGGGTGCTCCAGAAGTCGCTGCAACAGCACGGGGTCGACACGACCCTGGCCGGCATGACGGTCGGTCCGACGGTCACGCGCTACGAGCTCGAGCTCGGGCCGGGCGTCAAGGTCGCGAGGGTGACGTCGCTGCAGAAGGACATCGCGTACGCGATGGCCGCCACCGACGTCCGGATCCTGGCGCCGATCCCCGGCAAGTCGGCGATCGGCGTCGAGGTCCCGAACAACACCCGTCAGCTCGTCGCCCTCGGTGACCTACTCGTGTCGCCAGAGGCCGCGCAGAACGCGGGCACGCTCGACGTGGCGATCGGCAAGGACATCGCCGGCACGTCCGTGTTCCTCGACCTCGCCACCACGCCGCATCTGCTCATCGCCGGGGCGACGGGCGCCGGCAAGTCGAGCGGCATCAATTGCATCCTCACGTCGCTGCTGATGCGCACGACCCCCGATCAGGTGCGCCTGATCCTCGTCGACCCGAAGCAGGTCGAGATGGGCCAGTACAACCGGCTCCCGCACCTGCTCACGCAGCCGATCACGAACCCGAAGAAGGCGGCCAACGCCCTCGGCTGGGCAGTCAAGGAGATGGAGCGGCGCTACGACCTCCTCTCCATGAAGGGCTTCCGCGACATCACCGGCTACAACGCGGCGTACGACCGGGGCGAGATGCAGCCAGAGCTCGACGCTCAGCCCTGATCCGACGGGCTCGGACTCGCCAGGGCCGGAGCGCCTGCCGTTCATCGTCGTCGTCGTCGACGAGCTCAACGACCTGATGATGGTGGCGGCGCGGGACGTCGAGGACTCGATCACCCGCATCGCCCAGAAGGCCCGCGCCGTCGGTATCCATCTGATCGTCGCCACGCAACGCCCGAGCGTGAACGTCATCACCGGGGTGATCAAGGCGAACATCCCGGCTCGCATCGCGTTCGCCGTCACGAGCCTCACCGACTCCCGGGTGATCCTCGACCAGCCGGGCGCCGAGAAGCTCGTCGGCAAGGGCGACATGCTGCTGCTGCCGGGAAACTCGTCGATCCCGCACCGCGTCCAGGGCTCGTTCGTGAGCGAGGAGGAGGTGCGAGCCGTGGTCGCCCACTGGCGCGACCAGGCGCCCGAGGTTGCATACGTCAGCGGCGTCGAGGGCGCCGACGACGGTCCCGACTCGTCACGGCCTCGTCCAACGCGATGTCGGCCGGCGGCGACGACGACGATGACGCGATGATGCGCCAGGCGATGGAGCTCGTCGTGCGCAGCCAGCTCGGCTCGACGTCGATGCTGCAACGCAAGCTCAAGGTCGGCTTCGCCAGGGCCGGTCGGATCATGGACCTGCTCGAACAGCAAGGCGTCGTCGGACCGAGCGAGGGCTCGAAAGCCCGCGCCGTCCTGATGACTGTCGAGGAGTTCGAGGCGCTCAACCCGCACCACCGAGTGCTGCACCGATGCCGCAGTGACCCGGCTCGGGCGCTCCGACGTCGGTGTCCGCGAGACTGCGGCGATGAGCGAGACGAGCACGTTCACCGAGATCGCGTCCGGCCTGCGAGTTCCCGGAGGGTCCGGTGTACCAGCCGGACGGCTCGATCGTGCTCGTCGAGATCGCCGGGCAGCGGATCACCCGGGTTTCCCGCGACGGTGCCAAGACGACGCTGGCCGAGGTGAAGGGTGGTCCGAACGGGATCGCGGTCGGCCCCGATGGCGCGTTCTACCTGTGCAACAACGGTGGCAGCGCCCGGTCCGTCGGCCCGCGACGGGTTGCTGTGGCCGGGCAGGTTCGACCCCGACCACTACTCCGGCGGGCTCATCCAGCGCGTCGAACAGGACGGCTCGATCACCGATCTGTACACGAATGCCAGGGCCGGCCGCTGCGGTCGCCCAACGACCTCGTGATGGACGGCCGCGGCGGCTTCTACTTCACCGATCACGGCATCGTCGACACGCACGCCCGCACCGCCGACCTCTCGGCGATCTACTACGCCAGGTGCGACGGCTCCGACGTCCATGAGGTGGCGTTCCCGACCCACTCGCCGAACGGCATCGGACTCAGCCCGGACGGGACGATCCTGTACTACGCCGAGACCTACACCGGTCGCATCTTCAGACGGAGGGTGACCGAGCCAGGCGTGCTCGAACTGCTCGCCGGACCCGCCGTGCTCGACCGGTTCGCACTGCTCGCCGGCCTGCCCGGCATGGAGCTGCTCGACTCCCTCGCCGTCGACGCCGAGGGCTGGGTGTCCGTCGGGTCGTTGGTCGCGGCGGCGTCACGTCGATCTCGCCGGACGGAGCCATCATCGAGCACCGCTCGACCGGCGACCCGCTCACCACGAACATCTGCTTCGGCGGCGACGACCTCGCAACCGCGTACATCACGCTGTCCGGCACCGGGCGCCTGGTCTCGACCCCCTGGCCCCGCCGCGGACTGCGCCTCGCCCACCAGTAGCGCTCCCACTCGACGGCCGGTGGCCGTCAGTAGCCTGGTTGACCGTGCCTGAGCGGTTCTACATCGAGACACTTGGTTGCCCCAAGAACCAAGTCGACTCCGAGAAGCTCGTCGGCACGTTGCTCCGCGACGGCATGGAGGCCTCCGACGGACCGGAGTCGGCCGACCTCGTCGTCGTCAACACGTGCGCGTTCATCGAGGCCGCGCGCACGGAGTCGATCGACACCGTCCTCGCGCTGGACGAGCGGCGAGCCGCCGGCTCGCGCCTCGTCGTCACCGGCTGCATGGCCGAGCGCTACGGCGCCGAGCTCGCCGCGGCGCTGCCCGAGGTCGACCAGGTCGCCGGGTTCGGCATCGGCTGTTCCACGAGCCGCCCGAACCGCCCGCCGGCGAGCCCCGGCGCGCAAGCTGATCCCGGTCCGCACCGTTGCGATCCCGGCGTTCGACCTGCTCAACCTCCCCCGCCCGAGGTCGGCGGTGCCGTGGGCTTACGTGAAGATCGCCGAGGGCTGCGATCGCCGGTGCGGGTTCTGCGCGATCCCGTCGTTCCGGGGCAAGCAGCGCAGCCGCGACGTCGCCCAGATCCTCGATGAGGTCGAGCAGCTCGGCGCCCGCGAGATCGTGCTCGTGGCTCAGGACCTCGCCTCGTACGGCAAGGACCGGCCGGGCGAGCTCGGTGCCGGCGCCATCGTGCCGCTCGTGCGGGCGGTCGTCGACCGGGTCGACAGGGTTCGGCTGCTCTATCTCTACCCGAGCGACCTCAGCGACGGCTTGATCGACGCGATCGTCGACTCCGGCGTGCCGTACTTCGACCTCTCGCTGCAGCACGTGAGCAAGCCGCTGCTGCGCAGGATGCGCCGCTGGGGCGATGGCGACCGCTTCCTGAAGCGGATCGCCGACATCCGCGATCGCGAGCCCAGCGCCGCGTTCCGCAGCAACTTCATCGTCGGGTACCCCGGCGAGTCCGAGTCGGATCACGACGAGCTGCTGCACTTCGTCGACAGGCAAAGCTCGACTGGTGCGGGTTCTTCGCCTACAGCCGTGAGGACGGAACGTACGCCGCCGGCCTCGACGGACAGGTTCCGGCGTCGTTGATGCGCGAACGCCTCACCGAGCTCACCGAGCTGCAGGACGCGATCACGGCGCTCGCGGCGGGACGAGCTCATCGGCACCACCGTCGATGTGCTGGTCGACCGAGCAGGGATCGGTCGCAGCCACCGCGAGGCACCGGAGATCGACGGCGTGATCGTCGTCGACGAGGCGATTCCGGCCGGGTCCTTCGCCAGGGTCGAGATCGTCGACGCCCTCGGCGTCGATCTCATCGCGGCCGGCGCGAGCGCGACCGCATGCGACGACCTGGATGAGTTCTGATGCCCGTCGAGCCCGGCGCCCTGGCCACCTGGGCCAATGCGATCACCGCCGGGCGCCTGCTGCTGTCGCCGGTCATGTTCTGGGTCATCCCGGAGCACGACCGCGGCTCGTGGATCGCGTTCGCCCTGTGGTTCGTGCTCTGCGCCAGCGACGGCATCGACGGCTACATCGCGCGGCGCCACGGCACGACGCGCTCGGGCGCGTTCCTCGACCCGCTCGCCGACAAGGTCCTCGTGCTCGGGGCGATGTTCACGCTCGTCGGACGGGACGTGTTCGGGGTCGTACCGGTGGTGATCATCACCGTCAGGGAAGTGATCATCAGCATGTACCGCAGCATCATCGGCTCGAAGGGTGTGTCCATGCCGGCCAGCCGGACCGCGAAGTACAAGACGCTCAGCCAGCAGCTCGCCGTCGGCTTCGCGCTGCTCCCGCTCACGGCGCTGCGGGCGACCTGGCTGTGGAACGGGTTCCTCTGGCTCGCCGTCGTCCTCGCCGTGTACAGCGGCGTGCAGTACTTCGTCCGCGCCCGCACCGCAGAGCCAGAAGGCGCGCATGCGGTGTGAAGGTTTCGCTCGACAAGGCTGCGCCTTGCCAGCTCGTCAGCGCCTCGGCGCGGGCCGCCTGGAGCTCGCCCCCGCCAGAGCAATGGACGTCGCGTGCGGTGTGACGTGCTGGCCGTGGGGACCGAGCTGCTGCTCGGGCAGATCGTCGACACCAACTCCGCCTGGATCGGCGAGCGGCTGGCCGCCAGCGGGGTCGCGTCGCACCTCCAGGTCAAGGTCGGTGACAACGTCGCCCGCATCGAGCGCATGCTCCGCGAACTCCTCGCCGATGCCGACGCGGTCATCGTCAGCGGCGGGCTGGGACCGACCCACGACGACCTGACCAGGGAGGCGATCGCGGCGGTGATGGGCGGCGTCCAGATGCACCTCGACGACGAGGTCGCGGCGACCATCAGCGAGCTGTTCGCCACCCGCGGTCGCCGGATGGCCGAGAACAACCTGCGCCAGGCGATGGTGCCCGAGGGCGCGACGGTCATCCCGCAACGCCGGGGGACTGCGCCGGGTCTGATCTGCCCGGCGGCGATCGATGGCGTCGAGAAGGTGATCTACGCGGTGCCCGGCGTGCCGATCGAGATGATGGAGATGATCGACCGTGCCGTGCTCCCCGACCTGCTCGAGCGGTCGGGCGAGCGGGGCGTCATCGCGTCCCGGGTGCTCAAGGTCTGGGGCGAGTCGGAGAGCGGCCTGA
The DNA here is from genome assembly GCA_963764455.1 of Ilumatobacteraceae bacterium. Taxonomy (GTDB): domain Bacteria; phylum Actinomycetota; class Acidimicrobiia; order Acidimicrobiales; family Ilumatobacteraceae; genus Desertimonas. The sequence goes on from CAVXSN010000014.1 coordinate 173,962, forward strand.
ACCAGCGGCTCGACGACGTGATCAACCGGCTCGACCGAGGTCTTGGAGCCGGGAGCGGTGACGCTCGCGTTCCTCGCCCGCGGCTGGAACGGGCTGGAGGTCCGGCTCACCACCCGCGCCGACGACGTCGACGCGGCGCTCGCCCGGCTGGAGCCGTGGGAGCTCGAGGTCCGCTCGCTGCTCGGGCCGATCGTGTTCGGCGCGGACGACGACTCGATGGAGTCGGTCGTGCTCGACGAGTGCCGCCGGCGCGGCCTGATGCTCGGGCTCGCCGAGTCGCTCACCGGCGGGTTGGTCGCGGCGCGGCTCGCCGCGATCTCAGGGGCGAGCGACGTGCTGCGCGGCAGTGTCGTGTCGTACGCCAGCGACGTGAAGTTCGATGTGCTCGGCGTCACGCCCGGGCCGGTCGTCAGCGAGGTGGCGGCCCGCGAGATGGCTGCCGGCGCCCGCCGGGTGCTCAAGGCCGACGTCGGTCTCGCGTTGACCGGCGTGGCCGGCCCGTTGCCGCAGCCAGGCGAGCCGGACGTCCCGGTCGGGACGGTCTGCATCGCCGTGAGCGGGCCCGGCGACTCCGGCCGCGTGATCACGCTCAACCTCGGGTTCGGCGCCGGCCGTCAGCAGGTCCGCGAGTTCTCCGTGATCAGCGCCCTCGATCTGCTCCGCCGCCACCTCGCCGAGCATGGCTGAGCGGGCCGTAGGCTGTTGTCGCACTGCCCCTGTAGCTCAGTCTGGATAGAGCAGGGAGCTTCTAACTCTCAGGCCGCAGGTTCGAATCCTGCCGGGGGCGCAGTGGCTGCAATGGTGCCGGGGGGCGTGGCGCGAAGATGGGCTGACGACGCGGAAACTCTGTTACACGTCATCCGTATTCTGCAAACATGGTGACGCGGCATCACACGAAGGACAAGGGCGACCTCGCTGTGGTGAAGGTTCAGGCGGATCTCGTTGAGCAAGGTGCGACGGTTCTGCTCCCGCTCACCGAACACGCGCCCTTCGACCTCGTCGCGTACATCCAGAATGTCTTCTATCGCGTTCAGGTGAAGTTCCGCACGGCAAAGCAGGGGAGCGTGTACGTGGCGTTCCGAACGTGTTGGGCCGACCGTCACGGAGTCCACACGCGGCCAATGCCGCGCGATGAGGTCGACGTCGTCGCGATCTACTGCCCGGACGACGCGGCGCTGCTACTACCTGGTCCCGTCCGAATGCTGCCGCTCCGTCACATTGCGTGTCGAGCCGACGAGAAACGGTCAGGCGAAGGGTATTCTGCCCGCTGAGCAGTTTATGGTGATGCCGCCGATCACAGTCCGCGGCGTTCCTGTCCTCGGACTTCGACGAGTGCGCTGGGGCGAGGGGTTGGACGCGACCGAGACGTAGCGGGTGGACTTCTCGCAGCCCAGGTGCGGCCGGGGCGCTCGAGATGCGCTCGAGATGCCCTCGATGTACCCGCCGCTCCAACAGCACAACGCGATCGGGTGGCACGTCGGTGGCGATCGATCTGACGCACGCACACGGCCGCATCGTGCAGTTGCAGCCGACGAACAGGCCTCCGACCAAATCACGGGGAACTCCGCGTCGGCCGCGTCCGTCCCAGCACATCGAGGAGCTGTGACACAGCTCACCGATGCAGAAGGGCGGGAGCATGAACAAGTTCGTTGCGATGTGGCGTGATGATGGCGGCGGGGGCCGGGCTCACAACCGGCGCGGTCGGGGCAGCCGAGCCACCCGTGGTACCCCAACCTGCCGGCGGGGACGGCGGCGGCACCGATCGTGGTGTCGCCCCCGGAGGCGACGCTGGTGACGGAGCAGGCGATGTTCGGGTCCGGGCCATCGGGCAGCGGGGACGCGCTTCCCGACTGCGCTGCGTTGACCTACTTCGACTGGAACACCGGCACGTGTGCACCGACGTCGTCACCAGCGCCGCAGGGCACGATTCCCCTGTCGTACGACGCCGACTGCCCGGTTCAAGGTGATCTCGAAGCGGCGTTCACGACGCCTGGCGAGATGAGGACACTCGTCGAGTGCATCCTGCCGGTGGCGGAAGAATGGTTGGCGTGGGAGTACGCGGGCTTGACGCCCGCACCCGAATGGCAGTCGCTCAGCCCGACGCTGTTGCCGAACAACATTCTCTACGTGCCCACTGGAGTGTCCGTGGAATCCGACGAGAACTGCGGCGGTTACTCGGACACCGATCTCGCCTACTGCATGATCGACGGCAACATCTACCTCGGCGAAGCGGCGCTCTGGCGGGACTACAACCAACACGGCGATGCGGACATCTGGGGCACGATCAGCCACGAGCTCGGTCACCGTGTGCAGCACGTCGCCAACCGGCGACTGCCGACGACCGAGAACGAGAAGATTCCCGCCGAGAACCAGGCGGACTGCTTCTCCGGCGCCTTCTTGGACTATGCCGCACGGCATCAGTACATCGATTCGGCCGCCACGGGCGACGACCTCTTCGACCTCTTCGTCGGACTCTTCAACATCGGCGAGCAAGTCGGCGACGACCAGAGCCACGGCACGATCGACCAGCGGATCAGAGCCTTCTTCGTCGGCTACAACTCCAGCGACAGCAGCGGCGTCTTCGATTGTGCCTTCTACCTGAGCGACGTCAGCATCATCCCCCAGCAGTTCCAACCGCAGGGCTGATCGCGTCGGCGTCAGCCGCTGCCCGACGAACTCTCGGTTGTGCACAGCGCAACCCGGCCGCCTGGTCAACGTGCCTCACGGCGAAGGTCTAAGCTCGATCTGACATCACACGGCGGCGATCCGAGCTCGGATCGGCAGATGTCGCACACGGCGGAGGCGGGCACATGATCTTCGACGACACTGACGTCGGGGCCATCGAGCGACGACGGCTGCTGAAGGCGGGCGGCTTCGGGCTCGCGGTCCTCGTGTCCACGCGGCTGCTGCGCAGCCCGCTGGGGTCGGTTGTTGACGCAATGGCCAGCCGCCCGCTGGCGATCGCGCCGAACGTCGAGGTGCAAGTGTTTCAAACCGCGGCGTCCTTGGAGAACCTGGCGATCGCCGCGTACGCCTCCGCTCTCGAGCTGCCCTTCGTCCAGGGGGACGCAACCATCCTGCAATTCGTGGAGACGACCCTGCAGCAGCACACCGAGCATGCTGCGCTGTTCAACGACCAGGCCGAGGGCCTCGGCGGCGAACGCCAGAACGCCGTGAACCCGCGGTACTCCCAGCTCGTCGAGACCTCCGTGCCGACGATGGCCGATGCCGCCGCCGTGGTCGGGTTGGCTGCCCATCTCGAGGAGGTCGTCACGGACACCTACCTGGCCAACCTGACCATGTTGCCGGACGCCGCGATGCGTATGTCGATGGCCAGCGTGATGTGCGTCGAGTCGCAACATCTGGCAACACTGCGAGCGTTCGGTGCCCTGTTGGCCGCCGGTGTACCCGAGCTGGTGGCGATCCCGACCGATCTCGTGGCACTGCCTGCGGCGATCGGAACCGTCGCGTTCCCGCTGGCGTTGGAAGTGCCCAACTTGGTCAGTCCGCCCGCAGAAGGAGCCGTGCGATGACCGGAACTGTCGGCGACATCGTCCTGCCAACCATTCCAACGCTCCCGCCACTTCCAACGGTTCCCACCGTACCGGGGTTGCCGGTGTTGCCGACGACACCCACGGTGCCGACAACACTGACCGTGCCGACCGTGCCCACGGTTCCGGGCGCGCCGACGGTTCCGGGCGCGCCGACCGTTCCGGGCTCGGGAGCCTCGAGCGTGCCATCCGCACCCCCGGGAGCTCCAACTGCGTCGTCGAGCCCGTCCCCGGGATCCTCGGGAACCCCACCCCCGACGACGGGAGTGCCCGATGGAACCTCGACCTCGCCGCCCACGTCGACGAGCGTGCCGGCAGAGTGTCCGAGCACGACCACAACGCCGTCGACCGTTGCGCCCGAATCATCTGAGCCTCCGGACGAGACGTCGATCCCGTCTTCGGAACCCGATCTGACCACTACCCAGCCGGATGAGGTCGTGACGCCTCCCGACGTCTGCGCGCCAACCAGTGACGGATTGATCCATCCGCTTCCTGGCGAGATCGTCGACTCGGAGCTCGCGTTTGCCGAAGCGTTGGCGAGCGTCGAAGTGCTCGCCGTCAATACGTACACCAAGGCCCGCCATGCCGCGACGGCCGGAGGCCTGGGCGCCGTGCCCCCGGCAATCGCGCAGTACCTCGACACCGCCCTCGACCACCATCAAGTTGCGCTCGAGGCGTGGAACGGCGTCCTGGTGAGTGCTGGCCGACCAGCGGTCACCCTGGCCCCGGTCGGCCTGGCAAGCGATGTCAACAAGCAGCTCGCAGCCACGACCGATGCCGCCGGTGCGACCGGCGTTGCGTTGCACGTCGAGAGGATCGCGGCCGCGACCCACCTCGACGCTGTGCGGAAGCTCGTGTCGGAGCCGGCGATCCTTCTCGCCGGGTCCATCCTGTCGATCGATCACCAACACATCTCGGTCCTGCTGTTCGCTCTCGGGCAGTATCCGGTGCCGGAGACGTTCACGACCGCCGAGCTGACATACCTGGATTCCAACGAGTAGATCGGTGTGCCCCACGCGTCACGAGATCGAGGGACGTTCTGGGCGGCCTGTGCACCGGTTTCCGAGCTGTGGGCCGCCCGGTTTGCCAAATGAGACGCCGGCCGCCCAGTTCGCTGAACGTTGGCTCCCGTACTCAGGTCCTCGGTCTATGAAGGCCGGATCACCGGGTGGTGCGGGCCGACGCTGACCCGCACCTTGGCCCCGATCTCGATCCGCGTCGTGTGCGGCTGGGTCGACCGCACAAGGGTGCCGGATGGCAGCCGCAACGTGTATGACCAGATCGGGCCGCGGTATTCGGCCGCCACGACCTCCGCGTCGACCCCGGCCGCCCCGACGGCCAGGTCGAGCACGACGTCGTCCGGCCGAACCAGCACCTCGGCCCCGGCCGGAACGATGTCATCACCGTCGAGCCGCCCGAGCTCGGTCGCCCCGCTCTCGTCGGCGACGAGGAAGTTCGCTTCGCCCATGAAGCCGGCGACGAAGTGGTTCGCCGGTTCGGTGAACACGTCTTCCGGGGTGCCCATGTGCTCGATTCGCCCGGAACGCATCACCGCGACCCGGTCGCCGAACGCCAGTGCCTCGACCTGGTCGTGGGTCACGAACACCGCCGGCGTAGCGGTCTCCTTGAGGATTCGCACGACGTCGGTGCGCACCTGCGCCCGCAGGTTCGCGTCGAGGCTGGCGAACGGCTCGTCGAGCAGCATCAGCCTTGGCTCGGGCGCCAGCGCCCGCGCCAGGGCGACGCGCTGGCGCTCGCCGCCGGACAGCTCGTGAGGGAAGCGGTTGGCGTGGTCGGCGAGTCCAACGACCGCCAGCCACTCGTCGCGCCGCCTGGCTCGCTCCGCCCGGCCGAGATCACGCAACCCGAACGCGACGTTGCCGGCAACGGTCATGTGCGGGAACAGCGCGTGCTCCTGGAACACCAACCCGACGTGACGTTGCTCGGGGTCGACCCGGCTCCTGGCGTCGTCGACGACATCGCCGCCGATGCGCACCTCACCGGCGTCGGCGCCGGTGAGCCCGGCGACGACGCGCAGCAGCGTCGACTTGCCGCACCCGCTCGGCCCGACCAGGGCGAGCAGCTCGCCGGGCGCCATCGTGACGTCGATGTCGGCGAGCGCGGCCACCGAGCCGTACGACTTGTTCACGCCGCTCAGCTGCAACGGTGTGGACGAAGCGGCGGGCGCGGAGGACGGCGAGCTCATGGTCTGATGGCGTTCTCACCCGGCCGGTCGAGGTGCCTGCTCAGCAGGGCGACCGGGACGAGCGCAACGACGACGATGGTGAGCGCGGGCAGTGCGGCCTGCTGGAACCGGGACTCCGACGCCAGGTTGAACACCCACACCGGCAGCGTGTCGAACCCGACCGGTCGCAGCAGGTAGGCGATCGGCAGCTCCTTGAGGGCGTCGACCCCGACCAGCACGGCGGCGGCCAGGACGCTCGTCTTTGACAGCGGCAGGTGGATCCGGCGCAGCACCTGTCGTGGCGGTGCCGCCAGCGTGCGTGCTGACGCGGTGACCTCCTCGGGCACCTGGGCAAGGCCGGACTCGACCGTGCCCATGCCCGGCGCGAGGAAGCGGATCGCGTACGCGTACACGAGGGCGACGAACGACCCGGTCGCGACGAAGCCCGGGAGACCCAGTCCGACGAATTCGAGTACCCGGTCGACGGCGACGAGAGCGAGCACGACGCCCATCCCGACCACCGGCCCCGGCACCGCGTAGCCCACCGCGCTCAAACGGTTGGCGACGCCGACGAGGCGCGGGTTGCCGAAGCGGCGAGCGTTCGTGATCGTCACGGACACGACCAGGCAGATCCCGACCGTGAACGCCGTGAGCACGAGGCTGTTGGAGAGGAACTCGGGATAGTTCCGGAGCATCGGCGTCCCCCGCGGGCCGCGCTGCTCGTGAATCGCCCAGGTCACGAGCCGCAGCGTCGGTGCGGCGAACGCGACCGCAACGACCGTGGACGCGGCCGACGTCGCGGCCACGCCTCGCCATCCGGTCAGGCGGGACGGTTCGATGCCCGCCCCCCGGCCGCCGGACTCGCCAAAGCGCGCCCTGCCGCGCACCACCCGTTCCAGGCCGATGGCCAGCAGGGCGAACACGAGCACGAGCGTTGCGATCTCGCTCGCGGCATCGCGGTCGTAGGTTCCACGCCAGATCCGGAACACGCCCACGGTCACCGTTTCGACGTTGAAGTACTGAACCGTGCCGAAGTCGGTGAGCGTTTCCATCACGACGACGGCGGCGCCGGCGGCGATCGCCGGACGCAGCATCGGCAGCACGACCCGCCGGGTGGCCTCGGCCCGCGACGCGCCCAGCGTGCGGGCGACCAGGTACGCACCCGACGCCTGGTCGCGCAGCGCGGCGCGGACCATGAGGTACACGTACGGATACAGGGTCAGCGACAACGTGACGATCGCGCCGGTCATCGACCGGATCTCCGGGAACCATGCGTCTCGTCCGAACCGGTCGCGCCACCACGTCTGGACCGGGCCGGCGACGCCGAACACCGAGGTTGTCACGAAACCGAGGATGTAGCCGGGCATCGCGAGCGGGAGGACGAGCGCCCAGCTCAGGAACCGGCGGCCTGGGAATCGATAGGCGCTGACCAGCCACGCGAGCGACACCCCGAGGACCACCGACAGGGTGCCGACACCGGCCACGAGCACGAGCGTGGCGACGATCTCGTGCGGCAGCCGCGTGTCCCACTGCTGCCGCCACACGGCAGTGTTCGGGCGCAGCACGCTCGTCGCGAGCATCGCGATCGGCGCCACGGTCACGATCGCCGCCGCGACGGCGGCGATCAGCCAGCCCGGCCGGCCGAGGCGGTTACGCCGCCGCGGTGGCTGGCGGTGACCGAGCGCCGGCGCGGCTTGACCGAGTGTCATCCCGCCGGTCTCAGCCGAATCCGGCTTCGTCCATCAGACGGACGGCGTCGGCGTTCATCGAACCGAGGGCGTCGGCGTGAAGGCTGTCCCGCTTGAAGTCGGCGCCGAACCGCTCGGCGATCAGCGGCTCGGCCTCGACCCCTGGGTTCGCCGGGTACTCGTGGTTGTCGGCGACGAGCGTGTCCTGGCCCTCGGTGGCCAGCCACTCGATGAACTGCTGCCCGAGGTCGATGTTGTCGGCGTAGCGCGTGATGCCACCACCGGAGATGTTGACGTGGACGCCGCGGCCGTCCTGCTCGGCCCAGACCAGCCCGACCGGCGTTTCGGGGCTCTCCTCCAACATTCTGGCGAGGTAGTAGTGGTTGGCGACGCCGACGTCGCAGGCGCCGGCAGCCATCGCTTCGAGCAGTTCGACGTCGTTGGCGTAGATGTCGGCGTTGGCGGCCCAGCCGCGCAGAACCTCGAGGGTCCGCTCCTCGCCGTCGTTGACGATCAGGCTGGCCACGAGCGACTGCTGGTAGTCGTTGTTCGAGTTCCGCAGGCAGATGCGGCCATCCCACTCCGGCTCGGCGAGCTCCTCGTAGGTCGTCGGGACGTCGGCCCGGTCGATCACGTCGGTGTTGTAGACGATCGTGCGGGCCCGGACGGCCAGCCCGAACCAACGATCCTCGGGATCGCGGAGATCCTCCGGGATCGACTCGTCGAGGACTGCGGAGTCGAGCGGTTGGAAGAGTCCCTCCTCCGCTGCCGCCCACAGGTTCCCGGCATCCACGGTGAGGTACACGTCGGCCTCGGTGTCCTCCCCCTCGGCGGCGATGCGCTCGCGCAGGTCGGCATCGTTGCCGGTGAGGAACTCGACATTGACTCCGGTCTCGTCCTCGTACCGCTCGAAGGCGGTCTCGATGCCGTAGTGCCTGCCCGAGTACACGGTGAGCGTCTCGCCGTCGTCGCCGCACGCGGTCGCCACGGCGGCCAAACCGGCGGCGGCGACGGCCGCGAATGCGATGCGGCGGTGGACACCGGTGGCTCGCGTTCTGGGCATCATCGAAAGGCAATGTAGTGGGGTCTTACCCTGGCCGACTTCGGGACAGGGCGTTGGCCTACTACAACATAGTGACCTGACCGCTACTTTCTCTATAGGGGAGTTGCCAGAAGGTAGTAAGTCTGCTTACTATCTCGCCGTGGTTGAGCCGGTACTTGCCGACGAATCGGTGGATCTGCTGGCCCACGGCGCCGATCACGCAGTGGCGTTCGTGTCCGGATCGACCTCGATCACGTCTCGCGCGCTGCGTGCCAGCGTGGCGGAGCGCCGGGCGCAACTCGGTCTCGGACGCCGATCACTCGTACTCGTCGAGGCGGCGAACACGATCGAGTTCGTCACGAGTTATCTCGCGGTCCTCGTCGGCGGCCACGTTCCGCTGCTCGCCGGGAGTCACGCCGATCGGCTCGCGGCAGCCTGGAGTCCGGACGCGGTGATCCGGCGGGACGACTCCGTCCGAGCACGTCGCACGATGCGGCGGGCGTCGCCTCCATCCCGACCTCGCCCTGCTCATGACCACCTCGGGTTCGACTGGTGCCCCCAAGCTCGTCCGCCTCTCCCACCGCAACGTCACGAGCAACGCGCACGCGATCATCGAGTACCTCGGGCTCGACGAGTCCGACCGCGGCATCACGTCACTGCCGTTGCACTACTGCTACGGCCTGTCGGTGCTGCACTCCCATCTGCTGGCCGGCGCTTCGCTCGTGCTCACCGAGGCCTCGGTCGTCGATCCCTGCTTCGCCGCCGCGATGCACCACGGGCAGGTCACGAACCTCGCGGGTGTGCCGCACACGTTCGACCTGCTCGATCGGGCAGGGCCGGATACGATCCGGACGCCCTCGCTGCGCCTGGTCACCCAGGCCGGCGGCCGGATGGCTCCCGAGCGGGTCACGGAGTGGGTCGCTCGTACCGAAGGCTGGGGCGCCGAGTTCTTCGTGATGTACGGCCAGACCGAGGCCACCGCCCGGATCGCCTACCTGCCTCCGCAGCTCGCCCGCCGCCGACCAGGGGCGATCGGGGTGCCGATCCCGGGCGGGTCGATCGATGTCCGCCCGCTCGGGGGATCGCTCGACGGCGTTGGTGAGCTGGTATACCGCGGACCGAACGTGATGCTCGGGTACACGTGCACAGGCGACGACCTCGCGCTCGGAACAACGCTCGACGAGCTGCGCACGGGTGACCTCGCGCGGTTCGACGCTGACGCTGGGGTGTTCGAGATCGTCGGTCGCGCGTCTCGACTCGTCAAGCCGTTCGGGCTGCGGATCGATCTCGACGCAATCGAGCGCGAGCTCGCCGCGCAGCGACCTCGAATCTGCGGTCGCCGGCGACGACGAGCGACTCGTCGTCTGCGCGCCCGGCGCCGATCCAGCGCTCGTACGCGAGCACGTCGCGGGGTTCGCCGGGATGCCGCTTCGGTCGATCGTCGTCGACGCTGGCGAGATCCCGCACACGGTTTCCGGCAAGGTCGACTACGACGGCATCCGGACCGCGCGGTTGCGCCATCGCCGAGCGCGAAGCGACGGAGTGCGAGCCGGACGACGCAACCTTGACGTCGGTCTTCGCGTCACTGCCCGGTGCCGCGAAGCTTTCGCCGTCGAGCACGTTCGTGTCGCTCGGCGGCGATTCGTTGAGCTATGTCGAGGTGTCACTGCGCCTGGAGCGACTCCTCGGGCACCTTCCCCCTGACTGGCACGTGAGATCGGTCGCCGAGCTCGGGAGATCATGCCCTGCCGCCGTGTCGCGCGAGTGGATACGACGGTGCTGCTGAGAGCGCTCGGGATCTGCGCAATCGTGTCCACCCACATGCACCTCGTCTGGTTCCCTGGTGGCAGTCACCTCCTGCTCGCCCTGGCCGGATACAACGTGAGCCGCTTCCAGCTCCCGATTCCCGATGGCCGTGAACGACTGCGGGCCGGGCTGCGCACGATCTCGCGGGTCGCCTGGCCCGCGGTGCATCTGGGTCGCGGTGTGCATGGTGTTCGTCGGCGGCTACGGGGCCGCCACGCTGTTGCTCGTCAACAACAACCTCGGTCCGCCGGACCACGGCGGCGGAAGGTGGCACTACTGGTTCACCGAGGTCTTCGTCCAGCTCACGCTCGCTCGTGACGGTGCTGCTCGCGATGCCCATCCTCCGCCGCGTCGAGCGGCGCTGGCAGTACCTGTTCCCACTCTCGGTGCTCGCGATCGCGCTGGTCTTCCGCTATCAGTGGATCGATTTCGGCGACATCGCCAACCTGCGCTTCCGGACCCACGGCGTCGCCTGGTTCTTCGTGCTCGGTTGGCTCGCCGAGCAGCTCGACCACGACGACCGAAGCAGGTCGTCACCATGGTGCTCTGCGTGTACACCGTCGACGGGTTCTTCGCCGGGACCGATCGTGAGCTGTTCATCACGGTCGGGCTTGTCGGACTGGTGGGGCTGCGGACGGTTCCGCTCCGCGAGTCGCGGTCCCGCTCGTCGCCACCGTCGCCGCGGCGAGCATGTGGATCTACGTCAGCCACTTCCGGATCTATCCGGTCCTCGACCGCGAGCTGCCGGCGCGAGCTGGCCTACGGGATGACCCTTGCCGCGGGCGTGGCGATCTGGCGGGTGAGCGCGCTTGCGGGACGACTGTTCCGAAGCGGCCTGTGGCGGGGCGCCCGAGTGCGCGGCGCTCCGCGATCGCCCCTCGGTTCTGGTCGGATCGCGGCTTTGCCGGTCCGACCGCCGCAGCTGGGCGCGGCCGTAGGCCGAGACCTCAGTCCTCCACCGCGGCGAGCTCGGTGCGCGCCGAGGTAGCTCGAGCGGAGGAGGTGGGCGTCGGCGTTGAGCTCGGCGGCGGTGCCCTGCAGAACCAGGTCGCCGTGGCTGAGCACGTAGCCGCGGTCGGCGATCTCGAGGGCCATGTGCACATGCTGCTCGACGAGCAGGACGCCGGCGCCGGTGTCGTCGACGACCTGCCGGAGCACCGGCATCAGTCGCTCGACGATGATCGGCGCGAGGCCGAGGCTCATCTCGTCAACCATCAGCAGCTTCGGACCGGTGGCCAACGCCCGCGCCATGGCGAGCATCTGCTGCTCGCCGCCCGAGAGCAACCCGGCTCGGCGATCGAGGATCTTCGACAGCGCAGGAAAGTAGCTCAGCGCGCGATCGAGGTCGGGGGCCCCGCCAGACGCTCCCAGCTTGAGGTTGTCGTGCACGCTGAGCTGGAAGAAGAGCGAACGACTCTCCAGCACGTGAGCCAATCCATGACGTGCCAGATAGTGCGCTCGACGTCTCTTGACCGACTCTCCGAACAGCTCGACGTCGCCGCCGAGGATCGGGTTGAGGGCCGACACCGTCAGCAGTGTCGTGGTCTTGCCGGCGCCGTTGGCACCGAGCAAGGCGACGATCTCGCCGCTGTCGACGTGGAGGTCGACGTTGCGGACCACGGCGACGTCGTTGTAGCCCGTCGTCAGGTTGGAGACCGTGAGGAGACGATCACCCATCGCTCGGCCTCCTCGTCTCAATTCGACGGCGAGAGGCGGACTCGCCCACGTCGACCTCGAGGGCCTCCTGCTCGGCAGCTGCTGAACCGAGGTACGCCTCGATCACCTGCGGGTTCTGGGTGATGTCGCTGGGTGTGCCTTCGGCGATCTTGATCCCGAACTCGATGCAGTAGATGTAGTCGCAGACGCCGAGCACGAGGCCGATGTCGTGGTCGACCATCAGGATCGTCATGCCGGCGTCGCGGATCCGCAGCAGATCGCGGGCGAACTCCTTCGACTCGTTGGTGTCGAGGCCGGCGGCGGGCTCGTCCATGCAGACGAGCTGTGGTCGGGCGGCGAGGGCTCGGCCGGCGCTGACGAGCTTGCGTTGGCCTTGGCTGATCTCGTTCGGCATCCGGTCGGCGAGGTGGGACACGCCGAGGACGTCGAGCGCGAAGTCGATGTCCTCGTGGTTGCGCGGCCGGTTGGGCCGCACGAGATCGAGGAGGAAGCCGCCCACGGATTGCTGCTCTGCGGCGACCCGCAGGTTGTCGCGGATGGTGAGGTCGTCGAACAGCTCGAGTGACTGCCAGGTGCGCCCGAGACCGAGCCGCTTGCGGCGATGGGCCGGTAGGTCCTCGATGTCGGCACCGGCGAACGTGATCCGCCCGGACGTGCGCACGAACCCGGTGATGCCGTCGATGAACGTCGTCTTCCCGGCGCCATTGGGTCCGATGAGGCCGACGATCTGGCCCTCCTCGATCTGGAGGTCGATCTCGTTGACCGCCTTCAAGGCGCCGAAGGTGACCGACATCGAGGCCGTCTCGAGCAGACTCATGTCGACCTCCGCGACTGCGAGCGAGTGAGCGCCAGCGAGCGAGCGGCCAGCAGCTGCGCAGGCAGCTGCGTTGTGGCCGGGGAACGCAATGACGGCTCATGACGGCACCGCGACCCCTGCCGTAGCTTCGACGCGAGCCGACGTCGTGGCTGGGTCGACCGGCTGGGCGTACCGGCGTCTGACCCGTGCGTATTCGGCGCTGATCCGGCCGGCCTGGCCGTCGGGGTTCAGGATCGCGGTGATGATGAGACCGAGGCCGCCGAGCAGGAGCGTGAACTCGTTCGGGATGCCGACGACGTTGGCGAGGAACGTGAACAGCAGGCCGCCGGAGACGAGCATCCCGCCGACGATCGCGCCGGCGACGCTGGAGATGCCGCCGAGGTAGGCGAACGCGAAGATGATCAGCGACGCCTGGTACGTGTAGCGCTCTGGAGTGGCGCCGCCGAAGCGGTAGGCGATGACCGCGCCGCCGATCCCGGCGATGAACGCCGACACCCCGAACGCAAGCACCTTGGTGCCCGAGACGTTGACCCCCACGGCGGCGGCCGCTCGTTCGTTGGAGCGGAGCGCGAGCATCTGGCGACCGGTGGTCGAGCGGCGCAGGTTGGCCACGAGGTAGCACAGGATCACGACGGCGATGAGGCAGAAGATTGCGGTCAACGGGTTCGGGATCGACCCGTTGCCGATCGTGATCCCGAGGATCTTGCGGGGCTCGGTCTCGTTCGGGTCGACCCACCCCGGTGCGGCGACCGGCGATCCGTACAGCGGGTCGTTGACGGACGAGTTCTTGAACACGACGTCGTGCACCGTGACGGCGGTGGCAAACGTCACGATCGCGAGGTTGACGCCGCGTACCCGTAGTGCGGGGAGCGCGACGAACATGCCGACGACGACGGCGATGGCCGCGCCGGCGAAGATCGGGAGCGGGAACGGCCAGCCGTGCTCGTTGGAGAGCTTCGATACCGCGAAGGCCGAGAACCCGGCGAAGGCCATCTGGGCCAGTGAGATCTGTCCGACGAATCCAGTGAGCACGACGAGCGACAGGCAGATGATGATCCCGATCAACGAGTTGGCCAACGCACCACGGAACGCCGGGGTGAGCCAGAACAGGCCGGCGATCAGCGTGAGCACGGCGAGCGCAGGTCCGGCGACGCACAGCGCCCACTTCGGTGGCGTCGGCGAGTACGGCAGCCGGCCGAGTGTCACGGCGCCGCGTTCGGGCAGGGCGTTGCCCCGCAGGTACAGCACGGCCACGATCACCAGCAGCGGGATCAGCGTTGCCACGCCAGGGAACGGTTGACCGCCTGCGGTCTTGGGGTACCACTCGTGGTTCACGCTGAGGTAGTCGATCAGCGGCTTCTGCATGCCGAGCAGGAACGCGGCAGCGGTGGTCCAGGCAAATGATCTGAAGCCACCGACGAGCGCCGCCGAGAGAGCGGGCACGATCAGCGCCGGCAGCGACAGTGGGTCGACGCTCGACTGGATCGAGGCGACGAAGATGCCGAGCAGGCCGGTGATCGTCACCGCGAGCACCCAGTTGATCGCCGCGAGCACATCCGGGTTGAACCCGAGCACGACTGCGCCGCGCTCGTTCTCGGCGGCCGCCCTGGTGGCCAGGCCGAAGCGGGTGCGCTGGAACAGCAGCCACAGCAGGAACGCGAACAGGATCACCAGGACGGTGACGAAGAGACCTTCCTGGGTGATCGTGAGGATCCCCAGGTCGACCTGGGTCTTGTCGACGAACGGGAGCGGCTTCAGGGTCTGCGGGTTGGTCGCGAACCGCCGGACGACGATCGCCTGGAGGAGCAGGAACAGCCCGACCGAGGACACGACCTTCGCCAAGATCGGCGCGTCGCGCAGCGGCTTGAAGATCAAGAAGTGGATCGCCAGCCCGAACAGCACGCAGAACACGAGCGACAGCACGAGGGCTACCCCGAACGACATCGGCCCGCCGATCGAGATCTTGGTCGGCCAGTCCGGCAAGTCGAGCGAGTCACCCGCCTGGAACCAGTGCACGACGCCCTCGACCAGCGCCAGCGGGTTCGGCAGCGGTGGCAGGAGCAGGTCACCCTCGGCGCGGAGCATCCGGTACACGTACGCCACGTACATCGCGATCGTCGCGTTCGGCGAAGTTGACCACGCCCGAACCGCGGAACGTGAGGACGACCCCCAGCGCGATCGCCGCGACCAGCGCACCCTGGGCGACGCCGTCCCCCGAGACGAACCGGCTCCGAGTGTTCTCGAACGCGAGCACCCACACCAGGACGACGCCGGCGGCGGCCAGCAGTCCGTACTTGACGTATGTCGTGACGCGGTTGATTGTGCGACTCCTAGCGAGGGGGAGGGCCAAAGCCCCTCCCCCTCGGACCCCCACCGTCGTGGCGCTCCGGACGGGCAGCAAAGCCTGCCCGTCCTCCGCACCGAAATCCCTCACTCCCGTCAGTGCGAGTCACGGCATACCGGACGGTCCCGTCCCCACTGCCCGCCCAAGAACTTGTCACATTGTCACGACCTCTCGGGGCAGACCTTCGCTCGCCGGACCGGGGTCAGCCGGCCGGCGGCGTCACGTCGATGGGCTGACCGTTGAGTCCATCGGCGATCGATTCCCACTCGCCATCCACGTACTGCTGGATTCCCATCTGGTGGCCGCACGAGGCGACGAACGGCGGAAGCCCGCACTCGATCGGTCCGACCTGGCCCATCATCGGGCCGGTGAAGCCGCGCAGCGCGGCGTCGACCGCCTCGAACGACAGATCGTCGCCGAGCCCGTTGAGCAACTTGACCGCGGTCATCACGTTGTAGAACGTCGGCCCGGCGAATCCCGTGTACTCGATCTCCGACGCGCCGGGGCCGGCTCTCCGTACTCGAAGACTTTGTCGACGTACGTGGCGAGGCCCGACTCCAGATCGGGCTCGAAGTAGTTGTAGCCATAGCCGCCGTAGTACCAGCCGTCCGGGAAGTCGCCTTCCGCGCCGATGTCCTCCATGTGCTGGATCATCGGCGTGCCGTAGCACAGCCCGGTCGTCACGACGACCGGGTCGATGCCCAGCGATTGGATGCTGTCGTAGGCGTTGATGCAACTCTGGATCGTCGTCAACAGGATGAACACGTCGGCATCGCCGGCGCCCGCCGCTTCCATCGCCGAGGCGATGTCCGGAGCCGTCGCGGTCTCGGCGACCGGCACGATGGTCGTCGCGATCCCGGCCGCGTCCATCGCCGGCTTGATCAGCACGTTGGCCGCGGCGTTGCCGCCGGCGTTGTCAGTGTTGACGACGGCCACCGATGCCGGCTGCAGGGTCTCGATCGTGAACTTGGCGAGCCCGGCAACGGTGCCGGTCGCGCCGGCGGTGTACGACACGCCGGCCGGGGTCACGAAGTCCTCGACCGCGAGCCCGTTGCCGACCAGGATCGGCTTCTTGCCGTTGAGCGCCTCGTAGAACTCGGCGTTGCCCTGCAGGATGACGCCGGTGAGCACGAGCGTGATCGAGTCGTCGTTGGCGAACTGGGCGCCGCACGCCGCGCCGTCCTCTGGCGTGTTCACCTGGCACTCGACGATCTCGATCGGGCGGCCGCCGATGCCGCCGAGCTCGGCGTTGACATAGGCGACGGCCGCCTTCAGGCCGACGGTCGCTTCCGGCAGCAGTACCTCGGTGTTCGCGTACCCGAACCTGATCGGCTCGCCGGTCGCCTCACCGGCGGTGCCACCGGTGTACTCGAGCGCCCACGCGTCGAGTTCCTCCTCGGGGATCGTGGTGGCGCCTGCTGCGCTGGACACGATCGTTGGCGCTACCGCGACCGTGGCGACGACCAGCGCGGTCAACTTCATCGAACGGATCATGGTTACCCCCAACCAGGTTGTGGAACTTTCGGCCGCGATCCCCGCGATCGCGGGGACAGTACCACCGGGTTCCGAGGCCGAACAGGGCGGCCCTTCAGGACTCCGGCGTGACGTCCACCGGTTGGCCGTTGAGCCCATCACGGACGCTGCGCCATTCGCCTTCGAGGTACTGCTGGACCCCCATCTGGTGCCCGCACGCCGCGACGAAGGGCGCAAGGCCGCACTGGATCGGTCCGACCTGGATCATCATCGGCCCGGCGAACGCCGTCATGTGGGTGAACAGTTCGTCGTAGGACACGTCGGGTCCGAGCTCGTTGAGGAACTGAACCGCGGTGAGCAGGTTGGCGAACGTCGGACCGGCGAGTCCCGTGTACTCGATGACGTCGGCGTCGCCGATCGTCTCACCGTACTCGTGCACCTTCGTGACGTACGTGAGCATGCCGGACTCGTAGTCCGGCCGGAAGTAGCTGTAGCCGTAGCCGCCGAAATACCAGCCGTCGGGGAAGTCGCCGTCCTCGTCGATGTCGCGCATGTGCGCGGTCATCGGGGTGCCGTAGCACAGTCCGGTGGTGACCACGACCGGGTCGATGCCGAGCGATCGCAGGGCGTCGTAGGTGTTGATGCATTGCGCAATGCCGACTCCCAGTGAAACCACGTCCGCGGTCCCGGCGCCGGCCGCGGTCAGGGCGGATGCGACCTCCGGTGATGTCGCGTTCTCGGCCAGGTACGCGACCGTGACATCGATGCCGGCCGCTTCGTAGGCCGGCCCGAGCAGGATCTCCGTGCCGGCGTGCCCTGCTGGGTTGTCCTGCGCGACAACCGCGACGCTCGCCGGCTGGAGCTCCTCGACGACGAACTCGGCGAGCCCGAGGACGACGCCCGTGGCGCCGGCCGTGTAGGACACGCCGGCGGTCGTCGTGAAGTCCTCGACCGTCCCGCCGGTGCCGATGAGCACGGCCCGCTTGCCGTCGAGGGCGGCGTAGAGGTCACCGTTGCCGAAGACGATGCCGCCGGTGAGGACCATCACGATCGAGTCGTCGTTGGCGAAGCGCGCCCCGCAGGCGGCGCCGTCCTCGGCGGTGTTGACCTGGCACTCGACGAGCTCGATCGGTCTGCCCCGGATCCCGCCGAGCTCGGCGTTGACGTACTCGACCGCGGCTCGCGCCCCGACGGTGGCTTCCGGGATGATCGCCTCGGTGTTGGCGTAGCCGATGCGGACCGGTTCGCCGGAGGCGGCACCGGCCGAGCCGCCGGTGTACTCGATCGCCCAGGCGTTGATGTCCTCCTCGGGCACGGTGGTCGCCGAGGCGACGGCGGCCGGGGCCGAACCAACAGCCAGCGCCGCGGCGAATGTGATCCGGTTCGAACGAGCCAACGAACCCCCCCTTGACCATGAAATCGCGGGATCCGCTTGGCCCGCGCTGTAACTCACGGTAATCGACGCGTGACCGAGGACAGCGCTGATGTCGAACGAAACAGCCCAGATCGGCGCTTCTGGTCGACATAGACGGGCTCGGCGCTGCGCCCCGGGGGTAACCGCGCGTCTTCCGGTCAGATTCGGCTCGCCGGCCCCTATCCTGCAGAGTCCGGTTTTCCGTTCGGTTCGGCTGGGTCTGCTCTCTGGTTACGGGGTTTGTGCGTGAAGTTCAAGAAGGGTGACACCATCATCTATCCCCAGCACGGTGCCTGCATCGTGATGGGGACCAAGAAGATGGATGCGTTCGGCGAGAAGCGCGAGTACCTGATCCTGCAGACGGTCATCAACGAGATGACCCTCAAGGTGCCGGTCAACATGGCCGACGAGGTCGGGGTGCGCCCCCCGGTGTCGGCCGACGAGCTGGAGGACCTGGTGGCCGTGCTCTCCAAGCCGGACCCGCGCGTGCCGTCCAACTGGAGCCGCCGCTTCAAGAACCACCAGGAGAAGCTGAAGAGCGGCGACGTCTACCAGGTGGCCGAGGTCGTCAGGAACCTCGCCGCCCGCAACCGCGACGCCTCGCTGTCCGCCGCCGAGCGCACGATGTACGAGCGGGCCCGCGTGAACCTGGTCAGTGAGATCTCCCCGGCTCTCAAGGTCTCCGCGGAGGACGCCGAGGAGTATCTCGACGCCGCCCTCGCCAAGGGTGTGCTGAAGCCCGCCAAAGCCGCAGCCGTGGCGAAGAAGAAGTAGTCGGCCACGACCGATGGGTGCGCGCATGAGCGAACACCGTCCGGTCTTCACCCTTCGGTTCGCGATCAGGCGACGGCGGCGGCCAACGCGTCGATGATCCGGTCGATCTCGGCGTCCGTGGTGACCAGCGGCGGGCAGAACGAGCACGTGTCCGTGCCGATCGCTCGCGTGATCACGCCGTCGGCGAGCATGTGGTCGCGAACGGCCACCGCGTCCTGGTCGGGACGCAGCCCGGCCGCCCAGACCGCGCCCGTGCCGCGCACGTGGTCGATCGCACCGTCCGCGGCCAGCGAGCGCAGGCCCTCGCCGAGCCGCCGGCCCATCGGCTCGACGCGGGCGAGGAGCTCCTCGTCGCGCAGGATGTCGAGGTTCCTGAGCGCGGCCGCGCAGGACGTGGCGTGCCCCGAGTACGTGTACCCGTGGCGGAGCAGGAACGCCGCGTCGGCTTCGAGCGGGTCACGAACCGCGGCGCCGACGATCACGCCGCCGACCTGCTGATAGCCGGACGTGATCGCCTTGGCGAACGTGATCATGTCGGGCGTGACCCCGAAGTAGTCCGCCGCGAACCAGGTGCCGAGGCGCCCGAAGCCGGTGATCACCTCGTCGAACACCAGCAGCGCGCCGTGCCGGTCGCAAAGCGCGCGCACCTCGGCGAGGTAGCCGTCGCCCGGTGGCCAGACGCCGCCGGCGCCCTGCACCGGCTCGGTGAGCACGGCGGCGATCTCGTCGCCCCGGGTGGACATCAGCACCGAGAGCGCCTCGATGTCGTCACCCGGCACCTGGATCACCTCGGGGACGAGCGGCCCCCAGCCTTCCCGATTGGGCGCGATGCCCTGGGCGCTGGTGCCGCCGAGGTTCGTGCCGTGGTAGCCACGTTCGCGGCTGATGATCACGGTCCGCTGAGGGTGACCGGCCAGACGCTGGGCGAGTCGGGCGAGCTTGATCGACGTGTCGACGGCCTCCGACCCCGAGCCGCAGAGGAACACCCGCGAGTCTGGGATCGGGGCGAGCGCCGCGACCCGCTCCGACAGTTCGTCCGCCGGCGCGTTGGTGAACGGCTCGAAACACGAGTACGTCTCGAGCGTTCGCATCTGTGCGCTCACCGCGTCGGCGATCTCCGTCCTGCCGTGGCCGACGTTGCAGTACCACAGGCTCGCCATTGCGTCGATCAGCTCCTGTCCGTCGGCCGTCCAGAGCCTGGCGCCCTCGCCCCTCACGATTGGGATGAACGCCGGTCTCGCCGGCTTCGCGAACGGATGGAGGAACGCCTCAACCATGAGCGTCGAACGTACTCGGACGCGCGTTCCCCGCCGAATGCCATACCCATCTGCCAAAGTCTTGGTCGTGAACCAGTCGACCGCGCTCACCCCTCAACCGGTCGCCGCGCCCATCGTGCCAGGGCCGATCGTGCCAGCGCCGATCGTGATCGTGTCGTGGAATCTCCAGGGCTCGCAGGGCGTCGACGTCGAAGGGATCGCCGAGGTCGTGTCGACCGCACGGGCCGACGTCGTCGTGGTGCAGGAGATCCAGCGCGGCCAGGCCCGCCGGCTGGCCAAGGCGTTGGCGATGCCGGCGATGCGCTGGGCATTCAAGAGTTTGGCGTTCAACACCTGGCCGGAGGGGTTGGCCGTGTACACGCCGCACCGCCTGGTGTCCACACGACGCGTTCGTGCTCCGGCGCGCGTGGCTCTGGAACTGGCGGCGGCGAATCGGCCTCGCCGCCGACATCGAGCGCCCCGACGTGCGGTTCGGGATCGTCAACGTCCACCTGTCTCCGCACGCCGCCGGCGAGCGCCGCCGGCGGGAGGCACATCTCGTCGTCGAGCGCGCCCGCCGAGGCGAGCGCCTTCCGGTGATCGCCGGCGACTTCAACGACCTTCCCGGTGGACCCGGGTACACGGTGCTCACCGGCTCGGGGTGGTCGGACGCCTGGTCGATCGACACGCTGAAGGACATCGACGGCCCGACGAACTGGACGCCGGGTGATCGGCGCGGGCGCCCGCCCACGCAACGACTCGACTTCGTCTTCGCGCCGAACGGGTGGACGATCGAGGACGCGAACGTGCTCGCCGAACCAGATCGGCTCGACTGGTTCGCCGACCGCTCGGACCACGTGCCGCTGGTGGCGGCGCTCCGTCCCCCGAAGGAAGAGATCGTCCGATGACCAACGTCACGATGAATCGCGAAGCGCTCGTGCACAAGGTCCGCAAACTGCTGGCCAAGGCCGAATCGACCACCAACCCGAACGAGGCCGAGGCGTTCTCGGCCAAGGCAGCCGAACTGATCGCCGCCAACCGCCTCGATCCCGATCATGTTCGCGAGTCGCTCGAGCACGGTGCGCTGGCGCTGCGACGCATCCCCCTCGGCCGCGGCGCCTACGTTCGAGCGCGGTTGGCGCTGCTCATGGCCGTCGCCAGGGCCCACGACTGCGAGGTGGTGTTCGAGACCGGACCGGCCGGGACGGTTGCGGTGGTTGCCGGGTTCGACGTCGACCTCGTCGTCACCGGGTTGCTCTACGAGTCGCTGCACATCCAGGCGGCGAACCAGATGGCGACCGCGAAGCTGGCAACGCCTGCTGCCACCCAACGATGGCGCCGGTCGTTCCTGTTCGGCTACGCCCGCCGCATCGGCGAGATGCTGTCCGTTTCCCGCAACCAGGCGTCGCCCCCCGCTCGAAGCGGGCCGCCGACACTGTTCGACGAGTCGGCGCGTTCGAGTACGCCGGATGTGCTCGGTCGTTCGGCGCGGGTGAAGGAGTTCGCCAAGGACGCCTTCGGTCCGGTTCGTGCCGCCCGCGGCGTTCGACCCTCGACCGCGGCCGGCTGGAACGACGGCCACCGCGCCGCGGGCCGCGCCGACGTCGGGCGGGGGAGGCTGCGCGGGCGGCGGGCGCTCGGTCGTGGATCGACCGCGTGACGGACGGCGCCCCCGACCGCGGCCGGGCCGCTGTCGCCGCCGTCGAAGAAGCGGTGTTCGGCGGCACTGATGCCGACGTCGCGGTCGATCGCGACGTGCTGCACGCTCGCATCGCCGACCTCGTCGACGGCCCGTGGTGGCGGGCCTGTGGGCCTCCCGTGGCGATCGCCACGCCGCGTCGTTCCACACGCTCGTCGACGGCCCGGTCCACGGCGGGCCATCTCCAGCCGCACGGGTCGCCGGTCGAGATCCGGCTGGCGGACGGCCAGCTCACCGAGACCACGGCGGCGCACGAGCTTGCCCACGCCCTCGCCGGTGTCGACCGTGGCCACGACGAACGATTTCGTGCCGCTCACGTCGACGTCACGGCGTTGCTCTGCGGCGCGGCGGCGAGGACGCTCGCGGCGACGTATCGCTCGTTCGGCCTCGCGGTCGGCGACCGCGCGTGGCCGGTTCCATGGCTCGCCGACGGCGACACGTTCCGCATCGTCGTGTGAACGGCTGCGGCTGGCTGCTGAAAGAGGTGCGCCTCGACATCAAGACTCGTCGACTCCAGCCGACTCTGACTCGCCGAGACTGACGGCTACGCCGACCCGGCGGTCGCGCTGGACGCGGAGCTGGTCGTGGAGGAGCGCGCGACGGTCGCCTTCGGTCATCTGCGTGTCCGGCACGAGCGAGCGTGGCGTGAGGTTGTGGTGCAGGACGGCGTTCAGCTCGGCGCCGAGCAGGACGACTCGCGACACCAGGTAGAACCAGCTCAGCAGCGCGATGACGATCGCGAACGTGCCGTAGGTGTCGCTCGCGCCGGCGATGTAGCGGGTCACCACCCAATGCCCAAGCGCCTGCAGGGCGACGAGCCCTGCGGCCGCGACGACCGCCCCGGGAAGGAGGCTGCGCACCGTGTTCGGGCCGCTGATCATCAGCGTGAACGTTGCGAGCAGGATCCCGACGTTGACGACGAACGACACGATCAGTCCGAGCACCAGTGTCACGGTGCTGGAGTCGATGATCGACGTGGCGTTGACCGCGATCGTCGACGTCGCCAACCCGACCGCGAGGATCAGCAGGAACGTCAGCGATCTGGCGCGCTGTATCGCACCGTTGGGGCGCTCGAACATCGGGGTGTCCCAGACCTCCTCGAGCGCCGTCTGAAGCGCGTTTCGCGGCGCCGAGCCCCGCCCACAGCGCGGTGGCCGCGCCGATCGCGATCGCGGCCCAGCTGCCCGCCAGCGGGGTCTGCGAATCAGCGAGTTGTGTGCCGATCACCGGAACCTGGCCGAGCGCACCGTCCAGCAGGTCCTGGCGAAGCTCCGGGTTGTCCTCGAGCACGGTGTCCAGGATCGCCACGAAGACGAGCAGCAGCGGGAAGATGCTGAAGAACGACCAGTACGAGATCGTCGTGCCGAGCCTTCCCCCGCCGTGCTCGCCGAATCGCTTGAACACGGCGATCGGCAGCGACAGGAAAGGGAAGCGCTGCTGCAACCGGTCGATCCGTTCCAGGGTGCGTTTCATGTCTGCGAGTGCCCGTTCGACGAGGTGGCGATGCGTAGGTTCTAATCGCTCTACCCTTGCCGGGGTGGCGATCGAGCATGCGGTGACGGCGACGGGCCAGCGCGACGCGATCCACGCGGCGGCCGAGCGGCGCCTCGCCAAGGTCGGCCAGCGGCACACGCGACTGCGACGGGACATCCTCGACCTCGTCGTGGCGGCCGCGGGCCCCGTCACCGTTCCCGAGCTGATGTCTCGCGACAACGGCCCACGAGGGAGCGGCAGGGTCGCGCAGAGCTCGCTGTACCGCAACCTCGTCGTGCTCGAGGACGTCGGCGTGCTGCAGCGCGTCGCGGGCTGGGGAACCACGACCGCTTCGAGCTCAGCGAGAGCCTCAGCGGGCACCATCACCACCACCTCAAGTGCACGTCGTGCGGATCGGTGTCGGACATCCCGGCCAACCACGGGTTCGAGCGCGCCGTCGCCGTCGAGGCGAAGACGATCTCCAACGAGCTCGGGTTCCAGGTCACCGGCCACAGCGTCGACCTCTACGGGCTGTGCCCGTCCTGCCAGTGAGGAGCCGAGCCGATTGGGCGGGTTCACGGGGTACCGGTCACGTCGGCTGGCTCTGGAAGAGGGTGCTGCGGCGAGCGTGGCGACTGGTCGGCCGTGTGACCACGAAGTCGACTAGAACCGGTTTGTGTCCTTAGATCCGATGACGTTCAGTTTGGGCGCATGGCTAGTTTGGTCGGGTCTGGCCGTGTCGCGATCACGGTTGCCCGCTCTGGAAGACGTCGGTGGGCGGGCGTCGCGCCGTGTCTGAATCGGCGTCGCGTTCTGGGCGGTCTGCGCCTCATTCAGCATTCTGGGCGGCCCACGGCCCGGATTCCGGGTCGCACGCCGCCCAGAAGCGCCAATGGTGCGATGGCCGCCCAGTTTGTCGGACCCGTCGTCGCATTCACCGCAACGCCCACTTTCTAGAGCCAACAACGTCGCAACGAACGCGATCAAACTCGTCGCGACGCGTAACTGAACGGTATTGGGTTTAGATCGGGTTGGTGGTCGCAAGTCGGGCGCCCGGACCGGTCAAACCACCGTTCGGAGCCGACCGACGTATGTCCGCCAAAGCGCCCCGTCAGTCGCCTATCCGTACACGCTCCAGTTCAGCGGGCGATGGCGTCGAACCAGGCGGCGAGGTCGCCGACCATGAAGTCGAAATCAGGGGCGGCGAACAGCACCGGCTGGTAGTGGTCGATGTCGTAGTCCGTCACCGCCATGGCGTCAGGGTCCCAGTCGCGGATCTCTGCGTCTCGAAACGCCTGGAGCTCGCCGAAGCTCGACAGGAGGCCGGCGCCGTACGCCTTCAGCTCGCCGTCCTCGAACACGACGCCGAACTCGAGCGTGAACCAGAACGTCTTGGAGAAGCGCTTGAGCTGCTCGTCGTCGCAACGTGTGCTCGCCGCCCCGGCCGTGGCGTAGAGCTCGGCGAACCGCGGGTCGGCGAGCATGTTCGCGTGGCCGACGACTTCGTGGATCACATCGGGCTCCGGCGTGTACAGCGGGACCGAGCTGTGCCGCACGTACTGCGTCGACAGGAAACGGCGCTCGGCCAGCGCCCCGTAGAAGTCGCGGGTCGGGGCGAGCCCCGGAGCGGCGTCGATGCGCCAGTTCGTGAGCTGTTGCAAGCGGCGCGAAACGTCGGCGAGCTGAGGTACTCGATCGGTGGGCAAGGCCAGCCGCTCCACGCCGTCGAGGAACGCCCGGCACGCGTACTGCTGGTGCAACTCGCCCAGCGCTCGCGCCGCCGTCGCCCACGTCTCGTTCTCGGCGTCGGTGTACTCGATCCGCCTGGCCGCCTCGCCATGCTTCAGCCCGATCGCCGCGGCCGCGATCTGGTCACGGCGGCGCCGGTACTCGGGATCAGCCACACCAGGATGATCGGCGGACAGTTCGACACCAAACGCGGCGGAGTTGATCACGCGACCAGTCTCGACCGATCCGACAGAACGCGCCAGCACCCGCCATAGAACCGTACAATTGTCGACGATGGACCTCATCCCACGGCAAATTGTCGCAACCTCGAGCGAATCGACGGGTTCCGATCGACAGATCGACGACGTCGATCGCGCCGTCGTCGCGGCCCTCATCGCCGACGGCCGGATGTCGTTCTCCGATCTCGCCAAGCGGTGCCACATCTCCCGATCGACCGCCCACGCCCGAGTCGACCGATTACGCCGGATCGGCGCGATCACCGGGTTCTCGGCGACGGTCGATCCAGCGGCGCTGGGCTACGGCATCTCCGCGCTCGTGTTCCTCAAGATCCACCAGCACGGCTGGCGCCAGGCCCGCGATGCGATCGTCGATGTCGTCGGGGTCGAGAGCCTCATGATGTGTGCCGGCGAGTACGACCTCGTCGCCACCGTGCGCTGTGCTGACATGGCGCACTTCCGCGACACGTTGCTCGTCGAGCTGCACGCCATCGAGGGTGTCGTCGGGTCATCGACCGCCTTCGTGCTCGACGAGGTGCGCCGGCCACTCGTTCCGTGACGGTGGCCCGCGCGTGTCTCGTCACTGTGCTCGTTCCCGCTTCAGCTCGACCGACGCATCCACCCCTCCGCCCGGGCGGCGTTGGAGGCTCGCCTCGCCGCCGCTCGATGCGGCCAGGTGGGCGACGATCGCGAGTCCGAGGCCGGTGCCCTCCTGGGCATTGTCGGGTGCTCGCCAGAACCGGCCGAACGCCGCGGCGAGCTCGGCGTCGCTCAGCCCCGGTCCGCGATCGAGAACGTGGATGGTCGCGAGCGTGTTCGGTCCGGCCTCGCCGGCGTCGACGACGACCTCGACCGACGTGTCCGTCGGCGCGACGGCGATGGCGTTGTCGAGATAGTTGTCGATGATCTGATCGAGGGCGCCAGGGAGTGCCATCACGGTGACGGGCTCGGCCGACCACGTCGTGATCGTCACCCCGAGCTC
Source organism: Ilumatobacteraceae bacterium (assembly GCA_963764455.1). Classification (GTDB taxonomy): domain Bacteria; phylum Actinomycetota; class Acidimicrobiia; order Acidimicrobiales; family Ilumatobacteraceae; genus Desertimonas. The sequence continues at coordinate 200,107 of CAVXSN010000014.1, forward strand.
TTCGGCGAGCGGGGCCCACACCGCTACCCGCTCGGCCACCACCTCGTCGGCCTGCACCGGCACGAGATCGGCCGGTCGGAGCTCGTCCGAACGGGAAAGCAGCAGGAGGCCGTCGATCATCCGCTGGAGCCTGGCGATCTCGCCGGCGGCGGCCTCGAGGTTGCGGAGTGCGCCGCGTGGCTCGCTCTCGACGAGTGCGATCGTGCGCTCGAGCTGGAGGCGCAAGGCGGTCAGTGGCGTGCGGAGCTGGTGCGAGGCATCACCGGCGAAGGCCCGCTGCTGGGCGACGGAGCGTGCGATGCGCGCGGTCATGGTGTTGAACGACTGGGCGAGGCGGCGCACCTCGGGCGGACCCTCGTCCTCCTCGACCCGGGCGGCGAAGTCCCCGGCGGCGACCCGCTCGGTCGAGCGCTGCAGGCGTCGTAGCGGTCGGGTGACGGTGGACGACACCAGCTTCATGTCGTCGTCGCTGCTGATGAAGCGGATCTCCAAGCGCACGTGGCGGGGGATCCACTCGCTGAGCGCGCTGCTCGTGTGGTGCGCGATCGTTCACGGCGCGCTCGCCGGCACCGACGCGGCCAACCCGGTGTTCCAGGCGATCTCGTGGCTGCTGATCGCCGTGAGCGTCTCGGCCGGCCTGACCCGGATCATCCTCGGCCGCGGCGGCCAACGTTTCGCCCCGACCCGCCAGCGGGCCAACGCCACGGCCGACGCTTCCACGTAGCCGAGTGGGCTGGCACTGGAGCGGGTGACGGGAATCGAACCCGCACCGCCAGCTTGGAAGGCTGGAGCTCTACCTTTGAGCTACACCCACGAAGTGGTCAAATGTATCGGCCGCGACGACGTCGGCATCGTGTCGTGGCCATCCGAGTGCCGGCGGACCCCCGTCGGGACGCCCCGCACTCGGGCACGCTTCAGCACTCGGGTACGGGGTCGTCGCGGCCGCTCGGCTCGCCCCGGCTCGTCAACCGGGCGCGGCGCTGCGGGCGTAGAGGATCGAGAACTGCGTGATGCCGGGGGTCGCCGGGTCGTCGACGAGACCGATCAACTGCAGGGGAGTGCGGCCACTCCAACTGCACGACATCCCGCTGGGCGGGGTCTCCCACCGGTAGCAGCCGAGGAACAACGAGTTGCGACCGTCCCACTGGGCGGATCGGAGCAACGCGTCGAAGGACGCGTTGCCGGTAGCGCCGGAGGTTGCAAAGCGTTGGGTCGCCGCGAGGAGTTCGGCGATCGATCCGAACCGGCGGGGGCCGAGTCCGATCGGGACGACCTGGTTGAACGAGCCCGCCTCCGGGCAGCCGAGGTCGGCGTACAGCGCGCTGGTGGTCTCGGCCCCGATCTGACCGTCGACGGTCAATTCGCGCAGCTCCTGGTACGCCGTGACGACGGCGGACATCTCCTGGGTCATGTACGAGGACGGGGGGATCCACTGGCGTGTGACGTGGATCAGCGCGAGGCGCAGCGTCTGCAGTTCGGCGCTCGGCTCGCTGACGGTGGCCGGGGCGTCGGCGGGGTCCTGCGGCGTCAGGTAGACGTCGTCCCACGGGTAGCACAGCGCGGCCGCCGGGATGCTCGCCCTGACCAGATCCCCGTCGCCGCCGACCACGGGCGGCGAGACGGTCTGGAGGAACGCCGCGACCTGTCGGTCACCGGTCACGTCGAAACCGTCTGGCGCCACGGTGTACGTCCGGCGCCGCACGAACGGCGCACAGCACGATCCGCCGACCGGGGTTCCCTCCGGGAACTCGACGGTGATCGACGGGAGATCGACGGCCACCACGCGTGCCCGCGGACCGAGCTCCTGTTCGGCGATGCTGGCCACGTTGCCTCGCGGCCCGACCCTGACCACCAACGCCGTGGTCTCGGTGGTCGTGCCATCGGCGGCGTGGCAGGACAGAACGCGAGGGCGAGACCGGCGAACCGGTCGATCGGCAGCACGTCGTCGATGACGGCGAGCGACGAGCCGTCGATCGCCGACCCGCCGACCATCTGCACGTTCGTCTCGCTGCACGGCGACGCGAACGTGCGCTGGATCCACGGAACGCTCGCCAGCAGGTCGACCGGTGGTGCAGTCGTCGTCGTGGTCGCCAGCGCCGTGGTGGTCGGGGGCGCGGTGGCCGGCGCGGTGGTCGACGGTGCGATGCTGGTGGGGGCCGGCGGGGTGGTGGCGGCCGGCGCGGTCGTGGTGGGCGGCGCGGTCGCCGACACGCCGGCTCCCAGGACCAGCATCAGTCCCGCACCGGCTGCGCACAGGCCGGCCATGATGCCCGTGCGCGACTCCGGGAGCATGCGCCGAGGCTAGCGATGGCGCCCTGTCAAGGTGGCGGACCTCACCGCCTTCACCAGATGCTTTGTGTCGAGCCAGACGACCGGTTTGGGCACTCTGGCTCGACATGAACGCAAGCGGACTCAGTCCGGTGGCGCTGGCCGGGTGTCGGTGATGCTGTGCGACGTCGCGGTCAGACCGCCGTCGACGGGCAGGTCGATACCGGTGACGAAGCTGCTGGCGTCCGACCCGAGCCAGGCGACGGCTTCGCCGATGTCAGCCGGGCGGCCCATGCGACCGATCGGCAGTCGCGCCGCATAGCTCTGCCAGTCGAGACCGGCGAACTGCGGGTTGCCGATGCTCATGTCGCTCTCGATCGGACCGGGGCACACCGCGTTGACGCGGATGCCGAGCGGCCCGAGCTCGACCGCCGCGGCCTTCGTCAGCCCGCGGACGGCGAACTTGCTCGCCGAGTACGTCGCTGCACGTGCCCCGCCGATGAGCCCGCGCACCGACGAGATGTTGACGATTGACCCCGGCCGAGCGCAGCCGGTCGACTCGTGCAGATCGAGGTACCACTCGATGCCGAGGAACGTGCCGACGACGTTGACTTCGAGCGTCCGCCGCAGATCCTCGGGAGTCGCCTCTTGCAACGACTGGCTGTGCACGATGCCGGCGTTGTTGACCAGCACGTCGGGGCGACCGGTCGAGGAGCGGCACAGGTCGGCGAGGCGATCCCAGCCGGCGGGATCCGTGACGTCGAGCTGGCGGGCCGTCGCGGCCGGGCCGAGCCGCTCGGCGGTGGCAGCCAGCTCGTCGTCGAGGACGTCGGTGATCGTGACGGTGGCACCGTGGCAGATGCAACTCTCGGCGATCGCCGCGCCGAGGCCACGCGCCGCGCCCGTGACGACGACCGACTTGCCGTCGAGCATCACTCGTCGAAGCGCAGGGTCGCAGCATGCGTCTTCATCGTTGACCTCCCCCGCCGACCTAATGATCATGAGGAATTTACCGCTGGTCGAACGCTGTTGTCAAGCACCGTGATCGATCTGGTGTGTCAGAATCCTTCGGCTCCGGGGAGTGCGGGACCGTCAGGCGCCGAGTCGAGTTGGAGCGCGAGCCTGAGGCCGGCCTCGATCCGGCGCAGCACGTTGGCGCCGACGCGGGACGAGCCATTCGTCGAGATCGGACTTCGACAGCGTGGTGATCGCGGCGACGTTGATCACCGAGTCGGTGGGCAGCCGCGACTCCGACATGTGCAACTGGACGTTTCCTGGCGCCTCGATCAACCGGAGGTCCGACGAGATCGCCAGCGCGATGACCGTCGGGATCTGGCTCCGGTTGAAGGCGTCGCCGGAGACGACCAGCACCGGCCGCAAGGCGTCGGAGCCCCGCGTGTCGTCGACGCTCGCCCACCAGATGTCGCCGCGACGGATCACCAGCTCTCTCGCACGGCGATGACGCGCCGCTTGGCGGGTGCCTCGTCACGCGTCGGTTGTGCCGCGTACACGAGATCGAGTCGCGCCGTGATGTCGGTGTCGTCCTCGGTCGTGAGAAGCAGTTCGAGCGCGGTGGCGTACAACTCCGAGCGCGACATCTTGCGATGCCGCGCGAGTTGGTCGGCCGCCTCGTAGAGCGGGTCGGGGATCGACACGGCGAGCTTCACCGAGTGCCGAGTATAACCGAGTATGTCCGCGACCGCCAGCCGCTCGTCGGCGAGATCATGGTCGGACGGGCGGGATCGGCCCGTATCCAGGAGCTTGGGTATGACCAGGTCATAACGGATCATGGAGGCTGCTCCGCGGCGGCAAGATCATCCTGATGTTTTCCTTGACAACCCTCGATATTCATCTGTAGGAATCGTTTGAAGACGACCGGCGCGCGATCCGTCGAACGGGTGCGATGTGCTCCGGTCGACGGCAGCGGCAACGGAGGTCGATGACCTCGCGACCGGCGAGCGAATGAAGGGGGATCACCATGACCACTGTCGAGAACGAATCCCGCGAGGGTCCGCAACTGTTCGAGAACATCCACGGTGCCGGCAGCGGCAAGCGGATCCAGTACTTCGACTACCACGCGATGGCGGACGTCGAGATCGCCGACGCCGAGCAGTACTGCGAGTACCCGGAGAACATCCCCTCCGCGGTCGACCTGCACGCGTTCCACGAAGGCACGTGCAAGGCGCAGACCCTGTACGCCGACTCCGAGCACGACGGCATCTCGCTCGGCGTGTACACGTTCCCACCCAACTTCTCGTTCCCGCGGCACTGGCACGACTGCGACCAGATCGTGTTCGTGCTCGAGGGATCGGTGTCGACCGGCAACAAACAGCTCCGGCCCGGCGAGGGCTACTACACGCGGGCCGGGGCGACGTACTCGTTCACCGCCGGGCCGCGCGGGGTGCGCTTCATGGAGTTCCGCCCGGTCACGAACTTCCGGACGGTGTTCGTCGAGGACGACCCGAAGCGCTGGACGCGCACCGATCTCGCGCCGAGCACGGCCGACGATCACTGATCATCCCGTCCGCGTCGCAACACCCCGCAAGCGGCGACGCGCGACGCCCGTCGGCACCGGTCTCGCCGGCGCGCCGCGATCGCTGAATCCGACCCAACGACCAGGAGGCATGATGGACCGCTCACGACCACCGCTTCGCTTCGGCCTGTTCATCGCGCCGCACCACCCAGCGAAGGAGAACCCGACCCTTGCGCTGCAGCGTGACGTCGAGCTCGTCCAGTACATCGAGGATCTCGGCTTCGACGAGGTGTGGATCGGTGAGCACCACTCGGCCGGCTGGGAGTACATCGCCTCGCCCGAGGTCTTCATCGCGTACGCGGCGGCGAAGACGAACCGGATCAAGCTCGGCACCGGCATGGTCTCGCTGCCGTATCACCACCCCTTCATGGCCGCCGAGCGGATGATCCTGCTCGACCACCTGACCCGAGGTCGAGTGATCTTCGGCGTCGGTCCGGGCAGCCTGCCAACCGACGCCGAGATGATCGGGCTCGAGCCCCGTGTCCTGCGGCCCATGCTCGAGGAAGCGGTCGAGGCGATCGTGGCTCTGCTCACGTCAGAGGAGCCGGTCACGATGAAGACCGATTGGTTCACGCTCGAGGATGCGGTGCTGCAGCTTCGGCCGTACAGCTATCCCGAGCTTCGAGATGGCCGTCGCCGCCATCGTGTCGCCGATCGGTCCCCGCCTCGCCGGTCGGCACGGCCTGTCGCTCGTGTCGATCGGCGCCACGATCAAGGACGGCTTCGACGCCCTCGGGATGCACTGGAACGTCCTCGAGGAGGAAGCCGCCTACTACGGGGCGTCCGTCGACCGCAGCCGCTGGCGATTGATCGGCCCGATGCACCTGGCGCCGACGAAGGCGCAGGCGATCGAGGAGGTGCGCTACGGCATCGAGGAGTGGTTCCACTTCATGGGCAAGGTTTCGGCCGTTCCCGCAGTTCCAGGTCTTCGGCGAGACCGTGGACGAGATGATCTCGTTCATCGTCGACAGCGGCACCGGCGTGATCGGCACGGTCGACGAGGCGTGCGAGCAGATCCAGCGCCTCGAGGAGCAGTCCGGCGGGTTCGGCTGCTACATGCTGCTCGGGCACCACTGGGCCGATCCCGTGGCCACACGCCGTTCGCTCGAACTGGTGGCGCGCCACGTGATGCCCGAGTTCCAGGGCTCGAACCGCAGCATGTTGCGAGCCGTCGACCGCGCCCTGGCCAAGCACGACCCACTGTTCAACGCCCAGCAGGAAGCGCTGGCGGAGATGACCGCTCGACACCAGTCCGAGGTGGAGGCCCGCGGCTCAGCGGGTGAAGACGGACACCCGACGAAGGAGGGACAACCGTGAACAAGCAACAGACGGCGATCGTCGGTGGCGTGCGCTTTGGCGTGCGCCGCGCTCGGAGACGTCACGGTCGGTGCGTCGGGCGGCGACGCACCGTCGACCGCTCCGCCGGCGGCGAGCTCGTCGCCGATCACCGACGTCGAATCCGCCCAGCGAGCTCGTCGAGCGGTTCTCGCAACCGGTGACGAGCGTCGGGGTGACCGAGCCGGCCAGCCGGACGCCGGACGCCGGCAAGCACGTCGTCTTCCTGGAGTGCCCGGTGCCGACGTGCGCCGTGTTCGGCGACGGGATCGCAGGAGGCGACCGACCTCCTCGGCTGGGAGCTCACGCGCCTCACCTACCAGTTCACGCCCGAGGGTCAGCAAAGCGCGTTCCAGCAGGCCCTCGACCTCGCGCCGGACGCGATCATGAGCTCCGGCCAGACCCCCTCGGTGACCCTGCAGCAGCGGCAGGCAGCAGCGGAGGCGGGCATCCCGTTCTTCGACAACTCGGCGGTGTACGAGAGCCGACCCCGAGCAGGCGACCGGCAGCGTCGACGAGGACCCGGCGCCTCCGACGCTGCTGCTCGAGCCGGCGAGCTTCGTCGCCTTCCAGAACGGGACGCTGCCCGCCGCGTGGGCGATCGCCGAGACCGACGGAAACGTGCACAGCATCTTCGTCAACGTCCCCGACATCCCGATCATCGTGCCGCCGCAGATCAGCTACCAGGCGGCGCTCGACCAGGCGTGCCCCGACACGTGCACCAACGTCGTCTCGCCGCGACCGTCGACGAGATCGGCACGACGATCCCCGAGAAGGTCGTGAGCACGCTGCAGGAGAACCCTGACACGAACTACATCGTGTTCACGTCAGGCGACTTCTCGCTCGGCGTAGCCGCCGCCGTGCAGGCGGCCGGCTTCGACGACGTCAGGCTCATCGGGGCCACACCGATCCAGGCCAACGTCGAGTCGATGCGCGTCGGGCGGGCCGGACGAAGCATGGGCCGGCGTGTCGAACATCATCATCGGCTGGCGGCTCGTCGACGGCGCGGTGCGCTACTTCAACGGCGACCCGATCCCGTCGCCGGTCGCCCTCATCCCCGGACGACACCGGCCCGGCGGCGTGGCCGGTGCACGCGGATCTACACGCCGGAGACGGCGCCCGAGTCGGCCGACTTCGTCGAACCGGAGAACTACGTCGAGATCTTCAGCGAGCTGTGGCAGCTGCCTTGACCGTGAGGCGAGCCGCTGCTCGAGATCGGCGGCTTGAGCAAGACGTTCCCCGGCTGCGTCGCGCTCGACCGGTTCGAGCTGCGAGGTCGAACGCGGGCGAGGTGATGGCGCTCGTCGGGCAGAACGGGTGCGGCAAGTCGACGTTCATCAAGGTGCTGTCCGGGCTACCACGAGCCCGACGACGGCGTCGCAGGCTCGGTTCCGCGGCGAGGAGGTGAGTCTCGGCGATCCGAGCCTGCCGAGCCGGCTCGGCATCCACTTCGTCCACCAGGACCTCGGCCTGCTCGACGACCTCTCGGCGGCGGAGAACCTGGCGATCGGCGCCGGATTCACGACGTCGTCGGCGGGCCTGATCCGGTGGCGCGAGCAACGCCGCCGGACGGCCGATGCGCTCGCTTCGCTCGGGTACGCGTTCGACGTCACGGTACCCGTCGGCAGTCTCAGCCCTTCCCAGCGGGTCGGCGTCGCCATCGCACGGGCGATGATTCGCGACGCCGACCACCCGCTCAGGCTGCTCGTCCTCGACGAACCGACGGCCGCGATGCCGCAATCCGAGGTCGACAACCTCTTCGCCGCCGTGCGCCGGCTCGCGCGACGCCGGCACGTCGACGTTGTTCGTGTCGCACCGCCTCGACGAGGTGTTCGCCATCGCCGACCGCGTCACCGTCGTCCGCGACGGCCGTACGGTGGCGGTGAGCGCGGCAGCGGAACTCGATCACCGAACGCTGATCGAATTGATCCTCGGCCGCGCCGCCGATCCGTCGCACGACGGAGCGACCGTCGGCCCGATCGTCGTCCACGGCGGCGCTGTCCGTCCGTGGGCTCGCGCGGTCGCCAGCTTCGCGACCTCGACCTCGACCTCCATGCCGGCGAGGTCCTGGGGGTGACCGGGCTCACGGGCTCCGGCCGGGAGGAGCTCGCCGCCCTGCTGTTCGGCGGCGAGACGTCGTCGCGCCGGGACGGTCGAGGTGAGCGGTGTGCCGATCGACCGGCTCACCCCTGCGGTCGCGAAGGCGCTCGGCATCGCGATGGTTCCGGCGAACCGCCGGGTCGCCGCCGTCGTTTCCCGACTCCAACGTGCGCGAGAACCTGACCGTGGCCAACCTCGGCACCCTGTCCCGTGGGCGATCTGATCCGCCGGCGGGCAGAGCGGGCGGAGGTCGCGTCGTGGCTCGACACCATGCAGGTTCGGCCGCCTGACGGGGAGGCGTCGATCCTCGCCCTGAGCGGGGGCAACCAGCAGAAGGTGCTGCTCGCCCGGTGGCTGCGCCTCCGGCCGCGGATCCTGATCCTCGACGAGCCGACGCAAGGGGTCGACGTCGGCACCGAAGCCGGAGATCTACGCCTTGCTGCGCCGCGCCGCGGCCGAGGGAGCCGGCGTCCTCGTGTGCTCCACCGACGGCGAGGAGCTCGTCGAGGTTGCGGATCGGGTCGTCGTGCTGGCCGCGCGGCGTCGTCGGCGCCGAGCTGCGGGGGACCGTCGCTGACACTGGACCGGTTGAACCACGAGATCGTGGCGGCGTAAGGGGACGAGATGACGGTCACGATGGCCACGGACAGCGAGCCGAACGCCGGCGACGGCGCGACCCAGCGGCACGGCCCCGGCGCGATCGCCCCGGACCGGCGCGTCGGTCGCTGCTCGACCGCTACTCCGGGCTCGTCGTGCTGGTCGCGCTCGTCTTCGTGTTCTCGCTCCTGCGGCCCGACACGTTCATGACGGTCCGCACGTTGCGCGGGCTCGCCGCCGATCAGACGGTCACGGCGATCGCCGCGATCGGCGTCCTCGTCGCGTTCGCTTGCGGGGCCTTCGACCTCTCGGTCGGCGCGGTCCTCGGGCTCGCGGTCGTGATGGTGACCTGGCTGCAAGCCGAGGTCGGCTGGCCGGCCTGGCTCGCCGTGCTGGCGACGCTCGGCCTGGGCGCCGCCGTCGGCGCGGTCAACGGCATCGTCGTGACTTCGCTCAGGGTGAACTCGTTCATCGCCACGTTGGCGATGGCATCGATCGTCGAGGCGGTGATCTACGGCGTGACCGACGGGCGGCAGATCGTCGGGTCCCTGTCGCCGAGCTTCCTTCGCTTCGGCCAGTCCCAGCCGTTCGGGGTGCCGGCGCCGATCTTCTACATGGCGGGCATCGCCTTGATCGCGTGGGTGGTGCTCGAACACACGCCCGTCGGCCGCCTCGTCTACGCCGTCGGCAGCAACACGGAGGCAGCCCGGCTCAGCGGCATCAGAACGCGCCGCTACCTGTTCGGGTCACTCGTCGCATCGTCCGTCCTGGCGACGATCGCCGGAATCGTCTTCGCCGCCAAGATCGGCAGCGCGTCACTCACTGCCGGGCCGCCCTACCTCCTGCCTGCCTTCGCCGCGGTGCTGCTCGGCACGACCCAGTTCCGACCGGGGCGGGCCAATGTCGCCGGCACAGTGCTCGCCATCTTTCTGGTGGCGACCGGGAGCAAGGGTCTGCAGTTGCTGGGCGTGCCGATCTGGGTCAGTAGGTTGTTCAACGGCACCGTGCTGATCGTGGCGGTCGCCCTGGCCCAGCTCCGGCGGCGCGGCCACGCGCGACACCTTGACCTCGACGTACACGGACACCAGATGGAAGGGGACCGAGATGTCCGACACCTCGACGATCAGTGACCTGGCACGGCGGAACATCGCGTTGCTGCAACGGCATCTCGACGCGATCAACGCGTGGGACTTCGACGCGATGCGGGAGATCTTCCACCCGGACATCACGCTCGAGCTGCCCTTCGTGGTTGGCGACTTCCCGAAGGCGACGAACGGATTCGACGCCGTGATGGAGTTCATGCAGGCGGTGCCGGCGTTTGCCGAGGCGGAGAACCTGCACGACTTCGAAATCCACGCGTTCGCCGATGACCCCAACGAGCTCGTCGCCGAGTACCGCAGCGACATGACGCTGACGAACGGCCGCCCGTACCGCAACACCTACGTCGTACGCGCCACGGTGCGCGACGGGAAGCTGATCCGGTTCCGCGAGCATTTCGACTCGATCGCCCTCCTCGAGGCGCTCGGTGGCTCGGTGACGCTGCCGGGGTCGTAACTCGGGTTCACCCTCCGGCTCAGGAGTCGTCGAGCCGGTAGACGCCGTCGGCAGCGAGAACGTACAGCGTGCCGTCGGGGCCGGCGACGACGGCGTTCGGGGCGGTCGTGGTCGACAGCGTCACCGGGTCGCCTGCGGCGAGGTCCTCTCCCGCGCCCGCGATCGGCAGGGCGATGACCTCGCCTGAGCAGTGGTCGGCGAACACGTAGTACCCGGCGAGTGGCCCCGCGCCCTCGCCACGGGCTCGCACGCCACCAGCGATCGCGCACCGGCCGTCCTCGTGGGCGTACGTGAACAGTGGACGGCGGTGCTGCTCGGCGGTCATCTCGTTATTGATCCGCACCTCGCCCTCGTAAGCACTCCAGCCGAAGTTGGCGTTGCGTCCTGCGTCACGCCCGTCCACGGCTGGATCGACGCTGACCTCCTCGGTCGCCACCTGCCCGACGTCGGCGACCCACAGGTCGCCCGTATCCGGGTCGAAGGTGAACCCCCGCGGGTCCTGCAGGCCCAGCGACCAGAGCTCGTCGAGCAATCCGGCGAGCCCGGCATACGGGTTGTCCTCGGGGACCGTGTATCCGAGGTCGCCGGAGGGGTCCGGGTCGATGCGCAGCAGCTTGCCGTGCATCGTGATCAGACTCTGTCCCGCGAAATCGGGATCAGCGTCGCCGCCGCCGTCGCCGCTGCCGACGTAGAGGAAACCGTCCGGCCCGAACGCGAGGTGACCACCGCGGTCGTTCGGGTACAGCTGCTCGATCGAGATCACGACTCTGGCCGAACTGTGGTCGAACGCGCCGTCGGGATCGACGGCGTACTCGGTGAGCACCGGGTCGCCGTCGGCGTTGGTGTAGTTGAGATATGCGTGTGCTCCGTCGGGGGCGAACACCAGACCGAGCACGCCGCGCCGGCCGTCGGTGCTGACCAGATCGCTCACGTCGAGCACGGTCGTGGACGTGTCGTCGTCGACGCGCAACACGGCGCCGCGCCGCTCTGCCACGTACATCGCTGGGTCCCCGGCGCGGAACGCCAACTCGACCGGATCCGCCGCCGCCGTCACGAGCGTCAACGTCGCGTCGAGCTCCGGCTCGGGCGGCGCAGAGGCCAACGGCAACAGCGCAACCCCCGCAACGATCACCCCAAACGCATGCACCACAAGATCATCGCGAACAATGGTCGCTCGGCTACGTCGACCCAGCCTTCAGTCACGATCGCTCGTGCGGAGGAATTGCCACCGACGCGACGAAGATGGTGTGAACAGAAGGGAGCTGTGCGATGGCAGAAGGGCATACCATCAGTCCGAGTGGACACACACCTCGCCAACGTCGGGATCTGGTCGCTTTCCGCCCGGCCCAGCGCGATGCGCAAACGCTGAGGGAGCGATGCCGCGACGCCCGAGTAGGTTGCCATGACGTTGCAAGCCATCCGTCCCGCCGCTGAACGACCGGCCTGGCGAACCGTCCTGTGGCGCGGCCTCGTCCTCACGGTCTTCACCGCCGTCGCACTCTGGTTGCTGGCAGCGATCCTGCCGGGTCTCTCGATCGACTCGTGCTGGGATGCGTTGCTGGCCGGCTTCGTCGTCGGCGTCGCCAACGCGGTGGTCTGGCCGGCGTTGGCGTTCCTCGTCGTCCCGCTCTCGGTCCTGACGCTCGGCCTCGGCGCCATCATCCTCAACGCCTTGTTCGTCTTTCTGCTGCTCGACTTCCTGCCGGGGGTCGAGATCGACGGATTCTGGACGGCGTTGGCGGTGGTCGTCGGTCTCGTGATCGTGACGACGTTGCTCAGCGCGCTGCTCGCCATCGACGACAACTCGTGGCTCGACCAGCGTGCCGCGCGACAAGCCCGCCGGCGCTTGAAGAACGCGGTCGTCACCGACGTGCCGGGCATCGTGTTCATCCAGCTCGACGGTCTGTCCCACGCCGTGCTCAAGCGAGCGACTCGTTCCGGGGATGTGCCCAACCTGCACCGTTGGCTCCGCGATGGGCAGCCACGTTCTCGTCGGCTGGGAGACCGGGTGGTCGTCGCAGACCGGCGTCAGCCAGTGCGGCATCCTGCACGGATCGACCGTCGACATGCCGGCGTTCCGCTGGCTCGACAAGACGACCGGCGAGCTGATCGTGTCCGAACCATCCGAAGTGTGCCGCGCTGATCGAGAAGGCGCACTCTGACGGCAACGGTCTGCTCGCTCATCACGGATCGAGCTACGGCAACCTGTTCTCCGGCGACGCCGAACGGGCTGTGCTGACGATGAGCGGCGCCGGTCAGCGCAAGGAGGGCCGTACCGGAGCCGGCTACTTCGGCTACTTCTCACGTCCTGGCCAGACGACGAGGACGTTGCTCGCCGCGATCGTCGAGATCGGACGCGAGCGGCTGGCGGCAGGCAAGCAACGGCGGCGGGGCGTCGAGCCCCGCGTCGAGCGAGGCTGGGTCTACGCCCTCCTGCGCACGTTCACGACGGTGGTCACCCGCGACGTGTCGGTGCAAGGTGTGGTCAACGACATGTGCGAAGGCCGCGCTGCCATCTACGTCGACATGCTCGGCTACGACGAGGTCGCCCACCACTCCGGGCCTGAACGCGTCGACGCCCTGGCCGTGCTGCGTGACCTCGACCGCCAAGTCGGGCGGATCGAGCGGACCACGAGATTCGTCCCCCGCCCGTACAAGATCGTCGTCCTGTCCGACCACGGCCAGACGCAAGGGGCGACCTTCCAACAGCGCACCGGACAGACGCTGGCGACGTTGGTCGCCGAGCTCTGCGGAGCGGCGGCGTCGGGCGACGACGATGCGGAAGCGGGGCACACCGAATCGACCGGCATGGCTCCGTCATGCCCGCCACGACGACGGGTCGACCGATGCCGTGGCAACCGACATCCCGGTCGTGTTGGGATCGGGAAGTCTCGGTCTGATCTCGCTCCCGGGCGAGCCGCGTCGCCTCTCGCGAGAGGAGATCGACGCACGGTACCCGCGGCTGATCCCCGGACTGGCCGCACATCCGGAGATCGGATTCGTGCTCGTCCGGCAGTCCAGCGGTTCGTCGATCGTGCTGGGGAATCACGGCAGTCTCGACCTGACGACGGGTGAGGTGTCCGGCGAGGATCCGCTGGAGCCCTACGGCGGGCGAGCCCGCGAGCAGGTGGCCGAGGTCGACGGCTTCACCACGACCGCCGATCTGATGGTGAACAGCCGCTACGACCCAGATCTCGAGGCGGTGGCCGCGTTCGAGGACCAGGTGAGCTCGCACGGCGGGCTCGGTGGCCCGCAGACCCACCCCTTCTTGCTCTACCCAGCCGAGCTGACGGCACCGGTCGAGCCGATCTTCACGTCGCCGGCGATGCACAAGGTGTTGAAGGGCTGGCTCGCCGAGGTCGGACACCCCACCAGCGTCGGCGGTCAGGGGGTTGATGAGGTCGCCGCCGGCAGCGCGCCACGGCGGTCCGGGGAGCATGAGCGTCCCGACGCGCCTTTGTACGCTGCGGATGTGGTGTCCATGCGAGATGAGGTGATCGCCGCCGTTCGTAGCCGTCTCCCCGTGGACGACCGCGAGCGCGGATGCATCGAGCAGTTCCTTGCCGCGTTGGACAACCTGGGCGACAACCCGTTCGACGAGCACGCCGATCCGGTGCACGTGACCGCGTCAGCGCTGATCGTCGGTCGCCGGGGAGTGGTCCTGCACCGTCACGCGGTGCTCGGAAACTGGATCCCCCCTGGCGGTCACATCGACGCCGGAGAGGCACCGTGGGAGGCGGCCGTCCGCGAAGCCCAGGAGGAGACCGGGCTGGATCTCGTGCTTGCCGGAGGCACGCCGCAGCTCGCGCTCGTCGACGTGCACCCGGGTGTGCGTGGCCACACCCACCTCGACCTGAGCTACCTCGTCAACGGAGACGATGCCGATCCTTCGCCGCCTCCGCACGAGGGCCAGGAGGTGTCCTGGTACTCGTGGTCGGAAGCCCTCCTGATCGCCGACCCGCGCATGACGGGCATCCTCACCCACCTGTCGATGCGGCACTGAGGCGATCCGCAAGACACTTCGCTCGACATGAAGCGATCACGGGAACCCGAGCAGAACGATCGACGTGTATCACCCGTGATGTGGTGATGCCGCGTCACCCGCGGTGGGCGGATGCTGGGACCCATGAAAACAACCAATGGAATCCCACCTGGATCACGGCGGGCGATGGACTGGCAGGAGGTGTGGCCGTGGCGGCGAATCGTCTGATCAGCGACGAGCTGCTGAAGCTCCGCGAGCTGGTCAAGGGCGCTGACAGCATCGAGCTCAAACTGACGATTCCGGAGAATTCCTATCGGTCGGCGGCGGCCGCGCTCGGCGTCGATCCGCTCGAGGCCCAGATTCGTCAGGTGTTCTTCTTCGACACGCCCGATCTCGACCTCAATCGGGCGGGTGTCGTGGCGCGGGCCCGGCGGGTCCAGGGCCGCAGCGACGACTCCGTTGTCAAGCTGCGACCGGTCGTCCCCGCCGAGCTGCCGGCCGAGTTGCGCCGCATGCCGGAATTCGTGGTCGAGGTCGACGCCCTCCCCGGCGGTTACGTGTGCTCGGCATCACTCAAGGGCGTACCGCCGAGTGCCGTACGCGAGACGCTGTCGAGCGGCAAGCCGAAGCGCAAGCTGTTCTCCAAGCCGCAGCGGGCGTTCTTTGCCGAGCACGCGCCGCCCGGGGTGGAATCTCGACGACCTCGCCGTGCTCGGACCGATCTTCGTGCTCAAGCTCAAGCTCGCGCCGCGCACCTTCGACCGCCGGATCGTCGCCGAGATGTGGCTCTATCCCGACGGTTCCCGCATCGTGGAACTGTCCACGAAGTGCCTGCCCGGCGAGGGTCTCGACGTGGCCATGCAAATACGTGAGTTCCTCGCGTCGAAGGGGATCTCCCTCGAGGGCGAACAGCAGACCAAGACGAAGACTGCGCTCGAGTTCTTCTCTTCCGAACTGCGCGACGCCGCGGCGGTGTGAGCCGGGGAGCCGGCATTCCATACTGATCGGACTGATGCCCGACGGCTACTCGATGACGAGGACTTGGATCATTCCGATCATGGCGTGCGGCATTCCCGTCTCCGGGTCGGTGATGAAGCAGGCGGCGAGGTAGGTGCCGGGGGCGAAGTCGACGGCGAGCCACACCGTGGTCCCCGCCGACTGGTCGCCGGTGCTCAAGGCCTCGGTGACGTCCTCGAACGAGAGCCCGCCGGGTGCCGACGAAGCAGAGGGCGGGACAGACGATCCGGGCTCCCCGAAAAACGTCGCGAAGACCTCGTCGACCGTCGTGCCCTCGGGGACCTTGGCCATGTAGATGAAGTGCGGCTGCTCACCGGCGTTCGTCACCTCGATCACCTGCGGCCCAGCGGCGAGCGGAGGATCGAACGTGAACGCGAACTCGGACATCTCGATGGTCGCGTCGGCGGTCGGCGCGGGTTGGTCGGCCGGCGGCTCGCCGGTCACGATCACCGGGACAGGGGGCTGCGCGGCCGTCGGGTCTTCGCCCCAAAGGATCCACTCGCCGGCAGTCAGATCGACGAGGGCGTATCCGGTCGCACCGGGGAACACATAGGGACCGCCGGCAATCACGGTCTCGTAATACCAGTCGGGATACTCGGCCTCCTCTTCGAGCGCGGCAGCGGCGATCAGCTCCACGACTTCGGTCGCCGTGGTGCCCTCCGGTGCCCGAAGGAACGCGAAGCCAGACGTCTCCGTGGCGACCTCCTCGTCCAACGTGTTTGTCACGGCGAGGACATAGCGCCCGGCAGCAAGCTCGGCTGGGACACCTTCGAAGGCGTCCTCGGTGATCGTGATCGCGAGCTCAGGTAGTCCGAGATAGCCGAACGGGTTGTCGCCGGCTGCCTCCGGCACGGTCGTGGCGGCCGCACCGGCGGCGGGCACGAGAACAGCCGCCCCAAGGAACGTCACGAACGTGAGCGAGGTACGAGCCATCAGAGAGCCTCCCCTGGAACCGACGAATGCGCCGCGTTCGTCGCGCGCCAACCTAGTCGGCTCGCTCGCCGGTCTGTCACTGCTCAGATGCGGTGCTGACACGGCGGTGCCGTCGTCGACCTCGCCTGGCGGCGACTGAGGTCCGGCCGCGACGAACGTCAGGACGATGGTGCGAGCAGTTGGTTGAGGCGTCGACTGACCGGCCATGCCCCCCGGGTCTGGTTGCACAACACGGTGGAGGTGAACCGGTGACCGCGGTGGTGGGCGGAGACGAACCCGACGCCGGCGTCGCTGCCGAGCAGCGACACCGCGCCGGTCGAGTCGTCGAGCCAGAAGCCGAGCCCGTAGCCCATCGACATCTCCGGCACCTCGCTGCGTGGGCGCACCATCTCCGCAACCGTGTCGAGCGAAACGATCCGTCCGGCGAACAAGGCGTCCCACAGGGTGTGAACGTCGGCCGCGGTGGTGTAGATCCCGCCGTCCCCGTTGCCCCGCACCGGCAGGTGGAAGACGTTGGTGCGCATCCCCTCGTCGTCGAGGTAGCCAACCGCGGCGCGGCCGGGCAGCTCGTCGGAGCGCAGGAACGCGGTGTCTGTCATGCCGGCCGGCCGGCACACGCGCTGATCGACCAGATCATGGAACGGGACACCTGATGCCCGCTCGGCGAGCAGCGCCAGCACCATGTAGCCGCCGTTGCAGTAGTTGAACCGCTCTCCGGGCTCGTACTTCATCGGGTGACCGTCCAACACGGCGAGGAACTGCTCAGTCGTCGCCAGCTCGTGGACCGGCACGGTGAGGACGTAGTCGTTGTAGTCGGTCTCCTCGTCCTCGTCGAGGTAGTCACCGATGCCGGAGCGGTGGGCGAGGAGATGCTCGACGGTGACCCGGTCGTCGATGAGCGACAGGTCGGAGCCGAGCAACGATCGCGCCGTCGTGCTCAAGTCGAGCTCGGCGCGCTCCACGA
Organism: Ilumatobacteraceae bacterium; assembly: GCA_963764455.1. GTDB lineage: Bacteria > Actinomycetota > Acidimicrobiia > Acidimicrobiales > Ilumatobacteraceae > Desertimonas. The sequence continues at coordinate 217,390 of CAVXSN010000014.1, forward strand.
GGCTCATCACCGCCAGCGCCGTGAGACCCTTCGAGCCGCTGGCGATCGCGAACTGCGTGTCGACCGTCGATGGAACGCCGAGTCCGCGGTGCGCCAGACCATACGCCCGCTGCACCGCGAGGCGGCCCTCGAGGTCCACCCGGATCACACCAGACAAGCCCACGTCGGCGGCGATCCCATCGACCAGATCACCGAGTTCGCGGTCGTCACCAGATCCGCTCGAAGCGGCCGGAACACTGGCATCCGCCACGCCAAAACCTCGCTGCGCCGATCGGTCAGCGGGCTGCGGCGGCGATGTAATGCACCGCTGTCGCCACGGCTTGAAGGTCGGTTGGGTCTGCCACTTCGTCGCTGCTCACCTTGATCACCTCGGAGATGCCGTAGGTGTAGCACAGGAGAAAGGATCGCGTACCGAATGCAACGGGGAGCGCGGCCGATCGCGGACGGCTCGATGCCCCCTCGACTTCGCTGCGTTCTCGAACCGCCGGCGGAGAAGAGCATCATCAGGTCGAGGAACTTCACGGCCGGATCCTCGTTCGGCGGACCGACGACGGCGTCGACGACCAGCAGGCCAGTCGACGTCTGCGCGGCGCGGTCGGTCACATTCGGCGGCTCTGGATCGACATAGCTGGTGAACCCATCAGCCATGAGGAGGAGAGTCAGATGCAGTTCGCGATGTTGATCTACCAGGGCACCATGCCGTTGCCGAACACCGAGGCGTGCAATCGGTGCGTTCCCGGGCGGCGTGGCCGACCCACTCGGGGTCTGGCACGTTTACGTGTCTGATTCGACGAGGACTTTGAGCACCTCACCGATCGTGCGTTGCTGGGTGATGGCTTCTCGTAGCGGTAGGTGAGCCTGAATCTGGTAGCGGTTGCGACGGCCGTCTCTGTCCTTGACCACGTAGCCGCCCTCCGTCAGGTCGGTGACGATGCTGTAGGCGCTGCGCTCGGTGATACCGACTGTCATGGCGATGTCGCGCAGGCGTACCCCCGGGTCGTGGGCGATGCACACGAGAACTCGAGCATGGTTGGTGAGGAAGCTCCACTCCGACATAGGCGTACAGCCTAGCCACATATTTCTAGAACTGTGTTGCTAGTGTTATGCGACCGGCATACGATGAGTGTCAAGCCCGAAACTCGCCGGTCGCCGACCGTCAGCTGCTCGAGGGCGCCGAAAGGATCTGACATGTTGATGCGATCTGAGCCATTCCGGGAGCTCGACCGGATGACCGAGGAGATGATGAGCGGACGCCGAGCGCGCCAAATCCCTGCCGACGCATACCGTCGCGGCAACGAGTTCACGGTCAACTTTGACCTGCCCGGGGTGGATGCCCGTTTCATCGAGCTGACGGTGGAGAAAGATCTCCTCACCGTGCGGGCGACGCGCGGCTGGGTACGCGCTGAGGGTGATCAGATCCAGCTCGCGGAACGGTCCCAGGGCGAGTTCAGCCGCCAACTGTTCCTCGGAGAGGGCCTGGATCGTGATCACATCGGTGCGACCTACGAAAATGGCGTGCTCACACTCACCATCCCCGTCGCCGAAGAGGCCAAGCCCCGCAAGGTCGCCATCACCAACGCAGGAGATGTAGTTCAGGCCGTTACAGCGGGCTCCGTCGCCGAGTAGGAACCGGCTGCCGCCGACCAGTAGGCCCAGCCAAGAGCGCGAGCACGCTGCCCGCAACGACGAGGGCGACACGGCTATGCCGGATTGACCAGACCGGGTCCTATTGGTCGACGTGGGGTGGTGGCAACGTCGCCGTCGGCACCGCTCGTCGAGCGCAGCCGTCCACGCCCGGAGGGGCTCCGCGACGGGAGCTATGCGCCCACCGACGCCACTGTGTCGCTCATTGCTTCGGGGCGTCGAGTCGCAGCCCTGCTTCGGCCTACTGCGTTCGGCGGAGCCGGCGCAGTTTGGCGCGTTCCGCGCCGACCAATCCGGGACCGCCGGGTCACCATCCCACGACCCGACCCCAGCAAGCCGCAACGACGGCCCCCTCGCCCACCATCGGGACCGACAAAGGACAACCCGCAATGGCTGACAGCTCACCGCACGAGACCCACCACCAACGAGGACAGCACGCCAAGCCCCGCCAGCTGGCCGACCGTCCGCCCCAGACATCGGACGCAATGTTGCTCTACACCGACGTGGCCGAGCGGCGGTGCTGGCGATGTCTGAAGATGTTCCCTGGCGACTCGACGAGGGCGCCGACCCCGACACCGGAATGGTGGCTCTGCGAGCCGTGCGACCGCATCCTGCTCCCCGCCAAGCAGCGGGCGGCGTGATGCTGAAGTTCCAGTGGGATGCCCTCCGACGAGGCGACCCCGTGTTCGTCCACGATGACAGCGAACCCGACCTCGGCCCACGCGCCGGGGTCGTCACACTCATCGACGTCCGCCCGCGCGGCCCCGACGTCGGCATTCGCCTCACCACCGGCACCCCGACCGCGCCCGTCGTTCGACCCGGCAGGTTCGCCGTCCAGCTCGCGGCCGTGATTGACGACGACTCCTGGCGGTGCACCGCCACAGGCCACCACCGACTCGGCGTGGGCCCCGGCCCCGAACAAGGTCGAGGTCGATGATGGCTGTCGCGCTGCTGTCCACCCCGGCTTCGATGACCGCCGAGCAGTACCGCCGGGTCGCCGAGCAGTTGGATGCCGCCGGAGCCGGGGCGCCGCCGGAACGCCGATTTCACGCCTGCTTCGGGCACGGCGATCACCTCATGATGTTCGACGTCTGGGACAGCCTCGAGGAGCTCGACGCGTTCACGGCGACGCTCATGCCGATCCTCGCCACCGAAAACATCGAGATGGCGCCCCCGGAGCCGCTCGAGATCCACGACCTCGTCGAAAGAGGGGACTCGGACTACCTCCGAAGGAGGATCGCCGAACTCCGCCGCAAGGCCTTCTTCATCCGCCCGGTCGAGAACCTCCGGGACAAGCTCCACAGCATCACGGCGAAGCCCTCGGAGAAGGAGAAACCTGACGAGACGGCTCCCACGCGCGGAGAATGACTCGCCGCGCCGATCGTCGGCCATCGCGCAGCGTTTCGAGCGCGTGCTCGACGTCGACGTTTCGCTCGCTGAGGCTGAGCATGTGGGCGACGACACGCGACGCCTTTGCCTCGCTCGCTCCGGCGAGCGCGTGCCCGGGGACGAAGAGCTGACCGAGGACCCGTGTGGGGTCATGGCACAGCCGGACGCCGTCGACGGCGTGCCCGGAGCCCGCTCGTGGCGTCATCTGGTGGAGGCGATCGTTCGGGCGTGCTGCAGCGTCGTGATTAGCGCCAGCGTCGACTCGGCGCCGAGGTTCTCGTTGACCCCATCGGCTTCGAGGCCGTCGAAGCATGCCCCACGCTCGGCCTCGCGGAGTGGTCTGCCGGTGTCGTTGGCGCCGAGGAACCAGCCGACGGCGAGCCGGAGGCCATCGTTCCAGGAGGGATCGCCAGTGACCTGAAAGGCGCGAGCGCACGCATCAGCCATCGTTGCGGCTTCGATCGGCTGTTGATCGAACATCGGCGGTCGATCGCCCGGACCGGCGCCGTCGGTGCCGGTGGGGGAGAGGTGGCCCGCAACCGTTTCGCGGCTCAACAGCCAACGCAGGGCCGCGAGGCCATCGTCGAGCACGTCCGAGCGGCTGAGGAGCGCTCCCGCGGCGATCATGGCCTCGGCCAGCACGGCATTGGCGTAGGAGAGCCGCCGTTCCGGCCACGCCCAGTCAGGATCGGGGCCGGGCCGACCGATCGCCTCCACGGCGTCGGACAGCAGCCGCCGGGCGCCGGCGTGCTGCCGTCGAACCGCGAGGACTTCGGCCGCTCCGAGCGCCGCGAACGCCATCGCGCGCGGCCATCGGAGCGAAGGTGGACGCCACGTTCGAACGACACCTCGGCGCTCTCTCGCAACCACTCCTGCGGCGCGCTTCGCATCGCCGTGCCGAAGGCCCACATGGCGCGTCCCCAACAGTCCTCGACTCCGAAGGGGCTGCTCCAGCCACCGCCCGCGGCGCGCCGGTTGCGAATCGTCCCCTCGGTGCTTTGGGCCCCGATGAGGAACAGATACGCCATCCGGGCCAGCTCGGCGGCGGTGTCGTCTGTGCCCGGCTCGCGACACGCGGCGACGAGCACCCTCGCCATGTCGTCAGTGCAGTACCCCTCGTCCACTCGTGGGATCGAGTGGTCGGCGTGTTCGTACGTGCCGATTCCGTCGCTCATTGCCACGATGTGCGCGAAGGTCGCTGCGGACCTGCTCACGCGCTGGCCGGCTCTCCGACCACAAGGGAGCTCGCCAGCTCGGAGTACCGGCCGGCAACGGCCAGCCAGGACATGTCCGGTGCCAGTCGCCGGCACTCGGCGGCCATGCCATCGAGAAGCTCAGGATGGTCGACGATGCTCCGTACGACGTCCGCGATCGCCGGTGCGTCGCGTTGTGGGACGACGACCCCGGCACCGCCGCTGAGCAGTTCCGTTGCGTGGGGAAAGGCGGTGGCGACCACCGGACGGCCGCAGGCGACCGCGTCAACGAGGACGCCGGATGTGACCTGGTCGTCAGAGTCATAGGGCAGTACGACGAGATCCGCCGCCCGAATCATCCGCGTGAGCGCCGGCAGCCCGCGATAGGAGTCGTCGAACTCCACCGACCGGCACGTGCCGTTCCGCCAGCTCGCGCGTCACCAGCATCTCCCGATACGCCTCGCCCTCGTTGGCCAGCACCTTCGGATGGGTCGTGCCGGCGATGAGGTAGCCCGGACGGGGCCGCACATCGTCGAGCAACGCCATTGCGTCGATCGCCCACTCGATGCCCTTGCCGGGTCCCAGCAGGCCCCACGTCAGCAGGCGCAGGCGATCGCCCGGACGACGCTCCGCAATGGGTGCGTCGTCGGAGGCGTCGTCGCGCCGTGGGGGATCACGGAGGTCTTCTCCGCATCGACGTCGAACCCGTCGATGAGCCGGCGCTGGGCATGAGCCGTCATCACCACGACGGCGTCAGCAGCTTGGCAGATCGCCTCGAGCACGAAGCGCTGGTGGGGAGTTGGATGCCGGACGACCGTGTGGGCGACGACGATCGACGGCACGGACAGGGCACGGACTACCCCGACCACGTCGTCGCCGTCGAGACCGCCGTAGATCCCGTACTCGTGCTGCACGATCGCCACGTCGACGTCGTTCAGCGCGTCAACGGCAGCACGCACGCCACGAGGTCCTCCCGCACCAGTCGACGCGACGACGAGCGGGTCCTCGAAGTCCTCGCTGTCGCCGCACCGCACGACGTCAACCGTCGCGCCCTGGGCCACGAGCCCGGCGGCGAGCGCGGCCGAGAATGTCGCGATTCCGCACTCGGTAGGCGGGAACGTGGACAGGATCCCGATCGACGGCGCGTCGGCTCCGCCAATGCGGCCCACGTGTGGACGACCGACCATGTAGAGCTCCAGACGTCAGCTCAGTCGAGACGTCGAGCCTGCGACGGGCGACGAGTCGAGACAGACCGTCCAGCCCAAGCGAGGCGACTCTTCCAAGAGAATGTGCAGCTCACCCTATCGGGCAGCGTCGACGACCCTGAGGTGTAGGCTGCGCTCACACGTACTCGGACGAGTCGCCCCGCTCGAAACGTCGGGAGCGCCTTCGCTCTGTCGGTAGCCGCCAGGCTCGACGCCTCGAATGAGTCAAGCGACAGGAATTCGTCGTCGATACCACGGCTGCCACCACCATCTCCCACCACCCCGGCCCCACGCGCGACCCCGTCGTACCCGATGGCTGGCGACTCCGTCCCTCGCGTCGGCTGGTCGTCGGCGCGATCGCCCGACGGCTCGTCCCGTACCTGGTCGAGGCGACGATCATTCCGACCACGCTGTTCTACGTCCTGTTGGTCATGGGAGACCTGCGCCTCGCGCTGGGCGGAGCGCTGATGTGGTCGTACGGCGCGGTCGTTCGGCGAGTGGTTCGGAACCGTCCGGTGCCGGGCCTGCTGATCCTCGCCACGATCGGGATCACGGTCCGCACGATCGTCTACCTGCTCAGCAGCAACGATTTCATCTACTTCGTCGGTCCGATCATGCGGACCACGCTCACGGGATTGGTGTTCGCCGCGTCCGTCGTCGCCGGTCGGCCGCTCATCGCCCGCTTCGCCGGCGACTTCTGCCCGCTCACGCCGGACGTCGGCGCTCGGCCGGGCATTCGGAGCCTGTTCAAGCGCCTGACGTTCCTTTGGGCTGGCGTCAACGCGGCGGCCGCGGCATCGAGCCTCGCCCTGCTGCTCACCGTGCCCGTCTCCGTGTTCGTCGTGACAGCGGCGGTGTCGGCGTGGACGGTCACCTGCACCGGTGTGGTCGTCACGGTCGCCGACTCTGTCACGACGGCCCGACGCGAAGGGCTCATCACCGCGGTCGCGCCGGATGGACGTCTCTACGCTGCGACGATCCACCCGGCCTGACCACGGGACTCTGCCTGGGCGGCGACTACGGCGCAGCGCCAGCAGGGCGGACGGTCGTTGAGAGGTAGCAGGTGCACCGCATGACGACGCGGATGCTGCACCGGTGCGTCACCGTCATCGGGCTGGATCGCCACCATGTTGGCCGCGTGCTGGCGCGTCTCGACGATGTGCACGACTCCCTCGGTGAGCGCGAACGCGTCGTCGCGATCATTGTGGACGACCACTCGGTCGCTGACCCTCAGGGCGTTCCATTGGAACTCGAACATTTGTCACGCTCCTCGCGCTCGCAGCGGCGCCGAGCCTGCGTACGGGGCGGCAATCGCACGGATCGCCCAGCTCCCAAACACGTCGTCCTGAAATGTCAGTCTACGGCGCCGGTCCGCCGATCGCCGGTGATGGCCCGGTAAACGGCGACGTACTGGTCCACCATGGCCGCGACGTCGAAGCGTGTGATGGCGGCGGCGCGGATCATCGCCCGGTCGAGCGCCGCCGCCGCGCTCACCGCGTCAACGGCCTGCGCGACGTCCGTGACGAGGAATCCCGTCCTGCGGTCCTCGACGATCTCGGGCATCGACCCGCGTGCGTACGCGATCACCGGTGTACCGCACGCCATCGCCTCGACCACGCTGTATCCGAACGGCTCGTCGAAGTCGATGAGATGAAGCAGGGCGTGTGCTCCGCCGAGGACGCGGGCCCGGCTCGATGCATCGACCGGGCCGAGGAAGCGGACGTGCTCGCCGTCGAGGTGCGGCTCGACCTCGTTGCGGAAGTATGGCTCGTCCTGGATGATTCCCGCGATGTCGAGCCGTCGTCCGGCTCGACGGGCGACCTCGATCGCGTCGGCCGTCCCCTTGTCGGGATGGATTCGCCCGAAGTAGAGGAGGTGCTCCCCAGGTTCGGCGGCAACCGAGAACGCGTGGGTATCGATGCCGTGGTAAACCGTCGCCGCGTAGTGCAACCGGGGGTGACGATCGGCGTCGCTGATCGCAACGTACGCCGTCGTCGCGTCGTAGCGCTCGTAGACGGCGACGATGCGCGGGGAGGAGAACCCGTGGATCGTCGTCACCACGGGTGTGTCGACGAGACCGGAGTACGTCAACGGAAGGAAGTCGAATCCGCTGTGGATGATGTCGAACTCGTCGGCTCGTTCGAACAGGGAGGCGATGTGCAAGCACTCCGCGACCTTGGGATCGATCGAGTCGTCCTCCGACCATCCTGCGCGGGCTGGTGGCGACGAGTTCGCCGATGTCACCGAGTCGGCGGTAGCGAACAGCGTGACGTTGTGGCCCCGTGCCACCAGCCCCTCGGTGAGCAGAGACGCGAATTGCTCCCACGGTCCATAGTGCCGAGGCGGAGTCCGCCACGCGAGCGGGGCGAGCACCGCGATGCGGAGAGGCGGGCCGAAGTCGGCCGCCTCGTGTGCGAGCGCGATAGGTCCAGGGTACCGATCGGTCGCGATGCGGCCGCTCCCGGCCGTCAGCGGCGAGATCTCGACATCGACGGAGGGTTCGCATCCGGGCCCGGGCCGCCGACTGCTGATACATCGCTGATACATGATGGATCAGGCCGGGTGATCGGAACTCATCACACCAGCTAGATCCGGTCGGGGAGGGGGGATTTGAACCCCCGACCTCCTGCTCCCAAAGCAGGAGCGCTACCAGGCTGCGCTACTCCCCGGAGCGCCTGAGTGTACGGCGCCGATTGGCGCATCGCCCGTCGAGTTGGTGGTGGCGGGCGACCGATGGGTGAATACATGTCGCTTCGGTCAGGTCATCACCCTCCGGTTGGCGGCCGCACGGCTGCCCGTCAGGCGCGGGCGGCCTGCTTGGCGAGGCGCTTGGCGGCCTTGCCGATCGGCTCGATCGAGCGCTGGTCGAGATCGCCGAGCTCGACGCCGTTCGAGAACAGCACCCGGTAGCGCTGCCAGTTGAAGCCGTTGGCCAGGATCACCTTGCCCTCGGCGCCGGCAGCGACGCCGGGCAGGTCGACGATCGCCCTGACCCGATCCTTCATGCGCAGGTCGAGCTGGTCGGCGGCCGGGTTGGCCAGCGAGTGCGGCTTCCAGAACTGCATCGCCGGTCATTCTGCCCGAACCGTCCCTCGCCCGGACATTTCGGGCGGCGAGCCGAGAACTGGAAACCAGACGGCGGTTGACCGCTGCGACGTTTCACTGCTCCTGAGACGTCGGGGCTACTCGGGGTGCTCGCCTTCGACGAGTACCGGCACGGAGGTGACGACGGTGTTCGGGCGGTAGAGAAGTCGCGCCTTGAGCGCGAAGGCCGACTGGTTGTGCAGCCACTGCGTCTTCCACTGGGTCACGAACTCGGGGATGATCACGGTGATGACGTCGTCGACGGTGTCGGCGTCGAGCTCGTCGAGGTAGGCGAGCACCGGTCCGGTGAGCTCGCGGTACGGCGACAGGATCGTGTGCACCGGGATCGGGACCTCGAACCGCTCCCACGCCTCGGCGAGTTGCTCCTGTTCCTCCGGGCCGGTGACGACGGAGACCGCGATGAGACGGTCGGGGGCGAGCTCCCTGGCGTACTGGATCGCGTCGAGGACGCCGCGGTTCACCGTGCCGACGAGCACGACGACGGTGTGCGTGTGACGCTGCGGCTTGTAGCTCTCGTCGACGGTGACCGATTCCCTGACCTTCAGGTAGTGGCGGTGGATCGACCGGAACGCCACAACGAGGATCGGGATCAGCACCGCAGGGATCCACGCCCCCTCGGAGAACTTCGACACGACGACGACGAGGGCGATCACTCCCGTGCACAGCGCGCCGACGCCGTTGATGACGGACGAGAGCTGCCAGTGCGGCTCCCGTTCGCGGAAGTGGTGCACCACCATCCCGGTCTGGCTCAGCGTGAACCCCGTGAACACGCCGAAGGCGTACAGCGGGATCAGGGCCGTGATGTTGCCTTTGAACACGATGATCAGGATCGACGCGATGGCGGCGAGGAACAGGATCCCATTCGAGAACACGAGCCGGTCGCCCCGGTTGCCCATCTGCCGCGGCAGGTACCCGTCGCGGGAGATGATCGACGACAGCCGCGGGAAGTCGGCGTACGCCGTGTTGGCCGCGAGTACGAGGATCGCGAAGGTCGCGATCTGGATCAACCAGAACAACACGTTCTTGCCGCCGAACACGTACTCCGCCATCAGCGCGATGCCCGTCGGGTCCTCCTCGCTGCGGAACGGCTGCAGCTTCGAGGCGAGCGTCGAGACGCCGAGGAAACAGGTGCCCAGGATCGCGCCCATGATCGCGATCGTCATCGCGGCGTTCTTGCTCTCCGGCTTGCGGAATGCCGGGACGCCGTTCGACACCGCCTCGACGCCCGACAACGCCACGGCACCGGACGAGAAGGCGCGGAGCAGCATGAACACCGAGACCGGCTGCGCCTGCTCGGCCAGGTGCCGCGCCTCCTCCGACAGTTCGTCGAGCGGGATCGCGCCGAGATCCCGGGCGTACACGCGGAACAGACCCACGCCGATGAGCACGATGAGCATGACGACGTAGACGTACGTCGGCGGGGCGAAGAGCGCTCCGGACTCCCGGACGCCGCGCAGGTTCGCCACGGTGAGCACGGCGATCAACACGAGGCACAACGGGACCCGCCACCTGCTCTCGAACCCGAACGCCGACTGCATCGCCAGCACGCCGCCGGCGACCGACACGGCGACGGTGAGGATGTAGTCGGTCAGCAGCGATGCCCCGGCGATCAGGGACGGGAGTGCGCCGAGATTGTCCTTGGACACGATGTACGCGCCGCCACCGGACGGGTAGGCGTAGATCGTCTGGCGGTACGACAGGACGACGATGACGAGGAGCACGGCGACGACGATGGCGATGGGGACGAGGAAGTCGAAGGCGATCGCGCCGACGCTCGCCTGGACGAGCAGCACGATCAGGATCTCGTCCGTGGCGTAGGCCGTCGACGAGATCGCGTCGGACGCGAAGACCGGCAGCGCGACCCGCTTCCTCAGCCGTTGATGGCCCTCTTCGGCGGTGGCGATCGGCTTGCCGATCAGCACCCGCTTGAGCACCGACACCATCAGGGTGACCTCGTCATGCCAAGGGCGGAGCAGAAGACTTGCGCGGCAGCGAGCGCCGCGGCCGAGATGTCCGGCGAGGATCACCGCCGTGATGCGGTGGGCGATCGGAACGATCGCCTCCGGGGTCGGCTCGATGACGAAGCATCCGAGGCGATGCGTCCCGGCGTGCACGGGGAGCTCGACCTCGACCGGCGGGAGACCGACTCGGCGCCCGCGCCGTCCACCAGGCCGGAGCGCTCCAGTCGCGGCCGCGCGACGGTGCGACTCGCCCGGCTCGAACCGGCAACGGCGCGCGGCGAGGAGCGCGGTCAGCTCGGCACCGACAGCGAGCACGAGATCGCGCGGATCGGCGCGCTGCTCGATCAGTCGCGTCACCCGGTCCACGTGGCGCGACGGGCCCTGGCCGTTCGGCGACGGTGCGCTCGTCTCCGATACCGCCCGGCGCCGCATGCCGACGACGATGCCGACGCCCACGATCAGGAGTGCGGCGACAGGCCAACGATCCTCGGCTCGACCGACCTTCAGATCGAGAGAGGGCGGGACGAGGAAGAAGTCGAACGACAGCACCGCGGCGATCGTTGCGATCGCGCCGGCCGCAGGCCCGGCGAGCGCTGCCGAGGTGGCGATGACCACGATCGAGGCCGCGACCGCGAACCCGGATCCGAGGGGGTGGTCGCGCAGCGGGGTCAGCAGGACCGCCGTGCCCAGCGTCCCGAAACCGGCGAGCGCGAACCCGGCGGCCAGTGCCACGTCGTCCCTCATTGGTGGAGGTCGTAGCCCGGTCGGCGGGTCGACAGGCGCGTCTTGACGGCGGCTTGACGTCCGCGACCGGAAACTTGACGGCGTCTTCACTCCACCGCCGTTCAGGCGGCAGAATGGCTGCTGGTGTTCCGTGGCCCCCCTGCGTCGATGCGCCGACTCCGCGGGGGCGCCGTCGGTGTCGCCGCTGTCGCGCGTCGACGACGCTGACGCTGCTCCCCGTTCGCGACGAGGTGACGACTGCGACCCCGGCGCTCGCGCTCGTGTTGCCCTGCGTACTCGCCGCGGTGGTGGGCGGACGGCTGGCGGGCCTGGCGGTCGCCGTGATCGCCGCGGCGGCGTTCAACCTCGTCTTCCTCGAACCGTACGGCACGTTCAAGGTCGACTCCGTCGACGACGCGATCGCGTTCGTCGTGCTCGCGGTCGTGGCCCTGATCGTTGCGACGCTCGTTGCCGCGAGGCAGAGCGGCGGCGCGCGGCGATCGAACGCACCGCGGAGGTCGAGTCGCTGTGGCGGGCCAACGCGGCGATGCAGGCGGAGGGGGCACGGCTGGCGGCGGAGAAGCGAGCGCTCGAGGCGGTCGACGAGCAGCGGTCGGCCCTGCTCCGCTCGGTCTCCCACGACCTGCGCACGCCGCTCGCGGCGATCCGTGCGGTCATGACGGACCTCCGTGACGGGATCGTGTACGACGAGCCGGCGCGACAGGAGCTGCTCGAACTGGTCGCCGACGAGGCCGAACGCCTCGACCGGCTCGTTCACAACCTGCTCTCGATGAGCCGGATCGAGGCGGGCTCGCTGCAGCCGGAGCGGCAGGCCGTTCCGCTCGACGAGCTCCTCGACGATCGGGTCCGGCGCCTCGCGCAGCTGTTGCGACGGACGACGGTCACGGTCGACGCCCCTGCCGATCTGCCGTTGGTCAGCGCCGACTACACGATGGTCGAGCAGGTGGTCACGAACCTGCTCGAGAACGCCACCCGGCATTCGCCGCCGGGCTCCCGAATCGCCGTCGAGGCCCGCCCGCGGGGCGACGTGGTCGAGGTCTCGGTGACCGATCAGGGTCCCGGCTTGGAGCCGGCGAGACGTCGACCGGCTGTTCCGCCCGTTCGAGCGCGGCTCGGGAAGCCGATCACTCGGGCTCGGGCTCGCGATCTGCCGCGCGGTCGTCGAAGCGCACGGCGGCACGATCACCGCCGCTCCGGCCTGCCCGACCGCGACGTCGAGCGGCGCCCGGTTCACGTTCACGCTGCCGGTGCACCGTGGCTGAGGGGCGGGTAGACCACGTGCTCGTCGTCGACGACGAGCCGGCGATGATCCGGGTGCTGTCGGCGGCGCTCGGCGCCCGCGGGTTCCGGGTCGGTCGCCGTCGGAACGGGAGCTGAGGCGATCGAAGCGATGTCGCGGATGAGCCCGGCCGCGGTCATCCTCGACCTCGGGCTGCCGGACCTCGACGGCGTCGAGGTGTGCCGACGGATCCGCGCCTGGTCGGACGTGCCGATCATCGTGCTCACGGCCGACGACACCGAGCACCGCAAGGTCGAGGTCCTCGACGACGGCGCCGACGACTACGTGACCAAGCCGTTCTCGACACCCGAGCTGCTGGCCCGGCTCCGCGTCGCGCTCCGCCACCACCGGAGTGCGACGCGCGCCGTCGCGACGATCCGGTCACGACGATCGGCGATCTGCGTATCGACCGCGCGCGACACCGAGTCGACATCGGCGGCCGCGCCGTGGCGCTGACGCCGAAGGAGTTCGGGTTCCTCGCGCTCCTCGGCGAGCATCCCGGCCGGATCTACACCCACCGCATGATCCTGCAGCGGGTCTGGGGTCCGGAGTACGAGACCGAGACGCACTACCTACGGGTCTACGCGAGCCAGCTGCGCAAGAAGCTCGGCCAGCGATGCCGTCGCGACCCGATCCTGATCACCGAACCAGGCGTCGGCTACCGGCTCGTCGAGCCCGAGAGCTGACCACCTGCGACGATCGGGCGCGCTCATTCCTCGTTCTTGCCTTCGACGAGTACCGGCACGGAGGTGACGACGGTGTTCGGGCGGTAGAGCAGTCGGGCCTTGAGCGCGAAGGCCGACTGGTTGTGCAGCCACTGCGTCTTCCACTGGGTCACGAACTCGGGGATGATCACGGTGATGACGTCGTCGACGGTGTCGGCGTCGAGCTCGTCGAGGTAGGCGAGCACCGGTCCGGTGAGCTCGCGATACGGGGACAGGATCGTGTGCACCGGGATCGGGACCTCGAACTCCTCCCAGCGCGCGGGCGAGTTGCTCCTGCTCGTCTGGGCCGGTGACGACGGAGACCGCGATGAGACGGTCGGGGGCGAGCTCCCTGGCGTACTGGATCGCGTCGAGGACGCCGCGGTGCACCGTGCCGACGAGCACGACGACGGTGTGCGTGTGGCGCGGCGGCTTGTAGCCGGGCTCCACCCGCACGGTGGCCCCCACCTTCCGGTAGTGCTTCGCGATCGACAAGGAAGGCCATGACCATCGCCGGGATGAGCACGGCCGGGATCCACGCGCCCTTGGTGAACTTCGAGACCACGACCACGAGCTGCGACGATGCCGGTACAGACGGCGCCGATGCCGTTGATCACCGCCGAGACCTTCCAGCGCGGCTCGCGCTCGCGGAAGTGGTGCGCCACCATGCCCAACTGGCTCAGCGTGAACCCGGTGAACACGCCGAACGCGTACAGCGGGATGAGGGCCGTGATGTTGCCCTTGAACGCGATGATCAGGATCGCGGCCGACGTCGGCGAGGAACAGGATGCCGTTCGAGAACACCAGTTTGTCGCCGCGATTGGCCATCTGGCGCGGCAGGTACCCGTCGCGAGCGATGATCGACGACAGGGCCGGGAATCCCGCGTAGGCGGTGTTCGCGGCGAGCACGAGGATGCTGAAGGTCGCGAACTGGATCACCCAGAACAACACGTTCTTGCCACCGAACACGTACTCCGCCATCAGCGCGATGCCGGTCGGGTCTTGCTCACCGCGGTACGGCTGCAGCTTCGATGCGAGCAGCGAGATCCCGACGAACCCGGTGCCCAGGATGACACCCATGATCGCCAGCGTCGTCGCGGCATTGCGGCTCTCCGGCCGCCGGAACGTCTGCACCCCGTTGGAGACCGCCTCCACACCGGACAGGGCGACGGCGCCGGACGAGAACGCCCGCAGGAGCATGAACAGACTCAACGTCTTGGTGCCTTCGGCCAGTTCTTGGGCCTCCTCCGACAGGTCGTCGAGCGGGATCGGTCCGAGGTCGCGGACGTACGACGCGATAGAGGCCGACGCCGATCAGCACCGCGAGCATCACGACGTAGAGGTACGTCGGCGGGGCGAACAAGGTGCCGGACTCGCGTAGGCCGCGCAGGTTCGCGACCGTGAGCACGGCGATGATCCCGAGACACATCGGCACGCGAACCGAGCTGCCGAACCCGAACGCCGATTGCATGGCCAACACGCCGCCGGCGACGGATACCGCAACCGTGAGGATGTAGTCGGTGAGCAGGGACGCGCCGGCTACGAGCGCCGGGATCTCGCCGAGGTTCCGCTTCGACACGATGTACGCGCCTCCGCCGGACGGGTAGGCGTAGATCGTCTGGCGGTAGGAGAGGATGACGATGAACAGGAGCGCGGCGACGATGATCGCCAGTGGGACGAGCTTGTCGAACGCCACCGCGCCGGCGCCGGCCTGGATCAGCAGGACGATCAGGATCTCGTCGGTCGCGTAGGCCGTCGACGACATCGCGTCGGATGCGAAGATCGGCAGGGCGACCCGCTTCCGCAGCCGCTGGTGCCCCTCCTCGGCGGTCGCGATCGGCCTTCCGATCAACACCCGCTTGAGTAGGGACACCATAAACGGCGCACTCTAGGACTGTCGGCCGGCCCGCGCCGCAACACGCGCCGACATACACTCGCCCTGGTCGCCGTGATCGTCTCGCCGGCCGACGAAGGGAAGGCTGTGCACGTCGTCGTCGTTGGATGTGGCCGGGTCGGTTCGTCGCTCGGCCAGAACTTGCTCGCGGGCGGCCACACCGTGGCGATCATCGATCGGCGCAGCGAGGCGTTCCGGAGGCTGCCGGCGGACTTTGCCGGGGCCACGATCCAGGGGATCGGATTCGACCGCGACCGACTGATCGAGGCGGGCATCGAACGAGCGGGAGCCGTCGCCGCGGTGACCAACGGGGACAACTCGAACGTGCTGGTCGCGCGGGTCGCTCGCGAAACGTACGGGGTCGATCGCGTCGTCGCCAGGATCTACGACCCCCGCCGTGCCGCGATCTACCAGCGCCTCGGGCTGGCCACGGTCGCGACGGTCTCGTGGACGACCGACCAGGTGATGCGACGGCTGCTTCCCGACCCGACCGGCGCCGAGTGGACCGAGCCGACTGGCAACGTGTGCGTCGTGGAGCGGCAGGCCACCAAGGCCTGGGTCGGCAAACCGCTTTCCGAGCTCGAAGAACGCCTCGCGGTCCGGGTGGTTGCGGTCGGGCGGCTCGGCTCGGCGCTCGTTCCCAGCGCGAACACCGTGGCCCAGGAGGGCGATCTCCTCTACGTATCGTCGACGACTGCCGGCGTCGACGCGTTCGATGCGGCGCTTCATCCGGAGCTCACCGAATCGGGGGCGGTGGACTCATGAAGGTCGTCATCGCCGGGGGCGGCAGTGTCGGCCGATTCATCGCCGAACAGCTGCACGGTCAAGGTCACACCGTGACGATCCTCGACAACGATCGGGATGTGGTGGCCCGCGCCGCCCGCGTCGGCGAACCGGTCGGCGTCACGTGGATCGAGGGCGACGCGTGTGAGATCGGCGCGCTCACCAACGCCGGAGTGGGCGACGCCGATGTCGTCGCCGCGGTGACCGGCGACGATGAAGACAATCTTGTGGTCTCGCTGCTCTCGAAGCAGGAGTTCGGCGTCCCCGCGTGGTTGCCCGCGTCAACAACCCGAAGAACGAATGGTTGTTCAACGAGGTGTGGGGTGTCGACGTGAGCGTCTCCACGCCGCACCTGCTCACGGCCCTGGTGGAAGAGGCGCTCAGCGTCGGATCCTTCATTCGGCTGCTGTCCTTCGAAGGTGGTCGGGCCCGTCTCGCCGAGGTGCGATTGCCTGAGGACTCGCCGGTCGACGGCAAGACGATCCTCGAACTTCACGTGCCCCGGGACGCCACGATCGTGGCGGTGCTGCGCAACGAGCGGCTCATCGTCCCGCGTGGTGACACGTTGCTGCGCTCCGGCGATGAGGTGGTCGTGCTGGTCACGTCTGAGTCCGAAGACGAGGTGAACCGGATCCTGACGGAACCGGCGCCGGTTCGCAACTGACGGGTAGGTTCGCAACCCATGAGGTTGCTCGTCATCGGCGGCACGTCGTTCGTCGGCCGCCACGCAGTCGAGTCGGCGGTCGAACAGGGCCACGACGTCACCGTGTTCCACCGCGGCCGGACCAACGCCGACCTGCTCTCCGGAAGGATCGACCATCGGATCGGAGATCGGACGATCGGCGACTACTCGTCACTCGACACGAGCGAGTCCTGGGACGCCGTGCTCGACGTGTGCGCGTACTTCCCGCGTGCGGTGCACCAACTGGCAGATGTCGTCGGGACCCGGGTCGGCCACTGCGTGCACGTGTCCTCGATCTCGGCGTACGACGAGAAGGCGATCACCCCAGACGAGGATTCCCCGCTCGCCGTCGATCTCGCCGACCCTGGCGTCGAGACCGTGACCGACGAGGCCTACGGGCCGTTGAAGGCGATGTGCGAGCGGGCCGCGCTGGAGCGCTTCGGTGGCGAGCGCACGGCGATCGTGCGGCCGACGTACGTGTGCGGTCCCCTCGACACCTCCGATCGGTTCACGTACTGGGCCCGGCGCGTCGCGTTGGGCGGCGACGTCGCGGTGCTCGATACCGAGACCCCGATGCAGATCGTCGACGGGCGCGACCTCGGCGCGTTCATGGTCGGCCTCGCGGCAGGCCGGATCGCCGGGGCGTTCGACGGCGTCGGGCCGTACGCGGCCGTCGCCGACTTCCTCGGCGAGATCACGCCGGCTGGTGTCGACGTCAGCTTCGTCCCACTGAGCGAGGAGACGCTGGAGTCAGCGGCGGTGCAGCTGCCGATGGTCTCCCGGGAGCCGGTGGCGATGATGGCCCGGCCGGCGGCACGTGCGCGCGCCGCCGGACTCGTCACGCGATCCGCCGCCGAGACCGCCGACGCCACCAGGGCGTGGGACGCCGAGCGCGGTCTGCCCGCGCTCAAGGTCGGCCCGACCGCCAAGCAAGAAGCTGCCCTGCTGGTGTCGGTGCTGCGTTAACGAACCCGGTCCGTCGGAAGTCGTGACAATCGTCCGCAGCGCCACGACGGAGGGGTCCGAGGGGGAGCGGCTTTGGCCCTCCCCCTCGCTAGTGCGGGTGAGCCGGTGCAATGAGCGTGTAGGCGGGGTTCAGGATCACGTTGCGGTCGCGATCTGTTGCTGCGACGCCTTCGAGGATGACCGCCCGGCCGTGCTCGATGCCGGCGATGCTGCGACGTCCGGCGAAGACGGCCGTGATCGACCCCGTCCCGTCTGACACGACCACTTCCAACATCGGGATCCCGTGACGAGGAGCGATCACGACCCGATGGATCTCACCCCCGACCCGGACGGGTCGCCGCGCCGTCAACTCGGCGATCGGCGTGAGACCAAGTCCGCCGAAGCGGTCGACGAGCCGAGTTCGCTCGAGCTCGTGCACGGAAGCCTTCAGTCGCTGGCCCAGTGACTTCACGCCCACGACCGGACTGTAGCCCTCGCCGCTTGACCTGCGGCGGGTAGGAGTAAGAATGCCGTCATGGACGACGATCGTGACGACCGAACGCTGGTGGCTGCGGTCGGCGCGGCCGTGCCGGTCGGTGTAGCGGCCCTGCTCGTCGTCGTGCGAGACGACGTGCTCAACGCCAATCTCGCCATGATCTTGATGGCTGTGGTGGTGCTCGTCGCCGTTCTCGGCGGGCGCAGCGCCGGTGCGCTGGCCGCGGTCACCGCCGCGCTGTCGTTCGACTTCTTCCTCACCCAGCCGTACCTGACCCTGCGGATCACCGACGACGACGACATCGAGACAACGGTCATCCTGTTCGTCGTCGGCGTCGCCGTCGGGCAGTTCGCGGACTGGGCGCACAAGTCCCGTCAGGCGAGCCGAACGACGCGGTCCGAGCTCGACCGCCTGCGGCGTGTCGCCGACCTGGTCTCGCAAGGCGCGGACCGGGAGGAGGTCAAGCTCGCCGGCCAGACCGAGCTGGCCGCGCTGCTTCGGCTCCGCGATTGCACGTTCGAGTCCGAGCCGTTCGATCGGGTGCTTCCCCGGCTCGAGCGCAGCGGCGTGCTCGACCACGCGACGACGCGTGAGGCCGTGGTCCGCCGATACGCGCGCGGCGGATTCGAGCTACCGACCGAGGGTGTCGAGCTGCCGGTGTACCACCGCGGCGCGCAGGTCGGACGGTATGTGCTCGTGCCGTCACCCGGCGTCGGGGTCACCCTCGAGCAGCGGGTGGTCGCCCTCGCGCTCGCCGATCAGGTCGGCGCGGCGCTCGCCGATTGAACCGCGCCGGACTGCGATTTCGGCCCGGCTGGACGGTGGCGTCTCGTCGCTAGCCTGCTGGATCTGTGAACAGTTCGCTCCAGACCCTCGAGGGAAACAAGGTCAAACTCTCGGTGACCATCGACGAGTCCGAGTTCGACCGCAACATCGACCAGGCATTCCGCAAGATCGCCAAGGAAGTCAGGCTGCCCGGATTCCGCGCCGGCAAGGCACCCCGCCGCGTGCTCGAGGCCCGCATCGGCGTCGCGCCCGCCCGCCAGCAGGCACTCAACGACGCGATCCCGCAGTACCTCGCGAAGGCCGTGCGCGAGCACGACGTCGACCTCATCGCCACGCCCGAGGTCGAGCTGACGAGCGGCGAGGACGACGGCCCAGTGGCCTTCGACGCGACGTGTGAAGTGCGTCCCGAGATCACCGTTCCCGGCTACGGCGGCCTGCGCGTCGAGCTGCCCAGCCCGGCCGCGACCGACGACGAGGTCGAGGAGGCGGTCGCGGCCGAGCGGAAGCGTCACGGTGAGCTCAACGACGTCGAGCGGCCGGCCGCAGTCGGCGACTACGTCACGATCGATCTGTCGAGCGTTCCGCGACGGCGAGCCGGTGACCGGACTCAACGCCGAGGACTGGTCCTACGAGATCGGCCAGGGCTGGATGGCCGAGGACTTCGACGACCGGCTGGTCGGTGCAGAGCCGGGTGCCAAGCTGGCGTTCACGACGACGCCGAAAGGCACGCCGGACGAGGCCGACTTCGAGATCACGGTTTCGCGGGTGCAGGAGCTGGTTCTGCCCGAGCTCGACGACGAGTGGGTCGCCGACAACCTCGGCGAGTTCGACAGCGTTGCCGAATGGACCGACGAGCATCCGCCAGCACGTCTCCGACACCAAGCTGAACCGGGCGCGCAACGAACTGATCGGCCGCACCACTGCGGCACTCGCCGGGTTGACCGAGATCGAGGCGCCGGAGTCGCTCGTGAACAGCGACCTGCAGCGCCGGGTCGAGGGCACGGTGCGCCAGTTCCGGTCCCAGGGCATCGACATGGAGCAGTTCTTCGCCGCCACCGGGCAGGACGCCGTCAGGCTTCGTCGAGACGTTGAAGGGGCAGTCAGAGCAGGCGGTGAAGGTCGACCTCGCGCTGCGCGCCGTCGCGGCCGCCGAAGCGATCGAGGCCGACGACGATGACCTCGCGGCCGAGTACGAGCGGCTCGCCATGCAGGTCAACCAGAAGCCGAGCCAGGTGCGCAAGGCGTACGAGTCGAACGACCTCGCGACCGACCTGAAGGCCCAGATCCGCAAGTCGAAGGCGCTCGACTGGCTGCTCCACCACGTGGCGATGGTCGACCCCGACGGCAATCCGATCGACAACGACCTCGTGCTCGGGCACAGCCACGAGCACGACGACGACCACGACCACGAGCACGAACACGAAACGGAACTCCCCTCATGAACCGAGACATCCCGCTGGGATTCCAGAACTACCTCGTCCCCAACGTGGTCGAGCAGACCAGCCGGGGAGAGCGGGCGTACGACCTCTACAGCCGCCTGCTCAAGGACAACATCATCTTTCTGCAGACCCCGATCGACGACCAGATCGCCAGCCTGATCTGCGCCCAATTGATCCACCTCGAGTCGGAGAACCCCGACAAGGACATCAACATCTACATCAACAGCCCGGGTGGCGACATCACGTCGCTGTTCGCGATCTACGACACGATGCAGTTCATCCGCAACGACATCGCCACGATCTGCCTCGGCCAGGCGGCGTCGGCGGCGGCCGTGCTGCTCGCGGCGGGCATCCAAGGGCAAGCGTCTCGCCCTGCCGCACTCCCGCATCCTCCTGCACCAGCCCCACGGGCAGGTGGGCTACGGCCAGGTGACCGACCTGGAACTGGCCGCCAAGGAAATACTGCGGATGCCGCGATCTGTTGGAACAGCTGCTGTCGAAGCACACCGGCCAGCCACTCGAGCGCGTACACGCTGATACCGACCGTGATTTCGTTATGGAATCAGCGGAGGCCCTCGCGTATGGCATCATCGACAGTGTTATCGAGTCCCGGGAGGTCGCTGACCAGACCGGGGCGATCCGCTAGCCGTCGACAGACGCAACAATCCAAGCAAGAGGCGAGGGACCTACAGCGTGGCCAAGTTCGGGGACACAGGGGAGCTGCTCAAGTGCTCCTTCTGCGGGAAGTCGCAGAAGCAGGTGCGCAAGCTCATCGCCGGGCCTGGCGTCTACATCTGCGACGAGTGCATCGACCTCTGCAACGAGATCATCGAGGAGGAGCTGGCCGAACCGGCCGAGCTGAACTTCGACCATCTTCCCAACCCGCGGGAGGTCAGGGCGTTCCTCGACGACTACGTCGTCGGCCAGGAGGGCGCCAAGAAGATCCTGTCCGTCGCCGTCTACAACCACTACAGGCGGATCCAGTACCAGCAGTCGGTCGGCGTCGGCCGCAGCGACGTCGAGCTGGCGAAGTCGAACATCCTGCTCCTCGGGCCCACCGGCTGTGGCAAGACGCCACCTTGCCCAGACGCTCGCCCGCCTGCTCAACGTGCCGTTCGCGGTCGCCGACGCGACGGCGCTCACCGAGGCCGGTTACGTGGGCGAGGACGTCGAGAACATCCTGCTCAAGCTGATCCAGGCGGCCGACTTCGACGTGAAGCGGGCCGAGACCGGCATCATCTACATCGACGAGATCGACAAGGTCGCCCGCAAGAGCGAGAACCCTTCGATCACCCGTGACGTCTCGGGCGAGGGCGTGCAGCAGGCGCTGTTGAAGATCCTCGAGGGCACGCAGGCGTCGGTGCCGCCGCAGGGCGGACGCAAGCACCCGCACCAGGAGTTCATCCAGATCGATACGACGAACGTGCTGTTCATCCTCGGCGGAGCGTTCGCCGGGCTCGAGTCGATCATCGAGAGCCGCATCGGTCACAAGGGCGTGGGTTTCCACGGCACGGTGCGCTCGAAAGCCGAGCACGACGCCGGCGAGCTGTTCGCCCAGGTGCTGCCCGAGGACCTCGTGAAGTTCGGGATGATCCCCGAGTTCATCGGCCGCCTGCCAACGATCGGCGCCGTTCGCAGCCTCGATGCCGACGCCCTGGTGCGCATCCTCACCGAGCCGAAGAACGCACTCGTTCGGCAGTACCAGAAGGTGTTCGAGTTCGAGGACGTCGAGCTCGAGTTCACCCAGGACGGGCTCGAGGCGGTCGCCGACCTCGCGCTGCTGCGCGGCACGGGCGCCCGCGGTCTGCGGGCGATCCTCGAAGAGGTCCTGCTCAACACGATGTACGACCTGCCCGGTCGCGACGACATCGGCAAGGTCGTCATCGACGAGGACCACGGTGCGCAGAAGACGAACCCCACACTCGTCCCGCGCGAGACCACCCGTACCACCCGCCAGCGCCGCGCCGCTTCCTGACCTTCGCTCGACCGCGCCGCCCCGCGGCCGATCGAGTCACCCGAGTGCCAGAGCGCGCCCGAGTGCGGGGCGCCCCGACGGGGGTCCTCCGGCACTCCGGCGCGCTCTGAGACTCCGCTCCCGGATGGCTGCCACACCCCTTCGTTAGTCTCGGCGCAACCGACGTCCCCGCGATGAGTTGCGCGGTTTCGCGCACGACACGGGAGTCACGATGGCGACAATCCTCTCACCTGCCGCGTCACGCTGGTTCGGCGAGCATCATGGCGTCGCAACCGTCGCCGAACTGCGAGCGCTGGGTCTTGGTCGCAAGGCGACGGACCGGCTGTGCGCGGTCGGCGTGCTGCACCGGGTCGCACGCGGCGTCTACGTGCTCGCGACGGCACTTCAAACGCTCGAGCATCGGTGCCGGCTGCTGTGCTGTCTCCATCCCGGTGGCTTCGTCACCGGTCCGACCGCCGCGAAGCTTGGTGGACTTCGCCGGCAACCGACGTTGTCGGCGCTGCACTTCTCGGTACTTCATGGAGTACATCTCCACCACGTCGACGGCGTCCGGTTCCGCCAGACGACGAAGCTGCGCCCCAGCGATCGGCGCACCAGGAAGGATGGGATCGTCGTCGCCGCGTGGCCGCGGCTGTCGTTCGACATCGCCGCCGACCTGCCACCGCTGGACCATCGATCGGTTGTCCACCAGCTGCGCGATCGAGGGCTCGTGACCGACGACGAGTTGCTGTCGATCGGGGAGTGGTTGTGCCACCCGGCGCGTCGGGGTACGACGACGTTCCGGCTCAGCATGCTCGACCTCGGCCATGAACCGCAGGACTCGCACCCCGAGCTCTTCCTCCTCGATGCGCTGCTGCGCCGGAACGTGCCGGTCGAACCCCAATTCCCGATCGTGCGAACCGACGGTGTCACCGCTCACGTCGACCTCGCCGTCCCCGCTGCTCGCTGGGGCGTCGAGCTCGACATCCATCCCGAACACCGCAGCGTCGACGGACACCACCGCGACGCCGGCCGGGTTCGTTCCTTGCATCTCGTGGGATGGGAGATCGAGCCTGTGGCCGAGCTCGACTTGGGCGACGTCGAGCGGGTAGCCGACGACCTCGCCGCGCTCTATTTCAAACGGGCCCGAGCCATCGGAGTGCCGGAGGACCCGACGGGGGGCGCACCGCACTCGGGCGCGCTCTGGCACTCGGGCCTGAATTCGGGGGAACCACCTTGGTCTCGAAGATGCTCGTGGAGCACCGGGCACGGGACGTCGAGCGACGTCTCGAACAGCCGCTCGCAGCCTCGTGCGCATGCGCCGAGGATGCGAGCGAGGCAACTGCCGCGTCTGGTTGACTCAGCCTAGCGTGCTCGCCCGGAGTACGGTTGTGCGTTCGGCGAGCGGGGGCATCCCTCGCAAGGACGAGGCCGCAGCAACACTCGGAGAGCGGAGCGTGTTGCGAGGACGAGGACGCCGCGAGGGGCGTCATCCGGCCGTCGAAACGTTGCCGTACTTCCGTTGGGGGCACGGGACGTCGAGCGACGTCTCGAACAGCCCTCGCAGCCTCGTGCGCATGCGCCGAGGATACGAGGAGGCGTCCGGCGTCTGGTTGACTCGCCTTCGTGAATTACGCCGACGCCATCGCCTACGTGGAGGCCCACGCGACCTACGAGAAGACGGGGCGGATCACGTCCCCGACGGTCGAGCGCATCGAGCGGTTGACCGCGGCGATGGGCGATCCGCAGCATGCCTACCCGGTGATCCACGTCACGGGCACGAACGGCAAGGGCTCGACATCGCAGATGATCACGCGCTTGCTGATGGCGGACGGACTCACCGTCGGCACGTACACCAGCCCGCACCTCGAGCGGATCAACGAGCGCATCGCCCGCAACTCCGAACCAATCGGCGACGACGATTTCGCCGAGCAGATCGCGGCCGTCGCCGACCTCGAGGGCCTCGCCGGGGTCCGCCCGACTTACTTCGAGGCGGTCACCGCTGCCGCGTTCCGGTGGTTCGCCGACGTGGCCGTCGACGTCGCCGTGGTGGAGGTCGGGCTGCTCGGCCGGTGGGACGCGACCAACGTGGTCGACGCTCAGGTGGCGATCGTGACGAACATCGGCATGGACCACACCGAGTTCGCCGGGCCGACGCTCGAGGACATCGCCAGGGAGAAGGCAGGGATCATCAAGCCGGGTGGCGCGGCGGTGATCGGCGAGACCGATCCGTCGCTCGTCGCGGTGCTGGCCGCCGAACCGGCAGCGTCGCGGTTGTTCCGGGACCGCGACTTCGCCACGGGAACGAACCAGCTCGCGCTCGGCGGCCGGCTCGTCGATCTGCGCACCCCGACCGCGATCTATCCCGAGGTGTTCGTACCCCTGCACGGCGCGCATCAGGGTGACAATGCGTCGATCGCGCTCACCGCGACCGAGGCGTTCTTCGCCGCCCCCCTCGACCCGTCGGTCGTGACGGAAGGCTTCGGGTCCGTCGCGATCAACGGGCGCTTCGAAGTCCTGAAGCACCAGCCGCTCGTCATCGTCGACGGTGCGCACAATCCGATGGGCGCGGACACGTGCGCCCAGGTGTTCTTCGACGACTTCGACCCGCCTGGACGGCGGATCCTCGTGATCGGCACGCTCCGCGAGCCGACCGGCATGCTCGAGGCGCTGCGGGCCGACGAGTTCGACGTCGTGATCGCGTGCACCGCCCCGTCGCCGCGGGCCTTCGACGGCGGCGACATCGCCAAGGCCGCGATGGCCATCGGCTGCGACGAGGTGTTCTCGTTCGACACGGTCGACGGGGCGTCCGCCAAGGCGTTGCGGATCGCCGACGGCGACGACGCGATCCTCGCCGCCGGCTCGCTCTACGTAGCCGGCGCGGCACGCGGCGCGTTCCTTCGCCTCGCTCCGTAGCGGATCCGAGGTCCAGGCCACCGCGGCCGCCGGTAGCGTGGCTGACTATGTCTGATCGGACTCTCGTCCTGCTGAAACCCGACGCCGTGGAACGCGGGTTGATCGGTTCCATCATCGCCCGCATCGAGGCCAAGGGCCTCGCGATCGTGGCCATGGAGCTGCGCACGCTCGACAACGACATCCTCGCTCGCCACTACGAGGAGCACGCCGGCAAGCCGTTCTACGACGACCTCGTGGGGTTCATGAGCCGCGGCCCGGTCGCCGCCCTGGTCGTCGAAGGACCAGAGGACACGTGGGAGGTCGTCCGCAACATGATGGGGGCGACAAACCCCCGCAAGGCGGCGCCCGGCACGATCCGGGGCGACCTGGGCATCCTGCTCACGGAGAACCTCGTGCACGGCAGTGATTCGCTGGCATCCGCCGAGCGCGAGATCAACATCTTCTTCCCGAAACTGTAATATTCGGCCCGAGCACCCTCGGTCACCCGGGGACGCGTCAAGGAGACCGCATGGCTCGCAACAATCCGCTCAGTCTCGGTCGAGATCTTGCGATCGACCTGGGAACGGCGAACACACTGATCTACGTACGCGGTCAGGGCATCGTCCTCGACGAGCCGTCTGTCGTCGCGATCAACGTCAACGACGGCCGCCCCGTCGCGGTCGGGCTCGAGGCGAAGCGGATGATGGGTCGCACACCCAACCACATCAAGGCGATCCGGCCGCTCAAGGATGGCGTCATCGCCGACTTCGAGGTGTGCGAGAAGATGCTGCGCTACTTCATCCAGCGCGTGCACGCCAGCAAGTGGAACAAGCCGCGCATGGTCATCTGCGTGCCGTCGGGCATCACCGGCGTCGAGCAGCGCGCCGTGCAGGACGCCGCCGAGTACGCCGGCGCCCGCAAGCCGGTGCACATCATCGAGGAGCCGATGGCCGCGGCCATCGGCGCCAACCTGCCCGTGCACGAGCCGTCCGGGAACATGGTCGTCGACATCGGCGGCGGCACCACCGAGGTCGCCGTCATCTCGCTCGGTGGCATCGTCACCGCGCAGTCGGTGCGCGTCGCCGGTGACGAGCTCGACGACGCCGTGCTGCAGTACGTGAAGAAGGAGTTCTCGCTGGCGATCGGCGATCGCACGGCCGAGGAGATCAAGATCCAGATGGGCTCGGCGTGGCCGATGGAGGAGGAACTGACTGCGGACATCCGCGGCCGCGACCTGATCTCCGGCCTGCCGCGCACGATCCAGTTGACCACCGAGCACGTGCGCGAGGCGTGCGCCGAACCAGTCTCCGCGATCATCGACGCGGTCAAGACCACGCTCGACAAGACGCCGCCCGAGCTCGCCGCCGACATCATGGAGGACGGCATCACGATCACCGGTGGTGGCGCCTTGCTCGGCGGTCTCGACGAGCGTCTCGCCCACGAGACCGGCATGCCGATCCGGGTCGCCGACGAGCCGCTGTACAGCGTCGTCATCGGGTCCGGTCGGGCGCTGGAGAACATCGATGCGATGCGCGGGCTGATGTCGCTCGGCGGGGACGACTGAGCGAACGCACGTCCGTGCGCGCCCGGTTGGATCGAGTAGGGCCGACGCTCTCCTGACATGGCTCTGTACACGCCGGGCCGCCGTCGCGCCATCCTGCTCCTGCTCCTCAGTTCGCTGCTGATCCTCACGATCGACCTGCGCGGCAACGCGATCTTCAACGGCATGCGCTCTGGCTTCAACCAGGCGATGCGCCCGTTCGAGTCCGCCGCCGACGTGGTATCGCGACCGATCCGCAACGCCTGGCGGGGGATCACCCGGTACGACGACCTCGAGGACGAGAACCAGCTGCTCCAGGAGCAGATCCAGGCGCAGCAGGCCAACGACGTCGTGTCGCGATCGATCATCGCCCAGTACTACGAGCTGCTCGCGTTCTACGAGCTCGAGTTCCCCGGCGACTACCCTCGCGTCACCGCGTACGTCGTCGGCCAGACCCCGAGCAATCTCGACCAGGTCATCGAGATCAACAAGGGAACCAACGACGGGATCCACGAAGGCATGGCGGTCATCGCCCCGAACGGGCTCGTCGGCAAGATCACCGAGGCGCTGCCCGATCGCTCGCGTGATGCTGATCACCGACACGCAGTACGCCGTGCAGGTGAAGGTGGTGCGCCCCGCTGAGCCGACCACCACGACCGTGGCGACGACCACCACCGTCGCCTTCACGGTCCCCGGCGCGATCGCGCCATCGGCGACGAGCACGTCCACGACGACGGTGCCGCCGACCGTGCCGGGGCAGACCACGACGACCGTGCCGCCGACGACGCTGCCCGACCCGCAGCGCGAGACCGGCCAGATCGTCGGACGCGGTCCGGGCAACCCCCCGGAGGTGATCTTCGTCGACGACACGCCGAACTTCGGTTCCCCGGAGGTCGGCGACATCGTGTCGACGTCGGGCGGCAGCATCAGCCTGGCGCCGGCCGACCTGCCGATCGGCGTCGTGACGGAGGTTCGGCAGGGATCGCCTTCGGAAGGGTTGATCCTCGTCGTCGAGCCGTTTGCCAACCTCGACGACCTCGAGTTCGTGCAGGTGATCCTGTACACGTCGCCTTCCGAATCTGCGTCTCGGCCGACCACGACGCAAGCCGACTGATGTTCGCCGCGCTCGCGCAGGGGCCGTTGCCCCGGTTGGTCTTCGTCGGCGTCATCCTCGTGGCCCTGCAGAACACGCTGTTCGTCGAACTGCGACCGGCCGCGGTGACGATCCAGGTCGTCCTCGCGCTCGCCGTCGCGGCCGGGGCCGGTTCGGGACCGCAGAAGGGCGCGCTCGCCGGGTTCGTGCTCGGGATGATGTACGACCTGCGGGCCGGGAGCCCGCTCGGCTCGTCCTCGATCGCGATGGGCATCGGCGGGTTCGTCGCCGGCTATTCGCTGTCGATCACGGTCGACCCGCAATGGTGGCTGGCGGCGATCTTCACTGGCATCGGGGCGGCGGTTGGCGAGACGATGGTTCCGGTGGTCCGATCGTTCATCGGTGAGGAGGGACACTTCACGCCGCGCCTGTTCACCGTGATCCCGGTCGTCACCGTCGCGGCGATGATCCTCAGTCCGGTCTTCGTGCCCGTCGGTCGGTGGTGCATGCGCGTGAAGAAGACCGACTGGAGCAAGGTGAAGGAGCCGGTCGGACGATGACGAGTGGGGTGCCCGGGGAACGCGGCACTGCGTCACTAAGCTGTAACAATGGCCGGTGACAAGCGAGCAGCTCGGCTGGGCGTGCTCGCCGCGGTCGCGGTGATCCTGTTCGGCGCCCTCGGCACGCGCCTGTGGTTCCTCCAGACCGTCGAGGCCACCGACCTCCAGCAGGAGGTCGACCAGCGCAACACCCGATCGGTGCAGGTCCGTCCCGAGCGGGGCCAGATCTTCGACGCCGACGGCCGGCTGCTCGCGGGCAACGAATCGGTGTTCAACGTCGTCGTCGACTGGGCCGCGATCCGCCGCGACAGCGATCGCGCCGAGCTGTTCCGGCGCATGTCCGGCTGGGTCGGCGAGCCGGTCGAGGCGATGGAGGAGCGCTACGACGCGAACGTGTACAGCCCGCTCCTCCCGCTGCCCGATCGCCGAGGACGTCAGCGAGGAGGTCGCGGTCGCGCTGCAGGAGCGGGTCGAAGACTTCCCTGGCGTCTCGGTCGAGACGAGCTACCGCAGGATCTATCCGTACGCGCCACTCGCATCGCACGTCGTCGGGTACATGGGCGCGATCACCCGCGAGGACGCAGCGCACTACGAGAGCCTCGGGTACATCACGTCGCGGGGCGGCGAGGAGGTCGGGCGGGCCGGTGTCGAGCTCTCGTACGAGACGACGCTGCACGGTCAGTGGGGCGAGGTCGTCTACGAGGTCGACAGCGCGGGACGCATCGTCCGCGAGATCGGTCGGACCGAACCGGTCGACGGAAAGGACATCCAACTCTCGATCGACCTCGACGTGCAGCAGTACGCCGAGCGTCTGCTCCAGACGAAGCTGCAACTGCAGCGGTCGTTCACCGCACCGAACCCGATCATCGAGGATCCCCTCGACGGCACCCGCCACCGCATGGACCTCAACAGCGGTCCGACGGTGCACTACGAAGCGCCCGCCGGCTCGGTGATCGTGATGAACCACCAGACCGGCCAGATCATCGCGATGGCCAGCTACCCGACGTTCGACAACCGCTGGTTCTCGCAGGACATCAGCGGCGAGCGGTTCGACGAGCTCTTCGACGTGCGCATCGACACCCCGGAGTGCGGCGACGAGGGTCAGCCACAATGCCGCCAGGACCCCGACGAGGCGACGCTCACGAATCGGGCGATCCAGGGCCAGTACAACCTGGGGTCGACGTTCAAGCCGTTCGTCGCGTGGGCTGCGCTGCACAACGGCCTGATCGACGATGGGTACTGGTACCACGACACCGGTACGTACAAGGCCGAGACGATCGACGACTACAATTGCGAGGTCGTCCGCGTGAAGTGCGTCTGGCGGAATTCGTTCTGTGCGGCGTCGAATGGCCCGTGCGTGTACGGCAGCATCAACACCTACTGGTCGCTCGCGGTCTCGAGCGACGCGTTCTACTACCACCTCGGTGAGCTGTTCTCGACGATGCCGAACACCAACCGGGAGTTCCTCCAGGATCAGGTGTCGCTGTTCAGCTTCGGGGCCGATACCGGAGTCGACCTGCCGTACGAGTTCGACGGGCGCCTCCCGACCAACGAGACGAAGGCTGACCTGGTCGAGCGAGGTGTGCTCGCCGAAGGGGAGGAGCCGCGGGTTCTCCTCGGCGACGTGATCAACCTGTCGATCGGCCAGGGCCTGCTCGCCGCCACGCCCATGCAACTGGCGGTCGGGTATGCCACGTTCGCCAACGGCGGCTACGTGATGGTGCCCCGCGTCGTGCAGGCGATCTACCCCCCGAACACCCCGGCCGCGGCGGAAGCCGGGTTCGTCGACTTCCGGGCGGTCGACCCATCGCTGGTGACGTCGATGGTGCCGACCGCCCAGCGCGAGGTCCCGATGGAGCCGGGCGTCGCCGATCCGATCATCGGCGGCATTCGCCAGAACATTCTCGGTCCTGGCATCAACGGTCGGAGCACCACCGCCGAGGAGCTGTTCAACGTCGGTTACCCGGACTGGGCGATCCCGGTTGCCGGCAAGACGGGCACCGCCCAGGGCCGCTTCTCGTACCCGTGGAACGACTCATCCGTCTTTGCCGCGTTCAGCGTGGACGCGGAGAATCCCTACACCGTCGTCGCGTACCTCGAGAAGTCCGGGTTCGGCTCGCGTGGTGCGGGGCCGGTCGTGAAGTGCCTCTTCCTCGGGCTGTCCGATATCACGGCCCTCGATCCCGTTTCGGTGTCAGAGCCCCTCGATCTGGACAGCGAACAGGTCGCACGGCAGATGCCCAGGACCGACACCGCATGCATGGAGAGCAGCGACGCGCACACGGTGTACCCCGGGCCGGTGGACCCCGGTCGCCCGGTGGACTGACCGGCGCCGAGCAAGCCGACGTGGTCGCGCTCCTCACTCGCAAGCCGGACTCCGGGCTGGGCAACATCCGGTCGAGCCCGGCCGATCCGAGCCGGAACGTCGATTGGGTGCTCATGCTCGTGCAGGGCGTGCTGGCCGTCGCCGGCTGCTTCATCGTGTACTCGGCCAGCCGGACCCGGCGCGACGACGCCTTCTACTACACGACGCGCCAGGTGATCTTCGCCATCGTGGCCACGATCGTGCTCGTCATCGTGATGTCGGTCGAGTACGACTGGTTCAGGCACCGGGCGACCCAGATGTACGTCGGTACGTTGGGCCTGCTCGTGCTCATCCTGGCCTGGGGCAGGGTGACGGGCGAGGACAAGATCTCCTTCGACCTCGGCCCGATCAAGATGCAGCCCGCGGAGCTGGCGAAGTTCACGGTGCTCGTGTCGCTCGCCACATACCTCGCCGAGGAGCGCTCCGACGAGGTCAGCTACCCGCGGTTCCTCGGCGGTCTGATCATCGTCGGCACCGCCGGCACGTTGATCATCGTCCAGCCCGATCTCGGCACCGGTTCGGTGATCGCAGCGATGGCGATGGGCGTCCTGCTCGTCGCCGGGGCCAAGCTCCGGTACATCCTGGCGTTCACGTTCCTGTCACTGATGACCGTGCTCGCCGCCTTCGTCGGCCGGCTCGTGAACGACTACCAGATTCAGCGGGTGCGCGTGTTGTTCGACGAGAACAACCCTGACCTCGAGGACGTCTCCTATCAGGTGGTCCTCGCGATGCAGGCGCTCGGCACCGGCGGGCTGTTCGGCAAGGGTTGGCTCGACGGCCCACTCACGAACAACGCCGACATCCCCGTGTTGTGGGCCGACTTCCCGTTCGCCGCGGTGGGGGAGCAGTTCGGGCTCGTCGGCTGCGCGGTCCTGCTCGGGCTGTTCGGGATCGCGCTGCTGCGCATCTGGCGAATCGCCCACTTGTCGAGGGACATGCTCGGCACGTACATCTGCGGCGGCGTGTTCACGATGCTCGTCTGGCAGATCGTGCAGAACGTCGGCATGACGATGAAGCTGCTCCCGGTGACCGGTCTCCCCCTGCCGTTCATCTCCTACGGCGGTTCCGGGCTGATCGTGTGGTTCGCGCTCTTCGGTCTGGTCCAGAGCGTTCACATGCGCCGCATGCGCTGACCAGGGACTTCCCGACAGAGGCCGAACGACAAAGGTAGACTGGTTCGATCATGAATTGGAGTGCCCCGATCGGAGACGCCCTGGTTGGGTGTGACGGGGCGCCCGACTGTGGCTTGACCACGGTGGACGCTCGCGCGACAGCGTCGCTGCGTGTCCCCGTGGCTGCGGAGGCCGTATCCGGCCTCTGCTTGAGAAGGGATCCCCATGGAAGACGCAGAGACGGGGACGAGCACGTCCCCCGCAGACGGTCCGGCGCGCACCGGCCGGCCCCAACGACGCCCGCGACATCGACACGAACCCTCCCGTGATCGACGGGAGCGGCAAAGCCGACGAGGACGCGCCGGGTTCGGCTGAAGCAGGCGACTCGACCCCTGGCGCGAGGAAGCGACGCCGAGGATCGCGGGGCGGTCAGCGCCGCCGGAAGGCCGTGGCAGGCGGCGACGGCGTCGAGATCGATCGAGCCGACAGCGCCGCGCCGGGGACCGCAACGCCGCCGCCCGACGACGAGCCGGAGCTGCCCGAGTCGATGCGCGAAGGTCGTGCCGACCCGGAAGCGGCCGAACGGGCGCTGGTGCGCAAACCGCAGATCGGTGACACGCGCCCGGC
This sequence comes from Ilumatobacteraceae bacterium, assembly GCA_963764455.1. Lineage (GTDB taxonomy): Bacteria > Actinomycetota > Acidimicrobiia > Acidimicrobiales > Ilumatobacteraceae > Desertimonas. Next base: position 249,785 of record CAVXSN010000014.1, read on the forward strand.
GCCGAAGTCCGATCCGACACCCCCTGCCATCGCCCGGAGTCACGCTGCCCGGTGGCCGGACCGGAGGACGCAAGCAGACGCGCCGCAGCCGTTCACGCTCTGGGCAGTTCTGGCCGCGCAGAGCCGCGCACCAACGGCACGGTGAGCACCGAGCTCGCCGACACCTCGGCGCCGACGGCCGGCGAGAAGTCCAACCGCCGGAAGTCCGGTCGCGGCCGTGGGCGAGGGGGCTCAGAGCACACGTCCACGCACATCGACGCCGGCATGCTCGCCGAGCGGCGTGGTCGCGAGCGAAACGGCCGGCCGATCGGTCGCTACCTGATGTGCGTACAGGTCCGGGCGGGCATGGCCCAGGTGGCGGTGCTCGAAGGCCGCAACCTGATCGAGCACTACGTGTCGCGGCCGGCCGACGACGTCAGCCAGATCCACGGCAACATCTACGTCGGGCGGATCCAGAACGTGCTGCCCGGCATGGAGGCGGCGTTCGTCGACATCGCCACGCCGAAGAACGCCGTGCTCTACCGCGGCGACGTGCAGTACGACGCCGAGGACATCGAGGAGAAGGACCCGCGGATCGAGGACATCCTGCGCGCCCGCCAGCTCATCGTGTGTCAGGTCACGAAGAACCCGATCGGGGCCAAGGGTGCCCGGCTCACCCAGGAGGTGTCACTGCCCGGCCGCTACGTCGTGTTGATCCCGAACTCGAAGACGTACGGGATCTCGAAGCGCCTGCCCGACGACGTCCGGAAACGCCTGCGGTCGATCCTCGACCGGGTGAAGCCGGCCGAGCACGGCCTCATCGTCCGCACCGCCGCTGAGCACGCCACCGAGGAGGAGCTCAGTGCCGACATGCGCCTGCTGCTGCAGCAGTGGGAGCAGATCGCCGCGAAGGCGGCGAAGGCCAAGGGCCCGATGCTGCTGTACCGCGAGCCCGAGCTGGCCGTCCGGGTCATCAGGGAGGAGTTCAACGTGGAGTACCGCCGCGTCGTCATCGACGAGCAGCGACTCTACGACGACGTCAAGGCGTACGTCGCGGCGTTCAACCCCGAGCTGGCTGACCGCATCGAGCTCTACGACGCCGCCGCCGAGGGTCTCAACCTGTTCGAGCACCACCACGTCCACGAACAGGTGCACAAGGCGCTCGACCGCAAGGTGTGGCTGCCGTCGGGCGGGTCGCTGATCATCGAGCACACCGAGGCGCTCACGGTGATCGACGTCAACACCGGCAAGAACGTCGGTACGTCGAGCCTCGAGCAGACGGTGTTCCACAACAACCTCGAAGCGGCCGAGGAGATCGCCAAGCAGCTCCGGCTGCGCGACATCGGTGGCATCATCGTGATCGACTTCATCGACATGGAGATCAGGGAGAACCGCGACAAGGTGGTCGAGGTGTTCCGCAACGCCTTGGCGCGGGACAAGACCCGGTCCCAGGTGTTCGCGATCTCCGAGCTCGGCCTCGTCGAGATGACCCGCAAGCGCATCGGTGAGGGCCTGCTCACCGAGTTCTCCTCCCCGTGCGCCGTCTGCGAAGGCCGCGGCGTCATCGTCGACCACGCCCTGCTCGACTGAGCGTCCCGCGTCGAAGCTGGCGCGTCCTCGGAGCCAAACGGCGTCACCGACGCGCCACTTGACGCGGGTCGAACTGATCGAGGCGTCGCTAGATGCACGGCCAACTATGCAACGCAACGACGCCTGGCGCCGTTGCTGAGCTCGGGCGCCTCTCAGCACGGCGCCCGGAGGTCGACGGCCGCCAGCCAGCGCCAGCCCGCATCGGGCGTGACCGCTCCGCGAGTTCGTCCGTCGCCTCCTCGACGTACCGGTTGCTCCGTGAGCCGGTTCCGCGGCGTGCTCGTCTTCGCCGGTGCGCCAGAGGCCGTCAGGCAGCGACTGTGGATCGCGACCCATCGCGTGCGGTGGCGGATTCGTCGTCGCGTTCGAGGCCGCTGCGTGGCTGCACGAGCTCGATGGGTTCGACGACCCGCCGCCCACCGAGCGTCATCGGAGCACTCGTGCTGACGACCGGGGCATCCAGGGCGTGATTCAGCACTACGGCGACGTGACGTCGGAGGCTCGACGTCATCCTCGACGGGATCCCGTGTACCGGGCTCGTCCGACGGTTTGCGACATCAGCGACGGAGCTCGGATCACGATCCGCGTGCCTGCGAGCCCGTCGATGACATTCGAGCGCCGCGGGTGCAGCCTCAACTGGCTCACGATGACGGCCGCCAGCGCTCGATCGACCCGGCCAGTGCGGGACTCGCATCGTGCGCCGGCTGCTTGCCGAGCGCACCGGGCGTGCGCCCGACTCGTGGTTCGAACGGCTCGTCGAGGCGTCGCCTCGCGATACCTTGCACTGCCGCCGTGGACCCGGCAACACGACGTCTACGACGAAGCCTCGGGAACACGTCGGCCGCATCGACCGTCGAGGCCGTGCATCCGGTTGCCGGCTCGACGCAGTCAGGAAGCTCCACAGGCAGAGCGGCTAGCCACAGTTGCTGGCGAGGCGTCGCCGGGACCGACGTGGATCCACCGGAGGCGCGACGACCGCGATCGATGGCCGCGGTCTGGCTGGACGATCGTCCGATACGTGGCTGGTACTGGGCCACGTCGACGGCCCGAGCAAGTGGCGTCGCGGATTGCGAACGGTCGCCCAAGGCGGCGATGCCGCGCGATAGTTGGCGATCGTGCTACCGTGGGTCGGCCTGTCGAGCCGACGAACTGGCGCGTCTGAGGACATCCGTCTGCACTGAGAGCCGACGTTCCCACAACGGGTCGTCGCCTGCCTCGGGGCGGTCCCGAGCGCCCGGATCGCCGATAGCATTGCAAGCCGCTATGTACGCAGTGATCTCTTCCGGTGCCAACCAGCAGAAGGTGGCAGAAGGCGAGCGGGTGAACGTCGACCTGCTCGATGCCAGCGAGGGTGACGAAGTCACCCTGACCGCAAAGCTGCTGGTCGATGGCGACACGGTGCTCGCCACCCCCGATGAGCTCGAGGGCGTCACGGTCACCGGCCGCGTGGTCGGCGAGGCCAAGGGTCCGAAGATCAACGGCTTCAGCTACAAGAACAAGAGCAACAACCGTCGCCGCTGGGGCGCGCGCAAGCACTTCACCGTCGTCGAGATCACCAAGATCTCCAAGATCTCCAAGTAACGAGCAGGTTCTGAGATGTCCAAGACAAAGGGTGGCGGCTCAACCCGCAACGGTCGCGACTCCAACGCCCAGCGTCTGGGGGTCAAGGTGTTCGACGGCACGAAGGTCACCGCCGGCACGATCATCATCCGCCAGCGCGGCACCAAGATCCACCCGGGTCGCAACGTCGGCATCGGTGGCGACGACACGCTCTTCGCCACCGCCGACGGCGCGGTCAAGTTCGGCGAGCGCAAGAACCGCAAGATCGTCGACATCGTCGTCGCCGACTGACACGCTGAATCCGTCCTGATCGGCCGTCGAGCCGGTCGGTAGTTTGAATCGCCATGACGAACACCTCCCGCGGGTCGCAGTTCGTCGACGAGTGCCAGCTCAACGTGCGCGGCGGCGACGGGGGCGCCGGCTGCGTGTCGTTCCGCCGTGAGGGTCCGGTCGCGATGGGCGGCCCGAACGGGGGCGACGGCGGCAAGGGCGGCGACGTCTGGCTCGTCGCCGACCACAACGTCGCCTCGCTCCTCGCGTTCCGGGACCATCCGCACCGCCGGGCCGGCAACGGCGTCCACGGCCAGGGTAAGGATCAGCACGGCCGCAGCGGCAAGGACGAGCTCATCGCGGTGCCGGAGGGTACGGTGGTCGCCGACCTGTACACCGGCGAGGTCCACGCCGAGCTGTGGAACCACGGCGACCGCTGGCTCGCCGCCGCCGGCGGCCGAGGCGGTCGGGGCAACGCCAAGTTCCTGAGCAACAAGCGCCGCGCGCCCGAGCTTCGCCGAGCAGGGCGAGCACGGCGAGGAGCGCTGGCTCAAGCTCGAGATCCGGCTGATGGCCGACGTCGCGCTGGTGGGGTTCCCCAACGTCGGCAAGAGCACGCTGATCAGTGTCATCTCGGCAGCCCGGCCGAAGATCGCCGACTACCCGTTCACGACGCTCGAGCCGAACCTCGGCGTCGTCCGCGTCGACGACACCACCGAGTTCGTCGTCGCCGACATCCCGGGCCTGATCGAAGGGGCGAGCGAGGGCAAGGGCCTCGGGCATCAGTTCCTCCGCCACGTCGAACGCGCCCGGGTGCTGTGCCTGATGCTCGATCTCGCCAGACCGTTGACGGAAGGGCCCGACGGCGAAGGGCCCGATGAGCAGGAGCGAGTGCTGCTGGACGAGCTCGGCCGGTACAGACCCGAGCTGCTCGACCGCCCGCGGGTCGTGCTCGGCACGAAGGCCGACCTGGTTCCGGACAGCCGACGCGTTCCTCGCCGAGCACCCCGACCGGCTCGTCATCTCGGCCGTCACCGGTGACGGCGTCCGCCGCGCCGTCGGGGCGATGGCCGCCGCGGTCCACGAGGCCCGCGAGAGCGAGCAGCGCCAGGATGGCGTCGTCCTGCTCCGCCCGCAGCCGACCGGCGCGAAGGTCGAACGGCTCGCCGACAACGAGTACCGCGTCCTCGGCCGCGACGTCGAGCGGGTCGTCGCGCTCAACGACGTGAGCACGACCGAGGCGACCGCCTACATCAGCCACCGGCTGGAACGACTCGGCGTCAACAAGCTGCTCGCCAAGGCCGGCGCCTCCGACGGCGACGTCGTCTGGATCGGCACGTTCAGCTTCGAGTATCGAGGGGACTAGTGACTGCGTTCCCCGGCCACGCAGGCCGTTTGTGGCCGCTCACTCACTGGCGCTCGCTCGCTCGCATCGGCGATCGGGCCGACGCGTGATGCGCGCGTCGTCGTCAAGATCGGGACGTCGTCACTCACCGACGATCGCGGGGCCATCGCCGACGCGGCCGTCGTCAAGCTCAGCGGCGAGGTCGCGGCGCTCCGGGCGGCCGGCAGCGAGGTCGATCGTCGTGTCGTCCGGGCGCCGTCGCCGCCGGCGTCGCGGCGCTCGGGACTCGACAAGCGACCGGCCGACGTCGGCACCCTGCAGGCGATCGCCGCGGCCGGTCAGGCCCGCCTGATGCGAAGCTGGGACGACGCCCTCGCGCCGCACGGCCTGGTCCCGGCCCAGGCGCTGCTCGTCCCCCAGGACTTCATCGACCGCCGCCAGTACCTCCACGCCCGCCGCACGCTGACCCGTCTGCTCCAGCTCGGGGCGGTGCCGATCATCAACGAGAACGACGCGATCGCGTCGCGACGAGATTCGCTACGGCGACAACGACCGGCTCGCGGCGCTGGTCGCCCACAACCTGGCGGCGTCGCTGCTCGTGCTGCTGACCGACCTCGACGGGCTGTACACCGCCGACCCCGCACGCATGCCGACGCCGAGCTGATCACGTCGGTGCGGGTCGACGACCCGCTGCTCGCGATCTCGGCCGGGCGAGGCGGCAGCGGGAGGGGCAGCGGCGGCATGGCCAGCAAGCTCGAATCGGCGCGCATCGCGTCGTGGTCGGGGGTGCCGACCGTGATCGCCAACGCCGCCCATCCCGACGTGCTCGCCGGCGCGGTCGCCGGGCGAGCCGGTCGGCACGCGGTTCGAAGCGCGCAACCGGCGCCTGAGCGCCCGCAAGCTGTGGATCGCGTTCGCCGCGCGGGTCGCCGGGAGCATCACCGTCGACGCCGGCGCCCGGCGGGCGCTCGTCGAGCGCAAGACCAGCCTGCTGCCCGCGGGCGTCGTGGCGGTCGAGGGCAAGTTCGACGACGGCGACACCGTCGATGTGCGCGATGTCACCGGGGTGACGTTCGCTCGCGGCATGGTCTTCGTCGAATCGACCCAGCTCCGCAAGGTGGCCGGAATGCAGACCCGTGACCTTCCCGAGGGCCTCGTCCACGAGGTCATCCACCGCGACGACCTGGTCCTGCTGCCGTAGGTGGCTGAGCGGATAGGCAGTTCACGCCGTACCGCGACTCGCCGGTGGCTCTGGAAGCGGGTGTGGTGTCGCGGGCGGCGCCGGGCGCCGAAGCCGCGGGAGAGGTCGCCGCGGCTCGATCCGCCGGCGCTCAACTAGCATCCCCGGCATGTTCAAGCTCTTTCGTAAGTGGTGGAATTATCTGACCGCCAAGCTCACCGGTTCGTTCAACGAGCGGGCCGACCCCAAGGTTCAGCTCGAGCAGGCGATCACCGAGGCGAAGACCCAGCACGTCAGGCTCAAGGAGCAGGCGGCGAACGTCATCGCCAACCAGAAGCAGGGTGAGATCCGCCTCAACAGCAAGCTGACCGAGCTCGAGAAGCTGAACGCGAACGCCCGCCAGGCCCTGATCATGGCCGCAGACGCCGAGAAGGCCGGCGACACCGCGAAGACCGCGCAGTACAACTCGGCGGCCGAGACGATCGCCAACCAGCTGATCCAGGTCGAAAAGGACGTCGAGAGCCTGAAGTCGATGGTGCTCGAGGCGGCACAGGCCTCCGACCAGGCCAAGGCGGCAGTGCAGCAGAACAGCCGGCTCCTGCAGGAGAAGATCGCCGAGAAGTCGAAGCTGCTGTCGCAGCTCGACCAGGCGAAGATGCAGGAGCAGATGAACTCGGCGATGGCCCAGCTCAACGAGAGCATCGGGTGCCGACGTGCCGACGTTCAAGGAGGTCGAGGAGAAGATCCAGGCCCGCTACACCAAGGCCAAGGCCACCTCCGAGCTCGCCGAGACATCCGTCGAGTCCGCGGGTGCTCGAGGTCGAGCAGGCCACCGCGAACGTCGAGGCCCAGAGCCGGCTGAGCCAGCTCCGGTCCGAGCTCGGCCTCGATGCCGGTGCCGCGCCGTTGCCCGCCCAGGCGCCGGCCGCAGGAGTCGCCGAACCTGCTCCGGCCGAGGGCGCTCCGGCCTCCGAGTGAAGAGCCACCTGGGCGGTCTACGCACTGGTTTCCGGACCGTAGGCCGCCCAGATTCGCGAAATGAGGCGCAGGCCGCCCAGTTCGGCGTGCTCACGCCGGATCTGCTCGCGTGCCGCATTGAGCTCCGGCGCGCCGAGCAGGATGAGGACGGCGAGGTACGTGACGCCACCGGCCAGACCGCCGGCGATGATGCGGGCGAACGCGTCCATGCCGGTGTTGCCGCCGACGTTGTCGGCGGCCAGCCACATCGCCTCGCCGGCGAGCGCGGCGGCGATCACCATCCGGGCGATCGCTTCGAACACACCGTGGAACGGGAATCCGGGCACCTTGTACGACAGGATCAGCAGCGCCCACACCGCACAGAGCGCGTACGACACCGCGAACGCGGCGCTGAGCCCGAGCACACCCCACTGGTCGGCGAACAGCACACCGAGGACGATGCTCAGGACGCATTGTCCGACGTTGATCACGAACGGGGTGCGGGTGTCCTGGTGGGCGTAGAACCGGCAGCGCGAAGAGGTACACCGAGAATCCGACCAGGCCGAGGGCGAACCCGGCGAGGGCGCGTGACGTGATGAGCGCGTCGGTCGCCGAGAACTCGCCGTGTTGGAGCAGCAGTCCGACGATCGGGCGCCGCAGCACGAACAGCGCCACGCCGGCGGGCAACGTCAGCAGGGCGATCATGCGCACCCCAGCGAGTCCTGGCGTTGAACGCGGCCCGGTCCTTGTGACCGACCGCCCGCGCCATCTCCGGCACGAACGTCGTGGCGATCGACATCGCCAGGAGGCCGTGGGGGAGCACGAAGAACGTGAACGCCTGGAAGTACGGGCGGACTCGCCGGAGCCGGGTCCGGAGAGGTTCCGGATGACCACCACGGCCACCTGGTTGGCAACGACGTAGCCGAGCGTCCACAGTGACATGGTCAGGAGCCGCCGGATCGCCGGATGCCGGAGCTGGAACGCAGGGACGGAACTCGAGCCCGGCCTTGCGCACCGCGGGCACGAGCACGAGCGCCATCGCGGCGATACCGGCCGTCGTCCCGAGCCCGAGCGTCCAGCGCAGCCGGTCGTTCGCGATCACGTCGCTGAGCTGCCATCCTGCCGCTGGCGCGTCGGGAGCGAAGCAGCGCATGATCGCGATCAGGTTGGCGAGGATCGGGCTCCATGCGGCCGCGAAAAAAAGCGCGGGCGCGTTGAGGTGGGCGTTGGCCAGCCCGGTCGCGCCGTAGAAGAAGATCTGGACGAGGAAGACACGCGTGAGGAGCGTGCCGACCTGCTGCAGTTGATCCGGGTCGACGCCGCCTTCCGTCCTGATCGTGTAGAGCCCGAAGATCGCCGGCGCGGCGAGGAACGCGACGAACGTCAGGAGCGCCAACGCGGCGAGCGCCACGGTGATCACCACGTTGGTCGCGTGCTTGCCGGCTTCCGTGTCGTCTTGCTCGAGGAACGACGTGAACATCGGCACCAACGTCGCCGAGAGCACCCCACCGAGGAGCAGCTCGTAGACGATGTTCGGCGTCTCGTTGCCGATCAGGTAGGTGTCGGCGAGCGCCGCCTTGCCGATGACCGCAGCGAACACCATGACCCGTACCAGGCCGGTGATCCGGGAGAGCGCCGTGCCAGTGGCCACGACAAGGTTCGAGCGGATCAGCGCCGAACCCTCGCCTGGGCGTTCGATCCCGGTCGTCTGCGACTCGGGCATCGCGACGGCCCGCTCGCGGTCGGTCTCGAGCACGTCGCTGAGCCTCGAGACGGGCGAGGGCGGCCTTCTCGCTGCTCGGGATCAGCGGCGTCGCGGGCGGCCGCGGCCCGGCCCCGGGCCCGGTCCCGGCAGCGAGTCGTCGTGGGCATCGCGCGGTGCCCACTTCGTCCTCGTCGGATCGGGTCACGACGGCGGTTGCGGGCTCGGCAGTCCTGCGGCGCGGTCCGTCTCCTCCATCGCGACGCGCAGCGACTCGAGCTCGGTGACGAGGTCGTCGACGTCCGTGCCGAGGCCCTCCGAGTCACCGGACCCGACACTCACCTCGACCGTTCTGGCGAGCAGTTCATCGAAGCGGGCGTCGAGCAGGCGCAGCCGGTCACGACTCTTCTGGGCGAGGTTGGCCAGCCGCTCGGCCGACTGTAGCTGCGCTTCGAGGGCCTTGACGGTTT
>CAVXSN010000015.1:0-121055 GCA_963764455.1 Ilumatobacteraceae bacterium
ATATTTCCTCCACATTGCGCGCCGGCCGACACCTCGAACGTCCGCGCGACCTCGACGATGAGGCATTCCTGCGGACGAGCTGCCGCACGTCTTCGATCGATTCACCGAAAGGCGTCGACTCGCAGGGATCGGGGCTCGGACTCGCGATCGCCCGCAATCTGGTGATCGCGCATCGCGGCACCATCGTCGCGCGCAATCGTCCGCAGGGAGGCGCGGCTCTTCGAGATCACGCTGCCCATTGACGCCAACCCCATCCATGACGAAAGGTGAGGCGCGATCGCGGCACCAACTGATGCGACAATCACGTTGATGAGCACGCTCGGGAAGTCGCTTGCGGTCAAAGGGGAACTGCGCGCGTCGGGAAGACTTGACCGTCGAAGGGCGCGTCGACGGGCCGATCTTGTGCGAGGGGAGCGCCGTGGTCATCGCCGGCTGCGGGTCGGTGACCGGGCAAGTGATCGCCAGGAACATCACGGTCTTCGGCGCGGCGAACGGGCAGTTTGATTGCCACCGGCGTTGTGGATGTCCGCGCCGATGCAGCGGTGACCGGTCAGGTCGTTTGCGCGACGGTTCGTGCTCGAGGAGAACGCCTACTTCAAGGGCCGGGTGTTGCCCGAGCGCGTCGGCAGGCGGCGCTGGGCGTGGCTCGCTTCAACCAGCGCCAGCGCGATCAGGAGCTGGCCGAAGGCGAGGCGACGCCAACCGCATCGGTCTGAACGCTCACCGGCGCAACGGGCGCCAATCCAGCGCTGCTTCGAACGTCGGGTCTCGACTCGCGAAATAGTCGTCGGCCCGCGGCGCCACCGCCACGCGCGGGTCGTGCGCGGTGCGATCATCCGACGGCTCGCCGAACTGGTGCGCGCGAGTCGAGAGGAAAACGGCGACCCGCGTGCGCGGCAGCAGGAGCATCCGCGCATCGCCGAAGTGATTGGGCCCGGATCCCGTTGGCTCGCCAACCAGGACAACCTGCGTCCGCCGCTCGAGCGCCGACACGAGATTGGTCGCGGCCGAGAACGTCCATCCTCCGGTCAGGACGAACAACCGGCCGGTGGCGTTGAACTCACTGGTCGGCGAGAGCGTCGACGAAGCCGCGGAACAGCGTGTTATCGCCGCCGCCGTTGTCGCGGAGATCGATGACGATGCGCTCGGCGCCAATCGCCCGGGCCTGTGCGAGGGCGTCGCCGGCGAGCGCGGTCAGCGACCGGTCGCCATTCGCGCGAATGGCACGCAGGGCAATGTAGATAGTCCGACGCTCGGGCAGTGCCTTAATCCCACCAGGGTTCGCGGCGCCACTCGAACGACGGCGCGAAGTCAGGATCGGGCCGCGGGGCACGGATCCAATCGCGTGGTTGAAGCGTCCACCACAGGTACCGGAGCGGGAAGTGTCCGCTCCTAGCGTGACGGTGCGGTTCCCGGCAGTGTCCTGCACCTCGATGGTCAGCTCGTCGCACGGCCCGCGCTGCTGCCCGATGCCGCACCAGAACGTGGGGCTCATCATGTAGACCGGGGCGCGGGCGCGCGCCGCGCTCTCGTTGTCAGCCGAGACATATGGGCGGATCGCGGCGGAACGCAGCCTCGACATCCAGACCGGCGACCTTCAGCAGCCGCGCGCCGCGCAGCGCGCGGTGCGGTCGGCGGCATCGATCACGAACCAGCCATCCGCGAACGCCCGCACCCGAAGTGGCACTGATCGACATCGCCACCGGCGGCAGGAACGGGAACACGATCGAATGACCATCGCCCAAAGCTGCCACGGCGCGGGCGAGACGAGCCGTGCGCTCCGGCGTTGACAGCGACGGAAGCTGCCGCTGCAATGCCTTGAGCTCGGGGAGGGTCACCGAGCGGGCCCGAGCATCGAGGCCGCTGGGCAGCGTCGCCATCGCCTGTTGGAGGACGTCGAGATCGCTGATCCATGACGCCTCGTCGCTCTGCCCCGGCAGGAGCCATCGCGGGTTGGCGGCGCCAATCGCCGCAACCGTCGCCAGGACAACCGTGACGATGGCCAGTCCGCCGCCGAGCAGTCGCCGCCACCGGCGCGACGCGCGCGAAGCTGGGCGCGCGCCGAGAGGCCGACGAGGGCCACGCCACTCACGACCATCACGCCGAGCAGCAGGTCGAACGTGAGAGCGAACGGATCGCGCATGGCCAGCAGCGCTGCCATGCTTCCCGTCAGAACGAGCGCGATCCAGCGCAGACGCGGCATGAAACCATTCGACGGCGTTTGTCGTTTGTTCGGTGTAACGATTGGTTGATGCTCTGTTGATAGTGTCTGGAGGGGCTGTGATGAGCGAAAGTGCGCCGTTCATGCTGGACGACGTGAAGGTGGATCCCAGGCGGCTGCGGCTCGAGGGCCTTCGCGGGGCGACTGCGGTCGAGCCGAGAGTGATGGACGTCCTGGTGGGGCTGGCCGCACAGGGGACGGACGTCGTGATGCGCGAGGCGCTGGAGCGACAGGTCTGGCCCGATACCCACGTGGGCTACCACGCGCTCGCCCGCGCGATCTCGCAGGCGCGGAGGGCCCTTCACGAAGTGGCGCCAGATCGAAGCGATCATCGAGACCGTTCTGAAGCGCGGATACCGCTTGACCGTGATGCCTCGTCCGGTCGAACTCTCTGGCACCGCGGCATCGTCGTCGCCGGCAGCCGTGGTCGCGACGGAATTCGCCACGGCGAGCCACCCGGCATGGGCCGCGCCGCTCGCCTGGATCCTCGCGATCGGCCTCTCTGATGCATGCCTCGGGCCTGCACGGATCGCCGGTTCACCTCGGCCTGGTCGCGCTCGTGCTCGCGTGGCGGGCTGAAGCGCCCGGTGGATTCCAGTCCGGTTCCCGCAGCGCTCGTGACGCCGCGGTTCCCGAAGGGGCCGCCCTGTCATAGACTTTGCCGGTGACCCAGACACCTCGGGAACTTCTCGACTCCGACGATTTCCGGCGCCTGGTGGCGCGGGCGCTGGCGGCTTTCGCTGATCCTCACCGCGGCGCTCTTCGTCGTCTATTACGGCTTCATCCTGCTGGTCGCAGTGAACAAACCGCTGCTGTCGACGCGGATTGGCGAGGCGGCGACGCTCGGCATCCTGTTCGGGGTGCTGGTCATCGTGCTGTCGTGGGCCTTGACGGCGGCTTACGTCGCGTGGTCGAACGTCCACTACGATCGCGAGGCGGCGCGCCTGTGCGATCGGCTCCGCAGTTGAGCGGAGAGCGACCGCAATGACGACCACGCTTGGGACGCCGACGGCCTCGGCGATCTCCCTGTCTTTCTGATCGTCGCGTTGACCATGGCGATCACCTACTGGGCGGCGCGCCGCACGAGCTCGACCAAGGAGTTTTTTGCCGCCGGTCGAACCGTCGGCGCGTTTCAGAACGGCCTGGCGCTCGCCGGCGACTACATGAGCGCCGCGTCGTTTCTGGGGATTGCCGGACTGGTTGCGCTGAGCGGCTACGACGGAATGATCTACGCGACCGGCTGGCTGGTCGGCTGGCCGGCGTTGATGTTTCTGATCGCCGAGCCGCTGCGAAACCTTGGCAAGTTCACCTTTGCCGATGTCGTCGACACGTGAAGACCTCGAAATGCGTGAACTTAGTTTGCGTGGACCGCAACAGTCTACGTCGCTGTTCCGAGACAATCAACTCGCGACATGCGAGATTCGGGAAGCTCGACCTACCCGAACTGGTCGAGGTCGTCGTCAACCTCCTGGAGCGATCGACGCACGCGGTCGACTGCGCTTTCCTCTCCGGGAGGGAGCTGGTCGAGCAACGGTCCGAGCTCAGCGGTGATGGCGGCGAGCTTCCTCCGCACCTCCTCGCCGATCGAGGCGGCCATCCGTGCGTAGTCGCCCTCCGCGCCCTCGGACCGTTCGACCGACCGCCGTCCGCGAGTGTCCCCCAAGGCGCGCGCAGTGGTGCCGATGGCGTCGAACAGCTCGTCGGCTGCGACCTCGCGGGGCGGTTGCATCACGACGTGGGGTCCCTCCGTTCCGACCGCGCTGAGGGCGATGGCGCGGCCGGGCGAACGAGCCTGGGTCAGTGTCCACACCGTGATCGGACCTGGCACGTCGCGCCGGAAGTTGGAGGGGAGCACGGCCACGCCGGCGACGTGGCCGGCCGTGGCCAGCTCGTCGAGCCGAGCGATGCAGGTCGTCATCGTGCTGCCGGCGGCTCTCCTTCAGCTCTCGTGACCGCGTAAGCGGGGATCGCGACGACGCCGCGGCCGGCGTCTGCGAGGTGGTCGAGCGACGTGGTCGACCCAGCCGACCAGCGAAGCCCGGGCAGCAACCGGCGGGTCGGCCACCACGACGTCCGCCCGCAACGCCGGGAACTGGTCCTCGCCCACGCTGTCGTAGCCGGGCTCACCGACTGCGACGGTCACCGGTTCGAGCAGGAACCGGGTGCGCGCCGATCCTGGACGCGTCGACGTCGAGCTCCTGGGCGAACGCGGTGACGGCACCGCCGGCGGCGCGCGCACAGTCGCAGCAGCAGGCCACCTTCGCCGGCACACGGGTCGTAGATGACGTCGCCCGGCTCGGCTCCGGCGACGTCGGCGACGACGGTCGCCAAGATCGTCGGCGGTCGTGGTGACGACCTGCCGGCGGTGGACGGCCGGGCTGACTTGCTCGAGCACGACCTCGAGGCAGATCGCGCGGCGCGACGCCGCCTCGCGCGGCCGGCGTCGAGGCGACGCAGAACCTCGGACAGCGCCGACGGAGGGACGTCGACCGCCGCCGAGCGGTTCGACGAGCAGCCCGCGCAGCGACGGGACGGCGTCCTCGAGCCGGCGGGCCTCGTCGTCGAGCGCCGTGAGCCGGGATCGGCGGCCTGGACGACGGCCTGCCACCGCCGTCGCTGACGCCCGAACGCCCGGGACGTCGCCGTGAAGGGCGGCGTGGAGGAGGACGACTGCGACAGGTGCCCGCGCAGCGGGTTCGCCGAGCTGCTCGGTCGGTGGCAGGTCGACGACGGCTCGGACGGCGTCGACCGTCTTCTCCCACCACCACTTGGCGGAGAGTCTCGAGCCGCGCCGGGGTGTCGGGCCGCCGGGCCCAGGCCAGGACGTCGTCGACGTCGAACTGGGCGTTGTGGCCGCTGCGTCAGCGGCAGCGGGAAGTCGGCATGGCGAGCTCTCCAGTTGCTCACGACGGAGGCGCTGCGTCGCGCCGAGGAGGTCGGCGATCTCGCTCGCCGACACGACATAGCGCAGACGGCCCTCGATCGGTGGCTCGCGATCAGTCATGACGCGCCTGCACCAGACCCGGCGCCGATGCGGTTGCGTCCGGATGATTTGAGCGTTTAAATAGTTCACGTGTATCGCCGATACTTCTCTCGCTCCAGTGTACGCGCAGCTCCTCGGTGCAGTCACGCCATCCCCGGCAGCCGATCACATGAGCCGCCGATCCGAGAAGGTGATCGCCCATGCCCAGACGCACCGACCTCGACCGAGTCCGGAACGACGACGACGGAGGCGAGCCTGACCGGTGCGCTGGGCGTGGTCGGCTGGGAGCCACCTCGACCCGGTGCTGCTGGCGGCGCTGGCGCTGGAGGCGCCGGTGCTGCTCGTCGGCGAGCACGGCACGGCCAAGACGATGCTGGTCGAGCGGCTCGCCCCCGCGCTGGGTCTCGAGCTGCGCCACTACAACGCCTCGTTGCTCAACTACGACGACCTGGTCGGGATCCCGCTGCCCGACGACCACGGCGGGCTGCGCTTCGTCGGCACGCCGGGTGCGGTCTGGGACGCCGAGCTCGTGTTCTTCGACGAGGTCAACCGCTGCCGGCCGGACCTGCAGAACAAGCTGTTCCCGATCGTCCACGAGCGGCGGGTCGCCGGCGTGGCGCTGCCGAAGCTGCGGCACCGGTGGGCGGCGATGAACCCGCCGGCCGCCGACGACGACGTGCTCGGCGGCTACCTCGGCGCCGAGGTCGCTCGACGCCGCGCTCGCCGACCGGTTCTGGTTCGTCGTCCGCGTGCCGGGCTGGGAGTCGCTGCGCCGCGACGACCGGGAGCGGCTGGCCGCCGGCGCGCCGGCCGACGGGCGACGGCGATGCGCTCGCCGATCTCGTCGACCGCGGTCGCCGCCGGCTCTCGACGGCGACGAGACCGGCCGCGACCGACCTCGTCGTCCCCTACGTGGTGACCGTCGACCGAGCTGCTCCGCCAGGGCGGGACACCCGCTGAGCCCTCGCCGCGCCCGCGTCCTCGTGCGGTCGATCGCCGCCGTGCACCACGCCGCCCGCGCCCTGCAGCCGGCCGCTCGACCTGAAGGCCGCGGCCGAGCTCACCCTGCTCAACGGCCTGCCGCAGTGGGCCGACCCGACACCGCCGTCGCCGGCGCAGGTCGTCGCCGCCCACGTCCAGGCCTGGGAGGTCACCGTCGACGCGCTCGACCCGGCCAAGCGGGCCGTGCTGGAGGAACCGGACCCGGTGCGGCGGATCCGGGTCGGGCGTCGACGTCGGCGTCGACGAGCCGACGCTGGCGCGACTGGTCACGTCGGCGCTGGCCGCGCAACCGTCCGACGCCCATCGCCTCGGCCTGGCCACGGTCGTCTCGCAGGCGCTCGGCGAGCATGCCCTCACCCCGGCCGCCTGGTCGTCGGTCGCCGACCTGGCGCATCCGGGCGCTGCGGCCGGCGCAGCACGTCACCCAGGAAGCGCCCGGGCGCCGGCTCGAGGCCTGGCGCAACGCCGTCGGCGCGGCTCGCCCGACTCTCGACGACGGCGGCGCTGACGCGGCTGCGAGCGCGCCGTGCTGTGCGCGTGCGGACCCGAGCTGCTCGCCGGCGTCGACCTCGACGAGCTCGTCGACGGCGGTCGGCGACGTGGACCGAGCTGTTCGAGGTGCGCGGCCGATGATCGTCGCACGACCCCGCGCCGGCCCGACCGCTGGCCAACATGTCGGCACGCCCGCGCACCGACGGTGACGCGGCACGTGCCCGTCCTGCGCGAGCCGTGGGTCCACTTCGCTGGCACCCGACCCGGCCGCCGTCGCTCGACGCCGACGACGCTCGCCCGCCTCGACGCGTGGTGGGCGTCGGCCGGGCTGCGCGGCGCGATCCTGCTCCACGCCGTCGACGGCGACCTCGGCCGCGCACGTCCGGCTCGAACGTGTGCGACGACGCGGAACTGACGCTCAACGTGCTGCTGCGGGCGCGGGGCTCGCTGCTGCTCGCCGACATGCCGCTCCTCGACGTCGTACGACGGCGCACAGCCGCGGCTGTCGCCAGCGACGACCCGCGCCTCGTCGCCCTCGCCGGGACGGGCGGCGCTGACGACCATGGCCTCGATCGCCGACCGCCTCGCCCGGTGCATCCCCGGCGCCACGTTCGAGCTCGAGGCGCTCGCCCGGCTGGTCGGCATCGAGGAGACGACCGACGTGCCGACGGCGGCGGTGACGTGCCGGGGGCGGGCCCGGATGCTCGTCAACCCCGACTTCGTCGCCGAGCACTGCGCGCGTGACGAGCACCTGTTCCTGCTCGTGATGCACGAGCTGTGGCACGTCCTGCTCGGCCACACCACGCTCTACGCCCGGCCCACCGCGGCCCACAACATCGCCTTCGACGCGATCATCAACGCCGGGCTGGCCCGCCAGCACCCCGAGCCGCGCGTACCGCGGCTTCTTCGAGGCGCTCAACCCCGCCGACGCGTTCCCGGGCCTGCTGCTGCGACCACCGGTGGGCTGGCCCGACGCACCCGACTACGACGTCCCCGGTCCGTCGGGCACGTCGAGCGTGCTGGCGCGCCTGTACCCGCCGCCGCGGGACGGAGCCGGTCGAGCCGACGTACGACGAGCTGCTCGACCTGCTGCGCACGCGGACGTGCGACGACCGCCGATGCGACGGCAGCACCGTGCTGCTCGGCGACCACGGCGAGCGACGGACGGCTCGCCGCTCGACGACCCGCTGTTCGGCGACGTCGTCCGGCGCATCGTCGGCCGGCTGGCCCCCGCCGCCGTTCCCGCTCGGCGGGCGCGACGCCGGCGGCGCGGCCGCGCGAGCACTGGATCGCGCGCCGAGCCCGCCGACGCGCCGCGCGTCGCAGCTTCGCCGCCGCGCTCGCCCGCGTCCTCGCGCCCGATCCGCGGCGGCGCGCCGACGCGCCGAGCCGCCGGCTCGAGACCGTGATCGGCGGGCCCGGCCCGCTCCCCAACGCCGCCGACCGGCTGCTCCCCGCCAAGCGCGCCCTCGGCGTCGGCGGCGCATGCCCGCCCAGCTCGTCGAGCATCCGCCGGCGGCGCCCCGAGACGCCGTGCCGGGCCGTCGTCTACCTCGACGTGTCCGGCTCGATGGCCGACCTCCTGCCCCGCCTCGTCGACCTGATCGTCCCGTTCGTGCGCCGGCGTATGGTCGCGCGTCCGCCAGTTCTCGACCGTCGTCGAGCCGCTCGGCGCTCGACGACCTCGCCCGCGGCCGCCTCACGACCACCGACGGCACCGACATCGACTGCGTCCTCGCCGACCTCGCTCGGCCGACCCGCAACGCCGCGCCCTGCTCGTCACCGACGGCTACGTCGGGCGGCCGCGCCGAGCGCCTCGTCGCCGCAGTTGCGCGAGCGCGGCGTGCGCATCGAGGCCGTGCTGCCCGCCGACGGTTGGGACGACGACCTCACCGGCATCGCCCGCATCACCCGACTCCCGGAGCTCTGCCCGATGAGCCGGCGACCACTGACCGTCGCCGCCGAGGACGTCCTGCCCGGCCATCCCGACCGGCTCTGCGACGCCGTCGCCGAAGCGATCGTCGAGGCCGCCTGCCGCCACGACGCCGAGGCGCTCGTCGGCGTCGAGGTCGCCCTGCACCGCCACCTCCTCGTCGTGACCGGCCGGGTCGCCGCCGGGCCGGCCCGACGACCCGATCGAGCTCGACCTCGACGCGCTCGGCCGCCGGCCGTGTTCGACGGCGGCCGGCTACACCGGTCGATGGGCGCACCACGCGTCGACGTCGTCGCCGACCTCGACGTCGGTCCGCTGCGACGACGACGAGCGGGCGATCCGCCGCTTCTCCGACGACCAGGGCATCGCCGTCGGCCACGCCGACCCCGACGGGCATCGACGGCCTGCCGGTCGAGGCCGCCGTCGCCCGGCGCCTCCGTCAGGCGCCTCGCCGCCGCTCGCTCCGCCGCGCCGGACGCGCTCGGGCCCGACGGCAAGGTGCTCGTCGTCGCTCGCGGCACGGCGCGGCGGCCGCGCCTCGAGCGGATCAACATCGCCGTGCAGCACGCCGCCGGGCGTCGGCTTCGAGGACCTCCACCGCCTCGTCGTGCCCTCGCTCGCCGAGGCGCTCGACGACCTCGTCGCGCCACGCTCGACGCTGCCGGCTCGCCTCGACGGCGACACGCTCCGGCTCAACGGCATCGGCGACTTCACGCTGCGGCGGACCCCACGGCGACAACGGACTGTCCGGCAAGAAGCTCGTCGTCGACCACTACGGACCGCAGGTGCCGATCGGCGGCGGCGCGCTGTGCGGCAAGGATCCGCACAAGCCCGATCGCGTCGGCCCGCTGCGGGCCCGGCAGCTCGCCGTGCGCCTGGCCGCGGCCACCGGACAGGCGGCGACCGTGCACCTCGGCTGGCTCCCGGGCCTCGAAGCCCCCGACCGCCTCCACGCCCGGCTCGCCGACGGCACGACCCTCGACGCCGACGCGATCGCCGCGGCTCGATCTCGGTGCCCGACCTCACGCTCGCCGGATCGGCCCGCGACCTCGAGCTCGCCGCCGTGCCGTGGCCGGAGGCGATCACACGCGGCTACATGGGCGCTGGATGGCGGTGGGATCGATGAGCGAGCGAATTGACCCCGATCCAACACCGTCCCGCGGCCATGCTGGTGCTTGACGTCGATCAGGAGGTTGTCGGCTCCCGCCGGTGGCGGGATTGCAAGCACACCAGAATGTGATCGTGTTATGGGTTTCACCGGTGGTGGCGGTTTGATGGCGTCATCGACAAATTCTTGATCGGCGCCTGCCGGGCAAGCGGTGAGCCACGACGTGGAAGTCAGCCGCACGCTGACGCTTCCGTGGGGCTACCACGCCTTCTGCTTCACCTGCGGGTGGTCGAGCCGGGTGTGGAGGCAACGTTGACCGACGCCGAACGCAGCGGGGCCGGCCACAGGGACGGGATCGCCAGGGCGGCGGACTAGCGCAGGCGTCGGTGCGCCGGTGCGAGCACGAGATGGCCTCACGCGCCAGCGCTGCTGGCGCTAGTAGAGGTACGGTCTCGTGGATGGTGGCCGAGCAGACCCGTAGGGCTACAGCAATAGCGCTACGTCAACTGGTCGAGCTGGTCGGGGCCCGGCGACCTCGACGCCCGTCGGGCCAGGGGTTGCGGATGCTTCGTCGGATCGAAGGCGCCACCTCTGCGCTTGAGTCGCAGGGCCCTCGGCCGAGCGCGGCAAAGCGGGCTAAGGCCACGTCGATGTTGCACGGCCTGCTCGATGCGGTCGAGGCCGGCGGCGTCGACGCCTCGGACGCCGGCCGGGGCGCGGCTGGTTCGCCGGATCGGGGGGCGCGGCGATGGCGCTCGACGTGTGAATGGCCGCTGACGAATCGACTGAGATGTGAATCGTTGATCTTGTGCTCGGCTGTGGACGATCGGGGGTGCGGAGGCGGGAGCTCCACTCGGGCGGAACCCGGAGTGGAATCGCCCTGGTATCCGCGGAGGCTCCTGAAGTCGGCCGAGGTCGTCACGCTCACCAGCGCCGGCAGTTCGGTCACCGCGGTCACGTCCGGGCCCGACGGCACCGTCTACGTCCTCGACGTCGACGGCGCCAACCGCCTCGTCGCCGCGTGAGGGCGGCTCGACTCGGGCGTCGGTCCGGTACGGCTTCTCCGTCGTGGGCAACGACCCGGATCACGCGCCCGGACGCGACTGGCCGTCAGGTTCGCGCCTGAGCGGTCGACGCGTGCAGCGCTGGGCGAAAGTTCTAGGGGACTCCCTACTATCCGCGCGTCCTCGGGTCGCCGAGGATGTGTCGAAGTGGTGGTGTGTCACCGCTGGCCAACTGCGTCGGCGACACGACTACCGTTATAAGGCTGGAACGCCCGACATGGGCGGCAGGCGACCGGGGGGATGCCATGTTTCGAACCACAGCACACCGGCGAGCGGCGGTCCGGTCGGGGCCAATCGCTGCTGCGGTCGCGGTCGCCGTCGCTGTTTGCGGCGGGATCACAGCGACGGCGGACATCGTCGCAGCTGGCCCTGACAGCACCGTCGCCTCTGAAGCTCCAGCGGACACGACCGCAGCGTCGGGGGACAGCAGCCGCACGGGCGAGACGATCAAGATCGGTTACGCCAACAACGAAGGCCCAGGCTTCTCGTTGCCGGAGTTTCGGATCGGCGGCGAGGTCGCCATCGACTACATCAACGCCAACGGGGGCATCAACGGGGCGATGATCGAGATCGTCGAATGCATCAACGACGGATCCCCAGAGGGTTCGGTGAACTGCGCCAACAAGTTCGTCGACGAGGACGTGGCGATGTACTACGCCGGAATCGACATCGGAGCGGATGCCGCGCTGCCGATCCTTCAGGGCGCGGGGATCCCGTACGTCAGCTCGCATACATGGGGACCGCTGCAGCGGACCGAGCCCGGCGCATTCGCCCTCCATGCGCCAGCCGGCGCCTACAGCGCGGGACCCATGGTGGCGTTCGACGAAATGGGCCTGACGAAGGTGACGGCGTTCAGCAGCGACACCGCGACGGGGCACGACTTCATCGACAACGTCGCCACCCCACTCGGCGAGCAGTTGGGCCTCGAAGTGAGCGGCTGTGTTCATCAGCACGGACGCACCTGACTGGAACGCGGCGATCCAGTCGGCGATCGCCAACGACGCCGAAGGGGTCTGGGGTCAGCTCCAGGAAGGAGACTGCATCGGCCTCGTCAGAGCGGCGCGGGACGCATCGTTCGAGGGGAAGATCATCGCCGGTTCGTGCTCACAGTTCATCGACGAGCTCGGCGAAGATGCCGTCGGCGTCTACACCCAGATCGATCAGTGGATCCCCGACACGGTTGGCGACGCTCCACCCGAGGTCCAGGCTCAGATGACGCTTTACTTGGACGCGATGGCTGCGGCCGGAGAGGAGGAGATCAGCGACACCTTCGCCGAGTCTGCATTCGCGGCGTGGATGGAGCTAGAACCGATCCTGGAGGGCATCGAGGGCCCGATCGATGGCGCTGCGGTGAACACCGCTCTGTCGAATGCCAACGACTCCCCCGGCTTCCTCGGTCCGGACCTACACTGCGGCACCGCACCGTGGCCGACGGAGCCGAACAACTGCAGTGCTGGAATCATGCTCCTGGAGGTCGTGGACGGTCCCGACGGCCCCGTTCGCAGATCCGTCACAGGGGAGTTCACCGACCTGAGCGCGCTCGTTGAGTGACGCCGCGATGCCACCGGCGTCCGGTGGCATCGCGTGAAGTGATCGACCGACCGACGCAGAGTTCTCAGGGCAGTGCATGAGTTCGTATCTGGTCTTGGGCATCGTCGGCTTGGCGTTGGGCTCGGTCTACGCGGCGCTGGCCAGCGGCATCATCGTCGTCTACAAGGGCACCGGTGTCATCAACTTCGCCTGCGGCGCGATGGCGGCGTGGGGGGCATTCGTCTACGACGAGATCCGCCAGACCGGAGACCTCGTGTTCCCGGTCGTCTGGATCCCCGACCGCGTCCACGTCGATGACGACCCCTCACCGTTCCTTGCCGCAGCGGCTGGCGTCGGGTCCGCCGTCTGCCTCGGCCTGATCGCCCACTTCGTCATCTTCCGGCCTCTGCGGAAGGCACCGATGCTGGCCAAGGTGGTCGCGAGCGCGGGCTTGATGCTGGCACTCCAGACCCTCATCGCGATGCGGTTCGGTTCGACGCCGAGGGTGGTGCCAAGCCTGCTTCCGCGAGGCAAGCTGCACATCGGTGACGCGTCCGTCGGGATCGACAACCTCTACCTCGGCGGCCTCGCCGTCGTCGTGGCGTTGGCGCTCTGGGCGTACTTCCGGTTCACGCGGACGGGACTGGCGACCCGCGCCGTAGCCGAGAGCGAGCGCAACGCGGCGCTCGCCCGCTATTCACCGGATCGACTCGGCGCAGTCACCTGGGCGCTGTCCTCGGTGATCGTCACTGTCACCGTGATCTTGGCCTCACCCCTCACCGGCCTGAACCCCACCAGTTACACGTTGTACATCGTGCCGGCCCTTGCCTGCGCCCTGGTCGGCCGCCTCGACTCGGTCATCCCAGCGGTCCTCGCCGGACTGGTCCTCGGCGTCATCAGCTCCGAGCTCACGTTCATGTCCACGCGCCCGTGGTTTCCGAAGTGGGCCGGCGTCGGAGTCAGCTCGACCATCCCGTTCATCGTGGTCGTCGTCGTCTTGTTCCTCGTCGGACGTGACCTTCCCGCCCGGGGCGCGATGGTGAACGCCCGCCTGCCAGCGTTCCATCGACCACGCAATCGGCTGAAGATCATTCTCCCGCTCGTCCTGTGCGGCATCCTCCTGGTTGCGCTGACGCACGGGAGCTATCGGTTCGGGGTGATCACGAGCATGTCCATCGCCGTTGTCGCGCTGTCGCTGGTGCTCCTGACCGGTCTGGTGGGCCAGGTCTCGTTCGCGCAAGCGGCAGTCGCCGGCGCCGCCGGGTTCATCCTCTCGAGGCTCGGCACGTCACTCCATCTCGGGTTCCCATGGGCACCTGTCGCTCGCGGCCGCAGGAGCGACCCTCATCGGAGTCGTCATCGGTCTGCCCGCACTGCGGATACGGGGCACGCAACTCGCTGTCGTCACGCTGGCGGCGGCGGTGGCGGTCGAGCACTTCGTCTTCCGCAATCCCTCCATCAACCGAATGTCGGGGAGCCCGGTCGAACCACCTCGGCTACCTGGAATCGATCTGGGGATTCGTCGCGGGCAGGACACCGCACGGGCGGCGTTCGGCTACCTCACGCTGGCGGTGCTGACGATGTGCGCACTGGCGGTCGCAAACCTCGCCCGCAGCGCTACCGGCCGCCGCTTCCTGGCGGTGCGGTCGAACGAGCGCGCCGCAGCCGCCGCCGGCATCGACGTGTCGGCGAACAAGCTGGTCGCCTTCGGGTTCTCCGCGTTTCTCGCCGGGGTCGGGGGTGTGCTCCTCGGCTACAGCCGCGGGTCACTGTCGGCCGAGTCGTTCACGGCGCTGGTCGGGCGTGTCGTGGTTGACCTTCGCATATCTCGGTGGCATCTCGAGCATCTCGGGTGCGTTTGTCGCCGGCGTGCTGGCGCCGCTCGGCCTCTC
Source organism: Ilumatobacteraceae bacterium (assembly GCA_963764455.1). GTDB lineage: Bacteria > Actinomycetota > Acidimicrobiia > Acidimicrobiales > Ilumatobacteraceae > Desertimonas. Next base: position 14,226 of record CAVXSN010000015.1, read on the forward strand.
GTACGTGGTCTTCGACCGCTGGCTCGGCGCGAGCCTCGGCTACCAGCTGTTTGCCGCGGTCGGTCTGATCCTCACTGCGATCTTCAACCCGGAAGGGATCGCCGGGGCGACACGGGTGAACTGGGCCGCGATGCGCGCCAAGCGCAAGCGCGTCGATGCCGCAGCCGACGAGGTCGAGCCAGGCGGGGTTCCGACGCTGTCCCCGACGACGTCGAGCGCGGCCGCGAACCGCGGTCAGGGCCCGACCCACGAGGTCCGGCGAGCCGCTCCTGCAGGTCGACGGGTTGACGGTACAGTTCGGCGGGCTGCGCGCGCTCGACCGGTTCAGCATGCGCGCTCATCGCGGTGAGATCGTGGGCCTGATCGGCGCGAACGGCGCCGGAAAGACGACCTTCATCGACGGGGTCACCGGATTCGTGCCGAGCACGGGAACCGTACGATTGTCCGGGTCAGCGCTCGATGGGCTGAAGCCGCACGACCGGGCGAGGCGAGGTCTGCGTCGCACCTGGCAGTCAGGCGAGCTCTTCGACGATCTCACCGTGTACGAGAACCTGCTCGCTGCCAGTGAACCGAGCTCGACGGGCGCCACTGCGCTCGACATCCTCTGGCCCCGCCGTGCCAGGGTCGACGACCGTGCCGACGAGGTGCTCTCGTTGGTCGGGCTGAGCTGCGGTACGCGACGTACGTCCCTCCGAGCTGCCGCTCGGGCGGCAGAAGCTGGTCGGCGTTGCCCGCGCGCTGGTGAGTCGACCAGCGGTCGTCCTGTTCGACGAGCCCGCGGCGGGATTGTCGACGACCGAGAGTCGCGAACTCGGCGAGCGGCTCGCGGCGGTCGTGGACCACGACATGGCGATGCTGCTCGTCGAGCACGACGTCGACCTGGTCCTCAGCGTCTGCGACTACGTCTACGTCCTCGACTTCGGCAAGCTCCTCGCCGAAGGCACGCCCGAGTCCATCCGCACCGATGCCGCTGTCGTCGACGCCTACCTCGGCTCGAGTGCCGCGACGAGCCAGGAGAATCTCGTCTCGTGACGGACGTCCTGACGACGCGTGGCCTCACGGCCGGCTACGGCGGCCTCCCAGCCGTCCACGGGCTCGACCTGCGAGTGGCCGAGAGAGAGGTCGTCGCCCTCCTCGGGCCGAACGGGGCCGGCAAGACAACGACGCTCCTCGCCATCTCCGGCGTGCTGCCGCTACTCAGCGGTGAGCTGTTCGTACTGGGCGCGAAGGTCGACCAAGCCCGGCCCCACCGCGTCGCGCGGCTCGGTCTCGCCCTGCTTCCCGAGGACAGAGGAATCTTCTACCAACTCACCGTCGCCGAGAACCTGCGCCTCCACCGGCATCGAGGGAGCAGCGTGGCGGTCGACGACGTACTGGCGTACTTCCCCGTGTTGGCCGATCTCCTCGGTCGAAAGGCTGGCGTGCTCTCGGGTGGCGAGCAGCAGATGCTCGGGCTGGCGTGTGCACTCGTCGCGGAGCCACGACTGCTGATGGTCGATGAGATGAGTCACGGACTCGCCCCGATCATCGTCGAGAATCTGTTGCCACTCGTTCGGCGAATTGCCGACGACACGGGCATGGCGGTGCTCCTCGTCGAGCAACACGTGCATGCCGCCCTGTCGGTCGCCGACCGCGGCTACGTGATCAACCATGGCGCGCTCGTCGCCGAGGGTACCGCCGTCGAACTGCTCGCCGACCGTGCGCTGCTCGAACGCAGCTATCTCGGTCGAGCGTCCGCTTGAGCTAAGTGCATCCCGCCATAATTACAAGCACGTAACTATGATCACGTAACAGGGGCTCCTGTAACGTGTGGGCTCCCCTCCAGGAGGGGAGCCGATGACCAGGAAGAGCCCGTACGTGCTGGAGTTGACCGCCGAGCAGCGCAGGAACTGGAGGCGCGGGCACGTAGATATACGTTGCCGTATCGAGACGTGGTGCGAGCCAAGATCGTGCTCATGGCGGCCGAAGGGCTCGACAACGACGAGATCGCCGACCGCTCGACACACGCCGTGAGATCGTGTCGAAGTGGCGCAAACGATTCTTCGAGACGGGCCTGCCCGGACTCGATGAGCGCCCACGGGGCGGGCGGCCACCGGTCTTTCCCCCTGAGGTCGTCGTCGCCGTCAAGGCCCTGGCGTGCGAACTGCCGTCGCCGCCTCGGTGTGCCGCTGTCACGCCTGCACGTCCCCGACATCGCCACCGAAGTGATCGGCCGCGGCATCGTCGCCGAGATCTCCGGCACGACGATCTGGCGGTGGCTGTCCGAAGACGCCATCCGGCCGTGGCGGCAGCGCTCGTGGATCTTCCCCGCGACCCCGACTTCGAGACCAAAGCCGGCCGCGTCCTCGATCTCTACGCCCGCTGCTGGGACGGCAAGACGCTGGGCAAACACGACTACGTGATCTCCGCCGACGAGAAGACGTCGCATCCAGGCCCGCATCCGCTGCCACCCGACCCTCGCCCCCGCCTCGACCCGCGACATGCGCGTCGAGCACGAGTACGAACGTGGCGGCGCCCTCGCCTACCTCGCCGCCTGGGACGTGCATCGCGCCAAGGTCTTCGGGCGCTGCGAACCGACCACCGGCATCGAGCACTTCGGTCGCCTCGTCAACCAGGTGATGAGCGTCGAACCCTACGCCTCAGCGCGGCGCGTGTTCTGGGTCGTCGACAACGGCTCCAGCCACCGCGGCCAACGCGCCGTCGACCGCCTCCAACAACGCTGGCCCAACGCCCGCCTCGTACAACTCCCGATCCACGCCTCCTGGCTCAACCAGATCGAGATCTACTTCTCCGATCGTGCAACGCAAGGTGCTCACCCCCAACGACTTCGCCGACCTCACCGACGTCGAGGCCCGACTGCTCGCCTTCGAGCGCCGCTACGAACAGACCGCCACACCGTTCGAGTGGCGATTCACCCGCACCGACCTCACCAAGCTGCTCGAACGCCTCGCCGACAAACCCGGTCGAACCCCGCCAGATCCGGCCGCTCGGGGTGCTCCAACGTCAGGTAGAACCACGTCTCGAAGTCGACGAGGCCGGTCACGGGTTGGCCAATCGCCTGCTGGAATTGAAGCACTGCGGCTTCCGTGCGGACGCCGAAGTAGCCGTCGACGCTCAGGGCCGGATCCAGCTCTCGAAGCGCGGACAGCACGATCCGGATCGCCGGTCCCTTGTCGCACTGCATGAGCGGATACTGATCGTTCTCCTCGTACACGGTGCACCCGCCGGCCTCCGGGAATGCGCCGGCGCGTGCATCCCCAGCGGCGAGTGCGGCGGCGAAAGCGGCGCCGGTGGCGAGCAGCACGCCGATCGTGTTGGCGAGCCGCGGATGGCGCGCGATGAACTGGTACATGGTCGGTCCTCTCGATGGTCGCGTATACAAGGTGAAAGTCGCGACGGGGCCCGTTCGATTCTGACGGTTGTATGCCAATGCGATGAAGCTCCGTGACGGCCGCGACGCCTAGAGTGGGTACGTCGACGAATCGTTGGCGAGGCACTCCTGAGGGAGGTCGGCGAGGAGCCGTACTCGGAGGTCGCACCTCGAGGGCAACGAGCGGGATGACACACCCGACACCGAGACTGACATCGTGGCGACCTACTCAACGGCGTGCGCACCTGGTACGACGACATCGGCGGCGGCGAGCCGCTCGTCCTGCTGCACCCCGGCATGATCGACGCTCGGGCCCTGGCCGCGACCGCCACAATCCTCGCCGAACACTTCCCCATTCACTCCAGAACGACGCGGCCAAGCCGCCGCAATGAACCCGTGAGCCGCCGCGATACGTGATCGAAATTCCGATCCGGAGCTAAGCGGACGCGAGGTCCAGCAACACGACCCGACCCGTGTCGATCGCTCGGGCGAGCTCGAGCCGGCTCTGGCAGCCGGTCTTCGTGTAGATGTGCGTCAGATAGGTCTCGACGGTCTTCACGGAGTAGTGGAGGCTGGTCGCGATTTGGCGATTGCTGAACCCGTCACGCACCAAGCTCGCGATGCGTGCTTCCGCTTCGCTGAACAGTCCCGCGCGAGCGCGTGGGCCACGTCGGACCTTCAGCCCGAGACCGCGTGACAGCAACGCGATCGAGCGAAGCCACGGATCCGCTCCGAGAAGCCCGAAGCAGCGCGCCGCCTCGATGAGGTTCTTCTCGGGTTCGACGCCGAGCTCGCTCAGCAACAGTCGTGAGCGGGCGACGTCGAACCGGAGTCCCTCGCGTTGCGCGATGCGCAGCGCCTCCGATGCGTCCGAACGATCGCCGGTCAATCGAGCTTCGGCCCGCCGGGCAAGATGTTGGACCCACGGGACGTGTCGGCTCTGCGCCATCGAGACCAGCTCGGCGACCGTCGTCGTCGCGCGTCGGTCGCCCTGATCGATCTCCAGCTCCGCCTGTTCGCTGAGGACGAGATGACGCCACAGTCGCAGGCCATGGTCGCCGAGAGATCGTGCAGCACCGAGATCCTCCAAAGCGCTCTCACGTTCGCCGAGGGCGCGGTGCATGAGTGCCGATGCCCAGAGCACGACGGGCCGGTGCGCCTCCGGCGCCCAGTCGATTGCTTCGAGGTGTCGACGTGCTCGACCGATGTCGCCCCGCTGCACGAGAATCGATGCCGCAAGCGCCCGCACGAAAGCAACGTTGGCGGTGAGACCGCCGCCTTCGAACGCCTCGAGAGCGATTGCAGCGGTGTCGAGGGCGCTGTCCCACTCCCCCCGGAGCCACTGGTTCTGCATCAGCGCGACCAGGTAGAGCCCGCTTCCAGGGCTGGTGCCGGGTTGCCGCGCGGCGCGAACTGCTTCGAGCCTCGCTTGGGCCTCGGCGATGAAGCCCGGACCCGACTGCAGCAGGGCGATGCACCCGTGGATCGACGTGCAGCGGCGATGGCTGGTCTCGCCGATCCGGCGCAGGTGTTCGAGCAGGTTCTCGAGCTCACGCGCTGCGGCCGCGAAGGTTCGCGTACTGGGCGAGGTGCACGAGCGCTGCGGTCTGGCCTTCGGACGGGTCATCGATGCGCTCCGTCGCGTCGGAGTAGGCCCGGTCAGCGTCGTCCATGCGGCCGAGCAGTCCGAGGAAGTGCGCCGATTGAGCAGCGCGCGACGCCGCCGAGGCCTCGCCGAAACGCGGCGTCGCGAGAAGTCGATGGCCTCGTGGAGCAGCCCGGTCGCATGGAGCGAGTCGGCGACCAAGGTGACGACCGTGTCACGATCCTCGCCCGGTGCCATCTCTGCGAGCGCCTTTCGGCCCACGTCGGCAGCCTCGATGGGACACGACGCAGCCCACAGATGCCGGGCTTGGGTCGCGCGCAACTCGGCGACGTTCGCGTGAGCCTGGGGGAAGCAAGTCGAGCGCGAGCTCACACCAATGCGCGGCTGTGGCTGGGTCGTCCACCGACGCTCTTGCCGCCATGGCCAGGACGCGAACCGCGCTGCGGTTTCCGCGGCGTCGCCAACGCGGCGATGTGGGTGGCCATTTCGTTCAACCACCACGTGGACTCCACGTCGTCGTCGGTGGCCAGCAGACGAGTGATGGCGGCGAGGTGGATCCGCCGTCGACAAGCGGGCCCGAGGTCCGCATAGCACGCGGTCCGCACGATCTCGTGCCGGAACCCGAACACCCCGGATGCGACGGCGACCAGCCAACCGTCGCCGACCAGCCGATCGAACGCGGCCGCGACGCGGCTCTCCGGGAGCTCCAAGCGGTCGACGACCAGCCCGAGGTCGCTGAGCGAGAAGCGATGAAAGACCGACACGGCTTGAGCGACGCGGCAGCGATCCGCATCACCATCGAACAGGCGGTCCTGGAGCTGTCGGAACTGAGCGGGTTCCTCGGCCGCTGCCGTGATCGCCGCGCGCGAAGCTCGCTCGCCGTCGGCGGCCGCCGGTCGTCGCTCGAACGAGCCGCCTCGAGTGCACCTACCAGGACGTGAACGAGCAAGGGATTGCCACCAGCCTGTGCTTCGACGAGTGTGACGAAGCGCTCGTCGACGGGGCCGATGTCGCGGAGCGTCAGGTACTGGCGCAGTTCGGCTCGCGTCCACTCCGCCAGGGTCTGGATCGCTCCATGACGACGTGCGAACCGCTCGAGCTCGGCCTCGGCGTTGCTGTGCGGCCGTCCCGTCTGGCCAGTCATCGTGGCGAGTACGAGCACGGGGCGCTGCACGAGCCGGCGAAGCAGGTCGGTGATCGGTGCGAGCGACAGCGGATCACCGCGTTGCAACCCGTCAGGGCGAGAACGGACGGACGTCCAAGTCCATCGCCGCTCATCAGTCGGCGTGCCGTCTCATGAACCGCGTCCGCGCCATTCCCGTGGTCTGCGCGGTTGGGCGTGGCACCGGAAGATGTCGAAGTCCGCGGCAGCCGCGCCGGTCAGAGCCTCCGACACCGCACGTTCCTTGCCGATGCCGGCCGATCCCCGGATCAGAACAATCGAACCGGAACCGGCACGAGCTCGATCGATGTGTTCGTGAATGACCCCGACGAGCGGCTCTCGACCGACGAACCTCGACATCTTCCCCCCGCGACACCGTGGATGATGCACAATGCACAATACATCATTCTCGTCGGACGAGTGGGCGGCGAGCGCAGGTGTCCGGCCCATCGAGGGGACCAAATGACCGCGAATGAGCGACCACCGACGTTGACGGAGATGACCGTGGAGCGACTCCGCTCAGCCATTCGCTCAGGGGAGTTCGCGCCAGGCTGCGCGCCTTCGGCAGATGGAAACGGCGAAGCGGCTCGGCGTGTCCAGCACGCCCGTTCGCGAGGCGTTCGCTGCGCTCGAGCGAGAGGGGCTCGTGGTCTCGTCGGCGCACAAGGGCATCGTCGTGTTCGACCCGACGATCAGCGATCTGCAGGAGACCTACGAGATCCGCCTACTCCTCGAGGTCCTCGCCACCGAGCGCGCCGCGCCGCTGATGACGGACGAGGACATCGACGACCTCACCGAGTTACTCGACCAAATGGACGAGGTGGGGGCCGACGAAGCGGACCAGACGCGGTTCATCGAGTTGAATCGTGCGTTCCATGCACGCATCTACTCGGTCGTCCAAGATGCCGAGGCTCGCAGCGCGCTGATCGCCGATCTGCGCGACGCCTCCGAGGCCTATGTCGCGATGCACCGGTCGCTCGGGAGCGACGAAGCCCAGACCGGCCGCCGACCACAGCAGCGATCGTCGAAGCGTGCCGCGAACGTGACTCGACGAAGGCGGGACGTGCGATGCGCGCTCACCTCGGCCACACAGTGGACGCGCTCTCCCGCGACGTTGGCCCGACGCGCCGCCCGAGGTGTAGGGACATCCCTCCTTACGGCTCGCGCGTTGCCCGGCTTACCATCGAGCAGATCGCGCAGGTCGTTGTGGCGCGACACACCAAACGGGGAGCCCCAGAGGAACGCCGCATGCTGCTCGCGAGAACCGATGTCGACCACGCCGAGCGTTGGGGTTTCGTCGAAGGCGAACACTTCCACCTCGCACCTCACCACGGACCGACGTTGCGCGACGCGCTCGGCATCGATCACGCAGGCCTCTGCGCGTTCAGCGCTGAGACGTCGGAGCACGTCGCAACGAGCGAAGTTCGGTTTCTGGCGCCGATAGCTCATCCTCCGCAGTTCCTCGGCGTCGGGCTCGAACTACCGCGATCACGCTGCCGAATCCCAGGCCGAACTGCCGAGCCGTCCGCAGGTGTTCGGCTTCCTCGCGAGCGCTGTCATCGGTCCCGGCGAATCGATCGTCCTTCCGGACGGTTGCGACACGGTCGACTGGGAAGCCGAGCTCGCGATCGTGATCGGGCGCGGCGGGCAGCCGGATCTCCCGGCAGGACGCGCTCGAACACGTCGCTGGCTACACGATCGTGAACGACGTCTCGGCGCGAGAGATGCAGTTCGCCGACGGTCAGTTCACCCGTGCGAAGTCATTGGACACGTTCAAACCCATGGGTCCGTGGATCGCCACCGCGGACGATCCTGCGCGATGCGGACGGCCTGGGCATTCGACTGTGGGTGAACGACGACGTTGAAGCAGGACGGGAACACTTCCGACCTGATCTTCGGCGTCCGCGACCTGATCGCGTTCCTCAGTCGAGCACATCACGCTGGAGACCGGTGCGGTCGTGTCGACAGGCACCCCCGCAGGCGTCGGATTCGCCCGGGTCCCGCCGGAGTACCTGCGTTCAGGCGACCACGTTCGGATCGAGGTCGACCAGATCGGCACCCTCCCCTCCGACGTCGGTACGCGAGCTGAGCTGTCGTCGCGGGCGGGTATCCGGTGACAGTCGTTCAAACCGACACAGGGCAAGGTCGGCGGGATCGTGCGTGACGGATCAGCCGCTTCCTGCGGCGTGCCCTACGCGCGCGGAGCTCCGCGGACGAGCATGGTTCACGCCTCCCACGTCGCCCGAATCGTGGACCGGCGTCAGGCCGGCGACCACTGCCGCGCCGTCGGCGCCCACAGATGAGGCTCTCGCCCGGTTTCGACGATCTCCTCGCCGCGCGGGTGCCCGCGGGACCGGGCTGCCTGAACTTGAACGTCTGGACGCCGTCCCCGGGTGGCACTCGGGCGCCGGTGATGGTGTGGATCCACGGCGGCGCCTTCTCGGCGGGAAGCGGCTCCGATCCTTGGTACTCCGGGCGCAGCGTTCGCGCGCCACGGGGTCGTGTGCGTGACGATCAACTACCGCTTGGGCCCGCTCGGGTTCGGCTGGTTCGATGACCGCTTCCGCGACCTCCAGGGGCGGCGCCAACTCCGGCCTCCACGACCAGTTGGCCGCGCTGCGCTGGGTGCAGGACAACATCGCCGAGTTCGGGGGCGATCCTGGCAACGTCACGGTGTTCGGCGAATCGGCAGGGGCGATGAGCATCTGCGCCCTCTTGGCGACGCGGCACGCCCGCGGTCTCTTCCGCCGAGCGATCTGTCAGAGCGGAAATGCCCGGCAGAGCCTGCCCCGTCGAGATCGCCAGCGACGTCACCGATCGCCTGCTCGAACGACTCGGTGTGCGCGAAGGGGACACCGAGTCGCTGATCGCCGCCGGGCCACGGCCGCGTGACCGCGGCGGCTGACTCGCTGACGAGCGACGTGCTCCGTGGCTCGGAGCCGGACATCCTCGGTGACCACTGCCGGCAACAGGAACCTGTTCGAGCCCGTCGTCGACGGCGACCTCCTGCTCGTCCGCACCGATCGACGCGATCGCAACCGGGGCCGCCGAGGACGTCGACCTCCTGCTCGGTACGACGAGCGAGGAGTGGCGGCTGTTCCGGATCGGACGATCGCAGCCAGCCGGACGTCCATGACGTCGTGAGCAGTCTTGGCGACCTCGTCGGCGCGGCACGCGCTGCGTCGGTGTACGACGGGTACGCGGCGTACGTCTCTTCGTCCGATCCGGCCGACGTTCAGGATGCGATCGAGACGGACCGCTTCTTCGAGATCCCCACCGTCGTGCTCGCCGCGGCTCAGGCGAACACAGGCGCGAAGGTGTACCTGTATCGGTTCGCGTGGAGATCGCCGATGCTGATCCCCGGAGGGATCGGTGCGTGCCACATGCTCGAAATCCCCTTCGTGTTCGACAACTTCGGCAACTCCCTGGCGGACGACCTCGTCGGTCCCGACCACCCTCGGTCACTGGCGGACGCCATGCACGAGGCGTGGATCTCCTTCGCGACCGATGGGATCCCACGTTCGTCCAGATTGCCGGAATGGCCGCTGTTCCACGACACCACGAGGCAGTTGATGCAACTCGACGAGCGCAGCATGGTCCGTGCAAGTGACGCCGAGGAGCGTCCATTGTGGCCGTACTCCGCAGCGCTCCCGCTCAGATCGAAGGAGCATGTCACATGAGAGCAGCCGTCCTTCGATCGGTGCCGGGCGTGCTCGCCGTCGAGGAACTCGCCGACCCCGAACCGCGACCGAGCGAGGTGTTGATCGACGTGAAGGCGTGCGGTGTGTGTCACACCGATCTGCACGTCCTGAAGGGCGAGGTCGGGTTTCCGACCCCGTGCGTCCTCGGTCACGAGGTTGCGGGTGTCGTGCGCCAAGCAGGATCGGGTGTCGATCTCGAAGTCGGCACCAAGGTGGTCGGGTGCTTCATCATGCCGTGTGGCACGTGTCGTCATTGCGTCGTGGGGCACGAAGACCTGTGCGAGAAGTTCTTCTCGTTCAACCGCCTCCGCGGCGTGCTGTACGACGGTGAGAGCAGACTGACCGAACCGGGCGGGTCACCCGTGTGGATGTACTCGATGGGCGGCCTCGCGGAGCGGTGCGTCGTCCCGGCCACGGCCGTGTACCCGATGCCCGAGAGCCTCTCGTTCGCTCACGCGGCAGTGCTCGGGTGCAGCGTGTTCACCGCGCTCGGGGCCGTGCGCAACGTCGGACGGGTGCGGGTCGGCGAGACCGTGGCGGTCGTCGCGATCGGTGGGGTCGGTGCGAATCTGGTCCAACTCTGTGCGGCGTTCGGCGCCAGGCGGATCATCGCCATCGACGTCTCGATGGAGAAGCTCGCCCTGGCGCGGAGGATGGGGGCCACCGATGTCGTCGACGGGCGACGGCCCGACGTTGTCGACGCCGTGCTCGGCATCACCGGCGGCCGTGGCGTGGACGTCGCGTTCGAGGCACTCGGACGAGCGCACACGATCGCCACGGCGATCGACGTCGTCGACGATGGCGGGCGCGTCGTCCTCGTGGGCATCGCGCCGGTCGGCGAACACGCCCACTTCGACATCACCCGAACCGTTCGACGGAAGTTGCAGATCCTCGGCTCCTACGGTGCCCGCGGCTCGAGCGGACATGCCCACCGTGCTCGACCTCGTCGCGCGGGACGGCTCGACCTGGAAGGCCTCGTATCTGCCCGGTTCGCGCTCGACGAGGCCCAGCACGCGTACGACCTCCTCGAGCGCGGCGAGGTCGTCGGACGCGCGGTGATCGAGATGGCGTAGCACGTGACACCACTGACCAAGGAGACGTTCGCGCCATGAGTCGGTTCAAGGTGGTCATGACGAGCCAGCTCTATCCCTCGGTGGAGATCGAGCGACAGATGCTCGAAGCGGTCGGCGCACGTCTCGAGATCGCGAGTGGCGAACGGTCCGACATCGAGCGTCTCGCGCATGACGCTGACGCGCTCCTCACCCATCTCGTCGACATCGATCACGACCTCATCAGCCGGCTCACCCAGCTGCAAGGTCATCGCTCGCTACGGGATCGGAGTGGACTGCATCGATCTCGAGGCGGCGGCGGCGCGAGGGATCGTCGTGACCAACGTTCCGGACTACTGCATGGAGGAGGTCTCGACGCACACCCTGGCCTGCCTGCTCTGCCTGCAACGAAACGTACTGAACGCCGACCGTGTCGTGAAGACGGGCGGGTGGTCGCTCGGTCCCCAACCTCGGTTGCGACGCCTTTCGACGTTGACGATCGGGATAGTCGGGATCGGAAGGATCGGCCGGTTGGTCGCATCGAAGCTCGCCGGTCTCGGTTGCTCGATCGTCGCGCACGACCCGTACGTCGACGGGAACGTCGATGGCATCGAACTGCTGCCGCTCGACGAGGTGCTGCGTGCCGCCGATGCGCTGCTCCTGCACGTGCCGCTCACCAACGAAACCAAGGCCATGATCGCGGCACCTCAGTTGGAGTTGATGAAGCGTGAGTGCTTGATCGTGAACACATCCAGAGGCGGACTGGTGGTGCAAGCCGACTTGTTCGATGCGCTGCGAGCCGGACGGATCGCCGGCGCGGCCCTCGACGTCTTCGAGACCGAGCCGTTCGACGGTCGCACGATCGCAGACGTTCCGAATCTGCTCGTCACGCCTCACATCGCCTTCTCCTCGGAAGAGGCGATGCAGGAGTCTCAACGCAAGGCCGCCGCACAGGTGATCGCGGTGCTCACCGGTGACCAACCCGAGTACGTCGTGAAGCAAACATGAGGATCCCAACGAAGCGCCCCGGTCCCCCACAGTGAGGAGCAATGTCCAGCCGGTGGGACGAGCCCAGCTCAATCGCTCACGAGCCTCCGGGGATACCAGGGCGGTTCATCGGCGAGTCGTTTGAGTTGTTGGTGACGAGCCCGCTGACGGAGGTTCCGCGTCGCACGGCCTGCGCCACACGGCGGCGACCCACATGGTCCGCCACGCCAGCGACACCGGCGAGATCCGCGCCGCCGCCGACCTCCTCGGGCGCAGCCCGGACATGTTGATGCGCACGTACGCCCACGCCATGCCCGAGTCCGTGCGCACCGTCACCGACAAGATCGCCCAGCGCGGCGCCGACCTGTGAGGTCCTCGGTCGTCATGTATGCTGATCTGCATGCAGAGCACGAGTGTGCGGATCGACGTGACGACACACGAAGAGCTCAAGCGCTTGGCGGCGCAGTTGCACACCACGGTCGGGAACACCGTCGCCCTCGCCGTCCACGCACTCCGGCAGGACCGGGTCGGCGAGCAGCTGACCGCGCCGCTGCGTGACGACGAAGCGCAGTGGCTCGATGCCGACCTCGGGTGACGTCGTCGATCTCGAGCTGGGCGTGCCCGAGGGCCGGGAGGCGGGCTTCCGGCACCCCGCAGTGCTCGTGACCGCGCAGCGCATCCTCGATGCTGGACCGGCGGTCGTGCACGTCGTTCCCCTCACGACCACGATCCGCGCCTTCCACTCCGAGATCGTCATCGAGCCCGACGCGGCCAACGGACTTGAGCGGGCGTCGGCAGCCCAGTGCCAGCACGTCCGGGCGGTGTCGCCTCGTCGGATCATCACGGTGCGCGGGAACGTGGGTGCGGCCGTCCTGGCACAGGTCCGCGAGACGATCGCCGTGATCCTCGACGTGCCCTGATCTCGCCGATCGGCGACCGACCCTGACCGGGTGCATGAGTCGGGTCAAGTGGGTGATCGCCGTGATGGATCGAGTGACCGATCTGCTGACGTCGTGTTGATCGCACGCTTGTTGGAGCGAGGATCGAGGTTGTACCCCGCGGCTCAAGAATGGAGCGCATTGTCCAGACAGCTGGATGTGCCGCGGTCGGGGTGCGGCCCGCGACCGCGTCGAGTACCGGCGCGACAACGGCGCGCTCGGCGAATGGGTGGACCGCGTGTCGGAGACGACCAATACGAGGCGCTGCGCCTTGGCGCGGCGATCGGCGAGTGAGGTCTCGTCGGCCGAACCTGTCGGCGCAGGCGCCCATCAGGAGTCGACGCGGCCTCGATGTTCTGGCGCGCGTCCCGCTGCGACCACGACGTCCTCGAGCGAATCGGCTGCGCCGGCGGGCGCCCGCAGAAGGTCCCGGGTGGCGGTCGTGATCTTCATCGTCGCCACCTCCGCGACACCAAGGGCATGATTGCGCTGTGACGTCGAGCCCCGAGCCGCGGCAGGTCAGGCCGGTGTCGGCGATCGATGTCAGGGGTGTCGGCGAAGCGCTCGACGACGGCGGCCGCGACACGACGTGGTGGTACGACCCGTCGACCGGCGAAGTCGAACCGGGTGTCTCCGAGTGGATCGCCGCCGATCTGGACGAGGACGACGATCCCGCCGAGCGTGGCCTCGTCCCGATCGAGTCGCTCGGTTCACGCGAGGCGTACGCCGACATGGCGGAGTTCGCCGCGGCGGTCGGCGATCGGCGCGCCGCCGACCTGCTGCAACGAGCGCTGCAGGGCCGCGGCGCGTTCCGCCGGTTCCGCGACTCGCTGCACGACTTCCCGGACCTTCTCACGCACTGGTCGACGTACGCCCGCGCCTGTGCAGAGGCGCGGGCGATCGAGTGGCTCACCGCCGAGCGCTATGTCGACGAAGCCGATGCCGACTCAGAGCTGGCGACGCGGCGGTCACACGCGACGCGGCCTTGGCCGCCGCCGCCCAACCACGCGGCCTACTCGTCGAGGTCGACTCGATCGAGGACCGGTGGCGCGAGGTCGAGCAGACACTCGACGCCGGTCAGGACGTCACCCTGCTGCGGGACGGACGGCCGTGGGCGACGATCAGCCCGGCCTGACTCAGAGCCCGAGCGCTGCCCGAAGCCGGTCGGGATTCATGGCGCCGATGGCGTCGTCGGCCGGCACCGGGAAGGAGGCGAGCAGGCGAGTGAGCTCCTCGCGGCCGATCGGATCATCGGCAGCCTCGCGTGGCGTGCGCCCACCGAGGGCGGGGATCGACTCGTCCAGCCACCGCCGTTCCATGCCGACGATGTGATCGGCCAGCACGGCACGGATCGCCGGATCGTTGACGTCGATGCCACCCGTCGGGCGGGCGGGCGGGGCCGTCGGCGGGCACCTCGAAGGGTCGGGCGTCGACGTCGACGAGCTCGGCGTCGGGGAGGGCGGCGGCGACGAGGGCCTGCAGCTCGGCGGCGCGCTCGGCCGAGTTGACCTCGACGGTCAGTTCGTCGCCGTCGAGATCGACCCCGGCGATGACGGTGTTGTCCTGGTTCGTCGAGTTGCGCACCAACGTCCACCCGTCGTTGTCGGTTTGGAGGCCGGCGGCGACGAGGGCGTCGCCGACCAGTGACGGGTCCGGGACGCGCCAGGTGATGGTGTGGGCGACCAGATCGTGGCCGTCGGTGTTGGCGAGCTGGGGCGGGGCCAGGATGGCGGCCAGGGCGTCGGCGACGGCGTCACTGTCGCCGCTGTCGATGGCGGCCAGCATCGTGTCGGCGTGGCCGTGGGGGACGTTCATGAATCCGCTGAAGGCGCGGTAGGTGTCGCCGACGGGGAGTGGCCGGCCGACGAGCAGCATGCCGGGCCGGGTTCGGTCGCTGGGATGGGTGTTGACGACGCTGATCCGCTCGCCGCGGGCGACGTCGCGCAGCTCGAGGCCGCTGGGGTGGACGTCGAGGATCTCGAAGACGCCACGGTCGACCATCGCCCATTGGGCGGCGAGCAACGCCTCGTCGTCGGGAAGCAGCGCGTCACGGGCGGCGAGGAACTCGGCGAAGACCCCGTCTTCGTGCAGCACGACATCAGCGACGAACGGTGCCTCCAGGAGGTCCTCGAACAGCGTGCGCTGATCGATCTCGTCGACCATCTGCGCCGCCAGGCCGCCCACGGCTTCTGGGTGGCGGTTGGCCAGGAAGCGCTGCGCCTTGAGGAACAGCCAGCCGGCCCGGTCGTCGAGGCTGTGGGTCTCGCGCCCGAGGTGGCACGCCTTGTACTTGCGACCCGACCCGCACGGGCAGGGATCGTTGCGCCGGGCGGTCGGCCGGGGGCGGTGCGTGGCGAAGCCCTCGACCTCGTCCCACAACAGCTCGGCGTCGCTGCGGCTCTCGTCCTCGTCGTCGTCGGCGTCGGGCGGGCCGATGCCGGCCTGGGTCAGCAACCGCAGGGCGCCGGCGGCGTCGCCACGGTCGGCGCGGAACCCGGCGAGGTCGACGAGTGCCGGCCGGTGGGCGCATCGGCCGTCGACGGCGGCCTCCAGCGTGTCGACGGCCGCGGTCGTGTCGCCCGAGCCGTCGAGCAGCCGGGCCCGCAACCAGACCGCACCGATCGAGGTCACTTCGGTGACCGGCAACGCGCCAGCGAACAGCATGAGATCGTCGAGGTTCGCACCTCGGCGGCCGAGCTCGCTCCACATCGCCGCCGCCACGTCGCCGTCGTCGAGCGCATCCGCGGTCGCGCCCACCGCGACGGGCCCACCGTCGGCGGCGATCACGGTGTCGTAGGCGTCGAGGAGCCCAGCCACGTCGTCCGCCTGGGCTGTGTCGAGGCCGTAGAAGACGGTGAGCCGGTTGCGCGTCTGCCACGACCGCAGCGCGTCCCAGTCGAAGCCGTCCTCGGCGATGGTCGCGTCGCGCTGCACGAGACCGGCCGCCGCGTACAGGTCGGTCAGCGGCGGGACCGGATCGTCGACGAACGCCCGCCGGTCCACGAACAGTGCCTCGTGGATCGGGCCCTCCCCGGAGGCGAATCGCAGTCCGGCCGGCATCGGTACGGCGTCGAACGCGGCCTGCGACTCGTCGTCGCGCACGGCCCGGTCGAAGCCGACCCTGATCGCCGCGATCTGGGCCGGGGTCGGCGGCGGCGGGCCCTCCAGCGCCGACCAACGCAGTGCGCCGCCAATCACCTCGACCCGCGCCCACCGCCCGACGAGCCCGTCGAGCCAACCGTCCGGCCCCAGCACCACATCGGTGTCGCCGTCGTCCAGCATCCAGCCGTCCGTCTCCAGCACACCGAGGCGACGACCGGCGTCGTCGACGAGCTCGACGTCATCGCCGATCAACCACCAGCCCAACGCCGACAGCGCAGGATGCATCCGCACAAACCCGTCAGCGCCGTCGTCGGAGTCGACCCACACCGTCCACGCCGTCCCCTCCACCAGCGCCGGCACGAACACGAACCCGTCGCTCACCTCGGTGAACGACGTGTCCAGCTGCAACAGCCGATCGAGCTCGTCACGACCGCCGCGTGGACGATCCCACGGCGCCCCGAGCCGTGAACGAAGCACGTCGACCGGCACCGCGTCCCCACCCAACGCGCCGATGACCGAGTCCCGAAGGTTGCCGTCACTCACCACGCCACCGATGATGCCCCAAGCACCGTCGGCGAGACGCCCCATCCCCGGACAAACGCTCACCGGGAACCCACGCGTCTCGAGCGCCGGGTGCCTTGGCATGCCCTAGCGACGAGCCGGTCACCCGGATCTGGACGCCCGCGTCGCGAGCGCGTTCGCCGGGATCGTCACCTGATCCTTCGTGCTGATTCGTACCGTCCCATGGCGCCTCGTCTTCTCCACCCCGGCCATCGAACACGACCTAACACGCAACGCAATTGAATCGGCGGCGTAGCCCGTCGTACATCGGGCCGTCGGCGCCTACGTGCGCCGCTCGGGTGCGAGACCGCGAAGGAGATGCGTGATCTGCTCGAGGCTCGGGCTCTCTGCGGCGACGCTGAGCACGAGCTCGTAAACGTCGTCGTTCGAGATCTCACGTGGGTCGAACTCCCGGCGCCCGAAGGAGACTGACGCCATGGGCGACGGCTCGAGGATTCAGTTCGGCGGCCGCGATGTATCAAGCGTGTGATACGTCGGCGTGAACCTCCCTTTTCGTGGGCCCGATCTCGGGCCTCCGCGCTCACACATCCTTGCCGGGCCGTGTTTCCGGGCCGGCAGTTCGCCGGAGAGCGGCGTCGTTGTCGAGCAGGCGCTGGGCCCGATCACCCCCCGTCTGGAGTGCCTGGGGATGCCCGGTGAGGGCGGTCAGGAACTCGGTCCGCCCGATCGCTTGCAGCAGCGCGGCGGACGTGGC
Organism: Ilumatobacteraceae bacterium; assembly: GCA_963764455.1. Classification (GTDB taxonomy): domain Bacteria; phylum Actinomycetota; class Acidimicrobiia; order Acidimicrobiales; family Ilumatobacteraceae; genus Desertimonas. The sequence continues at coordinate 31,417 of CAVXSN010000015.1, forward strand.
CGTCACGGTGGCCGTGCGCGGCACATCCCGAATGAGGGCGATCTCGCCAAACGCCTCACCGGGACCGAGCGTATGGACGCGATGTCCGTCGACGGTCACCAGGAGGTCGCCGCGTTCGACGAGATAGTAGTGGTCACCAGCCTCACCTTCGCGGATCACGACGGTGCCCGACGCCACCTCGACGGGCACGACCCCAGCGAGTAGTCGAGTCAGCGCCGGGGCCGGCAGGCTGGCAAACATCTCTTGGGCTCGCACGAGTCGCACCAGCGCCAGACGCGGCGGCGGGGCGGCATCGTCGATCTTGCGCAGGCGGCGCGCGCCCAGCGCGATCCCGAGCACGAGCGTCGACCCGAACACGACCACGGCCGAACTCAACCCGAGCCAGTTCACGATGAGCGACACGCTCACCGCGCCGAACGCGAACGCAGCCATGTCGATGCCTTCGATCACCCCGAACACGCGACAGAGGACCTCGGTCGGCGCCGCCCGTTGAACAAGCGTGTTCCCGGTGATGCGGGCCACGCTCTCGCCGGCGCCGACGAGCATGAACAACCCGACAACGAACATCGGTTGCCGGACGACGGCGATCGAAGCGAGCGAGACGCCCACGGTGAGTACTGCCAGCGCGTGCGGGGTGGACAGTCCGGAGCGGCCGACGAACGCAACCGAACCGAACGCGGCGAGCAACGCTCCGAGCCCGAACCCGGCGGCGAACAGACCCGAACGCGAGGCGGCACCGTCCGTGAACAGGTCGTCGGCAACCGCGACGAAGAGGACGCCGCAGCCGCCGAGGACCATCATGCGCAGGCCGAGCAGGATCAGGAGCACGCGCAGATCGGACTCTCGCCGAAGCGTGCGGAAGCCCTCCAGGGCTTCTTGGATCACGTCGCCGGCAGCGATCGGCTCATGCGGTGTCACCATCGACCGGTCGAGGCGCAGGCCGCTCGCGGCGACGGCGGCGAGGGCCACGCCGACACCCATGGCCGCGTACACGCGTGCCGGCCCACCGGAACCGTGCAGCAACAGTCCCGCCATGGCAGGCCCGGCGAACACACCGAGATGCTGCAGCACGCCGACGCTCACGTTGGCGGCAGTGAGGTCCGCCGGTGTCCCGGTGACCGCCGGCAGCAGTGCCCCCATCGCTGGCCTCGTGAACGTCACGGCGACGGCGACCGCGGTGGCGAGGGCGTACACGACCTCGGCCGGTGCGTCGCCCGCCATCGCTACTCCAGTGGCGAGCATGGCGACGGACTGGACGACGTAGCCCAGCGCGAGCACCCGGTCGGTGCGGAAGCGGTCCCCGGCGAACGCGGCGAATGGGGCGACCACCGTGGCCGGAGCGAGCAACACCACCGCCACCAACCCGGCCTCGCCGACGCCGCCGCGTTCGAAGGCGTATACGGTGATCGCGAGCCACGTCGCCCACTCGGCGATCGCGAACAATGCGAACGCGGCCTCGATCCGCCGCAGATCGGGATGGCGGGCGACCCGAAGGAGCTCCCGGATCCGCCGCTGGACCGGCACGCTCACGAGTGGAGCACCTGCGCACTAGCCCGCCGATCGGCCACGTCCATCCGCGTGCTCCTCCTCGGTGCCGGTCGATTCCAACGCTCGGCGGCACGCCGAGAGGGCGACGCTAGTCGTCCGGGCGCTGCGTCAGCATCGAAGCGGTTGTCAGCGTCGAACCAATGAGCCCTCGGGCCGATCTCGGGCCTGTCTTCTTGCAGCACATCGCTCTCGCGTGTCGCGGGCATCCTCCTCGGTGAGGGACGGCCCGGTGAGCCTGACCGGCTGTGAAAGACGGCCAACCCGGTCACTGACGTCGAGGTCACGCGAGAACAACTGCGCCGAGATGAATTATCTCGAGCACGATCGGTGGCGACGGCGAGCAGCTGCGATTCGGACGTGACGTCAGTGCCCTTGCGCTCATCGCCGTGGAGGTCGATGGCGAAGGACGACGCGTCGACAAATCGGCCGCTGTCGATTCGAGGTATGTCACTCATCCCGTTCGATGTCCTCGTGTGAGAGTTTGCGTGTCGTCGCCGGCTTTCGCCGGGGGCGTTTGACCGGCGAGCCGGCCGACCAGTTCTCGGTGGCGCGGTAACGCTCGGGCGGGCGGCCGCCCTCGGGGCCGGGCTCGGCGGTCGAGCCGAGGGGCATGGCGTAGGCGGCGTCGGTGTCGAGGGCGAGGCTGCGGCGGAAGTTGGCGGCGTCGAGTGGTTCGCCCCACACCGCCTCGTACACGCTGCGCAGCTCGGTGAGCGTGAACTCGGGGCCGACGAAGGCGGTGGCGAGGTCGCTGGCCTGGAGGCGGTCGGCGGCGTAGTCGAGAGCGTCGGTGAGGATGCTGGGGTGATCGAAGGCCAGCGGGATCGTGCCGTCGACGACGTCGGCGACGCGGCACAGGCGGGCGTCGGCGGCGTCGGTGCCGGCGACGAGCTCGGCGACGTCGCGGCCGACGGCGAGGAAGGCGACGCTGACGATGTTGCCGCGCGGGTCGCGGCCGGGATCGCCGTAGGCGCCGAACTGCAGCAGCGCCCCCGGCGCTGCGATGCCGGCCTCCTCGGCGAGCTCGCGCACGGCGGCGTCGTGCAGCGTCTCGTCTGGCCGCTTGAACCCGCCCGGGAGTGCCCATGACCCGGCGTACGGGTCGGCGTCGCGGCGGATCAGCACGACGTGCAGGGCGCGCTTGACGACGGTGAGCACGACGACGTCGACGGTGACGGCGAACGGCGGGTAGTCGCCGATGTCGTAGCCCGCTGGGGCTTGGGGTTCGGTCGTCGCTTCGCCACGACCACCACTGTAGAAGGTTTGTAGTCAGGTTGACGATTACTTCGGTCGGCAGATAGGGTCTGTATGACTCAGAGTCACTGTGACAAGAACTCGACACGAAAGGCGGAACGGATGGATGCGATGAAGGAGATGGAGCGGGCGCTGGGCGCCGATGCGGTGGCCTCGCTGACGCAGCGGCGACTGCTGTGGGATGTCGCGGTTCCGACCGTGACCGACCCGGACGCGGCGGTGCGGCTCGACCGCACGCTCGGCGTCGTGCTCGGCCTCGCCGCCGGCAACACCGATGACGGCGGGCGTGTCGGCGTCGAGACGCAGACGTTCGTGCTGGCGGCAGAGGCGTGGCTCGACCACGGTTGGCGGGCACCGGAGGCGCTCGCCGAGCAGCTCTCCCGGGAGCTGCAGACCCTGCGGGTCCGCGGTGACGCCATCGGCGCGGCGGTCGAAGGGCACCGCAACGGCGTGCCGTGGCACCTCGCCGCCTCGACGTCCTACGGCAACGCCGCCCTCGGACGTGCCACTGCCGTTGGCGCCTGCTTCGCCGGCGAGCCGGCAGGAGCCGGCCTGGCGGCGTCGGCTGACGCCGCCGTCACCCACGCCGAGCGCCACGCGACGGCGGCGTCGGCCGTGTTGGCGACGATCGTCGCCGGTCTGATCCGGCGCGGTCCTGCGACCACGCCGGTCGAGGCCTGTCGAGCGGTCGCCGCGAACGTGTGCCGACGACACCGTTCGTGGCCTGCTCGACCGAGCGCTGACGGCGCCGCACCAGAGCGCCGACATGATCCGGCAGCTGCGCTGGGGCGTCCGCGCCGACGAGACGCTGGCGCTCGCCGTGTGGTGCGCACTCGCCAACGACGATCCCACCGCAGCGGTCGACTGCGGCAGCGGGCCTCGAGCACGGCTCGCACGCCGCTGGGGCGATCACGGGCGCTCTTGTCGGTGCCATCCATGGCGCCGCCGCACTGCCCGCGCGCTGGCACACCGACCTCGAGGGCGCCGACGTGTACCCGCGCCTCGCTCGGCGGCTCGCCGCCGCGCCGGGCCCGGCACCGACCGGTGACGAGCAGCGCGCCGACATCTGGTTCCTGCTCGACCGTTCCGGTTCGATGGCGTCGATCGCCCGTGACGTGGTCACCGGGTTCGACGGCTTCTTCGCCAGCCAGCGGGCGGCCGGTGGCGCGGCGACCGTGACGGTCGTCCAGTTCGACGACCACGACCGCCACGAGGTGATCGTCGACGCTCAGCCGCTCGACGCCGTGCGGTCGATCGCCGGCCGCTTCGAGCCGCGCGGCTCGACGCCGCTGTACGACGCCATCGGGTTGCTCCTCGACCGCGCCGAGCGCCGAAGCGGCGACGCCGCCGACCAGCTCGTCGTCGTGTTCACCGACGGCCACGAGAACGCCAGCCGCGACTGGACGCAACAGCGCCTGTTCGCCCGCATCGGCACGCTGCGCGACCGCGGCTGGACGTTCGTGTTCCTCGGTGCCAACCAGGACAGCTACGCCGCCGGAGGCGACGTCGGCTTCCACGCCGGCAACACCAGCAACTTCACGTCCAGCCCGGTCGGCGTGCAGGCTGCCTACAGCGGTCTCGACCGCACGGTCAGCGACTGGCGCGGCAAGTCGCGCCAGCAGCGCCGGCGCGACAAGGATGACTTCTGGGGCGGCCGCAAGGAAGCCGAGGAACAGGGTTGAGCCACACCGGGACGAGGTCGGCGCTCGACGCGGCGGCGATCGACCGTGCCGTCGGGGCGGTCGTGGTGTCGGCCGCGGGCGACGCCCTCGGTGCGCCGTACGAATTCGGTCCGCCCAATCCGGCGGCGCCGTGCCAGCTCGAAGGTGGTGGTCACTTCGGTTGGGAGCCCGGCGAGTGGACCGACGACACACAGATGGCGCTCGCCGTGCTGACCGTGCTCGCCACCGGGCGCACCGACGCCGAGGAGATCGGCGCCGAGATGGTGCGCTGGTACGCCAGTGGTCCCCGCGACGTCGGCGGGCAGACCCGCGCCGTGCTCGGGGATGCCGAGCGGCACGGGATCGTCGCCAGCCGACGCCGCGAAGTTGTTCCAGCAGCGCCGTCCCGACGCCGCCGGCAATGGCGCGCTGATGCGCACCGGTCCGGTCGCCCTCGCCGCGCTCGGCGACCGTGAGGCCGTGGCCCGGCTGGCTGCCGCCGTCGCCGAGCTGACCCACCCGCACCCCGACAGCATCGAGGCGTGCGTGCTGTGGTCGCTGGCCATCGAGCAGGCGATCACGACGGCCCGGGCGGGCGAACGGTTCGACTGGTGCGCCGCGCTCGTCGCCGGCTTCGACCACGTCGACGCGACGCGGCGCGAGTTGTGGCGAACTCGCATCGCCGAAGCGGCGGACGCCGACCCCGCGGACTTCCACCGCAGCAACGGGTGGGTCGTCGGAGCCTTCCAAGCCGCTCTCGCCGCCATCACGGTCACCACGGACGAGCCCCACGAACTCCCGTGCGACCACCTCACGGCCGCACTGCGCCGAGCGGCGCGCGCCGGCGGCGATACCGACACGGTCGCCGCCATCGCCGGGTCATTGCTCGGGGCTCGGTGGGGCGCCACCGCCGTGCCGCTGGGTTGGCGCCGCCGGCTCCACGGACGCCGCATCTATGGCGAGCCGGCGCTCGATGCCGCCGACCTCGACGCCATGGCCCGCCTCGCCGTCGGCCACGGTCGCCCCGATGGCAACGGCTGGCCGGGCGTGGCCCATCTCGATTACGGGCCGATGCCGGCTCGCTGCGTCGAGCTCGACGGCGCCTGGTTCGGCAACGCCGGCGGCATCGGTGACGCCGTCGACGGTGGTGCGACCGTGGTCGTGTCGCTGTGCCGGATGGGAACGGCGGACGTGCCGGAAGGCGTCGAGCACCACACCGTCGGCCTCATCGACACGACCGCTGCCGACAACCCGAACGCCGCGTTCGTTCTCCTCGACACCGCCCGAACGATCGGCGAGCTCGCCGCTGCCGGCGAGCAGGTGTTCACCCATTGCGTCCGGGCCGAACACCGGGCCCCGTCGATGGCCGCCGCCTACCTCATCTCCCACGACGTCGACGCCGACACGGCAATTTCACGCGCCCGTGAACACCTCGGCGGTGCACCGTCAGCGTTCCTGCGCGACGCACTCATCGAGGTCGAGCGGATCGTCAGGGCCGGCCGTTGAGTCTTCCATCGTCTGATGATGGAAGCGACAACCGGTGCGCCGAGGGTCTCGTCGGGTTCGTATTGGCGGCCAGTTTGGTCCCGCTGGCGGCGTCGTCGCCCTGCTCCGCCACTCGTCGCGGGCGTGGACGGGTCTCCGTCTGTGTCTGCCGAATTGCCGCTCGGGGAGGAGTCATGACGTTGAAGTGAAGGGGTTGTCGATGAGCACGCCGGCGAGGCGGCGCCCGGATTGGAGGTCAACCCGTGCGACGCGGTAGCTCTTCGAGCGGCGGCGTGTCGCGAAGGGATGTCGGGTCGACACTGAGTCGGCGTCCGTCGTGAACTCGGCGACGGCGAGGTCGGCGGCGCCGGTGTGGAGGTAGATCGCCTGGGCGCCGACGTGGACGATGCGTCCAGGTGTGGTTGACAGGACTTCGGCCGCGTCGAGGAGCGCGGCGCGCTCGTCTGTATTGCTGGTCAAGCTCGCCAGGCATCTTCGTGTCCTCGCATCGACGCCAGCAGTTCCTTGCCCTCGGACCGGTTGCGGCCGGCGCGGATCGACTCGACTTTGCGGATGAAGCGGTTGGCTCCGTCGGCCAGCTTGATCTCCTGACCCGAGCGCACGACGATCGCAATCGCCAACGACGGGAGTGGGCTACTGTTAGCACATGCGACTACACATTCAGCTTCCCGACGAACTCGTCGCCGAACTGGACGCCCGCATTGGGGCCCGACAACGGAGCCCATTTCTGGTCGGCCTCATCCGTTGCGCGCTCGATGACGAGCGGCGTTGGGACGAGCTTGAAGCCGCGATCGGTTCGATCGACGATTCCGGTCATGCGTGGGACGACGATCCCGCCGGTTGGGTTCGAGCACAGCGCGCCGACGTCCGCCGGGCAGGCTGATCTTGGCTCAGTATTGCTCGATTCGACGGTTCTCATCGACGCCCTGCGTCGTCGCGCGGCTCAGCACCGGTTGCGGGAGATGAGACGAAGGGGCGACGAGCCCTGGGTCTGCGTCATCTCCGTCGAGGAGATCTGGCGCGGCATACACGATCGCGAGGCGCTGTTCGTGCGGCGGCTGTTTCGAGGACTTCGGCTCGCACCGCTCGGCACAGCCGAGGGCGAGCGAGCCGGCACATGGCGCCGCACCTGCGGCCAAAGGCGTCACCGTCCACCAGGCCGACTGCCTCATCGCTGCCGCTGCCGTCGGGATCGACGCTGACCTGGCAACGGGGAACCCGGCGGACTTCCCGATGTTGACGACACAACTCCAGCACTGGCCCGTTGGCGAGTGATGCAACCTCCGACAGATGGCCGACAGCGAATCGGACGCGGTGGCGGACGGTGTTTTGAATTGGTACTGACCGGCGCGATCGGTCTGGGAGGGGTTTACTGGTGGCCGACGAGCTTGACGTGCTTCGTGGAGAAGGTCGACGATCCGGCCCTCCGGACCGAGTTGCGCACCCCGATCGATCGGCTGCGCCCGCGCCGGACATTCGGCCCGGTATTCGAGGATCCACATCCGGAGCGTGTCCGTCTTTCCCGATCACCCTGTGGGCGAACTGGTCGTGGTCGCAGAGTTCGGCGAGCCGATCTATCGATCGAGCGCATGACGCCCCTCCCCGATAGGTACGACGTTCACGAGACCGTGGCCCGAGTCGACGACTATTCTCGGTTGAAGCTGAGGGGGTCAACGCGATTTCAGCGTCTCGGCGCCTACTGGTCTGCTTGGGACTGAAGCAGCTTGTGCAGCGGCATGACCGCCGGTTCGCCCGGGTCGACGCCGACGTCGGCCAGGATCGGCATCGGCACGGCACCGAACGCCTCGACGTTCTCGGGCGTGTCCCACACGTCGAACACCATCAACTCGCCGTCCTCTCCGAAGCAGGAGTGGTGAAGGCGATGCGGGTTGTTCGCCTGACCAACGTCGTCGAGCCGGCGGTGGATCTCCGCGAACGCCTGCAAGGTCATCCCCTTGGGATGGAAGTACACGCGATCGCCATCGTCTTGTCCCCGATCGCGCGCCGCACGCGCGCCGTTTCCGCCCATCATTCCACGACTCGGCGTGGACCGTCACCGGTGTCGGAACCGCTGATCACTCCGCCGGCGCCGTTGACCGGGCGGCGTCTCAGCGAAGGAGCGGTGGGTTCTCCGTCTCAGCACGCGTGACGGTGCGTACGAGCGCCTCGCACGCCGTTGCGACCAGCGCCGCGCCGAGCTCCGGGGTGGCCTCACTGGCCGCCCGGTGACGCCGTTGCGCGAGAGCGTGTCGGCGGTGTAGCGAAAGACGAGGTCGGTCGTCCGGTCCGGGTCGTCGGCCGTGCTCATCCGATCGACGTGTACGAGTTCCGGCGCCAGCGCCAGGACGATGGCTGTCTCGGCGCGGTTGGCGTGAACGTCTGACCGTCCGTCACCATCTCGGCCTGCAGTTCGGGGTCGAGATCCCACCAGTTGACGGTGCCGACTTGCAGGTCTGCTCGTTCGAGGCGGAGGTAATCGGTCGCCACGGACAAGGCGGAGGAGTTGCCGGCGTGGGCGTTCACGAACAGGATGCGGCGAAAGCCGGACCTTGCGATCCAGTCTGTGTACTGGCGGACGACAGCGATCAGCTGCTCCGGGGTGAGCGAGATCGTGCCGGGGATCCGCGTCCCGTGGCCGTAGCTGCACCCGACGGAGATTGCTGGAGCGACCAGCGCCCCGGTTCGTTCGGCGGCGGCCTCGCAGAGGCGCTCGGCGATCAGCGTGTCCGTCGTCAGGGGAAGGTGGGGACCGTGCTGCTCGGTCGCCCCGACCGGCACGAGCACGACCCTGGCGGCGGAGACCCGCTCGGCGAGATCCGGCCAGGCGAGTAGCTCCAGCTCGATGCCACGGGCCGACGATACCCCACGTCCGCTTGTTCGAACCTCGCACCGAAACCGGCCGATACTGGTTCGATTCATGAACTGGAAACGGACCATCTAGCCTGATCTCGACGCACCGAGTAAGATTGGCGTCAACATTAAAAGCGAGTGCGGTCGACTCCATGCGGCGATGTTTGCGGGATGGAGTGGCTCGTCTCGATGGTGTACCGGGGAGGGTGTGTCATGGTTCGACGCCCGTTGAAGGCGGTTGCCGGCATTGCGGTCGTGCTGGCGCTGGGACCGATGGCCGGAGCATTGCCGGCCGGAGCGACAACAGAACCGGCCGCTGGCGAGCCGATCGTGATCGGTGCCGCGGTCGCCCAGTCCGGCGGATTCGAGCTCTACGACAATGAGGTGCTGGAAGGGGTTCAGTATCTGATCGACGAGTACAACGCCGCCGGCGGGGTCGATGGACGGATGTTCGAGCTCGTCGTCGCCGACCACAAGACTGAACGTGGCCAGGTTGAGTCGGCCGCCCAGAAGGTGCTCGAAGAGGGCGCCGACGTGGTCGAGACCACGGCCGACTACGACTTCGGGGCCCCGGCCGCGCTAGCTGACCGGGCGGGCAGGCGCGTGTCGATGGGCGAGCGCGGGGCGCCGGCGTACGGCAAGGAGGGGCTGGGCCCGCTGCACTTCAACGTGTACCAGGGGACGTCAACGAGGCCGCCGTCGCGCTGCTAGCGCAGGCTCAGGGCTACACCAATCCGTATTTGCTGGCCGACACCAGCATCGAGTATTCGAAGTCGGTCTGTGAGCTTTCGAGGCGGCGTGGACGGAGCTCGGTGGGTCGATCGCCGGCAAGGAGACGTTCATGAACAGCGACCCCTCGATCGCCAGCCAGGTCGGACGCAATGAGGGAGTCCGACGCCGATGTCGTGATCGTGTGCTCGTACCACCCGGCGGCGCAAGCGCCATCCGGCAGATCCGGACCGGCGGCATCGAGCTCCCGATCATCGGCGGGGCCGCTTCGACGGCACGTTCTGGCTCGAGGCGATCCCCGATCTGTCCGACTTCTACTACCCGACGATGGTCTCTTCGGCGGGGGACGACCCGAACCCGACGGTCAACGAGTTCCTCGAGGTCGTCGATCCAGCGGGTGGGGCGATCTATGCCCTGTTCGGCTACGAGATCATCGAGACGGTGAAGCTGGCCCTCGAGAGCAACGGCGGCAAACCGACGGGCCGAATTGGCCGCCGCGATCGAGACCTTCACTGACGAACCGCTGCTCGTCGGCCCGACGACCTACACCGCGGACTGCCACGTCCCTCTCGGTCGGCCGATGGCCGTGCTCGAGATCCAGGAGGGCACGCCGGCGTTCCTCGAGTACTCGACACCCGACGAGCTGCCCGACGCAACCTGCTGAGCCCTACGCCACCCCGGATTGTCCCCGCTGTGACCACCACACCGCTGGTGCTCCGGGCGACGGGCGTCTGCGGTTCACTTCGCCGGGGTCAGGGCCGTCGACGGCGTCGACCTGGGCTCGTCGAGGCGAGATCCTCGGCCTGATCGGGCCGAACGGCGCCGGCAAGACGACGCTCGTCAACGTGCTCACGCGGCTTCCAGCGGCCGCACCGCGGGACGCGGTCGGCTCGACGGCGCGGACGTCGACGCGGCTGGCAGCCGCGAGCGGCTGCGCCCGCCGCGGGCCTGGCGCGCACGTTCCAGGGCGTCGCGCCTGTTCCGCGGTCTGACGCGTGCGCGAGAACGTCGAGGTCGGCGCGCTCGGCGCGCGGCGCTCGGCCGCGCGAGGCGCGCGAGACGGCGCCGCCGAGCTGCTCGAGCGGCTCGGGCTCGCGCAGCTGGCCGACCTCGGCGCCGGCGCTCTGCCGCACGGCGAGCGAGCGCCGGCTCGGCATCGCCCGGGCGCTCGCCGGCCGCCCGCGCTTTCTGCTGCTCGACGAGCCGGCCGCCGGGCTCAACGAGGCGCGAGAGCGACGAGCTGCGTCGAGACGCTCGCGGCGATCCGCGACGCGACATCGGCTGCGGGCTGCTGGTGATCGAGCACGACATGCGCGTGGTCATGCGACTCGTGCGACCGCATCCAGGTCCTCGACTACGGCAGGACGATCGCGTCGGGCACGCCGCGAGAGGTCCGCGGCGCGACCGAGCGCGTCCTCGAGGCCTACTCGGACGAGCCGGGCTGCGCGCGATGCTCGCGGTTGACGACCTCGAGGTCCGCTACGGGCGGATCGCCGCGGTCCGCGGGCATCGACCTTCGCACGTCGAGCGACGGCGAGATCGTCGGCCTCGTCGGCCCGAACGGCGCCGGCAAGACGACCACGCTCTCGGCGATCGCGGGCTCGTGCGCCCGACGGCCGGCGACGATCGCATCCTCGACGGCGCACGATCAGCGGCGGCGAGCGCCGAGAAGCCGTCGTCCGCCGGGCATCGCGCTCGTGCCCGAGGGCCGCCACATCTTCGCGACGCTGACCGTCGCCGAGAACCTCGCTGCTCGGCGCGACCGCGCGCAGCGATCGCGACGACCGTCGACGCGCAGACGTCGATGCGAGCGTGCTCGAGCGGTTCCCGGTCCTGCGCCACGGCTCCGCGATCCGGCCGGCAAGCTCTCCGGCGGCGAGCAGCAGCAGCTCGCGATCGCCCGCGCGCTGCTCGTCGCGAGCCGCGGCTGCTGCTGCTCGACGAGCCGTCGCTCGGCCTGGCGCCGCTGCATGGTCGACCTCGTCTTCGAGACGCTGCGCGGCGCTGCGCGACGACGGGCGTGACGATCCTGCTGGTCGAGCAGAACGCCCAGCGCGCGCGATCGAGCTCGCCGACCGCACCTACGTGCTGCGCAGCGGACAGATCGGCGCTGCAGCGGCACCCGCGACGAGCTGCTGCGCGACGGCGAGCGCTCGCCGCCGCGTACCTCGGAGCTGAGGGAGCGTGCCAGTGACCGACCTCGTCCAGAACGTCATCGACGCGCTCAGCCTCGGCAGCCTCTACGCGCTGTTCGCGCTCGGCATCGCCCTGATCTTCGGGATCATGCGGCTGGTCAACTTCGCCCACGGCGAGCTGATCATGGTCGGCGCCTACGCGCTCTACCTCCTCGCAGCGCCGCCCTGGCCGGTCCTGCTGCTGGCGGCGCTCGGCGTCGTCGTCGTCGCTGGCGCTTGCTGATGGAGCGCGTCGCGTTCCGGCCGGTCCGCGGCGCGAACCCGGCGACGCTGCTCGTCACCTCGTTCGCGGTCAGCTTCTTGCTCCAGAGCCTGGCGATGCTCATCTTCGGCGACGCTGCCGAAGTCGCGCCGACATCACGCCAGCTGTTCCGCAAGTCGTTCGAGATCGGCGAGCTGCGATCAGCTGAGCTCAACGTGATCACGTCGTCGTCACCGGCGATCCTGCTCGGCGGGCTGGCCCTTTCCTGAACGCACGCCGCTCGGCGTCAGATGCGGGCCGCGGCCGAGGACTTCCGCATGGCGCGGTTGTGTCGGCGTCCGGGCCAACCGCGTGATCGCCATCGCCTTCGCGATCAGCGGGCGTGCTCGCCGGGGTCGCCGCCGTCCTGCTCGTCGGCCAGACCGGCACCCTCAGCGTCGACGATGGGCCTGACGCCGGTGCTGATCGCGTTCGTCGCGACGGTCATCGGCGGCATGGGCAGCCTCGCCGGCGCGGTCTCGGCGGCTTCGTCCTCGGCGGGGCCACCGTCGTCCTCCAGGACGTGCTGCCCTCCGAGCTTGCGGCGTACCGCGACGCCTTTCGTCTTCGTCGCGGTCTTCGCCCTGATGGCCGTCCGGCCCGGCGGACTCTTCCGGGCGGTCGGTCTGCGAGTCGAGCGCGTGTGACGCGGCGGCTCCGGTCGGCGAGCCGTGCTGTAGGTCGGGCTGGCGGTCATCGTCGTCGTTGCCGTCTACGTCGGGTCGCTCGGATCGAACACGATCGACCGCTCCGTCGTCACCGCCCTGATCCGTCTCATCCTGGCCCTCGGGCTGACCACGTTCGTCGGCAAGTCCGGGGTGTTCTCCTTTGGCCACATGGCGTTCATGGCCGTCGGCGCCTACACCACGGCCGTGCTCGCCATGTCACCCAACCAGAAGCGGCTCCAACTCCCCGACCTGCCCGGGGCGTTGGGCGACTGGCACCTGACCCCGATCCTGGCGGTCCTGACCGGCGGGCTGGTCGCGGCGGTGTTCGGCGCGGTGGTCGCCGTGCCGCTGATGCGTCTGTCCGGGCTGACGGCGTCGCTCGCGACCGTGGCCGTGCTGATCACGATCCGCGTCGTCAACCAGAACTGGGAGACGTTCACCGCGCGGCACTCCGGGGCTGATCGTCGACGCCGCGTCACCCTCCAAGGAGGCGATCCTGCTCTGGGTGCTGATCATGCTCCTCGTGGCCGTCGTGTTCAGGCAGAGCGCGCTCGGTCGCCGGCTCGCCGCGTCGCGGGAGGACGAGCCATCGGCCCGCTCGCTCGGGATCAGGGTCTGGTCGGAACGCGGCGTGGCGTGGGTGCTGTCGGCGTTCGTCGTCGGAATCGGCGGTGGCCTGTTCGTCCTCTACTTCGGAAACATCAATCCGGACAGCTTCTACATCACGATCACCTTCACCGTGCTGGCGATGCTCGTCGTCGGCGGCCTCACCAGCGTCTCGGGTGCCGTCGTCGGCGTGACCGTGGTCACGGCAATCCTCGAGGTGCTCAGACACCTCGAGCGGGGCGGTTCGGTGGGCCCCTGGACGCCGCCTTCCCGGCCCGGGATGAGTGAGCTCGGACTCGCCGTCGCCCTCGTGGTGATCCTCGTGCTGCGACCCGAAGGGCTCGTGCCCAACGAGTTGTTCGCCTGGGCCCGAACCAACGCTCCCGACATCGCCGCCGACCCAGGACCACCGGTCGACGCCGACGACCTGCCCAACGCGACCCCTGCGGTCGTGACGACACCATCGACAAGTGAGGACCGATGACCCAGAAACCCGGCGATCTCGCCGTGCTCGACACTTCGCTGGCGAAGACCCTGCTGGCGTCGACAACACCCGCCCGGCTCAGCTACGTGGCGCTGAACGGAACTCCTCGTGTCGTGCCGATCTGGTTCCACTGGAACGGCAGCCAGTTGGTCTTCGGCACGTCACCGGGATCACCGAAGCTGAAGGCGATCGCGGCCAACCCGGCTTTGGCGGTCACGATCGACACGATCGTGTGGCCGTATCAGGCGCTGATGATCCGCGGCCACGCGGAGATCGAGACCGTCAAGGGAATCGTGCCGGAGTACGAGCTGTCGGCCGCCCGCTACTTCGGGCCCGAACAGGGCGCGGCATGGATCGAGCAGATCGCCCCCGCTATGCGGAGATGGTGCGGATCACCCTGACCCCCGACTGGGCGTGGTTGCTCGACTACGCCGCACGACCCGAACCCCGTTGAAGCGCCGGAGAACCAATGGACACCATCCAAGACCCATCCGCCGACCACGCCACCCTGGCGACCTCGCTCAGCGAGCAGGGGGCCGAGTTCGCCCTCGCCGCGTGGGTCGACGTCTACGGCAGACCGAAGTCGAAGTTCGTGCCCATCGAACGGCTGCCGATGCTCCTCGCCGGGTCGGAGCGCTACACGCCGCGCGGGATGGGCAATCTCGGTCAGATGAACCCCAACGAGGACGAGTGCGTCGCTGTGCCCGACACCGCGTCGATCCGCGTCCTGTCGTGGGATCCGCGGGTCGTGTTCTTCAACGCCGATCTGCACTACGGAGGGCGGGAGCCATTCGCCAACTGCCCTCGCTCGATCCTCAAGTCGGTCACCGCTGTCGCCGCCGAGCGAGGATTCCGGATGATGCTCGGCGTGGAGACCGAGTTCTACGTGTTCCGCCGCGACTCGCTCCCCGAACTCGTCCCGATCGCCCCGAGCAGCTCGCTGTTCCCTACGCCCGCCTACGACGTCGAGTCGACCCTCGACTCGCTGGACTTCCTCGCCGACGTTGCCCGCCACCTCAGCGCCGCCGACTTCGGGCTGTTCAGCTTCGACCACGAGGGCGGCAATGGGCAGTACGAGCTGGACTGCGCGCACGCCGAGGTCGTCGAGCTCTGCGACCGTCTCGTGTATCTCCGCCTGCTTCTCCATCACGTCGCCGGCCAGCACGGTTGCTTCGTCACGCTGATGCCCAAGCCGCAGCGGACGGCGTGGGGATCTGGGGCGCACATGAACATGAGCCTCGAATCGCTCTCCGGCGACAACCTGTTTCTCGAGCCGACCGACGACGGGCGTCGCGTGTGGACCGCCGAGGCGTTGTCATTCGTCGCCGGGATGCTCCGCCACGCACCCGCCCTCTCAGCGCTGACCTGCCCGACGGTCAACTCGTACAAGCGGCTCGTCCCGCGCCTGGCCGACGGCAGCGTCTCGTGGGCACCCGTGTGGGCGACCCACGGTGACAACAACCGTTCGTGCATGCTGCGGCTGCCCGCCAACCGACCCGCCGTCGAGAATCGCGCCGTCGACATGACGGCGAATATGTACGTCGCCGCGGCGTACTCGCTCGCGGCGGGCCTCGAGGGCATCGAGCTCGAGCTCGACCCCGGCGAACCGGTTCCCGACAACATGTCGGGCTGGGACAACGACGCGGCGCACAAGAGTCAGCGGCTGCCGCGGAACCTGTTGGAGGCGATCGACGCCTTCGACGACGACCCACTGGTCCACCAGGTCCTCCCGCGCCAGTTCGTCGACGACTACGTCGCGATGAAGCGGCAGGAGTGGGACGAGTACCACTCCGACGTGTCCGCGTGGGAGGTCGACCGGTATTTGTTCAACGTGTAGGGGGATCCGATGCGTGTGCTCTATGTCAACCCGATGGAAGGCGAGGTCAACCCGGCGATCGACACGATCGCGTACGGGCTCCAGCACTCGCTCGACAACGCTGGGATCGACGTCCGCATGCTCGTCGCCGACTTCCGCGACCCGGACTGCCCGGCGCGCACGGCAGCGGCCATCCAGGCCGGCATCGACGCCCGTGTCGACGGTATTGCCTTCTACGCGCTCGACCCGAGCGAACCCGCCGAGGCGGTCGCTGCGGCACGCGCCGCGGGCATCCCGGTGTTCACGTTCGTCCGCCCGTACTTCCCGGTGAACGTGGCGGTGCTCTACCCCAACTTCAACCACGGTGTCCTCATGGCGGAGTGGCTCAGCGAACGACTCCCCACCAAGTCGCGAGTCGCCATCATCGGCGGGCCGGACACGCCCGACGACGCCGAGGAGGTGGCCGGACTGCTGTATGCGTTCCGCCGTTCCGGCGTCACGGTCGCCAACGACCCCACCGACCCGACGTGGTGCAATCTGACCGATGTCACGTCGGGCGGCGAGGAGGTGACGATCCGGGTCCTCGCGCAGCACGAGCCGCTGCACGGTCTCGTTCCGTACAACGACGAGACGATGCTCGGCGCCATCGCTGCCTTCGACAAGGTCGGGCGGCCCGACGATCTGTCGCTGATCTCGCGAAATGGGTCGCCACCGGCCGTGGCAGAAGTGGGCGCCGGGCGGCTGCAGGGCACCTGGGACCTCGACGCCTCGGGGATCGGCACGACCCTCGGCGATCTGATCGTTCGTCACCTGACGGTCGGATCCGATGGACGAATTCCTCGGAATCAGCCCGGTCGGGCGGATGATCCACGCCGGCAACGTCGAGACGTGGCGGCCGTGGACCGAACGGATCAACGTGCGGTCCTTCACCTTCGGAATCGACTAGTGATTGGAGTAGCGATGCGTGTGCTTTACATCAACGCGATGGACTACGGCGCCAACGCCGGCGTCGACACGATCGCCCACGGCCTGGCCCACCGGCTCGCGCAGGACGGCATCGAGATCCGGGTGATCTACACCGACTTCCGCCAGCCGGACTGGCGCGAGGCGCAGGCCCGGGCGGTCCGCGATGGCACGAAGGCGGGCGTCGACGCGATCGTCGTCTACGTGCTCGACCCCGATCACCCTGCCGACGCGGTCGCCGAGGCACGGGCGGCCGGCATCCCGGTGTTCTCGCTCGAGCGGCCGCACTTCGCGTACGACGGATGCGCCGTGTTTCCGAACTTCAACCACGGCGCGTATATGGCCGAGCACCTGGCGACGCTGCTCCCAGGCGGCGCCGACGTTGGGCTGATCGGGGGCCCCGACGTGGTCGACGACATCGAGCTGCTGCTCGGGCTCCAGCACGGCCTGCGGACCGCCGGGCTCAACGTCGTCAACGACCCGTCGACCCGCGCTACAAGAACGACTCCGACGTAGCGGAAGGCGGGCGGGAGAAGACGCTCAACCTGCTCGCCGACTTCGCCCGCCTGGACGGGCTCGTGCCGTACAACGACGAAACGCTCCACGGCACGCTCGACGCGCTACGCGAGACGGGGCGGCTCGGCGAGATGAAGATGGTGTCGCGCAACGGGACACCGAAGGCGGTCGAGGCAATCCGCGAGGGGCTTCACCAGGGCACGTGGGACCTCGACTGTCCTGGAATTGGCGCTACGGTCGGCGAACTCGTCGTCCGCCAACTGGTCGGGAAGGAACAGCTCGACGGCTTCTGTGCGGCGACTCCGATCGGGCGGATGATCACTCCTGAGAACGTCGACCGCTGGGTACCGTGGTCGGAGCGGATCCGTACGATCCGCTGCCGGTTGGCGTCTGAAGGTCGGTGCCGTGCTCGATGCGATGGACAAGCGAATCGTTCGCGTGCTGCAGAAGAACGCTCGAACCCCGAACACCGAGATCGCTCGGGCTCTCGGGGTCACTGAGACCACGATCCGCAACCGCGTCGCCCGGCTGCTCGACGAGAAGCAGATTGGCGTCGTCGCGGTCGTCAATCCTGACGCCACCGAGGCCACGATTTCGGCGTTTCTCGAGATCAGCCTGCACCCGAAGGACCTCGACGCGGTCGTCGACAGTCTCCGAGCCCGTGGCGAGGTCCGCTATCTCGGGCTCACGCTCGGTCGGGCGCAGATCATCATCGAGGCCTTCTTCCGCGACCACGAGCACCTCCTCGAGTTCCAGACGGGGGTCGTCGCGTCACTGCCCGGCGTGACCGCCGTCGAGACTGCCATCGTCGTCCACGTCGCCAAGTTCTCTTACGAGTGGGAGATCTGAGCGCAGGGAAGCTGGCTCTGGGAGTGATCCGCGCCACCGAGCGGGTTCGGTGCAGAACCCCGCGCGAAACCGGGAAACCTCGGCGATACGGCGGGTGGCGATGCGTACCTTGCGAGGGGTGATGGACCGCCGGCGCCTCGTCGCGGGCGACGGGGCTCCGTCTGTGTCGGCCGAATTGCCGCTCGGGGAGGAGTCATGACGTTGAAGGGAAGGGGTTGTCGATGAGCACGCCGGCGAGGCGGCGCCCGGATTGGAGGTCTTCTGTGACGAGTCGGGTGGCGCCTCCGCGGTGGGCGGCTTCGACGATGAGGGCGTCCCAGAACGAAAGGCTGTGGCGTTCCTCGAGTTGTGAGGCGGCGACGATGAGAGCAACGTCGATCTCGACGAGCTGCCAATGACCGTAAGCGCCGACGAGTTCACGGGCCTCGCGTCGGGGCATCGGCGGGTCGAACTTGCGGGTGGCGACGACGTAGAACTCTTGGAGCACCTGGGTCGACAGCGCGCCGGAACGAGTGCGCCACAGGTCCGAGATGAGCGACTGGGCGACCGGCTGGCGGATGGCTTCGGACGCGTCGTGGGCGTAGACGAGGACGTTGGTGTCGACGAACACGACCTCCGATGAACGGGTGCTCAACGTTCGTGCAGGTCGTCGCGCTTCCAGTGTCGCCCGCCGCGCGGTGCGCTGCCGCGAGTGCATGTTCTGCTCGGCGTTGGGCGTCCTCGTAGCGTTCGTCGGCGTCGGCGAGTCGTTCGAGTTGTTGGGCGACCAGCCCGCTCACCGAGGTGCCGCGCTTGGCAGCGGTCACCTTGGCGCGGTGAATGACGTCGTCGTCGAGTTGGACAGTGAGGTTTCGTTTGCTCATCAGTGTTCTCCACTCTACGTGCTCCACAGTCTGTCACGTGGAGCCTTTCGCACCTGGAGGTCCGCGAGCACGTGGTCGGCACGTCCTCCCGGCGATCACTCATCCGACGGTGCGAACCAGCTCGCTGGCAGGACGGGACCGGCGGGGACCGCTACCCGGGTTGGGCGGTGAGCTCGCCGGCGAGGTCGTGCTGCATCAGCTGGCGGACGTCGTCGGGCTCGTGACGGTCCACGAGCACCATCAGCTTGGTGACGGCGGCCTCGAACGTCATGTCACCGCCGGGGATCGCGCCGGTGGCAAGCAGGGCCGAGCCCGTGGCGTAGAGGCCGCCGATGACGCTCCCGGCGCGGCACTGGGTGGTCACGACGACCGTCACGCCCCGGGTAACGGCCGCGCGGACGGGATCGAGGAACCATGCGTCGGTTGGTCCGTTCCCCGCCCCGTACGCTTCGAGGACCACGCCGCGCAGCGCTGGCTGGTCGAGGACCGCGCGGACGGCATGCTCGTTCAAGCCGGGGTGGAGCCGCAGGCCGGTCACGGCGTCGCTGATGCCGCCGCTGCGCCGGATCGGGCCCGTTCCGGGCTGGCGGACGAGGCTGGTGTCGATGTCGATCGTGACGCCGGCGGTTGCCAGCGGGGGGTAGTTCGGCGACGCGAACCCGCGGTAGCTGTCGGCGTGGACCTTGACGGTTCGGTTGCCGCGGAGCAGCACGTCGTCGAAGAAGATCGTCACCTCCGGCACGAGTGGGGCGCCGCGGAGGTGTCCGGCGGCGATGGCCATGGCGGTCACGAGGTTCTCTCGCCCGTCGGAGCGGAGCTCGGTGACCGGGCGTTGCGCCCCGGTCAGCACGATGGGGATGTCGATGCCGTCGAGGAGGAAGCTGAGCGCCGACGCGGTGTAGGCCATGGTGTCGGTGCCGTGGAGCACGACCACGCCTGCGTGCCCGGGCGCGTGGTCGACGATCGCATCGCCGATGGCGATCCAGTCCGACGTTCCCATGGCCGACGAATCGATCGGGTCGGCGAGCGTGGCGACGGTGAGTCCGATCGGCAGCCGGTGGACGAACGGCAAGTGGACCCCGAGCTCGCGCAGATCGAGCGGCACGAGCGCTCCGTCGGGTCCGGGACCCATCCCGATGGTGCCACCGGTGTAGAGCACGAGGAGCCCGGGACCGTCCGGACCGATGCGACCGAGCACGTCGACGTCGCTCACTGGCACTCATCCTCGCAGGTGGACCGCAGAGGTCAGGGTGGTGTCGAGATCAGACCGAGCGCCGGGACCCCATCGGCGGACACGGTCGTGCGCGGCGCGCAGCCGTTCGGCGAGCCAGTTGACGTGGTCGTCGGGTGGCATCACCCAGTCCTCGCCCGGCGCGGTCAGGTGCTCGGTCGCGTCGGGTCCGAGCAGGAACTCGCGCAGGAACTCGTTCTGCCACGCTCCGAGCTGCAGCGCGACGGGAACGCCATCGCAACTGACGATGGCGTTCGCGGCCCGTGATCGCAACCACGGACCGATGTGCCGGGTCTCGAACCCTCCCAGGTAGGGGCGGTTGAACGCCACGTCGTCAGGCCCGTAGGCATCGAACGCCCACCGGTAGGCGTTGGCGATCGCCCGCATCGTCGTCGGATCGAGCGAGAGCACGTCCTCGTCGTCGAGGAGCGCACCGGTGGTGCTGGCGCGCACCGCTGCATCCGGGCCACCGTGGTTGGACAGCGCGACGACGTTGGGCAGTCGGTCGACTGGCTGGCGCTCCACACAGATCGCCCCGTTCGGAGCGTGCGGTGTGGTTCATCGTGTCGTGCAGCGACATCACGAGCAGCGTCGACGCCGAACGCCATTCACTGACCGTCACGTCGGCCGGATCGAGCGACGCCAGGCGGGCGAGCTTGGCGTTCACCGTTCGTTCGATGAGGTCGTCTCGCACCCGCTCGTAGACGTCGACACCGAGCGACCCGGCTGTCGTCATGGCGTCGATCAACTCGTTCCACCCGTCGTCGGTCTCGTGGCTCGCGGAGCACGGGCAGGTACCCGAACGTCACTGGTCGGATGGCATCGACGCCGGTCAGCGATGGCCGTTCGGTCTCGCCTGCACGTCGCAGCCGCTCGAAGGCTGCCCGCAGTCCGGCACCGAGATCGTCGGGACGGGCCCGGTTCGCGTCGCGGACTGCACGTGGGTGCGGGTTCTCGACGTAGAGGACGTGCGGGATCGATCTCGGCCCACCGGCGCCCGACCGGGCTCGTCGAGATGTCCGTGAAGTCGTGCTGCAACCGGCAGGTGAGCCGGTCGTCGACGAACGGAGCCATCTCCTCGGGGAAGGCTGCTGACGCGTGAGGACCGGTGAGGATGAGATCGATCTCTCCCAACACGTCCTCGACTGGGCGACGGCCCTTGTCGTGGAAGTACACGAAGTCGTCGGCGTCGAACGCCTTCCCCGCCGGAACCCACGCAGGAGGCGTGACTGTCATGGGCGAACTGTAACGCCCGGCTCGCATCGCTCCGACCGGGTGCCGCGCGCGTCGCGACATCGACGTCGCGCGCCGATCGACGCGAGGGTCGTCGTGGGCTCATCGGTTCGTGGCAGTTGCGTTCGTCGGCTGATGGTGTGGGCAGGGTGTGGGAGCGTGGCGGTCGCGGCGGCGGCGTAGTCGACTGGTAGGGGTTCCGGTGGTCGATGGCGGGCGATCAGCAGGGCGAGCGCGATGCCGGCCGCCGAGGTGATGGTCATCACCACTGACGCCCAGGCGAACGCGGCTGGCGAGGGCGTCGGGCGCGGAGTCGCCGGAGTCGATGCGGTCGGCGCTGACGGCTCCGTAGACGGCGGCGACGACGGCGGTCATGACTGCTGCGCCGACGTAGCGGGCCATGTTGGAGACTCCGGACGCGGAGCCGACCTGCTCGGCGCGGCACGGAGCTGGTGGCGACCGACGAGCACGGGCCGTTGGACAGGGCCATGCCGGCGGCGACCGCGACGAGGGGCACCACGAACGCTGCGTAGCCCCACGAGGACTTGGTGGCGATCGAGCACGGCGAATCCGCCGGTCATGATCGACGAATCCGACCGCCACCACGGTGCGGGTGCGCGAGCCGCACCGCCAGTTTGGGCACGGCCGGGGACAGCACGACCAGGCCGACGGTCGCCGGCAGGGTGGCCAGCCCGGCTTGGAGGGGGGTCATGTCGAATGTGGCGGGATCCTGGAAGTAGATGCTGACGAGGAACATCAGCCCGTTGATCGTGCCGGCGCCGATGAGGATGCCGAGCGTTCCACCGATGAGCAGCGAGTTGCGCAGCAGCGCGAGGTCGATCAGCGGCGCGGGCGACCGACCCTCGACGTAGACGAAGGCGATGGCGGCGCCCACCGAGATCAGCAGGCAGGCCAGGGTGGCCGGCGACGTCCACCCCCAGTCGGCTCCCTCGCTGAGGGCGAGGATCAGCGGTCCGAGGATGGCGGCGATGAGCACGGTGCCGAGCCAGTCGATCGATCGCGGCCGGTTCGGGTCACGGGACTCGTCGAGCGAGCGCACGGTGATGGGGATGCACACGGCCGCGATGACGGCGTCGATCCAGAACAGGCCCTGCCATCCGGTCGCCTCGACGAGCACACCGCCGATGAGCGGGCCGGCGGCGGCCCCGATCGCCGATGCCGCACCCCACAGCGCGACCGCCCGCAGACGCTCGTTGCCGGACGAGGCGACCGTGAGCAGGCTCAGGCCACCAGCGACGATGGTCGCGCCGGCCGCACCCTGGATCGCCCGGCCGATGACGACACCGGCGCCGCTCGACGGAGAGCGCGATGAGCACGCAGGAAGCGATGAACAGGAGCAGCCCGCCGATGAACGTGCGCCGGCGCCCGAACACGTCGCCCAACGCACCGGAGGTGACGATGAACGCCGCGCCGACGAGCATGTAGCCGGTCACCGCCCACTGCAGGGTGCTGAGCGGGGCGTCGACGTCTTCGCTGATCGCCGGCAGGAGGATCGCCACGGCGGAGGTGTTGGCGTTGACGACCAACGTCGAGATGCACGTGGCCGCAAGCGCGCGCGCCGCTGGCCCGCCGCTCGATCTCGGACTCGGCGCTGGCGGTCATCGTCCTCCGTCGGTCGACACATCTGAGCGTCTGGACACCGGAACGATACTCGCCGGCGCCGTCGCTGCCGGGAAGGTCCGACGAGCGAGCCGAGATCGTGGCCATCACTGCGTGTTGTCGGTGGAGTGTTCTACAGTTCGCGCAGCGATACGGAGGGGGTTTGATGGACACGACGTTGATCCTGCTGCAGGGGGCGGTCGTGATCATCGCGATCCTGCTCGGGGTCCGCATGGGCGGGATCGGGCTGGGGCTGTGGGGCTTGGTCGGGCTGGCCGTCTTGGTGTTCGGCTTCGGGCTCCCTCCCGGCGACCCGCCGACCACGTCGATGTTCATCATCTTGATGGTGATCACGGCGGCGTCGACGATGCAGTCCGTCGGTGGCATCGACTACCTGGTGGAGGTGGCCAAGAAGCTCCTCAAGCGCAAGCCGGCGTACATCGCGCTGATCGCGCCGATCGTGGCGTTCGTGTTCACGATGGGCGCGGGGACCGGGTTCATCTACTACTCGTTGATCCCGGTGATCTTCGCCGTGGCCTACGCGAACAAGGTGCGTCCGGAGCGCCCGTTGGCGGTGGCAGGAACGGCCTCGCAGTTCGCCATCACCGCCAGCCCGGTGAGCGCGGCGATGGCGACGCTGGTCGGGCTGTTGGATCCGGTCGGGTTCGGGATCGGTGACATCCTGATCGTCGTGTTGCCGGCGAGCATCGTCGGCTTGCTCGTCGCCTGCTTCGTCCAGATGCGCGTCGGCAAGGAGCTCGACGACGACCCGGAGTACCAGCGGCGCGTCGCCGCCGGCGAGATCCCAGCCGTTCGACGAGTCGGTGCTCGCGGAGCGGGAGCTGCCGCCGTACGCCAAGCGCAGCACGATGATCTTCCTCGCCGGGATCGTGGTGATCGTCGTGCTCGGGATGGTCGAGCGGCTGCGCCCGGCGTTCCCGGACGAGGCCGGCAACCTCGTTCCGTTGAGCACCGGGATCATCATCCAGATCGTGATGGGCGTGGTCGCGACGGTGATCGTCCTGACGTGCCGGGTGAACATCAAGGACGTCGTCGGGCAGAGCACGATGTTGTCCGGACTGGTCGGTCTGATCGCGCTGTTCGGGATCGCCTGGTTGGCCGACACGTGGATCGCGGCGAACGAGACGGCGATCGTCAACGCGATGGGCAGCGTGGTCGAAGAGGCGCAGGTGGACGATCGCCCTGGCGATCTTCATCGTCGGTGCGTTGACCACCAGCCAGGCCGCGGCGCTGGCGGCGATCGTCCCGATCGGTCTGGCGCTCGGGGTTCCGCCGCAGTTCCTGGCCGTGTTCTCCACGGCCTGCATCGGCATCTACTTCTTCCCGGCCAACGGCTCGCAGGTGACGAGCATCGCGACCGATGAGACGGGCACCACCCACATCAGCAAGTACGCCATCTGGCACTCGTTCTCGCTGTCGATGTTCATCATGTGGCTCGTGTCGACCGTCGGTCGGCATGGTCGTCGCGATCGCCGTCTACGGCACCTCGGCCGCGCAGGTCGTTCCGTGATGTCCAGGACGCCGACGCGATGGCGTGGCCGCCGGCGCGACGCTGGTCGGCGCTGGCTGCTCGATCGTGCCCGTGCATCGTCGGCGCGCAGGAGGCGGACGGCTTCGACGGCTACATCCAGAGCGGCACCTGCGCCGCGCCGACCGATGATCTGCGAGTCAAGCTCGACAGCGACGGCGACCACGACGTCGAGCCCTACCTGGCGAAGACGCGGCGACCGGCGACGAGACCGTCGTCCTCGGCTACTACGGGTCGCCCGGCGTGCCCGGGCTTCGGCTTCTCGGCGATCTACACCGACCAGCAGTTCTCGCTGGTCATCACCGACACCGAGACCGGCGATCCGGTGGCCTGCGGCGACATCCTCGAACCGGATGCCGACAGGTTCGGCGAGGCCGGAGTGGCCGTGGTGCAACTGCTGCCGGTCGGCGACTCCACCGTTCAAGGGGTGGCGGTGATCCAGCGGACACAGCTGCGAGCGCGAGCTCGACGTGACCCCGACCCGGGTGCGCATCCTGCTGTCGACGGACGCCGAGGTCGCCGCGCCGGCCCGAGCGGCGGACGGGTTCGACGGCTACATCCAGGGCGGGACGTGCGACAGTCGCCGAGCGACCGGCTGCGCGTGCAGCTGAAGGGCCGCGGCGACCACGACGTCAGGCCGTATCCTCGCCACAGCCTGACGGATCGGGCGAGCCGGTGACGGTCGCCTACTACGGCGCACCGCTGGCGCCGGGGTTCGGGCTGGCGGCGGCGTACACCGACCAGAGCTTCTCGCTCGTCATCACCGACACCGACGAGCGGCGATCCGGTGGCCTGCGGCGACATCCTCGAGCCCGACGACGACGACTTCGCCGACGCCGGACTGGCGTTGGTCCAGCTCCTGCCGGTCGGCGACACCGGCGTGCAGGGGTTCGCGCTGATCGAACGGATCCCGCTGCAACGCGAGCTCGACGTCACCCCGACACGAGTGCGGATCCTGCTGTTCGCGCCGCCCGTCACCACCGACTGACCGGCGGTCAGCACGCGACCGCCCAGCACCGAAGGAGGCAGCGAGCCATGACAGGTCACATCGTCCCGATGGGTGCCGGTCTCGCCGTGATGGAACGACGCAACGACCCGTTGCACGACTACGTCCTGGAGCTCACCGGCAAGGACGACCCGGTCGTGCTGTTCGTGCCGACGGCGACCGGCGACGACGCCAGCTACATCGTGAAGTTCTACGAGGCGTTCCACTCCGGCCGCTGCCGTCCCCGACACCTCCGGCTGTTCCATCGCGACTTCGACGACCTCACCGACCTCGTCCTCGAGTCCGACGTGATCCACGTCGGAGGCGGCAACACCGCCAACATGCTCGACGTCTGGCGCCGCCAAGGCGTCGACGAGCTGCTGCACCGGGCGCTGGCCGGCGGCGCCGTGCTCACCGGCGGCAGCGCCGGCGGGCTGTGCTGGTTCGAGGGCGGCACCACCGACTCGTTCGGGCCGACCCTGCAGCTGCTGCACGACGGCCTCGGCATGATCAAGGGCAGCTACTGCCCGCACTACGACGCCGAGGATCAACGCCGCCCGCTGTTCCACGCCGCGCTGCTCGACGGCTCGCTGGAGATGGGCTACGCCTCCTGGAACCGGGTGGCGATCCGCTTCACACCCGAAGGCGACGTCGTCGAGGCCGTCACCTCCGAGCCCGGCGGACGGGCGCTCAAGGTCTACGCCCGCGACGGCGAGATCGTCGAAGAGGACATCCCCTGCCGCAGCTCGAAGAACGCGTCCCCAGCCGCAGCGTGTCGACCTGAGTCGCCGGCCGGCTCGAACCCGGCCCGACCGAACGCGCGAAACCGGGAAACTTCCCGGCGACACAGCGGGCGGCGATGCGTACCTTGCGAGGGGAGATGCACCGCCGGCTCGCCGGCGTCGAAGGAACGGAGTTCGTCTTTGGCTGACGAGACCAAGACCGACAGCGACGCTGACGGCCTGAGCGATGCCGTCGAACGGCAGCTGGGTACCAACATCAACAAGGCGGACTCCGACGGAGACGGCCTGATCGACGGGTTCGAGGTGGCTGTCGGCCAGCCACGCGTCCGCGATCTCTCGATCACCGATCCGGCGGGGAGTGCGGCCATCGTCGACGATCTGGTCACCGGCCTCGAGCAGATCATCGGCGTGACCAAGCACAACGTCGACTCCGACGGTGACGGTTTCGCCGACTGGGTCGAGGAGATGCGTGGCGGGACCGACCGCAACGTCGCCGACCTCACCCCGGCGCAGGTCCAGAACAACCAGAACCCGCTCGAGGAGTTCATCGGCCGGGCCCAATCACAAACGGGCGTTCCCTACCGCTTCGGCGCCGAAGCCGACCTCAACGACTCGTCGGGTGCGGCGGCGTTCGACTCGTCCGAGCTCGTGCAATGGGCTGCCCATCAGGCCGGTGTCGAGCTCCCTGACGGGTCGTGGAAGCAGTACCAGGCGCTGCACGAGGCGGGAAGCGCGGTCTCGGTGGACGTGGCGCTCGCCACGAAGGGCGCCCTGCTGTTCGGTTTCTCCTCGGATCCGCTGGCGTCGCCGGATCGTCCCCAGCGGGCGTACGTGGCCATCAGCCTCGGCAACGGCAAGGTGCTCGACGTGTCCGAGCGGGCCGGCGAGGTGCGCGAGATGGACCCGGGCAACTTCTTCACCCACGCCGCGACCATCCCGGGATTGCACCCCGACGGCACCTCCGACACCGACGGCGACGGGCACTTCGACCTCGACGAGGAATTGATCGGAGGCGACCCGACGCGGGGCATCACCACGCCGTGGCGGGACACCCGGAACATGGACAGCGACGGAGACGGCCTCTCCGACGCCGAGGATCCCGAGCCTTTCGTCCCGGCCGCCGGAGCGCCGGACGCGGCGCCGCCGGCCCCGGACGCGCCGGTCGAGCCGTTCGACTCGTCGGCACCTTCCGTGCCGATGGAGCCGACGGAGCCTGACACCGAGCCGCAGTACGCGGCGATGGACCAGGCGCAGGACGACATCGCCGAGCCGTACGACCCGGCCGCTGAGTTCAGTGACGGCGTGGACGAGTCGTATGGCTCCGAACCGTCGTACGACACGGCGGAGACGTACAGCGCCGAGATGGAGGGCTGAGCCATGGCGACCGCGGACGAGATTCGGGCCCAAGCCGCAGCAGTGAGGGAACGGGCCAAGACCTTGCACGACACGGCCAACCGGGCCGATGCGTCCCACTACACCGAGCGGGGTGGACAGCTCGACGACGCCGACGCCGCGCCGCTCAGGCCGCCCGGCAAACCGCCGACCTGGCGCGCCAGCAGGCCCAACGCGAGCGCGACACCGCGACGAGCAACCGCAAGGAGGCGGCGGACTTGCTCGACGAGGCCGGCGGCGAGGGTTCCGCCGACAGGGTCATGATGGACGTAGCCCGAACCAGGGTCCAGCAGGCGGCCGCCGCGACCCAACGGGCCGAGCGGGCCGAACGGGCAGCTGCGGACGCAGCGGCGCGGGCCGACGAGCTCGAGAAGCAGCTCCCCGATCTCCAGACGGTGGCCAACGACTCGTCGGTTCCTATCGCCATCGCCACGGTGGCGAGAGGGCTCGACACGGCGGCCGACCAGCTCGACGAGAAAGCTCGCCTGCTCGACGAGGTGGCCAGGGTGGAGACCGAGGCGGTCCAGTTGGACGACGAAGGCGACCCGACGTCCGCCCAGCAATGGCGCGAGTCGGCGGCCTACACCCGGGCCAAGGCCGACGCGATCAACCCCGAGCTACCCGAAGTGGACCCGAGGATTCTCGCCGCCGCCGGAGTGTCGACCTCGACGACCGAGCCGCCGGAGATCGAGATGGATCCGGAGTATGTGGGTCGCGATCCGGTGGAGCCGGCGGAGATCGAGATGGATCCGGATTTCGGTCGTGATCCGGTGGCGCCGGCGGAGATCGAGATGGATCCGGACTATGTCGGTCGTGATCCGGTGGCGCCGGGGGAGATCGAGATGGATCCGGAGTATGTCGGTCGTGATCCGGTGGCGCCGGGGGAGATCGAGATGGATCCGGAGTATGTCGGTCGCGATCCGGTCGAGCAGCAGATGGCACCGGTGCCCCAGGGTCCGATGCCGATGGAGGATCCTGCTCCGGCGTCCTTCGAGGCCGGCGAGTCCTCGTTCGGGTACGAGGATGCGGGTTCCTCCGAGTCGACCGATCCGTACGCCGCCGACTCCGACGACGGTGGGGCCTGGTAACAGGGACGGACTCGGGAGATCGAATCCACGAGCGGCGTCATGTCGGATTCGAGTACACGCGCGTGGGCGTGACGAGGACCGCGGTACGGCGTTCCTGGCGCATCGTTCGGTCGTAGGTGTCCCAGTCCTCGTGTGTCCCCCCGGCGGCGGTGAAGATCTCGCGGAGCAGGACTCGGAGTCGTTCCTCGTCGATGTCGGGGTCGGGGTCGTCGGGTCCGACGAGCTGCGCGGCACCCTCGACGGTCGCCCATCGCCAGCCGGCGCGGATCACGACCACGATGGTCGGGTCGCTACGGAGGTTGGCCTGTTTGCGGGAGCCGCCGGCGGCCACGAACGCGACGATGTGCTCACCGGTCAGCGGGTGGGGGAGCACGCCGGCGTTGACGACGGTGGCGTGGGGTGTGTGGTCGGCGCGGCGCGTGACGACGACGCTGAGGCCGTGGTCCTCGGGGACCAGGGCGGCGAACGATGCGAGATCGATCATCGCGTTACTCCTCCTCGCTCGTTCATGTCGCGTGAATCGGCCGGCCCGATTCAAGCATCTTTCCGCGACATGAATGCGGTCAGTGGCCGCTGGCTCATGCTGCAGCGGCGGGCGCGACTTCGAGGAGATCGTCGTCGTGGCCGCAACCACCGGACAAGGTCGCGGCGGCGGGCGCGTCGGCCGTGGCGCCACGGGTGACGGCAGTGAGCAGGCAAGAGACGGCTGCGGCGAGCACGACGAGCATCCAACCGGCGACGTGTACGCTCCAGCGTTGGCTGATGGCGCCGAACCCGATCGCGAACGGGATGAAGATCGCCCAGGTCGCGGCGCCGACGCCGCTGGCGACGCCTGATCGAACGTCGGATGTCACCGCGTCGTGGAGCAGCCGGGTCAGGTAGATGCCGATCACAACCGACAGGACGGCGACGACGATCTGGGCGACCGTGACCATGACGGCGTGGCTACTGACGACCATTGTCGCGGTGCCGCCGAGAAGGAGCGCGACCAGCACGGCTTGCGTGGCGGACCGTTCGAGGCGCACCCGCCCGGCCAATGCGCCACCAATGCCGAGTGACGCCATCAGGCCGGCCCAGGCAGGTCCGAACGCGCCGGCTCCGGCGCCCGCCTCGACCAGCCACAACGGGCCGAACTCGAAGACGGCTTGGGTGAGGATCGAGGTGAGCACGAGCAGGGCGACGATCGGCACCAGTCGACGGTTGTGGCGGATCACCCCGAAGGTGACGGCGACGTGCTGGCGCAGCGACCGGGACTCGCCCGCCTGGTGCAGGCGCGGTTCGCGGAACGCGAGCAGGAACGCGGTCGACAGCACCAGGAACGGCACGGTCGCGAAGTACGTGAACCGCGGGGACGTGATCGCGGCGAGCGCCCCTCCGCCGAGCGCGCCGAGTACGAGCGAGGCGCTCTCGACCATGCGGACGCGGCCGACGATCGACTCGAAGCCTTCGCTGTCACCGGTCGCTTCCAGGACGGTGTCATAGACGATGGCGTCGAAGGTTCCGGACTGCATGGCGAAGTAGACGCCGAGCAGCAGAGCGGCGACGACGTACGTGGCGACGTTGGCGCTGAGCCCTCCGACGATCACGCTGGCCACCATGCCGGCGTTGCCGATGAGCAGCACGCCCCGGCGGCTCCACCGGTCGGCCAGGATCCCCGAGGGGATCTCGAGCAGGGGCACGACCGCGGCGTAGGCGGCTGCCATCACACCGATGGTCTGGGGCGTGAAGCCGATCTCGCCCAGGAACAGCTTCTCGACCGGCACCCACAGGGCGACGCCAGCGAAGAATGCCGCCGCGGTCAGCGGCGCCAGGCGGCGGTGCACGGGGCTGGGGAACAGGGTTCGACGGGTGGTGGTGGTGGTCATGACTGGGTCTCCTCGATAGTCCTAACTTAGGAGTAAGACCTATGAAAAGACAAGAACTAATCGCGAAACCAGGAGAAATCTTGGCTAGCCTTGGCGAGGTGGGTTCGATGCGCAGCTACGGCGACGGGTGCTCGTCGGCGCACACGCTCGACCTGGTGGGCGAGCGGTGGGGCCTGCTCATCATCCGTGACCTGCTGTTCGGTCCCAAGCGGTTCACCGACCTGCACGCCGGACTGCCCCAGGCCAGCCCGAACGTGTTGACCCAGCGGTTGCGGGAGCTCGAGGAAGCAGGGATCGTGCGCCGCCGCCGTCTCCCGCCGCCGACGTCGGCCAACGTCTACGAGCTCACCGACTGGGGCGCTGGGCTCGAGCCGATCCTCATGGCGTTGCAGCGCTGGGGAGCCGCATCACCGTCGTTCTCTCACGATGTGCCGGTGGGCTGCGACGCCGCCATGCTCGCGCTCAAGAACACGTTCGACGCCACCGCCGCCCGAGGCGTCCGGATCGCGGCCGAGGTACGGTTCGCCGCCGACGTGTTCCGGGTCGTCGTCGACGACGGCACCATCGACATCGGCCGCGGCCCCGCACCTCACCCCGACGTCGTCCTCGAGACCGATCCTACGACGCTCGAAGAGCTGGCCTTCACCGGGCTCACTGTCACCAAGGCAGAACGCGCTCGCCGTCTCCGCGTGGACGGCGACCGTGCCGCACTCGAGCGCTTCCTCGAGCTCGTCGGTCCGCCGGCCGGGGGAGCCGCGGGCTCGTCGCGTCCGCCCGACGCACGGCAGCCGCCACGAAGCGATCACGCGGAGTAGGGCACTCGAGGTCAGCGTCCGCGGGCGTCATCGGCACGCGACGCTCATCACTTGAAGTCGTCGGCGCTGAACGGCTCGGTTGCGGGCTGAACCAGCACGAGCCAGTTCCCGGAGTTGTCGCGACACAAGGCCTCGGTGCCGTAGGGGCGTTGCGACGGGGGCTGAAGAAACTCGACGCCCTTGGCGCTCAGCTCCTCGTAGGTCTTCTGGCAGTCGTCGACGTTCAGACCGAGGCCGTGCATGCCGCCTTCGTCCTGGGCCCGCTTCATGGCTTCGACCAGTTCGGGGGGATGGGGCGGTCCCGGAACGGCGAGGTTGACCATCAGTTCCGGTTGAGCAGGGTGTGCGACGGTGCACCAGCGGTAGCCGTCGCCGAGGGTGATGTCGTCCTTCGCCTCGAAGCCGAGGACGTCGGTGTAGAAGCGCTTGGAGTCGTCGACGTCCTTCACGAAGACGCTGACGATCGAGATGTTGGTGATCATGCCACCAACCCTACGAAGACGACGCGTCGCCGGGCTTCTCGGCGATTGCGGACCTGGACCGCGTCGCGCTCGACCAGGCCCCACATGAAGATGAAGCATCCCGGGATGTGCGGTGCGCCGCACGCATAGCGCCGCTGGAACTCCCGCGGCGTCTCACCGACCAGGGCGCGAAACCGGGTGCTGAACGACCCCAGACTCGAGAACCCGACCAGCATGCACACCTCGGTGACGGTGAGGTTGGTCGCTCGGAGCAGATCCTGTGCCCGCTCGATGCGCCGCTGGGAGACGTACTCGATCGGCGTGAGCCCGTAGGTCGCCTTGAACAGCCGGAGGAAGTGGTACTTCGACAGGCCGGCAACGCGCGCCATCTCATCGAGATCGACGGGCCGGTCGAAGCAGCGGTCGGCGTGGTCCCGGGCGCGCCTCAGATGCACGAGGATCTCCCCCGGTGCGCGCAGCTCGCGGATGGCCACTCGCACATTTGAACTCGCCGGTGCGCTCTCCTCAAGTGGGCGAGGGCGATCCGCGGTCGCGGGTCACCGGCGTTGCGGTGAATGCGACGACGGGTCCGGCAAACTGGGCGGCCATCGCACCATTGGCGGTTCTGGGCGGCGTGCGACCCGGAATCCGGGCCGTGGGCCGCCCAGAATGCTGAATCGACCGTTAGTCGTCCAGGCTTCCCATCGTCAGGTTGACGGTGGTTCCGGTCATCCCGCTCGCCTTGTCGGAAGCCATGAAGACGGCCGTGTTTGCCATCTCCTCGAGTGTCATGAGCCGTCGCGGATGGGTCTTGCTCGCGAGCATCGCTTGGAACTGTTCCCAGGTCATCCCCGTGGCCTCGGCGCGCGGCTCGAAGGCTTCCTTGATGGTGGGTGACTCCGGCATCGCGTTCGGTCGGAGACCGACCACGCGAATGCCGTGGGGCGCGAGCTCCGCGGAGAGATCTCGCGTGAGTGACTCCTTGAGCGCCTGCGCCGGACCGTAGCCTCCCACGAGCGGGATGCCCGTCCGCGAATGCAGCGCCGTGACGGTCATGATCACCCCCGACCTGTTCGCGATCATTCTTCGGGCCGCCAGGCGTGCGGTCAGGAAGTACGACGTCGCGTGGGTCATGATCGGCAGGGAGAACTGCTCGACATCCAGCTCGATCAGCGGGACACCGATCAGCTTCGCATCGGGGATGCCGATCGCGTTGAACGAGATATCGACGCGGCCCGCCTGGTCGATGACCGACTGCAGATGCGCGTCCACCGCCTGTTCGTCGAGCGCGTCGACCTCGGCCGCCGCGGCGGATCCGCCGGCGGACTCGATGTCCTTGGCGACCACTTCGACGGGTGCCAGGTTGCGCCCGGTGAGAAAGAGCTCGGCGCCCTCGGACGCGAAGGCGCGTGCGACCGTGCTGCCGATCGCGCCTCCCGCTCCGTAGATCACCGCAACCTTGTCCTTCAGCATCATGTCTGGTTCCCTTCGCGTTATCGGGTGCTCACTCCCGTTCAGAGCCGTCGATGATGTAGATCCCACACCGCCGAGAAAGTGGGCGCGCATCCTCCGCCCAGTTCGCGGCTCCGCAGGGATCGATACTGAGGTGGACACGGACAGCGAGAGGCGAGAGGCGAGGGTGGAGTGGTGACAGCCGAACTGGTCACGAGGGCGCGGGCCGGGGACGGCGATGCGTTCCGAGCGCTGACCGAGCCGCACCGCCGAGAGCTGCGGGTGCACTGCTACCGGATGCTCGGATCCTTCCAGGACGCCGAGGACGCCCTGCAGGACACGCTGCTCGATGCCTGGGAGGGCCTCGGAGGGTTCGAGGGACGCGCCTCGCTCCGCACCTGGCTCTACCGGATCGCCACCAATCGGTGTCTCAAGGCGCGCCGCACGGCCAGCCGACGCCCGGCCAAGGAGTGGGACGTGGCCGAATATGAACCGCCCGAGCCGACCCGGCTCGGCGAAGTCGTCTGGCTCGAGCCCTATCCCGATGTCCTCCTCGAGGGTGCGATCGATGTGCCCCTCGGTCCGGAGGCCCGCTACGAGCGGACCGAGTCCATCTCGCTGGCGTTCGTGACCGCCCTTCAGGTCCTGCCACCTCGCCAGCTCGCCACCCTCATCTTCCGCGACGTCCTCGGGTTCCACGCGAACGAGGTGGCCGACATCCTCGATTCGTCCGTCGACTCGGTCAACAGTGCCCTCAAGCGGGCACGCGCCAGCCTGCAGCGCCGACGGCCGCCGACCGGCGACCGCGAACCGCCTCCCGCGTCCGACTCACCCGCCGAGGATGCGATCGTGGCGAACTTCGTCCGCGCCTACGAGTCCGGCGATCTCGACGCGCTCGTCGCCCTGCTGACGGATGACGTCTTCATGTCGATGCCACCGATGCCCTTCGAGTACGAGGGCCGAGACCTCGTGGCCCGCTTCTGTGCCAGCATCGTCGGCTCGGGCCGGAGGTTCGACCTCATGCCGACGCGAGCCAACGGTCAGCCGGCGTTCGGGGCCTACCTGCGCGCACCTACCGGCATCCGGTACGGAACCGGCCTCATCGTTCTCACGCTCACCGGCGACCGCATCTGCGCGATGACCCATTTCGACAAGAGCGTGCTCCCACGGTTCGGACTCCCGCGATCCCTCCCGCGCCGATAGCACGCGGTGGGGTCAACTTGCGCAACTAATGGTTGCGCGTCGGCAGTCCACGCGCTACGGTCATGTGCAACCAAAGGTTGCAGGAGGGTTGTCATGGAGTTCGGAACCATCGAGCGCGAGATCTACGTCGAGGCGTCTCCCGAGGTCGTCTTCGAGGTGGTGAGCAGCCCCCACCACCTCCAGCAGTGGTGGCCCGACGAGGCGCACTACGAGCCGGTGCCCGGGTCGACGGGCGAGATCGTCTTCGGCGAGCGCGGTGCCGGTGGGGCGGTGGTCCCGTTCACCGTCGTCGACGCGCAGCCGCCGCGGACGTTCTCGTTCCGCTGGACGCAGCCGGCCGGCGAGCCGGCGGTGGCGGGCAACTCGCTACTGGTCACCTTCGACCTGACCCCGTCCGGTGGCGGCACGCTGCTGAAGATGACCGAGAGCGGCTTCCGCGAGATGGGCTGGGAGGTCGCTGTCCTCGAGCAGCAGTACCAGGAGCACGTGACCGGCTGGGACTTCTACCTGCCGCGGCTGGCGCCGTACGTCGCGACGCTGGAAGTGCGGCCGTGAGCGCGGCCGTCCTGGAGAGGATCGACGACGACCTCTGGTCGGCGATCGGCGACCCGACCCGGCGGCGGATACTCGACCTGCTCCTCGTCGACGGCGACGGCACCGCGACGACGCTGAGCGAGCAGTTGCCGGTGACCCGGCAGGCGGTGGCCAAGCACCTCGGTGTCCTCGACCGGGTGGTCCTGGTCCGGGCGACGCCGGCGGGCCGGGAGAAGCGCTACCGGGTGGACGACGCCCAGCTGGCCCGGGCGGTGGCGCAGCTGGCCTCGGTCGGCGCTGCCTGGGACGCCCGGCTGCAGCGGATCAAGCGGATCGCCGAGGCGATCCAGCGCAGCCAGGAGGGCTGAGCGGACCCGCCGGGGAGGTCCCCCGGGCGCAGCGGCAGGTTCGTCGCCGCTGCGGCATGCATCGAAATCAAACCCAAAGGAGAACAGTCAAATGGTGGACATTCTGCACCGGGTCGGGGTCAAGACCCCCTCGCCGGAGAAGGTGTACGACGCGCTCGCGACCGTCGAGGGTCTCGCCGGCTGGTGGACCGACGACACGAAGGGGAGCGCCGAGGTCGGCGGCGTGCTCGAGTTCCGGTTCCCCGCCGGCGGCTTCGACATGGAGGTCGTCGAGCAGCGGCCGTCCGAGCGGGTGGCATGGAAGGTCGTCGACGGCCCGGAGGAGTGGGTCGGTACGACGATCGACTGGCAGCTCCGCCAGGACGGTGATCACACGATCGTGCTGTTCAAGCACCAGGGCTGGAAGGAGCCGGTGGAGTTCATGCACCACTGCAGCACCAAGTGGGCGACCTTCCTGATGAGCCTGAAGTCGCTGGTCGAGACCGGCGAGGGTGCGCCAGCGCCGCGGGACGTGCACATCGCATTCCCGGACTGACCGCCGTCGGCGACGGTTGCGCCTCGGGCGGCGGATCTCGGTGCCGCGACTGGTCGACATGAAGCGACATCACGCGGGTGACTCCGGTCGCTACCGATTCGGTCGGCCGACCGACGGGGCGAGTGTGTTGTTTGTTCGTCGGCCGCTCCAGTCGTATCGGCGTGGTAAATCGCTTGACGGGCACCGGTGCGAGGTCCACACTCTTGTAAATCGGTCGATCGACCGAACGTCAAAGAGGAGTACTGACATGACCACCATCACCGGAACACCCGTCGACAACGGCGTCAACAGCGCCGCGCTGCTCGGCGGCACGTGAGGCGCTCACCGCGGCGCCCGAGGCGGCCGAGTTCAACTGGCGGGCGACGTGCTCGTGGATCAACGGCACCCACAGCCGCTCGACCGTCGAGACGTTCGCCGGGCTCGGCCAAGAGCAGACCCACGTATCGACGTTCACGTTCGACGCCGATCACCCCGTTTGCTTCGCCTCCGAGGACCACGGCGCAACGCCGGCGGAGTACGTCCTCGTCGCGCTCGGAAGCTGCCTCACCGCCGGCGTCGCCGCCGTGGCGCAGAACCGCGAGATCCAGCTGAGGAAGGTCACGGCAACGGTCGAGGGTGACATGAACGTGCTCGGCATCCTCGGCGCCGACCCTGACGTCCGCAACGGCTATCGCGAGATCCGCGTCCGCTTCGAGATCGACGCCGACGCCTCGCCCGACGACATCAGAGCCCTCGTCGCCCAGTCGCAGAAGCGGTCGGCGGTGTTCGACGCCGTCACCAATCCCACCAACGTCGTCGTCGACGTCGCCTGAGCGACCCACGGCGCAGACGATGCATCTCCCCGCCGTCGTCATCGGTGCCGGCCACTCCGGGCTGGCCATGAGCCGACGCCTCACCGAGCGCTCGATCGACCATGTCGTGATCGAGCGCGGTGAGGTGGCGAACTCGTGGCGCACGCAACGCTGGGACTCACTGCGCCTGCTGACGCCGAACTGGCACGCCAGCCTCCCGGGCGGCGCCGCGGCGGCCATCACCCCGACGGCTACATGACCGTCGACGAGGTCGCCGTGCTCATCGAGCGCTACGCCACAACCGTCGACGCCCCGGTCGTCGACCGCACCACGGTTACCCGGCTCGGCGCAAGTCGCGACGGCTACGAGGTCGTCACCGACCGCGGGGTCTGGACCTGCGCGGCCGCGGTCATCGCCAGCGGCGGCTGTGTGGAGGCGTCCGTGCCGGCGTTCGCTGCCGCGCTCCGACCGTCGATCACGTCGGTGACGCCGCTCGCCTACCGCACCCCACGGTCGCTGCCCCGCGGCGGCGTGCTCGTCGTCGGGGCATCGGCGACCGGCGTCCAGCTCGCCGCGGAGGTCCGCGCATCGGGCCGCCCGGTCACCCTGGCGGTCGGCGAACACGTCCGCATGCCACGCACGTACCGCGGGCGCGACATCTTCTGGTGGACCGAGACCGCGGGCATCCTCGACGAGCGCTACGACGAGGTCGACGATCTCGTGCGCGCCCGGCACCTGCCCTCACCGCAGCTGATCGGCACGCCGCAGCGGCGCTCGATCGACCTCAACTGCCTGCGCGACGCCGGCGTCCGGGTCGTCGGCCGGCTCGGGCGGATCCAAGGCGGAATCGCCCAGTTCTCCGGTGCCCTGGCCAACGTCTGTGCACTCGCCGACCTCAAGCTCGACCGGCTCCTCCGGACGCTCGACGACACCGCCACCGACATGGGGTTCGACGACGAGGTCGGTCCGCCCGAGCGGTTCGAACCGACACGCCTCCCCCGGTCGCCGGTGAGCGAGCTCGACCTCGCGGCCGACGGCATCCGCACCGTGATCTGGGCGACCGGCTACCGGCCCGACCACCGCTGGGTCGACCTGCCGGTGTTCGACCACCGGGGTCGGATCCGCCACCGCGGCGGCGTCGTCGCTCCCGGCCTCTATGTCCTCGGGTTGAACGTCCTGCGCCGGCGCCGCTCCAGCTTCATCGGGGGCGCCGCGGGCGACACCGAGGAGCTGGCCGACCACCT
Organism: Ilumatobacteraceae bacterium; assembly: GCA_963764455.1. Classification (GTDB taxonomy): domain Bacteria; phylum Actinomycetota; class Acidimicrobiia; order Acidimicrobiales; family Ilumatobacteraceae; genus Desertimonas. The sequence goes on from CAVXSN010000015.1 coordinate 69,275, forward strand.
TCACCGCCATCTCGACCTGACCAACAACACCCGGCCGACATCGATCGCTGGAGCCGTCCCGACATGACCGCGCCCTGAGACCATCCGCCACACCCAACGAGGGGAGACACACATGAAGCATTCGAACCACAACCCGGCTGACCTGGGCGACCGCCGTGCTGGTGCCGGCGGCACTCGTGGCGACCGTCACGCAACCAGCGGCCGCGCACGGAGGGGAGCAGCAGGAGCGGTTCCTCTACGTGAGCACGATCGCCCAGAGCGACAGCGACCCCGACTTCATCGCCGTGATCGGCGCCGACCCGGATCAGCCCGACTTCGGCGAGATCGTCAACCGCGTCGACATGCCCAACGTGGGCGACGAGCTGCACCACTTCGGGTACTCCGCCGACCAGCGCCGCCTGATCGTTCCCGGGTTGTTCTCCAGCCGGATCCACGTCTTCGACATCGACAGCGACGGCTCGACGATGACGCTCAGCGTCGGTGAACGAGGACCTCGTCACCGACAGCGGCTACGCCGTTCCCCACGGCGTGATGGCGATGCACGGGATGGTCCTGGCGCCGATGATCGGGGCGGCCAACGAGCAGACCCAGCCCGGCGGCATCGTCGAGATCGACGATCGCACCGGCGAGTTCGTCGACTACTTCGGTCCCGGGCCGGAACGGGATCCGAGCCGATTCCGGTCCCACCTACATGTACGACTTCGCCATGACGCCCGACGGCGAGCGCGCGATCAGCACGACGTTCGGGTCGCCGGCGCTGTGCGCGGCCGGCATCGACCCGACGTGTCTCGGCGACGAGGTCGCCGTCTGGGACGTGCATACCGAGGCGGTGATCCAGACCGACAACCTCGGCGCGAACAGCGGCGCGCTGATGGTCCGGTTCGTCGGCGAGACGGGGTGCGGCGGGCGTTCATCAACACACCGGGCACGAGCGCCGTGTGGCTCGCCGACGACGACGACGGCGACGGCGAGTTCGACTTCCAGCAGGTGCTCGGGCCCGACGACGGCCTCGAACTGCCGATGGACATGGTCGTGTCGTACGACGGCGCGACCCTGTACGTGTCGAACTGGTTCGGCAACACCGTGCAGCAGTTCGACATCAGCGACCCGTTCCACCCGACGCTGCGGTCCACCGTCGCGGTGCCGCACCCCAACATGCTGCGCCTCAGCCCGGACGACAGCCGCCTCTACGTCTCCAACTCGCTGCTCACGCCGTGGGACAACGACGCCGACTTCGGCGAACCACGCAACAGCGACTACGGGATCTGGCTGTTCGAGGTCGGATCGGCAGGCGACCTCACACCGCTCCACGCCGACGGCAGCGCCTGGGTCAGCTTCACCAACGTCGACAAGCAGACGACCACCGGCCCGGCCGGCCCCCACATGATGCTGTTCGACCCCAGCGTGCCGCTCGAAGAAGGCGAGCACTGACGAGCGTCGGTCGACGGCGACCGAGGACGTCGCCGACGCAGTTTGGGCGGTGGACGTCGCGAGAGCAGAGTGGACCCGCATCGGTGACGTGCCGTGACGGTGACCGTGGTGGTCGAGCCCGGTGCAGTCGGCGGGACTCGACTCAAACTCAGAGCTTGGGCAGGCTCTCGAAGGGTTCGTCGGTGGCCAACGGGTCGAGGCACCGCTTGAGCATCAGGCGCACGTCTTCGCCGAGCTCGTGGATGTCGACGGCTCGATCGATGAACCGGAGCACGCTGTAGTCCGGGTTCCCGACCTCGAGGTCCGTGTTCCAGCCCTTGGCCGGGTTCGCCCGGAAGGTGCGGAGTATGTCCCACAGCGACAGGTAGTGGGGACCGGCCGGCAACTCACGCCCGTCGAGCCGGTACTTCACGCCGACCTCGTCGGGGTGGTCCACCTCGCCGTCGCCGTCGTCGTCGGGTCGATTGTCCGGGTACGACTGGGCGGTGCCGAACAGATGGCTCCACCAGCCCTTGCGCTCGCCACACCGGAGCAGGCGCAGCGCGTTCTCCACGCCGGGGTCGGAGCTCTCGATCTCGTCGAGCGTGCTCAGGGCGAGCTCGGCGGCGACCGCTCGGCGGTTGAGCGGTCTGTTGAGCCGCAGCCCCCACAGCTCGTGCAACAACGCATTGGACGCGAACAGGGAGAAGCCCTGAGCGAAGTCGGCGCTGGGAAAGCCCGACATCTTGCGCGAGGCCGTCGGTGTGGTGTCGTGCCACAGCAGCATGAAGAACCGCAGCACAAAGTCGGGATACCAGTCGTCGTCGGGCTGCCCCTGGTGCAGGTGGATCCTGTCGTAAACGCCGTGTAGGACGTGCTCGATGAAGGTGTTCGCCGGGTAGATGGCCTTGATCTCGCCTTCATGGTGAACCACGGATCCTCGTCTTCGAGACGATCGATGGCCGAACGCAGCACGTACCAGATCAGCGCCTGGCGGCGGAAGGTCGGATTGCCGAGGTCGAGCGGCTGACCCGACGCGAACACCCGGGTGCCGACGGAGACCGCTGGGCCTTCTCGCTGAGTCGCCTGACTTCCAGATCGTGCGCCAGTTCTTGTCGAGCAGGTCGAGCGACCTGAGATCGCCGAGCGTGCCGTCCTCGATCGCGAGATCGACGCCGACCAGGCGGGCCTGCACACGGAAGAACCGGGTCCCGCCGTTGTTGGTCTCGGAGAGGGCGAAGTCGCCGTCGGCGTCGGTCCGCACCGTGCCCCACTCCGTCCACGGCCCATCGGCACCGATGTCCGATGCCGACACCTTGACCTCGATGCCCTTCAGCGGCCGGTCGTGCGAGTCGCCGTCGATCTCGCTCTCGCGCACGCGCACGCTGCCCGTGATGGTCCACACCTTGGCGCCGCCGCCGCCGCCGCCGCTGCTGCCGCGCTCGGCCGGGTCTCCACCTGCACGTCAGGGATCGACTTCATGCGACCCAACGGTAAGGCGACACCGGAAACGGTGCTAGCGGGGTTCCTCTACATCTTCCCAACGCACTGTCGTCGATCGGGTTGCGGTTGCCGTAGGTTCGATGACCATGGAGTACCGCACCCTGGGCAGCACGGGGACGATCGTGTCGGCGCAATGCCTCGGCGCGATGACGTTCGGCAACGAGAGCGACGAGGAGACCGCCCATGAGCAGCTGGACCTGTTCGTCGAGCGTGGCGGGAACTTCGTCGACACCGCCGACGTGTATTCGGATGGGAGGTCCGAGGAGATCATCGGCCGGTGGCTGGCGGCCCGTCTCGGGCATGCGCGACCGGCTCGTCATCGCCACCAAGGGCCGCTTTCCGATGGGCGACGGACCGAACGACGCCGGCTTGTCCCGCACTCATCTGGGCCGTGCGTTGGACGCCAGCTTGCGTCGCCTCGGCGTCGACACCGTCGACCTCTACCAGGCTCATGCCTGGGACCCGCTGACCCCGATCGAGGAGACCCTCGGCTTCTTCGACGACGCCGTGCGCGCCGGCAAGATCCAGTACGCCGGGGTCAGCAACTTCGTCGGCTGGCAGCTGCAGAAGGCCGCCCTGCTGGCCAGTGACGCAACGCCGATCGTCACCCTGCAGCCGCAGTACAACCTGCTCGTCCGCGACATCGAGTTGGAGGTCGTCGACGTGTGTCACAACGAGGGCATCGGAATCCTGCCATGGTCGCCGCTCGCCGGTGGCTGGCTGACCGGCAAGTACGCCCGCGACGAGCCGCCGGCGGGCCCCACTCGACTCGGCGAGAACCCCGATCGCGGCATGGAGGCGTTCGGACCGCGAAACGCCGAGGAACGCACATGGCGGATCGTCGACGCCGTGCGCAAGGTCGCCGACGGTCGAGGCGTGTCGATGGCACAAGTCGCCCTCGCATGGGTAGCGGACCGCCCGGCGGTCACCTCGGTGATCCTCGGCGCCCGCACCGTCGCCCAGCTCGGCGACAACCTCGACGCCGCCGATCTTCGCCTATCGGACGAGGAAACCGGGCTGCTCACCGAGGTGAGCACGCCGCCCACCTCCGACTACCCCTACGGCCAGCCGGGCATCGACCAGCGCTCCCGCGAACTCGGCGGCTAGCCGAGGCGACTTCAGGCCGATCGGTGTCAGGATGCTCTCGGTCCGCGTCTTCCGCTACACTGCCGGGCACCTTCGCGGACCGAGACGGGCGCGTCCGCGATCAACCACAATGGGAAAGTGACGACCGACGTTCGGCGACGCAGGGTGGGTTGATGCAGGCCGAGGGCGATGGGCGGTTGGCGGCGGTGGAGAGCTACGTGCCCGGAGTCGCGTCGCTGCGCACCTACGAGCGGCGTTGGCTGCGCTCCGACCTCGTGGCCGGGATCGTCCTGGCGGCGATCCTGGTCCCACAGGGCATGGCCTACGCCGAGCTCGCCGGGCTGCCGCCGGTGAACGGTCTGTACACCACGATCGCCTGCCTCGTCGGCTACGCCCTCATGGGGCCGTCGAAGATCCTGGTGCTCGGCCCCGACTCATCACTCGGGCCGCTGATCTTCGCCGCCATCACCCCGCTCGTCGTGGCCGGCGACGACCCTGCCACCGCCATCGCCCTGGCCGGCATGCTCGCCATCCTGGTCGGCCTCATCGAGATCGGGCTCGGTGTCGGCAAGCTGGGCTTCGTCGCCGACCTGCTCTCCAGCGAGGTCCAGGTCGGCTACATGAACGGACTGGCGATCGTCATCATCGTCGGGCAGCTGCCGAAGCTCAGCGGGTTCTCGACGGACGCCGACACCTTCGTCGAGGAGGTGCGGGAGTTCGTGACGAACTTCGACCAGCGCGACGCCACGGCCCTCACCGTGGGGCTCGTCACGCTCGCCGTGCTGCTCGTGCTCCCGCGCCTCACCCGTGCGATCCCTGCCGTCCTCGTCGCGGTGGTCGGCGCCACGGTCGTCACCGCCGTGTTCGACCTCGACATCGGCACGGTCGGCACGCTTCCCGAGGGGCTGCCCACGCCCGAAGTGCCGTGGACCGAGGTCGGTGACGTCGTGCCGCTGCTCGTCGCCGCGGTGGGTATCACGCTCGTGTCGCTGACCGACACCATCGCCCTGTCCACCTCGTTCAACGCCCGCCGTGGCGAGCGGGTGAAGCCGAACAAGGAGATGATCGGCATCGGCTCGGCCAACATCGCCGCCGGCTTCTTCCGGGGGTTCGCCATCTCGGCCAGCAGCTCGCGTACGGCCGTCGCCGAGCAGTCGGGGGCCAAGAGCCAGCTCACCGGCATCGTCGGCGCCGGCGTCGTGGTGCTGTTGCTCGTGTTCTTCAACGGACTCCTCGCCGATCTGCCGAACTCCGCGCTGGCCGCGGTGGTCATCGCCGCGGCGCTCTCCCTCGCCGACTTCTCCCTCCTCGCCCGAGTGTGGAAGGTCCGACGCTCGGCGGTGGTGCTCTCGCTCGTCGCCAGCGCCGGCGTCATCTTCCTCGGGGTCCTCGAAGGCATCGTCGTCGCCATCGTGCTGTCGATCCTGCTCTTCTTCCAGCAGAACTGGTGGCCGCACGGCGAAGTGCTCGGACGTGTGCCCGGCCGCGAGGGCTGGCACAGCGACCAGGGCGGCGACGGCCTCGCGGAGCACCCCGGCGTGGTGGTGTTCCGCTGGGAGGCGCCACTGTTCTTCGCCAACTCCGGCATCTTCGCCGACCAGGTGCGCGAGCTGGTGCAGCAGCGCCGGCCGGGGTGGGTGGTGCTGCAGTGCGAGGCCATCACCGACATCGACGTCACCGCGGCCGGAATGCTCGAGCGCCTCGACAACGAGCTCAACGCCAAGGGCGTCCACCTCGCCTTCGTCGAGCTCCGCACCCGCCTCCGTGATCTCGTCCACGACTACGGGCTCTTCAAGACCCTCGACCGCGACCACTTCTACGCCTCCATCGAGGAAGCCCTCACCGACATCGACGCGACCCTCGGCGACGAGAAGCCAGCGCCATGAGGTCCGAGCATCATCGACTCACGACACGAGGAACTCGGCGTAGTTGCATGGCGAGCCCAAGCTGCCCAGTACGAGCTCCTCGACCAGCGTGCGAAGCTCGCTCAGGCTGCTGCTCTCGACCCCAAGGGAGCTGTAATGACCGTCGTCGATCCGAAAGCGAACCTCATCCAAGGTGTCGATTCCTCGTTGGAACAGGCGGCGTGACTTGTACACCGAAACCATCTGCGCGGGGTCGCAGATCGTGTCCAGGATCGCTACCGCCTCACCAGCACTCGCAGCAGCGCCGAGGCGCTCGGCCGGACCCGCCCTGCCAATGAGTTCGAGCACCTCCCGAAAGAGTTCGGTACCCGCAGGCAGCGCCGCGTCGAATTCAGTGCGCCATCGCTCGAAACCGTCGCTTGTTCGCTCGTGCAGCCTCTTGAGCTTGACCGTGTTTTCCCGATGGCGAACCTTGAGGTTGATCCGGGTCGATCCGCTGAGCAAGTACACATCGTGCTCGTCGACGACCCTGAACGCCGGCGCGAGCGATGCGATCGCCGCCCGGGCCTTGTCCAACTCCGGCAGATGCGCGGCGATCCATCGCAGCTCCCACACATCGCGTCCGGCCATCACCTGCGGAGATCGCCGCGCCTGAGATCGTCCCCCCGTGTACGTCGCCGGAGCATACGACCATGCCCGAGCCAGGCAGTAACCACCCTCAGCTTTCTCGTGCCTGGCCGTTCCGGGTTGGGGAAGGGTGATCGAACGTGTTGTGCCCATCGACGAATGGCTGTGGTACTGATGGTCGCCATCACGTTCCCCCGGTCCGACGTCTCCGTGGTCCCGCAAGCGGACGTCATCATCATCAGCGTCAGCATCATGCGCCGGATCCCCCAGGCGATCAGCACGTGGCGACATGAGTCAGAACGCGAGTATCTCTCGTCATGACCGAGTCGACCGTTGCGGTCATCGCCCTGCTCGTACTCGGGTGGGCAGTCGTCTCGGGTGCCTTGGCGCGCCATGACGTCACCGGCCCGTTCGTGTTCGCGCTCGCCGGCTACCTCCTTGGGAACCCGGACTTTGGGCCGCTGACGGTCGACGTCGAAGCCAGCTCGGTCCACATCGTCGCCGAGTTCACCCTCGCCCTCGTGCTGTTCTCCGACGCCGCCAGGGTCAACCTCGCGGAACTGCGGCGCGACCTGTCGATCCCCGTCCGGTTGCTCGGTATCGGCCTCCTCCTGTCGGTCGCCGTCGGCAGTCTCCTCGCGGCATGGATGTTCGACGGGTTTCCGTGGGCGCTCGCCGGCTTCGTTGGCGCCGCCCTGGCTCCCACAGACGCCGCCCTCAGCGTGCAGGTGATCAACGACGAGCGCATCCCCCTGCACCTTCGACGGGCGCTCAACGTGGAGAGCGGGCTCAACGACGGCATCGCCACGCCAATCGTCGTGTTCATGCTGGCGGTGGCGGCCAGCCAGCTCGGCATCGTGAGCGAGAGCGTGTCATTCGAGGCCGGAGCCGCACTTCGAGAGCTGGGCGGAGGGATCGTCGCCGGGGTCGTCGTCGGAGTCGGCGGGGCGGTGCTGATCTCGACGGCCACACGGCGCCGCTGGATCATCACCGGGGCCCGGCGACTGGCAACGCTGGCGGTCGCCATCGCCGCCTTCACCGTGGCGCTGGCATTCGACGCCAACGGCTTCATCGCCGCCTTCGTCGCCGGGATCGCCTTCGGGGCGATGCTCGACGGCAGCGTGGTCGACCTCGAGGAAGCGGTAGAGCTGCCCGAGCTCGGCGGCGAACTCCTCGCCCTGGTCGTCTGGTTCCTGTTCGGAGCTACCCTCGTCCCACTCGCGTTCGAGAAGCTCGACGGATCCTCGATCGTCTACGCGCTGGCCAGCCTCACGATCATCCGCATGCTCCCGGTCGCATTGAGCCTCGTCCGTTCGGGACTCGACCGGCCCAGCGTCGCTGTTCATCGGTTGGTTCGGTCCGCGAGGCCTTGCGTCGGTGGTGTTCGCCCTGTTGGCCATCGAAGAGTTGGGCGAGACCTCACCCGAAGTTGGGCGGGCTGTCGCGGCCGTGGCATTGACGGTGCTCCTGAGTGTGGTGCTCCACGGCATCACCGCCCGTCGCGGCGGTCGGCGCTACGTCCGGAGCGAGCAGAACAGGCGCGGATCCGAGCGCGCACCACGGAGTCGTCCGAGCACCCTGTCGGCACACGGTCGGCGAGCATGAGCCCGGTGACAGTGGTCGAACCGCGTCATGGTCCGCACCTTCCGCCATTGTCGGGCACTTCCGCGGACCAAGACGATTGCGTCGCCCGGTGTGGGAGGCTGCGTCGGTGACGACCGCCGACGCGGCTGCGCGGAGCGGGCCGGCGAGACGGGTACCGCGGCGACGACCCTCGGGTGCGCCGCCGCCGCTGCCTCGCCACCTGCGCAGGACCGGAGTTGGCTGGCTGATCGCCGCGCTGGTCGCGGTGGTCGTCACGGTGGTGGTCATGGGCGAGGGCGTCTCGGGCGCGGCGATCCCCGTGATCGTCGTCGACGACACCGTCGTGCGGTGGATCAGCGATCGCGACCTGCCCGGCATCGACGGCGTCGCCCGGGTCATCAGCTATGCCGTCGTCGTGGTGGGTGATCCAGATCGCGGGCTGGCTGATCGTCGTGGCGTTGATCGTCTTGCGCCGGTGGCGTCTCCTGGTGATCGAACTGGTGGCGACGCAGCTCGCCGTCATGCTGCACGGCTACGTGTACGACGCGACCACCCAGCCCCGTCCGTTCGGCGTCACCCTGCGAGGGAGCTGGGGTGGCTGGTCGATGCCGTCGCTCCAGATGCTCGCGCTCACCGGGTATTCCGTGATCGCCCTCTACACGCTGGTCCCGGACGGCCGTGTGCGCAATCGATTGAAGTGGCTGGTCGCGGCGTTCGTCACCGTGGTCGCCCTCGCCCGGCTGCATCTCGGGGTCGACTCGCCGAGCGACATCATCATCGCCGTCCTCATCTCGACAAGTCTGGGCGTGACGGCCTTTCGGATCTTCGCTCCGAGCGAGGTGTTCCCGGTGACGTACCGCCGGGGTCGAACCGCCCACCTCGACGTCACCGGCGCCCGTGGCGAAGCGATCCGCAGGGCGGCCGAGGAGCAGCTGTGCCTCACCGTGTCCGACGTCGAGCCGGTGGGGCTGAGCGGATCGGCGGGCTCGACCCCGCTGCGGCTACGCGTCGAAGGCACGTCGCCGCAGTATCTGTTCGGCAAGCTGTACTCGCGGACCCACCTGCGCTCGGACCGCTGGTACAAGCTCGGTCGCGAGCTGCTGTACGGCCGGTTGGAGGACGAGAAGCCGTTCAACACCGTGCGCCGCCTCGTCCAACAGGAGGACTACGCGCTGCGCGTGTTCCGCGACGCCGGCGTGCCCGGTCCCAAGTCGCACGGCTTCGTCGAACTGACGCCCGAACGCGAGTACCTGCTGGTCACCGAGTTCCTCGACGGAGGCCGTCGAGCTCGGCGACGCCGACATCGACGACGCACTGATCGACGAAGCCCTTCATCTCGTCAGGATCCTGTGGAACGCCGGCCTCGCCCACCGCGACATCAAGCCGGCCAACCTGATGGTGCGCGACGGCCACATCGCGCTCATCGACGTCGCGTTCGCCGAGCTCCGGCCGACACCGTGGCGCCAGGCCGTCGACCTCGCCAACATGATGCTCTGCCTCGCGCTCGCGCTCCAGCGCCCAGCAGGTCTACGAGCGGGCGCTGCGTCAGTTCAGCGTCGAGGAGATCTCCGAAGCGTTCGCCGCGGCACGCGGGTTGGCGTTGCCGTCACAGCTGCGCCGCGCGCTGCGCGCTGACGCACGGGACATCCATGGCGAGTTCCTCGGCCTGCTGCCCGAACGACCCCGTCCGATCAAGGTGCAGCGATGGACGCTACGACGCGTCGCCGTCGCGCTGGCTGCAACCGTTCGTCGCCGTCGTGCTCGCACTCAACTCGGCCCGGCTGTTCTCCAACGACAACACGCGCACGCCCGTCCACGTCGACGCCTCGTGCGACGAAATGGAGCCGATGTGGCTACAGGCGCAAGCCGTGCAAACCGCCCAACTCGTCCCGTGCGTCGAGTCCCTGCCGGTGGGTTGGTCGTTCCGGGCGCTCACGGTCAACAACGGGCGCTCGACGATCACCGTCGATCACGACCGTGCCGGCGCCGCGGCCATCGAGCTGCGCTTCGCCGAGGCCTGTGACACGAACGGCGCGACCGAAGTGACCGGTGATGTCGCTGGGGCCCGGCGCTACGAGCGCCGGTCCGGTCGAAGACACCGACACGCGTCCTCACCTGGTACGAGGCGTTCGAAGGCGGGTGTGCGACGATACAACTCAACTCGCGCACCACCGCGTCGGAGGTGGTCGACGAGGTCACGACGCAGGCCAGTCAGGTGATCGGCTTCGTCAGCCGCGCCGAGCTGGCCCAAGCACTCGACGAACGCTCGGACGGACGTCTCCATCTCGACCCACCATCGTGAGCTCGGTGTCAAACGAGACTCCACACGCGCCGAGGCGAGCTCAAGATTTCCCCAACCAATCTGTTTCAAAACTGCATCACATCGGTTGGGGAAATCGCCGTGCTCACGGCACGGCCGCCCGTTCGAACGCGGCGATGGCGTCGACCTCGTCGGCCATCGCGGCGCTGGCTCGCCGAAGGAGCGATCCGATCTGGCTCCCGTCCCAGTGGTACGCGCCGATCAGGTCGACGGTGGTGAACAATGGCAACGCGAGGTGGTCGCGGGTGGCCTGGTAGGCGGCGAAGGCGGCCTCCTCTGGGACGTCACCGGTCGCGCTCGACACGATGGCTCGGGCAAGGAGTTCGGCGTCGCGGAAGGCGTCGGTGAGGCCGTGGGCGCTGATCGAATCCAAGCTACAAACGCGTCCCAGGAGGCGTCCGAGAAACGTACATGCGAAAGCGTCGGCGCGCCCGCGTCCGAGATCTCCGGCTCCGGTTCGTGGCGAGTTGATGTTCAGGTACCGGCCGACCAGCGCGACGGCTCGGGCAGTGTGACGTCGCCGTAGCCGTTCGCCCGCGCCGACCCGACGAGGAGCTCGAACAGTACGTAGCGCTCCGCCGGTTCGTACGACGCCGCGGCGACCGCCCGGGCGCGCACGGCGTCATCGTCGATCGCCACCGCCTCACCACTGACGAAGAACTCGCCGCCCGAGCCCGCGGTGTCGGGCACCCCGTTGTGCATCGCGAACCGGCGCCGTTCTCGCAGGTCTCGGCCTTTCGGCGAGGTCGGCTCCATGAACACGTAGAGACCTGTCGAGGACACGATCGGCGTCACCGGGTGGACGCGCGCCCCGCCGTCGCTGGTCACCGTGGCCAGGTACGCGGGCGGGCGCTGGAGACGGTCGGCGCCGAACGCGGCGAGTTCAGGCACGGCGAGAGCGAAGTCGGACCAAGCAAGCACGACGAGATGCTTCCACGCGGCATCCACATCACGCCATCGCCTCTCCGATCGGCGTTTGACCGCACCCAACGGGGTCCTCCCTATTGGCGATCGCTGCCGTCGGCAGCCGCGACCAGCCGGTCGACGTCGCCGTCCGAGCAGACCCGGATGAAGGAAAGGTGGGAATTGGCCGGGTCGCGTGCGGCTGCCTCATAACCGTTTGCGTAGTCGCCGTGGTGCTGCCACGACCACAGAACAATGTTCTCGCGAGGGTCCCGACGGAAGATGCCCGTGAGCGGTTCCCGATTGCCGTTCCAAAGCGCTTGCCGTGTCACTGCGCGTGTGATCGTGCGACGGATCACCCGCCACATGACCACGCAGCGAGGCCGATCGAGCCAGACGACCGTGTCAGCGGCCGTCCACACCAGATCTCGGACGGCGCCATAGTTGCCGTCGACCACCCAGCCTTCTGCCTCGATCGCACGCTCGACGCGCTGGCGGAATTCGTCCCGCGGCAGCTCGGCCCAGTCAGGCTGATGGAAGATCGCATCCAACTCGATGTACTCAACACCGATCGCAGCGGCCAATCGGCGTCCCAGCGAAGACTTGCCGGAGCCAGAGACTCCGACAACGGACACGCGTCGCATGATCAGATCGTCCCACGCGCAGCTCGACGTAGAATCGGCACGGTGGCGGTGACCCTCATCGATCAGCGTCTCGGGACCGAGGAAGGGATACGGGCATGAACAAGAGCGGGTCGCAGGAAGGCAACTCTCCCTCTGAGCTGATCGACGCGAGGATCGAGGAGCTCGACGACTGGCGGGGCGAGCTGCTCGGCCGGCTCCGGACCTTGGTCAGGGAAGCCGATCCCGACGTCGTCGAGGGGTGGAAGTGGCGAGGGGTCCCGACGTGGGAGCACGACGGGATGATCTGCACCGGCGAGACGTACAAGAACTACGTGAAGATGACCTTCGCCAAGGGGGCGGCGCTGGAGGATCCTGCGGGCCTCTTCAACTCCAGTCTCGAGGGAAACACGAGGCGCGCCATCGACTTCCACGAGGGCGAGAAGATCGACGAGAAGGCATTGAAGGCGCTCGTGCGCGCCGCCGTCGCCTTGAACGAGTTCAAAGCCAAGCGCTGATCCACGGGCTTGCATATCCCGTGTGAGGCCTGCGCCCTCACACGGGCCTCCTTGCGATGTCGATTCAGGTGGCTGCGATCGTTGTGGTCACGAGCGATGCAGAACACATCGCCGCCGAACCACAGGAGGACGAAGCACCATGACGAATCCCGAACCTGTCAACACCGTCAATCTCGACCAGTACGGTCACGAACCGTTGCCCTGGGGCGCTGTCGCGGAGCAGCTCGATACGACCACGTCCGGCCAGGATTTCTTCACGGTCCTGGGCACGGTCCTGCCCGACGGTCGCCCGCACGCGGCTGCCGTTGGAGCCATGTGGATCGACGGCGCCTGGTACGTCGTCAGTGGGCCGGGCACACGGAAGTCACGCAACCTGGCACACAATCCTGCCTGCACGCTGACCGCACGACTCCCGGGCGTCGACGTCGTCTTCACGGGTCATGCGCACCGCGTCACCGAACCGAACGAGCTTGAACGCGTGGCAGCGGTGTATCGCGGGGGCGGTTGGCCTGCCGAGGTGGCGGGCGACGCGTTCACGGCTCCGTACACCGCCCCGAGCGGCGGACCGCCGCCGTGGAACCTCTACCGAATCGCTTGCGATCAGGCCTTCGCGGTCGGCGGCGGAGCCGCCGCTGAACGGCGCGACGAAGTGGGCGTTTGCCTGAGACGGCTCGCCAAGCCCTGCGCGTCGTAGGCGCGAATTGAGGAAAATTCTGGCGAGCGATGTCGATTCGGGCGACTGCGTTCGTTGTCGTCACGAGCGAGCAATTCGCATCGCCACCACAACCACCGAAAGGAAACTCCAATGTCAGCGATCACCACCACCGTTCCCATCCTGGCCGGCACCGAGCGCAGGACCCACCCGGTCCGCCGCGCCACCGTCGTCTCCGGTGTCGCTGGAGCGGCCGCCGTCACCGCGTTCGCCGCGGTCGCCAGTGCCGCCGGCGTGCCGTTCGAGGTCGCCGGCGAGCCGATCCCGCTCGGCGGGTTCACCACGATGACGGTGCTCGGCGCCGTGCTCGGCGGAATCCTGCTCGCCGCCCTCAACCGCTACGCCGCGCAGCCCCGCCGCCGGCTCCTGCAGGCGACGGCGGCGCTCACCGCCCTGTCGTGCGTCCCCTCGTTGACGTCGCCGCCCGACACCGCGAGCAAGATTGCCCTCGTGGCCGCCCACCTGCTTGCCGCCGTCGTCATCGTCCCCGTCCTCGTCCGCAACGCCCACCGCTGAGCGATCAACAACAAGGAGCGCACCATGCCTCAGTACCTGATGTCCGTTTGGCACGACGAAAACTACGACGTCGACTTCTCCAGCCCCGAAGCCCAGCGCCAGATGGCGCAGATCTCCGCGGTGAACGCCGAGCTCGAAGCCGCCGGCGCCTGGGTGTTCGGCGGCGGCCTCCACGCCGCGTCGTCGGCCACCGTCGTCCGCAGCAGCGGCGGCGTCGTGTCGATGATCGACGGACCCTACGCCGAGACCAAGGAACAGATGGGAGGGTTCTGGGTCATCGAGGCCGCCGACCTCGATGCCGCCCTCGCTTGGGCGGGCAAGGCCGCCACCGCCTGTGAGGGTCCCGTCGAGGTCCGGCCGTTCCAGGAGTGAGCGAGCGAGGCGATGACCTCGCGACCGTGTTCCGGCGCGAATCCGGCCGCTGCACTGCGACCCTGATCCGCGTCCTCGGCGACGTCGACCTCGCCGAGGACGCGGTCGCCGAAGCGTTCGCCATCGCCAGTGAGGTCTGGCCCCGAACGGGGACGCCGCCGAATCCGGGCGCGTGGATCACCACGACTGCGAGGAACCGGGCGATCGACCGGCTGCGCCGAGAGACCTCCCGACACGACCGCCACCTCGCCGCCCATCGCCTCCACGAGACCGACATGGAACCCGATCCCCACCCAGAGCTCGACGAGCTCGACAGTTTCGTCGACGTCGTCTCCGACGACCAGCTCCGCCTCATGTTCCTGTGCTGTCACCCCGCGCTGGGGCCCGACGCCCAGGTAGCGCTGACGCTTCGGTTGCTCGGCGGGTTCGAGACCCCCGACATCGCCGGCGCCTTCCTCGTGCCGGAGGCGACGATGGCGCAACGCCTCGTGCGGGCCAAGCGCAAGCTCCGCGACAATCACGCCCCGTACCGCGTCCCGACCGCCGGCGAGCTGCCCGACCGCCTGCACGCCGTCCTCGCCGCGATCTCGCTCGTCTTCACCGCAGGACACACGGCCATCCGCGGCGACGCGCTCGGTGCGGGTCGACCTCTGCGAGGAAGCGATCCGCCTCGGCCGCGTGCTCGTCGACCTGATGCCCGACGAACCGGAAGCGGCTGGACTACTCGCCCTCATGCTGCTGACCGACGCCAGACGTGACGCCCGCACCAGTTCCGACGAGCGGATGATCCGTCTCGCCGACCAGGACCGCACGCGGTGGGACCGCGGCCGCATCGCCGAGGGCCACGGAATCGTGCGGGCCTGCCTGCGCCGCAACCAGCCGGGCATGTTCCAGATCCAAGCGGCGATCGCCGCCGTGCACGCCGACGCCGAGGCCGCCGAATCCACCGACTGGCGGCAGATCGTCGCCCTCTACGACCAGCTCTACGCCCTCCGCCCCGACCCAGTGGTGGCGATCAACCGAGCGGTCGCGATCGGCGAGCTCGACGGCCCGCACGCGGGGCTCCTCGCGCTGGAGCTGATCGACGACGACCCGGTCGCGACCTACCAGCCCTTCCATGCCGCCCGCGCCGGCCTGCTCGCTGGCTGTGGCCGCACCAGCGAGGCGGACGCCGCCTACGGGCGCGCGATCGAGCTCACCGACAACCCGGTCGAACGTCGCTTCCTCGACGAACAACGAGCTCGACCGCGGTGAGTCGGCCGGATCCAGTAGACGTGCCGCCCGCAGCGGGGTGTCCGCCGCGCCTCGTCGCCGACCAGCGGGTCCTCACGGTCCGCCACGTAGGACTCGACGGATCGGATCGTGTCGGTCACATCGAGATCCATCGCTCGGTCGTCGACGACGTCGCCTCGTTCTTCGAGCTCGCCTACGCGTTGCGCTTCCCCATCGAGCGCGTGGTGCAGGCGAGCGAACTCTCGTGGAGCGACCCGACGCTGATGGCGGAAAACTGCACGAGCGGTTTCAACTTCCGGACCGTCCCCGGCCGCGACGTCCTCTCGCTGCATTCGCTCGGCCTGGCGTTCGATGTGAACACTCGGCTGATGCCGTACATCCGCGCCGGTGTCGATGGCGAGCTCATCGTGGAGCCCCCAGGGGCGCGCTACGACCCGACGGTGCCGGGAACGCTCGATGACGGGCACGGGCTGGTACGCCACCTGCTGGACCGCGGCTGGCGCTGGGGTGGTCAATGGTCGCTCGAACGAGATGGCGTGGTCGACTACCAGCACTTCGAAAAACGACCGCCCGCCGAGGAGCTCCGCCGCCTCCTCGACTGGTACGGACTCCCTGCCTCATGGCTGGTCTGAGGGCGCGAGCGAACGGTGCTGACCGGACCGATTGGTCATGCTGACACCCATCGGACGGTCAGCAGCCCGATCGCCCTGAGCACCTCCTCCGCGCCGAGGGCGTCGTACCCGCGCGTGCACACCGCGATCACCAGCGCGTCGGGACCCGGCTCACCGACGAACGCGACGTCGTGGCGGATCCCGTCGACCCACCCCGACTTGGACCCGAACGGCACGCCGTCGGCGACGTGGTCGGTGAGCTGCCGATCCTGCTGGCGGCCGAGCGTTGCCGTCATCCACGCGGTCCACCGCGGCCCGGCCAGCGCACCCGTGACGACGGCCGACATCAGTGCCGCGAGATCGCCGGCCGTGGTGTCGCGGCTCGCGCCCGCGGCCGCGGCCGCGAAGTCGGAGTACTTGCATCCGTAGGTGGTCGACGTCGCGCCGGCGTCCGCCAGCACGGCCTCGACGGCGCGCAGTCCGACCAGGTCCGTCGCCATGTTGGTCGCCTCGTTCGACGAGACCACCACCATCCGCTCGATCACCTCGGCCAGCGGCATCGGCGTCCCCGGCGCCGGCATGCCCTCGTCGAGGTCGTCGGGATCGATGCGGAAGTCGGGTGCCCCCGGCACGTCGGAGCGGAACGTGTCGGTGCTGGTCAACGACGTCACCAGACTCACGGTGCCCGCCTCCAGCGCTCGCGCCACGGCGGCGAGAACCGCCAGCTTGACCGTCGACGCGGCGTAGAAGCGCTCGTCGGCGAGCCGCGTCGGCCAGGATCGGACCGCCGGCGCGACGGACGCAGAACGCGACCACCGGCACGCCATCGCTGTGCGTCCCGGTCGCTCCCATCAGCGACGTGACCGACGCACGACCTCGGCGAACGCGCCGACGAGCGCCCGGGCCTGCGCGGCGCTGACCGGGGCGTCGGCCTCGGCCCGGGCGATCAGGGCGGCTCGGTCGAACCCGTCGGCCGCCAGTGCGGACGCGTCCCAGTCGGCCAGCGCGCCTGTCGTCGCCTCGGGGTGGAACTGGACTCCCCAGGCAGCCGCGCCCACGCGGAATGCCTGGACCCGACACCCCTCCGAGGTCGCCAGGTGCACCGCGCCAGGCGGCAGCGTCGTGATCGAGTCCTGGTGGTTCTCGATCATGCGGAGGTCGTCGTGGTCGGTGAGGCCGGCGAACAGCGGGTCGTCGCACGCTGCGGCGAGCACGTCGATGGCGCACGAGCCACGCTCGGTCTCGCCCGACTTGGCCGTCACCTCGCCGCCGGCCACGTGAGCGAGCAACTGCGCGCCGAGGCAGATCCCGAGCACGGGCACGCCGGCGGCGATCGCCTCGCCCACCAGCGCGCGTTCGCGCGGCAGGAACGGGGCGCGCTCGTCGTCGTCGGGCATCAAGCCCCCGCCGAGCAGCACCAGCCCGTCAACCGCCTCGGACCCGCTGGGCAGGCGTTCCGGCAGGTCGGATCCGGCCACGACGATCACCTCGGCGCCCTCCTCGGCGAGCCAGTCCGAGAGGCGGCCGGGACCGCTGCGCTCGGAGTTTTGCACCAGCACGATGCGGGGCGGGTCGGTCACCGGCTCACCGTACCGGCGAGCGTGACCGTCGTGATCGCGACCGAAGTCTGAGCGTACGCAGCGGTCAACCGCTGTCTCCCGTCAGACTTCCGGCTGGCGCACCGGTCAGGACGGCGCGGTGAGTGAAGTGGCACGCGGCGACGTGCCCGACGGTGCCCGCATCGATCCGTCCGGCGCCGGTCAGTGCCGGCGACTCGGTCGCGCAGCGCACCGGCACGCCGTCCACGGCGGGCTCGCCCGCCGCCACCAGCCTCGCCGCGAGCCAGCACCTCGTGTGGAAATGGCAACCCGACGGTGGGTCCGCCGGCGACGGAATGTCGCCCTCGAGCACGATCTCGGCGCTGGCCAAGCGGGCGGCAGGGTCAGGTTTGGGTACCGCCGACATCAGCGCTCCCGTGTACGGATGAGCGGCATGGTCGTACACGTCGGCGGCCGTGCCGTGCTCGACGATCCGGCCGAGATACATCACCGCCACCTCGTCGGCGATGTGCCGCACCACGGCGAGGTCGTGGGCGATGAACAGGTACGACAACCCGAGCTCCTCCTGCAGGTCCTCGAGCAGGTTGATCACCTGGCCTTGCACGGAAACGTCGAGCGCGGAGACCGGCTCATCGCACACGAGCACCTGCGGCTTGACCGCCAGGGCGCGGGCGATGCCGACGCGCTGGCGCTGCCCGCCGGAGAACTGGTGCGGGTACCGGTGCACGTGGGCCGGGTCGAGGCCGACGAGCTCGAGCAACTCCTTCACCGCCTTGTCCCGCCCGCCCGGGGGCACGGCATCGGGATGAATACGGAACGGTTCGCCGACGATCTCGCCCACGCTCATCCGCGGGTTCAACGACGTGTACGGATCCTGGAACACCATCTGGACGCGTCGACGCAGCTCGCGCCGCCCCGCCCGCGACATGGTCGTCACGTCGACCCCGTCGACGAGCACCTGGCCGCGCGTCGGCCGCTCCACGCCCACCAGCATCCGCGCCAGCGTCGACTTCCCGGACCCGGACTCGCCGACCAGGCCGAGCGTGCGGCCGCTCCGCAAGGTGAACGACACCCCGTCGACCGCCTGCACCTGCCCGACGGTGCGCCGCAGCACCACGCCCCGGCGCACCGCGAAGGTCTTGGCCAGGTCGCGGACCTCGAGGATCGGGTCACCGTCGCGCCGCCCGTCGGCGCTCCGGGGCTCAGCCATGCCCGGCCTCCTGCAGCCCGGCGTCCAGGACCTCCGTCGCCACGTGGCACAGGCTGCTGCGTCCGCCGGGCAGTTCCACCAGCGGCGGCGGCGTCGTGCGGCACACGTCAAGCGCGGCATCACAGCGCGGGTGGAACGGGCACCCGAGGGGAACCTCGCCAGGCCGCGGCGGGCGCCCGGGGATGACGGCGAGGCGACCGCCGTGCGCCTTGTCCACCACCGCGACCGACGTCTGGCCGCCAGCAGTCAGACGCGGCATCGCGCGCAGCAGCGCCCGGGTGTACGGGTGCGCTGGGGCGGCAAAGATCTCGTGGACCGAGGCCTGCTCCACGGCGTGGCCGGCGTACATCACGGTCACGTCGTCGGCGACCGTCGCCACCACACCCAGGTCGTGCGTGATGAGCACGAGGCCCATGTGCCGTTGGGCCTGGATCTCGGCGAGCAAGCGCAGGATCTGGGCCTGGACGGTGACGTCCAGCGCCGTGGTCGGCTCGTCGGCGATGAGCACCTCAGGGTCCATGGCGAGGGCCGCGGCGATCATCACGCGCTGGCGCATGCCGCCGGAGAACTGGTGCGGATAGTCCCTGATCCGGTCGGCGGCCCGCGGCACCTTGACCATGTCGAGCAGCTCGATCGCCCGACGGCGGGCGTCGCCGCGGCCGATGCCGCGCCGTACTCGCAGCGCCTCGGTGAGCTGGTAGCCGACCGTGTGCACCGGGTTGAGCGCGACGAGTGCGTCTTGGAACACCATCGCCACGTGCTCGCCACCGAATGATCGGCGCTCCTTGGGCGGCAGCGCCAGCAGGTCCGTGCCGCGGAAGCGGACCGCGCCGCGCGTCACCCGTGCCGTCGGGCCGAGCAGGCCCATCACCGCCAGCGAGCTCACCGACTTGCCGCAGCCGGACTCGCCGACGATCGCCCGGGTGCGTCCGGCCGTCACGGTGAACGACAGTCCGTCCACGGCGTGCACCACGCCGTCGGGCGTGTGGAACTCGACCGCGAGGTCCTCGACCTCGAGCAGCGGTGCCTCCGTCGCGGTGGTCACGGTCGCACCTTCTTCACCGGCAGTGGGGAGGTCGAGGTTAGATGTACGTCACGGAGCGCAGTGACGGAGGCGAGGGTTTGCCTGCGGAGGACGGGCAGACTTCGCTGCCCGTCCGGAGCTCCGAGGATGGGGACGCCACTCACCGCAGCCTCGGATCGAGCGCGTCGCGCAGTGCGTCGCCCAGCACGACCAGCGACAGCACGGTGGCCATCAGGCAGCCGAGCGGGAAGAGCAGCAGGTACGGGTAGCCGCCGGTGAACCACTCCGCGCCGTTGCTGATCATGATGCCCCAGGAGATCGCCGGCGGCCGGACACCGATGCCCAAGAACGCCAGCACCGCCTCGGCGCCGATGATTCCCGCGATCGACGTCGGCACCAACGCAGTCACCGGGCCGATCGCATTCGGCAGCACGTGGCGGAGCATCACGCGTAGGTCGGAGGCGCCCATCACCTTCGCCGCGGTCACGTAGTCGAGGCTCTTGGCTTCCAGCACGCTCGCCCGGATGTACCGGGCGTAGCTCATCCACCCGAACATGGTCAGCACGAATGCAGGCAGCAGGATGGCGTTGAACGTGCCCGAGCCCACACTGACGTTGCGGAACAGCGACAGCAGCAGCAGCGCCGCCAGCAACAGGGGGATGACGAGGAACACTTCGATCGAGCGTGAGATCACGGCGTCGACCAGCCCCAGGTAGTAGCCGGCGAGCAGGCCGAGCACCACCCCGATCAGCAGCGACACTGCCGACCACGACGAGGGCGAGCAGCAGTGACGGGCGGGCGCCGTACACGAGTTGGGCGAGCACGTCGCACCCGAACACGTCGGTGCCGAACGGGTGCACTTCACCGAACCCCTGGGGGTGGATCTTCGATTCCGAGATGATGCAGCGCTGCGGGTCGGTGCTCGTGAACAACCATGGGAACGCCACCATGAACAGGAAGAACGCGAGGATCACTGCGGCGACCACGGTGTCCGGACGACGGCGCAGGGTGCGCCATGCGTCGGCGGTCAACGTGCGGGAGGTCGCGTCGGCCACGGTCGCCACCGCCGGCCCTGCCACTTCCGGCGTGGTCGCGTCACTCATAGCGGATCCGCGGATCCAGCGCGGCGTAGGCCACGTCGACCACGATCATGACGACCACGGTCACGATGGCCAGGATGGTCACGACGCCGACCACCAGGGACACGTCCGACGCTCGAACCGCTTCCCAGAGCACCCCGCCCATGCCGTAGATGTTCATCATCCCCTCGGTGATCACGGCGCCGCCCAGTGCATCGGCGAACGTCAGGCCGACGGCGGTGACGATCGGGACCGAGGAGTTGCGCACCACGTGGTGCGTGACCACGTGCCGTTCGGGCAGACCCTTGGCGCGCGCCGCGCGCACGTGCTCGCTGCTGTAGCTCTCCAGCTGGCTGGCGCGCACGAGACGGATGAACGCGGCCGAGCCGGCCAGCCCGAGCAGGATCCCGGGCACGAGCAGCGTGGCCCACGGGTGATCGTCGTCGAAGGACGGGCGGAACCACAGTGCCGGCAGGCTGTCGGGGCCGAACGTGTCCTCGGCCCAGTTCGACAGCGGCACCGAGAACACGTAGCGGTAGACCAACAGCAGCACGAACACCGGGAGCGCGTCGATGAGCACGCTCGTCAGACGGATGCCGTGGTCGGCGGTCCGGCCGCGCCACTTGGCCGCCGCCGAGCCGAGGGTCATGCCCAGCACGAGCCAGGTGGTCGTCACGATGGAGAACAGCCGGAGCGTGTTCGGCGCGGCGGCGGCGACGATGTCCGTCACTTCGCGGCCCCGGAGATTGGTGCCGAAGTCGCCGTGGGCGTACGCCACCATGCGGTCGACGAAGGGGCCGAGGCACGGGTTGCCCGGGTGGTCGTAGCACGGGTCGTCCAAGCCGTAGCGCGCCTCGACGGCGGCCAGCTGGGTGGCGGTCGGGACACGGTCGCCGAAGAATGCCAGTGCCGGGTTGCCGTTGAGCTGAACCGCCAGCGTGGTGAGCAGGTGCAGCACGAACACCACGAGCACAAGTGTCAGCACCGCCTGCAAACATCGCCGCGTGATGTACCTGCCCATTACCGCACGGTTGCGGGCGAGTGGGGGGAGCCCGAGGGGGGCGCTCCGCGACCTCCCCTCGGCCGTGGTCGGATCCGGCTCCGCCGGTCCGACCACCCCAGTTCGGGCTCGAACTGAGAGGCTCTGCCTCTCAGTTCGACACCTCCAGCGGCCGCAGCTCGATCTGGCCACTGAACGGGTCGAGCACGACGTTGGACAGGCGCTCGCTGTAGTACACCGCGTTCACCGAGAAGCTCAGCGGCACGGTGGGGAAGTCGGCGGCGAGGATCGCCTCGGCCTCCTGGTAGTGAACGACGGCCTCCTCGAGCGTCGCCGCCTGGTCGCCCTCGGCGATGGCGGCCTCGAAGTCGGCGTTGTAGTACCCGAAGCTGGTGTTGCCCTCCTCCGGGTCGCCAGAGGCGTACACCGGCGCGAGGTAGTTCTCGTTGAGCGGGTAGTCCGGGAACCAGTTGTTGCGGAACGGTCCGGTGAAGGCGCGGTCGGCACGGTTGGCGAAGAAGTCGGGCGTCGGGTTCAGCTCGTACGGGATGCCGAGTGTGTTCTGGATCGAGTCGCCGATCGCCTGGAAGTACTGCTCTTGCGTCTCGTTCTGACCGAGGCTGATGACCAGCGTCTCGCCCTCAGGCCAGCCGCCGGCGTCCTCGAGCGCGGCCTGGGCTGCCTCGGGGTCGAAGGTGCACCATTCGCAGGTGCCGGCCTCGCCTCCGGGGACACCGTCGGGAACAACCCAGGAGTCGGCGGGGACGGCCTGGCCGGGGAACAGGGCGTCGATGATGCCCTGGCGATCGATCGCCATCGAGATCGCCTTGCGGAACTCGATGTCCTGCCAGGGACCCTCGAGATACAGGGGGAAGCCGAGATAGGTGAGCCCCGCGCCGGGGGCCTCGACGTAGCGTGACTGGAGATCGGCGTCGGCCTCGGCCGCCGCCTGCTCGGCCGGTGGCGGGAAGCCGGCGTCGAGGTCACCGGCCTGGAAGTCGGGCCAGCTCGACGCGCCGGCGTACTCGGTCCACTCGATCGTGTCGTAGTTCGGGGTCTCCTCCAGCGTGTAGTCCGCCCACTTGGTGGCGGTCAGGCTGACGCTCTGCTGCCACTCCTCGATCTGGAACGGGCCGTTGCCGATCGGTTGCACGGCGCACGCCTCGATGTCGTCGATGCACGCCTGCGCAACCGGGAAGAAGCCGGTGTAGCCGAGCATCGTCGAGAATCCGGCGAATGGGTCGGTGAGCGTGACCTCGAGTGTCAGCTCGTCGACGACGTTGAGGCCGGACAGGGCGTCGGCGGTCGGCTCGACGGTGACGTTGCCCTCGTCGTCGGCCTCGCCCTGCATGTCCGCGTAGCCCTCGATGCGGTCGAAGAAGTAGTTGTTGTTCATCGCGTTCGGGCCGTAGGCGGCGTAGTTCCAGGCGCGGGCGAATGCTTCGGCGTCGACCGGCTCACCGTTCTGGAACGTCAGCCCGGGCTTGATCGTGATCGTCCAGACCTGGTTGTCGGAGGACTCGATGCTCTCGGCGACGTACGGGTACGGCTCGGTCGTCTCCGGGTCGTAGCGGACCAGGCCGTCGTACACGACGTCGAGCACGGCGATGTTGTCGTCGATGTTGGAGTCCATCGGCAGCAGCGTCGGCATGTCCTGGGTGAGGTCGAGGTGCAGGGTGATCGGCTCGCCCGCGCTGCCGACCACCGCCGCATTGCTGCCGCCGGCGGAGTACCCCGCCAGCACCAATGTCACCGCGGCCACCCCGGCCGCCGATCTCGTCTTCATCGACATCCCCCTTCGTTCGTGCGTCGATCCGCCACGAGCTGAAGCTAGTTGGTGCGGACGTTCCGTTGTGACGGGTCTCGGGAACGCCGCCGTGGGCCGCAAATCGGCCACGATGGGCCGATGACGTCAGCGAGCTCGGCTCCGTTGACCGCCGGCGTGCGGCCGACTCGGCTGCGCGTCGGCGACATCGCCGCCCTGGTCTCACCGTCGGGGCCCGTGCCGGCGGAGCGGCTGGATGCCGGGGTGGCGATCCTCGAGTCGTGGGGACTCCGGGTGCGCATCATGCCGCGCGTCCGGGACACCCATCCGGTGCATGCGTACCTGGCGGGTGACGACGAGGCCCGCGCCGGCGACTTCTGCGATGCCTGGGCCGACCCCGACGTCCGGGCGATCTTCTGCGTGCGGGGCGGGTACGGGGCGCAGCGGATGACCGATCGCGTCGACTGGTCAGCGCTGCGCGGCGCCGAACCCACGGTGCTCGTCGGCTACAGCGACGTCACTGCGCTGCACCTGGCGGTGGCGGCCCGGCTCGGCGTCGCGACGCTGCACGGGCCGATGGTGAGCACGCGGGACTTCCTCGACTCTCCTGCCGCCCAGCAGCACCTGCGAGCGACCCTGTTCGAACCGGAGTCCGTGCAGCTGCTCTCGGGTCCGAAGGCGCACGCCCTGGTGAGCGGCGCGGCGGCGGGCGTGACGACGGGCGGGTGCCTGTCCGTGCTGACGACATCCGTGGCCACGCCGTCGGCGCCCGGCACGGCGCGCGGCGGGCTGGTGCTGCTGGAAGACGTGAACGAGCATGCCTATCGGATCGACTCGTACCTCACCCATCTGCGCAGGTCGGGGTGGTTCGACGGCGCGGCCGGGATCGTGCTCGGGTCGTGGGCCGAGTGCGAGCCGGTCGAGCCCGTGGTGCTCGACGTACTCGGCGACCTCGGCGTGCCGATTCTCGGCGACCTCGGGTTCGGGCACGGGGACGACCCGATCACGGTGCCCCTCGGAGTGCTCGCGGAGCTGGACGCCGACGCGGGGAGGCTGACGCTCGACCAGCCGGCGCTGGCGTGAGCGTTTGCCCGCAATCTGGGCGGGAGTTCTCCCGAGGGTCGCGAAGATTCCCGCCCAGATCGACGTTTGAGACGATTCCCGCCCAGAACTCGGGCGTGCGCCACCAGCGGGGACCGACTCAGGTCGGCGCCGCCTCCGGATCCCCCGTCTCGAGGAGATCCCACGCCAACCCGCTCGCCCGCTCACCCCGCCCGTTCTGCTTGCGCCGCTGGATCCAGGCGTGGGTCGTCCCGTCTGGCAGTCGCGCGTATTGCCACCGCCGCTCGACCGTGGCGCCACTGCGCGGGACCTCCTCCTCGAACAACCGCAACGGCCGCCACGGTTCGAGCAGCGCGCCCTTGGCACCGACCGAGTGGCGGTCGAGGAGGTCCCACGAGCGCAGCCGCCCACGACGAAAGCGGATCTGCTCGCTACCCGGCGTCACCCGTTGGGGGACGAGGGGGATCCAGTTTGGTGGCGCCGGCGACTCCATGCGGTAGCGCCACGACATGTCGGCGTACGTCGCGGCGTCGAGCAAGCCTGCGCCGCGACGGCCACCGGTCGCCGGGACGCGGCTGCTCCGCCACGCCTGGAGGCGGTCGACCGGGCGCCCGACGGCCCCCTCGACGACCCGCTCGATGGCCCACGCCAGGTTGGCGCCCTCGTCGCGAGCCAACTCGATCGACTCGATCGCCGGCCCGTGCTGGGCCGGCGAAGCAGGCGGGGGGAGCAGCAACAGCGGGCTCAGCCCGCGCCCTGCCGATGCGTCGCCGGTGAGCTCGAACATCCGCCACGCCGCGCAGCAGCGGACGCTCGTCGGTGGTCGCCACCGGCACCACGCTGACCGCCTCGGCGTCGAAGTTGTCGACCACCTCCACGCTGGTGACTCGGCTCAAGGTCCCTCGGGGGATCTCGACGGGGACGACGAACCAGTCGTCGCCGTAGACGGTCGCGAAGTCGGCGACGATCATGCCGCGCCAGATCGGTGGGTGCGGCGGCGATGTCGCCGAAGTGCACCGCGCCGTCCTCGAACTCCCACCATCGCGACGCCGGCATGCCGGCGTAACGCACCGGCGTCGGGTAGGTCGTCGTCACGGCGGGTGAGCGCAGCGCAGACGACCACGGCGGCTCCGGCGTATCGCGGGGATCGGACCCGTCCGCCAGCACGTGGCGCGCCGCGGGGGCCACGTCGAAGGAGTACCAGTCGAGGTGACCACCGGTGTACTCGTCCGCCGTGAGCACGGTCTGCGAGCCGTCGGGATGATGGGCGGCGACCGAGAACGAGTGCTCCATTCGGTCGGGGATCCAACTGCTCGGCAAGGGGCCAGAACGGGTCCCCACGTAGCGCTCCCGCCAGAGCGCGATCACCTGGCGGGCGTCGTCGGGCAGTGGTGCGGCGAGGCCGGCCAGCGCCTCGTCGACATCGGCGTCGGGCGCCACCGCGAGGGCGACGGCGTCGATCGAACGTCGGGCGATCAAGGCGGCTGCCTCGGCTCCCGCGCCCGGCATCGCCACGAGATCGTCGGGCAGCGCGAGCGGGAACGCGCCGAGCAGGGCGTCGAACGCCGCGCCGGCGCCGACCGTGTCGAGCTCGCGGCGCAGCAGCCGGCCGAGCCGGGCCGCGCTGGCGAGCCGCGAAGCGCCCGTGACGCCCAGCGGCGCGGCCTCGACGAGCTGTTCGAACGGCCGGTCGTGAGGCAACGGCGCGGTGCGCCCTCCGTAGCTGATCGTGGTGAGCCGATCCCATTCGGCGGCGACGCGGATCGCCGCCGGTTGGGAGGCGTCGTCGCCGGCGAACTCGCCGACCTGCCATTGCCGGGCAAGCATCCACAGCGGGTCGGCGATCCGGGCCTCGACGCCTCCGACCAGGCTGGCCGAGCGGGTTGCGCCCTCGACCCTCGTCCACGACGTCATGACGACACCTCGCTCCTGGTGCTGGGCTCGACCGCAGTCGTCAAGAGGTCGTCGGGCACCATGACGGTCGGGATGGCGTGGCCGAAGTCGCCGAGGTCCTCCAGCGCGACGGCCCGCAGTTGCGCCCACTCGAGGGCGTCGAGGACCGTCGAGGCGAGCGCGTTGACCGTCCACTTCTTGGCCGGCGGCACGACGAGCAGCCAGGTCTGCGGCGGTCGGTTGCTCGGCGCGTCGTGGTGGACGGCGACCGCGGTGACCTGGTCGGGTGCCGGGATGCGGTCCGACCACCGGTCGAGCACCAAGCCCACGAACGGACGCGTCGAGCTCGGGTCGACGGCCCCGTGCACCTGGGCAGTCACCACGGTGCGGCCCCCGGTCGACGCAGGCGGCGCGGCGGTCGCTGCCCAGGGGTCGCCGGGTTGCAATGGGAGCTGGCCGGTGACGAGGACCGTCGTGGTCGGCGCGTCGAGCAGCTCGCCGAGGAGTTGCACCGTCGTCCAGCGTCCGACACCTGGACGGACCGGCGCGACCAGGTCGATCCAGTCGTCGATGTGGGCGGCGTCGGCGAGGTCGTTGCCGAGCGTCACGGCGTCGGGTCCGCCGCGGAACGGCGTGAGCAGCGGCACGCCGCGGCCGAGGCCGGCGGCGACGGCGTCGTCGCCACTTCCCCCGCTCCGGTGGATCTCGATCATCGCCGCCGACCTGGTGCGGGCCAGCTCGACGAGCGCGGCCGGGTCGTCGGCCGGGGCGACGATCCCCAGACGGGCGAGGTGCGGCCGTGCCTCGTCGGGGTGGTCGATCGCCCACTGCAGGTGCTCGAGCACGGTGCCGGCCGCGTCGACGGACTGCCCGACGCCTTGCGAGGGTGTGGGCTCCGCGGCCGGGTCGACGAGGGCGCTCGGCAGCAGGTCGGCGGCGACCGCCGGTCGGGCGGCCTCGACCATCCGGCGGATCTCGATGGCGAGGAGCTGGAGCTCGGCCAGCGAAGCCGGCGCACCGGCAGGATCGCCGGCATCGATGGTCGCCGCGGCGTGATCGGGATCAGCCAGCCGGACGAGCTCGGCCAACCCGGGGCTGACGGTGCTTGGATCGTCGCCGGCGAGGGCGAGGACGTCGAGGGCCGATACGCCGAGGCCGTCGAGCCGCCCGGCCGCCGCGTCGTGACCGGTGCCGATCCTGAACCCGACGGTGGACGGTGGCGGCAGCAGGTTCGCCACCCACGACTCGAGCTGCGGAGCGATCTTGCTGCGGATCCCGGCCGACCACCGTTGGTCCGCAGCGGCGGCGGCGTCGATCAGCACCATCACCCGGTGATCGATGGTGGGCCCCGCGGTCGGGGTGCGCTGGGCGATCAGTTCTGGCGGGGCGAGGTCGACGTCGCCCATCGAGGAGATGACGGCACCGGCGCGGTCGATGTTGCCCGCGACCAGCTGGTGGGTGGCCTCGAACAGCGTCGCGTCGTCGATCGCGTCGAAGGCGAGCTCGAGCAGCCCGAGTCCGAACGCGACGGCCGCCTTCTGCGCATCGGTCGGGACCGGGTGGTCGGCCACCGGCCACCCGTCGTAGAGCGTGCCCGCCCGCCACAGCTCGAGCGCTTCGAGCCCGTCGACCGGGTCTTCGGCAGTGGTGTCGGGTGGGACCTGGCCGGCGCCGACGGAGTGACGGAGCGGGGCGATGAGGGCATCGAGGCTGATGGCGTGGAGGTAGCGCTCGAGGCGGTAGCCGAGCAGGTCGCCGAGCGCTTGTCCGTTGCGCACACCGTCGAGCAGCCACTCCGACGTGCGGACGCGGGCGCTCTGGATGTCCACGGCGGCGGGGGCCAGCGCCGAACCTTCGCCGCGGGCCGTCCACGCCGAGCGCAGGATCGCCGCCGTCGCGGCGTGGCCCATCGACGGCGTGTGCACGAAGCCTTGGCTGGCGGTCGAGTCCCGCGGGCGGAGGCCCGTGACCCACCCGAAGGCGCCGACGTGGACCCCGCCGCGTTGGACGGGCGAACCGCCCTGCGAGCCCGGCGCGGGGACACGTTCGGGGTAGCGCAGCTCGAGCAACTGCCGAGCCACCACGCTCGTGGCCCAGGCGTCGAGCCGGTGGGTGCCCAACCCGAGCGTCTCCCGCGCATGCCATTCGAGCGTCGGCGCGTCGACGGCGGCCAGCGTGGCGAGGCAGGGAATGTCGGCGGTGCGCAGGTGGTGGACGGTCTGGCCGACGAGCTGGTGCAACAGCGCTGCGTCGTCGGGGACGGGGTAGGGGTCGGTCCCCCGGCGCGGTGGGTCTGGAGGGCGGAGAGGTACGCGGCGGCGCGCCCGTTGGCGGGGGCGTCGCGCTCTTCGACGAGAGCGCGCTGCACGGCCCTGGTCGAGGCATCGAAACGGGTCAGCAGGAGCTGGTTGTTGTTCTCGCCGAGCACGCCGGCATAGGGCTCGATGCCG
This sequence comes from Ilumatobacteraceae bacterium, assembly GCA_963764455.1. GTDB lineage: Bacteria > Actinomycetota > Acidimicrobiia > Acidimicrobiales > Ilumatobacteraceae > Desertimonas. The sequence continues at coordinate 98,197 of CAVXSN010000015.1, forward strand.
AGCCACCGCACCGGGCGCTGCCGGCGCTCGTGGGCCCAGAGCTGCACGAGTTGGTCGTCGATCACGGGCAGGCGCGGCGACCGCCTCGGGCAGGTACCTCCAACTCTGCATCGCTCCACTGTCGGTCTCCTGCGGCTCGGAGAGCACGGCGACGTGGTCACGGAACGCCAGCCAGCGGGAGAGCTGGCCCTCGATGCCGGTGGCCTCCGGATACTGGGCGAGGAAGGTCTCCAACTCCTCGTGCACGTGCGGAGTGTCCTCGAGCAGCGCGGCCAGTCCCTCGTCCCACTCGCCGCGGTAACCGTCCTGCCACTCGTAGAACACGGACTCGCCGTCGCCGCCGATGAGGTACATGCCGGTCGGGACGAACGGCCCCGACGTCTCGACGGTGTCGAACTCCTCGGCCCCGCGGGCTGCGAACTCGGCAGGATGCGGCTCGCCGGCGAGCACGATGCCGATGTCGTCGGGGGTGAAGGCGCCTGCGGCGTCGACGGCGTCGTGGTCGAGTCGCACGACGCCGCCGGCCGCGAAGCGCCACTCGTTGCGCAGGAGATCGACCACGTCGCGTACCTTGAGCGCAGTGGGGTCCGTAGGACCCGGCGCCGCCGGCGCGGCGACCGGCACGATGCCGTAGGGCTGGTTGCGGATGCGGATCGACGGGATCGGCGCGCCGCCGGTCACCTCGTCGATGAACCACTGCCGCACCGGTGGCAGGACCCGCTGCACCAGCTGTCCGCCTCCGTGCAACGGCAGGGCCAGGCGGATGAACGTGCCGAGCGTCGCCTCGAACAGCGCGGCGCGCATCGCCCGCGAGCGCAGGAGCTCGGTGTCGTCGCCGAAGGCGGCGTGGCGGTACGGCGCGGCATCGGGGAGCCCGAGGGCCATCGCGAACCGCTCGGCGTTGTCCCACGCCAGCCGGGTGCGAACCGGGTCGCCGAGCTCGCGGCGCTCGAGGTCGGCGAGCTCACGCTCGTGACGCGTGTAGCCGGCGGCCACCGAGTCGGTGTTGTTGGTCGGCGTGCCCTGGGGAACGAAGGCGAAGTCGCCGGCGCGCTGGTGGGCCGCCAGCAGCGCGGCGAGGCCCTTGGCGCCGGTGTCGGGGTCCGTCGCATCGACGCCCAGGACCAGGAGCGTGGTGACCTCGGCCAACCCGGTCTTCCCCGCGAGGTCGACGGTGATGGCCATGCCGCGCTCGACGGCGGCGTCGTAGTCGAACATCCACGACATCCCGGGGTCCGTGCGCAAGCCGTTGGCGTCGATGGTGACGCCGGCGCGGGTCGGGTCGGGGCTGGCGACGAGGTCGTCGGACACCGGGTTGCCGGCCACGCGGAAGATCTCGTTGTCTCCGTGCCAGCCGATGGCGATGAAGTGATCGGGCATCAGGCGCACGCGCGCCGGCGTGTCGACCTGCTGCGGCGTGATGTCCGGGAACGTCAGCCCGGCGGCCGTCTTGGTCGGCTTGGTCAGACGCGCCAGGTATCCGGCGCGCCGGCTTCCGACCCGGTCGACCAGCCACCGAAACGTCTGCTGTCTCGCCCTTGGGGTCGGCGTGGCGCATCGTCCAGAACGTCCTCGCATGGTCGAGCTCGGCCGCGGTCGGTGCCATGGCCGTCGTGTCCAGATGCACCTGATCCGGGTAGATGCGGATGCGCAGGTGCTGGCGGTCGGCGGTGTAGCGGGTCTCGATCCGTACCGGCAGCAGCAGCAGCGGCACGTCGACGCTGACCGCCGGGTCGAGGGGCTCGTCGCGGTCGACGTCCGGTGCCGGGACGAGCGGGGCGGCGACCTGCTCGACGAGTCCGGGCAGACGCGGTGGGAACGGATCCACGTCGATCGGGTCGTCCGGGTTCGGATCGATCGTTCTCCGGGTGGGCGTCTGGGCCCAAGTTGACAGGGTGTCGGTCATGGGCGGCGCTGTCCTGTGGTTGCGGGGGCGTCGGGCAGCAGCGCCGACGCGTGGATCAGGACTCGTGTGGGGGTACGCAACGTGATGCGGGCCATCGCCGCGGCGTGCTCGGCCCACGAGTCGGCGGCGTCGCCGCGCCCGATGCTGAGGTCCTGGAGCGCCGCCGGGGCGCGCACATCGACGATCATCGGGATCGGGTCGCCGGCGGCGTTGGCGAGGTGCGCCCACGTCATCGTCGACCACGACGAAGGCGCCTGCCCCGCCAGCACATCGCGGCCAGCCCGTGACGGCGGCGCGGCGTCGAACCCGAAGCGGGGACCGCGCGGCTGCTCCTCGAGGGCGAAGAACCAGCCGTCGCCTCCGTCGTCCCCGCTGGCCTCTTCCTGCTCGAGGTCGAAGCCGTAGAACTGCACCCCGGGCTGGAGCTGGCCGACGAAGGCCGGTGGGCGGATCTCGCTGCCCGGCGGGGCGACGCGGACGCCGTCGACCATCGAGGCGCGCACCGCGTAGACGTTCACGTCGGGATAGCGCCGGACGAGGTCACCCTTCACCAGCAGCACGAGCCGCTCCCCGCCGGCGACGTTGTCGCCGAGCCGGCTCGTGGCGCGCCACGTGTCGATGTCGGTGGCCAGGTCGGGCGGCCCGTCGGGGCCGGTGTCCCAGAACTGGTGGAACCAGGTGTGCCAGAGCTGCGCCGGGTACTCGCGCCAGCGGAACTCGCGGCTCATCTCGTGGCTCAGCCCGATGAGGAACGACTCCACGAACTCCGGGTTGACCTCCAGCACGCCCACCGTGTTGTCCGGCACGAGCCCGATGCCTGGCACGACGTAGTCCGGCGACAGGGCGCGCAGTCGTTCGTACATCGGGTCGCGGAACACCGGCACCGCCCGCAGGCGGGGCGGGACCGGCGCGGACGTGGCGACGCCGACCATGCGGGCGTTGACCAAGCGCTGCACGCCGACCTCGGGGTCGACGGCGGCGGCCGCGGCCGCCCACACCGACGGACCGGGCGCCGCGGGAACCGTCGTCGCCAGGGCCAGCGTCGGTCCGTCGGCTGGGCGGGCGATGGTCACCGTTGTCGCCGTCGCGTGGTGGGGCCGGCGATGATCACGTCGCGGTCGACGGGCTCCCCGACGATCGGTCCCGCGACAGTCCGGGCGGCGGCGCGCCGCCGGCGACGGCCGACCGGCACGCTGCCCGTCGGCGAGACGGAACGTTCGCCGGCGACGATGGCGACGTCGATGCCGCGGGGCAGGGCGCCGTTGCGGAAGCCGAGCACCTGGGCGGCTCCGCTGACGACGACCGACGCGGTCACCACGCCCGACGACGACACCGCCGAGCGGTCGGCGACACCGACCACCTTGGGGCTGAGCGGGCCGCCCGGGCGGCCAAGGCGGTGGAACGTCGCGGTCGTGATCCCCTGCGGGACCGCCGCGTCGCGGCCAGGTCTGGCGCAGCGAACCGCCCAGCGGGCTGCCGATCGTCCCTGCAGCCGGGGAACTGATCTCGACCCGGGCACCGACGGGCAGGGTCTGGAACTTGACCCGGCGGGCGACGGCGGCGCGCAGGAGCAGCGCCGCCCGGTTGAGCCGCTGGTTGACGTTGGGGAGCGAGGCGGCGTAGTCCCACGCCGCTGCCATCAGCGCCTCCTGGTCGCGACGGACCACCTCGAAGCCGAGGGCGGCGACGGTGCGATGGCGGGGTTCCACGTTGAGCGCGGCGTAGAACCCGTTGGGCGACTTGGGGTCCTCCGGTACCGGGTGACCGAACCGCTGCGGCGCCCCGTAGCGCGGCGGCGCCACCACGGGGTCGTCGGTGAGCGCGTCGTACGGCTCGCTCTCCGTGGGGTCGGGCACGTCGGGGTTGACGAGGTCGCGGATCGCCTCCTGGTACTTGTCGCGGAACGCCGTGCTCGGCCACTCGCGCGGCTCGACGCCGACCGCAGTCATCGCCCCGAGGAAGCTGAGCTCGGTGCGGGGCGACCGCGGGAGGCCGCTGCCGGCGTCGGAGATGTCGAGATCGCGTGCTCCACCGACTCCGGCAGCTCGCGGGGGACGAGTCGCTGCACGAGCGACTTGAAGTCGCCCCGCTCGCCGGACGTGAACTGCCACGAGTGGTAGACGGGGAGCGTGACCGATCCTGCCGTCCACGCCAGGTCGGCGCTGACGACGACCGGCTGGCGCAGGCCGGCCTGCACGCCGGCGCGGGTCGCCGGCACGAGGCAGGCCCGCCACGTGCGGCCGACACGGAGGTTCTGGGGGCACAGCAGCCGGGCCCGCACCGTCTCCGGGGCGGTGTCGAGGGCGCGGTCGAGCGTGGAGTCGGTGCCATCGAGCTGCACGTGGACCCAGGCCCACGCCTGCGTCAGGTCGGGCAGGTGGGCCTCGACATCGTCGACCTCCAGCGTCGCCAGGCCACCCTCGCCCTCGGCGTAGCGCACGCCTTCGCCTTCCTCGACGGCGACGAGCACGAGCCAGGGCGGGCTCTTGCCGGTCCCGTCAGGGCCGGCCGTGCTGTACCGCCAGGGCAGGTCGGGCGTGCGCAGCTCGATGTAGGGGAAGTAGTTGGGCTCGGCGTCGGTGGCGCCGGGCTCGGGGTACTCCCGGATCACCTCGGCGTCGACGAGACCGAGCACCTCGCCCGGGCCGGTGAGGCGCACCTGGCGGGGTTCCAGGGCGCGCTCCGCGCTGCTCGCACCGTCGGCGGTGACGAGCACGGTGACGTCAGCGGTGGCGCTCGGTGCCGTCGCCACGCCGTCGACGGCCGCCGCGCCCACGTTGGCGGCGAGTCCGCTGCGGAGGTACGAGAAGAACTGGACGATCGTGGTCATGACACCGCCCGTTCGATGGCATCGCCTTCGGTGCTCGCCTGGCGGGCCGCCGACCAGCTCGTGAATGGCGCGGACTGCTCCATCGTCGCGGTGTCCGTCAGGACGTAGGCCGGCACCCCGAGCTCGACGACGGCCTCACCGGTCGCGCTGAACCCGCCCGTGGTGGCAGCAACGGGCGGCACGTACGGCACGCTGCTGCTGAGGCGCACGGTCTTCGTGCTGCTGGATCAAGTCCTGGCCGGGGTCGTCGATCGGCAGCTCGGGGTCGAGCACGTACTCGATGTGCGCGAGCGACGCCTCGCGGCCCTCGTCGGCGGCGAGTGCCGGTGGACCCGAACCGCAGCCCTGCCGTCATCGATTCGAACGAAGGGGCGGCGAGCTTGTCGGCGGCGGTCAGCGCGAGGAACTGGGCGACGGCGAACCAGTCGTCGACGTCGCCGGTCGGCACGAGGTCGCCGTCGCCGACGTCGAGGCTGAACGTGTCGTGATCTCCGACGGCGGCGTTGCCGAACTGGTCGAGCCGCAGGCCGAGGGGCACGAGCGTCTGGCGAACCTCGAGCACGGCGTCGGGCCGGGCGACGAGCTCATCGTCTGCGGGCGGCAGCGCGTCGCCGAGCAGCACGCCGATGGCGACGCCGCTGTCGATCACCTGCCAGTTCTCGATGCGCTCCAGTTCGGCGACGAGCAGGCTGAGGATGTCGGGCGCGGTAGGCACCGGCTCGGGCTCGCGGGCGCCGATCAGCTCGTCGATGCGGATGTCCTTCTCGACCATCAGGACCTTGAACGTGGCCGTGCCCACGACGTGCCAGGGGTTGGGGCCGGTGAGCGACGCGTCGAGCCACACCCCGGCGAGGTCGACGCCGACCGCCTTGATCGACACGTGGAACCCGACGTTCGTCGTCAGTTGGAACGGCGAGAACTGGATGAGCGCGTCGAACGACGCCCCGCCGGACACCCCGAACCCGAGCACGTCGGCATCGAGGGCGAACGCGGCACCGAACTGGACGGTGTTCGAGGTGAGCGCGAAGTAGCACTCGAACGAGACGGACAATGCCGAACCGGCGTCGATGCCGAGCGACAGGCGGCGCAGCGAAGGGAACCCGGCACGGCGGGTCGAACGCCGGGTGGAACCCGCCGAGCGACATCAGGAACGATCTGGAGTCGGAGAAGCTGGCCCGCAGCGCCATGTCGCCCGCCAGGGCGAAGCCGATGACGTGGGAGTCGTGGAGGCTGGCGTCGATCGACAAGGTGCCGGCTCCGGCATCGATCACACCGGCGACGTCGAGCCGGATGGCGACGAGCTCGAGGTCCTCGGAGGGCAGCACGCGCGGTCACCGAGCCGATCACGGCCAACACGATGGGCGCCGGCACCTGGATCACGATGCCGAGCTCGGCTTCGATGACGGGCGGCGTGCCCCATCCGATCTTGACGACCGGCCCGAAGACGTACGAGTCGGCGGCGGGCGGGAAGATCGCTTGCAGCTCGCTGATGACCATCGGGGCGTCGCCGATCGGGTCGTCAGGGAACAGCACCGCCCCGAGGGCACCTGATCGAACGGCGGACTGGAGCGCCTCGATGTCGACCGCCCGGTTGACGCCGCCCAACCCACCGACCCCGTTGAGCGTGAACCCGAACCCGAGCTGGATGCTCCCCAGGTCGAGGAACAGGGCGAAGAACATCGACCACCCGTCGACGCCGGGCACGTCCGTGTCGATGATCGCCACGGCGGCGATGCCCACGCCGAAGGCGTTCAGTTCCAGCACGCCGCGGTACGTGCCGGCCGCGGTGTCGATGTCGAGGTAGCCGCCGCCGGACACCGCGCCGACCTCGACGTCGATGCCGATCCGGTTGGGCGGTTTGAACGTCGGCGTGGCGATCGTGAGCGGTCCCAGGGTCCCGACACCGTCCGCCACCGCGAGCGCCGAAGACACCCCGACGCCGCCGACGCTGATCCCGATGGGTCCGAGTTGCGCGGCGACCGCGAACGTGACGTCGAGGTCGAGCTGCTCGCCGAACGCGAGCGCCAGGGTCACGGACTGGACGTCGATCGGGCCGAGGTGGAGGTTCAGCGGGAACTCCATCGTGAGCGCGACGCCACCGTTGAGCCGGAAGCCGTCGGCGGTCCACTCGACCCCCAGGCCGAATGTCGTGCCGATCGACGGCGGCAGCAGTGACGCGAGGAACGAGTCGGCGTCGCCCGAGCCGAGGGCGATCCCGAGGTCGCTGACGACGACGCCGAAGTCGGGTTCGACGTCGTTGCCGTCGACGGTCAAGCCGGCGGTGAGCTCGATGGCCGCCGCGTCGACGGTCAACAGCTCACCGGCGCGCAGCAGCGTGAGGCGCCCGGAGGGGTCGGACCACACGATCGAGACGCCGGCTCGCGCCGAACCGGTGAGTCCCTCGACGTGGATCGGTTGCCCGGGTTCCAGGACGACGGTCACGGGGGGCACGTCGGGGACGTCGAAGGACATCGTCGTGTGCTCGCCGAGCACCACGCTCGTGTCGGCGTCGACATCGGTCGCGGCGACGATGCTGAGGCCGGACTCGGTCGTCGTGACCGTCACCGTGGCGGGGAGCGGCTCGTCGGCGCGGCCGAAGCCGAGGATCAGGTCGATGCCTCCCTGGTCGTTGTCCACCATGTTGGCGACGAGCCCGGCCCGGCGGAGCAGCAGCCGCACGTCGTTCAACAGCGGGGCCACCGAGCCGCCGTGGCCCCATCCGGTTCGCTCGACGAGCAGGGCGGCGGGGTCCGCCAGCATGCCGAGCCGGTCGGTCCGCACGACGTCGACCGGGTAGGCGATCGGATCCTCGAACTCCTCGTCGGTGATCTCCTGGGTGAACGTCTCGGAGTCGACGAGGCCGACGAGACGCGCCGCGGCGTCGAGGAGCGGCACGTGGTCGGCCTGCATGCGCAGCAGCACGTGCTCGAGGAGGCGCGAGCCGACCGTCGCCAGGGCGCCGGGGAACAGCTCGGTCGCGTCGGCTCCGGCCAGGTCGAGCCCGGTCAAGCGGCCGGCGGCGGCTGCGAGGTCGTCGGCGGCGGCCGCCGTGGCGGCGACGATGGCGGCCGCGTTCCCGCCGGCGACGGCCTCGGCCAGCGCGGCCGCGCCGTCGCTCAGTCCGATGAGGCTGTCGATGGCGGCGTCGAGCTCGGCGTCCGCACCGCTGAGGCTGACGCCGAGCGACGCGAGCACCCGCGTGCGGCGGTCGGCATCGAGGCTGCGGGCGACGTCGGCGAGCCCGTCGAGCATCGTGGCCACCGCGCCGGCGATCGTGTCGGTGCTCATCGCATCCTCGTCCATCCACGTGTGTTCGGGTCGGTCACGTCGGCGTCGGACACGAAGCCGTCGGGCTCCAGATTGAGTCGCAGATAGGCGTCGAGGGCGGCGCAGAAGCGCAGCACGTTGGAGATCGACCCGTTGTACGCGGCGTTCTTCGAGGGCAGCCGCCCGAAGAGGAACTGCTCGGGCACGGTGCGGGCGGCCTCCTTGTTCGCCAGCGCCGCCCGGAACCAGTCGTTCCACGTCTTCGGGCTGGAGTTGTAGGCCAGGTACACGCCGGCGTAATAGGCGATGAAGCGCTTGCGGTCGTCGGACGCCGCGTCGTTGCCGACCGGCGGGAGGTCGGCCGACCGGTACTCGGGAACGTCCTCCATCGGCTGTTGGTCGTAGGTGAGGCCGGTGTGGATCCAGCTGTGGTGGGCCTCGAACATCGCCAGCGACATCGTCAGGACGATGCTCTGCAGTTCCCGGGTCTTCCGGCCCAGCAGCAGGAACTGCGCCGGGTCCTCGCCGCAGGCCATCAGCGAGTCGATGCGCGGGCGGAACCCGCCGTACGGGAAGAAGCCCGGCACGACGATCGGGTTGGGTCCGGCGTTGCCGACTCCGTCGGTCCGCATCCACTCCTCGGCGTACTCGAAGTACGCCCGGTTCCCGGACATAGTCCTGCCGAACAGGCTGCCGAAGAAGCCGTGCAGCTCGTTACGGCCGGTGTCCGTCGTGCTCCACGCGATGACTCGGGGTCGTCATCTGCCCAGAACCCCATCGCGATCAGGTCGTCGACGTCGCTCGGGCTCGGCCGCCGCTTGTTGCAGATGTCGAGGCCATGGTTGTTCTCCCACCAGATACGGGTCACGGCAATCTTCCAAGCCTCGACGTCCGGCTCGCTGAAATCGATCGGAGTCGGGGGCGCGGGCGCCGGGAGGTGGGGCGGGTACGGGTCGATGAACAGATCGCGGAGGCGCTCGCGGTGGAAGTTCCGGTAGCCCTCGGTGTGACAGAGCGCGAGGACGACCGCCGGGTGCGTCGGGCGCCCGCCACCCTTACCGTCACGGGTCGCCGCCGCGGCCACGATCGCCGCAGCGAGGTCGAGCTCGTCGAAGGCCCCCTCGTTGTCGAGTACCGAGTCACCCGATCGGCGGAACGGGCCGCGCGGGCGGGCCTGCTCGAACCCACCGCCGAAGGCGCCCCACCTGCCCGGCTCGGCCGCGTCGGTCCACTTCTCGATGCGCGACCACCAGTCCAGCGAGACGCGCCTGCAGCCGGCTGCCGCCGATGCGGTGGTCGGCGAGCTGGTCCATCCGGGCTCGCGCGTCGGCCGCGAGGCGGCGCCGATCCCAGTCGATGGTCGCGGCGAGCGGATGCCCGGCCTCGGCGAGCACCGTGAAGTCGAGGATCGCCGGCTGGCGGACCTTGCGTTGGTGACCGAGGGCCACCTCGGCGATCCAGTCGGTGGCCGAGAACGCCAGCTCGGCGTAGAGCGGCTCGGACACCCGCATGACGACGAGGTTGCCGTTGGTCGAACGGCCCAGTTGCTCGTCGGCGTAGTCGACGAGGTCGTCGTGGGCAACCGGGGGCGAGTCGGCGCGGCGCGCCCAGTCGAACGTCAACTGGTCCTGCAGGACGTACAGCGCCTCGACGTCGAACGTGGTCAGCGACTCGTGGTAGGTCGCCTTGATCGAGTCCGCCAGCGGAGGGCCGTAGAGCGTCGCCGGACGGCCCAGCGGGGCGCCGGCGTAGCACACGATCCACTTGCTTGCCGGTCTGTTCGAACTCGTTGAGGTACTGCGCGGCGGTCGAGGTGTCGGTGGAGAGGTCGGCGCCGAGCGATCGCCAGGATCGTCCGCTCAGCAGGGCGGCGTACAGCCCGGTGAGGAAGGCGCGGAGCGCATCGAGCGCTGCCGCGTCGCCGGTCACCGCCTCGCACGCCCGCCGGATGTGCGCCGTGGAAGGGTCGTCGCGGTCGACGAGCTCGTCGCGGATCGTCGACTCCACGGCGCCCGGCATCGCCATGTCCGGTGCGAGGGCACGGACCGCCGGGAGCGAGCTGGCGTGGCACCACGCCGTGAGCGCAGTGGTCACCTCGCGGTCGAGCTGCCGGCCCAACAGCGTCGCGTCCTGCCGGAACCGCGGCGCCTGCTCGAGGTCGGCGAACGCGACGACGTGATGCTCGACCAGCGCGGCGACGAGCGCGACGGACGCCTCGACGTCGACGTGCTCGAACGTGAACGTCGCCGGTTGGGCGAGCGGTGATGCCGCCTCGACGGCGCCCTTGTCCTTGTCGAACACCGTCGGCGGTGACGACTGTACGAGCACCCGGCCGCTGCGACTCTGCGGCCCGGCGGCGAGCTGGGCACCGTCGAGGAGCAGGTGTTGATAGCGATCGACGCGCACGATCCCGGCGCACGGCGCCCTGAGCAGGAGCGGATCGAGCTCACCGGTGAGCGCCGTCCCGTCCGTGGGGAGCAGGTAGCTCGAGGGATCGCCGACCGGGCCGGGGCCGACCGGGTCGGGCAGGAGGTCAAGGGTGGTGGGTGCGGACGACGGTGCGGGTGGCCACACGGCGATCAGCGCGTCGTCCTCGACGCACGGGATCGGCAGCCGGCTGGCGATGAGACCGTGGTAGTCACGTGCGGGTCGTGCCTCGAGCGCGTCCAGCACGTCTTCCGGAAAGAGCTCGGCGATGTCGGAGTCGCCGAAGCGGTCGATCGGCAACAGCGACGAGCCGGGCGTCTCCGGAGACCCTGCGCACGCTCCAGCGGTCAGCGACGCAGTACATGCGGTCGGGGACGGCGTCGGCAGCGGCCGAGTAGGTGGCGAAGACCCGCTCCACTCCGTGTCCGTGGTCCAGCCAGGAACCGAGCTCAGCGGCGCGGATCGACACGGGAGGCAGCAGGATCGGCGGCGCCGCCAGCCGCTCGTAGTCGATCGAGCAGTCGGCGATCACGGCCGAGCCAACAGATGCTCAACGCACCGCGGGTCGAGGCGAGACATGCGGCCCATGATGAAGGACCCCGGCGCATGGCGATAGCGGGATTTCCATAGATCCTCGACATCGCGGCGTTCCGAGTGCTCTCGGTCCGCGTACTGTTCGACCAACCGGAATGCTGATCGATGAGCGAGGTGGAGCGATGACCCTGACCGCCGGGTTCAACCACGTGGCGACCTTGACGACTGACATGGACCTGACGGTGGGCTTCTACGAGCACGCGTTCGACGCCGTCGTCACGTTCGAGGTCGCACCGCGCGACGACCACCCGTGGATGAAGATCCTCGACCTCGGCGGCGGAGCCGCCCTCAACGTCTTCGAGGTTCACGCCGAGGAGATCATCGGCGAGCGTCGCAGCCAGGGCAAGCGCGGCGCCATCGATCACTTCGCCCTCTCCGTCGACTCGCTCGCCACGCTCGAAGTGGTCAAGCAGCGACTCGGCGCCGCCGGCGCCCAGGAGGTCGGCGAGATCCAGCGGCTCGGCAACGAGTGGTCGTTGTTCTTCCGCGACCCAGACGGGATGGAGCTCGAGGTGTGCTGCCGCGCCGAAGACTGAGCGTCCGCAGCCTTTGTGTCGACCGAGAGAGCCCGAATCGGCGCTCCTGGTCGACATGAAGGTGTGCTGCCCCGCCGAAGACTGAGCGTCGACTTCGCTTCGACAGCAACCTTTGTGTCGACCGAGAGAGCCCGAATCGGCGCTCCTGGTCGACATGAACATCCGAGGCCCTTCGAACAGGCGGGGATCGGTCGTTCCACGGTCACCATCAGCTCACGAGCCGCCGACCGGCGCGTGGACGCCGGCCAGCGGGTGCTCGCCGCCTTCGGTCATCGGAGGCGGTCAGTACGACGAGCGCACCGGGGTTCACAGCTCTGCGATTTCAGTGTACTCTTTCGTCACTGTGAGTCATCGGAGGAAGCGCACGTGTCAGCCGGTGCGAGTTCTTGGGCCCGGTCTGGAGGTGTCTGCACAGGGGCTCGGTTGCATGGGCATGAGCGGGACGCATGGACGAGCGCTGGCGGGGATCTACGGCCCGGTCGACGAGCGCGAGTCGATCGCCACGATTCATCGTGCCCTCGATCTCGGGATCACGTTGCTCGACACGGCTGACATCTACGGGGTCGGCGAGAACGAGCGTCTTGTCGGTCGTGCGATCGCAGGCCGTCGCGACGAGGTGGTGCTGGCGACGAAGTGCGGGATCGTGTTCGGAGGCGCGGCGAACCGTGCGGTCGATGGCCGATCGGAGCACATCCGCGCGTCGATCGACGGGTCGCTGGAGCGTCTCGGAGTGGACCACGTCGATCTGTACTACCTTCACCGTGTCGATCCGGACACGCCGATCGAGGACTCCGTCGGGGCGCTGGCGGAGCTCGTTGCCGCCGGCAAGGTGCGCCACATCGGGCTGTCCGAAGCGAGCAGCGACGCGCTCCGTCGCGCCGCTGCCGTGCATCCGATCACCGCACTCCAGACCGAGTGGTCGCTGTGGACACGCGACATCGAACGCGACATCTTGCCGACCGCCCGATCGCTGAACATCGGGATCGTGCCGTTCAGCCCGCTGGGACGAGGCGTGCTCACCGGTGCCGTGGCGCAGCGCGACGACTTTGGCGACGGCGACATTCGTGCTCGCGATCCGCGCTTCGCTCCCGGCGTGTTCGAGGTGCACCGCGCCGTCGTCGACGTCCTCGTGCGCCAGGCCCAGATGCGTGGGGTCACCGCGTCGCAGCTCGCGCTGGCATGGCTGATGGGCCAGGGCGAAGACGTGGTGCCGATCCCCGGGACCAAGCGCGTCGCGCACGTGGAGTCGAACGCAGCGGCGACGACTATCGAGTTGTCACCGGCGGAGCTCGCAGAGCTCGAAGCGATCGTTCCCGACGAGCTCGCCAGCGTCGTGCCCTACCTCATCCCCGGGAACCCCCGGCGCGGCTTCGAGACCGAGCCATGAGCGGACCTCGCCGTATCCGTGTCCGGGGCGCGTCGATCATCGACGGCACGGGCACCCCCCGGCGCACGGGCGACCTGGTGATCGAGGACGGGAGTTTCGTGGACGATGACGGCGGACCGGCCGGCGAGACCATCGACGCTGACGGATTGATCGCGGCCCCCGGCTTCATCGACATCCACACCCACTACGACGCCCAGGTCTTCTGGGACCCGATGCTGAGCCCATCGGCAAACCACGGCGTCACCACGGTGGTCGCCGGCAACTGCGGATTCAGCTTGGCCCCGATGGCACCGGAGCATCAGGAGTACATCGGGCGGATGCTCGCTCGAGTGGAAGGCATGCCCTACGGGGCGATTTCAGAGTCGGTCCCGTGGGGATGGTCCACGTACGGCGAGCTGCTGGAGCGACTCGCCCGCAGGGGCACCGGGCTGAACGTCGGTGTCATGGCGGGACACTCCACGATCCGCCGCTTCGTCATGGGCGAGCGAGCGGTCGGACACACCGCCACGACCGAGGAGTTGGCCGAGATGGGCGCGGTGCTCGACGCCACGCTCGCCGACGGAGCGCTCGGCTTCTCGACATCGCAAGCCAAGACGCAGCCGGACGCGAGCGGTGACCCCGTGCCTTCTCGCTGGGCGACCACCGACGAGCTCGTTCACCTCGCGTCACGAGTGGCCGACCACGAGGGAACGATGCTCCAGTACGCGCCGCCGGGCGACCGGTTCGACGACGCCACCGTCGAGCTCATGATCGCACTGTCGCTCGCTGCAGATCGACCGATCAACTGGAACCTCTTGATCGTCGGTCGCTACGACACGGACTACTGCGCGCATCAGCTCTCGGCGACCGAGCACGGGCGCGCCGCTGGAGCGACGATCCGTGGACTGATGCGCCCAGATCCCACGATCTTCCGGGTCTCGCTGGCCAATTGTCGCACCATGACGGCGTTCCGAGATTGGACGAGCTCGCGCTACCCATCGACGAACTCCGTCGCCTGCTCGACGATCGGTCGGTGCGCCAGAGCATCCGCGAGCGAGCGGAGGCCAACGTGCGCGGTCGCGTCTCCGCCGAGCTGTACGTCCGGTGGCCCGACTACATCGTCGGCGAGACCGTGTCGCCGGCGCAGGTGGCCCTCCGGGGCCGTACCGTCGGTGCCATCGCGGCCGAGCGAGATGCCGATCCGTTCGACACGCTGATCGACATCGCGCTCGCCGACTCGCTACGGACTGGCTTCTACCCCTGTGCCGACGACGGTGGGGCGGCCGGCTGGGAAGCCCGGTCTCGGCTGTGCGCTGACGCGAGCATGATCGTCGGAGGGTCAGACGCCGGCGGCCATCTCGACATGATGTGTGGACCCGTGTACTCCACGGCGTTGCTCGGCGAGTACCCGAAACGTGGCCTTCTCTCGGTCGAGGAATGTGTTCGCCTGCTGACGGACGTCCCTGCTCGCTACATCGGGCTTCGCGATCGGGGACGCATCCACCCTGGATATCGCGCCGATCTCGTCCTGTTCGACCCCGAACGCATCGGAACCGGCCCGTTCGACTTCCGCGCCGATCTCCCCGCCGGCGGGGCACGCGTCTGGGCTGGTGGCAGCGGCATCGAGCGCGTCATCGTGAACGGCACCACCGCGATGGTCGCCGGCACGGAGACTGGCGAGCTGAACGGCTCTGTCCTGCGGTCCGGGCGCGACACCGCCACGGTCACGAACGCGAGGATGCTCGAGGGAAAGGTGGAGTCGTGGACAAGGTGACGGTGGTCTACAAGATGGTCGCGAAGCCCGGACAGCGGCGACGAGGTCGTCGCCGCATACAACGACGAGGTGTTCGCCACGTTCGAGGCGGAGCCGGGTACCGAGCAGTACATCCTGAGCCGCTCGCTGGACGACCCCGACGTGCTGTGGTGCACCGAGCTGTTCTCCAGCCAGGCCGACTTCGACGAACACAAGGCCACCGCCCGCCGCGGATCGTTCGTGCCCAAGCTCCAGGAGCTGCTGGTCTCCACCGAGGCGATCATCGGCACCCCGCTGAAGGCGTCAGGCGTCGCGCTGTAGCGCCTGCGGCAGGACACGAGGCGCCATGAGCGTTGCATTGGTGACCGGAGCTGGGGGCTCGATCGGGCGGCCGACCGCGGCGGCGCTGGCGGCGGCGGGCCACGACGTCGTGGCCGTCGACCTCGACGGTGCCACGGCGGAGGAGACGGCCGAGTGCGATCGGCGGAAGGGCGTACCAATGCGACGTCGGTGACCGTGACCAGGTGTTCGCCGCTCGCCGGCTGAGACCGGGCCGGTCGACGTGCTCGTCAACAACGCCGGCATCTCGCGGCCGTCGCCGCTCGTCGACGCCACATCCGGCCGACGTGCTCGCGGTGCTCAACACCAACCTGCTCGGCACGCTGTGGTGCGTCCAGGCCTACACGCCCGGCATGGAGGGCAAGGGCGGGTGCATCGTCAACATCTCCTCGGGGGCGGCCCGGCTCAACATGCCGTTCCTCGGGATCTACCCGGCCAGCAAGAACGCAATCGAGTCGCTCACCGTGCAACTCGCGGTCGAGCTCGGCCCGATCGGCGTTCGGGTCAACGCGACTCGCGCCCGGCACCATCCTCACTCCCGGCGTCGCCAAGATGCTGAACGAGGATGCACGTGAGGCGCGGCGCCGCACGCTCCCCGCCGGCCGCCTCGGCACGCCCGACGACGTCGCCGGCGACCGTGGTGTTTCTCGCCTCCGACGCGGCCGGCTACATCACCGGGCAGGTGCTGTACGTCGACGGTGGGCTCACCGCCGGCCAGTCCGTGCGGCCCTGACCGGAGACCTTTGGTTGCCGCCCGGCTGTATAGAGGGTACTCTTTTTCTCGAACTTCCGGGAGAGCTTGATGGGGACTGAGAGACCAACGACGTGGTGGACGGCGTGACGCCGATCGATCCTGCGCCGTCTCCCCGTCGTCGTGGGGGTCGGCCAGCTCCGCAACAACCGCGAGCGGTCGATCGACCACGCTCGCGAGCCGCTCGACCTGATCAGCGCGGCCGCTCGCCTCGCCCTGGCCGACACGGGTGGCCTGCCGCCCGAGCTGATCGACGGCGTCGACGTCGTCCGGGTGATGACGTGGGACTACGACGACCTGCCGGGCGTGGTCGCCGCGACCCTCGGGTGCACGCCTCGCCGGACCGAGCACACCGACGCCGGCGGCAACCAGCCGGTCGCGCCTGGTCGATCGCGCGGCCGCAGCGCGTCGCCACCGGTCGAGAGCGAGCCGTGCTCGTCTGCGGCGGCGAGGCCCGTGCCTCGTTCGTCGCCTTCGGCGAGCGGGCGTAGAGCCGCCGTGGAGCCGTTCGCCGGGCGGCCCGGTGCGGTTGCCGGCGACGCCGGTACGCGTCGGAGCGGGCCCTCCGCTACGGGCTGAACGTGCCGCTGCGCGGCTACCCGCTCTATGAGAACGCGCTGCGGGCGCGGCTCGGGCAGACCTACGCCGAGTCGCAGCGCGGCGTCGGCGGCACTGCTGGCGGAGTTCAGCGGCGGTGGCAGCCACGAACGATGCCGCGTGGGACCCGGTGACCGGACGGCCGAGGAGATCGAGACCGTCTCTGCCACCAACCGGATGCTGTGCTTCCCGTACACGCTGCTGATGGTCGCGCAGCCGCACCACCGACCAGGCGGCGGCCGTGATCGTCACGAGCTTGGCGACGGCGCTCGAGCTCGGTGTGCCCGACGACCGGGTCGTCCACGTGTGGGGCGGGGCGGGATGCGCCGACAGCACCGACCTGCTCGCGCCGGGCCGACTACTACCGCTCGCCGGCGATGGAGGCGGCGCTCGTGGCGACCCTCGACTCGGCCGGGTCGAGCGGCGCCGACATCGACGTCGCCGACCTCTACAGCTGCTACCCGGTCGTGCCCAAGCTCGCCACCGAGATCCTCGGGTTGCGCGACGGCGTGCCCCGTACGGCCACCGGCGGCCTCAACGCGTTCGGTGCGCCGGCGAACAACTACTCCATGCACGCCGTCGTCGTCGGTGGCGTCAGGCGATCCGCAGCGGCAAGCACCTCGGGCTCGTCTACGGAACGGGGAGATCGTCACCAAGCACCATGCGGTCGTGCTGGCCGACCGGCCGCACGAAGCGGACTACGTCGGCACGGCCGAACCGCTTGCCACGTCGACGAGCGGGGCGCCGCGAGTTGTCGACGACGCCGACGGCCCCGCCGTCGTCGAGACCTACACCGTCGAGCATGCCGCGCGACGGCACCCCGATGATCGGCTACGTCATCGGTCGGACGGCCATCGGTGCTCGCTTCGCCGCCCATGTCCACGACCGCGCGACGCTCGCTCGCCTCGGTCGACCTCGGCGACGAGCCGATGGGCGCCAAGGGAACGGCGTCGCCGGGCGGCGACGGGCTACAATCACTCTCATTCTGAACCGGAGGAACCATGCCACTCACCGATGACATCAAGATGATCTCGATCGACGACCACCTGATCGAGCCACCGGGCGTCTGGGTCGACCGGCTGCCGGCGAAGTACCACGATCGCTGTCCGCACATCGAAGAGGTCGCCGAGGACCGCGTCGAGCCCTTCTACGCGCGGGAGGTCCACCTGAGGAAGGGCTCCCAGATCTGGCGCTTCGAGGAGGATCATGGAGCCGATGATCGGCCTCATCGCCACAGCAGGCACGGCCGTCGAGGATCGCAGCTTCACGCCACTGCGGTACGACCAGATCCTGCGGGGGACGTGGGACCCGGTCGCCCGTCTCGACGACATGGACACCGACGGGGTCTGGGCCCAGGCGCCGTTCCCGAGCTTTCCCGGGTTCTGCGGCAACAAGTTCGTCTTCGCCGAGGACAAGGAGCTGGCGCTGCTCTGCGTGCAAGGCGTACAACGACTTCCTCCTCGACGAGTGGGTGCGCGGCAGCGCCGGACCGCTACATCTCGCTGATCATCCTGCCGCTTGTGGGACCCGGCCGAGTGCGCGATCGAGGTCGAACGCTGCGCCGCCAAGGGGGCCAACGGCATCACCTTCCCCGATGCGCCCACAGGTCTCGGGCTGCCGTCGTTCCACACGCCGGACTGGGACGCCACCTTCGCCGCCGCCGCCGAGGCGGGGATGCCGCTGTGCATGCACTTCGGTGGATCGCGGGTGCTTCCGTACGTCGCCCCCGACGCGCCGCAGGCGGCCGTCACCGCGGTGTTCGGCATGACGCTGTTCAACTCGATGTGCGAGCTGGCGATGTCGACGGTGTTCAAGCGTCACCCGAAGCTCAAGATCGCCTACTCCGAGGGCGGCATCGGCTGGGTTCCCTACGCGCTGATGCGCATGGACCAGGTGTGGGAGACCTACCGGCAGTACCCGCTCGAGAACAACGTCGACCCCGACCAGCGCCCGTCCGACGTCGTCCGCGAGCACATCTGGTCGTGCTTCATCGACGATCCCGTCGGCCTGCGCGAACGGCACACGATCGGCGTCGACCACTCCTATGGGAGTCGGACTTCCCGCACGCCGACTCGCTGTGGCCGAACAGCCGGGCCAACGCCCAGAAGGTCTTCGCCGACGTCCCGACCGACGAGGTCCGCAAGATCGTGTGCGACAACGCCCGCGAGCTGTTCCGGTTCCCGTAGCCGAGGTCTTCCTCGCCTAAGTCCAACGCTCTGATCAGGTCCGAGCCTCGCTCGGCGATCATGATCGTGGGTGCATTGGTGTTGCCGCTGGGCAGCGTGGGCATCACCGATGCGTCGACGACCCGCAGCCCATCGACGCCGCGGACGTGCAACTCCGGGTCGACGACCGGCGCGTCGTCGGCGCCCATGCGGCACGTCCCGATCCCGTGCTCGCCGCGGAACCCGAACGAGCGAATGAACCGCTCCCAGTCGTCGCGCTCCGGACGGTGTCGCCGGAGTGAGCTCACCGGTGGCGACCTCCTTGAACGACGGGGTCTCGAACACGGCCCTGACCGCACAGACACCTCGACCATCGCATCCACGTCGGCCTGGTCTCCGAGCAGCTCGGTGATCGATGACCACGGGGTCGGTGGGATCGGCCGAACGCAGTCGCAGCCGCCCGCGGCCTTGGGGATGGAGCAGGCACGGCAGCACGGTGATGCTTGACTCCGCGGCGAGCGTCATCGCATGCACGTCGTGGCCGTGGCCGCCGGAATCGGCCGCTGGGTCGGGAGGGTGGGCGAGGCGGCCCCGCCGTCCCCGACTCGCGGCCGCGCTCACACCGAACGGCGCGAACATGACCTGGTAGTCGCTCGGCCGCCCGTCGGGCGTCGACAGGTGGTCGAAGATGACGGCATGGGTGAACGGCGACGACAGGGCACCCCGGCCGCGCACGCACGAAGTCGAACCCGTGGCGGATCACGCCCGACGGCGTGAGCTCGCGATTCAGCGTTCGGACGGACACGCCGTACATCAGCGTCACGCACGGGTGCTCCTGCAGGTTGGCACCGACCTCGGGGCGGTCGACGACGACATCGATCCCGAGCCCGGCGAGCGCGTCGGCCGGGCCGATGCCGGACACCATCAGCAGCTTCGGCGATACGAACGTGCCGGCCGCGAGGATGACCTCTCCGGAGCAGGACGCTCGGTGTGTCGCGCCGCCGTGGCGGTACTCGACGCCGACGGCGCGCCCGTCGTTCACCAGAACCCGGGTCGCGACGGCGTGACGCCGAAGGGTCAGGTTCGGCCGTCTCGCCGCCGGTCCGAGATACGCCCGTGCCGTGCTGTTGCGCCAGCCGCGCCGCTGGGACGCCTGGCCGACCGACACCCCTTCTTGCGTGAGGCCGTTGTAGTCGGGGTTCAAAGCGTGGCCGGCCTCCTGGGCCGCCCTGATGAACACCTCGGTGATCGGCTGGGGAGCGCGTGGGCCGGGCCACGTGTTGCGGTCCGCTCGACCCGCGGAGCGGCGACGGGCCGTCGGCGAACGTCTCGGCGCGTTCGAAGAAGCGTCGCACGTCGGACCAGCCCCAGCCCTCGCATCCGGCCGCCGCCCAGCCGTCGTAGTCGGCGTGGTGGCCGCGCACCCACGCCATCCCGTTGATCGCGCTGCTGCCCCCGACGACGCGGCCGGCACCCCAGCGATCGACGATGCCGCCGCGGCTCGCGTCGGGCTCGGCCTCGTATCGCCAGTCGTAGTTCGTGCCGATCTTCATCGTCCCGGCGGGCACGCGCAGCAGGGGATTCCAGTCCCTGCCGCCGGCCTCGAGCAGCAGGACCTGGGCGTTCGGGTCCTCGGACAGGCGGTTGGCGAGCACACATCCCGCCGATCCCGCCCCGACGACGATGTAGTCGAATGTCGCGTGACTCGCCATCACTCTCCGTTCCGCGCCGTCGATGACGCGAGTCGCTGATCTCGTCAGAGTCCGGGAATTGCCAGCACGCTGACGTTGGCTGTGCCCGGCTCGCCCCCCACGCGGATGTCCGGGATGAGCAAACGCCGGCTCGCCGTCGAGGCAGCGCGGGGAGACAACGTTGAAGTCGGCGGGCATCTGCGTGGGAAGTCCGTCGCCGGTGACGACGAGGTGCTCGCCTCCCGCCGTGAAGGCGTGGATCTCGTTGGTCAGGGCGTTGCCGGCGAGGACGGTGCCCCGACGGGTGACACCGACGCCGTCGAGCAGGCCCAGGCCATGGTGCACCGGCGCCGGCTGCTCGCCCGACCCGAACACCTCCGGGGTGAGGTTGTAGATGCCGCCCTTAACCGGGTCGGTCTCCGAGCAGCTGACCGCCCAGCAGGTGCCGTCGACGGGTGACGTGGTGGCGCCATTGACGTAGCCCGGCATCACCACCCGCCGCACTCGATCGGCCGCGCCGGACTCGTCGTTGAGCAGCGCGCCGAACGACTCGAACGGGATGGCGTAGACCGCCGGCGGCGCCGGCGGCGGCGCAGTCGGGTCAGGCGAGGGGTTGGTGTGCGGGCAGTCGGTGACGTACAGCACCCGGTCCGGTCCGATGGCGAGACCGTTCGGCATCTCGAGCCCGTTGAACCGCTGCCGCGAGCTGCGAGCCATCCCACAGCGGGATCCGCCCGAGCACGTCGCCGGTGGTCGGGTCGAACGCGAGCACGCATGGGCGGGCGTCGGTCGGACTCGATCCATCGACCGTGACGGGCTTGCCTCCCGTCGCCATCAGCACCGTGCCGGCGGGGAACACGTCGGTGTCGACGCGCAGCACATCGCATCCGAGCGTGGTGGTGAGGCCGTCGATGAGATGCCGTTCGTCGAGCGACACCGTGCCGTTCGCCGACACGCGGGCCCGGGAGATGAACGCCTGCCCTTCGAGGTAGACCAGCCCGGCACCGTCGCGGAACCAGGGGAAGCCGACGCCGAGGGCACAGTTGCCGAACACGAACGTCTCGCCGTCGTCCAACATCTCGGCGCTCTCCGGGTTCGTACAGCCCTCTACCAGGCCGAGGAGCCTGCCGGTGAACGAACGGACCATGACTTGCGTTCGCTGCCCGCGATCTCGAGTGGAGAATACTCATTGCCGACGTCATAGCGTCGGCGAAGTGGGGGAGGTTTGGCGGGACGGCTGAAAGGGTCGCTTCAGCCGCGGAGCGCGGCGCCCATGGCGAGGAGGTGGCGCTGGGTGCGGTGCTGAGCGAGGGCAACGTCGCCAGCGATGATCGCATCGGCGATTGCCTGGTGCACGGCGTGAACCTCCTCGAGCTCGGCCTTCGTGGACCGCCGCCGCGCGGCCGCCTTGTCGACAGTCCGCGGCACCCATGAACCCGGCCGCGCTGAGCTGGGTGAGCACGTCGACGAACAGGTGCAGCGCCGGATTGCCGCTCAGCTCGGCGACCACGATGTGGAAGTCGTGCACGGTGGCATCGGCCACCTCATCGCTGAACGTCGTCTCGTGTCGAGGCCGGCGCCAAGCTTGGCGATCCCCTCCTCGTCGATCCGCTGTGCAGCATCGTGCACGGCGGCTGTCTCGAGCGCGATGCGGGCCCGGAACAGCTGCTCGGGGTCGACCTGGCGGTAACGCAGGTACACCGCCGCCGCCCGGGTCATCACGGCGGGGTCGGGATCGGTGACGACCAGACCGCCGCCGGGTCCGCGGCGCATCTGGGCGACGTGATGGTGCTCGAGCAGTCGGATCGCCTCGCGCAGCACCGCACGACTGACGCCGTACTCGGCGAGTAGGGCGCTCTCCGAGCCGATCACTTCGCCGACCGGCCAGCCCTGGTCGATGATCCGCAGCTCGATTCGCTCGGCGATCGTTTCTGCCAGCTTCTGCGGCCGACCCTCCGGCGACGGGAGGACGGCGACGGACGCGGCCGAGCCCCGACTGAGCATGGTGGCGCGGGCTTTGGTGGACATCGAACTGGCTCCTGGGCATTGAGTATCCTGAAGGTTCACCGTACCGGGTCGTCGCCACGCCGTGCGGGAATGGCCAGGACGACAAAAATTGAGTATACTCAGTTGCGTGCCGCAGGATGGTGAACTGAGGACCGACATCGTGATCGTCGGCGGTGGCAACGCCACGATGTGCGCGGCGTTGGCCGCGTGTGACGAGGGTGCGGACGTGGTCGACTGGAGCGCCGGCCCCTTGAACTGCGGGGCGGAACACGGCGTTCACCGCCGGTGCGATGAGGGTGACGTATTGCGACGTCGACGAGCTTCGTGAGATCGTCCGTGACCTCAGCGCCGAGGAGTTGCGAACCTCCGAGTTCGGGAGCTACCCAGCAGAGCAGTTCTTCGAAGACATGGCCAGAGTGACCGAGCACCGAGCCGACCCCGACCTCGTCGAAACGCTCGTCGTCAACTCGCACTCGACACTGGTCTGGATGGCGAGCACGGCATCCGCTTCGCGCCGGCGTACAGCCGTCAAGCCTTCAACGTCGACGGCAAGCACCGCTTCTGGGGCGGGCTCACCATCGAGGTCGTCGGGGGCGGACCGGGGCTCGTCGACGCCAGACGTGTTGGCGG
>CAVXSN010000016.1:0-210384 GCA_963764455.1 Ilumatobacteraceae bacterium
ATCGACGTGTGGTGCGTGCGGTGGTGAAGGCTGGGCGTAGGTTCCCGGGCTTCACCGGCCGGGGGCGCTTGCTGCGTTGTGGTCGGGGTCTCCGGCCACGACCACAGGGAGGTCCCTGACCATGTCCACCACCATGCTACCGCTGTTGAGCGGTATCAGCCGGTGATGAGTGAGGCCGAGCAGACGACGTTGCTCGGGTTCCTCGCCGGCTACCGCGGCTACACCCGCGACGCCTACACGTTGGATCTGCGCCAGTTCACGTCGTGGTGCTGGCAGCGTCAACATCGCCTGTTCGAGGTGCGCCGGGTCGACATCGAATGCTTCGCCCGCGAACTCGAGGATCGTGGCAAGTCGCGGGCGACGGTGGCGCGGCGGTTGTGCACGATCGTCGGGTTCTATCGCTACGCCGAGGAGGAAGGGGTGATCGAGCACTCCCCGGCGGTGCACATCCGCCGACCCGATCGATTACGAGTCCCATGTCGCCCACTTGGACCGCAACGAGTTGGGTTCGATCCTGGTCACCGCCGGGCTGTCGTCACCGCGGGATCATGCGTTGGTGTCGCTGTTGGCGTTGAACGGGTTGCGCGTGTCCGAGGCGATCGGCGCCAACATCGAGGCCCTCGGTCTCGAGCGTGGGCATCGCACCCTGACCGTGTTGCGCAAGGGCGGCAAGCTGGTGACGATGCCACTCGCCCACGCGTCGCCAGGGCAGTCGATTTGGCGGTCGGCGAACGGGTCGAAGGCCCGATCTTCCTCGGACCCGACCGCGACGGCTCGACCGGCACGCCGCCGGGCGGATCGTGCGCCGGGTCGCTCGCCGTGCCGGATCGGCAAGCGGGTCGGACCGCACACGCTGCGTCACGCCTTCATCACCGCCGCCTTGGACGCCGGCGTGCCGTTGCGTGACGTGCAGAAGCGGCCAGTCACGCCGACCCGCGCACGACGATGCGCTATGACCGTGGCCGCCAGTCGTTGGACCGCCACGCCACCTACATCGTCGCCACGTTCATCGCCGGCGCTGCCCGCTGACAACCAACACTCCGGCGTTCGGTGCCGTGCACGGGCACGAACCGGACGCCGGACACAACCACCAACGAGACCAGAACGCCCGCGTGAGACAGTGGCTCCGTCGATGGGTCACGACGAGCAAGGCCGCGCATGGTTCGCGCACAGGCTCCGTACCGGGCATTCGGAGCGGGTGGGGCCCGTTCGGGACCATACGAGTGCTGAACTGTCCCACCCGAGTGCCGAAGCGCGCCACAGGGGGTCCTGCCGCACTCGGAAGCGCTTCAGCACTCGGGTGATGGCACGGATCGCCGGATCCAGAACTGCCGTTATCTCGAGGTCCCGAACACCCGTCTGCGTCGCGGACCTGCCGCACACCATCGGCGGTCGGTGCACGGCGTCGCCTTCCGTTGGCCAGCGCGCCGACGGAGTCGAGCGGTTCCGCGTACGGGCGGTGGCCGCACCGAACGGAACCACCGAACGACAGCACCGAATCACGAGCGAAGCCCGGGCCGAAGCCGCCCATATCGGAATCTATTCGCCGGTTCGCGTGGCGCCATCGATTTCGCGGTATCGGATGGTGCGGCACCGACCGGGGACACGCTGGGGACCGGCGCACGCCGGAGCCCGATCGGGCTGGCGGCGCTGGTTCGCGGGCCAAGCAGGCGCGTCGGAAGCCTTGCCCCGCACGGGTAGGGAGCGGATACTTGGGACCACAGCCTCGGACCCACGGCAAGGGAGGGGACGACATGGCAGGCGGTGCAGTCGTTTCGTCGTGGCGATGCCCGGGAGTCCCATGATGGGTGAGGAACTCACCGAATCGGACGTGACGGATCAGGCCTACTCGGCGGTTTTCGCTGGCGTGGTTGACATCGAGACCACGAAGGTGGGCGGCGCGACGAATCCGAAAGAAGTGGCCGACGTCGTTCGACTTCCGGGCGGTCTTCACCACGCCACCGGAGCTGGGAGCTTCCCGCCGGTTCGGGTGACACTCCCGACGGCGCGACCGTCAGGTCCGACGACGCCTTCTTGGCGGAGCTCATGTCGATGGCACTTCGCAGACCGGTGACTCGGGCGACGGCATGCGATCGGAGCGAGCCTCGAGGGATCCCACCATGCCCACCGGCTCCTGAACTGAAAGGGGTTCCAAGATGGACGATCACGACACCGTCCGCTCCTCGGAGGAAGAGCTGCACGGCCGGCCATCCGGTTCACCGTCACGGCCGGTCAAGCGGTCGGCGCTGGATCGTCAGCATCTTCGGTGACATCACGCGGACCGGGTCCTGGCCGCCCGCGTCGGACGACGTCGCCGTTCGCGCTGTTCGGCGACATCGACCTCGACCTCAGGCACGCCTCGATCCCCGTCGGCGGAGTCGTCATCAACGCGATCGCCCCGTTCGGGAACATCGAGGTGCTGGTGCCCGACGGCGCCCAGGTCGACGTCGGCGGGTTCACGTTGTTCGGCAGCAAGAAGGTCGCCGTCGGGCGGGTCCGACGAGGGCGAGTCGGCGGCGCATGATCCGGGTGCGTGGATTCACCCTCTTCGGGAGTCTCAAGGTGTGCAGCTCGTGACCGTGGCAGGGCGGCGTCGGCGACCGGGCGCGCACGGTCGGGGCGGGGATGGACCGGTGGCCAGCCCGGCGGCGCTGCCGCCGGTCCGCCGGGATCGGGCGCTCGTCTCGGCGTCGGCGTCCGTCCGGGCGGCCACCTCCGTTGCCGCATCCTCTGCACACCACCGGGGTCGGCTGGCTGACCGCAGCCGTGGTGCTGATGGTGTTGTCCGTGTTGGTCTTCGGCGGCGGGCTGCGTGGCCCGGCCGTCCCGGTCACGGCGGTCGATGATGCGGTCGTCGGATGGATCGCCGGTCTCGACGGGCCGGGCTGTCGGCGACGATGGAGGTGCTGGCGGCGCCGGCTTCGTGGGTGGCGATCAGCGTCGCTGCTGTGGGGCCTGCTGCTGGCGCTGTTGATCACGAGACGGTTGCGGCACCTGCTCGTGGTGGTGATCGCGTGGACGTTGCAGGGGCTGATCATCCAGTACGTGCTGGGGCCGAGCTTGCGTCGGCCGCGGCCGTTCGGGGTGGTGTTTCGGACCGACTGGTACGCGTGGGCGTTGCCGTCCGAGCAGATGGCCGCCCTCGCCGTCACGCTCGTGGGGATCTTGTACGGGCTGGTGCCCGAGGGCCGCTGGCGTCAGGCCGGCAAGTGGTCGGCGGCGGCAGTGCTGGCCGCTGGTCGCCGTCGCTCGCATGCACCTCGGGGTGGACGCGCCCTCCGATGTGATCGTCGGGGTCGTGATCGGGGTGACGATCCCGTTGCTCGGATTCCGTCTGTTCACCCCGAACGACGCCTTCCCGGTCACCTACCGTCGGCGGGCGCGCCGCCCACCTGGACGTCGGCGGCGCCCGCGGCGCAGGCGATCCGTCGGGCGCTGGAGGACCAACTCGGGTTGATCGTCGAGGACGGTCGAACCGTTCGGTCTGGCCGGCTCGGCGGGTTCGACGCCGCTGCGCATCAAGGTCGAAGGCGACCCGGACGGCTGGCTGTTCGGCAAGCTCTACGCCCGCAGCCACCTGCGCGCCGACCGCTGGTACAAGCTCGGCCGGGAGCTGCTGTACGGCCGGCTGGAGGACGAGAAGCCGTTCCACACCGTCCGCCGGCTGGTGCAGCAGGAGGACTACGCGCTGCACAAGCTGCACCTCGCCGGGCTGCCCACACCCCGGCCCGTACGGCTTCGTCGAGCTCACCCCCGAGCGGGAGTACCTGCTCGTCACCGAGTTCTTCGACCGACGCCACCGAGCTCGGCGAGGCCGAGATCGACGACCGCGTCATCGACGACGGCCTGTCGCTCATCCGCAAGCTGTGGGACGCCGGCCTGGCCCACCGCGACATCAAGCCGGCCAACCTGCTCGTCCGCGACGGCCGACTGGTGCTGATCGACGTGGCGTTCGTCCAGGCCCGCCCGAGCCCATGGCGCCAGGCCGTCGACCTGGCCAACATGATGCTCTGCCTGGCGCTGCGTTCCGGATCCGCGAGCTCGTCTACGAGCGGGCGCTCCGCCAGTTCACCGTCGCCGAGATCAGCGAAGCGTTCGCCGCCGCCCGCGGCCTCGCCCTGCCCTCGCAGCTGCGCCGGATGCTCCGCGACCAAGGCCGGGATCTCCACGCCGAATTCGTCGACCTGCTGCCCGCCCGGCCCCGGCCGATCGGGATCCAACGGTGGAGCGCCCGCCGAGTCGGCCTCCTGCTGCTGATGGTGCCGGTGGCGGTACTGCTCGCCGTCTCGTTCCGGGCCGTGCTCGTCAACAACGACGCCACCACCACGCCGCTCGCCGTCGACCGCCTCGATTGCGACCAACTGGAACCGCTGTGGCTGGAGGCCCAATCAGTGCCATCCGCCTCCCTGGTCCCTGCGTGCGAGCACTGCCAGAAGGTTGGTCGTTCGGTGCCGCCAACGTCAGGAACGGGTGGTCCAAGCTCACCCTCGACCACGACCGCGTCGGCAAGCCGGCGCTCGTGATTCGACTCACCGCCACCTGCGACACCACCGGCGCGATCCCCGACACCGCCCGACCAGCCGGGGACTCGACGCTACGAACGGACCGAACCCGGCCAGGCCGGGCCGCCGACCAGCTGGCACACCGTGTTCCCCGGCGGCTGCGTCACCACCGAGCTGAGATCGACGGCGACGGTGACGCATCGCTCATCGACGAGGCGTCATCCGCCATCGGCTTCACCAGCCGCCACGACCTACAACAAGCACTCGAACAGCGGTCGAACGGACGACTCCACCTCGACCCCGACGAAGCGCAATGACGAACGCGCCCGTCGCCGCCTCCACGCCGGCACGGAAGGAAGATTTGATGCACACATCCACGACCCGACGATGCCGTCCCGTTCCGCGTCGTGCGTCGCCGCCGCGCCGGCGGCATACCGGCGGCTACTCCTCGTCATAGTGCTCATCGGGCTGTCGAGCGCCTGCAGCGGGAACGATGACTCCGCCCCGCCGACGACGCAGCCGCGTTCGGCTCGATCGAGCATCGCCGCGGTGTGCGACCCCTTATGCGGGTCGACACCGATCATCACTTCCATCACTGAGTCCGCCTGACATTGGTTGAGGCCACGGCGAGCACCCCTGATTCAAAGGACCAAACACGTCCCTCTCGTGAGCCACACCACGGCGAAACCCCGACAGGCCGACACCTCGTTCGACAGCCAGACGAACATCGGCAGGCATGTGAGAGAGCGACCCTGCCGGAGCCTCACGACGCTACGAGAACCCTCGCGACGCCTAAACAACTCAACTCGGCATTGATGCACGTGTTCTCGCCGACCTCTCGAGGCCGCCACCTCGGATGGAAGGTCGGCAGCACCCACACTCCGCTAACGTCAACGAGCGCGCCCGGACAGGGCTCCGGCCCGGTCAAGCAATCGCCAGCCGCTGAAGAGCCTTCGTACTCCTGGGCGAGTCGGGTTCCATGTGAACGGGCGGGATGTCGATCCGACGCGTGTCGGAATCACGGTTCGCGCAGGATCTCGAGGGCGAGTGACTTGGTTCGGTCAGCTTGTTGCTGGAACTGGGCGCCAATCGGCTCGACGAGGCGTGGCGGGTAGGTGCGTCCAGGGTTCGCAGCCGGCGCGTAGTGGTCGAGAGTCGCCGCTGCCTCGGCGCGTAGGACCGAAACATCGACGACATCGGCGATGATCCCGCCGACTCCTTTTGCGCGGCACATGGCGAACGCCAAGCGGGCCTCGCTCACAGTTCCGACACAGTCGGTCGGTTTGTGGCTTTCCAGGCCGAGCATCTTTCGCAGCATCGTGCGGTTCTCCGGGATGTCGAACAGGTTGACCTCGATACACGCCGCCACCGTTTCGGCGGGCAGCCACGCGACGTAGTTCATCCACACGTAGATGCACTTGGCGCATCGGCAACACCACGGTTTGTGTTGGGCGCAGGAATGGGTTTCCGCCACGGCATGGAGGTCCAGATTGAGCAGCGCGAACACGTTCACGTCGTAGATCGGCCGCAAGAGGTGGAACATCGTGAGGTTCGACACCAGCTCGCGGCGGACGTAGTCGTGCAGCAAGTACTCCGCCTGGGCACTCATCCCCCACAGATAGTTGATCTTCTCGCCGGTCTTATCCCAGACAACATTGTGTTCATCGGTGCTTCTGGTGACACCGAGCGCCACGTCGGTGAACCCGTGTTGCAGGGCCACCGGCAACGCCGTCCAATACGAACTGACCGTCTCAGCCGCAACGATTCCTCTGATGCCAAGTTCGGGGTACACGCCCACGATCGGCGCTTCCAACGCGTCATCGATGACCCAACCGCGATGCACTCCTTGCGGCGCGCAACGCGCGACGAGTCCATCGATCAGGTCGTGCTGGAACTGGCCCCGCCCATAGGTCGAGTGCGAGTAGATGAACGTGTCGTAGCAGATACCGGCCCGTTCGAGCAGCTTCATGCTGACAAGACTGTCCTTGCCTCCACCGCACAGCATCAACAGCTTCTCCCGGCCGTCGCCCACCTCGACACACGGGATGGTGGGACCGTTTGCGACTACGGACGGACGAGTGCAGGCGGTAGTCGGGCAGACCGTTCTCGTATCGCCACACGGCCCACACGTTGCGAAACAACGTTTCCCACAGCTCCCAGAACGAGTCGGTGACCAGATCGGAATACGGACCGGCGTCGATCTCCGACGGGGCCAGGCTGGCCGCCTTGTTGGCCTCGAAGGCGAGAAGGTGAAAGTACACCGAGCGCATGAACTCCACGCCGTAGCGGGCCTCGAGCTCCACGAAGTCCACATCGTCGTACCAGTAGGTGGTACTGAAGCGAAGGTCCCCAACGCCGTAGCGCATCACGAGGTGACGGCGGGAACGCACGACCGAGTCGAGGAAGAGTCGCCCCACGAACGCAACCTACCGAAGTCGCTCAACGCCGATCCGCTCCACCAAGGCGTCGAAACCACCGAGCAACCCGCGAGACAGCATCTCGTCAAGGCCCCGGTCGCTCGTCGGTTCCCGATCAGCGCGACCGCAACGAGGCGAAGAGCGCGACACGTTGAGGGCTTCGCGGCAGATGGGGTTCTCGATCGCCCGTGAACTCTCCAGGCCGGCGAGCGCCGAACGACCCGACCGAACGACACTCGCCGTGCCGGATTGACACGCTCCGAACGCCATGTCCGCGAACGCGTCTGACCCGCCACAGCTCCGATGCCTGCGACGTCGGCGGCCTCGGGGACGAGTCCGCCGGTCGGTGGTGATGGGGTTCAGCTCAGGCGTGGTCGCCGCCCGGTGCTCGAGTGAAGATCAGTCGTCCTCGGCAAACAGGATCCAGATTCCGGCGGCGACCGCCAACAGGACCAGTCCGACCAAGCTCTGCACGGCCGCCCACCAGATCACCCCGAAGAACAGGAACGGCATCGCGATCACGATCGGGATGACGGCGAGCCAGCGCAACCACGTGAGCTTCTTCGAAATCACCTGGAGATGTTGGCCTGCGCGAAGCGTCCCACGCCACGAGTGTATGACCGTCCCAAACTGCGGCTGCGTTCGGAGACGCGTCGTGCGGGTATCGCTCGGCTGAAGGGCGCCGACCGAGGCGCGCTCGCTGTTTCGGGGACTAGCAATCGCGAGGGCTCCTGCAGCGACGGTGGCGCCCGCCGGTTGCAGCCTTGGGCGCTACCGGCCTTGCACCGAATCACGCGCCAGAACATCACCACTGATTCACAGCGCCGACGGGCCGTACAGCACGCCATAACGGCATGTCGTCGCTCCAATCACGACGCGCCGATACCCGGCGTTGTCCCTGAGCTCGGCGACGCATGGTTGCTGTGTTGTCCGACTGGTCGAGTTGGGTTGCGCGCCGAGTCGAGGTGGCGCCCCGCCAGCGTGATGGCGGGGGCAGCGCGGTGGCGACGCCGTCGGCTGGAGGACCAGTGGCCATCACGTCGGCAACAGTCCGTCCTCGGCGAACCAGCCGGCACGACCAGCAGCTTGTCGCGCCCGCGTGCGTTCAACGTGGGTGGCTACGCATGGTCTCCAGCGCGTGTTCCGGGCTGACGAGTCGTTCGACGGCCGCGTCGATTGCGGCACGTTTGTAGTGGTGTGTGGACCTCGCGGTCGGCGACCTACGATCCGGTCGGACACGAGGGAGCGTGGGTGATGGAGACCTCCGGCGGCGATGGCGGCGCAGGCATCTGGACGAGGCGCGACGTTCTGCGGGCGATGGCCGTCACGGCCGCCGTTCCGGCCTTGGTCAGCGCAGAGCTACCGGCGCGTCCCGCAGTCGCCGTGATCGGCGCCGGGATGGCCGGCGTCTCGACGGCATGGTTGCTCGACGGGCAACGGGACGTCGTGTTGCTCGAAAGTCGGGAGCAGATCGGCGGCAACGTACGGACGGTCGAAGTCGAGATCGACGGCCAGCCGTTGGCCGTCGATCTCGGGGCGCAGTTCTTCCACCCCGGGCCATATCCCACCTACACCGCGTTGCTCCACACCCTCGGTCTGTTCCCGCCCGAGGTCGCTGCGCCACCGCCGTCGACGGCGTTCCCGGCGTCGATCACGATCGAACGCCCTGGCGAGGCGACGCCCCGCTTCGTCGCCCCGATCACGCCGACCCGTACCTGGCCGACCGCCGAGGCCTGGAACCTGCCGGGGCTGCTGGCGTTTCTGACCACGTTCACGGCGGCGAAGACCCGCGAGGACGACGATGAGAGCTGGTCGCTCACGCTGGCCGACTGGCTGCCAACGCTCGGTCTGACCCAGGAGCAGTGGGAAGGCATCATCCTGCCGTGGGCGGCGTCGCTGTTCTCGGGCGACATCGAGCAGGCCCGCGGCATGTCCGCTCGGGGCGCCATGTTGTTCGCCGCGAAGGCGCTGCCCGACGATCTGTCCGAGCAGGTCGTCTACTACGTCGTGCGCGACGGTCTCATCGAGCCGATGCGCCGGATGCTCGGTCAGTGTTCGACGGTGCAGGTGGAAACCAACGC
Source organism: Ilumatobacteraceae bacterium (assembly GCA_963764455.1). GTDB lineage: Bacteria > Actinomycetota > Acidimicrobiia > Acidimicrobiales > Ilumatobacteraceae > Desertimonas. The sequence continues at coordinate 9,001 of CAVXSN010000016.1, forward strand.
CACCGTCGCGGCGGTCGCCCCCGGTGGCAGCCGTCGGTTCAGCGTGCGGTGCGCGGACGGGCGCAGCTTCGCCGTCGACGACGTGGTGTTCGCGGCGTCGGGGCCGGCCACGCTGGCCCTGCTGGAGGACGTCGCCGGGTCGGAGGCCCAGCGGACGGCGCTGCGCGGCATCGAGTTCCATCACGCTGCCCTCACGCTGCACACCGACCCGATCTACACCCCGACAGACCCGGCGCACTGGTCGTTCCTGAACTGCCAGCTCGACGGCACGACCTCCTGCGAGGCCTCGATGTGGCTGGCCGATGTGGTGGGCGGCGGCGTGCCGAACGCCGCGTCGACGCTGTGGAAGAGCTGGACGACCCACCGCAGGCGGCAGCCGACGCAGGTGCTGCACGTGGCGGACTTCATGCACATGCTGCCGACCCCTGCCACCATGCGGGCGCAGGCCGACCTGCGCCGGTTGCAAGGGCGCAGCGGGCTGTGGTTCGCCGGCGGCTACCTGTTCCCGTACGACGCCCAGGAAACCGCGCTGGTGTCGGCGACCGAGGTGGCCGACCAACTCACGGGCGGCCGCACACCGGCCCGCCTGGCACTCTCGTCAACGCTGTGACGCCGCTGCAGAGACCGTCACAGTGCCGGTGACGTTCGGCACACCGACCAGCACGCCACCGCCACACTCGACGACTGAGCGCGTCCCGCGTGCGATCGAAGCTCCTGGAGGCCGCGCCCCCGAACGGAGCTCCCGAATGTCGGCGTAGCGCTCGCCCACGCACGCTCCGAACTGGCATACCTCCGGATTCGGTCGCCAGTGCGTGAGCCTGTCGCGTTCGTCGACGGCCATCGCACGTCGCGCAGGACAACTGAAGTCGTGTGGTATGGGGCGCCGGCGGGTCGGCCAGGATTTGTGGATCGACGCGTCCCAATTCCATGCCTTCCTGAGTCATAGCTCCGCCGACAAGCCAACGGTGCGCCGTGTGGCTCGCCGGCTCGGTCACCGCGGTGTTCGTGTGTGGCTCGACGAGAGCGAACTGCGCGTCGGAGACCGTCTACCCCAGTTGTTTCGTGATCGCATCACGGCCGCCTCGTGCCTCGTGGTGTATGCGTCAGCAAGCGCCGCGGCGTCGCGCTGGGTAACGCTTGAGATCGAGGCTGCACGAGCCGGGGGCACGATCGTCATTCCGCTGTTCCCGGACAGTGTCAAACCGTGGGGCGCACTCGCCGACCAGAAGGGTCTCACCTTGAAGCCCCGAGAGTTCGAGCGGACGATGGACGAACTCGCGTCGGCCATCCTTGCCGCGTCCGACGACAACCGCGACATCTCCGCACGCGATGACGCTGTCCTGCGCGTCGACCTCGGCCTCCTGCGCGCCGAGCATCCGGCCGTCGTGCACTCGGTGGTCGACGCAATCGACGACACATGGCGGATCAAAACGGTCGATCCCGCCGACTACGACCCGATCGAAACGCTCTTGTGGATCGAATGGGAACTCGCCGACGCGACTCGCCGCGACGGCATCGCCCGGGCCGCAGCTGCGCTCTACCGACTCGGTGGCGTGGGATACGAGGTGCTTGACCGATATCTGCGACAACTCGGTGATCACAACTCCACGTTGAGCGAGCTGTGCCAGGAGCAGTCTTCCCCGGACCTGATCAGCCCAGCGTTCCGCCTCCTCGAGCTGGGGCCACCGTCCGACCTGCACGTACGTTGGCTGCTGACGTCCAACATCGAAGCGATGACCGCAGCCGAGGTTGACAACATCGTTCGGTTCGCCGTCCGACCGATCGCCGAGAATGACTCCCTGGTAGAGCGCATGTTCCTCGCCGACTACCTGTTCCGGCGCCGTCCACACGATGATCGTTTGAACTCATTCTGGGTGCGTCGGGCGTACGCGGCCGTGTACTCGTCGCGTGACCTGTTCCTCACGCTGGCCGATGCGGATCGCGACGCGCTCACGCAGTACATCCCGACGATGACGGCGTTGCAATCGCGTGTACGCAATCTCGCCCGGTCGGCTGACCTGCGCGACCGATACCAGGCCCTGCGGCTGGTCGGCGAGGCTCGCGAGGCGACGTATCCGCACACTCTGGAGTTGCACGACGAGGCGGCTCGGGCACCGGGAAGTGCCGAATGGAAGAGTTCAGTGACGCCGGCAGGGTTTCGGGAGGCCTACCTCGCCGCCCTGCGCGCCATCGACCAGGACGGACTTGACATCTCCGCCCTGGAAGCGCTCCTCGAGGCGATCCGGGCTGCGGACGGGCACCGCGGCGCTCAGTCGCAGCATTGAGCCAGCATCCCCACCGGACGATCGCCGTCCAGCTTCTGGCAGTGCCCCGGCTCGGGACGTCCGACGAGCGCACACCGAACGGCGCGCCCGAACGACGATCTGGTCCGGCCAACGACCCGCCCAGATCGGCATGAATGGGGACGATGGTGATTGGTGTCATCTGTCGGCTGGAACTCCCGGACCGCGCCTTCAGTTGACGTGGACGGCGCCGGTGTAGCAGGCGGCGAGTTCGTGGAGCTTGTCGACGGGTCGTCGACCTGGAAGTCGACGTCGAGCAGGCCGAGGTGGGTGGCGAGCGCGGTCAGGTCGTCGGCGCCGCCGGTGAAGGCGCAGGTGTGCTCGTGATGGGCTCGATCGCGCCAGCCGACGACGGGAGCCGGCGAGGAGGCCCGGGGGCAAGGATGGTGTGGTCCTGGGTGCACGGAGGCAACGTCAGCTCGCGGCCGCTGTCAACAGTCTGGTTGCGCCGTCAACGAGTTCTCCGAGGATGTCGGCGGCGCTTTGGCCATGCCGGCAGTGCCCAACGCCGCGCCCGGCGTACAGAGCCATGGCGCGGATCTGCCCTTTGGTGGTTGTAGTTGGAGGGATAAAGGAGAACCGCGGCACGGGTAGCTGCGTGCCGCGAACCTCGATGTGGCCGACGGTCTCGTCGGTGCACGCGTGTGCGGCCTCGAGCGCTGAGCGCAGGACCCGATGCGTCGCCGGGCACAACGGGCAGCTGACTGAGAAGGCGCCCGTAGCAACGCTGTCATTATTCTCAGCCTCAGCGAGAGCCTTGACATAGTCGGGGTGAGCTCCGGTCTCCACCGCCGATACGAAGCGCGTGCCGACACGAGCTCCCGAAGCTCCGGCGGCGAGGACGGCGGCCAGTCGGCGGGCGGAGCCGATGCCACCAGACGCCAGCACGGGGATGCTGACGCGGTCCAAGACGTCGTCGAGGAGCTCGAACAGGGGCGTCTGTCCCCGCACGTGGCCGCCCGCTTCTGTGCCTTGGGCGATGATCAGATCACAACCGGCATCCTCTGCCAGGCGGGCCTCGTCCACCGACCCCACCTGCCAGGAGACCAGCGCGCCACCGCGGTGGGCCCGTTCGACCAGATCGGACCGCGGATCACCCCAGAAGAAATCAATGAGCCGTACTCGTTCGGCGGCGATCTCGATCAAGTCCACCTGTTCGGGCATGCACACGAGGACGTTCACGCCCAGCGCGCCCGGGGCGACGTCGCCGATGGCCTCGATGGCGCGCCCCGCGCGCTCAGGCGTTCCCAGCCATGCCGAACTGATCGTCCCCAGCCCGCCGGCCCGCGCCACGGCTGTGGCCAACCCAATCGTGCTCACCCCCATCCCGGCGAGCTGGACGGGCGCCTCGCACCCAACGAGGTCCGTGAAACGTGTCGCCAGCATCGGACGCCCCCTCCTGCCACGCACACGGCCAGCCACATGCGCAGCCCGGTCATCGTCGGTGATGCCACAGTCTCGCACTCCAAGCGACGAAGCCCCGGTCCGTGATCCCCCGGCGCCATCTCTGGCGCCCGACAAGCCGGCACTCGAGCCCACGCGTCGGCCCTCGCGAACGAGGCGGAGCCGCTCGGGCCGAGCCGAATCGAGCGAATCGGCGCGGTCAGCCGACATCCAGTTCGACGCTCGGCCCGCCTGACTCATCGAGGAAGCCGGCGGCGCCGGCGCGCCCGAACACCAGCACCGAACGGCAGTCAGTGGCGTACGGAGACCGCGCCAGAACGGCATGGGCGTGTTCGGGGCACCGCGAGGCTCGGCGAAGATCCGTCCACAGTTGCGGCCCATATAGTTGGAGCCGAGAGGGGGGTGAGTTTCCGCCCGCGGCGCTTCGAACACGGTGACCTGTTTCGTCGCAGCGATCGAGCGGGGAGACCTCACCGCCTCCGCCGCCAGCGCACGTGGTGCGTGTCGTGGACCGACTGACGAGTGATGCCGAGCGTCTCCGCGATGGCCTGCTACGACCAGCCCAGGCTGCGGGTGTATCGACGTGCAAGTCGTCGAGCTCCTCGACCCGTTGCCGCAACGCCGCCAGCGCCTCCACCCCGGCCGCCAGATCGCCTCTGTCAACTGCGTGGTCGAGCTGAACCATCTGACGCACCTGTCCGTCAGCCTCGGCTGACGAGCTCACCCCGTTTCTCATCGCGCGTTCAGGTCGGTTTGACAACACTGGGGCATGCGGGTTCTCGTCGTCGAGGACGATGTGCGGATGGCGGCTGCGATTCGGCGCGCCTTGCGCGGTGCGGGCGCGCTGGCCGACGTCACGGCGAGCGGCAGTGACGCGCAGTGGATGGCGACGGCGACCGATTACGACGTCGTCGTTCTCGACGTGATGCTGCGTGACGTCGATGGGTTCGAGGCATGCGCAGGCTCAACTGGCTGACACCATCCGAGGCCCACCAACAACTCTTGCTGCGTTGAACGCTTGGAACCGCCCAGTGATCCACGTCGATATCGGTCCGGGTGAGGTCTTTCTTCGCTCCGAGCGGCACCGGAAGGACGGTCGACGGGTCGTCGATGACTCGCCGGGTACCGTCGAATTCGTGAAGTACGGGCTGTTTGCCATCAACTACGGCACATGCTCGAATCCTGAGCATGCGATCCGGGTTGCCCGGCATGCCGAAGACGCCGGGTTCGAGTCCGTCTGGACCGGCGAGCACCTCGTGCTCCCTGACCCCCAGCCCGAGTCCTTCTCGATGCCACCGACGTTGCCGTTCCTTGACACGATCGTTGCGCTGACACTCGTCGCTGCGGAGACTCGTACGATCAACGTCGCAAGTGGGATCATCGAGCTTCCCCTTCACCATCCCGTCACGCTCGCGAAGCAGCTCGCCAGCATCGATCACGTCTCGCAGGGCCGCCTGATCGTTGGCGTCGGTGCTGGGTATGTCGAGGCCGAGTTCTCCGCCATGGGCGTCGAGATGTCCGAACGAGGCGTGCGCATGGATGAACACCTCGATGCCATGCGAGCACTCTGGACGATGCCGCAACCGCGCTACAGCGGCCGGTTCGTGAGCCTCGACGGCGTCAATGCGTTTCCGCGTCCCGTTCGCGGTGACGGTCCTCCGATCGTCATGGGAGGTGAGAGCGCGCCGGCACGGCGGCGCACGGTCGAAAAGGCGAATGGCTGGTACTGCTTCCAGACGACCGTCGACTGGGCCAGAGAGGCGATGACCATCATCACCTCCGAGCTGGCGCAACATGAGCGGCCCGCCGACTTGGGACCCCTGGAGATCACCATGACGCCGGTTGGACCGTTCGACCGGTCCATCCGCGAGGACTACGAGTCCATCGGCGTCGACCGGCTCGTGTTTCTGCCCAGGTTTGACGCACCGTCCGACCGGCGACACCAGCCAGTTCCCGTCGACGACATCCTGCGAACGATCGATCGACTCGCAAACACGTTGCCATAGGCCCTCCCCTCCGCCCGCTCAGGACGTGAGCCATGCCCTTGTACAGTCGGCAAGCAGATCGGCACCTACGCGATCGTTCAGGTGCCCAGATGCGCAGAAGACACCGCGGGTACGCGTCTCCAAGCGCCGGCCCGATGGCACGTCGAGCCGAGTCCGGCGCGGCGCTGCTCGCTGGCGCGAGCGCTACAGATTCGGCAGGTAGGTGCACAAGCGTGGCTTCCTTCAGGGCATCGCTTCCGGAGTCCAATGGCCACGCGTTCGCGGGCGGGAGCTGCACCGAACTGAAGTACAGAACGCCGGCGTTCGCCCCGGTCGGACCCGCCCCGAACGGCATCTCCGCGATGGTCAGCTCCAGCTTTCCCGCGGGTTGTCGCGACGAGTATCGAGTCGGGGGCGCTTCGAGTTCTGCCTGCGCGATCGGCCGGGTCATCGGGACTTGACGGCGACGACTTCGACGTAGTCGCTGGCGATTCGTACGCCGTTTGTTGTCGACGTGTCGGATGCGGTGGCGAGGGCGATGAGTTCGGCGTCGCGTTGGTCGCGATTGGCTGGGTCGAGGGCGGCGAACGCTTTGAGCACTGGTCCGTATCGGGTTCGGAAGGCGTCGAGCCAGTGCCGGGCCGAGCGGTATCCAAAGATGTGGGAGCGCGGTGTGAAGGTGAGCGATGACACGCCGTGGCGGAGCAGCTCGTTGAGCCGTGCGGGGGTGCCCCATTCGAGTGGTGAGCGCAGCCCGGGTGGCGGCGGCGAGTACCGACCGAGGATCGTGAAGAGCTTGCCGACGAAGCCCGTGGGTGTCCAGTTGGCGAGGCCGATGCGGCCGCCCGGGCGGCACACCCTCAGCAGCTCGGCCGCGGCGACCTCTGGCTGCGGCGTGAACATCACGCCGAAGGTCGACAGCACGACGTAGAACGTGCGCGTCGGCGAACGGGATGAGTTCGGCGTCGGCCGATTTAAGCTCGATGGCCAGGCCCTCGGCGTCGGCGCGGGCGCCGGTGCGGTCGAGGAGCTGGTCGACGTAGTCCGATGCTGTGACCACGCCGCCGCGTGGCGGCGAGGGCGGCGTTACCGTTGCCGGTGGCGACGTCGAGGACGAGTTCGCCGGCAGCGATATCGACGGCCTCACAGAGCAACTCGCCGGTGAGCTGCAACGTTGTGCCGATCGCCGAGTAGTCGCCGGCCGACCAGGTGTTGTGCTGGCGGGCCTTGACGGCGGCGACGTCGAGGGTGGCGGACGGGTTGGGGGGCATCGGGTCTCCTGCGGATGAAATTGGTGGTTGGATCGTGGCGCCTGCCCGTGCTCACGGGCAGGCGCGTCGTGGTTGTCAGGCCGGCGGCGCGAAGAGTTCGAGGGCGATGCCGTCGGGATCCCGGAAGCTCAGCCCGGACCCATAGTGAGCGTCGTCGATGTCGCCGTGGACGATGCCCAGCTCGTCTAGCCGGCGCGACCACTTCTCGAGCTCGCCGCGGTCGGCGCAGCCGAAGGCGACGTGGTCAAGCCCGACACGGAACTCGCTGAAGGACCCGGCCGGGACGGGGCGCTGGTGCTCATGCAACCCGAACAACGTGCCGTTGCCGAGCAGGTACACGGTGTGGTGGAAGTCGGCGCCGGTGTCCTCGTCGAGCACCGGCTCGGCCCCGAACAGGGCGCTGTACCAGGGAACGCTCACGGCCAGGTCGCGCACGGTCAGGGCGACATGGGTCAGCGGAGGAAAGTCAGTCATCAGTGGGACTCCTTCGGGAGGGTGTCTAGCGTGAGGCTCCATCATCGGGGCGAACCGGAAGGAAGCCCATGACCAGGACACCGACAGCGCGTGCCGCGACACCGAACTTGGGCTGATGAGCGACGCCCTTGACTCGGCCCTCGACCACCTCCGCCTCGAGGGTGCACTGTTCTTCCGCTCCGTGCTGACCGAGCCGTTCGAGTTCGAGTCGACGCCGCTCGCCCTCGCCGACGCCCTCGTGCCGGGTGCCAATCGGTTGACCCTGTTCCACATCGTCGCGTCAGGGTCGTGCTGGGTGGCTGTCGACGACTCCGTGCGCTATTGGGCGGCGGCCGGTGACGTCATCGTGATGCCCTACGGCGATCACTACGCCATGGGCGGCGAGGCAGCGGCGCAGTGCGTATCGATTCTGTCGCTCCTCGACCCGCTGCCATGGGCCGTGATACCAGTTCTGCGCCACGGCGGTGGCGGGCGTCGCACCGAGGTCGTGTGCGGCTACATGCACTCGACCGACCCGCTGTTCGATCCATCGATGCGGGCCCTTCCGCCGGTGTTCGTCGTGCGGCTGCCCGACGGTCCGGCCGCCGGGTGGGTGCGGGCAAGCATCGACTACGCGCTCGCTGACGGGGCGCTACCGTCGAACCGCTCCTCGAAGACCATCGCCACGCGGCTGCCCGAGCTTGTGCTCACCGAAGTCCTGCGTGCCCACCTGGCGACCGCACCAGCCATCGACCACGGATGGATCGCCGCGCTTCACGACTCCCTTCTGGCGCCGGCACTCGCCGCGCTGCACCAGGATCCCGCCCGACGGTGGACGGTGGCTGCACTTGCCAACCACGTCGCGGCGTCCCGCTCCTCCCTCGACGACCGCTTCCGGCAGGTGCTCGGCCAATCACCCATCCGCTACCTCACGGCCTGGCGCATGCATCTCGCCAACGACTTGCTGAGCACCACCGAGCTGTCGGTATTCACCATCGCCCGACGCGTCGGCTACGACGCCGAGGAAGCCTTCAGCAGAGCCTTCAGACGCCGAGCGCGGCGTCTCACCGAGCCAGTGGCGAGCCACCAGCCAGCGTCAACGGCGCGAACCGCCGACCTGACCTCAACTCCGACCTCGCCGCCGACTCTCCGGCCCGGGTGAGCTCTGCGAACGCCGCCGAAGCTCAACGTCACCGGGCCACCGACCCGAAACGCTCCGGGGAGCCAGCCACCTCCCCGTCGCCAGCCAACACCCCTCGAGACTCAAAGTCAGGCGGTCGCGACAAGCACGCCACGGCCCACGCAACCTTGCCCGTCGGTCGCGACATTCACCCTGACCCGCATCTGCCCGCCGGTCCCATCACGCGTCCAGAACTGCTGATCGGCCTCGTGGGGGGTTCGGCCATCGGTCACTCGCCGACGCGTCGGTACTGCGGGGGCCGCAACTCGGGCTCGGCCCCGCGTCGAGAGCAAGCGCGCACCACCACACCGAATGTCGCGACCGAATAACGATGCCGGGAGCCGCGGCGGCGCGCCATATCGGCATATCCTTGCGGCGACAATAATCCAAAGATCCCGGCGGTAACTAACGGCACACTGCGGGGATGCACACTCGAGGTCGTTCTCGCCCGGCTAACCGCAGCCGGTAGGAGGACGCTGCGCGTGAGACCCGGGTGTGGCTCCGGCTAGCCGGCGATCAACACGCGCAAGATCACGATGCCCACGAAAACCACGAGCAACGACAGGTCGAACCCACCAGCGCGGGGGATCACTCGGCGGACAGGAGCCAGCACCGGTTCGGTGACGGTTACCAGTCCACGGTGCACCGTCGCGAGGGCGGTGCCGGGTGGGATCGGGAACCAAGACAGAACCGCCCTGGCGATGAGCACGACGAGATAGATCTGAAGGAAAGCAAGCAGAAGGGTTCGCATGGCTCCTCATAGAACGCCGCACGTTGGCCGGATGTTCCCAGCGGCTGGGCTGAAGCCGAACGTTGTCACGTCGAGGAACCACGTTGCGTCGACTCGCCGAGGTGTCACATCCTCGAGCACTCGCGGCGCGCTCTCGGGTCGATCTCGAGGCGCATCGCCGATCTGCAGTAGGAGACCCGCCCGCCCGAACGACAAACGAATGACGGCGGCCACCGCGACACGACCGCGCCCGAACAGCATTTAGTTGTGCCTGCAACAATTCAGTGGTCCGTCGACCGATCTTCGATCGCCGTACTGACCTGGCCGCGATCGAACGTTGTTGTGGCGGGCCGATCCGATCGGGACGATCATGCTAGTTGTGGAGGTCGAGTCGGACGCCGCGATGGGGCGCTGCTATGCCTCGGCACTGTCGGAGCATCGAGACTCGACGCGGGCCGCGGCGGAGGTCAGCGCCGAGGTCCTCGAGCGACTCGGACGCCGGCCCGGACATGGCCGTGTTGTTCGTGACCCCACCGCACCGCGGTGCCGTCGGTGACATCGCCGACGTGGTCCGTTCGATGCTGCGTCCGATCACGTTGTGGGGTGCCGCTGCGGTAGCGGTAGTCGGCCCGAGACGCGAAGTCGAAGAGACCCCCGGTGTCTCGCTGTTCGCCGCCCGGCTGGGCTCACCCGTGGTCCCGGTCCGCCTGGTCGCCGAGGCCACGGACCAAGGGTGGCAGATCAATGGGTTGCCGTCCGATGTCGCTGGCGTCGGATCGATGCTGCTCGTCGCCGATCCGTTCACGTTTCCGGTCGACGCGTTGTTGGACCGGCTGGGGAGGGACCATGCGGGCCTGGCAGTGGTGGGCGGCATGGCGTCGGCGGCGAACGGTCCGGGCGGCAACCGACTGCTCGTGGACGGCTCGTCCTATACCGACGGGGCGGTCGGGGCGCTGCTCGCCGCCGACGTCACCACGCAAGCCATCGTGTCACAGGGTTGCCGGCCGATCGGCCGCCCCTACGTCGTCACCCGTGCCGATGGCCATGTCATCTCCGAACTCGGCGGCAGATCGGCTCTCGAACGGCTCGTCGCCACGCTCGAACGCGTCGAACCCGCTGAGCGTCAGCTGGCCGAGCGGGGCCTGCACTGTGGCGTCGTGATCGACGAAACGAAGGTCGAGTTCGAGCGCGGCGATTTCCTCGTCCGTGCCGTGATCGGCGTCGATCGCGCCACGGGCGCGGTGGCGGTGGGCGACACCGTTCCAGTGGGTTCAACGGTGCAGTTCCAGGTGCGCGATGCGACGAGCGCCGACGACGACCTCCACGCCGTACTGTCCGGACGCACCGCCCGCGGCGCGCTCGTGTTCACCTGCAACGGGCGCGGCCATCGGCTCTTCGGCACACCCGACCACGACGCAACCGTCGTCGCTGACCTGCTCGGCACCACGGCACTGGCCGGGATGTTCTGCGCCGGCGAGCTCGGTCCGGTCGGCGGCCGTAACGCCGTTCACGGCTTCACCGCCTCAATCGCCATCTTCCCGTAGCCACTCAGCGTCCCACCAACGCGGCACAGCCGCGACGCACGCGGACGCATCGTGCCTACTCCTGCGAGCGCGAAGAGGCGGCGCTTCGACGCCCGCCCCACTACATCACCACGCCAACGGCCGCACCCCGACTCCACCTCGTCGCGGCCCGCATCGCCGCCTCGCGGCACGCATCGCCGCCTCCACCGAACGCCAGCGCCGAACGACGCGGCGCGAAGCGGAACGTCGCGCACATATCGGCATAGACGTGTCGGGAGAAGACTCCAGGACTTTGACTCGTCGTGCGCCCGGTCGGGCAATGGTGAGGAGTGCTCGGCGCGGGCTGCGGGCGCTACCGTGACTGCTCACGGCAACGCGAACGAAGGACTCCGATTTGGCCACGGCCTACTGGATCAACCTGTTCCGCTCGGTGAACGATCCCGAGAAGCTCTCCTCGTACGTTGAACTCGCAGAACCCGTGATGGCTGAGTTTGGCGGTCGTTTCCTCGCCCGAGGATGCCCACGAGGGTGTTCGAGTCCGGCGTGATGGAACGCACCATTGTGATCGAATTCGACAGCATCGCTCGCGCTGTCGCCGCCTACGAAAGCCCCGCCTACCAACACGCCCTCGCTGTGCTCGGCGATGGCGCCGAACGTGACATCCGCATCATCGAGGCCGTCACGTGAGCCCCAGACCCGTTGGGGGCACGCCGAACCATCACACCGAACGTCGTCCAACCGGCAGCGGCAACCGCGCCAGAACAGCATGGGCGTCGCGGTCGATGGCGACCTCGGACTGCAAGCACTGCGGGGTGCGAAGCACGAGCCGAGCTGGAGCGGAGAGCGCCGTGTCGGGGCCGAGGCCGCTTGCGAGCCGGCGAACATTGCTTAGCCTTCAGAGGGTATGAAGCGCCTTCTGGCAGGAGCCGGGTCGACGTATCTCCTGTTCGCGGTCATCGGTCGCTTCGTCGAAGGCATGGGCGCGGTCGAGTGTGGCTGCGCGACAGATTGCTGGTGCAAGCGCCCGGGATTGAGCGTCTTTCGGTGGGTCTTCCCCTACGGGCACCACGGCGCCGGGGCGTGTCAACAGCTTCCGGAGAACCCGGCCTGATCCGCCCCCCAGTTGGCCAAGCGCCACGCCCACAGCAGCGAATGATGACGACGACTGGCCTGATGGGGCCGCATGTTTGGGCGCATACCGAGATCGATCGGCCCAACCTGTCGCACGCGCCACCGGAAGAGTGCTAATGGACCGCGCCAGAACGCTCGCCCCGAACCACATCGTTGACCGACCGACGGGCCGCGACTGAACGGCATCGACGTGTCGGAGCGTTGGCCTCCAACGTGAAGATCTTGGGGTCGCCTCCAACCCACATCGTCATCTAGGTCGCCGGCGAGGCAGAGTCAGAAGTCGCCGCCGCCGAAGTCGCCGCCGCCGAAGTCACCGCCGCCGAAATCGCCGCCGCCGAAATCGCCGTCTCCACCGTCGTCGGCCTCGTTGATGATCGTCGTCCCGCCGGCGCCCCACCCGCCGAATCCGCCGGACAGCAGCGACCCGAGAAGAAGGCCGGTGAACAAGCCGCTGGTGCCGCCGAACCAGCCACCGGCGAACCCGCCGGGGTAGCCGACGTAGGCCGGCTGGCGGTCGGCGTCGAGCGTGACGGCCGGCTCGCCGTGCACACCCGGTCGCTGCAGATCCTCCGGTGGCGCGGGTGGCTGGCGACCCTCGACGATCGCCCGTGCCCGGTCCATCGAGTATCTGGCCTCGGCGACAACCCGAGCGACCCGAACCAAATCCACTGGCTCGTCGGTGTAGTCCAGTGCGGCCTGCGCCGCCCGGTACCGGCTGACCGCAGCGTCGAAGTCGTTGCGAGCGTCGGGATGCAGCTGGATCTCCGGTTCAAGCCGCACCACGTCGTCGGCCAGCACCGAGACCTCCGCCCTCAGCAGCTGTCGGTCGGCCGCCTCGGCCCGCGCCCGCTCGGCCGCGTCCGCTCGACGTCGCCGGCTCCGCCGCCACACCAGCAACCCGGCTGCACCGGCACCTCCGACGAGCACCACCGGGAGCACCCAGCCGCTGCCACTGCCATCGTCGTCACCGGACCGCCCGACCAGTGGCTGAACCCGCGGCGTCACCGACACGTTCAACAAAATCGTCGAGCACTGCGGCGGTGTCGTCCCCGTTGGCTTCGAGCGCCGCCGCCGCCAACTCGCCGGCTTCGCCGGCAGCCAGCTCGCTACTCCCGGCGCGGAAACTGTCGCCGACGACGACACCGAACGTGCCGGGTCGATCAACGGCGTCGGCCAACTGGCTGGCCACCTCCGCCGCGTCGCCACCGGCGAGATCGGCCGCCGACGCGGGCAGCACAGCAATGTAGATCGGCGTATCGGCACTGCGGATGACCGACCGCAGCTCGTCGATCTCGTCATCGGTCAAGGCACGCTCGGCATCCGCATCGACGTACACCGGGTTGCGACGAAGCGAGCTGGCTACCTCGTCGAGGTCCACGCTCGCCGACGCAGCACCACCAGGCAGCCCCAACAGCACGAGCAACGTCGCCGCCAGCCCCACACGACCACCCCGCTTCATAGGCGCACGGTACCCAGCACACACGCCGGGCACACCAGAAACGGGCGCCACACCCGAACCAATCGAACCGAGCAACGCCGAGGAGGAAAGCGTGATCGAGCACTCCCCGGCGGTGAACGTCCGCCGGCCGCGCATCGATTACGAGTCCCACGTCGCCCACTTGGACGCAACGAGCCCGGTCGATCCTCGTCACCGCCGATCTGTCGTCGCCACGCGATCATGCCTTGGTGTCGCTGTTGGCGTTGGGCGGGCTGCGCGTGTCCGAGGCGGTCGGCGCCAACATCGAGGCGCTCGGGTTGGAGCGAGGACATCGCACCCCGACCGTGTTGCGCAAGGGCGGCAAGCTGGTGACGATGCCACTCGCCCCACGAGTTGCCCGGGCAGTCGACCTGGCCGTCGGCGAACGTGTTGAAGCCGATCTCCTCGATCCAACCACGAACGGCTCGATCGGCACGCCGCCGGGCGGATCGTGCGCCGTGTCGCTAGCCGTGCCGGAGTCGGCAAACGGGTCGGACCACACACGCTGCGTCACGCCTTCATCACCGCCGCCGCCGTTTCGACGCCGGCGTGCCGTTGCGCGACGTGCAAGAAGCAGCCAGTCACGCCGACCCGCGCACGACGATGCGCTACGACCGTGGCCGCCAATCATTGGACCGTCACGCCACCTACATCGTCGCCACGTTCATCGCCGGCGCCGCCCGCTGACAACCAACACTCCGGCGTTCGGTTCCATGCACGGGCGCGCACCGGACGCCGGAACACAACCACCAACGAGACCACAACGCCCAGGTCAGTCAATCGCTCCGTCGATCGGTCGCGACGAGCAGCCGCGCATCGTTCGCGCACAGGCTCCGTACCCGGCATTGTGTCGCGGTAGTTCAGCCCCACGGGTCACGTGCAGCGCGGCGATGGACCCGTCTGATTGGGGGTGTCGGCGATGCCAGCCGGCCATCGAACGGTGAGCCGAGTGACGAATCACTCCAACGACGTTCTCAACCGGCCAGACGGTCGACGACCTTCCACGTCCGTGGGCCGACTCGACCGTCGACGGCCAGCCGGTGGGAGCGCTGCACGTCATGGACCCGTCGCCTGGTGTTCTCGCCGAACTGTCCATCACGGGCGATGCCTCGGCCGAACCGGTGGAAGATCACCGTCTGCAAGTACAGCACCAAGTCACCGACCGCCCCGATCATCAGCTCGGGCTTGTCGGCCTGGAGTGGAAACAGGCCGAACACGCCCTCGATGAGATCGGTCTGCACCGGGGTGAGCTGGCCTGATCCATCCGGATCGTGCAGCAGTCCGAGCTTGACGACGACCGGTCGGCCGTCGTCCCAACCCCATTCGCCGGCTTCGACGTGGATCCATCCCGCCCACGGCTTGCCCATCTGTGGGCCGACTGGCTGTGTCTTCCAGCCACCGTCATTGTTGCCAGCGCGCTCCGCCTTCCAGATCGTGCAGCCGACGTAGTCGTGGACCTGCTGGATGTTCAGTTCGAGGCTGTGGGAGAGCAGGAAGGGCAGGACCTCTCGAAGCAGCGCCTGCCGGCCGGGTCCTGGACCAATTGATCCGTCGGCAGCCATGTAGCGCCAGTCGAACGCCGCGCCACGATGCGATGACGGCGCCTTACCACCGACGATCGGGCGCTCCTCCCACATGTCCGCGGCAGAGAGGTTCTGTCCACCCCAGCGTTCACGAAGGTCAGGCGCGGATCGGGAAGAGCGATGGCGCAGCCGGAGGGCCGTGCGGCGGGCCTGGCGTGCCGACGGGACTCTTCTGCCAACTTCGGGTCTTCGATGCAACGCTCAACTGGTCTCTTGCCTGTCAGTGGTCGGTGTCTGGCGCCAAGTATTCACGATCGCTGGCGAGCGGTCGCCTGATTTACCGACCGAGCGAGCAGTACAGCTGCCGCACAGCCGGGCCGGGCATGTCGCGACTAGTCTGGCGAACTCCTAACTGCCTGATTGTTCAGAATCGCACGTCGTCACCATGGAGCCGACCGCGCACCGACATCGCACCCGAATGACAGCGTCATGTCGATCCGAGTCCGCTCCGAACGGCATAGACGTACTCGTCAAGACGCCGCCGGCACGCCGTCCGCTGCGCCGGATCCGTCGATCCGAGACGGGCCCGGGGTCTGATGCCGTTGCGTAGGGCGCCACGTGGAGCTTTCGTTGTAGTTTCGAGATGCCGCGAGGGTGCCATGGGAAGGTATGAGGTGAACGAACACGGCGACCTGCAACGGGGTCGGACTGCGTTCGAGCGCCGCATGTGGGTGGATGCCTTCAAGGCGTTCACGGTGGCCGACGAGGCGACGCCGCTCGACGTGGATGACCTCGAGCGACTGGCGTGGTCGGGATACCTGATCGGCCGTTTCGATGATTTCATTCGGGCGCTGGAGCGCGCCCATCACGCCTGTCTCGACGCACATGAGCCTGTGCAGGCGGCTGGCTGCGCCGTCCGGCTTGGCTTTGTCCTCGCGAACCGTGGAGAGATCGGTCCCGCAATGGGCTGGTTCGCACGGGCCGAACGCCTCGTCGAGCACGCCGACTCGGATTGCGTGGAGCGCGGCTACCTCCTGTTGCCGGATCTGTTCCAACACGCGATGGCTGGCTCCTGGGAGGCGGTGCACGCTACTGCGGCGGAGGCGAGGGCGATCGGTGAGCGTTTCGGCGAGCCTGACCTCACGGCTGTTTCCCTGCACTGGCAGGGCCGGGCGCTCGTGCGGCTCGGACAAGTCGCGGACGGTCTGGCGTTGCTGGACGAGTCGATGGTCTCGGTCAGTGCCGGTGAGCTGTCGCCGTTCATCACCGGGGTGATCTATTGCAGCATGATCGAGGCTTGCCAGGAGATCTTTGCGTTGCAGCGTTCCCGAGAGTGGACAGCAGCACTGTCGCGGTGGTGCGACGGCCAGCCTGACTTGGTTCCATTCACCGGCTTCTGCTTCGTGCACCGTGCTGAGCTGCTGGCAATGCACGGCCAGTGGCACGACGCCCTGGAGGAGGCACACCGCGCGTGCGAACGGGTGGCTCAGGGCGGCGATCAGCTGTCGGGTGCGGCTGCGCTGTACCAGCAGGGCGAGATCCTTCGCCGCTTGGGGGACGTCGCTGCAGCTGAGGACGCGTACCGGCAGGCGAGCGAGCTGGGTTGGGATCCGCAGCCCGGCCTTGCGCTGCTTCGGCTCGCGGGCGGCGACAACGACGCGGCGGTCGCGGCGATCCGCCGACGGCTGAGTGAGGTGACCGAACCTCTCGAGCGGGCTCGATTCTTGCCCGCCTATGTCGAGATCGCGCTCGCCGCCGGGGATGTCGATGCAGCATCGGGCGCCTGCACCGAGCTCGACGAGGTCGCGGCTCGCTGGGAGTCGCCGGTGGTCGGTGCGATAGCGGCGGGTGCCCGCGGCGCGGTCGCCGTAGCCAACGGCGACCCGTCGGAGGCGCTGCGGTTGCTCCGCCACGCCATCGCGGTGTGGCAGCAGGTCGACGCGCCATACGAGGTCGCCCGGTTGCGTGTGATGGTGGGCCTCGCCTGCGCCGCGCTGGGCGATCACGACAGCGCCGGAATGGAGTTGAGCGCCGCACGCGCCGCCTTCGAGCGCCTTGGCGTCGCTCCGGACATCGCTCGAGTCGACGCACTTGATCTGGGTGGAGCGCCACTCGATCCGCACGGGTTGACCGACCGCGAGCTGGAGGTGCTTCGCTTGGTGGCCTCCGGGGTGACAAACAAGGCGATCGCTGGCGAGCTGTGTGTGAGCGAGAAGACGGTTGACCGCCACGTGAGCAACATCTTCACCAAGCTCGGTGTCGGGTCCCGAACGGCGGCCACCGCCTACGCCTACCAGCATCGCCTCGTCTGAGCCTCCGCGGGGAATCACCCACGCGGTCGTGTCCGGACGTTGGTGATCTCCCCGATGCGGCGCGGCCTCGACGCTCCGTACGGTTGACGCATCGACGGACCACGGGCGGAGGAGCTATCGCCGTGACCAAGACAGCGCGTGACCACATCTGATCGCCACCTCGGCGCCAGCACCACCACACGCGATCGGCTTCTCGTGGGAACACCTGTCGTCGATCGACGGCTCGAGATGGCCGGCATCCCGACGGCAGTGCTTGACGGCGGCGCGGGCCCGCCGATGGTGCTGCTCCACGGAGCTGGCGAGTTCGCGGCCACCTGGATGCGCGTGATCCCCGGCCTCGCCGCGACGCGCCACGTGATCGCCCCCGACCTGCCCGGACACGGGGCCTCCGGCATTCCCGACGGGCCACTCGACGCCGACCGCGTGCTGGCATGGCTCGACGACCTCGTCCGGCAGACGTGCTCGTCCCCACCGGTCCTCGTCGGTCACCTGCTGGGCGGTGGCCTCGCGCTTCGCTTCGCGTTCGAGCACGGCGATCGCATCGACCGCCTGGTGCTAGTCGACACGTTCGGGTTGGCGCGCCTGCGGCCGTCGCCTCGCTTCGCGCTCGCCCTGGCGCGCTTCATCATCCGGCCGAGCGAACGCTCCCAGGACCGCCTGTTCCGACAGTGCCTGGTCGACGTCGACGAGGTTCGCGTCCAGATGGGCGAACGGTGGGACCTGATGGCGGCGTACGCCCTCGAATGCTCCCACTCCCGCGAGCAGAGCAGGGCCATCCGCCGCCTCATCCACGACTTCGGCGCCCGCATGGCTCCCAACGACCTTGCTCGCATCACCACGCCCACGACGCTGATCTGGGGGCGACACGACCGACAGGTACGGCTCCGCGTCGGGCGAGCGGCGAGCGCCCGCCATGGCTGGTCGCTCCACGTCATCGACGGCGCAGCCGACGATCCAGCGGCCGAGCAACCGGAGATGTTCCTCCAAACGCTGCATGACACGCTCGCCACATCATGAGCGGCAGCCCCGAACGTGTCGAGACCCTGATCGTCGGTGGTGGCCAGGCAGGACTGGCAGTGGGCTACCACCTGGCCAAGCGAGACCGACCCTTCGTCATCACTGACGCCAACGAGCGCATCGGCGACCCATGGCGACGCCGCTGGGACTCCCTGCGTCTGTTCACGCAAGCCCGGTACTCGGGCCTCCCGGGCGCGCCGTTCCCCGCTCCCCGATGGAGCTATCCGACCAAGGACGCTGTCGCCGACTACCTGGAGGCCTACGCCGACCGGTTCGAGCTACCGGTCCGAACCGGCGTCCGAGTCGACTCGATCTCAAAGTCCGGGGAGCGCTTCATCGCCACCTGTGGGACGTGCTGCATCGAAGCTGACCATGTCGTCGTCGCGACCGGGGCCTACTCGACCCCGCGCCTTCCCGGTTTCAGTGCCGAGCTCGACCCGGCCACCGTTCAGCTCCACTCCAGCGAGTACCGCAACCCATCACAGCTGCAACCCGGCTCGGTCGTCGTCATCGGAGCCGGCAACTCGGGTGCCGAGATAGCGCTCGAGGTGTCAACCACACATCCAACGTGGCTGTCCGGCAGGGACACCGGTCACCTTCCCTGGAGGCTCGACACCATCTGGGACCGGATCCTCACACCAGTCGTCTGGTTCGTCGGATCACGCGTCATGAACGTGAACACACCAGTCGGCCGCCGAGCCAGGCCGAAGCTCCTCAAGACTGGCCACCCTCTCGAGCGCGTCCAACCACGGGACCTACAGGCGGCAGGGATCGAACGGGCGCCGAGAACCGTCGGCGCACACAACGGCCAGCCGGTGTTCGAGGACGGCCGATCGCTCCAAGTCAGCAACGTCGTCTGGTGCACGGGATTTCGGCCCGACTTCAGCTGGATCGACCTTCCTGTCTTCGACGACGCCGGCGAGCCGCTACACCATCGCGGTGTCGTCACCACTGAGCCCGGGCTGTACTTCGTCGGCCGGTTCTTCCTGGCATCGATGACTTCGTCCCTCCTCGGTGGTGTGGGAAGGGACGCCGAACACATCGCCCACCACATCGCCACGGTCGGGTCGCGAGAACGCGCCCACGTCGCTCAACGCCGATTCGCGCGGCACATCGGCGAGGCGCCATAGGTACTCCGACAACACGCGTATCCCGCAACCGCCGCGCCCTATTCGGCGGTAGGTACGTAGGTGGGGACGGCTCTTTACGCGCTCGGAGAGCGGACCGCTCCTCATACCGAACGCGACGCCCGAACGACACCGCGGGGCCTCGACATCGGCGGGTCGCCGCCGTCAAAGGTCCGATCGCGATCTAGCGTCGACGGCATGAGCACGCGCCGCGCAGCTTGTACCGGCTCGAGCGCGTTGTGAGCATCGATCGGCCCTTGCCCGACTGTCTGCGTCTGCGCACGGTCACCGACGGTGACGACGCTGCCCTCGCCGAGCTGATGGAGCGGGCCTACGCAGGGACTGTCGACGAGGAGCTTGGTGGCAACAGCGACGGTGCAGTCGAGCTCGCCGACTGGCGCGCTGCGGGGCCACTCGCTGAGGTCAGTGTCGCTGTCGTGGATGCCGATGACACCGTGGTGTCGGCGTCGATGTGCTCGGGAAGCTGGGACCGCGAGGTGTGGATCTCGTACGTGATCACGGAGCCGGCGTGGAAGGGCCGCCGGCTCGCCACGGCGGCGCTCGCCGAGTCTGTCAGGCAAATTCGCGATCGTTGTGACGCCGATGTCCTGGCCGGAGTTACCGACGGCAACGTGCCGTCGGAAAGGCTGCTCGGATGTGTCGGCTTTGATCGTGTCGGTCCGATCTGGCCGACGCCGATCTTGGTCGAAGTCTGCATGCCTCCCTGAAGCGGCGGCCAGCCTCTCGAGAACGCTCCAACACCGTGCCCGAACGACGGTGACCGCAGGTCGAGGCCACGCACAGATCGGCATCACCGTGCGGGTCAAGGTTGAAGTACGACGAGCTCGACAGGCTGACCACGGGTCGCCCGTGACCTTGTTCGCTGCGACGTCGTCGTCGTCTAGTCGCCGTGCGTGATGCCGTACGTTGCCGGGTGATGGCTGCCGTAACGTGCCGGACTTTCGGGCGTCTTGTGTTGTGGGGCACGTTCGTTCTCGTCACACGTTCGGACATGCGAAGGGTCCGGAAGGAACTCGGCACACGGTTGCCCGAGGATTACCGCCGATTCATTGCGGTTGCCAACGGCGGCGTGCTTCCTTACGCCGTCGATCTGCCTCCGGGGGCCGTCAATGCCGAGCCAATCGAGTTCAGCGAACTGCACACCATCACTCCCGGGCGTTCGGGTGACTTCTCGTGGGGCACCGTGCTTGGTGAGAAGCGCCACCTCGACGGCGCCTACTTCGCAGAGATCCTCCCGGGCGACGTCGTGCCGATCGCCAGCGACGGAAGCGGATCGTCGCTCTATCTCAGGCTACACCCCGACCACTTTGGTGAGGTGTGGGCGTTTGTCCACGGACTTCCAGATTGGGCTGGCGGCGATCAGCGAGACCGTGGCGGCCTCGTCGCGCCGTCGTTCGACGCCTTCCTCGAAATGTTGTACATCCACGACGAGAGCGCCGAGCTGCACTGGCGGGATGCGCAGGGAGCAGACGATTGGCTCCGAACAATCGAAGTTTGGCTCGACGCCGGCTTGCCTGATTGGCGTAGCCGGCCATGGGCTACAGGTGCCTCGTAGCAGTCCTGACTGAACTGAAACCTTGGTTCGATGAACCGACACCGGCACGACTTCTGGCCTCCCGTCCCAGACCTCTCATCAGCGATCCGCGGGTGCTCGGGCTCGATGACGCCACGCTGAGCTACCCGTGGCCCGGCCCACAGATGCCGGCGGACAGTGGATTGGGCACGGCCCGGGGCGATGTCGGCAGCGCCGGACAACCGGCGACGGTACCGCCTGGATGCATGGTTGGCGAGGCCACGAGACAGGGCGACCTTCGCCACAATGGGACGTGATGCGAATCGTCATCGAAGGTCACGATCTGCCGGGCGCCCAGTTCGTGTCAGACGGCATCCCGCTGCACAACGTGCACGTCGCCGTCCAGATCGGCAAACAGCCCATCGGCCTCGTGCGAGGCGACACCGACAGCGCACAATGGGAGATCGACGTGCGCACCGTCGTCGCGGACAGCCGGGTGGACCTGCGCGGGCCGGCCATGCACGGCAAGAAGGGCGAGCGGTTCCTGTACCTCACGTGGGGCAACGTCGGTGCGGGCGACTCGTTCACCATGTTCCGCCGAACCAAGCTGATGATCGGGGATATCGACCCCGAGATGCTCGCCGCTGAAGCGCACGACGACGGTGTGCTCGTCGCATCGCTCTCACTGACCGACGAACGCGGCGGGCCCCGCTGCGCCCGCGTCAAGCCGCCGGTGATCAACTGGCGGTCGGGCTGAATGCTCAAGGGTCCTGGCGAGGACTCAACCGCACCCCGGAACGCCCACACCGGTGGGTATCCGAAATATGGCGGGGATAACACCGGACCGCCGCTTCTTCGAACGCCGGCTTCTGGCTTGCCTTCGCGGGCGTCGATGATCTTCGTTGGCCGCCGCTGGGCAGATCGTGGCCACGGACAGCGGTACCCACTCCCCAGAGCCACCAACCGTGACCGCTGACACGGCCGCACCCGCCCCTATCCACTCGAGTCCCAAGCCGGATCCGACCAGACCGAGGAGGATCGCGGAGCGCCACCCTCAGGCCCCCCACGCCGGCGCAAGCGTTGCCGGCACCCTCCTAGTGCGGCGAGGGGTCGGACTTCGGCTGGTCAGGGCGGCTTCACCGTCCAACCGCGACCCTCGAGCTCGGCGGCGAGGAGATCGGCGGGGATGCCGCGGAGCACGTCGGCGCGGTCGTCGGTGTCGCGCTCCGGTGCCAGGCCGGACAGGTCGAGCGCTTCCTGGTGGTCGGTTGACTCGCCGTTGACCAGGCGGTCGATCAGCGCCGACGCCTCGCCGATCGTGAACTTGCCGCCGGCCTGGCGTTGCGTGAGCGCGAGCGGATGGCGGGCCTCGCGGAAGTCGCTGTAGCCCTCCTTCTGCACCAGCGACAGCAGGTACTGCATCTGCTTGGCCGACGCGGGCGGGCCGGACTGCTTGCCGAAGCTCATGCGTCCATCCTGCCACCGGAGTGTGGCAGCGGTCTGCCGTCGAGCACCGACGTGAGCAGCTCAGGGAACTCGTTGGGGGTGCACGTGGTGACGTAGGCGCCGAGTCCGGCGAGGACCGCGGCCTCGTTGTGGTTGGCGACCGGCGCGCCCTCGTCGGACAGGGCGAGCAGCACGACCACCGTGACGCCGGACCGCACGAGCTGGTCGACCCGGGTCCGCAGCAGGTCGATGTCGCCGCCCTCGAACAGGTCGCTGATCAGCAGCAGCACGGTCTCCCGGGGGCGGGTGATCAACCGCTGGCAAGCGGCGAGCGCGTTGGCGATGTCGGTGCCGCCGCCGAGCTGCACCCCGAACAGCACGTCGACCGGATCGTCGAGCGAGCTCGGACAGGTCGGCGGCTGCGGTGTCGAACGCGACCAGCGACGTGCGCAGGGCCGGCATCCGGGCCAGCAGGCAGGCGAACAGCGACGCGTGCACGATGCTGTCGGCCATCGACCCGCTCTGGTCCAGCGCGATCACGACGTCCTTCGCAAGGGCCGGGCTGCGGCGGCCGTAGCCGACGAGCCGCTCGGGAACGACCGTTCGCGTCGCCGGGACCCAGTGGCGCAGGTTTGCCCTGATCGTGCGCGGCCAGTCGATGTCGCTCGGCCGCGGCCGGCGGGTGCGGGCGGCCCTGGCCAGCGCTCCGGTCACCGCTGACCGGGTGCGGTCGGCGAACTGCGTCCTGCAGCCGGTCGAGCACCTTGGCGATGACCTCGCGCGCCGTCGCCTTGGTGGCCTCGGGGAGCACCTTGTTGAGCTCGACGAGCACGCCCACGAGGTGCACATCGGGCTCGAGCTCCGACAGGAGCTCCGG
The DNA here is from genome assembly GCA_963764455.1 of Ilumatobacteraceae bacterium. GTDB lineage: Bacteria > Actinomycetota > Acidimicrobiia > Acidimicrobiales > Ilumatobacteraceae > Desertimonas. The sequence continues at coordinate 32,294 of CAVXSN010000016.1, forward strand.
TTCCAGCAGCAGCTGGGTGAGATCGAGCCGCTCGACGGCGTCACGCTGGAGCACCTGCACCACGGGCACCGGGAAGTAGCGGCGGATGTCGCCGAGCCATCTCGCCACCGAAGGAGCCGAACGTCCGAGCCCGCCGACCCGACGTGATCCCGCACCGCGAGCCTTCGCGTCGCCGGCGTCGTAGAGGCTGCCCAGCGCGACGTCGATCCGCGAGTCGTCGCGTTCAGCGGCGCGCCGGTGCCGTCACCGTCACCACCACCGAGCACGAGCCGCCAGCGGCGGATCCGCTCCTGCTCCGACACCTCGGCGACGAGCTCATCGCGTCACCCCGCTTCCCGTCCCGCAGCTCGCCGGCAGGCCGAGCATCGCCCGCACGGTGGCGAGGCCGGCGAGCACCCGCTCCTCGTCGAGGTCGTCCCCGGCCGTCGTGACGTGCTCGCGCCGGCGACCGGTGACGAGCAGACCGAGCTGGCGCCGCTCGGCGGGCTCGAACGCCCCGAACGTCCGCCGCAGGAGCGCCACGGCGTCGATGAACGTGTCGCCCGACATCGCCGAGATCCACTCGTCGACGATCGCCAGCAGCTCGGCGTCGTGGACCAGCACCGTGCCGCTGCCGGCCAGGAACCCCTCGACGAACCGGGCGCCGTCGTTCGCCGGAGTGCCTGGCGTGAGCGCTCGACCAACCCGCTGCAGAGATGTCGTCGGCGGTCCACGTGCCACCGTCGTGGAGCAACCTGGTCGTGCGGCCGCGGACGAGCCCGTGAATCCGCCGCCCGTCGGCCAACCCGGCGAGCACCTCAGGAAAGTCACGTACCCGGGCGGGATGATCGAGCATCGCCAGCGCACCCTGCAGCCCGCTCAGGCGCTCGATCATGGCCGCGGCGGCGTCGTCGTCGAGTTGCCGTGACGCGCGATCGAGCCCGGCGATGACGCGCACGACGATCTCGTCGACGACCGTGACAGCGACGGCGAATCGGATCCCCGAACGTCGCCGTAGCGGAGGGCCCGAGCGAGCGGACGAGCGCGTCGATGAGGTCGGCGACGTCCGCCGCCTGCGCCGCCAGATCGCCGAGCGCGGTGGCGCACGCGCCGACGGCGTCGGGGAGATCGGCGAGCAGGGCCGACTGCACGAGCGCGGCCGCCTCGGAAGCCGGGTGGCCGCCAGCGCCTTCTCCTCCACCATCGCCGAGGCCGCGCCGACGAGCGTGGTGCCGTAGCTGGCGCACTCGACGAGCCGGACCGCCATCGCCGGATCCCACTGCAACGACCACGTCTCCCTGAACGTGCTGCGGGCGCCGCCGCCCTTCCTCCGGCAGCCCCCAGTCGACGCCGAGGATGTCGAGCCGATGCAAGAGGTGGGAACGCCGCAGCCCGTTCGCGGTGCGCAGGTCGAGCTCGACGACGACCCGGTCGGACTTCGGCGGTGAGTCGCGCGGCCGCTGCGCGGCCGCGACGTCGCGGGCGAGCGGGACCTGCGGCGCCGCCCGGCGGAACCTCCCCGATCGCATCGCCGACCGTGAGGCCGTCGATGATCGAGGGCACCGGCTCCGGTGCCGCGGGGTTGAACGACAGTTGCCATCACCGCGCCGGCGGCGTCGAGCACCTCGCCCAGGCCGGCCCGCGGCCGATCGCGGAGCGCCGGCCAGCGCGTCGGCGAGGCGGGACGCCCCGATGAGGTGGTCGGGGGATGCCGCGAGACCCTCGGCGCGCAGCGCCGCGGCGGCGTCGACGAAGAAGCTGGCGACCCCGCCGGCCCGGGTGCCGGAACACGTGCCGGTACCAGCCCGGATGGCTGACCCCGGCTGCGTACCCCGAGCGACGCTGCAGGCGGTGATCGCTCCATGGCACCCACGTCACCGCTGTCTTCGCGTGCCGCGGCCGGCACCCCGCAGCGATGCCGCGTCGGCGGCCGCCGTCGTGCGGCCACGGGTCGAGCGCGGGCACGTGCCAAGCACCGCACACGACCGCGACGCCGCCACCCTCGGCGAGCGGCGGCGCGTATCGCCCTGCGCATGTGGGATTCCCTGACGCGCCTCGGCGCGTGGCGCTGCCGTCGGCGCGCGTGCCCGCACCGCCGCCATCGCCTCGGCGACAGCCGCGAACGCCGGCGCGCCGTCGCCGCGGTGTTCGACCACGTCCTCCCACCATCGCTCGGGATCCGGCTCCCCCGCCGCCAGCGCGAGCGCCTCGAGCGGGTCGGCCGTGAACTCGTCGGCCGGATCGTCGAGCGGCTCCCGCCGCAACGACCAGCTCATCGGGGATGTCGATCGGCACCGGCGCGATTCCGTGCCGGTACGCCCAGCGGATCGCCTGCCACTCCGGGCTGAACTCGGCGAGCGGCCAGAACGCCGCCCGGGACACGTCGGCCGGGAGGTAGCCGAGCAGGGCGACCGGCGGCACCAGCCCGTCGTCGACCACCCAGCGCAGCAGCGGCTCGGTGTCGGCAGGGAGCTCGACCAGCACGGCGTCGGGGCCGAGCTCGTCGAGTGCAGTGACCAGTGAGCGCGCCGACCCCGGCCCGTGATGCCGGATCCCGAACAGGTGCAGCCGTTCGTGCGGTCGCGCCGCAGTGGGCACTCGACCGGCTTCAGCCGAGGTCGCGGCAGGCCGCGTAGAAATCGCCCCAGCCCTCGCGGTCACGCACCACCCCCTCGAGGTACTCGCGCCACGCCACTTCGTCCTGCACCGGGTCCCTGACGACGGCGCCGACGATGCCGGCCGCGAGGTCGGCGGCGCCGAGCCGCCCGTCGCCGAAATGGGTCGCCAGGGCGAGCCCGTTGGTGATGACCGAGATCGCCTCCGCCGTCGAGAGCGTGCCCGTCGGCACCTTCAGACTCGTGCGACCGTCGGTGGTGCGCCCTTCGCGCAGCTCGCGGAAGATCGTGACGACGCGGGTGATCTCGTCGGACGCGCTCGCCACCGGCGGGAGCGCAAGCGCGGCACCAAGCTCGTTGACCCGCTGGGCGACGATCGCCATCTCCTCGGCGGCGGTCGGCCGGGAGCGGCAGGACCACGGTGTTGAACCGGCGGCGGAGGGCGCTCGACATCTCGTTGATGCCGCGGTCGCGGTTGTTGGCGGTGGCGATGAGGTTGAACCCGCTGACCGCTGCGACCTCGGTGTCGAGCTCCGGCACGGGCAGCACCTTCTCGGAGAGCACCGTGACCAGCGCGTCCTGGACCTCCGACGGCATGCGCGTGATCTCCTCGACCCGGACGAGCCGGCCGGAGCGCATCGCCCGGTACACGGGGCTGGGAACCAGCGCCGCTTCGCTCGGGCCTTCCGACAGCAACCGCGCGTAGTTCCAGCCGTAGCGCAACGATTCCTCCGTCGTCCCGGCGGTGCCTTGCACGAGCAGCGTGGAGTCGCCGCTGATCGCCGCGGCGAGGTGCTCGCTCACCCACGTCTTCGCCGTACCAGGAACGCCGAGCAGCAGCAACGCCCGGTCGGTGGCCAGGGTGGCGACGGCGATCTCGATGAGGCGGCGTTGGCCGATGTACTTCGGCACGATCTCGGCGCCGTCGTCGAGCCGGCCACCGATCAGGTAGCGGACCACCGCCCACGGCGACAGCTCCCAGTTCGGCGGCCGTGGCCGATCGTCGGCCTTGGCGAGCGCTTCGAGCTCGGCGCGTACATGCGCCTCGGCGTGCGGCCGCAGCACCGTTGCCGCCGGCCGCAGGTGGTCGGCAGGGGTCATGGACGGGGCTCCAGTTCTTCGAGCATGTCGCGCCGGGCGGCGGCGAGCTCGAGCAGCGACTCCCACAGCGAGAGCGGCGCGCCAGGTCGGCCGCGCCTCGTGTCCGTCGACGCTCGGCCCGGTCCCGGGCCAGCCCGACGATCGCGATGAGCTCGTCGAGCGACGAGCGCCGCACTCGGGCGGCGGTGTTGATCAGCACGGCGCGGTGCGACCACTTGTACAGGCCGTGCGTCAGCCCGTCGACGATGGCCAGGGCGATCGTCTCGGCGGCGACCGTCGAGCAGCGGCTCGAGCTCGGCCGGCACGGGCAGGACCCGTGGTTCGGTGGTCGGTGCCGGCTTCGAAGGAACGGCGCGAGATCTGGGCGATGATCGATCAACCACGGCGCGACCGGGCCACCGAAGGCCACCACCGCGGCCGACACGCGTGGCGCTGCGGCGGTGACGGCGGAGCATCCCGACCAGCACATCAGGAGACGGCTTCCAGCCGTAGGCGGTCGCGGCCGCCAGCCACTCCGGCTCGAGGACCGGCCAGTTCGACGACGATGGCGTGCCATCGCCGAGCGGCGGCGACGGGCAGCATCGGGCGCGGATCCTGCGGCGGCGCCATCAGCGGGGCACGGGCGCGCGAGCGGCCGCGCGCCGCAGCGCCGGGCGACGACCATCGCCGACACCGACGCGAGAAGTCGTGCCTGCGGCGTGGGCGGCAGGGCGTCGGCGACGACGTCGGCAACGGGTCCGTCGGGCAGCGTCGGGCGCGCTCACGGCGGTCGGTGCCGAGGAGCCCGACGGTGACCAGCTCGTTCCACGTGTCGGTGGCGTCGCTCATGCGGCGCTCACGAAGGACAGGTCGGCGCGGGGTCCGATGTCGAGCGTGCGGTCGTCGAGGAACACCGTGAGTGGCACGACCCCGGAGGCGGTCCACTCGACGGTGAGCGTCACGGGCTCGCCTGCCGACGCCGCGAGCAGCGCGGCGACGTGTCGCCACGGATGGCCGCCTCGGGAGCGATGGCGAGCGAGCCGGTGTGGTCGCTGAGCACCCAGCCGCCATCGCCGATCGGTGGGCGTGGCGGTCAGCGTGGCCGGGACGCGGTCGAGCCACGGCTCGGCGGCGAGGACGCGGCCGATCTCGGCAGCACGCCCCCGCGACCGTGGTGGCAACGGCCGCCGCCGAGGCGGCGGCGCCGGCGCCGGCGACCTCGTGCACGTCGCCGACCAGAGCTCGCTGCGCGGAGCCCGGGTAGCGGTGGACGTCGGCGTGGAGGACCGACGCCGACGTCGAGCGACGTGTCGAGCGACTGCCGGTAGGCGGCGAAGGAGAGCACCATCGCCCACGTTCCCTGCGACGCGTACCGGCGGCCCCGCGAGACCGGAGCAGCCGCCGCACCTCGACGAGGTCCTCGCGGGTGTCGCTGCGACCGGCGACGAGCCAGCGATCGGTCTCCGGTGCCGAAGGCGGCGACGTCGGCCTTGCGCACCTGCCACCCGCAGGTCGACGGCGACGGCGTCGCCGAGGTCGCGGGGCAGGCTCGGCACCCGTTGGCCGGCCTGGGCGATGAGGTGGAGGATGCCCATCTCGGCGAGCACGTGCTCGTGCCAGTCGGGCGACGAACCGACCCGGCCGGCGAAACGGCGCACCCGGTTGGCCAGCGAGCCGGCCCGGGCGTCGACGAGCCGGTTCGCCAACTCGTCCCAGGTGGCGAAGCGAGCGACGCTCGGGTCGGACAACCCGACTCCGAGGCGATCCTCGAGCCAGCGGTCGAGCTCGACGAGGCCGCCGACGAGTCGCTCGATGCGTTCGTTCCGGGACCCGTCGGGTTCGACGTCCGGCTTCGGGCCAGGGCGCCGGCGTGTCGGTGTCGCCGCTCGCCGGCTGCGGTACCGTCTTCGTGGCCAACGGCGGACGAGCCCGGGCCAGGCTCGTCATCGACAGACCGGCGGTCCTCGCGGTCGATCCACGATGCAATGGCCGAGGGCTCGCCGACGTCGGCGACGTTGCCGCGGATCCACATCACGAGCAGCCCGATCGACGTGCTTGCAGGGCAGCACCCGGCTCGGGCAGGTGCAGCGGTAGCGCACGTGCACGTGATCGATGGCGACCTCGTACGGTTCGGCGCCCGACCCGTGGTAGCGCCCCCACAGCGCCCGGTCGCCCGGTTCCCGTGTGCGACCACCGCGACGGCACCGCCAACGACTCGCCCGCCCCGAAGCGAGCCGATGTGTGGGCGAGCGCGACGACCTGCTCGATCGCCCAGACGTGCTCACCGGTCCCACTCCCCATCGTGATCGACGTTAACGAATGGGTGTGTCAGTCAGACCCCGATGCGTCGGTCTGGAACACTCGCGGGCGTGCACGTGGCGACGCTGGCGACCGCGTTCGCCACGGTCTTTCTCGCCGAGCTGCCCGACAAGACGATGCTGGCGACGATCGTGCTCTCCGCCAGATTCCGACGGCCTCTTGCGGTGTGGGCCGGTGCGGCGGCCGCGCTGACGACGCAGATGGCGATCGCGACCGCGGCCGGACGGCTCCTGTCGCTGCTCCCCCAGCGGCCGGTCCGCGTCACCGTGGCCGGCCTCTTCCTGATCGGTGCGATCGTGCTCTGGCGGTCACGGGACGACGAGCCGGATGAGCACGACGTGATCGCCGAGGACCTCCCTCGGCGGGACAACCCGACCGCGAGGCGGGTCGGGACGATGCCTGCTCACCGCATCGTCGCGACCGTCTTCGGCATCGTGTTCATCGCCGAATGGGGCGATCTCACCCAGATCGCCACGGCGAGCCTGGCTGCCAAGGGGCACGCCGTGTCGGTCTTCGCCGGCGCCGCGCGTCGGCGATGATCACGGTCGCCGCGATCGGGGTCGTCGCCGGCCGCACGCTGCTTCGCGTCATCCCGGTGCGGACCCTCCACCGCATCGCCGCCGGCGTCTTCGCGGTCCTATCGATCGTGTTCCTCGTCGACGCGATTCGCACGGTGGACATCGACGTGTCAGTGACCGCGGGTGCGCTTCGCCGTTGTCTTTGTGTCGACTGAAAGCGCCCGCTTGGGCGGCGCTCGCTCGACACAAAGGTTCCACTCGAGCCTCGCCGCCAGCACACCGGCGACGTTCGTCAGGAGAGCAGCGGCTTGGAGGTGGCCTGCTTCGCCTTCTTCTCGGCCCGCTTCTCCTTCAGCGTCTTGCCGGCCTTCTTCGATTGATGTTGGCGTGGCGACTTGTCGGCCATGTGGTGTCCCATTTCTGTCGTGAAGGTTTCTCGTCTTGGTCCGCAATCATGCCCGACAATGACGGAAGATGCGGACCGAGAGCATCCTCGACACACAACGGGCTAGTGCGGATGGCCCTGGTGTTCGTGGTGGATGTGGTCGTGACGGTGCTGCGGGATGAGGTCGCTGGCGTCGACACCGGCGTGGTGGTCGTGCCCGTGGTCGTCGATGACCATGGCGCCGGAGTCGGTGCGGACCATGCGGTTGCCGAACGCCTCGGCGAGGAGCGGCGGCTTGAGCACGTCGTCCGGTGTGCCGTCGGCCATCACGCAGCCGGCGAGCAGCAGCACCCGGTCGGTGTGGCGGGCCTCGCCGAGGTGGTGCGTCGACAGCACGACGCTCGTCCCGGACGCGGTCTCGTCCGAGATGAGGTCGAGGATCCGCTGCTGCGACGTGAGGTCGAGCCCGGTGATCGGCTCGTCGAGCAGGAGCAGATCGGGCTCCGCGGTCAGCGCCTGGGCGACGAGGACGCGCTGCTTCTGGCCCCCGGACAGGTCGCCGAACGGCTTGCGCATCAAGCGCGCCACGTCCATCCGTTCCGCTGCCGCGTCGATCGCCGCCCGATCGTCGGCGCGCAGCCGACCGAGCAGGCCGCGCGCCCCGTACCTGCCCATTCGGAGCACCTCGCCGACGCTGAGCGGGATCCAGCGGTGCTGCGCCTGGTGCTGGGCGACGAACGACACGCGGAGATCGGGTCTGCGCACCACCTCGCCCGACGTCGGCGCGAGCAGACCCGCGAGCACGAGCAGGAGCGTGCTCTTGCCGCTGCCGTTGGGACCGACGAGCGACACCGACTGGCCGGCCGGGATCGACAACGAGCTCGGCGCCAGCGCGACGGTTGATCCGTAGTGGACGCACACGTCGGTGGCGGTCACGGTCGCGCCAGTCGAACCGGCGGGTGCGGGAGCGACGTTGTCCATGGGTCCACCCGGAATCTATCATTTGAGAATGCTTCTCAATCTCGGAATGGCGGTCGGTCTGCTGGCGGGCGGTGCGTCCGCAGTCGCCAGCCCGACCGGCGAGGACGACCGGCCGGTCGTCGTGGCCACGATGTCGATCTGGGCCGACATCGTCGATCGGGTCGACTGCGAGGACAGCCTGGACGTGCAGACCCTGATCCCGGTGGGCGGGGATCCGCACGCCTACGAGCCGTCGATGCAGGACCGCGACACGTTGGCGGGTGCGGCACTCGTCGTCGCCAACGGCGCGGGACTCGAGGCCCAGCTCCACGACACGCTCGACTCGGTCGCCGATGACGGCACGCCCGTGTTCGAGGTGGCCGCCCACGTCACGACGCGCCCGATGGGCGGCCGGGCACGCGACGAGCAGCGAGGACGCCGCGGACGAGGGCGACGAGCACTCCCACGAGGGCGACGATCCGCACATCTGGTTCGACCCGACGCTGATCGTCGAGGCGCTCCCCGCGCTCGGCGACGCCACTGGTCGGCGCCGGCGCTGACCGCGCCGAGATCGCGGCCTGTGTCGAGCAGGTGGCCGCCGAACTGGTCGAGCTCGACGCCGCGATCGCCGAGCGGCTCGGCACGGTGCCCGAGGAGCGCCGCCTGCTCGTCACGAACCACGACAACCTCGGCTACTTCGCCGACCGCTACGGCTTCGAGGTCATCGGCAGCGTGCTTCCCTCGTCGTCGACGCTCGTCGAGGCATCCCCGTCGGAGCTCGACGACCTCGCTGACGAGATCGAGGAAGCCGGCGTGCCGGCGATCTTCGCCGAAGCCCTCGAGTCGACCGACGACGCGACCGCCCTCGGCGACCGGCTCGGCGTCGAGGTGGTCACGCTCTACTCCGACTCGCTCGGCGAGGAAGGCTCGGGGGCCGAGACGTACGCCGAGATGATGCTGTTCGACGCCGACGCCATCGCCTCAGCGCTGGCCGGCGACCAGTAGACATCGCAGCGTGACGTTCATCACCGATCCGTGGGCATGGTGGATCGAGCCGTTCACCGACAGCTCGGGCATGCGCAACGCGCTCGCCGCCGTGCTCCTCACCGTGTTGTGCACGTCCCTGGTCGGCACATGGGTCGTCCTGCGCGGCATGAGCTTCCTCGGTGACGCGCTGGCCCACGGCGTGCTCCCGGGCATCGCGATCGCATTCGTCCTCGGGCACAACACGACCGTCGGTGCGTTCCTCGCCGCGCTGGCCATGGTCGGCGGGATCAACGTGGTGCGCGCCGCGTCACCGCTCCCCGACGACACGTCGATCGGGATCCTGTTCGTCGGATTCCTGAGCCTCGCGGTGGTCATCATGAGCAGCCAGCGGAGCACGTACACCGGCGACCTGAACCGCTTCCTGTTCGGGTCGATCACCGGGGTCGACTCCGGTGATCTGGTGCGCCAGCTGATCGCCACGAGCGTCACGGTCGCTGGCGTTGTGGTGTTCTACCGGGCGTTCCTGGTGAGCACGTTCGACGAACGGCAGGCGTCGATGCTCGGACTGCGCCCGCGCCTCGCCCACATCGGGCTGCTCGTGCTCATCGCGATCGCGATCGTCTCGTCGTTCTCGACGGTCGGGAACCTGCTGGTGTTCGCATTCCTCGTTGCTCCCCCGGCGACCGCCACGCTGTTCGCCAGCCGCGTCCCGTACGTCATGGCCGGCGCGGTCGCCATCGGCGCGGCGGCCGGCATCGTCGGGCTGCTCGTCAGCTACCACAGCGACACCGCGGCCGGGGCGACGATGGCGATGTCCGCAGTGATCGCGTTCTTCGTCGCGCTCACGATGCGGTGGGCACGCGCGCGGGTGGGAAGTCTGACCCCTCGCAGCGGTTGACCGCTGCCTGGAGTCAGACTTCTCCCTGGGTACGATCCGTTTCATGGCTGATCGTCGCCTCGAAGGCACCGAGATCGCCGACTCGGTGATCGACCTCATCGGCAACACGCCGCTCGTCCGGCTCAAGCGGGTCAGCGAGATCGAGGCGCTGCCATCGATCCTGGCGATGAAGATGGAGACGACGAACCCCGGCGGCTCCTCGAAGGATCGCCCGGCGTTGGAGATGGTCCTGCAGGCCGAGCGCGACGGGCTGCTCGAGCCCGGCGGCACGATCGTCGAGCCGACGAGCGGCAACACCGGTGTCGGACTGGCGGTCGTTGCTGCGCAGCGCGGCTACCGCTGCGTGTTCGTGATGACCGACAAGGTCGCACCCGAGAAGATCTCGCTGCTCAAGGCGTACGGCGCCGAGGTCGTGGTTTGTCCGGTGGCGGTCGAGCCCGACGATCCCGAGAGCTACTACTCGGTCGCCGCCCGCCTCACCGACGAGCTGAAGGCGTTCCGGCCGAACCAGTACGCCAACCCGGCGAACCCGAAGTCCCACGAGCTGACGACCGGCCCCGAGCTGTGGCGGCAGACCGCCGGGCGGATCACCCACTTCGTCGCCGGCGCCGGCACCTGTGGATCGATCACCGGCACGGCTCGCTACCTCAAGTCGATGAACCCGGACATCAGGATCGTCGCCGCCGATCCCGAAGGCTCCGTGTTCTCCGGCGGATCGGGACGCCCGTATCTCGTCGAGGGTGTCGGCGAGGACTTCTTCCCTGCCGCGTGGCAACCCGAGTTGTACGACGAGATCATCGCGATCACCGATGAGGAGAGCTTCCTCACGGCCCGGCGAGTGTCGCAGGCCGAGGGCATCCTGATCGGGGGGTCCGGCGGGATGGCCGCCGCGGCCGCGATCCAGGTTGCGAGGCGAGCCGGACCCGACGACATCGTCGTCGTGTTGAACCCGGACTCCGGCCGCGGCTACCTGTCCCGTGTGTTCGACGACGAGTGGATGGCGAACTTCGGCTTCGTGCGCGAGTGCGACGACTGCGTCGGTGCGGTGCTCGAGACGCGCGGCCTCACGGACGAGCTGCTCTACGTGAACCCGGGGCAGACCGTGCGCGACGCGATCGACGTCCTCAAGGCCAACGACATCAGTCAACTCCCGGTGTGCAAGAACACCCCCCCGTTCGCCAACGCCGAGGTCTCCGGGGCGGTCGACGAGCTGGCGCTGATGGAGGCGATCTCGCGCGACCCGTCGGTGATGAACATGCCCGTCGAGCGGGTGATGGGACCGAAGCTGCCGACGATCGGCGTCGGCCAGACGATCAAGCGCGCCGTGCAGATGTTGGAGCACTCGCCGGCGCTGCTCGTCCTGTCCGGCGGCCGCCCGCTGGCCGTGCTCACCCGCACCGACATCCTCTCCTACTACGAAGCAGCCGCCTTCGAAGCAGCCGCGACGGAGGCGGTCTCGGGGGACGCGTCCGGTGGGTGACCGTCCAATCGATGACATGGCGGCGAGCGGGTACGGCTTCGAGACGAGGGCAATCCACGCCGGACAGAATCCCGACCCGACCACGGGCGCCGTCGTGGTGCCGTTGTCGTTGGCGACGACGTTCGCCCAGGAGGCGGTCGGTGTCCACCGCGGCTACGAGTACTCCCGGTCGGGCAACCCGACCCGGACCGCGCTGGAGGCGTGCGTCGCGTCGCTGGAGCGGGCCGACCACGGTCTCGCGTTCGCCAGCGGGCTCGCCGCCGAGGACACCGTGCTGCGGTGTCTGGTCGGCGGTGGAGGCCGCGTTCTGCTCGGCGACGACGCCTACGGGGGCACGTACCGGCTGATCGCAAGGGTCTGGGGTCCGCTCGGCGTCGACTGGTCGGCGGTCGACCTCACCGACGCCGACGCGCTCGCCGCATCGTGGCCGGACGACACGAAGCTGGTCTGGTTGGAGACCCCGACCAACCCGCTGCTCACCTGCATCGACATCGAGGCGATCGCCACGCTGGCCCATTCGCGCGGCGCGCAGGTGGTGGTCGACAACACGTTCGCGACGCCGTACCTCCAGCAGCCGCTCACCCTCGGTGCGGACGTCGTGGTGCACTCGGCCACGAAGTACCTCGGCGGGCACAGCGATGTCGTCGGCGGGTTTCTCGCGGTCAACGACGACTCGGTCGCCGAGCAACTGCGCTTCATGCAGAACGCGGCCGGAGCGGTGCCGGCGCCGTTCGACTGCTACCTCGTGCTGCGCGGGGTCAAGACGCTCGGCGTCCGCATGGACCGGCACTGCTCGAACGCTCGGGCCGTGGTCGACCTGCTCGTCCGGCACCCGGCCGTCGAGCGGGTCTACTACCCGCAGCTACCCGACCATCCCGGCCACGCCGCCGCGGCGAAGCAGATGTCGGACTTCGGCGGCATGGTGAGCTTCACCGTCGCCGCCGGGGCCGAGGCGGCGAAGCGGGTCGCCGCCTCCACCGCCGTGTTCACGCTCGCCGAGTCACTCGGCGCCGTCGAGAGCCTGATCGAGCATCCCGGCGTGATGACTCACGCGTCGGCGGCAGGGTCGCCGCTCGAGGTGTCGGACAACCTCGTGCGCCTCTCGGTCGGCATCGAGTCGAGCAGCGACCTCGTCGCCGATCTCGAACAGGCCCTCGATCGCGTCTGAGATCACAGTTGCTTGCTCTGGAAGAACGCGTTGCAGGCCAATGCGCCGGGCCTGCGGATGCCCGCAACCGATGGGAACGTACATGACGGAACAGTCATGCTGGCTCCCATCGGTGAGCGGCCGGCGCAACCGATGGGAACGTACATGACCGTACGCCCAGAGCATCGGCGGATGGTACGCGACGGTGGCTCCTCACAAGGCGATTTCCGCGATCTCAGCGACGTCGTTTGGGTTCTCGGGACGCAGATATTCAGCCGCCCCGCGAGGGATCGTGCCGTAACGTCCCGCGCCGTGAGGACGGACCCCGTCGAGATGCACTACAGCCGCGGCAACCTGATGGAACTGATCGACGAGGGGCTCACCGAGTCCGGACACGATCCCGAACATCTCGAAGCCGACGCGCTGGCCGCGGTCGAGGAGTTCCACACATTCGGTCGCGATGCCACCATCGCGTTGGCGGAGGCCGCCGAGCTCTCGAAGACCGACAGCGTCCTCGACGTCGGCTGCGGCATCGGTGGCCCGGCGCGCCTGCTGGCTCGCAACTACGGCTGCCTCGTCACCGGCATCGACCTCACCGAGGAGTTCTGCGACGTCGCTCGAGAGCTCAACGCGGCGGGTCGGGCTCGACGACCAGATCGATGTCCGGTGCGGCGACGCGCTCGACATGCCGTTCGTCGACGGCGAGTTCTCGGTGGCGTGGACCCAGCACGTCTCGATGAACATCGAGGACAAGCCGCGGTTCTACAGCGAGATGCGCCGCGTCATCCCGCCGGGGGGCCGGCTGGCGTTCTTCGACATCCTCGCCGGGCCGACGCAGCCGATCCACTTCCCCGTTCCGTGGGCGGGCGACGACAAGGTCAGCTTCCTCGCGTCGGCGCTCGAGACCCAGGCGATCGTCGCGGCGTCCGGGTTTCGCACGCTGCCTGTGGGAGGACACGACCGAGGAAGCCGTCGCGTTCTACGGCGGAGTCGGCAAGGTGAGGCCGGCCACGACACCACCGCTCGGTCTGCACCTGGTGGTCGCGAACATTGCGGAGAAGCAGGCGAACCTCCGCCGCAACGCCGAAGAGGGCCGGATCATCGTCGTGCGCTGCGTCGCCGAGGCGGTGTAGTTCCTCGGCTGGCGCTGAAGCGAGTCATCCCGGGCCTCCACTGGTAGGAACGTCGAACTCGTCGTCAATGTCGGTGTCGAACTCGTCGAACAGCGACGGGATCTCCTCGCCAGCCAGTCCATCGACGACGCGGCGGATCCGGGTGATGCTCGGCCACGGCACGTAGTTGTCCATGAACACCCACGACCGGCGGTGGATCGGCGATGGGCCCCACGCCTGCAACGCCGCCAGGTGGGTCGAGCACGGGTAGCCCTTGTTCGTGTCGAACGACCACGGCGGGTAGTGCTCGGCGTGCTCGCGCATCAGCCGGTCTCGCGTGACCTTGGCGAGGATGCTCGCGGCGGAGACGACGAGGCACCTGGCGTCGGCCTTGATGACCCGCTCGACGTGGGCGACGTGCGGCGACACGAAGTCCCAGCTCCCGTCGACGATCGCGGCATCCGGACACGTGGGGAGGAACGCCAACGCACGTCGCGTGGCCACGCGCTGGGCTTCCGCCATGCCCAACTCGTCGCACTCGACCTGCGTTGCGTGCCCGACTCCCCAGCCGTCGCACCAGCCGGCGACCCTGGTGAAGAGACGCTCGCGATCCCTCTCGGTGAGCATCTTCGAGTCGCGAATGCCGTTGAGCCGACGCTCGTGGGGCAGCACGGCAACGCCGACGGTGAGCGGTCCGGCCCACGCGCCGCGACCGACCTCGTCGATGCCCACGACCACGTCGAAGCCGCGCGCCCACAGCTCGCGCTCGATCGACCGGGTGGGGGCGATGCGCTTCGACAGTGGCGTGCGGAAGCGGCGGATCGCGTTCTTGCGACCGGGATTCGGTCCAGTGACGCTCACGCTCGCAGACTATGGCTGTCCAGGACCCAGAGCGACTCGCCGGCCGCGCCGGCGGCCGGAGGACCACCCGCCCGGAACCGTCGGCGACGTCAGCAAGATCGGGTTGCCGGTGACCTCCCAGAGCACGGCCGCGTTCGGTCCGTGCCAGCGCACCGCGAGCGAAGGCGCGACGCGGGGCCGGCGACCAGGCCGTGGACCTCGAAGTCCGCGCCCAGCCATCGCGGCGGGATGCCGTCAGGGAACAGCACCGCGCCGGCCGCGATCCGGCGCTCGACGGCGGCAACCACCTCGATGCCGCGGGTTCATGTCACCGTGCACGACGCCTGACGTCATGCACGGTGACATGAACCGGTGGAGGTCTCGGACGCGCGCGCTGCTCGCCAGCGGTCGCCAACACGACGCCGGCGGAGTTCAGGGCTTCCAGCCGCAAGCGCGGCGCCGAGCGGATCATCGCGCTGACGGCCACGCGCGACGTCCTCGACCACTGCTCCCAGCGAGCGCTCATCGAGCTCGCCCATCCGCACCAACTCGCCAATCGTGAGGAGGAACCGCTCAGGGTCTGCCTCGAGGTCGGGCGGGCCGCACAGCAGCGCCTCGCACCGGGCCGCCCGCACGGCCTCGACCAGCGTGGCGTCGGGCAGGTCGAGGCGGCTGGCGGCATCGGTGCGGGAGATCCAGCCCCTCGCAACGGCTTCCGCTGACGGCAGATCGGCGGGCAACCTGGCGGCGCTCCCCAGGCTATGAGGCAGGCCCGCGACGACGCTCGATCGGTGCCCGATCGGCAGGAGCACCGAGCCGTCCGGCACGTCGATGCCCCATTGACCCTTGGCGATCGGCATCGTGGCCGGCGGGCGGCTGGCCACGACGTCAGGGCGCGTGAACACGGCAGCCATCGGCAGCGACGAGTCGTTCGTGACCTCGACGAGCGTGTAACCGCCGTGGTCGGCGACGGACCAGACCCGCTGGACGGCGTCGCCGCCGGGGATGCGAACCTTCGTCTCGAACACCGCGGTGCCGTCGACGCGGCGCTGGCGCACGCCGCCATCGGACCTCGGGTCGTGCCAGCGATCGTCGGCGGCGACGTACCAGTCGAGTGCGGGCGACCCGTCCCACGGCTCGACCGAGCCCGACGGTGTGACGTCTGCCCGCCACGTCTGTCCCACCACGCCGGTCGTCGCCATCGCTGCGTGAGGCTACGGCCGCCCGAATGATTCACGGTCCCATAGATTGAGCCGGTGCCCCACGACAGCATGAACGTCGCCGTGCTGATCCCGGTGAAGCGCTTCGACCACGCCAAGGGGCGGCTTGGGACGCTGTTGACGTCCGCAGAACGGATCACGTCTCGCCCGCTGGCTGGCCGAGCGGGTGGTCGGATCCGCCGATCCGGCGCCGGTGTTCGTCGCCTGCGACAACGAGGACGTCGCCGAGTGGGCCGACTCCGTGGGCGCCGAGGTGCTGTGGAGCCCGGGGATGGGGCTCAACGGGGCCGTCGACTCGGGCCACGCCACGGTCGCGGGGAAGGGCTTCGACCACATCGTCATCGCCCACAGCGACCTGCCGTTCGCCCGCGACCTCGCCGGCGTCGCCAGGCCGGGCACGATCACGATCGTCCCCGACCGTTTTCGGGTGGCACGAACATCCTCGCCCTGCCGGTCGGCTCGTCGCTGAACGCAAGCTACGGGGCCAATTCGTTCCGCACCCACCTCGCGACTGCGATGGCGATCGCGAGCGACGGCCGGTTCCGGGTCGAGGTGCGCCGCGACCCGTATCTCGCCCTCGACGTCGACACCCCCGCCGATCTGCGCCATCCCGCTATTGCACGAGGAACTCCCCGCATGGTTGCAAACGATCCTGGCCAGCCGACCCTGAGCAGCGACGCCGCGGCGCTGGCGGCGACCGCGACCATCGACCTCGACCCGCCCAGCTGCGCCCTGGCCATCGGCGCCCATCCCGACGACATCGAGTTCGGCGCCGGCGGCACGCTCGCCAAGTGGGCCGCCGCCGGGTCGATCGTGCACCACCTCGTGTGCACCGACGGCTCGAAGGGCACCTGGGATCCCGACGCCGACACCGCCGCGCTCGTCGCTCGGCGCCAGGACGAGCAGCGGTCGGCGGCGCGCATCCTGTCCGGCGAGCGGGCCGGCGAGACGATCTTCCTCGGCCGGGTCGACGGCGAGCTGGAGAACGATGTGCCCACGAGGACCGAGATCGTGAAGGCGATCCGGACGCTGAAGCCCGAGGTCGTGCTCACCCACGATCCGTGGAAGCGCTACCGCCTGCACCCCGACCACCGCAACACCGGGCAACTCGTGTGTGACGCGATCGTCGGCGCCCGCGACCCCCACTTCTACCGGGCGCTCGGGACCCCCCACCACCGCCCGACCGCGCTCATGCTGTTCGAGGCCGACCTCCCGAACCACGCCGAGGACGTGAGCGCGACGCTCGACCTGAAGCTCGATGCGCTGCTGGCCCACGAGAGCCAGTTCGAGTCGACGATGAAGGCGGCAGGCGGCGACCCCGATCAGCTCGACGCGTTCCGCAAGCGGATCACCGACCGCCTCGCCGAGCTCGGTGCGCCGTGGAACCTCCAGTACGCCGAGGTCTTCGCCCTGATGCTGGACCTGTAGCGGGAGTTGCTCGCTTCTGAGGCGCTTCGCGGCCCGCGAAACGGTGGCAGGATGGACTTGTTATGCCGACTCCCCCTGAGCCGCGCGAGTGGCGCGGCGAGGACGACCGCGGCTGGTATCGCCAGGTGACGACGTGGTCGTGCGACGGGATCGATCTCGTCGAGGACTACAGCGAGTTCGCGGCGTACCCGTGGCACACGGGTGTCAACGAACACTGCGGCATCGGCCTCGTGCGCCGCGGCGCGTACCGGCGGCGCAGTCACGGGGTCGAGGTGCTGGTCGACCCGAACATCGGCTTCCTGCGCTACGACAACGAAGAGGTCGACCAGGCGCACTTCACGGGCGAGCCGCGGGAGATCACGTTTCTCACCGTCGCGCCTGAGCTGACGAACGGGTTGCTCGATGCTCCCACCGACGACGCCGCGTTCACCGTCACGCCCGGGATCGAGCTCGACCACCAGCGCCTCTTGATCGGCCAGCGGCGCGGGGACGACGACCTGACGATGCAGACGCTCGCGCTCGACCTGGTCAGCCGAGCGGCGGCGCAGCGCTACGACAAGGTCCGTACGTACTCACGACGCACGACCGCCAGCGCCCGCCGGCAGTTGGTGTCGGACGCTTGCGAGGTGCTCCACCTCTCGCAGCAGATGATCAGCCTCGTCGCCCTGGCCGACGCGGTCGGGTGCTCGCCGTTCCACCTGTCGCGGGTGTTCCGCGAGATCACCGGGAGGACCATCCCGCAGTACCGCCGGCAGCTCCGGGTGCACGACGCGGTGAGTCACATCGCCGCCGGCGCGAACGACCTCGCCGGCATCGCCGCCGCGGCCGGCTTCGCCGATCACAGCCACATGACGCGATCGATCGTCGCTCAGTTCGGGGCCACGCCGTCGCGGCTGCGCGAGCTGCTCAGGGAACCGGCCGACGCGATTTCACTCCGTTCCGTCATCACGGACTGAGGAGCCGAGCCGCTTCGGCGAGCGCGGGTGGGGGCGTCAAATGCGGCGTCAGGCCGGACATTCTGCGCTGGATGGTCGCGATCCGCGCCGTGAATCCGAACAGAACGGGATGTGGCTGACATACGACCACAACCCAGTTCAGTACGGGTTCGGTGCCGAAATCGCCCGCAATCCGCGCAGAACGTTGCGCTCGTCGCGACACGTGCCGCAGCCCCGTCCGCAAGGCGACCGGGGATCGAATCGGGTCAGCGCTTGGCTACGGCTTTCTTGGCCGGCGCCTTCTTGGCAACGGCCTTCTTCGCCGGCGCCTTCTTGGCAACGGCCTTCTTCGCCGGCGCCTTCTTGGCAACGGCCTTCTTCGCCGGCGCCTTCTTGGCAACGGCCTTCTTCGCCGGCGCCTTCTTCGCTACGGCCTTCTTCGCCGGCGCCTTCTTGGCAACGGCCTTCTTCGCCGGCGCCTTCTTGGCGACGGCCTTCTTCGCCGGCGCCTTCTTGGCAACGGCCTTCTTCGCTGGTGCGGTCGCCTTCTTCGCGGCCGCGGGTGCCTTCTTGAGGACCATGGTTCCTACTTCTTCCGCTCTGGGTTCAACGCTGTCTTGAGGGTGGCGCTCGGCGAGAAACGAAGAGCCGTCGACGCGGCGATGTTGACAGGTTCGCCGGTCTGCGGGTTGCGGCCGATGCGGGCAGCGCGCTGGGACGTGCTGAACGACCCGAACCCGGGCCATGCAACCTTGTCGCCCTGCTTCGCGCTGGTCACCACGTGATCGAAGAACGCCCCGATCGTGCGCTCGGCGTCCGTCTTCGAAACGCCTGCGGACTTCGCAACGCCTTCGATCAGTTCTGCCTTGGTCATCTGTCCTCTTTCGAGCTCTTGCCGCCTGGCTCCGATGCCAGACTGCTCTGTTGCGGCCACGCCGTTTGTGGGTGGCGCTCGATATGTCAACGCGACTGGACACGGTTCGCAAGCATCGGTTTCATTGCATTTGCAACTGTCCGGCGAAACGCTCTCGCACGATTGCGTCTCAAGCCGACGAGATCGCGTCGCGGAGCCGTTCGGCCACCGCGGCCGCCTCGCCATCGCGGTACTTCCTCCGCGGCCAGAAGAACCCACGCAGCCCGTCGCCGCGGGTGCGGGGCACGACGTGAGCATGAAGGTGCGGGACGCTCTGGCTCACGACGTTGTTCATCGCGATGAACGTGCCCTGCGCCCCGAGGGCGCCTGGAATCGCTGCGGCAACGCGTTGCACGGCTTCGAAGAATGGCGCGACGTCGTCCAGTTCTGGAAGCGTGCCGACATGAATCCGTGGTACGACGAGAACGTGCCCGGCGAACAGTGGCGTGCGATCGAGGAAGCCGACGGCGCCCGGCGTCTCGATCACGCGCTCGGCCTCGGCCTCCCCGGCAACGATGGCGCAAAACGCGCACGACATGAGGATCATCGTTGCACTCTCCGTGGGCCCATCCACCACAAGCACATCGCCAGGTACTACAACTCATCGGCGGGAATGTTCGAGAACGCCCCCCTCCCACAACCGACAAGGAGCATGGGTGACTGACCTGCTGCCTGTGACCGCCCCACCAACACTGGCCACTCAGGCGCGTGATGGAGACCCAGACGACCGAGAGAGGACACGGGTGCGGGTCGTGCTCGACACGTCGGTCCTCATCGCCGATCCGGACTGCATCGGCGCGTTCGAGGACGTCGACCTCGTCGTGCCGCTGACCGTGATCGAGGAGCTTGACGGCCTCAAGAACCGGCCGGACGACGTCGGGCGGTCGGCGCGCAGCGCCCTGCGCAAGATCGAGGATCTGCGCGTCCGGCACGGTGGGTCGCTCGCCGAGCCGGTGCAGGTCGGATCGAGCAGTCTGCGCATCGAGATCAACAGCGTGCAGAAGCACCGGTTGATCGAGCACGGTCTCGACCCGGCCAGCCCCGACAACCGGATCATCGGCGCCGCACTGGGGCAGGCCGAGCTGGGCCCGACGACGATGGTCTCGAACGATGCCGCGTTGCGAATCAAGGCCGCCCACCTCGGCGTGGTGGCGGCCGAGCATCGCCGCACGGCGCGGAACCTGGCCGACGCAACCGTCGGATGGTCATCGATCGAGACCGGGTTCGAGGTGATCGACTGCCTGTACGCTGCCGGCGCAGTCGACGTCGAAGTGGTCACCGGTAGCGATGCCGTCGGCGAGAACGAGTTCGCGGTGCTGCGCGCCGGTTCGCAATCGGCGTTGACCCGGCGGGTCGGTGACGAGTTCGAGCTGCTGTCGCACACCGCTCCGGAGGCGTGGGGCCTGCGGGCGAGGTCGAAGGAGCAGCGGTTCGCGCTGGAGCTGTTGCTCGACCCGGCGATCGAGGTCGTGGCCCTCGACGGTCGGGCGGGCACGGGCAAGACGTTGCTCGCGATCGCCGCCGCGTTCGAACAGGTCGTCGAGCACAGCCGGTACGAGCGGGTTGCGGTGTACCGGCCGCTCGTCCCGGTCGGCCGCGCCGACGTTGGTTATCTCCCCGGCGGCCTCGAGGAGAAGCTCGACCCGTGGATGTCCGCGATCCACGACGCGGTCGTCGCGCTCACCGACCACACGTCGAGTGCGGACGCCCGCCGCCTCATCGAGGAGCTCACCAACCGTGGCCAGCTCTCGCTGGAGTCCGTGACGTTCCTGCGTGGGCGGTCGCTGCAGCGCCAGATCGTGGTGATCGACGAGGCCCAGAACCTCGAGCCGACCACGCTGCGCACCATCCTCACCAGGGTCGGCCAGGGCACCAAGGTCGTGTTCACCGGCGACACCAGCCAGATCGATGCGCCGTACCTCGGCGAATCGAACAACGCCCTCGCCGTCCTCACCCAGGCGTTCCGCGGTCAGTCGTGCTTCGGCCACATCACGCTCACCTCGTGCGAGCGCAGCGACGTCGCCTCGCTCGCCGCCGAGCTGCTGTAGGGGGTCCCGCCTTGAGTACCCGAGTGCTGAAGCGCGCCCGAGTGCGGGGCGTCCCGACGGGGGTCCGCCGGCACTCGGATGAGCTATCTCCCCCCGTCGCGGCGTTGCCACACCCCCGGCGTAACGTCGGTGGCGTGGCACTTCCCCGGTTCGCGGTGGTCGACGTCGAGACGTCGGGGCTGCGGCCGCGGCGGCACCATCTGCTGCAGATCGGCCTGGTGGCCGTCGAGGCCGACGGGTCGGTGGTCGACCGGTGGTCGACGCTGGTCAAGCTTCGGCGACCGTGGTATCGCGTGCGGTCGCCGCACGTCCACGGCATCCGCCGCCGCGACCTTCGCGATGCGCCGAGCCCCGCCGACGCGCTCGCCGAACTCGCCAGGCGGCTGGCCGGGGCGGTGTTCACGGCGCACAACGCAGTGTTCGACGCCGAGTTCATCGAACGGGCCGCCAGAGGTTCACGGATCCCACTGCGCATCGAGCGACGGCTGTGTACGCTCGACCTGTCGCGGCGGCTCGATCCTGACCGCCAGCTCACCCACGGCCTCGCCGACCTGTGCGCGCGCTATGGCGTTGCGCTCACCGATCACCACGACGCGCTCGCTGACGCCACGGCGACCGCGGCAGTGCTCCCCCACCTGCTGCGCGATCTCGGCATCACCGAGTCGTCGCAGCTCGACGAGCTGTACTTTCCGCGACGCCGCCGCCCGATCGAGGACGTTGCCGCTCACGTGTAGCGGGCGAGGACCCGCTTCGCCGCCTCCACCCCGAGCGATGCGTACTCTGCGGGTTCGAGCACCTCGGCGTCGGTGCCCGCCCTGAGCAGCAGGCGTTCGAGCCATCGCTCACTGGTGACAGCGAACGTGGCGTCGACCACGCCGCGGGTCCGTTCCACGACCGAGTCGACCGGGTACTGCTCGATCACCCAGCGGGCAGCAGGCTTCAGACGCAGGGTCACCCGTGGGAGCGAGCCGTCGACGGACCAGGCGACCGAGGTCGCGGCCACCCCAGACCCGTCGGCTGGACCGTCGAGCGGGTCGTCCGGGCACCCCGGTTCGCTCCAGCGTCTCGACCCGGTCGATCCGGAACGTACGGCGCTCTCCGGAGCGGTGATCGTGGGCCGAGACGTACCAGTCTCCGCGCTCGTGGAACACGCGGTGCGGCGTGATCTCCCGTTCCGTCACCTCGTCGCGCGACGCCGTCCAGTACCGGATCCGCAGCAGCTCGACTCGCTTGGTCGCCTCGACGAACTCGTCGACCATCGGGGTCGGCGCCAGGTCGACCGCGAGCGCTGCCGTCCCACCAGGATCCTCGCCGAGCGCCGCGGCCAGCTTGGCGAGGCCGCGGCCGAGCGGGCTGTCGGGATCGGCGCCGGGAAGCTGCATCGCGGCCCGGCCCGCGGCGAGCGAGCGCGAAACCCTCCGGAGCGGTGAGACGCAGTGGCCTCGTGAACAGGCGCGGGACCCCGACGATGACCATCTCCTCGTCGATGAACACGTCGATCAGCTCGTCGATGAACGGAGGGAGCCCGCACATCGACGCCAGTTCGAGCTCCTTGACCACCTCGTCGCGCGACATCGAGAACGTGTCGGCCACCTCGTCGATGGGCACCTCGCGCCGCTCCATCAGCCAGGGCAGCATCACGAGCAGGCGGCTCAGCCGGGCCTGGGCGCCGAGCGCGCCCCGACGCGGCCGGCCGGGAAGCGGTCTGCTCATCGCTTCTTCGCCGTCCGGCGCACTGGTCGATCGACTATCGCCTGCAGCCGATCCCTGATCGCCGCCCGCGCCGACGGCGGCGACAGGACCTCGGCGTGGTCGACGAGGCCGAGCACCCACGACCCGAATGCGCCGGGGTTGGCGTACGGGACCTCGATGTCGATCCAGCCGCGCTTCCCGCGGCGGACGACCCGGTCGGCGCCGATCTCGCGCTCGACGATGACGGCGCGGAACTTCGAGATCCGAACCCGCGCCGTGACCGCGTCCTCGTCGACGATCCCGAAGTGCTTGGCCTCGCTCGGGAAGGCGTCGCGGGGGTCGAAGCCGTCGGGACGCCTGAACGAGCCGTCCCCGCCCGCGATCGCCACGTCGCCCTCGATGCGATCGACCCGGTACGTACGTTGCTCGTCGTGGCCGTGGTCGTGTCCGAGCACATACCAGAACCCGTTCCGCAGCAGCAGTCCGTACGGGTCGAGCCGGCGCGCTCGGCCTCGATAGCGGAACCCGACCGTCGCCCGGCGCGCCGTCGCGTCGCGAAGCACGGGCAGCGACGGCAGTTCTGGGACATGCGCGGTCACCGCGAGGCCGGCATCCACCCGCTCGCCACCGAGCTTCCACAGCGCTTCCTCGCCCGCGGTGATGCCGGCCCCGGACCCCGACCGCACAGCGGCGAAGGCAAGCTGCAGGGCGCGGGTCTCGGCTGGCTCGAGATCGAGGCCGGACAACTCGTAGCGGTTGCGGTCGATCCAGTACGCGGTGGTCCCGGCCTCGGCACCGCCTCGCATCTCGGTCTCGATCGGCACTCCGATGTCCCTCAGCGCCGCCTTGTCCCGCTCGAATGCGGCGCGCAGCGCCGGCAGCCGGTCAGGGTACTGGCCGCTCATCTCGCCGGCGATCTCGACGAGCGAGAGCGGCCGGTTCGTCTCGAGCAGGAGGGCGAGGAGGTTGGTCAGGCGCTCGACGCGGTCCATGAACGCCCGCGAGGTTCCCTAGATCCCAGCATGCAGGGCCGCGACGCGATCGCCTCCCGGATCACGGCGACGACCTGGTCGCTCGATGCGCCCGGCGTCAACACGCCGGCGATGCCGGCCGCGCGCAGCTTCGGCACGTCGACGTCGGGGACGATGCCGCCGACGACGACCGGAATGTCGACGCCGAGCGCCCTGACCTTGTCGACGACGAGCGGTGCCAGCGTCATGTGCGCCCCCGACAGCATCGACAGGCCGATGGCGTCGACGTCCTCGTCGACCGCCGCGGCGGCCACGGTCTCGGGAGTCTGGAACAGGCCGGTGTAGATGACCTCGAACCCGGCGTCGCGCAGGATGCGCGCCACCACCTTCACGCCCCGGTCGTGCCCATCCAGCCCGACCTTGGCGACGAGGACGCGGCCGTGCTCGGCCTGGTCACGAGCGGTTCCCGCGGCGAAGCTCGCATCACTTGCGCATAGTCATAGAACCCCCGTCCCGTCTTGCGGCCGAGCAGGCCGGCCTCGACCATCCGGGAGAGCATCGGCGGCGGCGCGTAGAGCGGTTCCTTGAACTCCTCGTACAGGCTCTGGGCGACGGCGAGGGTGGTGTCGAGGCCGATCAGGTCGGTGAGGTGCAGCGGACCCATCGGGTGGTTGCAGCCCTCGACCATGCCGGCGTCGATGTCCTCGGCGGTCACGAAGCCGGACTCCATCATCCTGATCGCCGACAGCAGGTACGGGATGAGCAACGCGTTGACGACGAACCCGGCGCGGTCCTTGCTGCGAATCACCTTCTTGTGCAGGACATCGGTGGCGAAGTCGTCGGCCGCGGCAACCGTCTCGGGTGACGTCATCAGACTCGTGACGAGCTCGACGAGCCTCAGCACCGGCACCGGGTTGAAGAAGTGGATGCCGATCACCTGCTCTGGCCGTTCGGTGGCGATGCCGAGCTTCATGATCGGGATCGAGCTGGTGTTGCTCGCCAGGACCGCCCTGTCATCGACGATCACCTTGTCGAGCTCCTTGAAGATCGCGACCTTCAACGCCTCGTCCTCGACCACCGCCTCGACGACGAGCTGGCAGTCGGCGAGGTCGGCGATATCGGTGGTGAACGTGAGTGCGCTCAGCGCCGAGTCCCGCTCCGCTTCGGTGAGCTTGCCGGAGCTCAGGCCACGGTCGAGCGACTTCGTCAGCCGTTTCTGACCGGCTTCGGCCGCTTCGGCGTTGACTTCGCCGACCATCACGTCGAGGCCGGCCCGAGCGCACACCTCGGCGATCCCCGAGCCCATCAGGCCGCTCCCCACCACGCCAATCCGCTTGAAGTCGCTGCCAGATCTGATCGGGTCGAGGGCGGAATCGCTCATGATGTCCGAGGCTATCCGGCGCCCAGCGGGGGCCAGTCTTGCAAGACTGCCGTGGTGATCACGATCTTCGCGTCCGCGACTTCCTCGCCTTCGGTGCATCGGCCGTCGCCGTCGGTCCGCTCGCTCGAGCCATGCCTCGGCTTCGTCCGCGTGCAGTCGAACCCGGCAACCCGTTCGCGCTCGGCGTGACGTCCGGTGACCCGGACGCGACGTCGGCCGTGCTCTGGACCCGCCTCGTCGGCGACGACCCGGGACACCCCCTGGGCGACGAGGTCCCGGTGACGTGGGAGCTCTCAGAGGTCGAGACGTTCGAACGTATCGCCGAGACCGGCGACGTGGTCGCTCGGCCTCAGAGGGCCACAGCGTCCACGCCGTCGCCGAGTTCACCGGCCGGCGGTGGTTCCGCTTCCGCACCGGCGATTGGACGAGCCCGGTGGGCGCGGTGTGGTCCGTGCCCGAGGATCCCGCCGAGTTGCGCATCGCCGCGGCGTCCTGCCAGCACTTCGAGACCGGTTTCTACGCGGCCCATCGCGACATCGCCGAGTGGGCACCCGACCTCGTGCTGTTCCTCGGCGACTTCATCTACGAGTACGGCGGCAACCCGGTCGGCGGCGAGGTCGTGCGCACCGTCGACGGCGCCGAGGTGATGTCGACCGCCGACTACCGCGCCCGCTACGCGCAGTACCTCGGGGACCCCGACCTGCAGGCGTCGCGGGCGGTCTGCCCGTGGGTCGTGATCTGGGACGACCACGAGGTCGAGAACAACTACGCCGGCGTCGCCCCCGAGCACATCGCAGACATGCCGACGTTCGCCGTGCGTCGCCTCGTGGCCTACCAGGTGTGGTGGGAGAACATGCCGGTGCGCGGCGCCCGGCCGGCGTCGCTCGATGACATCACGATCTATCGCACGATCGCGTGGGGCGGGCTTGCCGACCTGATCATGCTCGACGGCCGCAAGTACCGCACCAACCAGGCCTGCAACGACGTCGTCCTCAGCCTCGACCCGCCGTGCCCGACGGCCGCCGAACCGGCGCGCACGATGCTCGGGGCCGAGCAGGAGCAGTGGCTGGCCGATCAGCTCGCCGCGACGACCGCGATCTGGCCGGTGATCGGCCAGCAGACTCTGACTCACCGACGTCCGGCTGAACGGAGCCGTGCTGAACTACGACCAGTGGGACGGCTACGGACCGGCCCGGGATCGCCTGCTCGACGCGGCAAAGGCCGCCGAGCGGATCATCGTGCTGACCGGCGACATCCACCTTGCCGGCGTCGGCGTGCTGCCCGGCGTCGGGGTCGAATTCGTGAGCACGTCGATCAGCTCGCTCGGGCTCGTGCCGGCTGACTTCCAGGACGCGGTCGGCACGGTGGGCGACATCGTGACGGTCGAGCTCGTCCATCGCGGCTACACGCGACACGTCGTGACGCCGGAGACGTGGACCGCCGAGTTCAGAACGGTCGACGACGTCACCGACCAGGCGTCACCGGTCTCGACCTGGAGGACGTTCGTCGTCGAGGCTGCGGCCAGGGACGTCGTCACGGCGCTCTAACATCTCGCCATGGCGCTCGCGTCCGATTCCGGACCGACCGACATCCCGTTGCTCGACGACACGATCGCCAGCAACCTGGCGCGCACGATCGCCGCGCACGGCTCGAACGAGGCGCTCGTCGCCCGCCACCAGGGCCTGCGCTGGACCTACGACGAGTTCGGCGAGCGGGTCGACCGCCTGAGCGCGGGGCTGCTCGGGCTCGGGCTCGAGGCGGGCGACCGGGTCGGGTTGTGGAGCCCGAACTACGCAGAGTGGACGCTGCTGCAGTACGCGACGGCGGCGATCGGAGTCGTGCTCGTCAACATCAACCCCTCCTACCGGACCCACGAGCTGGAGTACGCGCTGAACCAATCGGGCAGCCGGATGCTGTTCGCGGCGCCGTCGTTCAAGACGTCGGACTACATGGAGATGGTCGACCAGGTCGAGGGCAAGGTGGCGACCCTGGAACGGGCCGTGTTCTTCTGGGAGGACGACTGGGACGAGATCGTGGCGGGCACCGGAGGCGTCACGGACGGCGAGCTGACCGCCCGGAAGGCGTCGCTCTCTCCCGATGACCCGATCAACATCCAGTACACCTCGGGCACGACCGGGTTCCCGAAGGGCGCCACGCTCACCCACCGCAACATCCTCAACAACGGCTACTTCGTGACCAAGCTGCAGGGCTTCACCGCAGAGGACCGGCTCTGCATCCCGGTGCCCTTCTACCACTGCTTCGGGATGGTGATGGGCAACCTCGGGTGCACGACGCAGGGGGCCACGATGGTCATCCCGTCCGACGCGTTCGACCCGGTACACGTGCTGGAAACGGTGCAGGCCGAGCGGTGCACGGCGCTGTACGGGGTGCCGACGATGTTCATCGCCGAGCTCGGGCACCCGGAGTTCGCGTCGTACGACCTGTCCAGCCTGCGCACCGGCGTGATGGCCGGCTCACCGTGCCCGATCGAGGTGATGAAGTCGTGCGTCGACCGGATGCACATGAGCGAGGTCACGATCTGTTACGGGATGACCGAGACGTCGCCGGTGTCGACGCAGACGCTGCCCGACGACTCGCTGCACCACCGCACGGCCACTGTCGGGCGCGCCCATCCCCACGTCGAGATCCGCATCGCTGAAGTCCCGTCGTCCGGTACCGGCCAGACCGTCGAGCGTGGTACGACCGGCGAGTTCTGCACACGGGGCTACTCGGTCATGCAGGGCTACTGGAACGACCCGGAGCGAACTGCTGACGCGATCGATGCCGACGGCTGGATGCACACGGGCGACCTGGCCGTGATGACCGACGACGGCTACGTCAACATCGTCGGGCGGATCAAGGACATGGTGATCCGCGGCGGCGAGAACGTGTACCCGCGTGAGGTCGAGGAGTTCCTCTACACCCACCCTGCCGTCGCCGACGTGCAGGTGATCGGCGTGCCAGACGACCGCTACGGCGAGGAGCTGATGGCGTGGATCAAGCTCGCCCAGGGCGGGTCAGCAACCGAGGACGAGATCCGCGAGTTCTGCACGGGCAGGATCGCCCACTTCAAGATTCCGCGCTACATCCGCTTCGTCGACGAGTTCCCGATGACCGTCACCGGCAAGGTCCAGAAGTACCTGATCCGCGAGAAGTCGATCGCCGACCTCGGCCTCGCCGCCGCCGCCGACACCGCCTGAGTCCGCGGTCGTCTGCGGGACACGGGCGGTTTGCGATGAGCGATCCGCCGCGCTATTTCCGCGCATTGCTCATCGCATCGGCATTCGATGTCCCCGACCGCGTGCTCATGTTCGACGCCTCTCCACCGCCGTCAGGAGCGCGCCGATCGCCACCAGCCCGAGAGCGGCGCGGCCTGCGCCGGGATCCGAACGCCTGTCGCGGGCAGCGTCCCTGCACCGGTCGGTGACACTGAACACGCCGCCCCGGGGACGCCTCGACCGCGAAGCCGGCCGGTTCCCCGAGCGTGGTGGACGTCGTCGGCAGCACGATGCCGAGCTCGGTCGTCGTGGTGGACCGCGGGATGGTCGTCGTCGTGGTCGTGGACGTCGTCGTCGACGTCGATGTCGTGGTGGTGGGTGTCGAGGTCACCGGTGGGTTCGTCGCCGGCGGGCTCGTCGCCGGCGGCCCCGGCGTCGGTGCCGGCGTCGTCGGGATGCACGGATCCGGGCCCGGGGCGGTCGAGTTCGTGGTCGTGGTCGTCTCGGCGTCGTCGGCGATCTCGACGGTGACGCCGTCGACGGCCCAGACATCGGTGCCCGTGCCCTGCGACAGCGTGGCCCACTGAGCGGTGCTCGTCACCGTCTCCGTGATGACCGCGACCTCGGTGTGCACGAGCACGTTTCCGGGATCGACCTCACGGTCGAGACCGTCGAGCAGCGTGCCCAGCTGGTCGTCGTCGAGGTGGTGATAGTTCACGGTCTCGTCACCGCTGTCGGTCATGGTGTAGCAATACAGCACCGGCGTGCCGGCCGGAACGGAGATCTCGCTCTGGGTGCCGCACGTGCCGTGCCCGTCGTCGACCATCACCGTCATGTCCAGCGTGATCGCCGGGCCGAGCACGGTCACGAACAGACCGTCGATCCCGTGTACGACGGTGTCGGACTCCACCCCGATCGCCTCCCACGTCACGCCGTGGAGCGCCGACTTGTCGAACGCGCCGGTCGCGGTGAGTGCGATGCCATCCCCCGGCTGGACGACGTGGTCGTGCCCTGGTCCGGCAACCTGGCCGATGTGGCTGTCATAAACGTCGTGCAGGTTCAACGCCTCATCGCCGGTGTTCGTCATCGTGTAGCAGAACCGCAGCGGCGTCCCCTTGTCGACGATCGCGCTCGTGAGCGTCACCGCAAGTGTCCGTGCCGTCATCGACCATCACCGTCATGTCGACCGAGAGCGCCGCGGACGCCGCGGCGGCGTCGAGGTCGGGGTCGAGTCGGCAGCGCGGTTACCGTCACCGAGTCGATGGCGAACCCGGGCTCGCCCGACTGGACAACCGTCGCCGTCCACGTGTCGGTGCTCGTGTGCGTCCCCGTGAGCGTCTCGACGTGCTGGCCCACGATGGCCTCGCCCGGCTGCAAGTCGATGTCGACGTCGCTGAGGATCGTTCCGAACACGTCGCTGTCGAGGTGGTGCGCCGTCAACGTGTGATCGCCCGTGTTGCGCATGAGAGAGCAGTACTCGACCTGAGTCCCGACCGGCACGGTGAGCGACTCGGCCGTGCCGGTACATGAATTGACCCCGTCGAACTCACCGACGGTCAGCTCCAGCGACATCGAGGGCGCGCCGACCGCTGGCGCAGACGCGGCCGTCACCAGCGCGGTCGCCACCACCGCCGCGCCGGCCAGGATCCCCAGTACGTGATCGATCGACTGCCGGCTCATGGCCGTCGCGCTTTGGTGGTGATCACAACCATCGAACCGATCGCGATCAGCCCGAGAGCGAGCGCGGCCTGCGCCGGAACGCGGGACCCGGTCGGGGGCAGCGTCCCTCCACCCGGAGGCGTCTCCGGGCAGGGCGCCGTGGCCGCGGGTCGACGAGCGAATCCGGCCGGCTCGCCCAGTGTCGTGGTCGTCGTCAGCAGCACGATGACCGGGCTCGTCGTCGACGTCGTGGTCGTGTCCGGCGGCTGGGTCGTCGTCGTGGTCGTGGTGGTTGTCGTCGTCGTGGTCGTGGCGTGGTCGTCGGGGTCGTGGTCGTCGTCTGGATGGTCGGTGGGGTCGTCGTCGGGGGAAGTGTCGTCGACGGGCACGGCTGGGTGGTGGTCGTCGTGCCCGGATCGCCGAGCTCGAACCGCACACTGTCGATCGCCAGGGTGTTGGCATCGGTGTCGATCCCGATCGCTTCCCATGACGAGATCCAGATCGCCGACTCCTGGATGACCGCCACCTCAGTGTGGACCAGGCTCTCGCCGACTTCGATCGACGGGCCTTCATAGATCAGCAACGAGCCGAGGTGTTCATCGATCAGCAGGTGCGGACCGAGCGCCTCGGTGAACGTGTTCGTCATCGTGTAGCACAACCGCACCTGCGTACCGGCCGGGATCGTCAGCTCGGACTCGGTCCCGCAGGTGTCGGTACCGTCGTCGATCATCACCGTCATGTCGAGCTGGGCGGTCCCGTCCTCGATCGTGATGTACACCCAATCGGTCAGTTCGACCTCGACACCTGAATCGACACCGGTCGCCGCCCACGTGACCTTGTGGAACATCGAGACCATGTTCGCTCCGGTCGCCGTGACCGACCATGACTCCCCTGGCTCGACGACGGTGGCATCGCCCGGGCCGGCGACCGCGCCGAAGCGGCTGTCCGTGACGTCATGGGCCGTGAGCGCCTCGTCCCCAGTGTTCGTGATCGTGTAGCAGACGCGGAAGGTCGCGCCGGCATCGACCACGATGTGGTTCTCGGTCGCGCAGGTGTCGCTGCCGTCGTCGAGCATCACCGTCGTCTCGATCGTGAACGCCGGACCGGCCACGCTGTGTGCCGGCTGCGGCGCCGCGATCAGCAGCACCGGCGCCGCGGCCAATGCGGCCGCAACGGCAAGAGCCTTGATCCTGGTCACGGTTCCTCCTTCAGGACTGCGCGTTCTGACCACGGTGACAAGAATCGGAACCGGCCGGAACCGGGTTACCCGGGCTCGCGCCGGTAGGGAAACCCGTAGCGCGACCCCGTTTGGCACCTCGCCGTGACGAAACCGGCGCCGGTTCCGTTGCGATTCAGTGACCGGCTGCGGGGTTGCTGGCCGTCACCAGCCAGGTGCGGCCCGGGAGGCGGACGGCTCCGTCGACGATCGCGGTGCGGACCTCGCCGCGGACCTCGTCGAGCAGGGTGTTCCACCCGGCTTCGCCGAGCTCCGGGCGGAGCTGTTCCTCGGCGAGGCGGCCGGACTGGCCGGCCAGGATGATCCGGATCCGGCGCTCGACCCCGTCCGATCCGTCCGTGCCGTAGTCGCACATCGCGTCGAACGGCTCGATCGAGATGCGTGACCACCCGGCCTCGTCGAGGACCGCTCGCACGACGTCGGGCTCTGCGAACGCGGCCGGACCCGGCGCGTTCGGCGGCGCCACCGGCGGCGGCTCGGGCATGCGGTCGGTGAGGATGTGAGTGCCGAGCGTGAACGTCGGGTTCTCGGCCATGGAACGCCAACACACGAACGCCATCAGGGCGCCGGGCTTCGTGGCCTCCCTGATGTTCGCGAACGCCGCCACCGGGTTCTCGAAGAACATCACCCCGAACCGCGAGGTGACGCGATCGAAGCCCGGCTGGTCAGCGGTCTCGGCGCGAACACGACGAGGTCGTCGACCTGGGCATCGGCGACTTCGAACCGAGCACCGGGCACGAGCTCGCGGGCCCCATCGACCATCGACTCCGAGATGTCGATCCCGACGGCGACGCCGCCGTGCTCGACGACCGCCTGGGACAGCGAACCCGGTCCGCAGCCGATGTCGAGCACGGCGAGGCCGTCGAGCGGAGCCAGCGCGCCGACAGCCGCCTCGTTGAACGGTCGGATACACCGACGCGAACAGTTCGTGGTGGGCAATCCAGGTCGGACCGCCATGCTTCGTCCAGAGCTCGCGCATCGCCTCGTTCGGCACGCCCGCCACCGTACGGGCTACGACGCCGGCGCGCTGACCGGATCGATCGGCGTGAGCACGCCGACGACGTCCTCGAGCGCCTGGGCGGCGGCGAGCGCAGTCAGGTCACCGAAGCGGTCGGCGATGAACTGGGCGCCGACGGGCAGACCGCCCGTGGCCGCAGATGGGAGGCCGGCTGGGACCACGGCTGCCGGCAGCCCGAGCAGGTTGGCCGGCGTGACCGGCCTGATCGTCTCCAGCGTTCGCATCGCGCTCTCCGGCGACGTGATGTCCACCCCGTGGGGAAACGTTGGCAATGCCCACGTCGGCGACAGCAGGACGTCCCACTGCTGGAAGAACGCCGACCACTCGCGGGCGACCCCGTGCCGCTCGGCGAACATGAACGACCACTCCTCGAGCGTCGCGGCCGGGAAGGCGGCATCCGTCAGCTCGAGGAACGCACGGCCGCCATCACCCATGAACGGCCAGAGTTCGGTCATCGCGCCATTGTGACGTGCGGCTGGTCACCGGGCGGCGTCGAGGACCCGTGCAGTCGCCCGTTCCGCTCGACTCAGCCACTTCCCGCGCCGGCTCGCCCGCCAATGCCGGGCGAGCTCACCTGACTCGAACGCGTCGACGACCGCCGGCGCGACGTACGACGCCCGGCAGACCGCCGCCGTGTTCCCGAGCACGTCGGCGGCGGCCGCGATCGCCGCCCGTTCACGCTCTGCCACGTCTCTCGCGGCCATCTCAGGTTCGGCACGGCCGTTCGGACCGAGCTCGGCGACGACCGTCACGGTCGCGCCCCACGTGCGGAAGTCCTTTGCCGTGAACTCGGAACGCGATGCCTGACCGATGTACACGTTGAGACGACGCGCGTCGACGGCGTCGCGCTCCGTGCGGAACAGCGGTTCATCCTCGTCAGCAGCGTCGAGCAGCTCGGCGAGGACCCGCGACAGCACACGGTCCTGCACCTCGACGTGCTGATCAACGCCCGACTTGCCCACGAAGTCGAGCACGACGGTGCGGCCCGCCGCCTCCACGTTGGCGCGGCCGAGATCCGTCGCACCGGTGGCGTCGCCGCTGGTTGCCCGCCGGCGGCTGCCAGGACGGATGAGACACCGGTCGATGAGCCGGGTCACGGTGGCGCACAGCAGGTCACCGTGACCCGCCCGCAGGTCGCGCGCCACGCGTTGGCGCAATGCCGCCAGCGCCGGTGGGAAGTCCGCCAGCCGGTCGAACTTGGCGGCGTCGGCAGACTCACGCCACTTGCGGTGGTACAGGTACTGCTTGCGACCGGCGTCGTCGACGCCGGTCGCCTGCAGATGAGCGTCGGCTTCCGGTGCGATCCACACGTCGCCCCACGCTGGCGGAATGACGAGCCCCTTGATCCTCACGAGGTCGACCTGAGCGACCTTTCCACCTCGCGGCCCGGCGTAGCTGAAGCCCGAACCGCGACGTCGTCGACCGATCCCCCGCCGGTCGTCGGCCAGGTACAGCAACCCCGCTCGGCGGGCGATCTCCATCCCTTCAGATGCCACGGGTTACCGGTACCCGGCACGGCTCCGGCGAACCCTGGCAGGATCTCCGGATGGCCAGGAAACCCAAGGCGGCCACCCGACGGGTCTGGGTGGGTCAGCCGTACCCGCTCGGCGCGACCTACGACGGCACCGGGACGAACTTCTCGTTGTACTCGAGCGTCGCCGAGGGGGTCGAGCTCTGCCTGTTCGGCGAGGCCACCGGAAGCGACGCAGTCGGGCCGCGTCGTTCTGGCAGCGAACACCCGGTTCGGCACGCCGGCGCCTCCAGGCGCTTCGGCGGCCGCATTCGACGAGGAGCCGCGTCGTTCTGGAGCGAACACCCGGTTCGGCACGCCGGCGCCTCCAGGCGCTTCGGCGGCCGCATTCGACGAGGAGCCGCGTCGTTCTGGAGCGAACACCCGGTTCGGCACGCCGGCGCCTCCAGGCGCTTCGGCGGCCGCATTCGATGAGGAGCGGATCGAGCTGCGCGAGGTCGACGGGTACTGCTGGCACACCTACCTGCCCGACGTACGCCCAGGCCAGCGCTACGGGTACCGGGTCCACGGCCCGTGGGACCCGGCCGAGGGGCAGTGGTGCAACCCGGCCAAGCTGCTGCTCGACCCGTACGCCAAGGCAGTGGCCGGCGAGATCGACTGGGACCCGGCGTGCTTCGCCTACGACTTCGCCAACCCGGCGAAGCCGAACACGGTCGACAGCGCACCACATGTCCCCCACGCGCTCGTCGGTGACCCGTTCTTCGACTGGGGCAACGACCGGTCGCCGCGCCACCCGATGCACGAGACGATCATCTACGAGGCCCACGTGCGGGGCATGACGCTGCAGCACCCCGGGGTCCCGGTCGAGCTGCGGGGCACCTACGCCGGCCTCGCCCACCCGGCGGTGATCGAGCACCTGACGTCACTCGGCATCACGTCGATCGAGCTCATGCCGGTCCACCAGTTCGTCCACGACCACCACCTCGTGGAGCGCGGCCTGCGCAACTACTGGGGCTACAACTCGATCGCCTACCTCGCCCCGCACAACGGCTACGCCACGTCCGACGTCACCAGCGTGAACCAGTTCAAGGCGATGGTGAAGACGCTCCACACCGCGGGCATCGAGGTGATCATGGACGTCGTGTACAACCACACCGCCGAGGGCAACCACCTCGGCCCGATGCTGTCGATCCGCGGCATCGACAACTTGGCGTACTACCGGGTCACCGACGACAACCCGCTGTACTACCTCGACTTCACGGGCACCGGGAACAGCCTCAACATGCGCAGTCCCCACGTGCTGCAGCTGATCATGGACAGCCTGCGTTACTGGGTGACCGAGATGCACGTGGACGGGTTCCGCTTCGACCTCGCGTCGACGCTCGCCCGCGAGCTGTTCGCGGTCGACCGGCTGTCGGCGTTCTTCGACCTCGTGCAACAGGACCCGGTGGTGTCGTTGGTGAAGCTGATCGCCGAGCCGTGGGACGTCGGCGAGGGCGGCTACCAGGTCGGCAACTTCCCGCCGCTGTGGTCGGAGTGGAACGGCCGCTACCGGGACACGATCCGCGACTTCTGGCGTGGCGAGCCAGCCGCGCTGGCCGAGTTCGGATCCCGGTTCACGGGCAGCTCTGACCTGTACCAGGCCGACAGCCGGCGCCCGACGGCATCGATCAACTTCGTCACCGCCCACGACGGGTTCACGCTCGCCGACCTCGTGTCGCACAACGAGAAGCACAACGCGGCCAACGGCGAGGGCAACCGCGACGGCGAGTCGCACAACCGGTCGTGGAACTGCGGCGCGGAGGGCGAGACCGACGACCCGGCGATCCTCGCCCTGCGAGCCAGGCAGCGGCGAAACATGATGACGACGCTGCTGCTCTCCCAGGGCGTGCCGATGATCCTCGGCGGCGACGAGCTCGGCCGGACCCAGCACGGCAACAACAACGGCTACTGCCAGGACAACGAGCTGTCCTGGTTCGACTGGACGCCCGACACCCAGGGCGCCGACGCCCAACAACAAGGTGGAGGGTTCGCAGCATGGTGCACCGCGGTGATCGAGCTGCGCCGGTCGAACCACGTGTTCCGGCGGCGGCGCTGGTTCCAGGGCCACCCGATCCGCGGTACCGAGGAGGTGCTGTGGCTACGCACCGATGGCAGGGCCATGACCGACCACGACTGGGCCAACGGATTCGCCAAGTCGGTCGGCGTCCTCCTCAACGGCTCCGCGATCTCGACCCCGGACGCGTTCGGCGGGCGGGTCGTCGACGACTCGTTCCTGCTGCTGTTCAACGCCAGCGAGCTCGACCTCGCGTGGACGCTGCCGCCTGACGACCTGTGGGCCGCACCCAACCCGTGGGTCGTCGAGCTCGATACCGCGCTCGTCCTCGCCCCCGGAACGGAGTTCGGTGACGGCGCGACCGTGCCATTACTGCAGCGTTCCGTCGTCGTTCTACGCTCAGCGGCGTGATCGACCTGGACGCGCTGCGCCGCCGCGCGCGCGAGCTGGGTGTCGAGCCGTTCTATTGGGACGACGAGGGCCACCGCCACGACGCCAACGTCGAGGCGATGGCCAGGGTCGTCGAGGTCGTGGAAGCGGACTACGCCAGGTCGTCCGGACGCCGGCTGCACCCCGTGTTCGTTGGCTCGCCCGGCCCACTCCACGTCGGTTCCGGGGTCGACCAGGTGAGGCTGCGGCTCGGCGACGGGACAGAGATCGACGTGCCCGTGGTCGATGGTGATATCACGTTCAACGATCCGCTGCCGATCGGCACCCACACGCTCTCGCTGGCCGGCGCGTCACTCGACGAGTCATCGACGATCGTGGTCGCGCCGGCAGTGATGCCGCGATCCGCGGCGCTGGCCGGCCGGGCCGGCGTCTTCGCACCGACCTACGCGCTCTGGGAGCGCAGCGCCCCGCTCCCCGGCCTCGACCATCTCGCGGCCCTGAGCCGCGCCCTCCCCGCGCTCGGCGCCGACGTGCTGGTCACGCTGCCGCTGTACGCCGGATTCTTCGACGAGCCGTTCGACCCCAGCCCCTATGCACCGGTGAGCCGCCAGCACTGGAACGAGGTGTACCTCGAGGACCGCAAACTACCGGCGGCGCCGATCCCCGAGTTCGGTGAGCTGATCGACTGGCGCGTGCTGGCCAAGCGCCGCCGGGCCCAGCTGCTCCGCATGGCCGCGAACGCGGACAGCGAGCTGCGCGGGCGCGTCCAGCGATGGCTGGCCACGCGGCCAGACGTCTGCGATTACGCCCGCTTCCGGGCGACGGTCATGCCCGATCCGACCGACGACGGCCACCCGGTTGCGCTGATCGAGGCCAGCCACCACCTCGCCCAGTACCTCGCCGACGAGCAGCTCTCGCTGCTCGAAGGCCCGGGATCGGCGGCACTCGCCCTCGACCTGCCGATCGGCAGCCACCCCGGCGGCTACGAGACGTGGGCCAATCGCGACCTGTTCGCACCGGCCATGGCCATCGGCGCGCCGCCTGACGCCCTGTTCAAGGGCGGCCAGAACTGGGGCTTCCCTCCGCAGCTTCCCGGCGAAGCCGAGCGATCCGGATTCGCGCTTTGGCGGACGCTGATCGCGAGCTGCGGGCGGTACTCGTCGATGCTCCGCATCGACCACGTCCTCGGGCTCCATCGCCTGTGGTGGGTGCCCGACGGAATGTCCGCCGGCGACGGCGTGTACGTCCGTTATCCCCGCCGACGCGCTGACCTCGGTGATCGCCGCCGAGGCGACGACGTCGAACACAACCGTCGTCGGCGAGAACCTCGGCACGGTGCCGCAGGAGATCTTCGACCTGCTGGAGGAGTGGTCGATGCTCGGCCTGCACGCCGAGCGCCTGTTCATCGACAAGGACCGCCTCGACAAGGCCCACAGAGAGCAGGGTGGTTTGCCGGCCATCGCAGCGGGCACTGTGGCATGTGTGCGCACGCACGACATGGAGGCATGGGCCGCGCTCTATCGACGACGGCGAGCTGGCGGAGTACCGGAAGGCGGTCGAGACGTTCCTCGGTCGTCCCGTCCCCGACACCCGCGACGGGTTGCTCGACGCGGCCCACTCGCGGCTCGCCGAGTCCGACGCGTACCTCGCGATCGCCGACCTCGACGACCTCGTCGGCGAGACGACGCCACACAACGTCCCCGGCAAGGTCCTGCCGACGTTCTGGCGGCGGCGACTGGCCAAGCCGACCTCGGAGACCCTCGCCGATCCGCGGGTGCGATCACACCTGGCCACGCTGACCGGACGAGCGACGGTACCGACGTGAGCCGTCATTGCGTTCCCCGGCCACGCAGGCCGCTGGTGACCGCTCCCTCGCTGGCGCTCGCTCGCTCGCATCGGTGGCGGTACCCACGGTGAGTGCTCCCGGCGAAGTCGACCTGCACCTGTTCAACGAGGGCACCCATCGCCACCTGCACGACGTCCTCGGTGCCCGCCCATCCGCCGGCGGCGGGACATCGTTCGCGGTCTGGGCGCCGGCCGCGATACGCGTCGACGTGGTCGGCGACTTCACCGGCTGGTCGTCGTCCGTGCCGCTGGAGCCGGTCGGGGTGTCGGGCATCTGGTCCGGCTCCGTCCCCGACGCGTCGGTTGGCCACGGCTACCGGTACGGGATCACGGCTGCCGACGGGACGCGAACCGAGCGCTCCGATCCCCTGGCGGCGGCCAACTTCGAGCCGCCATCCACGGCGTCGCTGATCGCCGACCTGTCGTATCGGTGGGGCGACGGGGAGTGGATGTCGGGCCGGCCTGGCCGGTTGGCGCCGGACGCGCCGATCTCGATCTACGAGGTGCACCTCGGGTCGTGGGGCCGGATCGCCATCCCGGGCCGCCGGTGGCCACGCTACGACGAGGTGGCCGACGCCCTCGCCGATCACGCGTCGGCCCACGGCTTCACGCACATCGAGCTGCTGCCGATCATGGAGCACCCGTTCTACGGTTCGTGGGGCTACCAGACCACCGGGTACTTCGCGCCGACGGCGCGCTACGGCGCACCGACCGATCTGATGCGGATGGTCGATCGGCTCCACCAGCGTGGCGTCGGGGTGATCCTCGACTGGGTGCCGTCGCACTTCCCGATGGACGGCCACGCCCTGGCCCGCTTCGACGGCACCTACCTGTACGAGCATGCCGATCCTCGCCAGGGCTTCCATCCCGACTGGACCTCGGCGATCTTCAACTACGGGAGAGCCGAGGTGCGATCGTTCCTCATCTCCAGCGCGGTCTGCTGGCTCGAGCGCTACCACGTCGACGGGCTGCGGGTCGATGCCGTGGCGTCGATGCTCTACCTCGACTACTCCCGCGACCCCGGTGAGTGGATCCCGAACGCGCTCGGCGGCAGGGAGAACCTCGAGGCGATCGCGTTCCTCAAGCAGCTCAACGTCGCGATCGCCGAGGAGCAGCCGGGGACCGCGACGTTCGCCGAGGAGTCGACGGCGTGGCCGCAGGTGACGGACGCCGCCGAGCACGGCGGTCTCGGTTTCACGTACAAGTGGGACATGGGCTGGATGCACGACACGTTGCAGTACGTGCAGCGCGAACCCGTTCACCGTCGGTTCCACCACGACGAGATCACGTTCCGCAACGTGTACGCGTTCTCCGAGCGCTACGTGCTGCCGCTCTCGCACGACGAGGTCGTGTACGGCAAGCGGTCGATCTTCGGAAGGATGCCGGGCGACGGATGGCAGCGCATGGCCAACGTGCGGATGCTGTACGGGATGATGTGGGCACAGGCCGGCAAGAAGCTGCTGTTCATGGGCGGCGAGCTGGCGACCCCGAGCGAGTGGGCGCACGAGGGCAACCTCGAGTGGAGCCTGCACGATGCACCGGGCCACGCCGGCGTGCGCCGCCTCGTCGGCGACCTCAACCGGGTGTACGCCGACGAGCCCGCGCTGCACACCGGAGACGCCGAACCGGCCGGGCTCCGCATGGTCATCGGCGACGACGACACGCACAGCGTGTTCGCGTGGCTGAGATCCGACCCGAGCGGTGCTGCGCCGGACGTGCTGGTCGTCGTGAACGCGACGCCCACCGTGCACTACGGCTACCGGATCGGTGTGCCGCACGCCGGCGAATGGGACGAGATCCTCAACACCGACGCCGACGTCTACGGCGGCAGCGGGATCGGCAACCTGGGGATGGTCGCCACCGAGGAGCAGCCGTGGCACGGGTTCCCGCAGTCGCTGGCGCTCACCCTGCCCCCGCTCGCGGTGGTCTTCCTCCGCGAGCGCGACGTCGGCTGAGCGGGCGGTGACGTGTGCTGAGACCGCCCGTTCGGGCTCGCTCAGCGGACGTGAGCGAAGGGACGGATCACTCCGCGTTGCAGGTCGGGCACGTCGGCGCCCACTGCGCCGAGAGTCTCGAGCCGGGAGCATCGCCGCGCGACCAGCGCATCATCATGACCCGCGGCTCGCCGCAGTGGCAGCGGTAATACACGACGTGTCCTTGTGAGGTCCGGTGGCTCGACACGCGCTGCGCCGGATCGCTCCAGGCGGCCGGCACGATGGGCCGGCCGGCTGTGGTTTCGACCGGTTCATCGGCCGCAACGGTGCGGTCTGCAACGGTGTGGTCTGAGGTGGGCAGCGTGAGCATGAGCGTCTCGATTCAGTGAGCAGGGACGCGGCGATCGTGCGCCGGCTCGGCTGCAATACGGCAGCAGCGGGCCGGGCCGATTCAGTCGAAGGCCGGCGCCGAGAGGCGCATCGGCCGGAAGACCTGGGTGGGCGCGGTCACGTCGGTCATCGTTGAACCCTTTGCTTCGGGGCCGTGGCGTGGAGGCCGGGTGCCGTCGTATCGATGAGCCGGGACTCGCACACGTCGAGCCACCGAAGATCGGCCTCCGCCCGAACGACCAGGGCGTCGGCCACGAGGCGCTGGGCCAGTTCGCTCTCGCCATTGCGCTGGTGGCCGCTGCCTCCGCCGCGCGCCCGGCCCTCCCGCCGACGTTGCTGGAGCAGGGTGAGGAGCGCGGTGCGTTGCCTCGTCAGCACCTCGAGGGCGTGCTGCGGGCCATGTTCGATCGCCATCAGGACCTTGAGCATCAGCTCGTCGCGCGGCGGCGGATCGTCGACAGGGACGGCCTCCCACCAGGCCCCGAGCGCTTCGCGGCCGCCGGCGGTGATCTCGTAGGACTTCTGCCCATCGTGCTCGGCCGTCGCGACGAGGCCGTCGCGCTCCAGCCGATCCAGCGTGGTGTACACCTGACCGACGTTGAGCGGCCACACGCCGCCGGTCGCCTCTTCGAACTCGGTCTTCAGCTGGTACCCGTACCTCGGTCCTTCGTCGAGCAGGGCGAGCAGTCCTTCCGAACGGCCATGACTACTCAGTATGCATTACCCAGTAGGCACGGTCAACGCGCGCTCCGGACCGGCAATCCAGGATTTCCACAGGCCAGATTGCCCGAAAATGGTGAATCTGGCCTGTGGAAATCTTTCACTCGGCGCGGCGGTGCTCGCGGTACCAGTCGATCAGGGCGGTCGTCGACGAGTCGTGCCGGTGACGGGCGTCGCCGGTGAGCTCCGGGGTGATCGTGTTGGCGAGCTGCTTGCCCAGCTCGACGCCCCACTGGTCGAAGCTGTCGATGCCCCACACGACGCCCTGGACGAACACGACGTGCTCGTACAGCGCGATCAGTTGGCCGAGCACGCTCGGCGTCAACGAGTCGGCGAGGATCGTCGTGCTGGGGCGGTCACCGTCGAACGAGCGCCAGGGCTCAGTTTCGTCGGTGGGCGTCCGGTCGCGCCCGAACGCCAGCGCCTCGGTCTGGGCGATCAGGTTGGCGACGAGCAGATCGTGGTGGTCGCGGTGGTCGTGGTGCGGGTTGGCGAAACCGATGAAGTCGGCCGGCACGACCTCGGTGCCCTGGTGGAGCAACTGATAGAACGCGTGCTGGCCATTGGTGCCCGGCTCGCCCCACACGATCGGCCCGGTGTCGAGCGACACCCTGCTGCCGTCGAGGCGCACCGACTTGCCGTTCGACTCCATGTCGAGTTGCTGCAGGTAGGCAGGGAACCGCCCGAGCTCCTCGGCGTACGGCAACACGGCCTTCGTCGGGAACCCGAGCACATTGCGGTTCCACACACCGATCATCCCCAGGAGCACCGGCGCATTCGCAGCCGGCGACGCGGTGGCGAAGTGATCGTCGATCGCCCGGAACCCGGCGAGGAGCTCGGCGAACCGCTCGGGGCCGATCGCCAGCATCAGCGACAGGCCGATCGCCGAGTCGACCGAGTAGCGCCCGCCGACCCACTCCCAGAACCCGAACATGTTGTCGGTGTTGATCCCGAACTTGGCGACCTCGTCCGCGTTCGTGCTCACCGCGACGAAGTGGTGCTCGACGGCATCCTCGCCGAGTGCCGCGACGAGCCACGCCCGTGCCGTGCGTGCATTCGTGAGCGTCTCGATGGTGGTGAACGTCTTCGACGAGATGACGAACATCGTCTCGGCCGGCTCGA
Source organism: Ilumatobacteraceae bacterium (assembly GCA_963764455.1). Classification (GTDB taxonomy): domain Bacteria; phylum Actinomycetota; class Acidimicrobiia; order Acidimicrobiales; family Ilumatobacteraceae; genus Desertimonas. Next base: position 74,262 of record CAVXSN010000016.1, read on the forward strand.
GATCGGCCATCGCGCCGGCGATCGCCGCCCCGTCGACGTTGGAGACGAACCGGCACGCCAGCTCCGGGTGCTTGAACGCGACCAGCGCCCGGTAGGCCATCGCCGGACCGAGGTCGGAACCCCCGATGCCGATGTTGACGACCGTCCTGATCGGCCTGCCCGGTCGCGCCGACCCACTCACCGCTGCGGACCCGCTCGGCGAACGAACCCATCCGAGCGAGCACGTCGTGGACATCGGGGACGACATTGCGACGCATGCCGTCCGGTCCGATCGGCCCCATGTCGGCGCCGCGCGGCGCGCGCAGGGCGGCGTGCAGCACCGCCCGACTCTCGGTGACGTTGATCGGCTCGCCGCCGAACATTGCGTCACGGCGTGCCGCGACGCCGGCCACGTCGGCCACGGCGAGCAGGGCCGCCACGACGTCGTCGTCGATGCGTTGCTTCGAGTAGTCGATGCGCAGGTCACCGGCGGTGACCAGGAAGCGCGCCGACCGCTGCGGGTCGGCCGCGAACAGCTCACGCAGGTGTGCAGGCGGCTTCACGGCGACGAGCTCCGCCCACTCCGGCGTCCCGGTGATGTCGACGGTGCTCGGTTCGACGTGCTCAGTTCCCATCGCCGGCGACCCTACATGTCTCGTCGTGGCGCGACGATGGGGCATGCCGCAGATCGAACACTTCGACGCCATCGTGATCGGCGCCGGCCAGGCCGGTCCGGGGATCGCCAACCATCTCGTGTCCACGGGTGAGCGGGTGGCGCTCATCGAGCAGGACAAGGTTGGCGGCACCTGCCTCAACCGCGGCTGCCGTCCGACGAAGGCCATGCGCGCATCGGCGCGAGTCGCCCATCTGGCGCGGACCGCACGGCGACACGGCGTGCACACCGGCGACGTCACGGTCGACTTCGGCGCGGTCATGGCGCGCAAGGACGCGCTCATCGACACGTGGGTGAACGGCTACACCGACTCGCTGTCGCACACCGACGGGCTGACGCTGCTGCACGGCCAGGGGCGCTTCGCGGGCTCGAGCAGCGACGGCCACGAGGTCGCCGTCGGCGACCGCGCGATCGTCGCGCCGCGGGTGTTCCTCAACGTCGGGACGCGGGCGACCGAGCCGGGAATCCCAGGGCTCGACACGGTGCCGTGGCTCGACAACGACCGGGTGCTCCATCTCGACGAGCTGCCCGCGCACCTGGTGGTGCTGGGTGGGAGCTACATCGCGCTCGAGACCGGGCAGATGTTCGGCCGCTTCGGCAGCGCGGTCACGATCATCGAGCGCAGCGAGCGCATCGCGTCCCGGGAGGACCCGGACGTCAGCGACGAGATCGCCCGGTTCCTCACCACCGAGGGCATCGCGCTGCGAACGTCAACGGCCGTCGAGCGGATCGAAGCGACGAGCTCACGGCATCCGGGTCCACATCGAGTCGGGCCATCACGATCGGCCGGTCGACGGCTCACACCTGCTCGTGGCGATCGGTCGCACGCCGAACACCGACCTGCTCGACCTCGACAACATCGGACTGGCGACCGACGAGCGCGGCTACTTCGCGACCGACGGGCACTTCCGCACTGCGGTCGACGGCGTCTGGGCGCTCGGCGACATCAACGGCCGGGGCGCATTCACCCACACCTCGTACCAGGACTACGAGATCCTGGTCGACCACCTGACCGGCGGGCACGCGGACCGCGGACGCCCGGATCCCGACGTATGCGATGTTCACCGACCCCCCGCTCGGGCGCGTCGGCATGAGCGAGCGCGACGCCCGGGAGTCTGGACGGAACGTGCTGAAGGCGACGTTTCCGATGACGGACCTCACGCGGGCCAAGCTCGACGGCGAGACCGACGGTCTCATCAAGCTGCTGGTCGACGCCGACACCGACCGGTTCCTCGGCGCCGCGACGCTCGGGATCACGGGCGACGAGATCGTCCAGATCGTCAGCGCACTGATGCACGCCGAGTGCCGGTGCCGCGTCCTGGCCGAGATGCTCCCGATCCACCCCACCGTCGCCGAGTTCTTCCCGACGATCCTCGGCCGCCTGCAACCGCTCTCCGCGTGACCGCGACCGAACTGGGCGGCCTCCGAACCGGTTTCCGGGTCGCCGGCCGCCCAGAACGTGAAGTGAGGCGTGGGCCGCCCAGTTCGCGTGAGGCTCACCTCCCCGACGCGGCGCTGACGGACACGGACATCTCGGTGAGCTCGAGCGAGCCGTACTGGGTGGCGAGCGCCACGTCGGCCGCGTCCCGGCCGTAGCCGATCGCCACGCGGTTCCCCTGCGGGAACAGCTGGGTGGCGTCGAACGTGAACCAGCGCCCGCCGACGTACGCCTCGAACCACGCGTGCTGGTCCATCGGATCGAGCTCGTGGAGGTAGCCGACCACCATCCTGGCCGGGATGTCGATGGCCCGGCACATCGCGATGCCGAGGTGGGCGAAGTCCCGGCACACGCCGGCGCGGTGCTGCAGCGTCTCGAGCACCGACGTCGACAGCCGTGCTGACGTTGTACTCGTACCGCATCGAGCCGGCGATCCACGACCGGATCGCCTCGACCTGCGGGTAGCCGGGCAGGGCGTCGCCGACGACGCCCCGACGCGAACGTGCCGAGCACGTCCGACTGGCAGTAGCGGCTCGGCAGGCAGAACTCGAGCACCTAGTCGGGGACCTGGTCCATCGGCGTCCGCGGCGCGGTCATGTCGACGTCGATGACGTCGGCCGTGTCGACCGACGCGCGAACGGCCACGCGAGTGTCGCCCGCCGGCATGACGAGCCGGTGGCACAGGTTGCCGAAGCTGTCGACGAACTCGCGCACCCGGGCCGACGGCTCGATCGCGAGCTCCTCGGCGATCACGTCCTGGCCCTCGCCGGACTGCGTGGCGACAGCATCAGCACGGCCGGGGTCGGCCACGGCGCGCGGAAGCCGATCTGGCAGCCGACGTCGAGCTTCACGCCGACCGCCGCCCGGCGAGCGGCGGCGCCGCGGTCGGGAACACGACCGTGCCGTGAGCGCCCACCCGGGCGATCGGCACGGGCCCGTCCCAACTCGGCGAGCGCCGCGGCCTTGCCGCCGCCGGACGCAAGCACGACGCGGCCCCGGGCGCGCGTTCACGACCGACGGGGTCAGCGTCATCCGCACGCGGCCCTGGTAACGGCCGACCAGGGCGACCGGCTCGGCGCGGTCGACGACCGGGTCGCCGGGCGGCCACGACGCGGTGTGGCCGTCGGCGCCCATGCCGAGGTGGACGACGTCGAAGCGGTCCGGCAGCGTCTCGGCGTAGCGGCGGCCGGCGGCGGCGAGATCGTCGCGGTGACGGGCATCAGGTGGTGGCGTCCGGCAGCGCCGTCGAGCTGGCCGGCGTTGCGGTCGGGGTCGCCGTCGGGTGCGACCCGCTCGTCGACCTGCCAGACGCCAACGCGGGCCAGCGCAGATCGGAGCGCCGCCAGCGCGGCGAGCAGGGCAGGCGCGCTCGATCCACCGGAGACGGCCAGCGCGCCGGTCCCGCGCCGCGGACGGCGGCGGCGAGGCGGCCGGCGATCGCGGCGGCGCACGCGGCGGGGTCGTCGACGATCACGACCTGCCGCCGAGCGACGGCGGCGATCACGCCCGATGCGAACGTCGTGCGCACCGGAGACCCAGCCGAGTGTTTCGCCGCAGCGGCCACCCGGCTCTGACCGACCGCGAGGTCTGCGAGATCGTGCCACGCTGAGCGGGAGATCGCCGGAGAGCCGGATCCGTCGGCGCGCCGGCGCCCCGGACTGGTCGCGGTCAGATCGTCGGGACCTCGACGTGGCGGCCGAAGACGTCGGCGAGGTGCGCCATGATCTCGCCGAGCGTGGCGTAGTCGTTGACCGCGTCGATCAGTGCCGGCATCAGGTTGCGCTCCGGGTCGGCGGCGTCGGCCTTGAGCGCGTCGAGGGCGGCGGCGACGGCGTCGGCGTCGCGGTCGTGGCGGACCTGCTCGAGCCGCTTGAGCTGGCGGGCCTCGTCCTCGTTGGTGATCTGGAGCAGGTCGATCTGGTCCTCGTCGTTGCCCTCGGTGTAGCCGCTGACCCCGACGATGGTGCGGCGGCCCTCGTTGAACGCCCGTTCCAGCTCGTAGGCCGAATCGGCGATGCGGCCCTGGAACCAGTTGTCCTCGATGCCCCGGATGCAGCCCTCGAGCATCGATCCGCCGCCGACGTCGTCGAGGTGGGCGAAGATCTCCTCGGCCCGGCGCTCCATCTCGTCGGTCAAGCGCCTCGACGAAGTACGAGCCGCCGAGCGGGTCGGCGACGTGGGCGACGTTGGTCTCGTGGGCGATGATCTGCTGGGTGCGCAGCGCGATGCGCGCCGCCTTCTCGGTGGGCAGCGCCATCGCCTCGTCCATCGAGTTGGTGTGCAGGCTCTGGGTGCCCCCGAGCACCCCGGCGAGCGCCTCGATCGCGGTGCGCACGATGTTGATCTCCGGCTGCTGGGCGGTGAGCGACACGCCGGCGGTCTGGGTGTGGAACCGCAGCTGCAGCGAACGCTCGACCTTGGCGCCGTAGCGCTCGCGCATCCAACGCGCCCAGATCCGCCGCGCCGCCCGGTACTTGGCGATCTCCTCGAAGAAGTCGATGTGGGCGTTGAAGAAGAACTGACAGCCGCGGCGCGAACGCGTCGACCGGCAGGCCGCTCTGCATCGCCAGCTCGACGTAGGCGAACCCGTTGGCGAGCGTGAACGCCAGCTCCTCGGCCGCCGTCGAGCCGGCCTCGCGGATGTGGTAGCCGGAGATCGACACCGAGTGCCACCGCGGCATCTCCGCCGCGGTGAACGAGATCGTGTCACGCACCAGCCGCATCGACGGCCGCGGCGGGAACACGAACTCCTTCTGCGCCTGGTACTCCTTCAGGATGTCGTTCTGCAACGTGCCGCCGAGCAGCGCGCGAGGCACCCCGGCCTTCTCGGCCTGGGCGATGAACATCGCCAAGATCACCGCCGCCGGCGAGTTGATCGTCATCGACGTCGTGATCTGCGCCAGGTCGATGCCGGCGTAGAGGTCCTCCATGTCGGCCAGGCTGTCGATCGCCACCCCACAGCGCCCGACCTCGCCCAGCGACATCGGATCATCCGAGTCGATGCCGAGCAACGTCGGCATGTCGAACGCCGTCGACAGGCCGTCGCCGCCGGCCTTGATGATCTCCTTGAACCGCCAGTTCGTGTCCTCGGCCGTGCCGAAACCGGCGAACATCCGCATCGTCCACAACTTCGAGCGGTACATCGACGCGTACGGGCCACGGGTGTACGGAAAGACACCCGGGAACTCGCCGTCGTCGGGGCCGTACACCGGCTCGAGCGGAACCCCCGACATCGTCGTGAACTCGCGTCGCGCAGCCTCGACGACTCGAACGCGCGCTGCCATTCTGCCCGGGGGTCGACGGGGTTGGCCATGTATAGATACTAAAGGCTCCGGCGGATAGGCGCTCGGGTCTGGTCCATCGCGCGATCACCGTTGCTTGCTCCGGAAGAACGCGTTGCCGGCCGATGCGCCGGGTCTGGCCGATGCCCGGATGCAACCGATGCGGTGCTGACCGGACGGTTCGGTCATGCTGGCACCCATCGGTCGCCGTCCCGTCGCAACGGCCGTCGCAGCACCCACTTCCAGAGCCAGCCGACAGTCGGTCACAGCCAGCGACCCGAAGCGCGCCGATCGGCTCACCTCCTGGTCGGGGTTGCCGCGACGTCGACCGGCGGAACGCTCGCCGGGATCCGGCGGGTACCCCGACCACCCGTATCCGGCCGCCGCGTAACTGCCGAGGTCTCCGTATGGTCATGACGTGGCTGCGGACCGGGTGCGACGAGCACGAGGTGGCCCGTGGCATCCGGGCCGGGATCGTCGCCTACACCATCTGGGGCCTGCTCACCATCTACTGGAAGCAGCTCCGCGACTTCGACGCCGATCGAGCTGATCGGGTGGCGGATCGTCATCGCCGGCGTCGTGATGATCGGTCGTCGCTCACGGCGCGGCGCCGCTGGCCGGCGATCGCGCGGTGTCCTCGGCGATCGGCGCCTGGTGATGCGGATCGGCGCGGCCGCCCTGCTGCTCACCGGCGAACTGGACGGCGTACGTCTACGCGGTCGTCCACGACCGGGTGATCGAGACCGCGCTCGGCTACTTCATGGCCCCGCTGGCACGATGGCGCTCGGGATCGTCGTGCTCGGGGAGCGGCCGTCGACAGGCGCAGAAGGTGGCGATCGCGCTCGCCGGCGGTCGCCGTCGTCGATCCTCACGATCTCGTACGGCCGCCCGCCGTCGCGGCGCTGACGATCGCGGTGTCGTGGAGCCTGTACGGCTTGCTCAAGCGGCAGGTCCCGCTGACCGCCGTCGAGAGCCTCGCCGCCGAGACGTTCGTGCTGTTCATGCCCGCGCTCGTCGTCGTCGGCGTCATGGCCGGCCGGGCCGGGAGCATCCCGCGCACCGGCCGACGCCGGCGAGCTCACGCTCGTGGGGCTCGCCGGCGTCGCCACCGTCGTGCCGCTCGTCCTGTTCGCGTTCGCCGCCCGCCGGGTGCCGTTCACGATCCTCGGGCCGCTCAACTACCTCGTCCCGACGATCGGCTTCCTGCTCGGCTGGATCATCTACGACGAGGCGCTGCCGGCGTCCCGAGTCGTCGGGTTCGCTTTCGTCTGGGTGGCGCTCGCCGTGATCACGGTCGACCGACGTGCGGAGCACCGTCGACCGAGCGTCGCGACGCGGCGCGGCTCCAGCCGGTGACGCCTGATTAGGGTCGCGAGCCCGCTCGCCCTCGTCACGATGACCCGTTCGATCTCGCGTGCGGCTGCCGGCTCGCTCGCCGCTCGCCGTCTGTGGAGTCGCTGCGCTCTCGCCGGCTGCTCGGCGGACACCACGGACTTCAAGGAGCAGGGCGAGAAGTTCCTCGAGGGCGACGAGGTCCGCGAGCGCTTCGGTATGGTCCGCATGAGCGACGCCGAGTGCGCAGGAGCCGGCGAACACGGACGAGGACACGATCTACACGTGCACGGCGACCGGCAGCGACGGCAACACGTGGAGCTTCACGATCGAGATCACGGGCTCCGATGCGTTACAGGTCACGAGCGGCGAGGTGGTCACGCAGGGCTCGGTGCCGGCTCGACACGACCGGGCTCGTCCCCGACGAGCAGTGCCCACAACCCGGCGACCGGCCACCACGACGCCGGCGACGCCGGCCGGGCCGACGCACCGCGGCTGCGCCGACGACCACCGACCGGCTGATCCGCAGGGCGCGAGTGCGTTCTCGGGCGGCCGGCGCACCGGTTTCCGGGACGCCGGCCGCCCGTCTGCTCGAATGGGGCGCAGGCCGCCCAGTTCGCGCCGGGTCAGCCCTCGGCGCTGGTCTCGTACGAGTACGGCTCGCCGACGTCGGTGAAGTGGCCGGCGGCCGCGTCGTACGTGATGATCTGGATGTCCTCGGAGTAGTACGCGTCCTCCTCGCCGTTCATGACGTAGTTGCCGAGGTTCTCGCGCAGCAGCGTCGGACGGAAGTCAAGGTTGCGGGCGGCGTTGATGATCGACGCCTGGGTGAGCCCGGCCTCCGACTCGGCCGCCTCGATCAGGATCGGCCACCGTCACCTCGGCGGCGTTCCAACCGGCGACGCCGGTCGTCGACGATGTCGCCGAGGCCCTGGGCCTCCATCTCGGCGAGGTACGCAGCGACCGGCTCGACCTCTGCGTTCGCCGGGTCGGCGACGTCGTACAGACCCATGCCGCCGACGTGTAGATGCCGTCGGCTGCTTCGCCGGCGGCGCCGAGGATCAGCGGGCTGGCACACGTGGCGGTGATGTACACCGTCGGCTCCCAGCCCGGGTTCTGCGCCTTGGCGTTCGCCAGCTCGGCGAGGAACGTGATGCACTGGATGCCCAGCGGCGTCGCCATGATCACGTCCGGCGCGGCCTCGGCGAGCGCTGACAGCTGGGCCGTCGGCGGTGCGTTGTCGCCATTCTCGATCGGTCTGCTCGGGGCCGATGCTGAGCCCGGCCTCGTCGGCCGCGTCGCGGAACGCGTCCATGTAGACGTTGCCGAACTCGTTGTTCACGTAGTACAGCGCCGACCGTCGCGTCGGGGAAGTTCTCGGCGATGCTCGTCGGCGTAGCCCTGCGACTCCCTGTTGTACGGCGTGAGCAGGCCCGTGGTCCACGGGTACTCCTCGACGTCGCCCCACGCCGGGTCGCCGGTCAGCAGGTTGAGGTGCGGGATGCACTCCTCGTTGATCTGTCGACGCACGGTCAGGTTCTGGGCGGTGCCGATGTTGCCCGCGAAGAGGTGCACGCCGGAGTCGATCAGGCCCTGCACGACGCCGGGCGTGAGCGACGGGTCGTACTGATCGTCCTGGATGTCGACCTCGATCGTCACCCCGGGAAGCAGCTCGTTGGCGTTCGCGTACTCGACGTAGGCCTGGAAGCCACGGGCGGCGCGGCTCGAACGCCGCCGCGCGACGGGGCCTGACAGCGGCATCGCCGACCCGATGCGTGATCGTGCCCTCGATGGGCGCGTTCGTGGCGTCGGGGTCGGGGCAGTCCTCGGTGTCGACCGCCCATCCCTCCTCGGCTTCGGCGCCGGCGTGGCCGACGCCGAACGCCGAGAGGGCCAGCGACGGTCGCACCGGCTGCGGCAGCCACTCGTGTTGTTCGACGGTTCATGGGGTCTCTCCTGTGGTGATGGATAGGAACGGTTCGTCGCTGCGACGGCGCCTCGGCGTCCTCGATCGGCGGGACGTTGCTTCCGGTGCCGGCGGGGCTCGGAACGAGGACGACGAACTTCGCGGCGAGGCGCTTGAGCAGCCCGATGATGCCGAACGGGGCGAGGAACATCATCGCGAGGAGCACGATTGCGAGGATCAGCGACGCCGGCGAGCCGCTCATCCAGCCGAACAGCCAGCCGAGGACGCCCTCGCTCGTCGGCCGCCGCTTCGCGCGTCCGGGTCTCGATCACGACGTAGACGACGGCGCCGACGATCGGCCCCCACAGCGTCGCCGCGCCGCCGAGCACCATCACGAGCAGGAAGATGATGCTGCCGATCAGCGTGAAGAAGCGGAGATCGGGATTGACGAGCTTGCCGCTGACGGCGAACAGCGACCCGCCGACGGCGCACATCGACGCCGACACCCCGAACACGAGCGTCTTGGTCCGCGCCGTGTTGACGCCCATCACCGCGGCGGCCGTCTCGTTGTCGCGGATCGCGATCAGCGACCGGCCGACCCGGCTCTTCACGATGCCCCGGCAGACGAGGTAGGCGAGCACGACCACGATGACCGTGACCCACCACATGAACACGGCACGGCCCTCCTCGCGTCGCAGCTCGCCGAGGATCGGCCACGTCGGGACGTCGTCGTAGCCGAGGTCGTCGATGCCGCGGGCGCCATCGGTGAGCCACTCCGCCTTCTGCCACTTGACGAGCTGCGGGAAGAGCACGGCCAGGCCGAGCGTGACGAGTGCGAGGTACACGCCTTTCAGGCGCAGCGCCGGCAGCGACGTCGCGCACCCGATGACGAACCCGAGGATGGCGGCGACGAAGAACGTCCAGCCCTGGCTCCAGCCGTAGTGGTCGACGAGCACGGCCGTCGCGTAGCCACCGAGCCCGAAGTACGCGGAGTGGCCGAGCGAGATGATCCCGCCGAAGCCCATCACGAGGTTGAGCGCCATCGCCGCGATCGCGAGCTGCAAGGCGAACGTCATGTCGCCGACGGTGCCGTCCTCCGCCTTGGTCGGGATGTAGAGCACGAACAGGATCGTCGCCAGCACCCAGAACGCCCGGATCCCCCAGTGCCCGGCGCTGTTGTGGTGGATCTTGAGCGGCAGCGAGCTCACCGTCACACGCGCTCCACCTTTGCGGTGCCGAACAAGCCGGACGGGCGGACCAGCAGGACCACGAAGATGCAGAGCAGGGCGACGCCGAGCTTCAGTCTCCTGGCCGATCCAGCCGGGGGCGAACTCGGCGGCCACGTTCTCGGCGATCCCGATCGTCAGCCCGGCGACGAGGGCGCCGATCGGGCTGTCGAGCCCGCCCAACGTCGCGGCCGCCGAGGCATACACGAACACGGTGAACATCAGGATCGGGCTCACCTGGCCCTGCTGCCCGGCGTACATCGTGCCGGCGAGCGCCGCGAGGGCACCGGCAAGTCCCCACGAGCCGGCGAGGATCGAGCTCGTCGGGATGCCGACGAGCTTGCCCGACTCGGTGTTGCTGGCCACCGCCCTCATCGCCAGGCCGACCTTCGTCCTCTGGAACAACAGGAAGAGCAACCGCGCTCACCACGAGCGCGACGACGAGCGTTCCGATGTTCTCCCATCGCCAGGTGGTGCCGAGGATGCGAACGAAGTCGTCCGGCTCGTCGGGGAACAGGCTGCCGATCGTCTCCTGCGGCGGGGCGTCCCACATGCCGGCGTCGAACGCGTTGATCCCGAGGAACACCGCGATGAGCGCCACGAAGACGGCCAGGGGCGACCGGCGCCCGAGCGGTCGCACGATGAGCAGTTCGCGGATCGCGCCGATCGCGAAGCCGAACACCATCGCCAGGATCGTCGCCGCCCACAGCGGGATGTCCGAGTCGAGACCAGGGATCGTCCACGTCGTCGCGAGCCATGCGATGTAGGCGGACAGGGTGGCCATCTCGCCCTGCGCGAAGTTGAGGTGGCCGGACCCGCGGAACACGACGACGATGCCGAGCGCCACCAGCGCGTAGATCGCTCCCGACGACAGGCCGATGAAGAGCGCTTCGAAGAACCGGTCCATCAGTACCGTCCATGTCAGTAGCCCAGGTACGCCTTGCGGATGCTGTCGTCGCCCGCGATGGTCGTCGGCGTCCCCGGTGGCGACGATCGTGCCGGTCTCCAGGAGGTAGACGCGCTTGGCGATGTGCATCGCGAGGTTGGCGTTCTGCTCGACGAGGAGCACGGCGATCCCCCACCGATCGTTGAGCCCGCCGATGATGTTGAACAGCTCCTTCGTGATCAGCGGCGCGAGGCCGAGGCTCGGCTCGTCGCACAGCAGCAGCTTCGGCCGGCACATCAGCGCCCTGGCGATGGCGAGCATCTGCTGCTCGCCGCCGGAGAGGCTGCCGGCCCGCTGGCCGCGCCGCTCGGACAGCCGCGGGAACGTCTCGTACCAGAGGTCGATGTCGAGCCCGACCTCCTTGTCCTTGCGGGTGTAGGCGCCGATGCGGAGGTTCTCCTCGACGCTCAGCTCCGGGAACGTGCCGCGGCCCTGCGGCACCTGGGCGATGCCCAGCCGCACGATCTGCTCCGCCGGCAGCTTGGTGATGTCGTCGCCGTCGAACACGATCGTGCCCTGCCGGCCGATCGTGCCCGAGATCGAGCGCATCGTCGTGGTCTTGCCCGCGCCGTTGGCTCCGAGCATGACGACGATCTCGCCCGGCTCGACGGTGAGCTCGATCTCGTGGAGCACGTTGACCGCGCCGTACCCGGCCCGCAGCCCGTGGACTTCGAGGAGACTCATGAGGAACCCGCCTCGCGTGCGAGCGAGCGAGCGCCAGTGAGCGAGCGGCGGCAGCTGCGCGGCAGCAGGTGGCGTGGCCGGGGAACGCAATGACGACTCATGCGCTCGCCCCGAGGTACGCCTCGATGACCATCGGGTCGCTCTGCACCTCGGCAGGCAGGCCCTCTGCGATCTTGCGCCCGAACTCCATCGCCACCACCCGGTCGGACACCCGCATCACCATCGACATGTGGTGCTCGACGAGCAGCACGGTCAGGTCGAACTCGTCCCTGATGCGCAGGACCGTGTCGCCGAGCTCGTCGACCTCGCCGTGGGTGAGACCGGCCGCCGGCTCGTCCATCAGCAGGAACCGTGGTCGGGCGGCCAGCGCCCTGGCGATCTCGAGTCGCTTCAGCGTGCCGTACGGCAGGCCGGCGGCGGGCCGGAACATCATCGGTCCGAGGTCGAGCTGGGTGAGCAGGTCGCCGGCGAAGTTCCGTGTCGAGCGATTCTCGCTCGCCACCCCGATCCGGGTGATCGCCTGCCCGACCCCGACCCCGCCTTGGCTGTGCGCGCCGACCATCACGTTCTCGAGCAGGCTCATCGACGGGAACAGGGCGAGGTTCTGGAACGTCCTGGCGATGCCGAGCTTGGCGATCCCGTGGGCCGGGACCGCGAGCAGGTCCTGCCCGTCATACGTCACGCGTCCCGACGTCGGGTCGTAGATCCGGCTGACGACGTTGAACATCGTGGTCTTGCCGGCGCCGTTCGGGCCGATCAGCCCGCAGATGTGCCCGGACTCGATCGAGAACGTCAGACCGTCGAGCGCAACGATGCCGCCGAAGCGCACCGTGATGTCCTGTACGTCGACCAACGCCACCGAGTGCACACCCCCATCATGCAAGAGCCCGTCCCCGGCGACACCCGCCACCAGGTCGTTCCCGACGGTAGCAGTCAGGATTCGCGCGACTGGAAAGCGCTGGCAGACTGCCCTGATGTCCGAACCGACTGTCCGAGCCGACCGAGCCGACCGACACGACCCCCGAGTCCACCGTCGACCCGGCGACCACGGACGAACGTCGTCGTGCTCCCCTGGTGGCAGAACCCGGTCAACATCGTGACGATGCTGGTCACGGCGGCCTTGCTCGCCGGGATGGTCGGCTGGCTGGTGGGGCAGTCGGGCAACGACGTCGCGTCGAACGACGTCGACGTCGGGTTCCTGCAGGACATGCGGGTCCACCACGAGCAGGCCGTGGAGATGAGCAACCTCTACCTCGATCGCCCGAACATCGACGGCGGGTTGGGCACGATCGCGCGCGAGCATCGCGTTCGGCCAGAGCATCGAGATCGGCCTGATGATCCAGCTCCTGCGGGACATGGACGCGCCGACCGAGAGCGAGGAGGGCCAGGCGATGGCGTGGATGGGAATGCCCGGTCCCGCCTCGGCGATGCCGGGGATGGCGACTGACGACCAGGTCGGCGCGCTCGGCGAGTCAGAGGGAGCGGAAGCCGACGAGCTGTTCGTCGAGCTCATGGTGGCGCACCACCAGGGCGGAATCGAGATGATGGACGCCGCGCTCGACGGCGCCGACAATCCCGACGTGCGCCGCTACGCCGAAGCGTGGCGGCGCGGTCAGGCCGACGAGATCGTGGAGCTCGAGGCGCAGCTGCCAGGCGCGGCGACGGCCGACGACTGACGGCCTGCCGTACACTCCGGTCCGGTGGCCCGCCGCTCGATCTTGACCGTGCTCGCCGGGGCGTGCTCGCTGACCGCGTGCGCTGTTCCGCTCACGATCGCTGTCGACGGAGTCGTCCGAGCGTCCCGCCCAGCCACCGACCACGTCGATCCCGAGTGGCCACGACCGCTCCGATCGACGGGCCACCGATCGACGACGTCGTCGACGTCGGTGACGCCAAGCCGGAGCGCTTCTACGACGGCTACCTCGCAGCCGCGCTCGAGGACATCCAGGAGTGGTGGAGCGAGCAGTACCCGGTGCTCTACGGCGACGTCTACGAGCCGCTCCGGGGCGGGATCTACGCCGCGTATCCGGAGCGCTCGACCGCGATCCCCGGGTGCGGAACCGGTCAGGACGCGACGTACCAGGACGTCGTCGACGCCGGTGCGTTGTACTGCCCGAACGGCGACTTCATGGCGTACGACGACGGCGAAGACGGGGTGATCTTCAGGCTGGCCGAGGAGTTCGGACCGTCGATCGTCGCGGTCGTGATGGCCCACGAGTTCGGCCACGCAATCCAGTTCCGACAGGGGACTTTGAGTGGTGACGTGCCGACGGTGTACACCGAGCAGCAGGCCGACTGCTTCTCGGGCGCGTGGTCGAGGCGGGCGTGGGACGGCGAGGCTGTCGGGATCGCCTTCACCGACGCCGACATCGAGCTCGGCATGATCGCCCTCGTCGAGGTCGCGCGACCCGGTCGGCATCAGCACTGCTCGAACCGGGCGGCCACGGCTCGGCGTTCGACCGCATCGGCGCGTTCCAGGAGGGCTTCTACTACGGCGTCGCGGCCTGTGCCGACCTGGTCGACCACCCGTTGCCGTTGCAGGTCAACGAGTTCCTCGGTGGGGATGACACCACGAACGGCAACGCGCCGTTCGGCTTCGAGGAGAACCAGATCTTCGGCATCCTCAACAACGACCTCACGAGGTGGTGGCCGGAGCAGCTCAGGCCGATCGGCGTGTCGCTGCCGACACTGAAGATCTCGCCGGTCGCCGATCCGGCGCTCACCAACTGCGGCCTCGCGGAGGAGCTCACGGCCTCCGGGGCGATCTATTGCGAAGCGACCGACGAGATCCTGTTCGACCAGGGCTACGCGCGCGAGCTGTACGACGACTTCGGGGACTTCGCGGTCGGGTACATCATCGGCCGGGCGTTTGGCGAGGCGGTGCAGACCGCGATGGAGAGCCCGCTGGAGGGGGAACCACGGGGCCTCGCCTCCGACTGCCTCACCGGCGCGTGGATCGGGTCGGCGCAGCTCGACGACGACTTCGACGACTCGGCCCATCAGATGTTCATCTCGCCCGGGGATCTCGACGAGGCCGTCCAGACCGCGCTCGTGCTCGGCGACGACGGCATCCAGGACAACGTCGGTGGCAGTGCGTTCGAGCGGGTCGCCCACCTGCGCCTCGGTGTCCTGAACGGCCTCCCTGCCTGCTACGCCGAGATCCAGGTCTGACGTTCCGGGCCGCGGCGACCGATGACCCGCGACGGCAGCCCACCCCAGCGCCAGGCGCTGGCAGCACTCGACATCGGCACGAACAGCATCCACCTCGTGGTCGCCCGCCCGGTGGGCGGTGACGGCTTCGAGACCTTGACCCGGGAGCGGGAGGTCGTCCGGCTCGGCACCGGCGGCGGTGACATGAAGATGCTCACGCCGGAGGCGATCGACCGGGGCGTGGCGTGCCTCCAGCGAATGCGCGGCATCGCCGAAGGTTTCGACGCGATTGTCCGCGCCGTTGCCACCAGCGCGACCAGGGAGGCGATCAACTCACGCGAGTTCATCGAGCGCGCCGAACAGGAGGCCGGCGTTCACATCGAGGTGATCTCGGGCATCGAGGAAGCCCGCCTCATCCACCTCGGCGTCCTGCAGGCGGTGCCGGTGTTCGACCGCCGACTGCTGCTCGCCGACGTCGGCGGCGGTTCGACGGAGTTCCTGATCGGCGAGTGCGGTGAGACGCTGGCCGTCCGCAGCCTCAAGCTCGGAGCGGTGCGCCTCACCGATCGCTTCTTCCCCGGCGGCGACGTGACGTCGAAGTCGCTGAAGGCGGCCCGCAACTACGTCCGCAGCGTCATCGAGCACTTCACCCGCGACGCGGCCGAGCTCGGCTTCGACGTCGCGGTCGCGTCGTCGGGCAGCGCCGAGACGGTCGCCCGGATCGTGCACGCCCGCACCGCTGCCGAACCGCTGCGCACCTACAACTGCTTCGAGTTCACGGCCGCCGACCTCGACGCGGTGATGAGCGAGCTCACGAGCCACCGAACCGCGGCGGGGCGCAGCAAGGTGAAGGGCCTCGAGACGAATCGCGCGGACATCATCGTCGCCGGCGCGCTCATCCTCGCCACCGCCGCGCAGGCCTTCGGGGTCGAGCTCGTTCACGTACTCGGAGGCAGCACTCCGGGAAGGCGTCCTGCTCGACACGATGAGCCGGCTGCACGGGACGGACGGCCCGGCGGGGCGCTCGATGCACCACCTGCGCGACGTGTCGCGGCGCAGCATCCGCCAGCTGATCGATCGCTGCGATGACGATCCTGCCCATTCGATGCATGTCGCCGCCCTGGCCGTCGCACTGTTCGACGCGATCCCTGAACTGCACGATCTCGGTCCATCGGCCCGCGAGTACCTGGAGGCGGGCGCGTTGCTCGCCAACGTCGGGCTCGTGGTCGCCCACAGCAAGCATCACCTGCACGCGTACTACATGATCCGCAACTCCGAGCTCGCCGGGTTGACCGACGGCGAGATCGAGGTGATCGCCCAGATCGCCCGCTACCACCGCAAGAGCGAGCCGAAGCTGTCCCACGAGGCGTTCGCCGCGCTCGATGCGGGGGACCAGCGCATCGTGCGATCGCTGGCTGCCGTCCTGAGAATCGCGATCGGGCTCGACCGTCGCCACGAGCGACGAGTCATCGGCATCAAGGTCGACAACGCCGTCGCGGGCGACGGCACACCAGCCACGATCAAGCCGCTCACGATCAACGCGGTCTCAGCGCCCGACACCGAGATCGGGCTCGAACTGTTCGCCGCCGACGAGCGCAAGGGCCTGCTCGAACAGGTCCTCGACCGCCCGGTCGAGATCGCGCGCGGGCTGATCGGAAACCGACGATTTCCCCAAGCGATGTGATGCAGTTTTGAAACAGATCGGTTGGGGAAATCTTGGTGCCGCCGTCGGCGTCACCCGGTGACTGGCGGCGCCGTTGTCTCGACCGCGGGCACCGTGGTGGTGGTCGTCGTGGTCGGCGACGCGGTGGGGGCCGCGGTCGGCGGCGCGGTCGCCGGCGGCTGGGTCTGCGGAGATGCTGTCGGCGCGGGAGGCTGGGTCTGCTGCACCGTCTCGGGCGTCGTCTCCGGCGGCACCGTCGTGGTCGACGTCGTCGTCGTGCTGTAGTCGGGGTCGATCCGGTTGAAGATCGGCACTTGCCCCGCGGGTAGGCCGTGTTGGGGAGCCCGGCGTAGACCTCTGGTTCCTTGATGCCGTCCCAGACGAACACGCTGTCGCCGATCCCGATGTAGTCGTGGAAGATCTCGCCGACCTTCAGCGGAACCCGGATGCAGCCGTGCGACGCCGGCTCGAGCGGCACGTTCATCGCTCCGTGGATCGCGATGCCGTAGTTGAAGTAGGCGGGGTCCCACATGCCGCCGAGCGCGCTCTGCCGGACTCCGTCGATCATCCGGTCGACGTCGAAATGCCCCCCGGCGTGGCCGAGATGCCGATCTCGCCGCGCACGATCGGCTCGGTGCCGTTCTCGTTGCCGTACTCGCCGACGTCGATCGTGACTTCCTCGCGCCACTCCTGCCCAGTGCCGCTCGACATGTGGCTGATGAGCACGGCTTCGTCGTCCTCGAAGAACACGACGACCTGCTCGGGCAGGTAGATCTCGATGTGGTTCTTCGTCGTCTGGCCCTCGGAATGCCAGCGTCGCGGATCGACGCGCATCGGCTGCTGCATCAGCTGCCACATCTCGTCGGTGACGACGCCCGTCGCTTCGTCTCGCGGGACCTGCATCACGAGCTTCTCGAACGCCCAGGTCGCCATCTTCGTGAGGTTGCCGAACTGGCCGTCGATCGGCCCGACGAAGAAGCCGAGCTCGGTCAGAGCCGTTCCTGGACGTCTGCGAACCGACTCGCCCGCCGAGCCGTAGGCGATCGGCTGGTCGATGTGCGTCGTGACGAGCGGGGCTTCGGTGGTCTCCACCACGATGGCCTGGGTGGACGGCGGTAGCCCGATCGTCGAGGACGGGGCGAGCGAGGCGTTCGTGATCGATGGCGTGGTCTGCCGGCCGTTGTCACCGCCGAGCCCGCCGGCGACACCCGCGATGACGACCGCGCCCACGACCGCGGCCGCGGCCACTGCCGGCAGGAAACGGGCGGGTGAGTGCTGGGAGCTGGGGTTTCGTCTGGAAGAAGGGTTCACGTGGGGTGCCTCGCCAGGCGGCAAGCCTAGCGACTGCCGCCTCGGCCGGGTGGCCAAGTTCAGGCGTTGTGGGACCCCGAGGCGATCGGTGTCGGTCGCTGCTTGAGCTGCTCGAGGTCGCCGCGCAGGGACAACATCTCCCTCATGATCGTGGAGATGACGCCCGGCGAGCTCAGCGTCGATTCGCCCATCGTTCGCGGGAAGTAGTCGACGCCAAACTGCTGGAGCTCGAATCCGGAGCGGATCGCCCTGATGATCAGTTCGGCGTCGATGAACGACCCCTCGCTGCGCAGCACGATCGCGTCGAGCACATTGCGCCGCACCAGTTTGAACGCAAAGTTGATGTCCCGGGCCTTGACCCCGAACATCGTGCGGATGAGCAGGTTGTAGAAGAACGTGTAGATCGCCCTCGTGTAGCCCTCGCCCGTGCGATCGAATCGGTACGCGCTGATCAGGTCGCAGTTGTAGAGCCGCAGGATCCGCAGCGCCCGCGGCACCTCCTCGAAGTCGAAGGGGAGGTCGGCGTCGGAGTACAGGACGATGTCGCCGCGGGCCGTGGCGAACCCGGTCTTGATCGAGCCGCCGAGCTTGCGGTTCTTCTCGTGATGCACCACCCTGACGTGCGGATCGGCCGCGGCGAGGGCGTCGGCGATCTCCGGCGTGGCATCCGTCGACTTGTCGTCGACGACGATCAGCTCGTAGTCGCCGATCGTGCCGTCCTCGACCATCCGGTCGCAGACCGCCTTGGACTCGGAGATGGCGCGCTCGATGTACGCCTCCTCGTTCCACATCGGGAAGAAGATCGACAGCAGCTCGGTCGATCGCGTGCGCCGCGGGGGGCCAGTGTCCCGCGGAAGGCCAGAATCGTGGTTGCCGTCCTGCGCCATGTGGCCTCGCAGGGTAGCAACCGGGCATTGATCACCGACTTCAACGGTCGCCTGCGTACGCTCACGGCAATGGAGCAGCCGGGACCGTCGACGACCGATGCCGACGCCGACGCGCCAACCGAGCTGCCACCGCCACCACCGCCATCGGTCGGCGCTCCGCCCGCCGGGATCTCACGCGTCCGCGCCGCCGATCCGTGGGCCAGGCCGGCCGAGCCGGGGCAGCTCACGCCGGGTTGGCGCGTCGCGACGGCGGTGATCTGGGGGCTCGTCTTCGTCTGCTACATCGCGGTGTGGAAGACGAGTCGCGAACTGGGCCTGAGCACGTGGTGGCTGGGACCGGTTGGCGAACCCGCCCCGTGGCCGGTGTCGATGCTCCCGTTCCTCGCCCCGATCGCGATGATCCTGATGTCGATCAACAACGCCAAGTGGATCCCCTGGTTCGGGCTCGGTGCGTCAGCGGCCTGTGCACTGGTGGCGGTCTTCGACCTGGGCAAGGTTCCCCGCCTCGCCATCGTGGAGTTCGCGATCGCCGGCGCCGGGGCGCTGGCGGCGGTCGCCGCGTTGTCCGGGCGGTACCAGCGGATCCCGTAGCCCGTTAGCGTCCGAGGACGATGAGTGCGCAGTCGTCCGCCGGCCGGGTTCTGATGTCGCTCCCCGTCGGCGAGCGCGTCGGCATCGCGTTCTCGGGTGGCCTCGACACCTCCGCGGCGGTCGCCTGGATGCGCGCGAAGGGTGCAGTTCCATTCGCCTACACCGCCGACATCGGCCAGTACGACGAGCCGGACCTGTCCGGGGTCCCCACGCGGGCGAAGGTGTATGGCGCCGAACAGGCGCGGCTCGTCGACTGCCGCCCCGAGCTCGTGCGCGAGGGCTTGATGGCCCTGCAGTGCGGCGCGTTCCACGTCACGACCGCCGGCAAGACCTACTTCAACACGACGCCGCTGGGGCGTGCCGTGACGGGAACGCTGCTCGTGCGGGCGATGCACGACGACGGCGTCGACATCTGGGGCGACGGCAGCACGTACAAGGGCAACGACATCGAGCGCTTCTACCGCTACGGGCTGCTCGTCAACCCGAACCTGCGCATCTACAAGCCGTGGCTCGACCCGGCGTTCGTCGACGAGCTGGGCGGGCGGGTCGAGATGAGCACGTTCCTCGAGGCCCAGGGCCTGCCCTACCGTGATCCGACGGAGAAGGCGTACTCCACCGACGCCAACATCTGGGGCGCGACCCACGAGGCGAAATCGCTCGAGGAGTTAGCGACCACGATGGAGATCGTCAATCCGATCATGGGGGTCGCATTCTGGGATCCGGCGGTCGACATCCCGACCGAGGACGTCACGATCGGCTTCGCCGGCGGCTGGCCGGTGTCGATCGACGGCAAGGAGTACGGCAACGACGCCGACGGACACGTCGAGCTCGTGCTCGCCGCCAACGAGATCGGCGGCCGGCACGGGCTCGGGATGAGCGACCAGATCGAGAACCGGATCATCGAAGCGAAGAGCCGTGGCATCTACGAGGCGCCCGCACTCGCCCTGCTGCACATCGCCTACGAGCGGCTGGTGACCGCGATCCACAACGAAGCGACGATCGAGAACTACCGCACGATGGGCCGGCGTCTCGGCCGGCTGCTGTACGAAGGCCGCTGGTTCGACCCGCAGAGCCTGATGCTGCGCGAGCCGCTGCTGCACTGGGTCGGCGCGGCCGTGACCGGATCGGTCACGATTCGCCTCCGGCGCGGTGACGACTACTCGATCCTCGACACGACCGGGCCGAACCTCACGTACGCGCCGGAGCGGCTGTCGATGGAGCGGGTCGAGGAGGCCGCGTTCGGTCCGCTCGACCGCATCGGCCAGCTGACGATGCGGAACCTCGACATCGAGGACTCGCGCGCCAAACTCGACGTCTATCGGGCGGCCGGGACCCTCGGCCGCGGCGGGTCCGCGGAGCTCGACCCGGCCGGATCGGCGGAACCGGAGTCGCGCTGACATCGAGATTTCCCCAACCGATTTGTTTCATTTCTGCATCACATCGGTTGGGGAAAACTTGGAAAATCGGCCGGATCGTGTCAGCCGGCGCTCTGGATCGCCGTGATCAGGCCGGCGACCAACGCCGCCCGTTCCGGGAGCGAGGCGATGTCGAGCCATTCGTGGTCGGCGTGGGCACCGCCACCGATTGCGCCGAGCCCGTCGAGCGTCGGGACGCCGAGGGCGGCCGTGAAGTTGCCGTCGCTGCCACCGCCGACCGACACCCCGTCGAGCGGCCCGAGTCCGGCCTCGGCGGCGACCTTCTGGGCGAGGTCGAACAGCCCGGCGCTCGCCGAGACCGCCATCGGGGGCCGGTTGACGCGGCCGGACACGGCGATCGTCGCCGCGCCGTCGTGCGCCTCGAGCCCGGCCATCGCCGCCTCGATTCTGGCCGCCTCTTCCAGGGACGTGACCCGGACGTCGATCCGGATCTTGGCCGTGGCCGGCACCACGTTCTCAGCCGTGCCCGCCGAGGCGATCGTCGGCGTGACGGTCGTGCCCACCGACGGATCGGCGAGCGCGGCGATGTCGAGCACCTGGTGGGCAGCCTCGACCAGCGCGTTGACACCCTGCTCCGGCTCCAAGCCGGCGTGGGCCGCCCGCCCGCCGACCGTGACCTCGAAGGTGCCGACGCCCTTGCGACCGATCTTCAGCGCGCCGCCATCGCCCGCCGGCTCGAGCACCAGCACGCTGCCGCACGCCACAGCCCGCTCCTCGATGAGGGCACGGGACGAGCCCGACCCGACCTCCTCGTCGGCCGAGAACAGCAACTCGACACCAGCGGTGTCGGCGAGCGACGAAACAGCGTGTACCGCGAGCACGACGCCGCCCTTCATGTCGAACACGCCGGGACCGGTGACCGTGCGACGCTCGGGGCCGTCGACGACCGTGAACGGTCGGGCCGCCAACGTGCCGCGCGGGAACACCGTGTCGTGATGGCCGAGCACGAGCACGCGACCGGTTCCCGACGAGCGCCAGTGGACGTGCGGGCCGGCGGCGCTGGCGACGAGGTCGGGCGGCGACCCCAGCCGCCGGGCGATCAACTCGGCGACGGCAGCCGCCGAGGACTCGATCGCGTCACGATCGTGCGACGGCGACTCGACCTCGACGAGCAGCCGCAGGTCGTCGAGCATCGCACCGGTCTCGAAGTCCGTGGGAGCCACGCCCTGACGGTACCGGTCACCAGGTCAGGCTCACCAGACCGCTGGCGAGTCAGGCGACCCGCTCGAACATCCCGGCCAGCGCGAGCCTGGAGGTGATCCCGAGCTTGCGGTAGACGCTCGCGAGATGGCTCTCGATGGTACGAACGGACAGCACGAGGCGGGCGGCGATCTCGCGATCGGTCAGACCGTCGCCTGCGAGCCCGGCGACCTCGGTCTCGCGCCGGCTCAGCGCGATCCCGGAACCATCGCCGGCCCTGACCACCGGCCCGCCAGCGGCAGGCGTGTCAGGGGACCGGAGGTGGCGCGCTGTCGCCGCGGCCTGCCGGGCGGCTCCCCGGTCACCGGTCGCCGTCGCGATCCCTCGGGCACGCCTAGCGACGGCGAGCGCCCGACCCGACAGACCGAGCTCGGCCATCTCGCCACTGAGCGTGGTCATTGCCGCCACGTCGCCGCGGATGATCGCCAGCGCCTCCCGGCACATCGCCTGCATCACGGGGGCGTCGAGCGATCGGGCGAGGGCTTCGAGGCGGCCGGCTACCGGGACGTCTGAGCCCCGCGCGGCCAACTCGACCAGATAGCGGGCCTCGATGAGATCGGCTCCCGCATCCGCGGCGGCCTGCGCGGCGGCCCGGAGCAGCGCGATCCCCGCTCGGTGATCGCCCTGGGCGCACGCGAGGACACCACGCGCCCACGGTTCGATCCCGGCGAACACGGCAAGGTGACGGTCGGGGAACTGGCCGACGACGGCGGCGGCTTCCCCGACCGAGCCGGCGTCGCACAGCGCGACGACGAGTGCGGCGACCGCCTCGGCGTGGAACACGCCCTTGCCGGATCGCTGCTGCACCACCGCGTCCTGGAGGAACGACACCGCGGCGGCGTGGTCCCCGCGCACCTGGGCGACCATGCCGGCGAGCAGCGGCCACTGGAACGTTGCGGTGGGGGCGCCGGCCAATGGCCAGCGGGCGATCTTGGGATCGGCGTCGGGAGCCGGCGCGAACTGGCCCGACCACATCGACGAGAAGCTGGAGACGGCCCTGAGCACGCCTTCCATCGTGGGCATCACCGCCGCATGCTGGGCGGCGTACGGGGCCAGCTCGTCTGCCCGGGCCATGGCTTCAGCTGTCCGGCCCGCCATCAGAGCGGCAAACGCGCCAGCGAGGCCGGCGCGCAGCACGGCGCGCGGATTCGACGGTGCCGCGGCCGTGATGCGATCCGCCAGCCGGCCGACCATGCCTGCCCGCCCTTCGAGCATGTACGTCTGGACCTCCATCGACGCCAGCTCCCAATCGTCCACCGCGCCCCACTGGCGGGCCGCCGAGATCGCGGCTCTCGCCGCTGCCGCGTCCTTGTGCCCGAACATCGTGACCGCGTACTCGGCGCGGGCGAGCCAGCGCAGGTCGTCGGCACTCGCCGCCATCGACCGGATCTCGGAGAGCACCTCGATGGCGCCGGCGAGGTCGCCGGTCTCGATGTGGTTCTCGACGAGACCCGCCAGCGCGTCGGCCCCGCCGTTCCACCTCCGGTTCATCTCCGCGATGCGGCTGGACAGCCGTGGATCGGTGAGCCGCGACACCGCCGACGCCGAGCGGAGCAGCGTGGCGTCCGCCGGGACCCCTCCATCGACGTGCCAGCGGGCCACACGCACAAGCTCGGCGTTGCTCTCCGGCGCCGTTGCCACCTGGAGCAGCCGCCGACTCGCCAGGCGGCGGCGGAGCGAGGTCATCGTCTCCCGGCGCCGGAGTCCTGTGAGCGGCGTGCTGCAAGCGACGACCGCGCCGCTGGCGGCCGGTTTCGCGAGGACCAGCCCGCGCCGCTCGAGCTCGACGAGCACGTCGATCCCGACGATGCGCTCGATCATCTCGACGTCGATCGGCTCGGCCAGCGCCACGACGTCGAGCGCCACCGCGATCTCGGCCTCGTCCCCGTCGCCGTCGCCGCGCGACGTGCGTTCGTCGAGGGCGACGTCAGCGAGGAGCCGTGGGTCGCCCGCCCACCACCACCGGCCGCCCGAGCGTTTGAACGTGCCGTCGGCCCGGCCACGTTGGAGGATCGAGACGAGGACGGCAGGCACCCCCAGGGACCAGCGCCACAGCAGCTCGGATGTCGCCAGCGCAAGGGGGCCCCCGAGCACCAGTTCCGACGCCGCGTCCAGCTCCGACCGGGAGAGCCCGGTGACCGCGAGGTGCATCAGGAACCCGTCGCGGCAGAGCTTGACGAGGCCGTCAGGCAGCGGGCGTCCTTCGAGCTCTGTCACGACCAGCGCGATCGACCGTCCGGTCACCGCCTGGACGAGGGCGTCCGCCGAGCTCTCATCGAGGAGGTGCGCATCATCGACGACGAGCACGGTGTCCGCGCTCCCCCCGCTCGGCGAAGCTCGTGGGCGACCCGTCCGATCGTCCTGGCCCTGTCAGACGCGCACGCCTCGTCGCCGAGGAGCGCCGCGAACACCCCGAAGGAAACCGAGCTCAGTGACTGCGTCGCCGTCAACCACACGGGCTGGTGACCGAGCGCGCGGGCCCGACCGGCAATCGCCTCCGCCAGTGCAGTGCGCCCGAGGCCCGCCCCGCCGGTGATGAGCACGCCCCGGCCGAGCCGCAACGCGTCGACGGCCGCCGCGAGCTGGCGCTCGCGACCGAACAGTCGGGGGGCAGCCTCGTACGACACACGACGAGGATGCCGGATCGCCCACTGCGAGACTTGGAGACTCCGTGGAGAAAGCATGGGGATCTGCCGCGATGCGAATGCTGAACTAGGGCCTATTCCCGCGACCCCGACGCAACCGAACCGGACCCCGGTGAACCAGCACGGTGACTTCCGCGCCGCACTCGCCGAGTTCCTGCGCGTCAGGCGCGAGGCCGTCACGCCGGCGCAAGTGGGCCTGCCGGCGGGCCGCGCCCGACGCACGCCCGGACTTCGACGGGAGGAAGTAGCGATGCTCGCCGGTGTCTCGGTCACGTGGTACACGTGGCTCGAGCAGGGGCGCCGGATCAACGCCTCGGTCGACGTGCTGAAGGCGATCGGCCGGGCCCTACGGCTCGACGAGGCAGGTATCGATCACCTCGTCGCGCTCGGGCAGCCGGCGGCGCCCGCGGTTGCGGTGCCGCCGATCGGGCCAGACGACGTCCCGTCGGCGCTGCGCCGGCTGATCGACGCGTTCGAGCCGGCGCCGGCGTACGTTCTCGGACCACGGTGGGAGTTCGCGGCGTGGAACGCCGCACAGGCCCGGCTGTACCCGGCCATCGAGTCGTTGAACGACGAAGATCGCAACCTGCTCTGGGTGCTGTTCGCCGATCGGTCCACCCGCGCCCTCATCGTCGACTGGGACATCCACGCTCGCCAAGCGCTGGCCGAGTTCAGGGCGTCGACCACGCCGATCCGTGATGACCCTGCGATGATCGCACTCGTCGACCGGCTCACCCAGGTCAGCCCGGAGTTCGAGATGTGGTGGCCAGAGCACGATGTCGCCCGGTTCGAGACGCGCCTGCGTCGGTTCAACCACCCGACGGCCGGGCTGCTCACGTTCGAGTACCAGTTGCTCTCACCAGCCGAATGGCCGACGCTCACCGTCGCTGTGCAGCTCCCCGTCCCCGGCGACGATTCCGCACAGCGGCTGGCCGTCCGCCATCACGTCGCGTAGCGAGGGGGAGGGCCAAAGCCCCTCCCCTCGGACCCCCTCCGTCGTGGCGCTCCGGACGGGCAGCAAAGCCTGCCCGTCCTCCGCACCGAAATCCCTCACTACAGTCAGTGTGGGTCACGGCATTCCGGAGGCTCACGACCCCACTGCCCGCGTGAAGCCCGGTCCATCGTCACCACGTCCGGGGACCTGGCTTCGCCGCCCAGTACCCGGTCGGCGGTACCGTCAGGGGATGGAAGTTCTCGGGGGGCGGGCCACCGTGCGTTCTGGTGCTTCGGCATCGTTCGAGGGCTACGAGCTGGCCGATCGCTTCCGGTTGGAGGACGGCAGGGTGTTCCTGTCAGGCGTGCAGGCCGTGGCTCGGCTGCCGATCGATCAGCTGCGCATCGACCGCCGCAACGGGCTGAACACGGCCGCGTTTGCGTCCGGGTACCAGGGCTCGCCCGTGGGCACGCTGCAGGAGGAGCTGAGCCGCGCCGCCAGGACGGTCCCCGATCTTCCCGTGATCGTGCGGCCCGGCGTGAACGAGGAGCTCGCAGCCACCGCGGTGATGGGCAGCCAGCTCGCCGATACCCGCCCGGAGCGCAAGTACGACGGCGTGCTCGGCCTCTGGTACGGCAAGGCGCCCGGGCTCGACCGGGCCAACGACGCGATCCGTCACGGCGTCTTCGCGGGCACCGCCCGCCACGGCGGCGTGGTCGCGATCGTCGGCGACGACCCCGCGGCCAAGTCCTCGACGCTGCCGAGCTCGAGCGACGCGACGATGGTCGACCTGCACATGCCGATCGTGTTCCCGGGCGACGTGCAGGAGGCGCTCGACCTCGCCCGCCACTCGGTCGCACTCTCCAGGGCGAGCGGGGTGTGGGTCGGGTACAAGCTCGTCACGTCGGTGGCCGACGGCACCGGAACCGTCGACGTGCACCCCGATCGCGTCCTGCCGGTCATCCCGACGATGGAGGTCGACGGCAAGCCGTACGTCCCCCAGCCGAGCGGACGGCTGCTCACGCCGTACACGCTCGACATCGAGCGCGAGTTCCAGCAGGTGCGGTCGGAGCTGGCCAAGCAGTACGGAGTGCTCAACCGGCTCAACCGGGCGACCGTCAGCACCGCCGACGACTGGATCGGGATCGCCGCGTGCGGCCAGACCTACTACGAGCTGCGCGAGGCACTCAACCTGCTCGGCTTCAAGGACGACGAGTCGCTCCGCCGCGCCGGGGTGCGCCTCGCCCTGCTGTCGATGCCGGTCCCGCTCGACGAGAACGAGGTGCGCAGGTTCGCTCGCGGCCTGAGGGAAGTGCTCATCGTCGAGGAGAAGAACCCGACGCTCGAGGTTCTCGTGAAGGGCGCGCTGTACCCGTGGGACGAGCGTCCTGTCGTCATCGGCCGCTGCGACGACGAGGGCCGCCCGCTGATCCCCGGCACTGGCGCGCTCGATGCCGACAAGCTTCTCGCCCCACTGCGCTCCCGACTCGTCCGCGTGCTCGGCGAGGATCGGGTCGCTCCACTCCCGCAGACGACCGAACGGTCGCGCATCCCGCTCACCGTGAACCGCACGCCGTTCTACTGCAGCGGCTGCCCGCACAACATCTCGACGAGGGTTCCCGCGGGCACGCTCGTCGGCGGCGGCATCGGGTGCCACGCCATGGTCGCCCTGATGGAACCGGAACGGGTCGGCGACATCGCCGGGCTGACCGCGATGGGCAACGAGGGCGCGCAGTGGATCGGCATGTCGCCGTTCATCGATCGCGACCACATCGTGCAGAACCTCGGCGACGGCACCTACTTCCACTCCGGCTCGCTGGCCGTGCGCGCCGCCTGCGCTGCCGGCGTGAACATCACGTTCAAGCTGCTCTACAACGGCACGGTCGCGATGACCGGCGGGCAGGACCCGCAGGGCCAGATGTCGGTGCCGGACGTCGTGCAGGACATGCTCCTCGAAGGCGTCAAGCGGATCATCGTCACGACCGAGGATCCGTCGCGCTACGACGGCGCCGACTTCGGCAGCCGTGCGACCGAAGACCGCGACCGGCGTGTCCTGGTCTGGGACCGCACCCGGTTGATCGAGGCCCAGGAGGTGCTCGCGAAGGTCGAGGGCGTCACGGCGCTGGTGCACGATCAGGAGTGCGCGGCCGAGAAGCGCAGGGCCCGCAGCCGAGGAACGATGGCGAAGCCCGACTTCCGGGTCGTCATCAACGAGCGGGTGTGCGAGGGCTGCGGCGACTGCGGCGACAAGAGCAACTGCCTGTCCGTCCAGCCGGTCGAGACCCCGTTCGGGCGCAAGACGCGCATCCACCAGACGAGTTGCAACTTCGACATGACGTGCCTCGAAGGCGACTGCCCGTCGTTCGCACTCGTAACGGTCGACGAGTCCCGAAAGGTCGCCCCGGCGTCCCCGGCCGGGCTAACGATCGGGGATCCGGCCGATCGACCTTCCCGATCCGGTGCCGATCGTCCCCACGGACGAGTTCATCGTGCGGCTGTCCGGGATCGGCGGCACCGGTGTGATCACGGTCAGCCAGATCCTCGGCACGGCCGCGATGCTCGCCGGCAAGACCGTGCGCGGGCTCGACCAGACCGGCCTCTCCCAGAAGGCCGGGCCGGTGGTGAGCGACATCCGGGTCTCGTCGAACGGCACACCGACGTCGAACCGGGCGAACTCGGCGGGCGTCGACTGCTTCCTCGCGTTCGACCTCCTCGTCGGCGCCAGCGACACCCACCGCAGCGGGGCGAAGGCGGGGCGGACCGTCGTGATCGGCTCGGCGGCGCCGACCCCGACGGGGTCGATGGTGTCGAACCCGACGACGCCGTATCCCGAGCTCGACCTGCTCACAGGGCGCCTCGCCGAGGTGTCGCGGCCGGAAGAGAACCGCTATCCCAACGCCTCGGCGCTGTCGACGGGGCTGTTCGGCGACGCCTCGACGGCCAACATCCTCGTGCTCGCCGTGGCGGTGCAGTCCGGCGCGATCGCGGTTGGGCCCGAGTACCTCGAGCGGGCGATCGAGCTGAACGGCGTCGCCGTCGAGCGCAACATCGCCGCCTTCCGGTGGGGTCGGCGGTGGGCCGTGAACCCGGACGAGGTCGAGCAGGCCGCCGGCTACGTGTCGTCGCCCGCGGTCGAGACCCTCGACCAGCTCGTCGAACGGCTGGCATCCGACCTGACGGATTACCAGTCGGCGGCGTACGCGAGGAAGTACCGCGGCATCGTGGCCGAGGCCCGCGCGGCCGAGCGGTCGGTGGACCCGGCGTCGCAGCTGTTCAGCGATGCCGTCGCCCGCAACCTGCACAAGCTGATGGCCTACAAGGACGAGTACGAGGTGGCCCGGCTGCTCCTGCTCCCCGAGTCGAGGGCCGCCTACGAGGGCGTTGGCGGGAGCAAGACGAAGGTCACGTGGCGACTCCATCCTCCCGCGCTGCGGGCGATGGGCATGAAGAAGAAGATGAACTTCGCCCGGCGCAGCACGCCCGTCTTCAAGACGCTGCGGGCGATGAAGCGGGTTCGCGGCACGCTCGCCGACCCGTTCCGCTGGGCCGAGGTGCGCCGCGTCGAGCGGGCGATGATCCCGGAGTACACCAAGGTTGTCGACACGCTCATCGCCAATGCTCAACCTGGGGAACCTCGCCGAGGCCACGGCCATCGCCTCGCTCCCCGACCAGGTCCGCGGCTACGAGCACATCAAGCTCACCCGCGCCGAGCGCTACCGCGCCGAACTGGCCGACCGTCTGGCGCGGTTCGCCTGAGCCCTGCGCGAACTGGGCGGCCTACGCCTCGTTCCGCGAACTGGGCGGCCGAAAGCCCGGTTTCCGAGCCGGAGGCCGCCCGGAATGGCAAATGTGCGTCCCCCGCCCCGTTTGCCCGCGCGGCAGGGATCAGCCGAGGCGGATGATCTGGTCGGCGCGCTCGAAGGCGACGGCGCGGTGACTCACCGCGATCACCGTGAGGCCGGCGGCGGTGAGGTTCTCCCACAGCCGCACCTCGGTCTCGACGTCCACCGCGCTGGACAGGTCGTCGAGCACGATCAGCTCGGGGCGGTGGACGAGTGCTCGTGCCGTCGCCAACCGCTGGCGCTGGCCACCGGAAAGGCGTAGGCCGCGCGGACCGATGAACGTGTTCTCGGCCTTCGGCATGGCCCGGATGTCCTCGGAGATCGCAGCAAGCTGCAACGCCGTGTCGATCTGGGCCATGTCCATCGGGCCCAGCGACACGTTGTCGCGCACCGAGTCCGACACCAGCTGGGGCACCTGGGGCAGGAACGCGGCGTTCGGCGGAACGAGGAACGCGCCGGGATCGGCGACCGTCGAGCCATTCCAGCGCACCTCGCCCGTGACCGCCGACTTCCATCCGAGCCCGAGGATCGCCCTCAGGAGGGTCGACTTGCCTGACCCGACGGGTCCGGTGACCACCGTGAAGCTGCCGCGAGGGACGAAGAACGAGATCGGCCCGACCCCCGAGCCGTCTGGGTAGCGCGCCGACAGATCGACGACGTCGAGGCGTTCGAGGGCGACCCGTTCCGGCCGCACGGCGTCAGGGCGCACGCCGTTCTGCCACTGCTCGATCGGCAGATCACGCCGCCGCACGGTGTTCTCGGCGGCCTGATCGGCGACGAGCATCCGCATCCGGTCGAACGCGACGCCGGCCTGCTTGCGGCGGGCCAGCACGCGCCCGATCATCCGGGGAAGAAAGCTGAGCCACCCGACATAGGCCGCAAACAGTGCGAGCGTCCCGACGCTGAAGCTGCCCGACGCGATCGCGCCGGCGCTGACGATGAAGACCAATCCGAAGCCGACGTCGGCGGCACCCTGGCTGAACGCGAACACGCCCTCGCTGAGCACCCGATCGCGCACCGCCGTGATGCCGCGGCGGTCGACGAGGACCTTGAGCCTCGCCAGCATGTTGCCGGCGGCGCCGTTGACCTTGACCGTGGTCGCGGCTGCCATCATGTCGCCGACCAGCCCGGTCACCGTGGCGGTGGCTTCGCGGTCGGCGGCCCGGTACGCCTTGATCCGGGTGTCGACTGCCCTGGTGGCGAGCACGACACCGAAGAGTGGGATCAGTAGGACGGCCGCAGCGCGGGCGTCGGCGAGCCCGAGGATGACGCCAGCGGCGACGCTGAACACCAGCCCCGCGGAGACGTCGACGATGCCGTCGACCAGTTGGGCGACGTCCTCGGCGTCGTCGCGGAAGTGCGTGATGGCTTCGCCCGCCGAACCGACCGGCTGCCCGGCCTCCGGGCCACCGCTCGCCATCTGAGCGGCGAGCAGGTTGCCGCGCAGGACCGTCTGCATGTGCACCCACGCCTTCGTCCACATGATCGCGGCGTAGTGGATCACTGCCATGCGGGTGACCTCGACGACCGCCAACACGATCGCGAAGCGGTACACCGCGCTCGTATCACCCTCGTTGAGCGCGTCGAAGCCACGCCCCAGCAGGTATCCGTTGATCGCCGGCATCGTGAAGAACACGACGAACGTGATCCAACCGATCCAGAACGATCGGGGCTCGTGCTGGCTGACCCGCCAGCACAGCTTCCAGATCGACGTTTCAGGCGCCGGTGCGGTCGCGTCGCTCACGACACACCCCCTGCGGCGGAAGCGAACGGCTCGGCGGGATGGGCAACCGCGTCGATGGCCACGAGCCCCGACTCCTCCTCGGAGTCGGCACCCTCTGGCGATGGTTCGCCGACCTCGCGCTCGACGGCGAGAGCGAGCTCGAGGAGATGGCGGAAACGGCTGTTCTCGGTCGACGCGAGTGCGGCCCGATCGCCGTGCTCGACGATGCGGCCATGGTCGAAGACGAGGATCTCGTCGACCATGTCGAGGGTCGACAGCCGGTGGGCGATGATGAACGTCGTCCGCCCGACCATCAGCTGGGCGACGGCGTCGGCGATCTGACGCTCGGTTCCGGGATCGACCCGCGCCGTCGCCTCGTCGAGAACAACGAGGTCGGGCTGGCGCAGCCACACCCGGGCGAGCGCGAGCAGCTGCGCCTGCCCGGCAGACAGGCCGGCGCCCCCGGCGCCGAGCGGCCGACCGATCCCGCCATCGACGAGCACCGCGAGACCGACAGCGCGCAGCGCCTCCTCGACGGCCCGATCGCTCGGGTCGGGGTCGTAGAGGGTCACGTTGTCGCGAACCGTGCCCTCGAACAGCTCGACCTCCTGGGGGACGAGCGCGACCCGGCGCCTCAGCTCGGACATCGGGATGTCCGCGATCGGCACACCACCGAGCTCGAGCCGGCCGTCGGTCGGCTCGACGAGCCTGAGCAGCAGTCTCGAGAACGTGGTCTTGCCGCTGCCCGTCCGGCCAACCACACCCACCGAGCGGCCACCTGCGATCACGACGTCGATGTCGTGGAGGATCGGGTGCGAGGTGTCGTACGCGAAGCCGACGCCGCGACATGTCACCGACAGCGGACCGGGACCTGGCGACACCGTCCCGCCATCGACGACGCTCGGCTGTCTGGCCATCAGCGCGATCACCCGGTGCATCGCCCCGTTCGCCTTCTGCACCGTCTCCAACTGCTCCACGAGCTCCTCGAGTGGCCTGGTCATCAGCTGCACGTACTGGAACAGCAAGAACGCGGTGCCGAGCGAGATCGTGCCTCTCGCCACGAGCCCTGCCGACAGCGCGAGCGAACCCACCGAGCCGATCGTCACCGCCATCTGCAGGGCCCACCACATCCGGAGGAAGGCCGCCTCCCGGCGCACCGAGCTGCGCAGCGCGTCGCCGCTGTCCTCGACGAATCGCCACACGGCGTGCGCCGCCGCCCCGTTCGCGCGCAGATCCTCGGAGGCGGTGAGCCGCTCCTCGATCCCGCCGTAGAGCTTGGCGTACGAGCTCATCTCGTCGGACGACTCCCGCACCGCCCGGTGGCGCATGCTGACGACGAGGATCGTGGCCCCGATGAGGTAGACGACCATGCCCGACGCCGAGGCGCCAATCGAGCACGAGCAGGATGCCGAGCATCCCACCGAGCAACATGACCGCGCCGACCACCTTCGGCACCACCTGGGACAGGAAGTCGGAGACGTTCGTGACGTCCCCGTCGACGCGCTGGATCAGCTCACCCGGCGTGTGCCGGCGGTGGAACTCGTGATCGAGCCCGAGCACGTGCCGCGTGATGTCGAGGCGCAGGCCGTTCGTGATCCGCCACGCCGCCCGGGTGGCCGTGCTGACGACGACCACGCCGAGGATCTGGGTGACGATCGCGACGCCTAGGAACACGACGCCGAGGCGAACGACCTCCGCGGTGGTCGTCCCGTTCTTGGCCTCGTCGACGATCTGTCTGACCAGCAGCGGCCCGACGAGCGCGCCGGCGGACGACGCGGCGATGAGCGCGCCGAGCCAGACCCAACGGCGAGCGTCGGGCCGCAGCAGCCCACCGAGGGCGCGCCAATGAGCGTTGTCGCGTGCCGGCACGAAAACCAGTTTCCCCGCGCGGGACGTCGAACGCGCGATGGGTTTCCGGCAGGGGGGAGCCCGAAGGGGGCGCCGGCGAGAGCTCGCTCGACAAGCTCCGCTTGTCGAGCGAAACCTACGCGATCAAGGCCGCACCGACGATGCCGGCGTCGTTGGTGAGCGCGGCGGGTACGACCTCCACGCCGACGTCGACGTACGGAAGCCATCGGTCGGCCTTACGGCTCACTCCCCCGCCGACGATGATCAGGTCGGGCGAGAACAGGAACACGATGCGTTCGAGGTAGCGGTCGACCCGCGCGGCCCACTCCTTCCACGACAGCCGCTCGCGATCGCGGGCGCTGGCCGCCGCTCGGGCCTCGGCGTTGTGGCCGTCGATCTCGATGTGCCCCAGCTCGGTGTTGGGCACGAGCTTGCCGTCGAGGAACAGCCCAGACCCGAGCCCGGTGCCGAACGTGAACATGAACACCACACCATCCCGGCCGCGGCCGGCGCCATACCTCATCTCGGCGAGGCCGGCGGCGTCAGCGTCGTTGATCACCGTGACGTCCCGGCCACTCGCCTCGGTGAAGACGGCATCGATGTCGGTCCCGATCCACGACTTGTCGATGTTCGCGGCGCTCTTGGCGATGCCGTGGTGCACGACGGTCGGGAACGTCACACCGGCGTTACCCGCCCACTGGAAGTGGT
The DNA here is from genome assembly GCA_963764455.1 of Ilumatobacteraceae bacterium. Lineage (GTDB taxonomy): Bacteria > Actinomycetota > Acidimicrobiia > Acidimicrobiales > Ilumatobacteraceae > Desertimonas. The sequence goes on from CAVXSN010000016.1 coordinate 107,665, forward strand.
CGAGCAGTCGCTTCACCACCGGACCCATCGATGCGGGGGTCGCCGGCTTCGGCGTCGCGACCTTGAAGCGCTGCTCGGTCAGCGTCCCGATGGCGAGCTCGACCGGCGCAGCCTTCATCCCCGAGCCGCCGATGTCGATGCCGAACGAGAGCGGTGCCGCCGGCTTGCGTCGCGCCGAGGTCGTCACGGTCGAGGTCGTCATGGCCGTTGCAGGATGCCACAGTCACGAAGAGCGATCGGCAACGAACCGAGCCGCCTCGTCGACACCGTCGACGAGGGCGAGTGCGTGACCGAATCCGCGGGCGGATGCGAGGGCGCTGAGCAGCGGCCACGCCGGGGACGGACGCGGTCCAGTGCTCGGCGCCGACGAGCACCATCGGGGCGACCAGTTCGGGCGCCGCGTAGTAGTTCTCGCACGCGTCCTGGAACACCTCCTGGACGGTGCCGGCAGCGCCGGGAAGGAACACGACTCCCCCGTCGCAGCGGTTGAGCAACGTCGCCTCGCGGATCGAATTCTGGAAGAACTTGGCGATCCCGCCGGCGAACACGTTCGGTGGCTCGTGGCCGTAGAACCACGTCGGGACGCCGAGCCCGCCATCGCCACCTGGCCAACGTTCGCGGACCTCCAGCGCGGCAACGGCCCAGTCGCCGATCGACGGCTTGAACGACGGAAACTTGGCGAGCATCCCGAGCGCATCGTCGACGTCCTGCGCCGGCGCCGACGCAAGGCAGGCACCGAGGTTCGCCGCCTCCATCGCCCCGGGCCCACCTCCGGTGGCGACCACCAGACCGGCGTTGGCGAGCTGCCGACCCAACCGCACCGCGGCGCGATAGCCGTCCGCGCCCCGGGAGATCCCGTGACCGCCCATCACGCCGACGATCGGCGCCTCGGACGCCGCGACGTAGGCATCGAGCGCCGACTCGATGGCGGCGTCGTGCAACGCCCTCACCACGACATCGGCGGTGTCGCCGTCGAATCGCTGCGACCATGCGTACCCACGCGCGTCGAGAGTCGCCTGGTAGCCCTGCTCGCGGACGCCGCCATAGAGCTCCTCGGCGGTGTAGAGCGATACCCGGTACTCGTCGACCGGGACGTTCGGCACGTCGGGGAACACGAGGGCTCCGCCCGCCTCGAGGTGCACGAGGGCCTCGGTCGACAGCAGGCAGCCGAGGAACAACGAGCCGGCCGGGTCCAATCGCACCAGCGCGCCGGTTCGCTCGACGAGATCGAGCCGCCGCAAGCGCCAGCCGTCCATGCTCGGGTGCCGGGAGTCGCGTGATTGGGCGACGACGGCGTCGAACTCGACCAGCGTGTCGATCTCGACGATCCGGCGCTTCAGCGGTCCGCTCACGGGTGGCCTCGTGACACGGTCAGAGGCCGAGCGAGCGGCCGATGATCTCCTTCATGATCTCGGTCGTGCCCCCGTAGATTCGAGTGATCCGGGCGTCGGTGAACGCCCGTGCAACCGGGTACTCCGTCATGTAGCCGTAGCCGCCGTGGAGCTGCACACAGTTGTCGGCGACCCGGCCCTGGAGCTCCGTGCACCACCACTTCGCCATCGCCGCTTCCTCGGCGGTGAGCTGCGCATCGTTGAGTGCGAGGACACACCGATCGACGAATGACTGGCCGATCTCGATCTCCGTCGCCATCTCGGCGAGCTTGAACCGGCTGTTCTGGAACGTCCCGATCGGCTTGCCGAATGCGGTCCGCTCCTTCACGTACTCCAGCGTGCGCTGGAACGTGTAGCGCGCCGCCGCCACCGCGGTCGTGGCGATCGAGAGGCGCTCCTGCGGGAGGTTCGTCACCAGCTGCATGAACCCGGCTCCCTCCTCGCCGAGCCGGTTGGAGATGGGGACCCGGGCGTCGGTGAAGAACAGCTCGGCGGTGTCCTGCGCGTGCATGCCGACCTTGTCGAGGTTGCGTCCCCGTTCGAACCCGGGGGTGCCGCGCTCGACGACGACCAGCGACATGCCGCGGTGGCGCTGCGATGGGTCGGTCTTCACCGCCGTGATCACGAGGTCGGCGTTGATCCCGTTCGTGATGAACGTCTTCGATCCGTTGATGACGTAGTCGGCGCCGTCCCGGATCGCCGTCGTGGTCATCGACGCGAGGTCGGACCCGATTCCCGGCTCGGTCATCGCGATGGCCGTGATCAGCTCGCCGGAGCAGATTCCGGGCAACCATCGACGCTTCTGATCGTCGTTCGTGAGGTGCAGGAAGTACGGCAGGCAGATGTCGTTGTGCAGCGTCAAACCGAGCCCGGCGGCGTTCAGGTCGGTGCGCTGGATCTCCTCGGCGATCACCTGGTTGAAGCGGAAGTCCTTGACCCCGCCACCCCCGTACTCCTCGGGCACGTCCATGCCCAAGAACCCGTTGGCGCCGGCCGCGATGAACAGCTCGCGGTCGACGATGCCCGCTTGCTCCCACCGATCCCGGTTCGGGACGGCCTCCCGATCGAGGAACGTTCCGAACGAGGCGCGGAACGCGTCGTGGGTTTCGTCGAACAAGGCGCGCTGCATCGTTGCGATTTCTACCGCATCACGCTCCCGACAACCGCTCCGAGCGGAGCGATTCGTCTAGCGCATTGTACGATCCGGCCACCGTGACGAACGCCGAACCAACGACCAGTTCCGTCGGCGGGGCCGTCCCGTTCCGGCGTCCCGAAGACCGCCGAGCTCGTTGCTCACCACCTGCGCAAGCAGATCGTTCACGGCGACCTCAAGGAAGGCGAGTCGCTGCCGTCGGAGACGGCACTCACGGCCCAGTTCGGGGTATCCCGGCCGACGCTGCGCGAGGCGTTCCGGGTACTCGAGGCCGAGCAGCTGATCACCGTGCGGCGCGGCGCCAAGGGCGGCGCGAACGTGCACGCTCCGAGCGCCAACATGGTCGCCCGCTACGCCGGTCTCTACCTGGAGCACGCTCGCACGACGCTGGCCGACGTGTTCGATGCTCGCGTATCGATCGAAGCTCCGGCCGCCGCGTCTGGCAGCCGAGCGCTGCACCGCCGACGACATCGTCCGACTGCGAGACGCCGCGGCGGTGTGTGAGCACGTGGATGACGACGGCCGTCTGGTGGCGATGCGGTTCAGCGACTTCCACGACGCTCGTTGTCGAGCTGTCGGGGAGCCGGACGCTCATGCTCATTCACGCGATGCTTCGCGAGATCATCGACATGGCCAAGCTCAGGCGCTTCACCAAGGGGCCAGGCGGCAAGCGGCAAGCGGCGTTGCACGCGGCCAAGGCGCACGAGCGACTCGTCGACCTGATCGAGGCGCACGACGCAGGAGCGGCCGAATCGCACTGGCGGGAGCACCTCGTGCGGGCGAACCGGTTCCTCCTCGAGTTCCCTGGCAGCGACCGCCCGCTCGACCTGCTGGACTAGGTTGAATCTGATTCATGTCACCGTGCACGACGTCACACGTTGTGCACGGTGACAGAGCCGCGCACGTTAGAGATCCGAGTGCCGGAGCGCGCCGGAGTGCCGGAGGTCCCGACGGGGGTCCTGCCGCACTCGGATGGCCCGGAGGGCGCCGTCGAGGAAGCGTTCGACGGCGCGGGCGCTCTCCATGCGCCACCGGTCGACGACGTCAGCGTGGCGCCCCGGCGTCTTCAGTGCGCCGATCGCCGGGGCGAAGCGCTCGCGCTGTGCGTGTAGCAACGGCTCGTTTCCGACGCCGGAACGATCACGGAACACCAGCTTCAGGAGCAGTTCGGTGCGCACGTCGCGGAGATGCTCGACCGGACGGCCCAGCCACGCATCGAGGACCCGCCGGCCGGCCGGGGTGACGGAAAGCAGCGTGCGGTCGCGTCCTTGACCACCAGCCGTGCCGCACCGGCGGAGCAGCCGCGCCTCGACGAGCGTGTCGATCGACCGGTACGTGAGCGGGCGCGACAGCGACCAGATCCGGCCGAGCTCGCCGTCGGGAGTCAGCAGGCCGCCGACCGCCCAGCCGTGCGCGGCCCCCTCGGCGACGAGCGCCAGGCACACGTAGTCGGCCAAGCGCAGCCGCACGCGATCGTCGAGGCTCATCGCGCAGCAACATTAGTCAACAGCTGACTACAGTGACCCGACATGACGACTCGGACCATGTGGTCACTCGTGGCCCTCGCCGCCGTGCCAACGGTCGCGGCGACCACGGAGCCAGCCGGCGGACTGGACGGCGATCTCACCGTGTTCGCCGCCGCGTCGCTCACCGACGCCTTCACGGCCATCGGGGAGGCGTTCGAGTCCGAGCATCCCGACGTGGACGTGACGTTCAACTTCGCCGCGTCGTCCGACCTCGTCACCCAGATCATCGAGGGCGCGCCGGCGGACGTGTTCGCGTCGGCCGACCAGAACAACATGACGAGACTGATCGAAGCTGGGCTCGTCGACGCGGAGCGCAACGACGGCGATCCGGCGACGTTCGCCACGAACTCGTTGGCGATCATCGTCGAGCCGGGCAATCCGCAGGGCATCGCGAGCGTCGAGGATCTGGCCGACCCGGACCTGATCGTCGTCACGACCGACCCCGAGGTGCCGATCGGCGCCTACACCCAGGAGGTGTTCGACGCAGCCGGGGTGGACGTGACGCCCGACTCGTACGAGGAGAACGTCCGCGGCATCGTGACCAAGGTCGTCGAGGGCGAGGCCGACGCCGGTCTGGTCTACGTCACCGACGTGATCGCCGCCGGCGACGGCGCCGAAGGAGTCGAGATCCCGGCCGACATCAACGTCGTCGCCGAGTACCCGATCGCCGCGGTGGCCGATGCTCCCAACCCGGATGCCGCGGCTGCGTTCAACGAGTTCGTGCTCAGCGACGACGGCCAGTCGATCCTTGCCGAGTACGGTTTCGGCCCGATCGACGAGGCGACGAGCGCCGAGACGACCACGCCGGACACGACGATCCCCGAGACCACGGCGGCCTGATGGCGGCGCGCCGGAAGCGAACCGGAACCCCCGACCGGCTCCCGCTTCCGGCGCTGCTCCTCGCGATCGCCGCGATCGCGTTCTTCGCCCTGCCCTTCGCCGGGCTGCTGTGGCGCATGCCGTGGTCGTCGGTGTGGGACACGATCTCCGAGGGTGGGATCGCCACTGCGCTGCGGCTGTCGATCGTGTGCTCGCTGTGGGCCACCGCGCTCTCGACGGTGTTCGGTGTGCCCCTCGCTTGGTTGCTCGCCCGCAGCGACTTCCCCGGACGGGACGTCGTCAGGGCGCTCTGCACGCTGTCGATGGTGCTCCCGCCGGTCGTCGGCGGCGTCGCGCTGTTCTTCGCGATCGGTCGCCGCGGGCTCGTCGGACAGTACCTCGACCGCTGGTTCGGCGTCACGATCCCGTTCACGACGCCAGCGGTGGTGATCGCCCAGACGTTCGTGGCGATGCCGTTCCTCGTGCTCACGGTCGAGGCCGCGTTGCGCCAACTCGATCGGCGCTACGACGACGCGGCGCGCACGCTCGGCGCGTCGAGCTGGTACGCGTTCCGGCGGGTGACCCTGCCGGCGATCCAGCCGGCGCTGGTCGCCGGCGCGGTGCTGGCGTGGGCCAGGGCGCTCGGCGAGTTCGGCGCCACGATCACGTTCGCCGGCAACTACCCCGGCACCACGCAGACGATGCCGCTGGCGATCTACGTGGCGCGGGAGACCGATCAGGACAAGGCCATCGTGCTCAGCCTGGTGCTCGTCGCCGTGTCCTTCGCCGTGCTCGTCGGCCTGCGTGATCGTTGGATGGCTTCGGTCGGCTCCGCCCGACCCGCGATCATTGCTGCGTGAGTCTGCAGCTCGACGTCGGCCTGGCGATCGGATCACTCGAGCTCGATGCACAGATCACGGTCGAGCCGGGCGAGCTGGTCGCCGTGCTCGGTCCGAACGGGGCCGGCAAGACGACCCTGCTGCGCTGCGTCGCCGGGCTCGTTCCGCTCGATCGCGGGTCGATCGCCCTCGACGGGGAGGCGTTGGATACCCCTCCGGATTTCTTCGTCGCTCCCGAACGACGACCGATCGGCGTCGTGTTCCAGGACTACCTGCTGTTCGAGCACATGTCGGCGCTGGAGAACGTCGCGTTCGGGCTGCGGGCAACCGGCACGCCGAAGCACACGGCGCGGGCCGCGGCCGCGGCTTGGCTCGACCGCGTCGGGCTGACCGGGTACGCCGGCCACCGGCCGGGAACGTTGTCGGGGGGGCAGCAGCAGCGGGTGGCGCTCGCGCGCGCACTCGTGCGGGACCCCCGGCTGCTGCTCCTCGACGAACCACTCGCCGCTCTTGACGCCGGTGCCCGCGGCGACGTGCGACGGGACCTCAGGCGCTACCTCGAATCCTTCGAAGGAATGCGGCTGATGGTCACCCACGACCCGATCGATGCGTACGCGTTGGCCGATCGCGTCGTCGTGCTCGAGGCGGGCTCGATCACGCAGCACGGCTCGTTGGCCGACGTGACGGCGCGGCCGCGGACCGACTACGTCGCCGAGCTGGTCGGGCTCAACCTGCTGACGGGCGTGCTGAGCGGCGAGGTGTTGACGACCGAGCAGGGCGGCAGGGTCGTCACCCGGCACGCCGGCACCGACGGGCCGGCGTTCGTCGCCATCCGCCCGCAGGCGATCTCGCTCCACCGGGAGCACCCGGAGGGCAGCCCGCGCAACGTGTGGCAGCTCACCGTCGCCGACATCGACCGGCACCACGACTGGGTGCGCGTCCGCCTCGACGGTGAGGTGCAGCTCGTCGCCGAGGTCACGCCATCGGCGGCCACCGAGCTCGACGTACGTCCCGGCGGACCGATCTGGGCCTCGGTCAAGGCGGTCGAGATCGAGTGCTACGCGCGGTGACGTTGACGATGATTTCCACAAGCGATCTGTTTCACTTTCGCGTCACATTGCTTGTGGAAATGTGGATCGAGGGTCTCTGCGCCGGCGGATCGGTCGTCGCGCAACCACCACCGGTTCAGAGCGGGTCGCCCGTTGGACGCTCCAGGCGCACCACCACCGCCTTCGATGTCGGGGTGCGGCTGCCCTCGGCGACGCTGGCGAGGGGGACGAGCACGTTGGCCTCCGGGAAGTACGCCGCGCAGCACCCCCGAGGCGTCGGGTAGGCGATCACCCTGAACCGGGCGGCTCGGCGTTCCGAGCCGTCGGTCCACTCGCTGACGACGTCGACGTGGTCGCCGTCGGCGAACCCGAGCACGGCGAGATCGTCGGGGTTCACGAACACGACGCGGCGACCCTGATGGACGCCGCGATAGCGGTCGTCGAGACCATAGATCGTGGTGTTGAACTGATCGTGTGATCGCACGGTCTGCAGGAGCAATCGCCCCGGGGGGACGACGATCGGCTCGAACTCGTTGACCGTGAGCCGGGCGCGGCCGGTCTGGGTGTCGAACGTCCTGCTGTCGCGGGGCGGGTTGGGCAGGGCGAACCCGCCCGGCGCCGCGACCCGCGTGTTGAAGTCGTCGAAGCCGGGGATGACGGCGGCGATGTGGTCGCGGATCTGTCCGTAGTCCGCCGCCAGGTGCGACCAGTCGATCGGCGTCTCACCGAGGGCGGCCGCGGCGATCCCGCACACGATGTCGACCTCGCTGCGCAACTGCGGTGAGGCCGGGTCGTTGCGGCCCCTGGTCGCGTGGACGATGCCCATCGAGTCCTCGACCGTGACGAAGCGCTCGAGGCCGTCACGCCGGTCGGCTTCCGTGCGCCCGAGGCACGGCAGGATGATCGCCTCGTGGCCGCACCGCACGTGCGAGCGGTTGAGCTTCGTCGACACCTGCACGGTGAGTGCGCATCGCTCCATCGCCGCCGCGGTCACGTCGGTGTCCGGGGCGGCGGCGACGAAGTTCCCGCCGAGGCCGATGAACACGTCGACGTCGCCGGCGGCCATCGCGGCGATCGCTCCGACGGTGTCGTAGCCGTGCTCGCGGGGCGGCTCGAACGCGAAGCGGTGGGCCAGCGAGTCGAGCAGCCAAGCCGGAGGGCGCTCGAAGATCCCCATCGTGCGGTCGCCCTGCACGTTGCTGTGCCCGCGCACCGGGCACAGCCCCGCTCCCGGCCGCCCGATCGAACCGCGCAACAGCAGCGTGTTCGCGATCTCCTGGATCGTCGCGACCGCCTGGCGGTGCTGGGTGAGCCCCATCGCCCAGCAGGCGATGATCCGCGGCGAGGAGCGGATGCGCCGGTACACGTGCTCGGCGGCGCCACGGTCGAGACCGGTCGCGCCGAGGAGCCAGTCCGCGTCCACACCCCCGAGGTGAGCCGACAGCTCCGCGAACCCGTCACAGTGGCCACCGACGAAGTCGCGGTCGACCGCCGCGCCACCGTCATCGGTGACGAGACGCCGGTTGAACCACTGGAACAGCGCCAGGTCAGCGCCTACGGCGATCGGGAGGTGAACGTCCGACAGCGCAGTCCCCTTGCCGACGATGCCGCGAACGCGCTGCGGGTTGCGGAACGCCAGCAGCCCGGCCTCCGGCAACGGGTTGATCGCGACGATCGTGGCCCCGCGGCGCTTCGCGGTCTCCAGCGCGATCAGCATCCTGGGATGGTTCGTGCCCGGGTTCTGGCCGATCACGAGGATGAGGTCGGCGGCGTGGACGTCATCGAGCGTCACCGTGCCCTTGCCGATTCCGATGGCGCGCCCGAGCGCGACTCCGCTCGACTCGTGGCACATGTTCGAACAATCAGGGAGGTTGTTCGTGCCCAGCGACCGCACCATCAGTTGGTACACGAACGCGGCCTCGTTGCTCGTGCGTCCCGACGTGTAGAAGACGGCTCGGTCCGGTGACGAAGTCGTCCGCAAGGCGCGACCGATGCGCTCGAACGCCGCCTCCCACGAGATCGGCCGGTAGCGATCGGCACCGCGGTCGCGGATCACCGGCTCGGTGAGCCGGCCCTGCTGGCCGAGCCAATAGTCCGAGCGTGCGGCCAGCTCGCCGATCGGGTGGAAGGCGAAGAACTCGGCCGAGATCCGCCGATCGGTCGCCTCCTCGGCGATCGCCTTGGCACCGTTCTCGCAGAACTCGAACCGCGACGGATCGTCAGGCTCCGGCCACGCGCAGCCTGGGCAGTCGAAACCATCCGGCTGGTTGATCCGCAGCAGCGTGCGCACACCCTTGCCCGCCGCCATCTGGTCGTGCACGTGCCTGACCGAGGCGAGCACGCCGGGGATCCCGGCCGCCCACGGCTTCGGCGCCGTGACCACCACCTGCTCGTCGCCCGGATCGTCGACCGGCGCCCGCTTCACAGCACAGTTGTAGCTCAGTGCCGCCCGATATCAGTGATCCGCGAAGCCGGCCTTCGCGTGGGAACCGTCGCACAGCGGCTTGTTGATCGACTGGCCGCAGCGGCACAGCACGACCCGGTTCCGCGCTTCGATCCGCTGCCCGTCCGAGCGGTCGATCGGGATGCCGCCGGTGACGAACAGGGGACCGTCGGCTACGACCGCGACCTCGGTCGCCAACTCCTGCTCGATCACGTCAGCGTCGCCGGTGAGTGAATACGAGAGCGCGCCAGAAGGGCAGCGGTCGATCATCGCCATCGCCTGGGCCCGCACGACGGAGTCCTCGGTGGCCTCGGCCTTCGCCATCTTCCACACGTTCGTCACCCGGTTGCCGCAGAACCCGGCGTGCGCGCACAGCGACCGGTCGTCGTGGATCACCATGCCGGGAGTGGGGTACTGGCGGGAACGGTCGGCGTAGGTGTCGCCGGGTGCCGTCTCCGTTCCGTCGAAGCCGATCCGGTTGTGGCTGCCGTCGCAGAACGGCTTGTTCCGGGACGAGCCGCAGCGACACAGCCACATCGTCGCGTCGCTGTCGAGCTGCGCCGTGGTCCGCCAGGTGATCGATTCCCCGTGTTCGGATCGCACGATCGTCCGGCGCACCAGCTTCGGTGCTCCGTCGACCTGGTACGGCCCGTTCGCGCCGACGGTGATGCGAACCGAGCGCCGTTCAGGTTGTTCTTCGGTGTCACTCATCGTCCGCGACCTTCCTGCCCGTGTCGTCATCGTGCCGCGCCGTTCCGGCGCGCACAACCGGTTCATAGGCTTGGCGCGATGGACCTCGAGTTCAGCGGCGAGATCATTCATTGGCGAGGGCCCGCACCGTTCCACTTCGTGACCGTGCCCGACGAGCAGAGCGCGGCGATCGAGGCGGTGTCGTCGATGGTCACCTACGGCTGGGGCGCGATTCCGGTGAAAGCCCGGATCGGACGGACCGACTTCAAGACATCGCTGTTCCCGAAGGGCGAGCTGTACCTCGTACCGATCAAGGACGCCGTCCGGCGCGCCGAGGGGCTGACGCTTGGTGACAACGTGACCGTCCAGCTCCGGCTCGACGCCTGAGGCCGGTAGCAGACCAGCGCAACGAGTGATCGGTGTCTCGCTCGGGCCGCCAGAGGGAACCGATGAGCGCCGAGTGGTGTATCACACCCGTATGCGGACCGGAGGGCTGGCAGTGCTGATGCTCGGCACGTTTTCCTGCGGCTTGGTCGCTGGGACGACCGGTCTCGCCGGGACGGCGTCGGCGGTGCCCGCTGACGCTGCGTTTGGCCTGGAAGGTCGTCTCGTGTTTTCGGCGGAGGGCGACATCTGGACGATGGCGGTGGATGGGACCGATCGGGCTCGGCTCACCAGCGATCCGGCCGAGGACTTCGATCCGTCGTGGTCACCGGACGGTTCGAGGATCGCCTTTCGTTCCCACCGCGACGGAAACGAAGAGGTGTACGTCATGGCGGCCGATGGATCCGAGGAACGCAACCTCAGCCGGAGCCCGACCTCGGACTACTCGCCGGCATGGTCTCCCGACGGAATAACGATCGCGTTCGCATCGGATCGAGACGGCGATCCGAACGAGATCTACACGATGGAACCCGACGGGTCGAACCAGGTTCGCGTGACCGACAATCCCGGGATCGACGAGTACCCGACGTGGTCGCCCGATGGCACCCGCATCGCGTTCCATTGCACGATGGGCGGCGTGAACCCGAGCGGCACCGGGGACTTCGAGATCTGCGTGGTGAACCGAGATGGCACCGGCCTCCGCCGGTTGACCGACACGCCGGGCGAGAACACACAGCCCGACTGGTCGCCCGACGGGCAGTGGATCGCGTTCGAGTCCAACCGGCTTGGCTGGCCTTCGCTGCCGTCGGCGACGCCCGCTGGTTACGACCCGGCGACGTTTGGTGATGAGGACGTTTGGGTGATGCGAACCGACGGCTCGGAGCAGCGGAACCTCACCGAGAACCCGCTCGAAGGCGACTCGTTCCCGGCATGGTCTCCCGATGGCGCGTGGATCGTGTTCTCGCGATACGGAGAATTGCGCGTCGTCTCCCCGGACGACAATCAGGGTCAGTCGGTCCCGAACAGTTCCGGGACCGACGGATTCCCGGACTGGATCGACGATTGAATCGGCGGCGTCGGGTGCTGTGCCCTACTCGGTAGCCGTCACGACGTCGGGCATGCTGGCCGTGTACGCCTCCACGAGCTCTTGCCGTTCGCGTTCTGGCACCTGGTAGAAGTCGAGGGCGCGGACGATCTCGGCCCCGACCTCGGCGAACTCCTCGGCGGTGAGGTTGAGCTCGGCATGGGCCTCGGTGAGCGGCAGGCCGGTGTATTCGAAGGGTCCGCCGGCCGCTGCCGCGACCCAGAGGGTGCGCCCGAACTTGAGACCGGGTAGCCGCGCCTCCGCCTGCGTTTCGTTCCACTCCCTGAGGGCGGGATTCTCGTTGAGCTTCGGGTTGGTGATGATCGCGTCGCTGAAGCGGTTGACGACGGCGGCGATCGCGAAGTATCCGCCCAACCGCTCGTACAGACTCGGTTCCGCGGGGGTCGACTGCGCCACTCCTGCTGCGTCGGCGACCGTCGGCAGCATTCCCATCGCGGCCGCACCGGCGAGGGCGCCTGCGCCCTTGGCCACCGTTCGGCGGTCCATTCGTCTGTCCATCTCGTCCTCCCCGTTGGTCGCGTGAGCCCTGGTCATCCGCTGCCGAGCCGCCCGGCTGAACTGGTGGCATTTTCGACGTGCCGGTGGGGGCATCTCGAGCTGCGGATTTACCAATAACGACAATAGTCATTGGATTTATATCGACGCAAGGCGCACCGCCGTGTGCCCACGCAAGCGGTTCGCCAGCGGCGAGCAGCTGGACCTCGACAGCCCTGGCCCGGCGGCGCTATGGGGCGACGACGACGCAGCAGCGGCCCGTCGCCGGCGACAGCACCGCGTGGAGCGATCGTGACTGCGTGCCGGCGAGAACGCCGGCCACGAAGGCCAGGTTCATCCCGCAGACGATCTCCGGTCGTGCTTCGGCGACGTGCTTGAACGGGCAGTTGCGAAGCACCACATCATCGCCCGTGGTGACCGGCTCGTAGCCGATGGCTCGGAGCGCGCTCAGCAGCCGGCTGTCACCGTTGCGTGCCCGCGCCCGCCTGCCAACCTCACGGCCGTACTCGGCCGCGACGTCGGCGAGCGTCTCGTGCGGCAGGGCAGCGGACTCTTCGTCCAGGGCTTCGGCCAGGATCTCGGCGGCGAGGTCGTACCGGCGAGGTGGAATCGACACCTCGAGCTCGAGACCGGTCGGTCGGTACCGCTTCGCGGGGTGACCGACGACGGACCTCTCGTCGCGTTCGTAGCTCGCCTCGAGAAAGCCCTCGGAGAGCAGCTTCTCCAAGTGGAAGGCGGCGAGCCTCACCGAGATGCCGACATCATCGGCCACCTCGGCCCGGCTGAGCGGGCGGCCTGCGGTCCGCACCGCGAGGTAAGCCGCCCGGCGTGCCGCATCGTCGAGCACAGCGAGCCGGACAATCGTCTGGTTGAGGTCACGGCGCACGCCCCTAGCACTATCACCTGACTGCTTCGCGACGCTACGACCCACCGCTCACCGGGGGGCGAGAACGACGTCCACGGACTCCGACCACGGTCGAACCGCGCGATGATCGGGAGATGGACGGCGTGCATGACCTTGGCGGGATGCACGGCTTCGGTGCGGTTCCGATCGAGACCGACGAGCCGCTGTTCCATGAGCGTTGGGAAGGCCGTGTGTGGGCGATGCTCGGCACGGTGATGGGAAGCACCACGATCGACCGCTTCCGCTACACGATCGAGCAGATGCCGCCGGCGGAGTACCTCGCTTCGAGCTACTACGAGCGTTGGCTGTGGGCGATCGAGCATCTCGCCGCCGAGCAGGGGATCCTCGACCGCGCCGAGCAACCGGTTGCGATCGCACGTCCATCGCCGCCGCTGCCGACGTGCGATGGACGGTTCCACCGCGGCGACCGGGTGCGCGTGCGGAACGCCGTGACGAGTGGCCACACCCGGGTGCCGCGGTACCTGCGTCGGCACGTCGGCCACGTGCAGGGCGTTGCGTTCGCCTGGCCCAATCCGGGTGAGTCAGCGGCAACAGGAACCTATGGCGAACCGGAGCTGGTGTACACGGTGAGTTTCGCCGCGTCCGAGCTGTTCGGTGCCACCGCCGACCACACCGTCACCGCCGACCTCGGCGAGAGCGACCTGGAGGGACCGTGAGCGACCTGACACCCGAACAGCGCACCGAGCTCCTCGAGCGCCACCTCCACGACCACGGCCACGTCGACCCCGGCGAGGTCGACGCGGCGATCGCCGCTGTCGAATCGGTATCCGGTGACGCTCCGAGCCCGGCCCTCGGTGCCCGTGTCGTCGCCCGGGCGTGGGTCGACGCCGACTTCCGGACCCGGCTGTTGACCGATCCGGTCAACACGATCGCCGAGTACCACCCCCAGACCGTGCCGATCGCCGTCCTCGAGGACACTGCTTCGGTGCACCACGTGATCGTCTGCACGCTGTGTTCGTGCTACCCGAGCGGACTTCTCGGCAACCCTCCGGCGTGGTACAAGAGCTTCGAGTACCGCAGTCGTGTCGTTCGCGAACCGCGGTCTGTGCTCGGCGAATTCGGCATGGATGTCGACCCCGACATCGAGCTGCGTGTGCACGACTCGACTGCCGAGCAGCGCTACCTGGTACTCCCGCTCCGACCGGCGGGCACCGAGGACTGGGGCGAGGAGCAGCTCGCCGGCCTCGTCACGCGCAACTCGATGATCGGCACCGGCCGTCCGCGATCCCCCGATCGATGAGGTCGCCGCGATTGCTGCCGGGCGTGGCCGTCGGCTGCGCTGCGTTCGGTCTGTCTGCGGGGGTGGAAGCACACGCGATCGAGCGTGCTGACGGGCCGTCCGTGATTGCGAGCGCATCGTCCGCGGCACAGGTCGAGGAGAACTGCTCCACCGAACGGAGCGTCGAGTTCACCAATCCCGACACCGGGTCCCGCCTTGCTGGCACGCTCACCGTTCCCAGCGGTACGGGACCGTTCCCCGGTGTCGTTCTCATCAGCGGGTCGGGTTCCCAGGACCGGGACGAAACGATCGGCGGCACGGTCAAGCCGTTCCAGGTGCTCGCTTCCGGCCTCGCCCTGCGCGGCATCGTGGTGCTGCGCTTCGACGACCGAGGCACCGGTGAATCAGCGGGGGAACCGGTCGAGGTGTCCGGGGCGACCACCGTCGACCTCGCCACCGACGCGCTCGCTGCTGCTGACTTCCTGTCCGCGCAACCCGAGGTCGCAGCCGATCGCGTCGGTGTGATCGGCCACAGCGAAGGAGCACTGATCGCCCCGATCGTCGCCAACGACGCCCCCGAGCTGGTCTCGTTCCTCGTCTTGCTGGCCGGGCCGGCGCTTGCCGGCGCCGAGGTGCTCGAGCGCCAGACGGCCGACATCCTGACCGCCGAGGGCGCGCCGGCCGAGATCGTCGATTGGAGCGTGGAATGGACCCGCCGGCTGATCGAGATCGCTGCGTCGGACCTGCCGACGCCGGAAGCGGCCGAGGCGATGCGCGAGGTCGTCGATGCGGCGATCGCCAGCGCCCCACCAGGTGCCGCCCCCGACGACGCCAGCGGCGCGGTCGAGGCGACCATCGCCGCGTTCACCGACCCGTGGATGCGGTTCTTCCTCGCCTACGACCCGGCTCCGGCGCTCGCCGACCTCCAGCTGCCCGTGCTCGTGCTGTTCGGCGGTCTCGACGTACAAGTGGCCGCCGATGTCAACGCCTCCGCCGCCGAGGCGGCGCTGGCCAACAATGCCGACGCCAGCGTCGCAATCCTCGACGGACTGAATCACCTGTTCCAGCCCGCCACCACCGGCGCATTGTCCGAGTACGGCACGCTCGGCCAGCCGTTCCCGACAGAAACGATCACGCTCATCGCCGACTGGATCGACACGTACGCCGGCCCGAGCGAAGGCGCCGACTAGCCCCAATACCGTTCAGTGACGCGTCGCGACGAGTTTGATCGCGTTCGTTGCGACGTTGTTGGCTCTAGAAAGCGGGCGTTGCGGCGAATGCGACGACGGGTCCGGCAAACTGGGCGGCCATCGCACCATTGGCGGTTCTGGGCGGCGTGCGACCCGGAATCCGGGCCGTGGGCCGCCCAGAATGCTGAATGAGGCGCAGACCGCCCAGAACGCGACGCGCCGATTCAGACACGGCGCGACGCCCGCCCACCGACGTCTTCCAGAGCGGGCAACCGTGATCGCGACACGGCCCGACCCGACGAAACTTGCCATGCGCCCAAACTGAACGGCGTTGAGGCTAGGCAAGGGCTAGGCAGCCGTGACAGCCAACTCGGTCGTGTCTAGTCCAGGTGCTGCTCGCCGGCGCAACAGCCTGGATCATGGGGCCCGCGCCCAGGGCCGGCGCCTGCCGTCTGCACGGTGTTCAACGTCGCGCCGATCATCGGCCGGCGGTGGTCGGAACCGACACGACCGAGAACGCCGCGGGGAGGCGCCGGTCCGACACTCGCCGCTCGCGATCGACTGCTTGACGCGATCTCTCGCTGAGCGCATAGTGAGTCCACGCTCGGTGGTGAGTAGCCATTCCCCCGACGAACCCCGCAATCAACCGCCGCAGAGTTGCCGTCCGCTGGCCGTCGGCAGCTGCGCGCCACGTGTTCGAACATTCCGACCGAGGCCAAGTGAGATGGGAGAAGGACATGGCAACCGTGTATCGGATTCACCCTGCCATCGGTGTTGCCAGGGTCGGCAACAGCCCGGCCGAGTTCTTCATCGGCCCGGAGCGCATCGGTGAGGTTCCCGAGCCTGCAGGCGGCTTCAAGGATGCTCAGTGCCGAGTCAAACGGCAAGCGGCGCGGTTTCGGATCTTCGCTCACCACGACGATGGCAGCGTCGCGGAGATCGACGGCTCGCAGGCGGAGATCTCGTGGACGGTCCATCTCGTCAATTCCAAGGCGGCCAACCCAGGGCGAGGTAACACCGAATCGGCCGTTGATCTCACGATCGATCCTGGGCCTCGAACGCTGAACGGCGCCAATCAGAACGCATTGTTCGACACAGGGCAGATCAAGTTCTCAAATGCTCCGGTGACAGTGGTTCCGCTTGGCGAGATCAGGAGTACGGCCGAGGGCCATCTTGTCGTTCTCGGCGGCTTCGGAAAATCGGGGTCTCCTGCAGGCACGCCCCTCGACTCCTACTTCTGGGCGAGCGACGATTGGAACGACGACGTCTCCGACGGACCCGTCACCGCCACGATCACCTTGCTCGCCGACAACACATCTCCGCCCGTACTCGGCGCCTGGGTGATGGTCGCCCCTCCGAAGTTCGCGCCTCACCTGCAGAGTGTCATCACGATGTATGACCGCGTCCTTCAGGCCATGGTCGATGGTGGCCTGCTTCCCAACCCGGCGACGACGTCGTACACGAAGGATGTCTTTCCGATTCTCCAGCGAGCCCGTGACACAGGCTGGGTGGATCACACGTACGGCACGCACACATGGCCGGATCCGGTGACAGATCCGACGACGAAGACCACGATCTTCAACAAGCTGAAGGCACCCGGCGGAGGTGGCGGCAACATGCCGAAGATCCTCGACTCCGGAACACTGGACGACCGTTTGACGAGCATCCAACACGCACACATGCAGCGGTGGAAGGACGGCAACGCCGCGAACTACACAGATGACTGGACCGGTGCGCCGGCGGCAGAGCCAACCATCAGTTCCGAAGGCATGGACCGATCGGCGCTCGAGGCGTGCGTCGGTGGCGCGTTCTTCCCTGGAATCGAAGCGGGTGGTCTCAGCGGGGCGCGGCCGATCATCGACGCTTCGAAGTACGTGGAGCCATTCCGCCTTGACCACACGAAGGTGAAACCCGGCGATCTCACGTATGTGATGGCGTTGCCGTGGCAGAACGACTTCTATCAATGCGCCGACAATTGGTGGCCGGTCCCACGTCCCAACTACGTCACGCGGCAGGGAGTGCCAACGCAGTCGTTCATCGGCGGGGTCGGTCAGCGGCGGTCAGAGCATGGTCGACAACTGGCACAAGCTCGGATTCGTGGTGCGGCAAGGTGCCGCTCACGTGGAGGTCGACCGGTGCGACGTGGTGAGCATCAACCTGCTCACTCCACTGTTGAACTTTCTTCACGTACCGCAGGGACCGATGGGCATGGTCCGCGAAACGGCCTTGGCGATCTCCTTTGAGGTGTCGTCGCCGGCGAGCGCGGTCACTTTGCAGTACGCGCCCGGAGGGCGCGCCGAACCACGCACAACTCGTTGCCTTCAACACATCGGTCACGGTCGGTCCGACAACTGCGAACGGCATTGCCACAGCCCGGCTGTGGGTCGTGTACCGCACGAGCAGCGTCGGTTCAGTGCTGCCTCCGCAGACCGTGACAGTGCAGGACTCCGGCGGCACGCAAAACTGGAACATCACCATCATCGGTGACACCGTGGCGCGCAAGACTGCCGCGGCGGCCTTGGTGCTCGACCGGTCCGGAAGCATGTCCGAGGATCGAGGCGACGGTCAGACGAAGCACCATTCGTTGCAGGAGGCCGCGAGAATTTTCGTCGACGTCATGCTCGAAGGCGACGGGGTCGGCTTGGTGCGCTTTGACCAAGACGCGCAGGTGCTCGAGCAGATCGGGACCCTTGGCGCTGGTGGTCTCTCGGACATCCACCGGAACAACACCAAGGACATCATCAACTCGAACGCACTCGACCCGGCCGGCGCCACGTCGATCGGTGACGGCATCTTCGAGGGGCGCGGCATCATCAACGGAGCGACCACGCCATTCGATGTGAAGGCGCTCGTTGTGCTCACAGACGGTGTCGAGAACCGGTCCAAGTGGATCTCCGATGTCGCCGGCGACATCAACGAGTACACCTACTCCGTCGGCCTCGGGCAGCCGCACAACATCAGCGTGCAAGCACTGCAGACGATCTCCGGAAACAACGGCGGCTATCTGCTCGTCACCGGAGCGATCGACACGGACAACCGATTCCTGCTGCAGAAGTACTTTCTTCAGATCCTGGCCGGGATCAGCAACGCCAACGTCGTCCTCGACCCCGACGGATTCCTTGTGCCAGGTCGCGTCGAACGAATCCCGTTTCAGCTGACCCGCGCCGACTCAGGCATGGATGTGATCCTGCTCACAGAGTTCACACAGGTCGTGGACTTCCGAATCGAGACACCGAGCGGCCAGATCATCGAGCCGTGGCAGGCGATGTCCGAGCCGGGTATGCGATTCGTGTTGTCCGACGGCGTGAGCTACTACCGCCTCGCCTTGCCGATCGAGTTCATGCCCGACCGCTTCGACGCCGGCGGGACCTGGCACGCAGTGCTGACGATCGGGCGGCCGCGGCTCGAACGCGGCGAAGGAAGGCCGGGCGGCGACCTCCGCCGAGCAGCGCCACCTCCAGACCTCACGCTCGATGACGAGCGCGGCCTGCGAAGTCTGCGGGCGAGCGTGGTTGCCTCCGAGCGAACGTCCGCCGTGTTGACGGGACTGACAACCCACGACCCGGGAGTGTCGACGCTGCGCACTCTCCCCTACAGCGTGGTGGTACACGCCTATTCGAACGTCTCGTTCCTGGCTCGGGCGGAGCAGCAGAGCTTCGAGCCCGGAGCCAGTGTGCAACTCGTCGCCACGCTCGTGCAGTCGGGCGTACCGCTCAGCCAGCATGCAACCGTGTGGGCAGACGTGACGTCACCTTCTGGAACGGTCATGAGTGTCGGGTTGATGGAAGGCGTCGATGGAGAGTTCGCGGGTGAGTTCGGCACCGGTTTGCCTGGCGTCTATCGATGCCGTGTGCGCGCTCGAGGAACGACCTTCGACGGTGAGCCGTTCGAGCGCGAACAGACTGTCACGGCTGCTGTGTGGCGCGGAGGCGATCAAACTCCCGATCCTGCGACCGGACCCGGTGGACTCGTCGACTATCTGCGCGACCGCGACGAACGGCTCTGCCGATTGATGAAGTGCCTGTTCCGCCGCGACGGAGCGATCACATCGGAGTTCGAGGAGCGACTCGTCGACTCAGGTCTCGACCTCAAGCAGCTCCGCAAGTGTCTCGGTGAGTTCTGTCGCGAAAACGAGCGCTAGCTGTGGAAGACCGCTTCGCTGTCGCGGTCGTCGGCGCGGGACCGGCGGGATCGGCGCTCGCGCTCCGGCTCGCCCGGCGCGGGTACTCGACTCTATTGGTAGAGCGCACTCGATTCGCTGAACCGCGTGTCGGCGAATCGCTGAGCCCCGCCGTGCAGCCGCTGCTGAGGGAGATCGGCGTCTGGAAATCCTTCCTCTGCCTCGGACCAGTTCCCTCGTTCGGAACCAGAAGTGTGTGGGGCAGTCATGAGGTCGACGAGCACTCGCACGTGATGAACCCGTACGGCTGCGGCTGGCACGTCGAGCGGACGTCGTTCGATCGCATGCTCGCTGAGGAAGCGGTCGCAGCCGGCGCCGATTTTCGTTGCGGGTCAGTGATCGTCGGCTGCGAGCGGTCAGCCGATGGTGGCTGGACTCTGGGACTAGACGGTGGTTCGGAACAGGGGACGAACCGGCTGCAGGCCGCGATGGTGGTGGACGCGACCGGTCGGTTTGCCCACACGTCTCGCTGGATGGGTGCGAAGCGCATCATTCTCGATCGCTTGATCGCCGCAGCCACGTTGTTCGTCGGCGTCGATGTGTCGCACCAGGGTTACGTCCTCGTCGAGACGACATCGAACGGATGGTGGTACTCGGCGCCGGTGCCGCCCGATGGACTGATGGTCATGTTGATGACGGACAGCGATCTCATCGGCGGGCGAGATGCGACGCTCGCAGAGCGATGGGCAACATCGCTGGCGCACACGTCCACGACGTCGTCACGGGTACGCGGTGCGCCGGCGTGGGGTCCGAGGGTGTTCTCGGCCCAGAGCCAGCGCTTGCGGCGCTCCGAAACCGACGCCCCCTGGATAGCAGTGGGTGACGCCGGCCTTGCAGTCGATCCGGTGTCGGGCAGTGGTGTGGTGCGGGCGTTGCGATCGGCGGCCACCGCCGCAGACACCATTGCAGAGACACTCGACAACGGATCGTCGAGCGCCATCGCGACCTTCGAGACGCAGCGAGATGACGAATGCACCGACTATCTTCATGAGCGCCTCGCCTATTACGGGGCCGAAGAGCGCTGGACGGAATCTCCGTTCTGGTCTCGGCAGCGTTCGGGAGCACGCCGTGCGGTGACCGTGGCGCCCGGTGTGCTCGAGCAACGCATAACCCGAGCACGATCGTCGCTCACACAGCGCGGCGCTCGCCCTCGACGACCCGAAGGTCGGGCGGCGCGACCTCGCGACGCTGGGAGCGACCCCGTCGCTTCGGCCCCGGAACTGCGACGAGCCACACGAGCACCACGCTGAGCAGCTCGGGGAGGTGTTGCACCTCGTCGACGAGCGGCACCCGGCCGTTGGCGAGGTCGACGATCGCGGTGACCAGGAGGGCTCCGGCGAGCACCGCGGCCACGGGCAGCATCGTGCGGGCCCTCGCGGGGCGGGCGACGACCACGAGCAGCCCGACCGCATAGGCGACCGTGAACGCGCCGAGGTGGCGGGCGGAGTGCGTCGAGGTCTGTGCTTCGTCGCCGAGCACAAGGTCGTCCAGCGAGAACACGAGGATCTCGACGGCCACGACCCCGAGGAGGCCGCGCACGATGCTCCACGTCGCGGCCCGGTCGGCGATGGCCGCCAGACCGGCGATCCGCCGCGACAGGTCAGGGGTTGCACCGGCCGCCGGGACGCGGCGGTGGGCGACGTCCGACTGCGACGCGGCGAACGCGCGGCAGCCGGGGCAGCGGGCGAGGTGGGCGTCGAGGAGACGTGTGTCGACACCGAGATCCTCGTCGTCGACCCTGGCCGAGATGGCATCGCGCCAACGCTCGCATGTCACGCCCAACTGGTCGCCGGCGCGTGCGGAATGGTTCCCGGCCCGCCATGATTGGGCCGTGCTCGAGGACGACCCGCTGAGCCGCCACGCGGCGGCCGCGATCGAAGGCGATGGCGTCGCGGTCGCCGAGCTCGTGCGACTGACGCAGGGCGCCGTCTGGCAGGTGTGCACAGCGCTCGGGTCGGCCGGCGAGACCGAGGATCTCGTGCAGGAGACGTATCTGCGAGCGCTCAAGGCGCTGCCCGCGTTCCGCGGTGATGCTCCCGTCCGACTGTGGCTGCTCTCGATCGCCCGACGGACGTGCGCCGATCACGTACGGCGACGGCAACGCCGGCGGCGACTGATGGAGCGGGTCACCAGTGAACCGATGCCGGCCGCGACGCACGCCCCCGACATCACCCACGACCTGCTCGACACGCTCGGCCCCGACCGGCGTGAGGCGTTCGTGCTCACCCAGCTCGTCGGGCTCGGCTACGACGACGCGGCCGTGGTCGCCGGGTGCCCGATCGGCACGATCCGTTCCCGAGTGGCCCGCGCCCGGGCCGACCTCCAGGACGCACTCCCGCGTGGCCGAGGCAGGCTAGCGGCCGGCAGGCTTTGCTGCCCGTTCGCAGCGCCGCGATGGTGGGGGGTCCGAGGGTAAGGACGTGCGCGGATAGGCCGCGACGAGTTCTCGAGTGGCGACACGACACCGGTCTGCTGCTCTTGAACGGACCGTGGCGGCAGACGACTCCGACGGGTCCGATGCGTCGGGTTTCGCGGAACGACCGTTTTCGCCAGTTCGGCGGGGAACGGACGTTTATGTCGAACAGAAACGCCGGTTTCGGTCGTTTGGCTCGACATAAACGCTGTCGGGCGGACATTGGCCCTCGTGGCGTTGCCGTCGATCGTCTCGTTCACCGCTGACGTCGAGCAGCCCGCGGGCGTACTGGCGGATGGGTTCCAACAACCGGTAGCGGGTCGGCTTGAAGGCGAAGTCGACCGTCACGAACGACGTCCGCACCAGCTCGTCGATCAACTCGTCGACCGGTGGACGGTCGTCGTCACGACACACCGCGGTAAACGCCGGCAGCTCGCAGCCGCCCGCAAAGATGCTCATCGCCCGAAGCGCGACTTGAGCCGGGCGCGAGAGCAGCTGGAAGCCCCAGTC
Organism: Ilumatobacteraceae bacterium; assembly: GCA_963764455.1. Classification (GTDB taxonomy): domain Bacteria; phylum Actinomycetota; class Acidimicrobiia; order Acidimicrobiales; family Ilumatobacteraceae; genus Desertimonas. The sequence continues at coordinate 129,996 of CAVXSN010000016.1, forward strand.
GAGCGCTGCCCGCATCGAGCGATGCCGCGGCGACGCTCCCTGTCCCGGCAGGGCGAGCTCTCCGATGGAGTGTCTTGAGCCGGTCGGCGAGCTCGGGCAGGGACAGGGTCCTGCTGCGCGCCACGGCGAGCTCCAGCCGCGAGCGGCATCCCTTCGAGACTTCGACAGACGATGCCCACTGCGTCGATGTCGTCGGCGCTCATCGAGCGACTCGCGACGTTCATCGGCACGCGGGCCAGGAACGGCGCGCCCGACTCCGATCCGCGAACCTCCTCGATCGAGGTGGTGACGGCCGGGACGCCCAGGGGATCGAGCGGCCACACTCGCTCCCCGGCGACATCGAGCGGTTGCCGACTCGTTGCCACCACGCGAAGGAGGGGAGCCGACGCGAGCAGTCTGGCGATCACGTCGGCGATCCCGGGAAGGAGGTGCTCGCAATTGTCCACGACGAGCACGACCGGTTCGTGGGCGATCGCCGAACGGACGCGCTCCATCGCATCGTCCTGAGCACCGACGTCCACGCCCAACGCCGCGGCGAGGGCGGCGGGGATCGATTCGGCGTTGCCGATCGGGACGAGGTCGATGAAGTACGGGCCGTGCTCGTTGCGCCCGATCGTTCGAGCGGCGAACTCCACGGCGAGGCGAGTCTTGCCGATGCCCCCGATCCCCGTCAGCGTCACGAGCCGATGGTCCTCGCTGAGCCGATCGAGATCGGCCAACTCGCGCGCTCGGCCGACGATGGGACTCACCGAGGCGGGCAGGTTCGAGGGGCCCGAGATGACGCGGACCGGCACGTGACGCAACAGGCGAGGGTCATGGGTCAGGATCGATTGCTCGAGGGCTCGCAGGGCGGGACCAGGTTCGAGGCCGAGCTCGGCGGCGAGCAGGATCCGACCGCGGCCGTACACGGCGAGGGCGTCTGCCGTTCGACCGGCCTGATACAGGGCGAGCATCAACTGGCCCCAGGCAGCGCTCCCGGAACGGGTGCCGCTCCAGAAACGCCTCGACGTCGCTGATGCAGACGTGGCCGTTGCCGCGGGCGACCTCGGCCTCGAACATCTCCTCGGCCACGACCGAGCGCAGTTCCTCGAGTCGTTGTACCTCCCCCGCCAGTAGCGCCGACTCGGGCACATCCGCGTACGGGTCGCCACGGAACGCCGCGCTCGCCTCACGCAAGAAGCCGATCGCCTCCGCTGAGTGGCCGTCTCGGATTGCTTCGCGCGCTCCAGCGACGAGCATCCGGACTGCGTGCAGCATCGACATCGACACACTTGGGATCGAGTCGATAGCCCCCTGTGCGTTCAACGATGGCCGAACGAACCGAGAGCCCTGCGCAGCCGCATCACGTGCCCCTGCAGCGTCTTGCGGGCGGACGGTGGCCGCTGCCCGGGCCACAGCGCATCCTCCAGGACATCGGCGGCGACCCGCTCGCCGAGCCTGCAGACGACGCGGCGAGCAACGTCCGCTCTGCGGGCGCAAGCCGAATCATCGAGGTCCCGTCCGCCAGCTCAACAGGTCCGAGGACCCGGACACATCAACCGGACCATCAGGCCCGACGTGCTCCACTGCATCCTGGCTCTGAATCCCCTCGCTATGGCGCGTAGCGGTAGCCGATGCCTGAGTCGGTGATGAAGTGCGCCGGCCGGCTGGGGTCGGCTTCGAGCTTGCGGCGGATGTGGCCCATGTGGACGCGCAGCAGGTTCTGGTCCGGGTCGTAGGTCGGCCCCCACACCGCGGTGATCAGCTGCTTGTAGGTGACGAGTCGGTGGGGATGGCGCACGAGGTGGGCGACGATGCCCCACTCGGTCGGCGTGAGCCGGACCTCGGTCGTCGGGCTGGCCCGACGAACGCCCGGTGCGCCGCGAGGTCGAGCTGGAAGTCGGTCGGTCCGCACCTCGGGCGTCCTCGGTCGTCCGCCGCGGGCGCCCGGCGCAGCGCGGCTCGCAGCCGGGCGACGAGCTCGGCCATCCCGAACGGCTTGGTGACGTAGTCGTCGGCGCCGGCGTCGAGCGCGAGCACCTTCGAGCGCTCGTCGTCGCGGGCGGTGAGCACGATGATCGGCACGCTCGGTCCAGCCGCGCAGGCCTTCGATCACCGTCGATGCCGTCCATGCCCGGCAGCCCGAGGTCGAGCAGCACGATGTCGGGATGCTGGGCCGCGGCAGTCAGCAGTGCCGACTCGCCGCGTCGGCCTCGAACACCTCGTAGCCGCGGGCCCCGAGGTTGAGGCTGAGGGCGCGGCGGATCTGCGGTTCGTCGTCGACGATGAGGACCTTGATCGACGTCGTCATGCCACCGCCGCGGCTGACCGGGATCGACGATGGTCACCGTGAGCCCGCCGCCGGGTGTGTCGTCGAGCGTGAGCGTGCCGCCCATCGCGTCGACGAAGCCCTGGGCGATCGACAGACCCGAGCCCGACCCCGTCGCCGACGGCGTCGCCGAGCCGCTGGAACGGCGCGACCACCTTGGCGTGGAGCTCGTCGGGGATGCCGGGCCGCGGTCGACGACCCGCACGCAGCACGTCGGCGACCGAACTGCTCAGCGCTCGACCCTGACCGACTGGCGGTCGCGGGCTGTAGCGCATGGCGTTGACGATGAGGTTGGCGAGGCTGCGCTCGAGCAGCGCCGGGTCGGTCGACACCGCGGGCAGCTCGCCGTCGGGACGTCGAGCACGATCGTCCGCGCCTCGGTCGTCCGAGACTGCTCGACCGCCGCCGTCGACCATCTCGGCGACGTCGGTCGGCCGCAGGTCGACGGCCAGCGCGCCGATCTGCAGCCGGCTGGCGTCGAGCAGGTTGCCGACGAGCCGGTTGAGGCGGTCGGTCTCCTCGTCGATCGTGGCGAGCGCCTCGGCGAGCTGTCCGGGCGTCCAGTCGACCGTCGGGTCGCGCAGGCCCGAGACCATCGCCTTGATCGAGGCGAGCGGGGTGCGCAGGTCGTGCGACACGGCCCGCAGCAGCGCGGTGCGGACGGCGTCGACGTCGGCGAGCGCGGCGGCCTCGGCGGCCTCCGCGGCCAAGCGCTGGTTGTCGATCGCGAGCGCGAGCTGGTCGGCGAGCACCCGCAGCACACGCTGGTCGTCGGCGTCAGCGATCGCCCCGACAGTTCGAGCTGGTGCCGGCGCCGTTCGCGGCCGAGCCGCGCAGCGGGACGAGCGCCGTCGGCAGCCTCGTCAGAGCTGCCGGCCTGCGGCGACGACCGGCGCCGTCGCGTCGGACCGTGTCGCGCAGACGAACGCCGTCGAGGTCGAACGTGGAGCGGACCTGTTCGACCAGCCCTGGCAACGGTCGGGGTCGGCGGCCAGGCTCGTCGGCGGCGCGGGCGAGCGCCTCGGCCTCGAGCGCGGGCGCTGTCGAGCCTCGAGCGCCGCGGCGTGGCGATGTCGACGAGCGCGCCGACCACGACCGCCACGACGACGAACACGACCAGCGCGATGAGGTTCTCGGCTTCGGCGATCGTGAGCGTGTGGATACGGCGGGACGAAGAACCAGTTGACGAGCAGCGATGCCACGACGGCCGCGACGACGCCGACGAGCCGGCCGCCGAGCGCGGCGATCGCGAGCACGAGGGCGAGGAAGACGAGCAGATCGGTCGACAGATCGACGTCGTCGCGGAGCGACGCGGCGATGCAGCGATCAACAACGGCAGCCCGACGACGGTCAGCACCCAGCCGCCAGGTCGGCTGCCGGCGCTCGACCGGTGGGCGCGGCGCCGTGCGGCAGAGCCGCCTCGCCGCCCTCGTTGTACTCGCCGGCGATGACGTGGACGTCGATGTCCGGGCGCGAGCCGGGTCGACCCGTGGCGACGAACGAGCCGTGCACGAGCTCGTGCCAGCGGCTGCGCCGGCTGGCACCGAGCACGAGCTGGGTGGCCTTCTCGCGCCGGGCGAACGCGACCAGCGCCTCGGCCGTCGTCGTGGCCGACGACGTCGTGGACCGTGCCGCCGAGCTCGCGCACGAGCTTGCGCTGCGCCGTCGAGCGTCGGCGCTCGATCCGTGCGGCGAGCCCGTCGTCGACGGCGACGTGCACGCCGATGAGGTCGCCGCCGACGCGGCCCGCCATGCGCGCCGCGCGGCGGATCAGCGCCTCGCCGCCGGCGACGCCGGTGATGCCCGACGACGACACGCTCGCGGGTCTCCCACGCGTCGGCGATGCCGTGCGCGTCGAGGTAGCTCGTGCAGCGACTCCTCGACGCGGTCGGCGACCCACAGCAGCGCCAGCTCGCGCAGCGCGCCGAGGTTGCCGGGCCGGAAGTAGTTGGCGAGCGCGGCGTCGATGCGTTCGGCGGGGTAGATGTTGCCGTGGGCCATCCGGCGGCGGATCGCCTCCGGGGCCATGTCGACGAGCTCGAGTCTGGTCGGCGCGGCGCACGATGTCGTCGGGCACGGTCTCGCGTTGGGTGATCCCGGTGATCCGGGTGATGACGTCGTTGAGCGACTCGAGGTGCTGGATGTTGAGCGTGGAGATGACGTCGATGCCCGGCGTCGAGCAGCTGCTCGACGTCCTGCCAGCGCTTCTCGTTGCGTGAGCCGGGCGCGTTGGTGTGGGCGTACTCGTCGACGAGCACGACTTCGGGCCGGCGGGCAGGATGGCGTCGACGTCCATCTCGTCGAGCACCGTGTCGCGGTACTCGACCTCTCGGCGGGGCATCACCTCGAGATCGCGCGATCTGCTCGGCGGTCTGCGCCGCGCCCGTGGGTCTCGACGAGCCCGATCGACGACATCGGTGCCGCGCTCGCTTGCGCCGGACGCCCTCGCCGAGCATCTTGTAGGTCTTGCCGACGCCGGGCGCCGCACCGAGGTAGATGCGCAGCGAGCCTCGGGCCATGCAGCTAGTTCGCTCAGTCGGGCGGCGAGTCGGTCACGATGCGCAGCGTCGTCGAGCGCGAGGTTGAGCGGCAGCACGTTGACGGCCGGTTCGCCGAGCACGCCGAAGGTCGCGGTCGTCGGTGTGGTCGTCGATCAGCGCGCAGCACGTCGTCGAGCGTCGAGCCCTCGCGCCTGCGGCGACACGCGGCGGCCTGCAGGCGGGCGTTGGCGATCGAGATGTGCGGGTCGAGCCCCGAGCCCGAGGCCGTGACGGCGTCGACCGGCACGGCGGCGTCGGCCGGCGAGGCCGTTCTCCTCGCGGTAGGCGGCGACCCGCTCGTCGACCGCGGCGAGGAGGTCGGGGTTGGTCGGGCCGAGGTTCGAGCCGGAGCTGGCCGACGCCGTCGTAGCCGGCGCCGGCCGCCGAGGGCCGGGGGTGGAAGTACTCGGGCGGCGACGAAGTTCTGGCCGAGCAGCTCGCTGCCGACCACGACGCCGTCGCGCTCGATCAGCGACCCGTTGGCCTTGTCGTTGAACGCGACCTGGCCGATCGCGGTGACCACCAGCGGGTAGACGACGCCGCAGAGCACCGTGAAGACGACGACGACGAGCAGCGCCGGGCGGAGTTGGCGGATGAAGGCGCTGCATGTCAGTTGACTCCCAGTGCGGTGACGACGATGTCGATGAGCTTGATGCCGACGAACGGGGCGACGAGGCCGCCGAGGCCGTAGATCAGCAGGTTGCGCCGCAGCACGGCGCGCGGCCGATTCGGCGCGGAACTTGACGCCCGCGCAGGGCGAGCGGCACGAGGGCGACGATGATCAGGGCGTTGAAGATGACCGCCGAGAGGATCGCCGACCGCGGGCTGTGCAGGTCCATGACGTTGAGCGCGTCGAGCGCCGGGCAGCACGCCGGAGAACATCGCCGGGATGATGGCGAAGTACTTGGCGACGTCGTTGGCGATCGAGAACGTGGTCAGCGAGCCGCGCGTGATCAGCAGCTGCTTGCCGACCTCGACGATCTCGATCAGCTTGGTCGGGTTGCTGTCGAGGTCGACCATGTTGCCGGCCTCCTTGGCGGCCTGGGTGCCGGTGTTCATCGCCACGCCGACGTCGGCCTGGGCGAGCGCCGGCGCGTCGTTGGTGCCGTCGCCGGTCATCGCCACGAGGTTGCCGCCGGCCTGCTCGCGCTTGATCAGCGCCATCTTGTCCTCGGGCGTCGCCTCGGCGAGGAAGTCGTCGACGCCCGGCCTCGTCGGCGATCGCCGCCGCGGTCAGCGGGTTGTCGCCGGTGATCATGACCGTGCGGATGCCCATCGCGCGGAGCTGGTCGAAGCGCTCGCGCATGCCCGGCTTGACGGTGTCCTTGAGCCGGATCACGCCGAGCACCCGCCACGCGGTCGCCGCGGCTCGGCCTGGTCGATCGACGACGAGCGGCGTGGCCCCGTCGCGCGACACCTGCTCGACGATCGGGCAGCAGCTCGAGCGGCACCGTGCCGCCTTCGGCCTCGACGAAGCGGCGCGACCGAGTCGGCGGCGCCCTTGCGCACGCAGCGGCCGTCGGTGAGGTCCATGCCCGACATGCGGGTCTGGGCGGTGAACGGCACGAGCGTCGGCGCTCGGGTCGTCGATCGGCGCGAAGCCGAAGTCGTTCGATCGGCGAGCTCGACGATCGAGCGGCCCTCCGGCGTCTCGTCGGCGAGCGACGACGCCAGCGCACCCTCGGCGAGCTCGCTGCTCGTCGACGCCGGTGACCGGGATGAACTCGGCGGCCTGGCGCGAGCCGTACGTGATCGTGCCGGTCTTGTCGAGCAGCAGCGTCGTGCACGTCGCCGGCCGCCTCGACGGCACGGCCCGACATCGCCAGCACGTTGCGCTGCACGAGGCGGTCCATGCCGGCGATGCCGATCGCCGACAGCAGCCCGCCGATCGTCGTCGGGATCAGGCACACCAAGCAGGGCGACCAGCACGATGACGTTCTGCTCGGCGCCGGAGTAGATGGCGAACGGCTGCAGCGTGACGACGGCGAGCAGGAAGATGATCGTCAGCCCGGCGAGCAGGATCGACAGCGCGATCTCGTTCGGGGTCTTCTGCCGGTCGGCGCCCTCGACGAGCGCGATCATCCGGTCGAGGAACGTCTCGCCCGGCTTGGCCGTGATCTGCACGACGATCTCGTCGCTGAGCACCCGTGGTGCCGCCGGTGACCGCCGAGCGGTCGCCGCCGGACTCGCGGATCGACCGGCGCCGACTCGCCCGTGATCGCCGACTCGTCGACGGTGGCGATGCCCTCGACGATGTCGCCGTCGCCGGGGATCACCTCGCCGGCCGTCGACGACGCACAGGTCGCCGACGCTGCGAGCTGCGACGACGGGCGTCTCGACGATCGTCCCGTCGGCGCGGCGGACGCTGCGCCGTGGTGTCGGCGCGGGTCTTGCGCAGCGTCGCGGCCTGCGCCTTGCCGCGGCCTTCGGCCATGGCCTCGGCGAAGTTGGCGAACAGCACGGTGAACCACAGCCACAGCCGCGACGAGCCCGGCGAACACGTTCTCCTGGCCGTCGCTGCTCGGCGAAGTCGCGGATGAAGAGCACCGTCGTGAGCACCGAGCCGACCTCGACGATGAACATCACCGGGTTGCGGACATCGTGCGCGGGTTGAGCTTGCGGAACGCGTCGAGCGAGCGCCGCCGGACGATCGGCCGGTCGAAGATCGACTGCGACGCCGACTCGCTTGGTGCCGCACCTTCGGCGGCCGCTGGGCGGGAGCTGGTGATTCGGGGGTGATGGTTGCAGTCATGCTCACACTCAGCGACAGGTGTTCGAGGATCGGGCCCAGCGCGAGCGCCGGGAAGAACGTCAGGCCGGCGACGATGACGATGACGCCGACGACGAGGACGCCGAACAGCGGCGTTGTGGGTCGGCATCGTGCCGGCGGTCGCCGGCACCTTCGGCTTGGCGGCGAGCGAGCCGCCGATGGCGAGCGCCGGGATGATCAGTGAAGAAGCGGCCGATCAGCATCGAGATGCCCTGCGTGGTCGTGTACCACTGCGGTGCCGGTGCCCTGGTAGGCGAACGCCGAGCCGTTGTTGTTGCCGCCGAGGCGAAGTTGTAGAGCACCTCCGACAGGCCGTGTGCGTCCGGCCTGGTAGGTCGCCGCCGTCTGCGAGCAGCACCGACGCGGCGGCGAACGGCAGCAGCGCGAACGGCATCGCCAGGATGTACAGCGTGACCAGCTTCATCTCGGCCGCCTGGATCTTCTTGCCGAGGTACTCGGGTGTTCGCCCGACCATCAGCCCGGCGATGAACACGGCGAGCAGGGCGTTGATCAGCATGCCCATCAGCCCGACGCCGACGCCGCCCGGCGAGACCTCGCCGAACATCATGTGCAGCATCGGCGACAGGCCCCGCCGAGCGGCGTGAACGAGTCGTGCATGCAGTTCACCGCGCCGGTCGAGGTGCCGGTGGTCGACGCCGGCGAACAGGCCGCAGCCGGCGTGCGCCGAAGCGCACCTCCTTGCCCTCCATGTTGCCGCCCGACTGGGTCGATCGAGATCGACTGGTCGACGCCGAGCGCGGTGAGCTTCGGGTTGCCGTTCTGTTCGGCGAACATGGCGAAGCCCGCTGAACACGACGAGGATCGCCGCCATCACGGCGATCAGCACCCGGGCCTGACGCTTGTCCTTGACGAGGCGGCCGAACGCGACGACGAGCGCGAACGGGATCAGCAGGAGCGCGCAGATCTCGAGGATGTTGGTGATCCCGTTCGGGTTCTCGAACGGGTGCGCCGAGTTGGCGTTGAAGAACCCGCCGCCGTTCGTGCCGAGCTCCTTGATCGCCTCCTGCGAGGCGAACGGCCCGCCGGGGATGTGCTGCTCGGTGATCGCCCGTCGAGTCCGGTCGACGGTCGTGGCGACCGTGTCGCCGCCCTTGAGGTTCTGGATCGACGCCCTGCGACATCAGCACGACGGCGAACACGAAGCACAGCGGCAGCAGGATGCGCGTGACGCGTGCGGGCGAGGTCGACCCAGAAGTTGCCGAGGTTCGCGGCGTAGCCGGTGCGGGTGATGCCGCGGATGATCGCCGACGACGACCGCCATGCCGGCCGCGGCGGACACGAAGTTCTGCACGGTGAGGCCGAGCATCTGGGTGAGGTGGCTGATCGTCAGCTCGCCCGAGTACCACTGCCAGTTCGTGTTGGTGACGAAGCTGATCGCGGCGTTGAACGCGCCCAACGGCTGACACGACCCCGGTCGGTCGGGTTGAACGGCAGCGAGCCCTGCAGCCGCATGGAGCACGTAGAGGACGAGCACCGACACGAGGCTGAACGCGAGCAGCGAGATGGCGTAGACGTTCCAGCGCTGCTCGCGCCGCTCGTCGATGCCGCAGACGCGGTAGATGAACCGCTCGATCGGCCCGAAGACCCGGTCGCCGGGCGCCGTGCCGTCGGCTCGTGCGCCGTAGACGTCGGCCATGTACCGGCCGAGCGGGGGCACCGCGAGGAGCAGCACGATGAGCACAACGGCCTGGAGAAGCGATTGCCAGCTCATGTGTTGTCAGAACTTTTCCGGGAAGACGAGCACGACGATGAGGTACAGGACGATCAGGAAGGACAGCCCGAGGGCGATCCAGTTGTCGGCGTCAGAAACGGCGAGCATCGCCCGCCTCGCTTCCACCGGCCCCGCTGGCAGTGAAGGGGTACGCCAGGTCGGGATCGGTGTCGGCCGCGCCGGCTGTGCTGGCGGCGCGGCCGACGACTTGGTGTTCCGCGGCGTGCCCGTGAAGATCCGTGGAGCCGGCCGCGACCACCCGCTCGCACCAGGTGACGTACCCGATGCAGAGCGCGAAGAACGCGACGACGATGGCGATGACGATGACGTCTTTCACACCGACTGTTGTACGAACCCGGAGACCCGTCGTCGTGGACCTTCACGGGATCTTCACCGCTCGAGCATCGTTCTTCACGGCTCCTTTACAGTCGCGACCGGGCTGACCGAGGGCTACTCGATCGTCACCGTCGTCGACCCGCTCACGGACTCGAAGTCGCTCACCCTGACGCGGACCACGACGTCCCACTCCCCCGCCACCGCCAGGTCGACGGTGACCATGTACAGGCCGATGTTCATGGGTGTCGCCTCGGGTCGCAACGGGCCGATGTCGAGCGCCGACTGGGTGAACTCGACCGTCGGTGGCTCAACCGGGTTGATGATCCGACCCTCGGCATCGCGCAGCTCGAGATGGACCAGGTTCTGGCCGACCGTCCCCGGCGTGAGGGACAGTCCCACCGTGCCGCCATCGGACATCTCGATGATCACGGTCTGCGGCGCCGCCGTGATCGTCGGGCCGGACGGCGCACCGGTCGGCGCCGCGGCGGCGCTGACGCTCTTATATGGCGAACGGGTCACGAGCACCGCGGCCGTGCCGACAACGGTCAGCAGCAGGACCAGTTCGGCGACGACGATCTGGTTCAGTCTGCGCCGCGAACGCTCCCCGCGACACCGCCGGAACGAGCTGCGAGCGGTTGAATGCCCCCAGCCCGATCACGGCGGCGACGAGGGACACTTTCACGATCAGCGCGAGCCCGTAGCCGGTGGAGGTCAGCTCCCCGACACTCGGCAGGACGATCCACGCCATGATCACGCCGCTCGCCGAGACCACGCCGACGGCGATCAACGCCGCGTTGCTGAAGCGACGCACGAGTCGGGCGAGTGGGAGCGGATCGTCCTGCCGTCGGAAGGCCAGCACGAGCGAGACGATGCCGCCCAACCACACGGCGCCGGCGAGCAGGTGGACGACGTCGGATCCGATCATCGCCAGCCGAAGATGGATCGCCCTGGTGTGACCCTCGAGGGCGAATCCGACGGCCGCCGCGGCGGCGACCGGCCCGGCGGCCCATGCGGGAAGTCGCCGCTCGACGACGGCGGCGAACGCGATCAACGCGAGGGCGGTCACCGCCACCGCCTGGCCGATCGGTCCCTTCAGTTCGGCGGCGAGGACGTCGTTGTCCCGCAGCGCATCGAGGCCGCCGCCCACTCTCGCGATGCGGAACGGCACGGACCCGACCAGGGCGACCGCGCCGAGCACTGCGGAGCGGACGATGAGCGCCGTGGTGCTCATCAGCCTGCTGGCGGCAGCGGTTCGGTCGATGAACTCGCGGAAGAACCACACCCCGATCGCGATCAGGGTTGCGGCGTAGGCGATCGCCGAGAGCGTGACCGCGCCGATCCGCACACCCCATGCGACGTCGCTTCCGCCCCCGATCGCCGCCGGGTCGAGCCCTTCCGAGGATGCTGCGCCGACGTGGAACACGGATGCGCCGGTGATGCGGTGCGAGTCGGCCGAGACGACCTCCCACGCCACGGTGTACGTGCCGTCGGGGAGCTCGGGCTCGAGCGGGATCGAGATCGTGACCCCGACCTGATCGGCGGGAGCAGACACCTGCGTCGCGTCGTCGTCGAAGACCCGCGCGTTTCCGCCGGTGAGCGACACCGGCTCGTTGAACGTGAGCACGACCTCGGTCGGCGGCGCGCTCACGACCTCGCCGTTGGCCGGCGAGATCGTCTCGAGCTGGGCGTGCGCGAACGCGCACCGCCGTGGGGCCACGAGGCCGCAACGAGGATGCCCGCGGCCGCGGCGCAGCGCCGCCCAGAAGCTTCGGCATCTACGAGGTTGCCGTGGTCTCCGGCGCGGTCTCCGGCGTCGTCTCGGCCGCCTCGTCCTCGGCGGCTTCGTCGTCGTTGCCGTCCCCGTCGCCGGCCGACTCGACCACGGCGACCGACGGCGCAGGCGCCTCGAGCTCGTCGTGATCCTGTCCCTCGGCCGGGATCTCGATCCACGCCGTCTCGCCCGCTTCACAGGTCTGGATCGTCGGGAAGTACAGCGTCGTGCCGGCGGCGTCCTCGGGGATCGGGACGCTGAGCACGAAGACGTCGCGGAACCCGTCCGGCACCGGGGTCTTGGCGGTGTACACGACCTCGGCGACCCGTTCGGTGATCTGCTCGCCGTGGCTGCCCTCGAGCGGCGTGTCGAGCGCCTCCATGGTCTTCGTGCCGTCCCAGTTCGCATTGATGGTCGGCGTGACCTGGGCGATCTCCGCCGGGATCTGGATCCGCACCTCGGTCGTCGGCGATCCGTCGCAGCCGTGGGAGAACTGGAACGTGATCAGCGCGGTCGAACCGGCGGCGACCTCCTGCTCGGCGATGCTGACGTGGGCCGATGCGGCGCCGGCGCCGGCCAGCACGATCAGCCCGCCAGCCGTGATCGCGGTGGCCCCGAGGCGGAGCGGACGGAATCGGGTGGTGAGCATGGGGTTGGCTCCTTTGCCTGAAGGTTCGGACATGACGGTCGCCGCGTCCCAGAGAAAAGTTCCTTCAGAGATTTCCACAAGCGATGTGACGCGAAAAATGAAACAAAACGCTTGTGGAAATGTTCGAGGGGCGGGGGCGGAGTCACCAGAGCTTGCGCCAGTAGCTGCCGTCGAGCATCGCGTCGAGCGAGCGGTGGTGGAGGAACGTGTGGTCGGGGTCGGCGGGCATCTCGGCCTCGCCGAAGCGGACCCGGCGGCGGGTGATCCGGGACATCAGGATCGCCTGGCGCAGCGCGGCGTAGGCGATGTAGAAGCGCAGGTCCTGCGGTTTGTACCCGGTCAGCTCCTCGTAGGTCCCCACGACGTCATCGAGGAGCATGAACTCGGGCATCCCCTTCATGCCCATCTGCTCGGCCAGGTCCTGGAAGAAGCGGTGGAGGTAGATCATCCACCCGAGGTCGAGCTCCCGCGGTCCGAGCCCGGCCATCTCCCAGTCGAGCACGGCGACCGGCTCGAAGTCGCGGTAGATGATGTTGCCGATGCGGGCGTCGCCCCAGCTCACCACGGCGGGCGGCTCGGCGGGCCAGTTGGCGATGAGCCAGTCGAAGCCGCGCTCGATCATCGGCGAGCGCATGCCGTCGCGAACCACCCAGCGGTAGTAGTCGCGCTGCGCGGTGACGTGCCGCCGCAGGGCCGTCGGGCCGGGCATGCCGTTCTTCTGCGACGCCGCGGCGGGCTCTTCGGCCGAGATCGTGTGGATGCCTGCCAGCACGGCGACCGACCGATCCTGCAGGCGCCGCTGGTCCTCGACGGCGGCGTCGAAGAGCCAGTTGTCACCGAACGTGTACGGCGTGGCGTCCGGGGGCACGAACCCGTCGACGCGGCGCATCACGAAGAACGGAGCGCCGAGGTAGTCGGGGTCGGTCTCCAGCCAGAGCAGCGGCGGCACCGGCACGTTCGTGCGCCGGCCGACGAGCTCCATCGCCTTGTACTGGCGGGCCATGTCGTACGTGGGGAACACCGGCTCGGCCGACGGATCCGGTGGTAGGCGCAGCACGCACCGGCCGATCCGGCGCACGCCGCTCTCGAACCAGGCGGCCTCGAACATGACCGTCTCGCTCGACATGCCGGTGGCTGGCGGGACCTCGAGCTCCGACACCACGGGGCCGTCGACCAGGTTCGCCAGCCAGTGCTGGATCTGGTCCCGCAGCGCTCGATGATCGCGCGCCGACGTCCTCGGCCGTTCCATCGAAGGCGACCGTAGTTGCTCGGCCGGCCGGGCCGGTGAGGTCAGCGTTCGCCGCCGACAACCGTTCGGCGGCTACAGGCGTTCGATGATCGTGACGTTGGCCTGTCCGCCACCCTCGCACATCGTCTGCAAGCCGTAGCGCCCGCCGGTGCGCTCGAGCTCGTTGAGCAGCGTCGTCATCAGCCTCGCGCCGGTGGCGCCCAGCGGGTGGCCGAGGGCGATCGCCCCACCGTTGACGTTCGTCTGCTCGTGCTCGAAGTCGGTCTCGCGCAGCCACGCCAGGACGACGGGGGCGAACGCCTCGTTGATCTCGGCGAGGTCGATGTCGCTCGCCTTCATCCCGGTCTTCGCCAGCGCCCGCTGGGTGGCGGGAATCGGCGCCGACAGCATCATGATCGGGTCGTCGGCGAACACGGACATGTGGTGGATCCGGGCTCTTGGCGTCAGGCCGTGGGTGTTGACCGCAGCCTCGTTGGCGATCAGGATCGCCGCCGATCCGTCGGAGATCTGGCTCGCCACCGCGGCCGTGATGCGCCCGCCCTCGGTGAGCGTCGGGAGCGAGCGGATCTTGTCCAAGTTCGGCTCGCGCGGACCCTCGTCGTGCTCGACGCCGTTGAGCGGCGCGATCTCGGGCTCGAAGCGGCCCTCGGCGCGAGCGCGGAGTGCCCGCTCGTGCGACTCGACGGCGAACGACTCCATCTCCTCGCGGGTGATGTCCCACTTCTCGGCCATCAGCTCGGCGCCGACGAACTGGCTGACCTCGCCGTTGCCGTAGCGGGTCGTCCAGCGCGGCGACCCGGTGAACGGGTCGTCGAATCCGAGCGCTTTGCCCGCTTCCATCGACGTGCCGATCGGGATCATGCTCATGTTCTGCACGCCGCCGGCGACCACCAGGTCCATCGTCCCGGACATCACGGCCTGGGCCGCGAAGTGCACCGACTGCTGGGCCGACCCGCACTGCCGGTCGATCGTGACGCCGGGGACGTGCTCGCGGTAGCCCGGCCGCGAGCCAGCACGTGCGGGCGATGCAGCCGGCCTGTGGCCCGACCGAGTCGACGTTGCCGAAGACGACGTCGTCGACGGCCCCAGGGTCGACGCCAGTGCGCTCGATCAGGGCGGCGATCGAGTGGGCGCCGAGGTCGGCCGGGTGAACGTGCGAGAGGCCGCCGCCGCGGCGGCCGACCGGGGAGCGGACGGCATCGACGATGAACGCTTCAGGCATGGGTGTCAGCCTCGCACCGGCCGACGATCACCGACGAACCGTGCCCGGGCTCGATCTCTGTGCGAGCAGGCCGGCTAACGACCGGCGAAGCGTTCGGCCGCCTCGATGACCGGATCGCTCGTGGCGCCGTGACCGGCGTCATCGACGACGACCAGCTCGGCGTCCGGCCACACCTTGGCCAGCTCCCACGGGATGTCGGGCGGGCCGCTGATGTCGAGGCGGCCGTGGATCAGGACGCCGGGGATGTCGGCGAGATTCCCCGCGTCGCGGACGATCTGACCCTCGGGCAGGAACGCGCCGGTGCTCCAGTAGTGCGTCACGAGCCGCGCGAAGCAGAGCCGAAACGCCGGATCCCGATAGCGCGGGTTCGGCGCGTAGCCCGGCACCGTGGCGACGTGCGTGTCCTCCCACTCGCACCACGCCCGAGCCGCCCGGGCCGTGACCTCGGGGTCGCGGTCGTGGAGCAGCCGGGCGTACGCGGCAGCCAGGTTGCCGTCCCGTTCGGCTTCGGGCACCCCGTCGCGAAACCGCTCCCACTCCGCCGGGAAGATCCGGCCCATGTCCCGCGTGATCCAGTCGATGCATCGCTGGGACGACGACACGACGCTGACCAGGACCATCTCGGTCACCCGCTCCGGATGGGCCTCGGCGTAGGCGAGCCCGAGCTCGGTCCCCCACGAAACGCCGTACACCTGCCACCGATCGATGCCCAACCGATCCCGTAGCCGCTCGATGTCGCCGACGAGATGGGCGGTCGTGTTCGTCGAGAGGTCGACGAACGGCTCCGACGCCGACGGCGTGCTCCGACCGCAGTTGCGCTGGTCGAACTGCACGATGCGGTACCGGGCCGGGTCGTACAGCCGGCGCGTGCCCGGCGAATGGCCTGATCCCGGCCCGCCGTGCAGGAGCACGACGGGCTTGCCGTCGGGGTTCCCGCTGACGCACCAGAACACCGTGTGGCCGTCGCCGACGGGCAGCATCCCCTCGTCGAACGGATCGATCGGCGGATAGGGCTCCACTCGGCATCGCCTGCGCTATGCCGTCCGGGGGCGCGCCGTGCTCTGGCGCACGACCAGCTCGGTGGGCAGCAGCACCCGCCGCGGCCGCCCCGCCGATGGCTTCCCGGACCGCGATCGAGAGATCGCCTTCGTCAGCTCGTGCGCAGCCGCTCGCCCCTTCGCCGGGACGTCCTGGCGAACGGTCGTGAGCGGCGGGGACGAGCGGCGAGCCGCCGCAGTGTCGTCGAACCCGACAACCGACAGGTCCTCGGGGACCCGGAGACCGAGCTCACGCGCCGTGTCGATCACGCCGAACGCGACGACGTCGGAGAAGCACAGCACGGCGGTAGGAACCTCCGGCATCGACAACAGCGCCCGAGTCGCGATCCCGATCGACTGCTGGGTGTTTTCCGGAGCATTGACGATCGTGGGTTCGACCGCCTCGGTGTCCAGCGCGTCCATCCAGCCGAGCAGGCGCTGTCGCTGCGGATGCGCGCGCAGCATCTCGTGCGGCTCCGACATCAGGCCGGCGATGCCGTCCACGACGTGCGCCACGATCCCGATCGATCGGTGACCGAGCTCCAGCAGGTGCTCAGCAGCTGCCCTGGCGCCGCCCCGGTCGTCGACGTTCACGGTGGGCACTCCCGGCACGGGATCCTGGTCGACGAGCACGAGGGGTAGGCGGCGCCGCACCAGCCAATCCCGGTCGGTGGACTCCGGCCGGCACGAGTACACCAGCGCACCGTCCAAGGCCAGGTCGCGGGCGGGGACCACATCGTCCCGCCCGCTGGCGGTGAGCAGCGTGAGGGCCAGGCCCGTCGGCGCAAGTTCGTCGACGATCGCACCGAGGAACGTCCTCGCTACCTCGTCGGTGAACGCTTCCTTCAACGAGTCGGTCAGCAGCACGCCAACCGCTCCGGTGGCGCCGCGGGCGAGCGCTCGGGCGGCCGGGTCAGGTCCGACGTAGCCGAGCTCGTCCGCGGTCGCGAGGATCCGGGCCCGCAGCCCGCTGGAGAGCTGGTCCGGTTGCGAGAACGCGTTGGACACGGTCATCCGGCTGACCCCGAGCCGCTCCGCAATCGTCTGTAACGTCACTCTCGCCAAGCTCACCCACCCGGAACTGCTCCGGGCGAGCGTACCGGCCGACCGCCGCGGTCACCGCTCGCTGCGGGCGACCACGACCGTTCGGCCGTGCCGCGGCGCCGCGCCGCAGCCAGGAGGTCTCGGAACCACCGGCGACGCTCGACGTACGGCTGCCGGGGAGCGTGCGGAAGCGCGCTGCGGCCGAGGTCGCTACCGCTCGACCTGACGTGATGATCAGCGAGCACAACGAAGGGATCCATGAGAAGTCTCCTTTCACAGGTCTGGTCGATTGACTTCTTTACCGATACAGTAACGCCCGATTCTGTACCGGTCAAGAGGCCGCGTCTGTGACATCCGGCAACGAGCCTCGGCGTCGGACCGCTGAGCGGCCCTGAGCGAACCCGCGGGCGTCTGCCGTCGTAGGTACCGCCATGCGAATCATGTTCTGCACCAGGCCGGCGTACGGCCACGTCTACCCGCTCATGCCGCTGGCCGAGGCGGCGCGCGACGCCAACCACGACGTCGTGTTCGCCACGTGTGGCGAGTTCGTCCCCAAACTCGAGCGGCTCGGCTTCCCCGTCGAGTCGGTCGGCATCTCGATCGAACAGGGCCGCGAGTGAGTTCGTCGCCGCTGGCGCCACGCTGGCCGGCGATGGCGGACGAACCGACATGAAAGCGGGCGCCGAGCTGTTCGTCAGCATCGTCGGTCGCCGGACCGCCGCCGGACTGCTCCCGGTGTTGCGGAGGGTCAAACCCGACCTCGTGGTGTACGAGCAGTACGAGTTCGGGGCACCGGTCGCGGCCGGGGTCGTCGGGATCCCCGCGGTCGCCCACGCGCTCTCACCGCAGTTGCCGGCGGCGGTACGCGAGCTCACCGGGGCCCCGCTGGTAAGCGCGTGAGGGCACAGCGTCTGTGGGCTGAGCATGGGGTGGCCGCCCCGCCGCTCGACGTGTTCGTCGGCGATGGGTATCTCGACATCTTCCCGTCCGCGATCCAGGAGCCGTCCTTCCGTGCCAACCCCTCTCGGATACCGATGCGTCCGGTTCCGTGGGCTGAGCCCGGATTCGTCGTGCCGACGTGGGTCCCAGCCGCGGAGCGCCCGGTCGTCTACCTCACGCTCGGCACGGTGGTGGCCGAGGACGCCGCATTGCAGCCGGCGGTCGAGGGACTCGCCTCGCTCGACGCCGAGGTCCTCGTCGCTCTCGGCTCGGCGGCTGGCGACGCTCTCGGCGCGCTGCCCGGCAACGTCCACGTCGAGTCGTTCGTCGACCAGGCGCGGCTCATGCCGCACGTGGACCTCGTCGTCCACCACGGTGGCAGCGGCACGGTCCTCGCGGCCCTGACCAACGGGACACCGCAGGTGCTGACCCCCAAAGGCGCAGATCAATTCCTGAACGGCGACCTCATGGCGGCCGCCGGCCTGGCAGCGGTCCTGATGCCGGACGAGTGCACCGCCGACGCCATCGCGATGGCGGCCAAGTCCGCGCTGGTCGATCCGAACCGTGCCGCGATCCGCGCCGCTCGGGCGGAGATCGCGTCGATGCCGGATCCGGCCACCGTGCTCGCCGAGCTGGTGCGCCGTTTCTGACGGACCTCCGAAAGGACCGCGGTCATCGTGCCGCGATGACCAGCATCACGCATGCCGCCGCGCTCGTGGCGGTGCGCACGTGGTTCCAAGGAACCCACTCGTCGAGGTACGTCGACCAGTACCCCGCCGACTTGTCGAGGGTGTTGTTGCGGGGCACGTGGTAGGCGATGGTCAGCAGGAAGCTGCCAGCCACGAACAGCCCGCCTCCGGTCAGCCGGAGCCAGGCCGAGCCCTCGTCCCACGTCCAGGCGGTCGAGACCGCGATCGCCGCGGCGACGAGGGTCGAGCCCATGAACAGCACCATGAAGAGCGGGTTCTGGACGTCGCGGTTGATCGTCTGCATCGCCAGTGCGCCGTGCGCGGCGGGGAAGCTTCTTGAGCGCCGGCATCACGCCGTTGGAGTAGGCGAAGAAGAACCCGGCCATCATCCCGGCGCCAACGGCTCCGGCCCGGGTGAGGTTCAGCAACCACGCACTCACCACTCCACCGATCCGAAGGCGCTCAGCGGGTCGGCCTCGAGCTCGCCGGCCGAGACCCCGATGCCATAGGTGGCGACACGGCGACCCGGCGTGATCTTGACGAAGCAGGTGCCCGGACGCTCGAGCTCGCCGTGCGACGTGATCGCGGCGAGACGACCGTCCGCCACGAGTTCGGTGATGTCCGGGTGGTCGTTCGGCAGGAGCTCGGCCGTCCCCTGCAGGCTCGCCGTGAACGGCGGTGCATCCGGAGCGGCAACGCCGTAGTCCGGGCTCACCACGATGCAAACCGCTGCCCGGCCGGTCTCGGCGATGTTGCGGGCCTTGCGGCTGGTGCGGTCGGTGTTGACGTAGAGGTCGCGGCCGACGAGGGCGTAGAGCACGCCGGCGACGTGGGGGCGGGCCTCGGCCGAGCTCGTCGCCAGCGTGCAGAACCAGTTGGTCGCGATCGCTTCCGCGACGGCGTCCTTGCGGGCCGTGTCCTCCGGGGTTGCGGTGCCTTCCATGGGGAGTCCTTTCGTTGATCGTGCGCCTCGCCGCTTGCGGCTGGCTAATGTATGCAGGTAACCTGCACACATTATGCAGGGAGCCTGCGCAGTTGGCAAGGCGAAATCGAGGAGGTGTGACCGATGGCGCACACAGACGAGCGATCACCGGCGCGGCACGTCACCGTGATCTCCCTGCTCCGGCGCACGAACCACCAGATGGTGAACGAGATCACCGAGCGCCTGGAGGCATCCGGATTCCCCGACTCGCCCCCAGCTTCCACCCGATCTTCGAGAACCTCGACCCCGATGGGACCCGCCTCACCGTGCTCGCCGCCCGGGCCGGATTGACCCACCAATCCGTCGGCGAGGTCGTCGCCGAGCTCGAACGGCGTGGCTACGTCGAGCGGATCCCCGACCCCACCGACCGCCGGGCCCGGCTGGTCGGCCTCACCGATCGCGGCCGAGCGCTCGTGCGGGCGGCGATCGAGCACATCGGCGCGATCGAGGACGAATGGACCACCCGCTGGCGCGCCGCCGGCCTACGCGGCGACGTTCGCCGGGCACTGGAGGTCGGCCTCGCCGGCGCGCGTCCTGGGCTGCCGCCCCGGAACGCGGGGCTGATCGTCGGCGGCTACCCTGGCGGACATCAGCGCCGACGCTACGGCATCGGGTCTCGATCGCGCCGGGCGACGACCTCGTGTCAGTCGGCGGGGATGAACCGGCGTACGGCGACGATCCGGCTGTCGGGCGGCATCGATCCGTACGTCACGGCACCCCTCGTGCTCGCGGGCGTGGACCCAGGTCGTGTCGCCGAGCGCGATGCCGACGTGGTTGATGACGCCGTCGCCGTCGGTGTCCTGGAACACGAGGTCGCCGGCTCGGATCGCCTCGTTCACGAAGTCGACCTCGGTGCCCTGGGTCGCCTGGGTCGCGCTGTGGTGGATGAGCGACACACCGATCTGCGCATAGGCCGCCACGGTGAGACCCGAGCAGTCGAAGAAGTCAGGGCCCCGCGTCCAGAACTTGTACGGCTTGCCGACTTGCGCCAGCGTGTAGTTGAGCATTCGGTCGACCCGCGTGAGCGCGGCCCCCACCGGCAGCCTGATCGGCATGCTGGGGGTGATCAGGCTGTTGCGGGTGAACCCGTTCACGGCCAGCAACGCGTCGAGCGAGATGTCATGCTGCGTCGCGATCGCACCGAGCGAGTCACCGGGCCGGACGGTGTAGATGGGCCCCGCAGCCGGCGGACCGGCCGGCCGGCTCGGCGCTCCGCCGCCGCTACCACCGCCGCTCCCGCCGGTGGCCTGACGCGGGATCCGCAACTGCTGACCGGGCACGATCAGGCTGTTGACCGTCAGGTCGTTGGCATCCAGCAGCGCCGTGAGCGTGACACCCTGGCGGGACGCGATCCGGCTCAACCAGTCGCCGGGCTGCACCGTGTACATCGTCGTACCGGATGCGCCGACGATCCTGCTCCGCTGGCGCCTACCGGGCGGGGGATGACGAGCCGTTGGCCGGGCACGATCAGGCTGTTGACGGTGAGGTCGTTGGCCGCCAGCAGGGCGGTGAGGGCGACGCCATGCCGCGAGGCGATCCTGCTCAGCCAGTCGCCTGGCTGCACCGTGTACGTCGTCCCGCCGGCTCCTGCGGACGAACCGGCCGGGGCGGTGGTCGGCACCCGGAGCTGCTGCCCGGGGAAGATCAGGCTGCTGAGGGTGAGGCTGTTGACGCGCAGCAGGTCGGCGAGCCGGACGTCCAAGCCGGGCCGCGATCCTGGTCAGCGAGTCGCCGCTGCGGACCACGTAGACGCCAGGGTCGGCGGCGTGCGCGAGGCCCGGCAGGGCGAGCGCGGTGCCGCACAGCGTGCCGTAGAGCGTGACAGCGGCGAGGAGTCGCGGAAGACGAGCCACGTCGTTCGTATCGGCAGGCGACCGCCGATTCTCCAACAATTCGACCGTGCTCGATCCATGAGGTGCGCTCGACGTCAAGCGGATGCAGAATGCAGCCATGACCGACACCCACTACCGCGAGCCCGGCTGGTTCACGAAGCACATCTTCAACAACATCGTGAAGGGTCTGACCCGGCTCGGGCTAGCGTGTGGGGCAGCAGGATCATCGAGGTGCGCGGGCGGACGAGCGGGGAGCCCCGGCGCACCGCCGTCAACCTGCTCACCCTCGACGGGACCGAGTACCTCGTCGCACCGCGAGGTGAGACGCAATGGGTGCGCAACCTCCGGGCCGCCGATGGCCAAGTCGACGTGCTGATCGGGCGCCGGCGCCAGTCCCACACCGCCACCGAGCTGTCCGGCGCCGACACCGTCGGCGTGCTGCGCGCGTATCTCAAGCGCTGGAAGGCCGAAGTCGGGATGTTCTTCGAGGGGGTGGGACCGGATGCCACCGACGACGAGTTGCTGGCGATCGCCCCGAAGCACCCGGTCTTCCAGCTGGCGCCCCGATGATGCCCGAGCTTCGCGCGTAGGCGGCAGAATCGACCGGCAAGCTCGTTCTGGTCACCTGAAACGACCATTTTTCCGGCATGTTCTGTCGCGCAGCATCGGTAACACGTATGTCGCGAGACATCGGTGACAGTCATGAGTTTAGGCGTCGTGGCTGGCGGGGTCCGCCGCGGCGTCGGCCGGTGGGCTGGTAGCTGCGGCTGTGGTCGATCTTGAGGTGGCGGACGAGTTCGTTGTCGGCTGAAGATCGTGGCGTAGTGCGCGTCGAGGATGACGGTGGCGTCGCAGCCGGCCCACTCGATGCCGACGCCGATGCTGTAGCTTGTTGAGGTCGATGACGCCGCTGGCGGTCACGGTCACGGTGTGCGGTGCGGCTGCGTGGCGCCGGGTGCGGCAGCGGCTCGGCTCGCCGGCTTGCAGGCCGGGCTGGCCGCCAGCGGCTCGAGCGGGGTGACCCGTCCGATGCCTTGATGCGGGCGTTGCTCGTTGTAGTAGCGGCAGAACTCGTCGAGGCGGGCCTGCAGCTCGGCGAGGTCACGGGCGAGGCCGCGGCGGTGGTCCTGGCGGCGCAGCCAGCGTTTCAGGGTCTGCTGGAACCGTTCCACCTTGCCGGTGGTCTGGGGGTGGTAGGGCCGGCCGGTGATCGGGCGGATCCCGGCGTCGCGCAGCTTGGCTTCGAACAGCACCTCGAAGCCGCGCAGCTTGCCGGAGAAGCACAGCCCGTTGTCCGACAGCACCCCTGCTGGCAGCCCCCAGCGCTGGGCGGCCTCGCAGAACGTCGTCCAGGCCTCCTCGCTGGTCGCTTCGGCACCGACCCGTGAGCGGCACGCCACCCGGGAGTGGTCATCGACGATGTTGAAGACCTTCACCAGCCCGGTGGCGATCACCCAGTCGATGGAGTCGATCTGCCACCACTCGTTCGGCGCCGGCGCTTCGAAGCGTCGCCACGACGACTTCGGCCGCTTCTCCGGCTGCGGCAACACGAACCCGCGGCGCACCAGGATCCGATGCACCGTCGCCACCGACGGCACCCGACGCCTTGAACCGGCGATCCCGGCCGAGATGCCACTGGATCGTCGTCGCCCCGTGATCATGACCGCCGTCGGCGAGCTCCTTGCGCAACGCCACCACCGCGTCCTCGACCTCGGCCGCCACCGCGTGCGGGAAGCGTGTGCGGCCGCCGCGAACGCGCCTCGAACCCGGCCAGCACCCTCGACCCGACATCGCGCCACGTACTTGTAGAACGTCTTGCGCGAGATCCCGCACTCCCGGCACACCTCGCGACACGTTCATCGGCTCACCGGCCACGAACGCCATCACCGCGCCATCGCCTTCATCGGCATCACCTTCCTGGCCATGACCACCATCGTCACCGCCCCTCCAGGTGTCACCGATGCTGCGCGACATCAACTGTCACCGATGTCCCGAGACAGAGGTGCGCCCGGGATGTCGGTGTCTGGTGCTGGCATGGTGGCCTCTCATTCAGTCGCTTGACGTTCGATCGTTCGAACGTGGTCGCTCGGTAGACGCCGTTCGGGACGAGGACTCATCGCCGGTTACGATGTTCCCATGCGATCGCCTCGTGGCCGCCCCTGACCCGTCCCGCCTGGATTCAGGCTCCGTGTCGTTCTCTACGTCGCATCCCGTGAACTGATCCCGTTCTACGGGATCTACTCGCTGCTCTTCGCCGACACCGGCTTGTCGGCGGGCGCGATCTCGTCCCTGTTGATCATCTGGTCGACGGCGTCGTTCCTGTTCGAGGTGCCCTCGGGAGCATGGGCCGACCTCGTCGACCGGCGCCGGCTTCTCCTGCTCAGCGCCGCGGTGTACGCCGCCGGATTCGCGTCATGGACGGTCTGGACCACGTACGCCGGGTTCGCCGTCGGGTTCGTGCTGTGGGGAATCAGCTCGGCGCTGATGTCGGGGACGTTCGAGGCGTTCCTCTACGACGAGTTGGTGGCGACCGGTACCGAGGCGTCGTACACCAGGCTGATCGGATGGGCGTACGCGGCCGCCATGGTGGCGACGACGGTGGGCATCGCGATCGGCGGCCCGCTGTACCGCATCGGGGGTACCGGTTGGTGGGATGGATGAGCATCGCCGGCGCGATCGCCCACGGGGCACTGGCCCTGTCGCTCCCCAGGGCACCGCGCTCGGAGTCGGCCGACGAGACCGTCAAGGGATCAACCACCCGGCCGATCGGATCGACCGTCGCCCGGCGCTATCTCGCGACGCTACGTGCGGGCGTGCGCGAGGCCACCGACCACGCAAGCGTCCGGCACGTCGTGCTCATCGCCGCAGTGCTCATGGGCGTGTCGGCGTACGACGAGTACTTCGGACTGCTCGCCCGCGAAGCCGGGGCCGCGACCTCCGATGTGGCGATCCTGATGGCCGTCGTGACGGCTGGCCAGGTCGTCGGCACTGCCCTCGCCGATCGGACCGCGTCCGTCTCGCGCCGCACCATGGCGTGGGCCGTGACGCTCGCCGGCGCGCTCATCGCAGCCGGCGCCGTGAGCGGCCACGTGGCGGGGATCGCCGTCGTGGCGGTGGGCTACGGCATCGCCCAGAACGCGATGGTGGTCGGCGAGGCGCGCGTCCAGACCGTGATCTCCGGAACGGCCAGGGCGACCGTGACGTCCACCGTCGGATTCTCCTCCGAGGTCTTCGCAGTCGGCTGCTACGGCACGTTTGCGATCGGCTCGCCGTGGCTGTCGGTCGGCACGCTGGTAGCGGTGCTGTGCGTTCCGCTGCTCGCCATCGCGGCGGCGGTCCGGGCGTGGTGGCCGGACCCGTCCTGACCCGCCGCAGGCCGTCACGCGGCGATCGCGTCGAGCCGTTGCAGGAGGTCATGAGCGGCGAGCTCGACCTCCTTGTGGCGCCATTCCGATGCTCGATACACGCAAGCGATCAGCCCGCTGCGATGCACCCGCCGAAAGTCGCCGCACACGAACGCGTAGCGGGCCTTGGTCTCATCGGTGGCGCCATCGGTGAGACCGAGGTGCCACGCCGCGTAGTCGTCCCACGAATGCGACTCGAGGAACGCATTCTGGTCGGCCGCGGTGGGCTGGGCGTCACCCCAGTCGCTGTTCAGAACGTACTGGCGCGCGTCGATCAGCTTGCGCACGTGAGCAACGGCACCGCGATTGACGGAGTACGAAGCCATGGTCCATCAGTGCCCGTTCGCCGCCGAGCACATACGGTTCGCCGGCGTGGCGAAGGGGACGAAGCACGATGTCGAGGTCGCCGGCCGCCGGCTCTCGTTGTCGAACTTCGGCAAGGTGCTGTATCCCAGCGGATTCACGAAGGGCGAGGTGATCGACTACTACACGCGGGTCGCGGGCGTGATGGTTCCGCACCTCGCTCAGCGGTGCCTGACGTTGCGGCGCTACCCCGACGGCACCGAGAGGCAGGGCTTCTTCGAGAAGCGCTGCCCGGCCCACCGACCGGACTGGGTGCCGGTATCCGCCGGACCGAGCGATCGCCGCGGTGGGATCGACTACTGCCGGATCGAGGAGCCGGCCGCGCTGGTCTGGGCGGCGAACCTCGCGGCAATCGAGCTGCACGCGCCGATGGCCCACGCGGACGCCCAAGGGTCGCCGTGTGCGATCGTGTTCGACCTCGATCCCGGCCCGGACACCGACCTCGGCGACTGCAGCGCCGTCGCCCTGCGGGTGCGGGAGATCCTGGCCGCCGTCGACCTCGAGGGCTGGTGCAAGACGTCCGGGTCGAAGGGGATGCAGCTGTACGTGCCGCTGAACACCGGGAACCCGACTCATGAGGGCGCGGCCCGCTTCGCCCGGGCCACCGGCGCGCTGCTCGCCAAGCAGACGCCGGCTCTCGTCACGACCGTGATGGCCAAGGCGGAGCGGCCGGGAAAGATCTTCGTCGACTGGAGTCAGAACGCTGTTCCACAAGACCACGATTGCGCCGTATTCCCTGCGCGCCCGGCCCGAGCCCACCGTGTCCACGCCGGTGAGCTGGGACGAGGTCGAGGCGTGCGCGGCGGGTGAGGTGCGACTGCAATTCGACGCACCGGCCGTCCTCGAGCGGGTTGCGCACGTCGGTGACCTGTTCGAACCGGTGCTCGAGGTGGAGCAGACTCTCCCAACGCCTGCGTGAGACGACTTCGCCCGACCGGGTGGTCTCGGCTCCCCTCACCACCGGCCCGGTTCACTACGATGAGTCGACGCGCTCGATCATTCAGCTGAGCCTGGCCCACCACACCGATGTGCTGAACTCCCACGCCCTCCTCGACGACGTCGACAGCCCGATCGGGCATCGCGTCCGTTCGCTCGAGAGCAAGCGACGGCTCGACCTGGACGCGGTCGACCGCGCCGTGGACCGGATCCGTCGCCCCGACGAAGTTGCCCGTCGACTCGCGCCAGCGCTCCGCTACGCGCAGCGCGTCGAGGCCGAAGTCGCCGGGCTCTCGATCGAGACCCTGCTGCCCAATGCCCACCGCGACCTTCACGGCCGCTTCCTCGCGGTGTGGGTGCCGGACGAGCTGGGTCATGCCGACGTGCTGGAGCGCCTGCTCCGCCGCATCGGCCTCGCCCCGGTCGGGCACCGATCGGCCCAGTCGGTCCCGCTGCACAATCGCGTTGCCGGCCTCCTCGGCCGGCTGTCGGTCCATGCCTACGAGATGGTGTCGATGACGTACCACACGATCGGGGCGATCAACGAGCGACTCGCGCTCGCGGCCTATGGCCGGATCGCCGAGATCCTCGACGAGCTCGGCGAACGACCGCTCGTCGACCACATGTTCGGCCCGATGCGCCGCGACGAGTCGATGCACCTCGGCTACTACCGCACGTACGCCAGCCAGCTCCGCCACCACCTCGCGCCTGGCAGCTCGCGCTGGTACGAGCGCTGATCGTGCACACCTACGCGCCCGTTGGCGCCGGTCTGAAGCGCGACAAGGCGCTCTTCGGCGAAACGCTGCGAGCCCTGGATCCGGACCCGCAGAACCCGACGGTGGCCGGACTCGTTCACGACATCGCCAACGAGCTCCTTGCCACACACGATCGTCCCGTCCCGCCGTTCGCGCTGAAGGCGATGCGGGCGTGCCTGTGATCGGGTGAGCGTCAGCCGGCGATGCGCTGGGCGACGACCGCGGCCTGCACCCGCGTCGTGACGTTGAGCTTCTGGAAGATGTGCGTGACGTGGACGCTCGCCGTCTTGGCGCTGATGTACAGGGCGTCGCCGATCTCACGGTTGGACAGGCCCCTGGCGAGGAGTCTGAGCACCTCGGCCTCTCGTTTCGTGAACCCGGCGGCGGCGAGCTCGTCGCCCGCATCGTGCTCGTTGCGGTCGGCGTCGCCGTGGCTGTTCCGGCCAGCTCGATGCGGGCCCGGCGGGCGATGTCGGTGATCTCGGCGAGCAGCGGTTCGGCGCCGAGTCGGGCCGCGGCGCCGCTGGCGACCCTGAGCACCGCCTCGGCCCGCTCGCGGGCTCGCTGGCCGGGAGCGGCGAGGAGCGCTTGCGCCTCGCGCCAGTGCGCGTACGCGACGAGATAGGCGTCGTCACCTGCCCCCGCGGCGATCTCCGCCCACGGCGTCGACGGGGGACGATCGTCGAGCCGGCTCAGTTCCGCCCTGGCCAGGTCGAGAAGACGACGGAACGGCAGCGAGCAGCAGCCGACCGTGCCCTCGATCCGCTCCAGGAACGACTCGGCGTGGCCGACGTGATCGAGGGCGATCTCGCGCCGTGTCGTTGGATCGGCGTGGGCCGCGTTCAGCCGGGCCCACGACAGTTCGTCGGCCTCCAATCTGGCGGCGAGGGCGGCGAGGCGTAGCTCGAGCAGGATCTCGTCACTCGTCGCGGTGATCGCGAAACCCCGTTCGAGCGCAGCCCGCGCGGACGTCCAATCGCCCCTCCACATCGCCATCTCGGCGCGCCATCCGGCGCACACGCCGGTGGTGTACGGGTTGTCGGCGAACGTCGACGCGAGGTCGTCGAGGATCCGCTCCACCGAGTCGAACCGCCCGCGGCGCACGAGCAGGTGAAGCCGGCCGAACCGGACCGGGAGCGTGAAGTAGCGGTCGACGTCGTCGGCGAGCAACGCACCGCTGGCGGCGTCTGCCTCGTCCCACCGCCCCAGTGCGAGCAACGCGTAGGTGAGCTGTCCCGTGGCGAGCGCGAGATAGGTCCTGGTGAGCCCGAGTCCCTGCAACTCCGGGAGCGCTCGGGTAGCGACGTCGTAGGCGTCGGCGGCTCGACCCGCGAAGAGCTGCGCTTCGACGAGGTTGTGCCACGTCGCCCCGACCCGATGCGCATCACCTCGCTCGATCGACATCGCCAGCGACTCCTGGAGCCGCTCGATCGCGTCGTCGTGGCCGCCGAGGTGCCCCTCGAGCGAACCGAGGACGTACAGGGCGAAGCCGAGCTCGACCGGGCTGCCGAGCTGGCGGGCGGCGTCGAGGGCAGCTCGGGCGGCGGCGAGTGCCTCGAGGTACTGCAGCTGGAGCGCCAGTTGGTAGGCGACGCCCGAGAGCCTGGTGACCGCCGCCGGCGTCGGCGCGTCGCGGTCGCCGACCTTGAGCTGCTCGGTCACGAGCCGTGATCGCGCGACATCGCCCTCGTACCACAGGTACAGCGCCGCGGCGGTCGAGCGTGCGGGCGTGCCGTTGCGGCTGGCAATCGGCGTCGATCACGGCGAGCAGCGCGTCGGCCAACTCAGCAGCACGCCGGTGATCACCGGCGAGCGACGCGGTCTCCGCCGCATGTTCGAGCAACCACGCACGATCGGTCCCGGCGGTCGCCTCGGCGTCTGCGACCTCGGGCCAGAGCTGGAGCGCCCGCCCGAAGTGGAAGTACGCCTCCCCGGGTGCGTGGGCAACCTCGGCCGCCCGCCCCGCAGCCACCGAAGCGGTGAGCGTCTCGGGGACGCGGCCGGCGGCGTGCCAATGGTGGGCGAGCTCGGCAGCCGCGACGGCCGGATCATCCCCGAGCGCCAGCTCTGGGTGTTCGGCCAGGGCGACCGCCACACGCTCGTGAAGTGCGCTGCGCTCGCCGGGGAGCAGGTCGCCGTACACGGCCTCGTGTCCGAGGGCGTGCCGGAACTCGTAGCGGTCATGCCGCGCGACGAGGAGCTGATGGCTCACCGCGTCTCTCAGGGCCCGGTCCATCGTCCGCGGGTCGACGCCGGCGACCTCGCGCAGCAACGCGTGTCCGACGCGTCGGCCGATGACCGCGGCGACCTGCAGCAGCTGTCGGGCATCGGTGCTGACCCTGTCGACGCGTTGCAGGATCACGTCGCCAACAGTTGTCGGAAGGTCGTCGCCGCCGCCTGCCGCCACCAACTCCTCGGCGAAGAACGGATTGCCGTCAGCTCTGGCAACGACTTGTTCGCGGAGCCCGCGGGAGGGATCGACACCCAGGATCTCACCGATCAGCTCGGTGACCTCTCCGTCGCCGAGCGGGGGCAGCGCCAGTCGCTCGGCGCGCCCGGACCGAACGAGCTCGCCGAGGGCCGTCGCCAGCCCGCGACCGCGGCCGTGTTCGTCCGGTCGTCGGGATCCGACCACGAGGACGCGGGCGGTCGGCGCGGCGTCGGCGAGGAAGAGCAGCAGGTCGCCTGTCGACTCGTCAGCCCAGTGGAGATCCTCGACAACAACCACCACGGGCTCGTCCGCCGCCAGTTCGATCAACCGATCGACGACCCACTGGAAGAAGCGAGAGCGATCGAGCGGTTCGGCGACGCTGGGTGGCGGTACGTCCACTCGCGCCTCGGCGCGCAGCGGGCCCAAGATCCTCGCCATCGGTGCGAACGGCACGACGTCTGCGAACGGGAGGCAACTCCCGAGGAGGGCGCGGCCGCCCTCCAGTTCGGCGTGGGCGACGAACTCGTCGATGAGACGGGTCTTGCCGATCCCGGCCTCACCCTCGACGAGGACAAGGCCACCGTTGCCGCCCCGGGCACGCTCGAACGCCGCGATGAGTGCGTCCAGCTGGTCGCGGCGGCCGACCAAGACCGGCGAGGAGACCCGGCGGCTCACCCGGTCAGTATTGCGGCTGGTGTCGCGACGGCGGCGCACTTCTCGTGCTCGTCGCCAGACGGCGCCCGGCGCGCTCGGGTCCCTCACGCGCAGGCGCCGGGTTCAGTTGCAGATCTTCAGCGAGATCATCAGCGGGCATGGTGAGGAGAGCGGCCACAGACCGGCCCTGATCGTGACCCTGTCCGACACGGAGTTGACGAACTCGGGACTCGAGCAGGAGTGTTCGGCGAGCGCGAGCGCGAGCACGACCACGCCACCGATCTTGCAGACTCGGGCACACTCCCTGGCCAGGCGCGCCGCGTCGTCAGCGGTCCGGCTCACGCCGAGCGAGTACACGGCGTCGAACAAGCAGTTGTCGAACGGCAGGTCGCTGGCGACGCCTTCCCGCAGGTTGGCCTCCGGCGCTGCGTCGCGAGCCTTGCGCAGCCGGTCGACGGAGGCGTCGACACCCCAGACGTCGGCGCCCCGGTCGAGCGCGGCGGTGAGATTGGAACCGGATCCGCAATCGACCTCCAGCACTCGCAAACCATCGATCGGCCCGAGCGCGTCGAGCACCCACGTGGCCATTGACAGGACGTCGTGGACCTTCCGAGCCTTCTGCTTCGCCCTCGTGCTCACGTCGTTCTCCTCCTCGTGAATCGGCTGTTGCCGACACGATGAGCGCGACGCCGGCGATGCACATCGGGCAATCCCTTATTTCCCGGGCGATGCGCCAAGCCGCCCCGATTCCGCCCGCGTCGTTTGAAGTCTGCTCGCCGCGTTGGTGGTGACGTTCGCGACCTCACTCGTGGACGCCGGTCGTCGGGCAGTGCGGTAGAGAAGTATTGTTGAGGCCCAAACGCGCCACGACGGCGCGCTGACACGGGGAGGGACCATGCGACGATCGTTGGCTGCCGTGCTCGCCGGAGGCGCGGTGCTCACATTGGGATCGGCCGTGCTGGCGGGCGACTCGACCTATAACGCCCATCTCAAAGGGCGAAACGAGGTGCCGGTCAGGTCGACGCACGCCACGGGCAACGCGGTGTTCACGCTGAGCGAGGACGGCACCGCGCTGAGCTATCGATTGATCGTCGCCAACATCGACAACGTCGTCGCGGCGCACATCCACATTGCCGCACAGGGGGTCAACGGGCCAGTCGTCGCGTTCCTTTACGGGCCGGCACCGGCCGCCGGCGGCCGCGAGAGCGGTGTGCTGGAGACCGGCACGATCACAGCCGCCAGCCTGATCGGCCCGCTGGAGGAGCAGCCACTCTCGGCGCTGGTCACTCAAATCGAAGCCGGCAACGCCTACGTCAACGTGCACACGGACAACGGCGTCGCCCCCACCAACGAGGGCCCTGGCGACTTCCCCGGCGGCGAGGTCCGAGGCCAGATGGGGTAACCGGTCCGTGCCGTGAGCCGACGCCACGAGGCTGACGGGGTGCGCTGAAACCGCCCGCGCCGGCGATCCCAGCGTGCGCAAACGGCCTGCGGAACGAGTCCTTAGCCTGGCGACCATCTCTGCACCACGATCGCCTCACCTCCGATCACGTCAACGGCGAGCGAATCGACGCCGGCGCTGGCTCGTCGTGTCGGTTGCCGCCGCGCTGTTCCTCACCGCGGGCGCGGTCGCGCTCGTCATCGCCTTGGACCCCGACGACGAGCCGGGTGCGACCGCGAGTGGAGCGGTCGCGTCGTCGCAACCGGCCGCGGCGCCGGTGCCTTCGTCCACCCGGGTCTCGATCGCTCCCACGACCACCGTGTTGCCTGCCGACGCCCCCACGCATCTCGAGCGCGCCGCTCGGGTTCGGCTCGTCCGGCGACCCGGTGCGTGCGCTGCAGGAGCGGCTGACCGACCTGGGGTTCGCGCCGGGGCCGATCGACGGGCAGTTCGGAAACCTCACCACGGCGGCGGTGTGGGCGTTCGAGAAGCTCGTCTTGCAGATCCCACGCGGCAGCGCGACGGGAGTCGTCACCGACGAGACCTGGCAGTTCATGCAGCAGCCGATGGAGATCCGCCCCCGCCGGCCTGAAGCGGCGACGGCGAGCCACACCGAGGTCTACCTCCCGGAACAGGTCGTCGCGTTCTTCGTCGACGACCGGCCGGTGATGATCAGCCACATGTCGAGCGGCTCCGGCGAGGTGTGGCGGGAGGAGGTAACGATCGACGTCGGCGAGTACGGCAACGAGAGCGGCGCGGCGCCGATCGTTCGCGGCGAGATCGGCTGGTCGGACACGCCGGGCGGCGTCTTCAGCTACGACCGGTTCGTGACCGGCATCCGCAACAGCGCCCTCGGCGGAATGCGCAACCCTGCGTACTTCAACTACGGAATCGCGATCCACGGCGCACTGAACGTGCCGCTGCACCCGGCGTCGCACGGCTGCATCCGCATCCCGCTGACGCTCTCCGAGACGTTCCACGAGTTCGTCCACACGGACGACGTGGTGTACGTCTGGGACGGGGTCAAGGAGCCGGAGGAGTACGGCGAGCAGGTCCCCCGATTCAACATCATCGACCCCGATTACGTCCCCACCACCACCACGACGGTGGCGCAGCCGACCACCACGGTGGCCGGCTGACCGGTCCCTCGACCGACCGACATCGCGACGTGCTGACACCACGCGGCGAAGAAGTGCAATGCGATGAGCAGTGCGCGCACCGAGCACGCGGATCGCTCATCGCATGCCCGGACCGTCGCCGATCAGGCGACGCTTGCGACGCTGGAAAGACCCGTGACCTCGTCGACCACCGCCGGCGGGGAGGGATTCTTCGGCGGGCGGCCTCTCGTCCGTCGGACGTCAACGACTCGGCCGTCGACCACGAACTCGCCACCCCAGACGCCGTACGGCTCAGCTCGCGCGATCGCCCGCTCCAGACAGAGCACTTTGACGGTGCAGCGGGCGCAGATCGCCTTGGCCCGCGCCGCGTCGGTCGGGCTCTCGGAGAAGAACAACTGCGAGTACGTCGATCGCGGGTCGGCGCACCTGGCTGCCTTGGCGATCACCTGATCGACCGGGTGGCGTTCGGCGCGGAGCTGCTGCGACAGCCCACCCGGCGTAACGGCCATTGCCCACCCCTTCGACGTGACGCGATCAACCCGACAGCGAGATCAACTCGACAACGAGAAGGCGTACGGATGGCCGGAACAACCCGTTCAGTGGTGATGAACAACCGCCCGATCGGGCTCGTAGACGCAGTATGTGCCGGTGACGATCGTGGCGTCGAGGTGCCGGCCGGCGATCGGGTCCACCTCGGCGATCCGGCGGATCGCGCTCC
The DNA here is from genome assembly GCA_963764455.1 of Ilumatobacteraceae bacterium. Taxonomy (GTDB): domain Bacteria; phylum Actinomycetota; class Acidimicrobiia; order Acidimicrobiales; family Ilumatobacteraceae; genus Desertimonas. The sequence goes on from CAVXSN010000016.1 coordinate 162,916, forward strand.
GGATGGCGCGAGTCACGTTGACCCGTGCCCGCTCCGTCGACGACCCGGCGCGGCGACTGCGTCCCCCGATACCCACCGACCTGGCCAGCTCATCGATCAGCAGGTCCCGCTCCTCACCGAGCTGCGAAGCCCTGGCGATGTCGTTGAACCGCTCGGCCTCGGCGATCGAATCGTCGAGCTCCTCGAGCCGGTGGCGATACGCCGACTTGGCGACGTCGTCGAGGACATCGCCGGCGTCACCGAAGCCGCCTGAGTATCCGAGGCCAGCATCGTCGAGCTCACCGGTGCTCGCGGCGCGAACCGCACTGCTCGCGGTGCCCGGGGGAGCCCCGCCGAGCTGCATCACGTGAACCCGCTGGCGCGGCCGCGACAGCAGATCGGCCAGATGGTGCACTCCCTTCGAGTCGCGGACGTGGGACATGCCCCGCTCGGTGGTGACGGTCCAGTACTCGCCGTTGTTGCGCAGCGCGCAGGCCGCTCCCCCTGGCGTCCCAACCGCCACTCCATCGGCCGAGCTGTCTGCCGTCGCGCGCTCGGCGACGGGCAGCACTGGACCATCAGGTGGCACCGCGGGGGTCGCGCGCTCGGCGCCGAGTCGCTCGAGCACGCCAACCATGTCGAGCGCCTGCGCGGTGCGGCGGGCCACGCTGAGGTGCTCGGCAGCACGCGGCATCAGATCGTCGCGGCTCCGCAGCAGCAGCCCGTACTCACAGCGGGTCTGCGCCGACAGGCTCGCCGAACCCAGCCGGCGGTTCATGTAGAGCGCCGCCTCGAAGTGGTCGATCGCCACCTCGTGAACACCCGACTGTGCCGCGAGGATGCCGAGATAGTGGTCGACGGGCCCCCAGCACGCCTGCGCCGGGGCGCCGGTGACGACGAACCGGCCGGCATACGGGGCGAGCAGCTCGTAGAGGTGTTCGGCCCGCTCGTCGTCTCCGAGCCGCGCACACAACAGGCTCAGGTGGGCAAGGCCGGGCAGGAACAGCATGTCGTGGCGGAACTTCGTCAGCCCGGGCGTCGCCAGTTGGGCGAGCACCGCGGTGGCCGATTCGACGTCGCCGAGCTCGGCGTCGATGAGCGCCATCGCGCTCGCGGTAGCGGGGTGGGGAGCGGCTCTGCGCATCGCCGCGAGCAGCGCGCCGAGCTCGTCGACCCGGTGCCGCTGGAGCCACACGGGGAACATCTGCTGGCCGAAGACGAGAGCGGCGTTCGGGTTGCCGGCGCGTTCACCGAGCTGGCGGGCCTCGACGGCGAGCGCTTCGCCCTGCGCGAACTGGCCCTGCATGATCGCCCACAATGCCCGGAACTGGGTCGACAGCCCGAGCAGGAACGGCTGTCGCAGGCGCTGCGCCAGCGCGTCGTGGGCGTCGAGCTCGCGCTCCGCCGCCGGCGCGTCTCCGTCTTCGAGCAGGTCGGTGAAGCGCCACCGGCGTGAAGACACGGCGAGCTCGAGGTCGTTCGCCTCCAACGACAGCTGCAGGCACTGCGTCGCATCTGCCAGCCGTTGCTCCACGTTTTCCGGTCCCCATTCCGCGTATCGCCGGCTGTGGACCGTCATCGCGAGCGTCGAGCGATCGCGTATCCGGCGGGCCATCGCGACCGCCTCCTCGCTGAGCTCGAACCGGCGGCCGTCGAGGTCCGACCAGTAGACGGCGACCGACAGCCGGGCGAGCAGGCGCGCCCGCATCTCGGAGTCGCCGTCGGGAAGCGCATCGAGCGCTTCCTCGAGGATCGCCACCAGCGTGTCGTCGCGCCGACCGCTGAAGTGGTAGCCGGTCATTCCGGCGTAGCCGATCGCCGCCGAGGCGAGCTGGTCGGGAAGTCGGTGCTGACGGGCGATCGAAGCGGCTTCGAGGTACTCGGCGCGACCGGCAGTGGTGTCGCCGCCGCGGATGCGCGCCGCACCGAGCGCGAGCAGCAGGTCGCAACGGCGCCGCGGCTCGCTGACGGCCGACGACGCGAAGGTCTCCAACGCGCGCGTGAACAGTTCAGCGGCCTCGTCGTACGCCGCAAGGGCCATTGCCCGCTGGCCGGCCCACGTCGCGGCCTCGACGGCACGCAGCACGGTGTCGGGCGAATCGGCGGCGAGCAGGAAGTGATGGGCGAGCTCGGTCGCGTGGCGGTCGGCATCGTCGGCATACCACGATTCGAGTTCGTCGCCGACGCGGCGATGCAGCTCGTGGCGCCGCCGGGCATCGAGCTCGCCGTATAGCGTGTCGCGCACGAGCATGTGATCGAACGCGTAGCTGCCGGCGATCGACGTGACGGGCGTCGACCGCGCCGTGATCGACCGAGAGGTCGAGGGGCCCGACGAGGTCGCTCGGAGATCGCCCGAGCACCGCGGCGAGCGTCGCGACGGTGAACGACCGGCCGATGACCGACGCCACTCGAAGCACGTCCCGCGTCGGCTCGTCGAGCGCCGCGAGCCGCATTCCGATCGCCTCCCGGATGTTCGGGGGGAGCGGGAGCGAGACTCGACCAGGCGAGTCGGGTGACGAGCTGCCGAGATCGTGGAGCCGCTGCTCGGCGACGAGTAGGTGGGTGATCGAGTCGACGAACAGCGGGTTTCCCTTCGTGGCGCGGTGCACGATACGCACCACTCCGCTGCGCGCCGGCTCACCAGCGATCTGCTCGACGAACACTCCGACCTCGGCCTCGGTGAGCCCACGGAGCGGGAGCACGCGACCGTCCCGTCCCATGCCGCGCGAGAAGTGCCCCGGCACCGCTGTGGCTCGCATCCTCCGCACGGTAGGTCGCCACGATCGCGATCCGTCCGTGGGGCAGGTCGCGGGCGACGAACTGCAGAAGGCGGAGCGAGTCGACGTCGGCGGCATGGACGTCGTCGAAGACGAGCAGCAGCGGCCCACTCGCCGCGGCCTGCCGGAGGATCGTGGCGACGTCGTCGAACAGCGCGAACCGCCCGGTCACGACGACCTGGTCGTCGGCATCGGACCCGCCGGGAACCGCTGCGAGCTCTGGGACGATCGCGGCCACCCTGGCCAGCAGCGGCTCGTGGGTGTCGCCGTTGGTCTGGTCGAGCCGGTCGCTGACGAGGCCGCGCAGGATCTGGGTCCACGGCCAGAACGCCGGCGCCCCGCCGTCCTCCCAGCACCGGCCCCAGAGGACGGTGAAGTCGCCGGTGCGGGCATGCTCGCTGAGCGCCGTTGCCAGGTGGGTCTTGCCGATCCCCGGTTCGCCTTCGAGCAGGAACAGCCGGCCGTGGCCGCGGGCGACCCCGGCGAGCGCGCCGGCCAACTCGCCGAGCTCGCGCTGGCGGCCGACCAGGGTCGCGGCACCACTCGAAATCTCGCCGGCCGCCCGGTCGTGCCCGGCCGGCCCCTGATCAGGTGCGCCGCCGACCATTCGGAAAAGTTTCGCAGACTCGAGCCCTCACCCGCCACACGCGATGACAGAAACTTTCATCGAGCGCTGCGAGCCCAGATTCGCGGGCGGGACTCAGCGCAGGTCGATGCCGGGATACAGCGGATGGGTGTCGAGCAGCTCGGCCGACCGCGGCGTGGGTCCTGGTCGGCGACGCCGTCGGCGAGCACGTACTTCGCCTTGCCCGGAGCGCCGTCCTTGGTCGGCGCCGGCGTGGTCGACGCCAGCACGCCGACGATCAGCTCGGCGACCCGGTCGAACTCGTCGGTCCCGAACCCGCGGGTCGTGAGGGCGGGCGTCCCGATGCGGATGCCCGACGTGTACCACGCGCCGTTGGGGTCCCTGGGGACCGAGTTGCGGTTGGTCACGATGCCCGAGTCGAGCAGCGCCGACTCGGCTTGGCGACCGGTGACGCCGTACGACGAGACGTCGATGAGCACGAGGTGGTTCTCGGTGCCGCCGGTGACGATCGTCGCGCCCCGCTTCACGAGACCCTCGGCGAGCGCCACGGCGTTGTCGGCGACGGCCCTGGCGTAGGTCTGGAACGACGGCCGTCTGGCCTCGGCGAACGCCACCGCCTTGGCCGCCATCACGTGGCCGAGCGGGCCGCCGAGCACCATCGGGCACCCGCGGTCGACGGAGTCGGCGAACTCTGGCTGGCAGAGCACCATGCCGCCGCGCGGCCCGCGCAGCGACTTGTGCGTGGTCGTCGTGGTGATGTGGGCGTGGGGTACCGGGTCGAAGTCACCCGTGAAGACCTTGCCGGCGACGAGCCCTGCGAAGTGCGCCATGTCGACGACCAGGGTCGCCCCGACCTCGTCGGCGATCTCGCGCATCGTCGCGAAGTTGACCTTGCGCGGGTATGCCGAGTATCCGGCCATCAGGATGAGCGGCCTGAACTCGCGAGTCGAGCCGGGCGACCTCGTCGTAGTCGAGCAGCCCGGTCTCGGGGTCGGTGCCGTACGACGTCTGGTGGAACATCTTGCCCGAGATGTTCGGCCGGAATCCGTGGGTCAGGTGGCCGCCGGCGTCCAGCGACATGCCGATCATCCGCTGGTCGCCGAACGCCGAGCGCAGCTCGGCCCACTCCTCGTCGGACAGGTCATAGACCGTCTTCGCCGCGGCCTTCTCCAGCGCCGGCGTCTCCAGCCGGTGGGCCAGGACCGACCAGAACGCGACCAGGTTGGCGTCGATCCCCGAATGCGGCTGGACGTAGGCGTGCGGCGCGCCGAACAGCGCCATGGCGTGGTCGGCGGCGAGCTGCTCGACGGTGTCGATGTTCTGGCACCCGGCGTAGAACCGGTGGCCAATCGTGCCCTCGGCGTACTTGTCGGACATCCACTGGCCCATCGTGAGCAGCACCGCTGGCGACGCATAGTTCTCGCTGGCGATCAGCTTCAGCGACGCCCGCTGGTCGGCCAGCTCGCTGCGGATCGCTGCGGCCACGTCGGGCTCCACCGCGCCGATCACGTCGAGCGCGTTGGTGTAGGCAGCGGACGCGGCAGCGGCGTCGAAGGATTCGGTCATGTCGTCGTCATCTCCGTGGTCTCGGTCGGTTGGAACCCCCATTCTGGGGCAAGCGGGCGTCACTGCAAGACCAATCGCCAGATGACGTACGGTGTGCGAGCGTGCGGGAGATCGTCGTTTTCAGCGGCAACGCCCACCCAACGCTCTCGCGTCGGATCTGTGAGCTCGCTCGGCGTGCGGTTGTCGCCGGCGAGGATCGATCGCTTCAGCAACGACTGTCTGCAGGTGCAGCTGCAGGCGAACTGCCGCCAGCGCGACGTGTACATCGTCCAGCCGCTGGTGCCGCCGACCCAGGAGCACCTGATGGAGTTGTTGCTGATGCTCGACGCGGCCCGCGGCGCGTCGGCGGCCCGCATCACCGCGGTGATCCCGCATTTCGCGTACGCCCGGTCGGACAAGAAGGATGCGTCGCGGATCTCGATCGGGGACGCCTCGTCGCCGACCTGCTGATCACCGCCGGAGCGATGCGCGTCATCACGATGGCGTTGCACGCCCCGCAGGTCCACGGGTTCTTCGGGGTGCCAGTCGACCACCTCACCGCGATCGGGGAGCTCGCCGAGCACTTCAGCGGGACGCAACCTCGACGACGTGGTCGTCGTGTCCCCCGACCTCGGCAACGCCAAGACCGCAACCCAGTTCGCCCGGCTGCTCGGGGTACCGGTTGCGGCCGGCAGCAAGCAACGTCTGGCCGACGACAGCGTCGTCATCGATGCGATCGTGGGTGACGTGGCGGGCAGGCGGGCGATCGTGCTCGACGACGAGATCGCCAACGGGGGCTCGATCATCGAGCTGCTCAAGCGCCTCGACAGCGAGGGTTGCCAGAACGCCGCCATCGCCTGCACCCACGGGCTGTTCACCGGCAAGGCGATCGAGCGTCTCCAGCATCACCCGGCGATCACCGAGGTCGTCACCACCGACACCGTGCCGCCGCCGACCGACGAATGGCCCGACCTCCGGGTTCGCTCCGTCGCCGGCCTCTTCGCCGAGGCGATTCGCCGCAGCCACGACGGCGAGTCGGTCACCAGCCTGTTCGACGGCGTCGATCCCGCCTACGCCCCGCCGCAGGGCCGGTTCGACTTCGACGTCTGAAGGGCAGCCGCTCAGTCGATGTCGTGTATCCCGCCAGCCCAGCGATCGGCCGAAGTCGTGATCTTCACCATCGACGCGATGAACGGGATCGCCGCCGGCGATGTCACGCTGGCGTTTCGGCGCTGGGCGACCGCTCGCGTCACGGCCAGGATCGCGGCAGCGCAACTCGCTCGGCGTGGTCGAGATCACGTCGGTCGACGCCATCGACTCGATCACCGACGACGAGGCGCGCGCCGCCGGCTTCCGCGACGCGGCGGAGGCGATGACAGCTGTCGATCGGATCATCGCGCGGAGGGACGTTGTTCAGGATCGGGGTGCGGTACGTCGGCGCCGATCCGCGCCTGGAGCTCCGCGAGGACGCGGACCTCAGCCGGGAGGCCCTGGCCGAGTTGCGGCGCCGGCTCGCCCGCATGGACCGCGACCAGCCGTGGACCGAGGCGTACCTCAGGCTCATCGCCGCCAACCCGGGCGTCGTCGCCCGCGAGCTCGCGACGCACGTTGGCATGGAACGAGACCCGTTCAAGATCAGGGTCCGCCGGCTCAAGGACCTCGGGCTGACCGAGAGTCTCGACGTCGGATACCGGATCGCCCGCGAGGCCAAGCGGTGATCGAGGCGATGACCGAGCGGTGAGTCCGAGGCGGGCTCGCGCCATTCTGGGTGGCGAGCGCATCATCGGTCTTTCCGGGCGGCGTCCAGCTCGGAAACCCCGGCTTCCGCCGCCCAGAATGCCGAGTGAGGCGCAGGCCGCCCAGTTCAGCGCGTCACGCAGCCAGCGCCGCCGGCTGCCGGACAACCGTGCGACAGGCGTCGACGAGCGTCGGGACGAACCGGCTGGGCTGTGTGGTGCACACCGAGTGACCGCCGGCCACGACCCGGACGGCGGCGCCGCGGATCCGGGCCGCGAGATCACGCTGGCGGTACGTCGGGACGACATCGTCGTCGCTGGTGACGACGACGGCCGCAGGAACATCGACGTCGCCGATCCACGACCGGGAGTCGAAGCGACCGAGCTCGCGCCCGGCCTCGACGATCGCGGCGAGGTCGTGACCAGCGATCTGGTCGAAACCCCACCAGCCGGCGCCGCGACGGCGACGCAGTTCGTTGAGCGTTTGGATCACGGTGTGGCTGACCCGACCGACCGGACGGGCGACGATCGAGGCGCCGGCGGCCGCGGCGAACAACGCCTTCTCCCTGACCGTCCCGCTGAACGTGCAGCTCGTGGCGCACAGGACGAGGCCGGCGACGAGGTGGCGGTGCCGGTGCCAGAGCAGCTGGGCGATCGGACCGCCCATCGAGTAGCCGACGGCGATGAACTGCTCGAGTCCGAGCACCTCGGCGAGCGCGGCGACGTCGTCGGCGCAGTCGACGAGCCGGAACGGATCGGCGGCTTGCATGCCGCGCCCGTGACCGCGGTGATCGAGGGCGACCACCCGGAAGTGCTCGGCGAGCGGGGCGAACGCCGGGAACCAGTTGAGGTCGGCGGTCCCTGTCCAGCCGTGCAACAGCATGATGGTCGGAGCACCGGCCGGACCCGCCGCCTCGCGGATGAACGTGCGCCCGCGGCCCGGCAACCACACGTAGCGACCGGCTGGCAGGGCCGGGGTCTCGGTGTTGTCGTGCTGAGCGTTCACGATTGCCTCCGTGAGGATGGAGAGAACTTGTTCTCCTGTCCAGATACGTGAGACCGCCGTCGCTTACGATTAGTTCCGCAATTTCCGAGAACCCACGCCAACCGGCCGCCGCCGTGGGATCGAGAGCCGCCGGACCGCTGCGCTGCGCCAAAGGCGGCGATGAGTTCGCGCGGCTGGTCCCGTCACTGATCGCAGCCGACAATGGTTACAAGCCCGACACGAAGGAGCGAACGATGCGCGTGGTGGTCAACGAGTTCATGAGTCTGGATGGTGTCGTGCAGGCCCCGGGTGGTCCCGACGAGGACACCGATGGCGGCTTCGCCCACGGTGGCTGGTCGATCCCGTACTTCGATCCCGAGGTGATGGGACCGGTGATCGACGACGGGCATGAAGACGGCCGACGCCCTCCTGTTCGGCCGGCGCACCTGGCAGGGCATGGCGGCGGCGTGGCCGGAGCGCGCCGGCGACCCGTACGCGGACCGGATGAACGCGATCAAGAAGTACGTGGCCTCACGAACGCTCACGCAGGACGACATGACGTGGAACTCGACGTTGTTGTCACCCGATGATGCGATCGCCGACGTCGCGGCGCTGCGCGCCGAGGACGGCGGCGACATGCAGATCTGGGGCAGCGTCAGCCTCGTCACGGGACTGCTCGCCGAAGGCCTGGTCGACGAGCTCAACCTGATGATCGAGCCGATCCTGCTCGGCGGGGGCAAGCGGATCTTCCCCGAGGACGGCACGGCCCGACCGATGCAACTCGTCAAGTGCGTGACGAGCGGTACCGGCGTGCAGGTCTGCACCTACCACCCGGCATCGTGAGCGGGTCGGGCAGTCAGCGGATCTGTTGCACCCGACCGCCCGTCCCCCAGGTCGCGTCCCACGGTGAGCACATCGCAGTCGAGTCGTTCGCCGAGCGCCAGGCACAGACGGTCCGCCAAGGACAGGCCTTCACCCCGCTTCCATCGACGGGCCGCCCACTCCAGCGTCGTCAGCGATCACGTGCTCCACGCGGAGTTCGTAGCTGGCGAGGAGGGCGCTCACGAGCTGCCAGTCCCGACCCCGAGCAAGCACCTGCTGGGCGACCTCTGACCAGTTGGCCGCGCCGCACCACGCATCCGCCTCGAGTGCCGTCTCGACGGCGTTGGCACCTTCTTCGTCCTGGACGAACGCCAGTAGGGCGGACGCATCGAGCACCACCGTCATCCGGCGTCCTCCCCGCCCGGCGGCAGCGGCGTCGCTCGGCCAGGAGCTGGCCGACCAGGTCGAGCCCGGCGAGCTCGTCGCGAACCCGCTCGCGGAGCTGAGGACGAGTCAGCAGCACGAGTCCTGCCCGGGGTTTCCAACAACATGAGTGGGGTGCCCTTGGTGAGACCGGCCCGGTCGCGCACCTCGGCGGGCACCACGATCCGGCCCCGGTCTCCCACGATGAATGGAGTATGTCCCACTCATGCATGGAGCGTACCACCTGATTGGATGATGTGGTACGACCGTTGCCACGCTGCACCCGGACTGGCTACGTGAGCACGGCAGCGAGCGTGCGCCCAGTGGTCGGCGGGGAAGGCGAGCGGGTCCTCGGTGAGGACCTGAATGCAAACGTGGTCGGCGCCGGCGTCGCGGTGCTCTTGGACGCGGGCGGCGATGGTCGCTTCGTCGCCCCACACGACGAGGGCGTCGACGAGGCGGTCGCTGCCCCCGTCGGCGAGATCGTCGTCGGTGAAGCCTTGGCGCTTCCAGTTGTTCGTGTAGTTCGGCAAGCCGAGGTACCCCTCGAGGTGCACGCGGCCGATGTCGCGCGCTTTCCGCGGATCGGTCTCGAGCACGACGGCCTGTTCGCTGGCGACCAGACGATCGGGGCCGATCCCGTCGCGCGCCCTGTGGGTCAGCTCGGGGGTGACCAGGTACGGATGCGTGCCGGCCGAGCAGGCGCGGGCGAGCTCGAGCATCCTCGGGCCGAGCGCCGCGATGACCCGATGCTGCGGCGCGAGCGGCACGGGCGCGGCGTCGAGGCCGTCGAGGTACGAGGCCATCGTCTCGATCGGCTTCTGGTAGGTGCCTGGCTCGTTGACGCGGTCGATGAGTGGGCGGTGGCTCACGCCGAGGCCGAAGAGCGACGCGATGCCCGTGCTCCACCGTGAGGCGGGCATGCTCGGTGGCCGCCTCATCGGGCGTGTGCATCCAGACGTTGAGAATGCCCGTGGCGACCGTCGCCGCAGTCGTCGCGCCGAGCAGGTTGCCTACCGCGCCGAACAGGTCGCCGCCGATGTCGGGGACCCACAATGCCGAGTAGCCCAGCGCCTCGAGCTCGGCGGCCGACACGGCCGCCTGGCCGGCATCGCCGTATCGCAGGACGCCGCTCCAAATGCCCGTTCCGGAGAGTCGCGTTGTCATGCCCGTGAGCCTCGCAAGGTCTGCGGCGTTGGCACGAGTCAGCGAACGTGAGTCGAGTCTGTTCGGGTCCTGCACCACCCAGAGCGTCAACGACCGGTGCGTTCGACATCGGTACAGCACCGGTGGCCGTGATCGAGCACCTGCTCCTCGAGCTTGACGCCCTCGTCACCGCCAACCTCGCCGATGAAGCTCTCGACGGACAGCACCATGCCCTCCTCGATAACACCGTCGTAACCCCAGTCGTCATAGTCGACTGCGTAGGCGATGGCCGGCCACTCATCGACCATGCCGACGCCGTGGACCATCAGCATGTAGCGGTTCGTCGAGGTACTCTCTCGGGCACCGTCCAGCACTTGCTCGGCGAACTCCCGCAGGGTCATCCCCGCCGTCAGCAGGTCGACGTTCACCAGCACCTGCTCTTGGGCGATGTCGTACAAGCGGTGTTGCTCGGCCGTCGGTCGCCCCGCCCTGGACAGACAAACGAGCGCGAGATGTCGGCCATGTAGCCGTTCGGTCCGACGAGGTCGGTGTCGAAGGCGACAAGGTCACCTGCCTCGATGACCCGGTTCCCGCACTCCTGGAACCATGGATTCGTCCGCGGTCCGCTCGACAGCAGTCGACACTCGATCCATTCGCCATCATGGGCAATGTTCGTCTCGTGGAGCACCGCCCACAGCTGGTTCTCGGTCATTCCCGGCTGCACCGCTCGCGCATACGGGCCACTGCGACATCGCAAACATCCATCGCCAGACGCAGGCACTGCAGCTCCTCGGGTGTCTTGATCGGCTCTGGCGTCCTCGGCAGGAGGCTGGCGTCGAACAAGCGTGATCCCGGCGTCAACGAGCCGCTGGGCCAGCCACGGCTCGCAGCGGTCCACGGCAAAGCGGAGGTCAGGACCGGCATGTCGACGGGTCAGGGCCACCACGTCGTCGTGCCCACCGGCCCCCCATCTCGTCGGACCGCGATCGCCGGCAAGGAAATAGAACGGCGAGGTCGTGCCACGTACCTCGTCGACAACGTCGTGCGTCAGTCGCACAGGTGCTGTGACGAGCGGTACTCGAACAAGACGACGGGCCCGTCGACGGGCACGAAGACGTAGCGCCCCGGGGCGTGCAGCGTCCAAACCGCCATGTTGCGAGCGCCGGTGGCGTAACGAGGTTGATCGGGTCGCTGATCAGCGCGGCGCCGTAGTCACGACGGGCCAGCTCGGCCCAGAAGGCGGCCCAACCGGTCGCGGCGCATGCGCGGAGTGATCGATCTGGGCAGTTGCGGGCTGCGACGTCAAAGGCCAGTTCGGTCATCACAGCTCCTCGCAGACCGCGCAGGGCGTCGCAACTGACGACGGGACGATGCGGCTGGCCGCGACTGCGGTCGCGAGTGCCGGCTGCCCAACCCTACTCGCCCCCGGCGGGCTCGACCCAGGTCGAGCGACGTTCCGGGGACGGCGGATATTCGCGACGCCGCCCCGTCGAGCGCGTCGCCTACACGCCGTAAAGGTCGCGCCTGGGCAGATCGGGCCCGAGTCTCAGGAAACACTCGTCCGGGACACATGTCTAGGCCGTCCTCGGCGGGATTCAGCCACCCGGCACGTGGTACGAGGCGACTGCCGCCTGTGCCTTCGAGAACATCTCCGGCGCCTCCTCAGCCGAGATCAGCGGTGCGTGCGGAGACTCTTGACCCTTCCCGAGCTGGTCACCGCCAGTGACAGGGCGGCGGCGGCCGCATCGTCGGGAAGGTCCATGATCATCACCAGGTCGAACTACTCCAGTGGATGTGGGAAGGGAAACCCGAACGTGATCGGTGAGGCCGATCGGCGCGGAGCATAGTTCTGACCGCACAGCCGCGAGAATGCGGCAGTGGAACCATCCTGGGTGGTCGACGCTCTCGGCCAGGCGCGTGTCGCCCACCTGGCGACCGCGGGCCCCGACGGCGTGGTGCGGCTGGTGCCGATCTGCTTCGTCGTCGTCGATCGGTGGATGGCGGGTGCCGTCGACCACAAGCCCAAGCGCACCGGTCAGCTCCGCCGTCTCGACGACATCGAGTCGACCGGGCACGCGACCACGCTCGTCGATCACTACGACGAGGACTGGTCTCAGCTGTGGTGGGTCCACGTTCACAGCCACGCGGTCGTTCACCGATCTCACGACGATGTGACGACCACGGTGGTGGCCGCGCTGGCGGCCAAGTACCCGCAATATCAGGCAGCGCCCTCCCGGCGGTGCGGTCTACCGGATCGCGCTCGACGAGGTCCGCTGGTGGCGCCCAACGGGATGAGCGGACGCCGGTCGCGTCGAGCTGACCGGAGGGAGTGTGAAAGACGCAGCGGTCGCTGCTGTCGGTTTCACGCTTCTGCTGGCGGCGATCGATCGAGCGCCCGTCCGCGCACGCTCTCATCCCGCCGAGAACCCCGCCACCCGCCCGTCGTGATCGAAGCTGAAGAACGAGATGCCGGCCTCGTTCGTGGGGAGCGCATCGGCACTGTCCTGGCCCAGTGCGACGTGGATCTTCTGAGTGCTCCACTTGGTGATGTCGAAGCAGATCTCGGCCAGCTCGTCAGGTGTGAACTGGGCGCGAACGTGCTCGAGTCGGACTTCGGAGAGCATGTCCGGGCGGGTGATGAACGCATCCGTGATGCGCAGCGCGTCCTTGTACCGCTCCGCGAGGTCGCTCGTCTCGTAGAAGTCGATCTTCGCGGTGATCGTGTCATCGACCCCCGCGGCACGGGCGTCCGCCAACCGCAGCGTCTGGCAGATTCGGCAGTGGTGCGTCCTGGCACAGCGAAGCCGCACGAGCTCGGTCGTCGCCGGATCGAGCGCATCCCCGCGAACGACGGAGCTCTGATACTCGGCGAGCACTCCCTTCAACGACAGCTCGCTCGCGATCCGACCACCGGTGCCGGGCTGTCTCGAGGCAGCGGGACGTGACCGTCCGGATCGGCCGAGCAGGGCCGTCGCCATCATCTGCAGCCGCTGCGTGAACTCGATCACGTAGAGCGCACCGACGAAGTCCTCCAGATGCGCCGAACCGACGGAGTGCACCACCGCATCGACCTCGCCCGGCGTCGCGCTGACGTCGATCACGAACAGCTCGGCGAAGGACAAGCAGTCACGCTCGGACGCCGAGAAGTGGGCCGAGCTGGGGTACGCCGCCAAGGCGCCGATCTTCTCCTCGGACAGACCGAGCGCGCGAGCCGCCTGCGACCGGTACGCCTCTCCCGGCTGATTGCCGATGAGCCTCGCGACCCGCAGTCGCATCAACTCGAGCAGTACCGGATCGACCACGTTCCAGGCACGCTCGTTGACCCGATGCCACAGCTCGGCGGTCTCGGGACGCAACGCCGAGAGCTCAGCGGGAAGTATCCATACCGCCTCCTCGCGACGCGGTGCCGTCATGGACATACCGCAATGCTAGATCATCATGAGGATCAATGGCCGCTCCGAGAATGCGGGCTACTCACCTCGTCGCGGGAAGCACGCCCGCGGGCGCCTCGCCTGCGCCGGAGCGGCATGGCGCGCGAGTAGTACGGCAACACGCCTTGAGATCGACACACATAGTGATCGGCTCGGGCTGGGCCAGGCAGCAGGGATGCAACCGACCGGCAAGCGCGTCGGCACGGGTCAGGAAGAAGCGATTGGGTGCGGCGTGGTGACACGCCGCACCTCGACAACGGAACTTCGTCGACGAGCCGGTGGCTGTCGTCACGAGGGCCGATCGGGTCGGAGGCACGTCGAACCGGCAGCGCGATGCGGTCAAGGAGACCTTCAACAGGCTTCGAGCCGACGCAGAGGTGCGCGCACCCCGCCCTCCATCGGAGTCGGGTTTCGAGACCCGAAGGCCGCTACTCCCCGACCCGACTTCGAGCGTTCCTCACGCACCTCCGCTGCGGCCCACCACCTGGGAAGGCCTTCGTCACCTCACCCCGACATCACCGACGGAGACACACTGAAACTGGTACATATGTACAACTAGCCTGTCTCGTTGTCAAGGAGAATTTCGCGCTCGCACTGGACGCGCTCGGAGCCACGAATCACACGATCGGCCGGCCGAAGCTGACGGCGTCCCTCACCGCCGTCGGCACCTCGATACCCAGTTGCCGATCGGGTGCGGTGCCGAGAGCGTCGTTGACGGTGGAGAAGGCGATGCGCAGCGCTGCGAACACGGTGATCGCGAAGATCTGTGCATCGTCGAAGCCGACCGCGCGCAGCGCCTGCACGTCGGCGGCCGTCGTCGAGTTCGGATCGCGGGCGAGCTGGCGGGCCCAGCCGGCGAGCGCGCGCTCGGCGTTGTCGAGTTGCTCGTCGTCGCCGCGCAGCACCCGCTCGGCGACTTCGGCGCCGGTCTCGTCGGCGAGCTTCTTGCCCCACGCCAGCGAGCAGTACGAGTCGCCGAGCGCGGATGCGCTGCAGGCGACGAGAATGGCTCGTTGACGGTGCGTGAGCGACCCGGCACGGGTCACGTGACCGAGCAGCTCGGACAACCCGTCGAGGGCCGCCGGATCGTGGGCCCACAGCCTGGACAGGTTCATCACATACCCGAGCCCCGCGAGGTCCTCGTCGAAGAGCCGCTGGACGGCGGGCGAGGGCGGCGGGTCCGCGAGGAACGAGGTCGCCGGCCGCGAGCCGTCGTCGCCTTCGCTCGATGCCGTCTCGGTGTCAGACGAGTGCTGCGACACGGCCGTCGAGGTAGGAGGTGAGGTGGGCGCTGAGATCTTGGGCGTCGTCGCCGGCGCCGTCGATGAGACTCGACTTGCGGCGGCGAAGGAACGGCATGCCCATCAGATACATCCCCGGCGAGTCGACGACGACCCCGCCGTCGTGACGGATCAGTCCCTTTCGGTCGAGCACTGGCACGTCGAGCCAGGAGTAGTCAGGGCGAAAGCCGGTGGCCCAGACGATCGTGCGGATGTCGCCGCGGGTGAGATCGATGCCGAGCGGTGGTGAGTCCTCGACGATGGTCGGCGCCGGTCGCCAGGCGGGCTCGAGCTGGGCGTCGAGCCCGCGCTCGGTCGCCCACTCGTCGATCGCGTCGAGCAGCCGGCCGAGCTTGAGATCGGCGAGCGCGCACACGTTCCGCAGCGACCCCGAGAACTGTGCCCGCCCGTCGCTGATCCCGGCCAATCTGCCGACGAGGCGGACCCCGATGCTCGTCAGGGCGTTGAGATCGAGCGTCGTGCGCCTGGGTGTGCCGACGATCTGCAACGACGGAAGCCGGCGCACCCTGACGATGTCGTCGACCTCGTCATAGCGCTCGTCCATCATGCCCGTGTCGTCCATCCAGCGGTGGATGTCGCGGCCCCTGTAGACCCGCGGGGCGCGCACGTGGCCGCCGAGGGCCACCGTCACCTGCCGGCCCGATCGGTGGATCTCGTCGGCGAGCTGGATGCCGGTCGCCGATGCGCCGACCACCAGCACGCCACCGTCGGCGAGTTGGTCCGGGTTCCGGTAGGCATCGGGCGTGAGCGTGTCGATGCCCGCCGGGACGTCGGCGGCGAAGCGCGGGGGGCGGGCGACGTTGCAGGCACCGGTCGCCACCACGACGGCTCGCGCGCTCCAGCAACCCTCGTTCGGTGATGACGAGGTAGCCGTTCGACGCCGGCCGTACCTTGGTGACCGTCGTGCTGGTCTGCACCGGCGCTTCGACCACCGCGGCGTAGCGCTCGATGAACGAGATGACCTCGGGCATCGTCATGAAGCCGTCGGGGTCGTCGCCGTCGTAGCCGAAGCCGGGGAGCCGGCTCTGCCAGTTCGGTGTGAGCAGTCGCAGTGAGTCCCAGCGCTGCGTCTTCCAGGTGTTCGCGACTTCACCGCGCTCCAGCAGGACATGGTCGATGGAAAGGGCGGACAGCCGGTGGCTCATCGCCAGACCGGCGTGGCCCGCGCCGATGACGACTGTCGTGGCGGTGCGTGTCACGAGCCTGCCCTCCCGGCAGGATGGCTCAGCGGACCTCGACGGTGACGTTCGTCGGGTTGGTGACGATGTCGTACACCGCCGATCGCTTCTGGGACTGGGCGACGACGGCCTTGATCTCGTCGGGGGTGGCGTCGGCGTCGATGTCGTAGGTCACCTTGATACCGCTGAATCCGTTGCGCACATCGCTGTCGATGCCGAGGATGCCGGAGACGTCCATCTCACCCTCGAGCGTCGCCGACACCGAGCGCAGCTGGATCTCCCGATTCTGGGCGACGGCAGCGACGCCCGCGGTGAGGCAGCTGGCCAGCGCGACGAGCACGTACTCGACCGGCGTCGCCCCGTTGTCCTCGGAGGCGAAGATCTCGGGGTGATCGGCGTCGAAGCTGAACTCGGTCTTGTGCTGCTGCTCTTCGCCGAGCCCGAAGAAGCGCTCGATGGTCGATTGGCTGTGGGTGCCGTTGCGCCAGGTGCAACTGGCCCGCCACTGGAACTGCGCCGCCTCTGGGGCGGCCGTCAGCGCCTCCCGGGCCTCGAGTAGTGCGGCCACGTTGACGCCGTTGTCGACTGGGGTACCGGTCATGGACATCGCTGTCGTCCTCCTTGCTACGCGCCCGGGTGGCTGCTCGCGCCGCCTTCCCCGGGACTGAGGGGCAGGACGCTACACCGCGCGCGATCTCGGTTTCTGGAATTGGAGCCGAGCGGATGGGTGCCCGATTCGTCCGGCCCTCGCGATCACGGTTGCTCGCTCTGGAAGTGGTGGTTGCGGGCCGTTGCGCCGGTTCTGGCCGGCGCCCGCGTCAGCCGTGCTGTCTCGGCAGCGAAGGTCCCGGGATCACGGGCAGCTCGGAGAGGCCGCGGAGCACGAGTCCGTCACCGTGACCCCACCGCAGCTCGTCGTCGGCAACGGCGAGTCGCAGCTGGGGGAAGCGCCGCACCAGCGTCCCGAGCGCGATGCGCCCCTCGAGGCGGGCGAGCGGGGCGCCGAGGCAGTGATGGATGCCGTGTCCGAACGAGAGGTGACGGGTTCCGGAACGGTCGATGTCAAGCACATCGGGGTGCTCGAAGGCGTGCTCGTCGCGGTCCGCGGCCGCCAGGCTGATGATGACCTGGGCCCCGGCGGGGATCGTCACGCCGCCCAGTTCGACCGGCTCGACCGTGTACCGGAACGTCGAGTGCGGGACCGGGGCGTCGAAGCGCAGGAGCTCCTCGAGGGCGGTGCCGAGCTTCTCGGGATGGCGACGAAGCATCGCCAGTTGATCCGGGTTGCGGAAGAGGGCGACGACGCTGTTGCCGATGAAGCTCGCGGTCGTGTCGTGCCCGGCAACGATCAGCTGGAAGATGGTCGAGCGCAGCTCCCGGGTGTCGAGGCGCTCGTCGCCGTCACGGGCGGCGATCAAGGCGCTGACGAGGTCGTCACCCGGATCGCCGCGCTTGACGTCGACGAGCTGCTCCAGCAGCGCCACGACGACGTCGGATGCTCGCTTGGCCTCGGCGTACTGCTCCGGCGTCGAGGTCGGCACGAGCAGTCCGATCAGACCGCTCCCGAGGGCGTCGCGGTCGGGTTCGGGCACCCCGAGCAGCTCGCAGATGACGGTGAACGGCAGCGGGAACGCGAAGCGGGAGACGAGGTCGACCCGACGGTCAGCGCCATCGGCGGCGATGCCGTCGAGCAGGTCGTCGACGACGGCTTGGATGCGTGGCCGCAGTCCCTCGATGCGCCGCGGGGAGAAGGCACTCGAGACCAGCCGGCGCAGCCGGGTGTGGTCCGGCGGATCGACGGTGAGCATGTGCCGCGCGAACGCGGGTCCGGGAAGGCCCTCCGACACGACGGCTGCATTCGCGGCCATCGCGGCGTGCATGTCCTTCGACAGGCGCGAGTCGTTGAGCGCGGCGAGCGCTTCGTCGTGGTGGACCACGAGCCAGGCATCGTGGCCGTCGACGAGCGTCACCGGCTGGACCGCGCCGCGCTGGCGCACCGCGGCGAACAGCGCATACGGGTCGTCGCGGTGGTGTGCGCCCCACTCCTTGAGCGCCGCGGTCACATCGTGCTCGAGCATCCGGGGCACATTCTCACACGCCGGCGGGACGGGGCGCCGCGACGCCGCGCTCTGCGTCGTTTCGCGAAGGTATACTTGCGGTATGGCCGAGGTCACGACGATGAAGATCACGACGACGACCCGCGACCGACTCCGTGCCCTGGGCGGCGAAGGCGACTCGCTCGAGGACGTCGTCGTCGCCGCGCTCGACGCGTACGAATCCCGGCAGTTCTGGGCCGCGGCCGAACTGGCCGCTGCCGCCGAGACACCCGCAGAGCGCACAGCGCGCAAGCGCGTCGAGGCCGAGGTCGACGCCTGGATGGACAGCCTCCATTGACGGCGGCGGCCGGCGACATCTGGCTGGCCGATCGGGGCGACGAAACGCGCCGTCTCGTGTTCATCATCTCCGACGCCCGATTCCACCGCCTCGCCGAACGCGCCGTGATCGCACCACTGCTCGACGAGGCACCTGCCGTACCCAGCCCGTGGCACGTCCTCTTCGGCGAACAGACCGTCGCGGTCAACCAGCTCGGCACCACCCCCGTCCACCGACTGCTCGAACGTGTCGACCGAGCTGGCTTCGACACGCTGCGCCAGGTGCGACGCGCGGTCCGTGAGATCACCGACCACTCGACTTGAGCGAGTCGAGACGGCAGCCCGCGGCCTGAGCGCTCGGAGCGCGTTTCTGCCACGACACAGTCGGAAACTGGCATCGAGCCGGATCTGGACTTGTTCCAGCACTGGGGTTAGGCTCCGGGCATGTCGAGGGAGACATCCGTTGACAACGATGCACTGCTCCGCCGGCACGGTCTGAACGTCACGGCGCAGCGTCTGGCGGTTCTGCGGGCGGTGTCCGAGCGACCGCACAGCACCGCGGACGACATCGACAAGGTCGTACGGGCCGAGATCGGTGCGATCTCGCGTCAAGCGGTGTACGACGCGCTCGGGATCCTCACCGACAAGGGCCTGCTCCGGCGCATCCAGCCCGCCGGGTCGTCCGCCCGCTACGAGGATCGGGTCGGTGACAACCACCACCACCTCATCTGCCGAACCTGCAACCGGATGGTCGACGTCGACTGTGCGGTTGGCGACACCCCGTGCCTGACGGCCGCCGACGACTCGGGCTACGAGGTCGACGAAGCCGAAGTCATCTACTGGGGCCGATGCCCCGACTGTGCCGCGGCGACTTCTGCCGCGACCGACTGACCAGCCCACCACAAGGATCACCAAAGAGGAGAAGACCGACATGTCTCAGAGCGACAGCGAAAACCCAGTAATCCCCTCACCCACACCCCAGGCGACTCGGCCCAACTCGAACCAGGACTGGTGGCCGAATCAGCCGAATCTTCAGGTCCTCCACGACCCGGCGCCGCAGTCCAATCCGATGGGCGGGGACTTCGACTACGCCGAGGAGTTCAAGACGCTCGACCTCGACGCACTGAAGCAGGACGTCGTCGACGTGATGACGACGTCGCAGGACTGGTGGCCGGCCGACTACGGCCACTACGGACCGCTCTTCATCCGGATGACGTGGCACGCCGCCGGTACCTACCGGATCGCCGATGGCCGCGGCGGTGGGGGCAGTGGCATGCAGCGCTTCGCGCCGCTCAACAGCTGGCCCGACAACGCCAGCCTCGACAAGGCGCGCCGCTTGCTCTGGCCGGTCAAGCAGAAGTACGGCCGGAAACTGTCCTGGGCCGACCTACTGGTCTACGCCGGCAACGCAGCCCTGGAATCGATGGGGTTCAAGACGTTCGGCTTCGGCTTCGGTCGAGAGGACGTCTGGGAGCCCGACGAGGTCTTCTGGGGAACTGAGGACACGTGGCTCGGCGACGAGCGCTACAGCGGCGACCGGGAGCTCGCCAATCCGTTCGGCGCCGTGCAGATGGGCCTGATCTACGTGAACCCGGAAGGCCCGAACGGCAACCCGGATCCGGTGGCCGCCGCCAGGGACATTCGCGAGACCTTTGCCCGGATGGCGATGAACGACGAGGAGACGGTTGCGCTCATCGTCGGCGGCCACACGTTCGGCAAGTGCCACGGTGCCGCCGGTGCCGAGTACATCGGTGTGGAACCAGAGGGCTGCCCCGTCGAGCATCAAGGCCTGGGCTGGACGAACAGCTTCGGCACCGGCAAGGGTGCTGACGCCGTCACGAGCGGGCTCGAGGGCGCATGGACCAACGAACCGACGAAGTGGGACAACGGGTATCTGGACAACCTGTTCAAGTACGAGTACGAGCTGACCACCAGCCCCGCCGGCGCGCAGCAGTGGACCCCCAAGGACCCCGCGGCCCAGGGCACCGTGCCCGACGCCCACGATCCGTCGAAGCGGCACGCGCCCATGATGCTGACGACGGACCTCGCGCTGAAGGTCGATCCGATCTACGAGCCGATCGCGAAGCGCTTCTACGAGAACCCCGACCAACTCGCAGACGCGTTCGCCAAGGCGTGGTACAAGCTGTTGCACCGCGACATGGGGCCCGTCTCGCGCTTCCTCGGCCCGTGGGTTCCCGAGGCGCAGCTCTGGCAGGATCCCGTCCCCGCCGTCGATCACGACCTGATCGGGCAGAACAAGATCGCCGCGCTCAAGGCCAAGATCCTCGAATCGGGCCTGTCGGTCGCGCAGCTGGCCTCCACCGCCTGGGCGTCGGCGGCGAGCTTCCGCGGCACCGACAAGCGGGGCGGGGCAAACGGGGCGCGGATTCGCCTCGCTCCACAGAAGGACTGGGAATCCAACGATCCGAGCGAACTGGCGACGGTGCTGGGGACCCTCGAGCAGATCCAGCAGGACTTCAACGGCGCGCAGTCCGGCGGGAAGAAGGTGTCGGTCGCCGACCTGATCGTCCTGGGTGGATGCGTGGCCGTCGAGCAAGCGGCGAAGAACGCCGGGCACGACGTCACGGTGCCGTTCGCGCCGGGGCGCACGGACGCCTCGCAGGAGCAGACCGACGTGGAGTCGTTCGCCGTGCTCGAGCCGAGGGCGGACGGGTTCCGCAACTACCTCCGCGCCGGGGAGAAGCTGTCGTCGGAGACCCTGCTGGTGGATCGGGCGAACCTGTTGACGCTGAGCGCTCCCGAGATGACGGTGCTCGTCGGCGGCATGCGAGCACTGAACGCCAACGTCGGGCATTCCCAGCACGGCGTCTTCACCGATCGGCCCGAGACGCTGACCAACGACTTCTTCGTCAACCTGCTCGACATGGGCACGGAGTGGAAGCCGTCCACCTCGTCCGAGAACGTGTACGAGGGTCGCGATCGCACGACCGGCGAGGCCAAGTGGACCGCCACCGCCGCCGACCTCGTCTTCGGCTCGAACTCCCAGCTCCGAGCGCTCTCGGAGGTCTACGCGTGTGACGACGCGAAGGAGAAGTTCGTCCGTGACTTCGTGGCTGCGTGGGACAAGGTGATGAACCTCGATCGCTTCGACCTCGCCTGATCGACGCCCCCCGGGGTCCGATGCGGTGAGCGATGCGCGCGAATAGTGCGCGGATCGCTCATCGCATTCTGGAAGGCGATGAGTGGACGTGACCATGCGCGAGCTGACCCGCGAGCAAGCCAGGCGGATCGCCGTGCGAGCCCAGCTGCTCGACGCCAACCGGCCGGGCGGGCTGATCGAGACGGTGCAGCGCCTCGGCCTCCTGCAGAACGACCCCACCAGCTACGTCGCCCGCAACGCCGACCTGGTGCTGTGGAGTCGGCTGGGCCCCGGCTACGCCTCCGAGGAGCTGGCCGCCGCGCTCGACGGACGGGCGTTGATCGAGCTCAGCCTCATGATCCGCCCCGCCGAGGACCTCGCCCTGCACCGTGCCGAGATGGCGGTCCGCCGCGACCCTGCGCAGCTGACCGGCTGGCAGCGCGGGGTGCACGACTGGGTGATGGCCAACGACACGTGTCGCCGCGACATCTTGCGGCGACTGAGCGACGAAGGGCCGCTCGTGGCCGGCGAGCTCCCCGACTCGTGCGCGGTGCCGTGGCGCTCGTCGGGATGGACCAACGACCGCAACGTCAACCAGCTGCTCGAGGCGATGGTGGCACGAGGGGAGGTGGCGACGCCAGGGCGACGGGGGAACGAGCGCTTGTGGGATCTCGCAGAGCGGGTGTACCCCGACGACCCGGTACCACCCCTCGACGAGGCCCGGCGGACTCGCAACGAGCTGCGCTTGCGGGCGCTCGGCATCGCTCGCGCGAAGGCCGCGGCGACGCCGGGCGAACCCAACGACGTCGGACCGGCGGGCGTGCCGATCACCGTCGAGGGCGTCCGTGGCGCGTGGCGCGTCGACGCCGCGCAGCTCGACGCCCTCGAGGAGCCGTTCGAGGGTCGCGCGGCGCTGCTCTCGCCGCTCGACCACTTGGTGTTCGATCGCAAGCGGTTGGCCGAGCTGTTCGACTTCGAGTATCTGCTCGAGATGTACAAGCCGGTGGCGAAACGGCGGTGGGGCTACTGGGCGATGCCGATCCTCTACGGCGACGAGCTGGTCGGGAAATTGGATGCCATCGCCGACCGAAAGGCCGGCGTGCTTCGCGTCAACGCGATCCATCCCGACACCGAGATCACGCCCACGATGGAGGCGGCGATCGACGCCGAGATCGCCGACCTCGCCGACTGGCTCAACCTCGCTCTGGAACGCCCCGACGACTGACATCGGAGTCACACCGCTCGTCGTTGACCCGCTGCTGGTTCGTCCGTCGGTGGGCGGGCGTCGCGCCGTGTCCGAATCGGCGCGTCGCGTTCTGGGCGGTCTGCGCCTCATTCAGCATTCTGGGCGGCCCACGGCCCGGATTCCGGGTCGCACGCCGCCCAGAAGCGCCAAGGGTGCGATCAGATCGGACCGCGCCTGACGCGCCCTGCTCGGGCGGTAACGGCTGCGGATTGAGCGCTACCTCCTCCCGCGCGACTGAGCCCGATGTGTCGGCCGCAGCCGGGGGAAGCGGCTGCGGGTTGAGCGCGATCGCTTCGAGCACCGTGCGCAAGACGCCTGGCGGGATCGGCCGCGGGTCGTGTGTGACTTCCTCCGGCCCGAGTGAGCGCGAGGCGCCGTCCTCAACCGGCGGAAGCGGTTGCGGGTTGAGCGCGATCGCCTCGAGCACGATGCGCAGGATGCCCGGTGGAATCGGCTGCGGGTTGAGCTCGAGCGCGCCGCTCACGCTGCGCAGGACGGCACGGCTGCGTTCATCGGAGATCCCCGCCGCGAGCTCGCGGATCTGCCCCAGAATGGCAGCGTCGGAATCGGCGCCGTCGTTGCTGTCCATCAGGTACCTCCGCTCGATCGACGGCCCGTCTTAGCGGGCCTGCCGCTTTGCGTCAAGTACGGGCGTAGTCCCTGGAGCACGGTGTCGTAGTGCTCAGCCAGCGACCTCGCCCAGCGCTTCGCCGAGGATCGCGACGCCGAGGTCGATCTCGTCATCGGTCACGGTGAGCGGTGGTGCGATTCGAAACACCCCGCCCATGCCGCGCAGACCGGTGATGTTCATCGACAGACCGAGCTCAAGACAGCGTCTGGTGATCGCTGCGCCGAGCTCGGGAGCCGACGCCTTGGACTCCTTATCGGCGACGATCTCCATTCCCACCAGCAGCCCCCGGCCGCGAACATCGCCGACACACCCATACTTGTCGCGCAGCTCGAGCAGACCGGCGTGAAGGCGGGCGCCAGCGACCGCGGCCCGGTTGGCGAGCCGGTCGCGCAGCACCACTTCGACCACCTTCAAACCGACGGCCGATGGTAAGGGGTCCGACACGTGGGTCGTGTAGAAGAGGAAGCCGCGCTCGTGGGCCTGCTGCTCGATCTCGTCGGTGGTGAGCACGGCGGCCAAGGGCAGCCCGGCGCCCAGCGTCTTGGACAGCGTCAGGATGTCGGGCACCACGCCGTCACGGTCGAACGCGAAGGTGGTGCCGGTCCGGCCCAGGCCGGTCTGGGCCTCATCGAGCACGAGGAGCATCCCGCGCTCCCGGCAGCCGGCATGGAGTGCTGCGAGGTAGCCGGGCGGTAGGTCGAGGATGCCGCCGGAGGACAGGATCGGCTCGGCAATGAATGCCGCGAGACCACCCGAGCTCTGCCGGTCGATCAGGTCGAAGGCGTCATCCAGCTCGGTTTCCCAGTCCAGGTCGCCGTCGGCATTGACGAAGCGCGGCCGGTAGGCGTTCGGTGCGAACACGGCCATCGAGCCGATCGGCGCCGGACCGTGGCCACGCCGCCCCGCCGAGTAGGTGGCGCCCGCGGCGCCGCCCGTCATGCCGTGCCAGCTCTGGGCGAAGCCGACGACCTCCCATCCGCCGGTGACGATCTTCGCCATCTTGAGCGCGGCCTCGTTGGACTCGGCGCCCGTCGTGAGCAGCAAGACCTTGGTTAGGCCCGGGGCCAACGAGCCCAGCACTTCGGCCAGGTCGATGACTGGTCGGGACAGCATGCCGGAGTACAAGTGGTCCAGCCGGCCGATGAGGTCGCACACGACCTCGACGATCTCCGGGTGCGAGTGGCCGAGGATCGCGCTCATCTGTCCACTCGTGAAGTCCAGGACGCGGCGGCCCGAGGCATCCTCCACGAACGAGCCACTGGCCCGCTCGGCGATGAAGGGAACCCAGTTGGCGCCGTACCGGACGAGGTGGCGCTCAGCCCGGGCGTGCGTATCGGCGTCGATCATCGCCATCATCATCGCGTGCCACTCGTCGGACACACCTCCTGACCTACCGGGAGGAATTCCCGTACAGGAACATTCGGGCCGTTTCACGGTGATGATGGTGGGATGACGGGCCACGAGCGGCGACGGCTCGCTCAGGTGTTCAACGAGGTGCCCGAGTTGTACGACCGGGTGCGACCGACGTACCCGGAGGAGCTGTTCGCGGACCTCGTCGCGATCACCGGGCTGGACGAGCATTGGTCGGTGCTGGAGGTCGGCTGCGGCACGGGGCAGGCGACGCGCTCGCTTGCCGCGCTCGGGTGCATGGTGACCGCGGTCGAGCCCGGCACGGGCATGGCGGCGCTCGCCCGCCAGCGGCTCGCGAACTTCCTGAACGTCGAGGTCGAGACGTCCTCGTTCGAGAACTGGGGCGATCGTGGCCGGCGCTTTGATGTCCTGGTTGCTGCGTCGGCGTGGCACTGGGTCGACCCGTCGATCGGTTGGCGTCGAGCACATGATGTTGTACTCCCGGGCGGGTGGATGGCGTTGCTCGGCAACGTCGTGGTGCGCCGACCAGGCGAGCCCGAGGTCTACGCCGAAACCGCCGATCTCCACGAGCGCTTCGCCCCCGGCAACCCCGACTGGGGTGATCCACCGCTCGAGGACGAGGTGCGCGCAACCGACGCCGGTTGGGGACCGCCCAACGACCCCGGCGGCTTGTTCGGTCCGACGATCGTGCGCTGGTACCCGTCGGTGCAGTGGTTCGACGGTGAGGGCTTCGCCGATCTGCTCCGTTCGACGTCGTTGTACCGTCAGCTCGACAGCCCCAGACGCGAGCCGCTGCTCGACGCGATCGCCGAGCGCATACGGACACGCATGGACAACCGCGCCCTACGCCGCTACCTCAGCGTCCTCCGCATCGGCCGACGCGCCGACTGACCACCGGGAACCTCGCTTCCAGGGGTCACCAGTCCTGGCCGAACCACCGTTTGATCCTGGAAGTGCCGAACGCGATCTTGTCGGCGGTCAACTCGGCCGACGGGCCGTTGAGGAAGCCGAAGGGCGCTTGACCAGCAACGAAGGTGACGTCGACCACGGCGACACCCTCGCTGCCGAACTCCAGGTAGCACACGCCACGCCCGTCGTACCCGGCGGCGGTTCCTCCCTGGGAGCGGGCGATGATCGCGTCGGCGACGACGGAGGCCTGTCCTTCTGCGAACACGCCAGCCTTCGGCGTGCCGACGCTGGTGACATCACCGACGGCGTACACATCGGCCCACCTCGTGGCCAGCGTGACCGGGTCGACGGGGATCCAGCCGTCGACGCACATCCCCGACTCGGCGACGACCTCTGGCGCACGGTGGACCGGCACGCCGAGGAAGAGGTCGAAAGGCATCTCGGTGCCATCGTCGAACCGGGCGACCTTGCGCGATGGGTCGAGCTCACGCACCAGATGGTTCGGATGCCACTCGATGCCCCGCTCGGCGAACGCCTCGAGAATCGCCTTCGACGTGTCGGGTGACGGTGGGATCGGGACCGGAAGAGGCATGACGAGCGCGATCTCCGAGCGATCGCGCAGGCCCCGTCCGATGAGGAAATCGTCCATCAACAGTGCCGTCTCGCTCGGCGCCGGCGGACACTTGAACGGTGTTGACGTGACGCCGATGACCACGCGCCCACCGCCGAAGCCGGCGAGCACATCGCGGGCAGCGAACGCACCCGACACCGTGTAGAACTCGTGGCCGGCCTCGGTCAACCCCGGCGTCGCTGAGGGGTGGAGGTCAGCACCGAGGGCGACGACCAGTACATCGCCTTCGAACGGCCCGGCATCGGTTTCGGCGCGGCGTCCGACCGGGTCGATCGAGCGGATCGTGGCCTGAACGAACCGCACGCCAGGCTTCACGATGTCGGCGTAGCGGTGGAGCACCGTGTTCGCGCCCCGCCGCCCGAACATCACGTCCAGCTTCGAGAACCCGAAGACGAAGCCCTCGGCCTGGTCGATCAGGGTCACATCGACATCATCGCCGAGCGCCTCCGACAGCTTCGTCGACAGTTCCAGCCCGCCGAACCCGGCGCCCAGCACCACCACCCTCATCCCGTCCTCCCACAACATCGCTCGATGAACGCCCGCTGGCGATCCGACCACCGATCGAACGACAGCCCAAATGACAGGCGTCCGCCGGGCCCGCGACCGTATCCAGAGATCCACCACACGGACGAATCGATCGGCCATCCGAAGCTCGCGAACGACGACGAAGGTCGAACACCACGGAACTGACAGGAATTGCCAGGTTGCATCAGAGTGCATAACTGTTATACAGTATGCCAATGTTCGCGGTTCCTGGGACGACGACCGTGGTTGATGCGGTGGCCGCGGCGCTTCGCGAGAAGTTGCTCGACGGTGCGCTCGCGCCGGGTCAGGTGCTTCGCGACACAGCGCTCGCCGACGAGTTCGGCGTAGCCCGACCGACGATCCGGGCTGCGGTGCAACTCCTCACCAACGACGGACTGGTCGTGCGCGACCCGCGGGCGCAGCGCTCGGGTACCGAAGTTCACCACGGCTGACGTCGCCGACCTGTATCGCGCGCGAGGCGCCGTCGAAGTGGCGGCCGTTGACCTCATCGAACGCAACGCCCCGCCGGCATTGCAGGGTCTCGTCGACTCGCTCGGCCGGCTGCAGGCCCTCGAACCCGACGCGGCATGGCGGCACGTGGTCGAGGCCGACGTGGACTTCCATCAGTCATTGGTCGCCGCGGCCGCGAGCCCCCGGTTGTTGCGCCTGTTCCACGGGCTGGCCAACGAGACCCGTCTCGTCATCGCGCTGCAACGCGAACTGTACGAATCGATCGACGATCTCGTGAAGGAGCACCGACAGATCCTCGACGCCCTCCGGCGCAAGCGCTTCGACTCTTGCCGTCGCCTGCTGCGCGACCACTTCGACCATTCGGTGGCCGCACTGGCGACCACCGTTGAACCCCAACAGGAGATCTCGTGACCAGCCTCGACTCGTACCGCGCGTTCAGCTTCGACTGCTACGGCACGCTCATCGACTGGGAGACCGGCATCGTGCAAGCCCTGCAACCGTGGAGCGCGTCGCGTGGCGTCGATCGGTCGCCGACCGCGATGCTCGAGCTGTTCGGTGAGCACGAGAGCCGCATCGAGGCGGAGCACCCGACGATGCGGTACCCCGCCGTGCTCGCCGAAGCACTGCGGCGGGTCGCCGCCTCGCTCGACCTCGGAGCGGACGACGACGAGTGCGCCGAATTCGGGGCCAGCGTCGCGGCGTGGCCAGCGTTTGCCGACACTGCGACTTCACTGCGGCGATTGCAGGAGCGCTTTCGCCTGATCATCGTGTCGAACGTCGATCGCGCCTCGTTCGCACGCAGCAACCGTCGCCTCGGTGTGAAGTTCGACCTGGTGATCACGGCCGAGGAGGCTGGATCGTACAAACCGGCGTTGGGCCATTTCGATGCGTTGTTCGAGCAGCTACCGACGCTCGGCGTCGAGCGCGGCGAACTGCTGCACGTTGCGCAATCGCTGTTCCACGATCATGGACCAGCCCAACGCCTCGGCCTGCCATCGGTATGGATCGACCGCCGCCAGGGCCGAGAGGGGACCGGCGCGACGCCCCCCGTCGACATCGAGGTGGCGTTGCGGTACCCGTCGCTCGCCGACTTCGCCGACGCTGCCTTGGGGCAGCGATGAATCCTGACGCGGCAACCGAACGGCTGCGGCGACAGTGCGAGGTGGTAGCCGGCTATCGGATCTTTGGGAGCTACGGCTGGGGCGACGACGGGTCGGGACACATCAGTGCCCGCGACCCCGAGCGAACCGAGTCGTTCTGGCTTCTGCGCGACGGAGTGGCGTTCGCGCACGCGACCGTCGGCGACCTGGTCCTGGTTGGCCCCGATGGCTCCGTGTCGAGCAACGACCGGGTCACGATCAACCCGGCGGCGTTCAGCATCCACGCGCCGATCCATCGCGCCCGCCCCGACGTGGTGTCCATCGCTCATACGCATACGGGATACGGCACGCCGTTCGCGGCGCTCGCTCGGCCGCTCCGCGCGACGAGCCAGGAAGCCTGCGCGTTCGTTGGTGACCAGGCGACTTTCGACGGCGAGGAGCTCGACATCGTCGATCTGGTCGCCGGCAACCGTCTCGCGTCAGCACTCGGCCCGCATCGCCTACTCGTCATGGCGAACCACGGCATGCTCACCGTCGGTGCCACCGTGGGGCAGGCGGTGGGATTCTTCGTCCTCGCCGAACGGGCCGCCGAGGTCGAGATCAAAGCTGGCGCTGCGGCGCGGGTCGTGTCCGATGAAGCGGCCGCTGTAGTGCGGCGGTCCGTCGGCTCGGCATCCAACGGCGACCACGTGTTCGCCTGGCTCTGCCGCTCGCGCCTCGACAACGGTGAGCGGGCCGACGCCTAGCCGGAACGTACACTCACCGACCCCGAGCAGAGCGCCCTGCTCACCGACGAAGTACCGCACCTGGAGACACCCGTCTGCCCTCAGATGCGGCACTTCGTCGGGGTCGGTATCCGGCGCGTCGAATCTTGACTCGCCGCCGCGTCAGTAGAGGTTGGTCTCGGCCGATGCGTCGTTGTTCAGGCGGGCTCGGGCCATCTCGGCGGAGAGACCGAGCCGGAGGGCGAGGACATCGGAGGTCACTGTCACCATGGCGAAGCCCTGCTCGAGCCGACGGGCCGTGAGGCTGCCGGTGGCGTGGATGCCGGGAACAGTGCCATGGCGGCGGCAGCCGGCAACGATGGCGTCGAGCGCCTCGCGGAACGATGCTGCGTCGTCGTTGTTGCCGGGCGGGAGGCCGAGGCTGAGCGACAGGTCGGCGGGACCGACGTAGACGGCATCGACGCCGGGCACCGAGAGGATGTCGTCGAGGTGGCCGAGCGCCTGGGCAGTCTCGATCATCGGGATGACGGCGATGACGTCGTTGGCCGTCGCGGCGTAGTCGCTCGAACGTGCACCGGTCACCGTCGGCCCGTAGCTTCGGGCGCCCAACGGCGGGTACCGCGCGGCGCGCACGGCCGCGGACGCCTCTTCGGCACTGTTCACCATCGGCACGACGACGGCCTCGGCCCCGGCGTCGAGAACCTTGCCGACGACACCGGGTTCGTTCCACGGCACCCGGGCAATCGGCGTGGAGCCCGCGAGAAGGACGGCCTGGAACAGGCCGACGGAGTCGGCGTAGTCCAGTGCGCCGTGTTGCAGGTCGGCGCACACGTAGTCGAAGCCGGTACGGGCCGTCGACTCGGCGACGATGACCGACGGCATCGCCAGCCATCCCCCGAGCGTCGTACGCCCAGCGGCCCAGCGCTCCCGCAGCGACGTCACGGCCTGCTCCTCGCCGCCGGCGCGCACTGCTCGGGCACGAGGCACCCTCGCTCACCGGCGAGCACCGCGAAGGCGTTGTCGATGGCATGGGCGTAGAGCCGCAGACGTCCGACGGCGGTGTGCGAAGCGATGTGTGGCGTGATGACGACCCGAGGGTGGCGACGCAGCGCGTGATCTGCCGGGAGCGGCTCGGGCTCGGTGACATCGAGCCCGGCGCCGGCGAGCTGACCGCGCTCGAGCGCGTCGAGCAGGGCCTCGTGATCGACCAGACTGCCGCGGGCGCAGTTGACGAGGAACGATCCGCGTGGCATCGCCGCCAGTGCGGTCGCGTCGACTACGTGGTATGTGGATGGCGTCGCGGGCGCATGCAGGCTGACCACGTCCGACCGGCGCCACAGCGCGTCGGCGTCGACGAGCGTGACGTCCGGCCCGTCCGCTACGACGAACGGGTCGTGAGCGATCGTGTTCATGCCGAGCGCTCGCGCAACCATGGCGACGCGACGGGCGATGCGACCGAAACCAAACAGACCGAGCGTCCGGCCGTCGAGCTCGACACCGGGAAGCGCACCCGGCTCGGCCGCCGACGAGCGCTCCGCCCAGCCGCCGATGTCCTTGGTCACGGCCAGCAGGAGCGCGACGGTGTGCTCGGCCGTCGACACCGTCGGCGCGTCGGGTGCGAAACAGACGGCGACGCCACGGGCCGTGGCTGCCACCACGTCGACGGTGTCGTACCCGACGCCGGCGCGAGAGATGACGCGCAGCCGGGGCGCGAGGTCCATCGCCGGGCCGTTCCAGCGGCGGCTACCGGCGATCACGACATCCGCGTCGGGGAGATCGACGTCGTCCGGTCCGACGGCGACGGCACGCCCCTGAAGAAACTCGGCCACGCCCTCGGGCACCACCCGGTCGAAGAAGAACACAGGCGCCGCAGCGTCATCGGGCATCGCCCGCAATGTACCGACCGCGGCGGGATCATCCTGCACATCGTGCCGACCCTCCCGGATGCTCTCGGTCCGCGCCTTCGGTCATTTTTCTTGCCGGCTACGTCGAAGACAAGCTCGAGCTGAAGTGGTCGCCACAGGAGATCGCAGGCAGGCTGAGGCTCGAGTTCCCTGAGGATCCGGAGATGCAGGTGTCGCATGAGACGATCTACCAGACCCTGTTCGTACAGGGACGTGGCGGGCTGCGCAAGGAATTGACCCGCTACCTGCGCACCGGCCGCGAGAAACGCAAGCCGCACGGGCGCACCGTCAACACGGGTCGGATCGTGGACATGACGATGATCAGCGAACGACCCGCCGAAGTCGCCGACCGTGCCGTGCCCGGTCACTGGGAAGGCGATCTGATCATCGGCACCCCGGCCACGTCGGCGATCGCCACGCTGGTCGAACGCGCCAGCGGCATCGTGATGCTCGCCGGCCTGCCCGACGGGCACACCGCCGCCCAGACCCGCACAGCGCTCACCGCCAAGATCCGGGCACTACCACAGCGGGTCTTCGAGTCGATCACCTGGGATCAAGGCAAAGAACTGGCCCAGCACGCGGGCACTTTCGCGGACCAAGAGGACGCGCGCCGTGCGCGACAAGGCACCGATCCGAGCGTGTTGTCATGAGGCGCTCGGATGGGACAGAGCAGTCGCACATGTGGATGATGTCCGCGCTCGAGTACGGGCTGCAGGCTGATGCATCGGTCGCAGGCGCCCTCGGCCGAACGAGATTCGAAGGCCAACGCCGAATGCTCGCGATGATCGGCGACGTGCCACAAGACTGGCCCACAGAGCACTCGGTGGGCAGTGTCCGCAAACGACGGGGATAACGCCGACGGTCCGCGTCCTCGATCGCCGGGTGGATAGGGTTCGCGATATTCACGTGCGGCACTTCGAGGACGCGCACGCGGGGTCGGGCGGCACGTTTGCGTACGCGCGGTATCGGACACTCGTGTGTCAGGAGTCGCGCGTGGATCGGTGGTACCTCGAGCGCCTCGAGTCGTTCGAGCGGGCGCGTCGAGGCGCGCTCGCCGCTGGTGTTCTGTCAGAGATGTAGGGATACCCCGCTATCGCCGTGAACGCCCCGGTACTTAGGGTCGAGCGTGGTCACAAAGCACCGCATCGCCGCGTTCTCGGGGCCGCGTCGGCGTTGGATCGTCACCGCTGCGGCCACCGTGGCGTCCACGGGGGCGTTGGAGGTCTTTGTGACGATTGGCGGCGGCCTGCTCGCTGCGTCGCGGATGCTGGACGGTGCGTCGCACGGCTCCTTGCTGGTGTTGCTGGCCGCCACGTATGTCGTGTGGCTGTCGGCATTGCGGAGCAACCTCATCGTCAACTGGGTGCTGCTCGAAGCGACCGGTACGAGTACCAATGCGATGTCGAAGGCGGCGTACGAGATCGTCCGGGTGCGTTCCGGAACCCGACGGGCGATGCGCGCCGCGTCGATGGCGGGCTACGTCGTCACCGAGGCAGCCAAGGAGGCGCCCTACTACGCCGGCGCGTTCGGAACGGCGCTGGTCAGCGACTCTGTCGATTCGAGCGACGCGTTGATCTTCCTCGTCGGCACGAACCTCGGGGCCGCGCTGTATGAGTACGGCCTCGGCAGGCTCACCGGGGCGTTTCTCGCGCGAAGGGAGCGCCGGGCCGCGACCGTCGGGCCGAGCACCGTCGACGTCGACCAGTCGCTCCCCATCGTTGGGGCGCGGCGATGATCCTTCACGTCGCCTCAGCGATCGGGCGTGCCGCGACGGAGCTCGCCGCCTTCGACCAGGCATTGATCAGCGTCGGCGCCGCCAACTTCAACCTCGTGAAACTGAGCTCGGTGATCCCGCCGGGCAGCTCGGTCGTCGAGTCCCGGCGCTGCCCGCAACCCGAAGGAGCGAAGTGGGGCGACCGCCTCTACGTGGTCTACGCCGAGTGGCGCACGAGCACACCGGGCGAGGCCGCGTGGTCCGGGGTTGGCTGGGTGCAGGACCGCGACAGCGGTCGAGGACTGTTCGTCGAGCACGAGGGCACCGACGAGTGGACGGTCCGCAACGACATCACGGCAAGTCTCGAGGCGCTCCAGAACAGCCGCGGCATCGACTTCGGTTCGATGCGGATGCAGGTGATCGGCGCCGAATGCCAGACCGAGCCCGTGAGCGCACTGGTCCTGTGCGCGTACCAGTCGGAGCCCTGGTCGACGCCGTGAGGTATCGCGCCCACGGCAATGCCACCGCGTGATGCCGACAATCCCGAACGCCCGTGCCCGATGCCGCCGGGAGGTGACGCACCGCGATCCCATCGGCCGCGATGTGCGCGGTGAGACTGACTTGCGACGGCGGCGACCGATCACTCGAGCAACGGTGGGGAGCCAGACGGGCACACCGGCCGAAAGCTAGCCCGTCCGCCCGCCACGGAGAGCGGTCGGCAAGGGTCGAACCCGAACTGCGCCGGACCTCATGTTCGTGGTCTGGGTGTCGCGTGCGGGAAGGTATCCGGAAACGACGCCGAGTAACGCCGACGAGGGTGTCATCGAACGCCGGCACTCGGGCGCTACCTGACATCCCAGGACGCCGTTCGGTCGGCGACACGCCTCCGCATGGCTGCGAAGTCACGGCAGATCGGGCGCCTTGGCGTCGCGCTCGCGATTCGTCAAGAACGGTCAGGGGGCGACGACAGATCGCTGACTACGTGCTGCCAGCCAATGCCCCGGCGCTGGGGCTTCGCGTCAGCCCCGCCCGGAATGGTCAACTGGCCGTGGTTGCTGCCGTGTCCGGCGAGCTTGAAGGCGGCGATGTTGTAGCGGCGACGGCGCCTTGATCGGTGCCGCCGATGGCGTAGGTGCCGTCGAACTCCGTACTGATGTAGGCGACGCCGCCGTCGACGGCAACGCCGCCGTCGACCGCGCTGGCGGCGGGAAAGTTCCAGAGTTGGTCGCCCGTCACCGCGTTCAGCGCGAACACCGCCGCCTTCCCCGTGCCTGCGTCATCGCTGAGGGCATAGATCACGTCGTTCGCGATTGCGATGTTGCGGACGAACCCGCCGACTTCCGTCTGCCAGCGCTCCGTCCCGTCGGCAGTGTCAAAGGCGATAACGGTGCCGGCTGGGCCACCGGAATAGCCAACCCCATTTAGCACCGCCGGAGAGATCAGCGCTCCGTCGGTCCGCCACAGAGGCTCGCCCGTCGCGGCATCGAAGGCGTAGAGATGCCCACCGTCCGCGGTAGCGCCGGCGTAAGCGACACCCTCGGCGACTACGGCTGTCCCGGACAGATCGTCGCCGGTGTCACCGCGCCACAGCAGCGTCCCATGCGTCGCATCGACGGCGAAGAAGCCACCGTCGTCGCCGCCGGCGTAGGCGATCCCGTCCGCAAGCGCCGGGTGGTGCGCGGCGCCCTGCGTGCTGACCTGAAAGCGCCAGCGCTCGGCGCCGGTCGCCGGGTCAAGCCCGAGCAGGAAACCATCGCCCGTCCCGATCACCAACATTCCATCGTCGAGGACCGCCGACGTACCGCCGAGGACTGCGGCGTTCCAGCGTTCCTGCCCGGTTGCCGCGTCGAGAGCGCGCAGAACGGTCGTCGGGTAGTCGATGAGGCCGCCTGGCTCCTGGTCGTTGACGTAGACGAGGTCGCCCCCCACCGTCACCTCACCGAGACTCGTTCCCGCGAACCGCCAGCGCTCCGTGCCGGTGGCAGCGTCGAGGGCGTACAGGACGACCATGCACGGGGCGTAGACAACCCCGCCCACGACCGCCGGCGGCGGATCGCAGATACCGTCGGCGGAGACGCGCCACAACTGGACCGGCTCTCCGGTGGGACCGGCGTCGGCTACGCCCGTGCGGCCAGCGTCGCCCCTCCAGTTCGTCCAGCCAGCGGACAGTTCCTCCATTGTCGGTGAAGTCGACGCGGTGGCAACTTCTTCTTCTGCCGATTCAGGCTCAGTCGCGGTCGTGGCTCCCGTCGTGTCGGCAGCCGCCAAACCTGTCAACACCAGCGAAGCCGCTCCGGCGGCGAGCAATCGCGCGAGAACGAAATCGAGACATGATACCCCTGTCAATCAGTGGGTTCCCCCGAAACCCACCGAGACCATAACGAGTGCCGCCGCGTCGGCACTCGATTAATCAGCCCCTCACCGACCGTGCCGACCCCGTCGCCGCCCGCCCAGAATCACGCATCGCTCGCTGGTGCCCTCGTCCGGGAGGTTGTCATGTCCGTGTTCGACTCGTCGCCGTCGACACCGCTGGTCGTCCGAGCTGATCGACCGCTGCTCGATGAGCGCAGCTGGCGGCGGTGGCGTTCTTGGCCCGCTGCATGCGGCGCGCCTCGACCACGCCAACGGTTGGGCAACCGATGCTTCAAGCCGGCCGTTGCACAAGTCTCGCCAATCGCGGGGAGCTTGGATGCAGTAGGAGTCGGTCAACAGCTCCGCCAACTCCGACCAGTCGGTGTCGCCATCGAGAAGGATCCCGACGACATTGCCGCCCCAGCTCGCCTTGAAGTACGGCAGACCAAGGTGTTCGAAGGCCAGGACCTCGTCGGGCTCGGCGCGGAACGTGATCCGGAAGAGCTCGTCCTCGCCGCCGAAGGCATGGGCGATGGTGGCCTGACCCACCCGCCATCGGACGCCGACCCAGGCACGCTCCTCGACGCATTCGGGAAAGCCGTCGAGCAAGCCCCGGAGCCGTCGCAGCAACACATCAGGCAGCTCGGGTCGCTCTGCCACGGCCACAAGTCTCCCATGATGTCGAGCACGGACATGCCCGCCGGGTGCTACCCGCCACCATTACCGTACCGCGAGGCACGCGGACGGAGTGACGACCGAGCTGGTCGAACGGTCAATCCTCGGCAAATGCCTCGCGGAGCTTGGCCTCTTCCGCTTCGGAGAGATTGGTCTCGATCAGCTCTGCATGGAGGCCGGCGAAGGCGTCGCTGACCTTGTCCAACACCGCGTCGCTGGTCATCACGAACAGCGCCGACGTCCCCGGCGTCACCTTCGCGCGCACCGTGGTGATGAAGTCGTCGTCGATGCCGACGTCTCGCATCGCGCCCCCGATGCCACCGGCCGCAGCACCCACCGCCGCCCCGAGGAACGGGACGAAGAACAGCAAGCCGAACAGCAGCCCCCAGAAGGCACCGCCGAGTGCACCTTAGCCGGTGAGGCCGTGCAGCTGGCGAGTCTTCGGCTTGCTGCCCCACGCCCAGCTGATCGTCGCCGCGTCAACGATGGTGATGAGACCTTGCTTCGACAGCGACTCGAGCGTCGATTCGGCCTCCTCGGCTGCAGTCGGGAAGTCGAACTTCCAAACGGTGAGCGTCGCCATTGATCCTCCTCATCGTCAGGGCGGACATCCCCACCGGATGGTACACGTCGACCTGCCACACGCTGTGCAGGAGTCCCGCCGCCTCATTTCACGAAGCGGCGAAGGTGGCGAGCACGCCGCCGAGCAGCAGGCCAACACCCAGCCCGGCCGTCACATCGAGGGGATTGTGGGCGCCGACATACACGCGCCCGACCATCACGAGGACGGTGAGGACGCAAGGCACCCACCACCACTCGATGGGCAGGGACGGTGCGACGACGCACGCCCACGGCTGCGACGAGGATGACGTGCCCCGAGGGAAAGCTCGGTC
Source organism: Ilumatobacteraceae bacterium (assembly GCA_963764455.1). Lineage (GTDB taxonomy): Bacteria > Actinomycetota > Acidimicrobiia > Acidimicrobiales > Ilumatobacteraceae > Desertimonas. The sequence continues at coordinate 199,444 of CAVXSN010000016.1, forward strand.
CCGACGCCGGAACATCACCGCGCAGCAGTGCGCCGACCTGGCTGGTTCCGGGCCGCTGACGCACGACGAGGTAGTCGGCCATCTCCTTGCGGACGATCCGTTCGGTGACCAGCTTGAGCACCGTCGCCGACAACCGTTCCGATGGCCACGACGAGGTCGCCGTCAACGAGGGCGACCGCCAGGCCGGCACCAGTGCCGACGACGAGGTTGCCCAACTGCATCGGCAACCAGAGGATCGGGTAGAGCTGGTCTGGCAGCCCGTTGATGGCATGGAACACTCGGGATTCGGCGGGACTGATCGACGGCCTGCGTGCTTCGTGGATCGACAGCGCGAGAAGAACGAGCCCGACACCGGCGACGATCAGCCACCCGAGGTTCATCGACACGGGAGGCGTCACGCGCTCAGTCAGGGGCCACGGCTCGGGTGTCGGTGATCGCCGCAGCCATCTCGCTCCGTAGGGCGTCGAGCAGACCTGGCCGGCTCTTGATCGCCGTCCGGGTCGCGCCGCTGAGCGCCCAGAGGTGCAGTCGATCGAGAGCCTGCGCCAGTGTCGCAGGCTCGACGGTGCTCGCGGCGTTGGCCGTAGCTCGCTCGGGGCCGACGCACAGGCTGGACGAGGCGAGCAGTTCGGCGACGTCGGTGGCCAGCAACAGATCCGAGGCGGCCACTTCGCTGAAGCCGAAGTCGATGAGCCACACATGACCGCCGTCGTCGAGAAAGACGTTCGCCAAGCGGAGGTCGCGGTGGGCGATGCGATGCAGGCGCAACTCGCCGACCAGGTGCCAGATGGCCGCCAGCACCTCGTCGGTGACCTCACTCGGTTCGACGCGATCGAGCGACCTGCCGTCGATGGCGTCGTAGGCAAGGACGAAGGCGTTCGGATTCGCCGTGGCGAGCCCGCGCACGCTCGGCGTCCGCACACCCAACGACTGCGCGACGAGGGCGACGAACGCTTCGTGCTCGACGGCGCGTCGCAAGGTGCGGAACGGCCGCTCGTCTCCGAAGTTGCGGTGCTGGAGGCGACGGTAGAGACGGAACAGCACGTCGGCGCTGCGCTCGTCCGTGCCGAGCGCCTTGACGAACAGCTTGCAGCCATCGGCGTCGACACCGAGGTATGGCGTCGATCCGCGGGCATCGACGGCGGCCTGTTCGAGTTGCCGCACCGGCACTCCCACGGTGTCGAGTCCGTCGACGACGGCCTGCAACGTCGGTCGCCGCGATGGCGCCCCGACAACCACCAGCACGGCGGCACCGGACAGCCAGCCGACCAACACGGCCAGAATCGAGTCGAACGCCACGGGAGAGTCCACGAATCCCGTCACCATCAAGCCGGCGATCAGCGTCCATCCCGCCCGACGCCACCGGCGGCCGAGCCAGGGCGCGGCAGCGGTGAACACCCCAGCCACGGCGGCCATGCCGGCAGTCGACGGAAACCCTTCCTTCGTCAGCGGACCGACATCGACACCGACGTCGACCAGGACCTGCCCGGGATCGGTCTCGATCAGACCGTCGAGCAAGGTGACCAGCGACGCGGCGACCAGCCCGGCAGCGGCGACGGTGGCGAGCATTCGCCACTGACGCCCGTGGAGCGTCCACCACAGAAGACCCCGAGAACGATCACCCAGAGGACCCGTGTGCCGAGCACGACGGCGTCGACAATCCAGGACGGCAGGGCGTCGAGTCCGCGGAGGAGATCCGACGTGAACGCCACCAGGGTGTCGCCGAACAACCACTCGACGACCAGGACGGACGAGCACCGCGGCGGCCGCCACGACCATGCGCAACACGTCAGCGGGCGAACGCTCGACGGTCTGGCGAGGGGTCTCGCTGCTCGTTGCGCTTGTCACCGCGCCAAATGATGGCGCACGTCGATCCCCCAGTTTCAGTCAGGCAGTCATCAGGCGCGCCGGCGATCGATCTGACGGAGGACGAGCTTGGCCAGCTCCGCCAGGACGAAGTAGCCGATCACGGCGACGAGGCAGACGCGCCACTGGTGGCCGTCGAGCTGGACGGTGTCGAGCAGTGTGTTGAGACCATCGATCGTCGTGGCCAGGAAGGTGAGCGCCAGCGCCGCCAGCAGGAGCAGGTTGAACCTTCCGTTGGCGATCGTGGCCCGGTTGAACACGCTCTTCAGCGGATCCCGCCACTCGAGGGCGGCGACGATGTGGAGCAGCGAGATCGTGGTCAGCCCCATCGTGGTGGCGGTCGCCAGGTCATAGCGGTCCTCACCCCACGCCACGACGGCGAGCGTGCCGATGGCGATCGAGCAGTCCGGCGATGCCCAACCGGACACCGAGAGTCGGTGCGATGACGGGCTCGTCGGGCGATCGCGGCCGCCGCTTCATCAGCCCCGGAGTCGGCGCGTCGAAGCCGAGGCCGAAGGCCAGCAGCACGTCGATGGCGAAGTTGATCCACAGGATCTGCAGTGGCAGCAGCGGGGTGCCGTTGGCGATCGTGAAGATCCCGGCGCCGACGAAGAGCAAGATGAAGCCGGCGAGCATGATCATCTGCACCCGGACGTACTTCATCAAGTTGTCGTAGAGACCCCGCCCACCCTCGACAGCGGTCACGATGGTGGCGAAGTTGTCGTCGGTGAGGATCATCTCGGCGGCGTCCTTGGTGACCTCGGTGCCGGTGATCCCCATCGCCACGCCGATGTCCGCCCTGGTGAGCGCCGGCGCATCGTTGACGCCGTCGCCCGTCATCGCGACGATGTTGCCCTGCCCCTTGAGGATGCTGACGAGACGAACCTTGTCCTCGGGCGCGACCCGGGCGACGACGCCGATGTCGTCGACCTCGGCGCGCAGCTCGTCGTCGGAGAGCGCGGCGAACTCGGCGCCGGTGAGCGCCTTTCCGTAGATGCCGAGCTGGCCGGCGATGGCCGCCGCCGTGGTGGCGTGATCGCCCGTGATCATGCGGACGCGGATGCCGGCGTCCTTGCACAGGGCGATGGCGTCCTTCGCCTCTTTGCGCGGCGGGATCGACGATCCCGACGAGGGCGAGCAGCTGCAGATCGGTGACGAGCGCCAACAGGTCGGACGACGGGTCGAACGAAGCCTGGTCGAAGTCGCGCCTGGCAACCGCCAGGACCCGAAGTCCGTCGCCCGCCAGGCGGTCGTTCTCGGCCAGGACCTGACTCGTCGCGTCGCCCATCGGCACCGGCGATCCGTCAGCGTCGAGATAGTGCGACGAGCGCGCCAACAGGACGTCCGGCGCGCCCTTGACGAAGCAGCGCACGACCTTGCGTCCATCGTCGTCCATCTCGTGGAACGTCGCCATCAGCTTGTACTCGGCGTCGAATGGCACCTCGCCCACGCGGGGATACGTCTTGCGGGTCTCCTCGACGTCCAGCCCACCTTTGGCGGCGAGGACGACGAGCGCACCCTCCGTCGGATCTCCGATGCACGCCCCGTCGCGGATGACGGCATCGTTGGCGAGCGCCATCGGCAGCATGAACGGCTCGAGCGAGCTGTCGCCGGTTCCCGCCACCCTGAGGATGCGACCGGTCGTCGAGTATCCCTCACCGTCGACGCTGAAGCGCCGCCCGACGATGACGAGCTCGCGAGCCGTCATCTGGTTGAGCGTGAGGGTTCCGGTCTTGTCGGAGCAGATCGCCGATGTCGAGCCCAGCGTCTCGACGGACTTCAGGCGCTTGACGATCGCTCCTTGCTCAGCGAGCTGCTGCGTCCCGACCGAGAGCAGCATCGTCACCACGGCCGGGAGGCCCGTCGGGATCGCGGCGATCGCCAGCGTGATGCCGGTCAGGAACAGCGAATCGAAGTCCTCGCCGCGGGCGAGCCCCAAGATGATGATCAGCGCCAGGGCTCCCGCCGCCATGATCGTGATGATCACCGTGAGCTGATCGAGCTGCTTGGTGAGTGGCGACTTCTCCTGCTCGACGCCGCTCAGCATTCCGGAGATGTGACCCACCTCGCTCGACATCCCGGTCGCCGTGACGACCATCTCGCCGCGGCCTCTGGTCACCTGCGAGTTCATGTAGGCCATGTCGACCCGGTCGCCGAGCGGTGCCTTCTCGACGGTGACCGGATCGACACTCTTGGCGACGGGCGTGCTCTCGCCGGTGAGTCCGGCCTCTTCGATCTCCAGGGTCGCCGCGACCAGGATCCGGCCGTCGGCGGGGACCTTGTCTCCGGCTTCGAAACCGACGATGTCACCTGGCACCAGTTCCTCAGCCGGTATCTCGACCAGTTGCCCGTCGCGGCGGGCACCGGCCGTCATGATCAACATCTGCCGCAGGGCGGCGACGCTCTCGGCGGCCTTGCCCTCCTGATGCAATCCCATCAACGCGTTGACGCACCGTCAGGCCGATGACCACCAGGCCCGTCGAGAAATCTTGCAAGGCGACGATGCTGACGATCGCCGCGCCGAGCAGCACCAACTGCATCAGGTCGCGGTACTGACGCAGGAAGGCCCGCCATGCCGGCTCCTTGGCCTCCTCGGCGAGCTTGTTCGGTCCGTACTGCTGTCGCCGTTCGAGCACCGCGGCGGCGCTGAGACCGACGGCGGGATCGACGTCCAACTGCCGGCACACATCGTCGGCGGACAGGCGGTACCAGTCGGTCGTGTTCTCGACCGGCGTCGCCGTCGCTGTCGTGGTGGCAGTCATCACTTACCTCCGGTGCCCTGGAGCTCCGCGGCGAAGAACTCGAGCGCGGTCTTGGTCTTGGTCTGCTGCTCGGCGAGCACGTCGATGCCGCGCTCGCCGAGGAACACGCGAGTCTCGGCGGCCACGTTGAACGCCTCTGTGGGCTCACACTTCGTGGACAGCTCCAGGATGCGGGAACCGTCGGGGTAGAGCCAGAGCTCCGCAACGAGGCGGCGACCGTAGCCCTCGGGCGAGCACTTGACCTTCAGGACGTTGATCGGGCCAAGGATGCGGAGATCGTCCAATTGGAGACCCTCCGGCGCGTACGCCGAGAAGAGCGCTCGCTGCTCCTTACTGAGCAATTTGCGAAGTGGCCGTCCGCCGGCCATCGCTTCCTTGACCGTCGCATCGTCGACTTCGGCCTTCATCGTGCCCGAGCAGACGAAGCCGCCCGGCATGGCGTCGACCTCGACGCCGAACGCCGCCGACTTGCGCACCGCGGGCGGGACCTCGTCGGGCACGAGTGGTCTGATCTTCACGATCGAATCGCCGGGCTTGCGCTGGACGCGGCGCGCCCGAACCACGACGCCATTTCTGTTCAGGGTCAGGTCCGGGGTATCGAAGAAGGCGACCTGCCGGATCTGCGCATCGAGCGCGTCGATGCCGAGACTCGCGACGGCCGATCGGCGGTTGGTGTCCGGCACGCTCAGCTTCAGTTCGACGCTGTCCGAGCCCTTGAGCAGCCGGAGGACTTCCGCGATCTGCTCCGTCGACAGGTGGGTGTCGGTCGGCGCTGCGTCGGCAGCCGCGTTGATCACGTCGGTTGCATTGGTCACTCGTGTCTCCTCGGTTTCGTGTTCGTCACCGCATCAGCCATTTTCGCGCGCCGGCCTCTCGCAACTTTCGTCCGCTACGACAATGTCCCGTCGACGGGTGGGCGAGCACCACCCAGGCGAGGGTGGAAGCGATCAGATGGCGGCGCGAAGGTGAACGGCGTGTGAACCTCGGCAACCACCCGGCCGAGGGTGGTCACCGCCCACCCAGCACCTTCGTACGGTCGTTCACAACGGTCCTCGACGGGTGAGACGACAAGGAGTTGGCACGATGTTCAACCTGCGCAACCGGGCCGCTTTGTACGTGACCCGCGGCCCGGTGCCTCCCCTCGTGCCGGGGTGGGTCATCGTCGACGGACTCCCCGTCTACCACCGTGTCTGTGTCGACGCCGGCACGGGAGCCGACGCGATCGTCCACGTCCATGGGTTCGGGATCTCCGGCACGTACCTCGAGCCCACGGCCGCCCGTTTGGCGCCGCGTCACCGCACCTTCGTGCCCGACCTCCCGGGAATGGGGCGCAGCATCCGGCCGGACCAGCCGCTCGACGTGTCGGGCCTTGCCCGAGCGCTGGTCTCGTACTGCGACACGGTTGGAGTCGAGCGGGCGACGTTCGTCGGCAACTCGTTGGGCTGCCCGATCATCATCGAGGTGGCGACCAAGTTTCCCGACCGCATCGAGCGAGCCGTGTTGGTCTCGCCCGCCGGGGGTCCGAACAACCAACCGCTGGGTCGAGCGCTTTGGCAGATGGCGGCCGACAGCGTCCGCGAACCGGTGTCGATGGTGCCGATCGCCGTCCGCGACTACCTCCGATTCGGCGTGTACCGGAGCTGGTCGCTGTTCAAGGCGATGACCCGCTATCCCACGCTCGAGCGTGTCCGAAACCTGCTCGTGCCCACGCTGGTGATCGCCGGCGATCGCGACCCGCTCGTGCGCATCGACCGAGCCCATGTCTTCGCGGGGCTCCCGCACATCGACGTCGTGCAGGTGCCCGGGGCGCATGCCCTGAACTACAGCTCGCCGGAACTCATCGCCGCCCTGATCGAAGCGCACCTTGCCGGTCAGCCGCTGACGACGCTGACGGGCCCGACCCGCGGCGTCGAGAGGGTCGAGATCCAAGTCCCAACGGAGTAGCGGCAGGACGCCGGCCGTTACGAGGCGAGGATCCTCGCCTTCTGGGCCTGGAACTCGGCGTCGGTGAGGATCCCCTGGTTCTTGAGCTCGGCCAACTCCTTCAGCTGCTCGATCGGATCCGGTGCCGCAGCCGGAGCAGGAGCGGGCTGGGCGTATTGCGGTCGGCGGCGCGTAGTACTGCTGCTGCTGCTGCTCGTACGCCTGGGCTTCGCTCTGTTGCGTCCAGCGATTGGCCTGTCGCCGCGAGACACGGTTGGACACCGCGGTCGCCGTGCCCGCCACCACCGCCGTGCGGGCGACACCTCTCAGCAGTCCTGGCATGTCCTCGTCCTTTCTTGTCTGTGGTCTGCCGGATCAGGGGTCTGCCGCGGCACTCGGTTGCGTCGAGCGAGGCGGCGACGTCCGTCAGCGGGATGTAGCCGGCCGCGACCAATTCCCCACCGCCGCGGCGCAGGGCGTCGACGAAGGTGGTCGCCCACCGGTTCTCGAAGATCAAGATGCCCGCCGACGAGCCCGGCCGGAGCGCCTTGCCGGCATCGTCGAAGTCGGACTGATCGAGGATTCCCGACGACGCGCCCTCGAAGATCGTCAGGTCGAAGTGACCCTCTGTGTCGAGTTCCCGAAGCTGGATGGCCTGCACCGAACCATCGTCGCGACAGGTCACAAATTTCAGGTCGAGGATCCGGATCACGCCCCGGTCGACGAGATCGATCAGGGCGGGAAATCCCTCACCCGTCATCTTGTTGCCAGGGAACTCGACGATCAGATAGCTGATCGGTCCCATCGGCTCTGCTTCGTCCGTCACCTGGAGCTCCCTTTCGAATACATGGTCACCACACCACGCTACGAATGACCGGGGTGGCTGGTGCCCACCCACGACCGGGTGGTTGGGCGTACCAGCTGGCCTGGTGCCGATCGGGCGCGCCTACGATGCTGCCGATGGGCCGCAATCGGTGACGGCGGTTTGGAGACCCGTGACCTCGCAACCGTCCGGCAGTCGTACTCGTCAGCTGTGGCAGCGCGTGGCCGACGCCGTTTCGTGGACACGGCCGACGTCCACCGAGATCGGCGTCGTGGGCAAGTCCGCATTGGCGGCCGGCCTGTCGTGGTGGATCGCCGGATTGGTCACCGGTGTGCCGGACCCGGTGCTCGCCCCGCTCACGTCCCTCGTGGTGGTCCAGGTGTCGGTGCGGTCGTCGGTGCGCGCGGCAATCCAGCGCAGTGCCGCGGTGGTGCTCGGCGTCCTCCTCGCCTTGGCGATCGGAGACGCCCTCGAATGGAACGCGCTCACCGTGGCCGTCCTCGTCGCCGTGTCACTCGGAGTCGCCGAGCTCGTGCTACGGCTCCCGCCTTCGGCGGCGCGGCAGGTTCCGATCAGCGGCCTCGTGGTACTCACCGCCGCGTCGGTGAGCCCCGAGAGCTCCGCCTGGCAGCGGGCAGTCGACACGATCATCGGCGCTGGTGTCGGGATCGTCGTCTCGCTGGTCCTGCCGGCGTCACGACTGGTAGATGCCCGCCAGACCGTGGAGCGACTGGCGGCAAGCCTCGGCGACGTGCTCGAGACAATGGGTGCTGGGCTCCAGCAGCCCTGGTCCACGGACCAAACCGCCGAGTGGCGGCGGACCGCGCGCACGGCTCGAGAGCGACTGGTCCGCCAGGCCGCCGAGGCGGTCGGCAGCAGTCGGGAGACCGCTCAGTGGAACGTCCGCGATCGACGCCACGTCGACGTGCTCGGTCGCTACGAAGAGATCATGCCGCGCCTCGAGCGAACGGCCATCGGCGTCTCGGTGATCTCGCGTGGTCTCGACGATCATGCTCGCCTCGCTGGGGTGGCGCATCCGGCGATGCCCGCTATGGGGGCGCTCTTCATCGCCTTGGCGGGGGCGGTGCGCGCGTCGGTACGGAACGTCCTCGGTGAGGCGGACGACGACTCCGTCGCCCGATCGCTTGCGGAGGTGCAGACCCGGCGAAAGGCGTGCCTGCATGGAGCGCTTCGGCGAGCACGACTGGCCCTGGACCACGGCGAGTCAGGTGACGCGCAAGTAGAGGGCGAGTGGCTCGGCTATGCCGCGCTGCTGGTGCAGGTGGACCGGATCATCGGCGACCTCGGCGTCGCGTTCAGCCCGTGTGACGTGCGTGACCTGGGATGGTACCGTGCCACCCGAACCGCGGCGATCGTAGGAGCCGCAACACCTCAACCGAAAGAGGGATCGGTGACGGCCGCAGCGCGAACTGAAGTCGATGGAACCGACGCGTCCGTTTCACGGCTCGGGCTGTTGCTTGCCGCGGCGATGTTCGTGCTCGTCTTCGACACATCGCTGATGAACGTCTCGATCTCGGCGGTGGTGGATGACCTCGATACGACCGTGAGCGGCGTACAGGCAACGATCGCCCTCGAGGCGTTGGTTTCCGCCGCATTCATCCTGATCAGCAGCAAGGTCGGCGATCTCATCGGGCGCAAGAAGGCGTACGTGTTGGGCCTGCTCGGGTACGCCGTCGGTGCCGTGGCGATGACCGTCACGCAGAACCTGACGACGATGATCATCTGCTGGGCAATCTTTGGAGGCCTCGGGGCGTCGCTCCTGTTGCCCGCCATGCAGTCGCTGATCCACGGCAACTTCGAAGGGGCTGCTCAGAAGAAGGTCTATGCCCTCGTTGGCGCCGCCGCCGCGATCGCCGCCGCGGTGGGACCGCTGCTTGGAGGCTTCATCACCACAACCATGTCGTGGCGCGTCGGGTTCCTGCTCGAGGTCGTCGTCATCGCCATCGTGCTGTCTGGCATCAAACTTGTCGTCGATGTGCCCTACACGGGACCTCGTGGCGTCGACACCGTGGGTGCCGTTCTGTCCGTCCTCGGCATGGGCGGCATCGTGCTCGGCATCCTGGTGTGGCAGGAAGGCGGCGAGTGGGTTGGAGCGCTGCTGCTGATCGGAGTCGTCGCGATGGCGGCGCTCGGGTATTGGCTGGTGCACCGTCATCGTGCGGGAAAGCTGACGCTGCTCGACCCTGACCTGTTCAGATCCAAGCACTTCAGGCTCGGAATCTCCGAGCAGATGATGCAGCAGATCGCCCTTGGTGGCTTGATGATCACCCTGCCGATCTTCTTGCAGATGGTGCTCGAGTACAACGCGATGCTGTCCGGTCTCTCGATCGCTCCGCTGTCCCTCAGCATGTTCGGAGTGGCGTTGCTCGCTGGAAAGCAGGCGGGCAAGTGGCGCCCGAGCAGCCTCGTCCGGTTGGGATTCCTCCTGCTCACGGTCGGCACGGTGTCGTTGATCCCGATCGTGCCGCGGGCTGAGTCCGGCTGGGCGCTCGTGGTGTCGTTGTTGGTCGCCGGATCGGGACTGGGCTTGTTGGTGTCCCAGCTCAACAACTACACGCTGGCCCCGATCTCGGAGGAGCGGATCAGCGAGGCCGCGGGAGTGAACTCGGCAGCGGGTTCGTTCGGTCTGTCGTTCGGCTTGGCCATGGCCGGGGGAATCATGCTGGCGACGTTGTCGTTGACGTTCACCAACGAGGCCGAGTCGAGCACGGTACTGCCTCCGGCCGACCAACAGCTCGTCGCCGACGCGCTCGAGGAAGATGCTCAGCTGATGAGCAACACACAGCTCGAGGCGCAGCTCAGCAGCCAACCGCAGGAGGTCCAGGACGAAATCATCCGCATCAACACCGACGCCAGGCCCCGTGCCCTTCAGGTGGCGCTCCTGGTCCCGATCCTCGCCGGCCTGATCGGGTTGGTCAACTCGTTCCGGATGATGCGTCTCAAGGAACCGACACCGACGGCTGAACTCGACGGGATGGCGTGGGGGTAGCGCCTCCGCCCCGGGACGATCACGTTGCCGACTGGTTCACGCCCACTCGCGCGAACATCTCCGCCCGCCTCGCGCGGTGGCCGCGTGATCGTCTGGCAGAGCGCTTGAGCGCCGCGTCCTATGGCACGATCCTCGTCCTCGCGGCCCTGGCGCTGATCGATGCCGACGACGTGTCGTCCGGTTTGGGTTGGGAGCTCGCCATGGGCGTGGGCGCGGCCACGTGGATTGCCCACCTCTATGCCGAACTCGTCGGCGATCACCTACGGCACGGCTCGGGGCTCGATCGGACCGGATCGCGAGGGCCGCAGCGGATGGCCTTCCCATCATTCTTTCCGCCGTTCTACCGGCGGTCATGCTGCTCCTCGGACGACTGGAGGTTCTCGACGAAGCTGGTGCGCTGTGGGCGGCTCTCGTCGTCGCTGTCGTCCAGCTCGTCGGGATCGGGGCTTATGTCGGATCGGTTCGAGTTCGTGCGAGGAACGCCTGGACCTACGCCGCGGCGACGGCCGCCATCGGGGTCGGCGTCGTCACCCTGAAGCTAGTCCTCGGCCACTGAC
>CAVXSN010000017.1:0-41872 GCA_963764455.1 Ilumatobacteraceae bacterium
GCCCATCACGTACAAGCTCGGCAACACGACCCCGGCGAACACTCGGAACACGTCCCGACGGGACGGGTCGCTGCCGACGAAGCCGAGGGCGACGAGCCCGCTGGACACGGCGCCGACGTACAGCGCGGCGCGTGCCGAGCTCTCACTGATCGTCGCGCTGCGCGCCCCCTGCAAGGTGAAGTGCTCCGTCGTCAACACGCTCAGCAATGCTTGATCGACCTCGACCCGCTCGACGGACCCGGCATGGTTGGTGTGCTGCCGGATCGGGCGCGCCATCGGTGTGCACCCGCGAAGCTCGTCGTCGTAGGACGGCGAAGCGGTCACCGGAACTCGTCTCGATGGTCTGTCGCCCACTGCTCGAAGCTGCGTGCGGCTCGGCCGGTGACGTCCTGCACCGTCGAGCGAACCTCGGACTCGTCGAGGCTGCCCGTCACGTAAAAGTCGAAGAAGGCGTCGACGATTTCGACGGGTGTGGTCGCCAACATCTCGGCCCGCGCCTCGTCGTCGGGCTGGGCCTCGAACCTGAGGTCGCGGCCGAGCACAGCGGCGAGGATCTCGACCTGGTCGGCCGGTGTGAGGGACTCGGGGCCGGTCGGATAGTAGATCTGTCCGTCGTGCCCCTCCGACAACAAGGCCTCGGCGGCGACGGCGGCCACGTCGGCAGGGTCGATCGTCGCCGTGCGGACCGTGGCGAACGGTAGACGCATGATGTTCCCGGCGGCGAGCTTGTGAACCCAGCGCAAGGCGTTGGACATGAACGCGGCCGGGCGAAGGACTGTCCACGGCAACCCCGATTCCAAGACTGCGCGCTCCGAGCGGATCATGTACGCAGATATGGCGTTGCCCAGGTCACCACTGCCCGCCGAGCCGCCCGACAGCTGGACGACTCGATCGATGCCTGCGTCGCGGACTGCGGCGAGCAGACCGGGCATATCCCGATAGCCGGGAAGCAGGAACACCGAATGAACGCCCCGCAGCGAGGGTGCCACGGTCGCCGGCTCGTCGAGATCGCCATCGACGACGGCGGTGTCCCCCAGCCAGGAGGGCCGCGACCCGTGGATCAGGGCGCGCACCGGCTGACCACGATGCTGCAACAATTGCACCAGCGCGCCGCCCACGTTGCCCGACGCACCCGTCACCAGAATCACGCGGAAACCTCTCGAACGGTCTCCTCCTGAAGCTGTCGCGTGAGGGCGGACTCGGCTCCTCGCCCGGGCACTGTCCGTTGCAGCAGCGTACGATCGCCGCCGGTCTGCCAGCGGGTGTCGACGGTCAGCGCGATGATCCGCCACCGCTGGAGGTCGATCGTCGACGGGACGGGTGGTGCTGTCCGCGCTGCAGGATCGAGACGCTGTCGCCCGTTGGCGGCCCCAGGGGGCCGTCGGGACGGGGGGTCGGTGTGCGAGGTCGTCTCGGCGCATCGTCACGCCGCCCGGAACAGCCCGATGCCCAGGGTGAACGTGCCGATCGTCAGGCTGATCGCCCCGAGGTACGCCAGGTTGACGAGGCGGTTCGGTCGCTCGGCCTCCGCGCGGGCGATGGACAGGAAGAAGGCGATCGGCAAGAGCAGCGCGGCGGCGGGGATGGTGGCCCGCACGAGCTGCTTCCAGCCGTCGGCAAGCTGGGCGTGATCGACGAGGAAGATGGCGACCAGCGAGAGCAGCAGCAGCACTCCGGCGTTGGGGTGACCGGCGCGCCACACGCTGCGGCGCAGCGGATGGTCGTAGTGGGTCGTGCGGCGAGTGATCCAGTGCCACAGCAGGCTGGCCCCACCGAAGACGACCGTCGGGTACGCCACCAACAGGACCCCGGCGGTGCGCAGACTCTCGTCGGACATGGCAGTTCTCCCTCGGGGCTCGGCGCCGCTCAGCCGCCGCTCGCGGCCGCCGCGTCCTGGTGGAGGTTGAGCAGGTTGCCGCAGCCGTCCTCGAACACGGCGTCGATGCGGCCGTATCCGATCGGTTGCGGCTCGGACACGAACACGACCCCTCGGTCGAGCAGTTCCACGTAGCGACGCTGGCAGTCGTCGACGTTGAACGACACCGCCGGCGTGCCGTCCGCCCGCCGTCTGTCCTGCAGCGCCCTCGCCACGTCGTTCAGCGGTGTCAGCAGCAACTCCGTGCCGTCCTCAGGTGACACGACGGTCAACCAGCGGGCACCCGGGCCGTACGCGGCGTCCGTCTTCACCTGTAAACCGAGCGCCCCGCTGTAGAAGTCGCGAGCGCTGTCCAGATCGTCGACGAACACCTCGGCGATGCCGATCCTGATCGTGTACGTCCCCTCGCGGTTCGACGTGGTCGTCACCTCGAGGCCATCCGTGCCGGGCGCGAGGAACCAGGCCACAGCCGCGTCCCACGCATCGCGGTAGCAGGCCTCGGCCTCCACCGCGCCCTCGTCGCCTGCGAGTTCCAGGCTGACCCCACCGTGTGACGCTGCCCACAGCACGCGGGCAGTATGCGCGGGATCGACCGGGCGGAACACGCGTGCGTCCACACACGCGGCGATCGCCTCGGTGAGCAGGACCAGCGGACGCAGGCTCAGCGCGAGAGCCTCGGCCGACACCCCGCCTCGCCCGTCGGCTGAGATCAGATCACCGTTCATATCGTCCAGCGTGCGACTTCCAGTCGCTGGAAGGTCAAGCACCTCTCACTGGCCCTCCCCGGATCGTCCGATCGTCCATCGTGCACGTCGACAACAACCACGGAGATGTCGTGGGTCGGCCGACTCGCCGGTCGATCCCTCGCCACGGCCTCGGCGAGCAGCACGCCGACCAGCCGATGAGGCGCAATCCCGCGGTCATCGGCCCGTCGCGACACCGACGGTCGAGACATCGCCGGGATGCTGGCGGCGAACCGCCAGCTCGACAACTGCCTCGAGGGCGTCGATCGCGAACAACGCCCGCGGGACCCACGCTCGCAGTGCTGCCCCCGGTGCTCCTCGGAAGCGACGATGCCGGATTGCGACTCCCGGACCGCGGAGACGTGTCCACAGTTCCCGATCCGGCAACCGGCTGATGTCCTGGACCGCGACCGCTGTCAGGATCTGGCGAATGCGCGAATTGCTTGACCGTCCAGTTACTGGATGTCGCAGGCTGGACGGTGTGGAGGGTGAGCTCACCATCGGCCAACTGGCTCGACAGGTCGGGGTGTCGGCGCGGACGATCCGGTTCTGGGCCGACGAGGGTCTCATCGACTGCGGTCGCAGCGCGTCGGGCTACCGCATGTTCGGTCCCCAAGCGGCTGTCGCCGCGTCGTTGCTCGCCGTCCTTCGCGAGCTGGGGGTCGACCTCGCCACCATCCGTGCGCTGCTCGAGGGCGGGCTCGACCTGGCCAGGGTGCTCACCGCCCACGCCGTCGCCCTCGATGCCCGCATCGCCCAGCTGCGCTTTCAGCGGTCGGTGGTCCGGGCTGTCGCCGCCGTCGGCCGACCGACCGTCGAGGAGCTGCGCACCATGAACGAGCTTGCCAATCTCACCCGCGACGAGCGACAACGCATCATCGCCGACCTCGTCGAGGAGACCTTCGCCGGCGTGGGCGCGACCGTTGTCGCCGACAAGATGCTTGAGGGGGCGCCCGACCTGCCCGACGATCCCAGTCCCGAGCAGGTGGCGGCCTGGGTCGAGCTCGTCGGCCTCGTCCGCGACCCAGCATTCCGGGCCAGGATGCGCCAGATGGCCGAGGCCGGCGACGCCCCTAGCGAGGCCGGCGAACACGACGTGGACGGTCCCGCCCTCGCCACCGCCGTGTCGGCGCACGCCGAACCGGCACGTGCCGCCGGATCCGACCCGACAAGTGCCGAGGCCGCCGCCGTGGTGTCGCGGGTGCTCGCCGACGCCGGCGCACCCGTCGCCGACCGTCGAGCGTTCGCCGACCAGCTGGCGATCTTCAGCGACCACAGGGTTGAGCGCTACTGGCAGCTCGTTGCCACCATCAACGGCTGGGAGCCACTCCCCGCCCAGGTCCCGGCGTTCGACTGGTTCATCGACGCCCTCCGTGCCCCCTGACCGTTCTCCCCAAGCCGGCTCCGTGCATAATCGCAGCTGACCCCAGGTGCCGGAGTACTCGATATCCGGCGAAGTCCCCGGCTGCCTCACGCCGCCGACGCCGCGCCGACGAGACGTGCGTGTAACGGTGATGGCGGAACGCTCGTCGACCGCGGCTGGCCGAAGTGGAAGGCCGAGCGTCGGTACCGCAATGATGCCATGTGGAGTTGTTCGGTGGGTTGAGCCTCCCCGCTGAGGGTTCGGTCCTCTCTAGGGTTGCTGTCTGTCAACCTCAAGCTTCATCGGGAGCAGTCCGTAGTAGGCGAGCGTCAACAGTTGGCGGGCGGCGCTGGTCGTGACCGCACGGCTTCATGTCACCCGCAACGGCGGCGTGACGAAGGTATGCCCAGGCACCCGATACGCGGGCTGCCACCACCTCGTTGACACGAGGACCGAAGCCGCGTCCACCGTGACCCCCACCCGAGGGGTCGGCTATCGAATTCTGCGCCGGTCCTCGCCGGCGTCAAGGTCGTACGTCCTCGCTTCGCTGCGGGCGCTCCACCTTGACTCCGGTTGCGGGCCGACGACGCTCGCCGCCAACGACCCCCGAGGAGACGACACCACACATTGAGAACCGGATCCCTCCCACCGACGTCGGCAAACACGTCGACGTCCGTTCCGTCGCGCCCCGACTCCGGGCCTCACGGCCCGGACCGACCTCGCCCCAGCCGAACAAGACTCTTGACGGCACCCCACTGATCGGAAAATGAATCGTGGCCCGTGCTCGGGCGTGGGCGCGCGAGGCGAGGTGGGCGGGCGGAGCCCGCTCGGGTCGTTCGCGCTCGACGGCTGGTCAGGCGGCGGGAGTGAGGGTGACGCGATGTCCGAGGGCTTGCAGCTGTTGGACGAGGTGGCGGGTTCGGCGGTCGCTGTCGATGCGGCGGGTGTAGTAGTCGGCCCCGAGATCAGTGAAGCGTGCGGTGGGGTCGGCGAGCAGGTGCCAGACGATCACGAGGATTGAACGGGCAACGGCGACGAGGGCTCTGAGCTTGCCTCGGCGGCGGACGAGGCGCCGGTAGCGCTCACCCAAGAACGTGTCGGTCCTGCCTGCGGCGGCGGCTGCTTCACCGAGCACCCCTTTGAGGTAAGGGTTGCCCTTGCCGGTCCTGCCCGAGCGGGTACGCGGCCCGGACTGGATCGTGCGTGGCGTCAGCTTGGCCCACGACACCAGGTGTCCGGCCGAAGGGAACTGGGTCATGTCGAGACCGATCTCGGCGATGATCGTGTGGGCGGCGACGCGGCCGATGCCAGTGATCTCGTCGAGACGGTCGATGACGCCGAGGCCGCCTCCGCTGTCCGGCGCAGACGGATCCGTCGACGGCTGCGGCTGCGTCTCGAGCAGCTGGGCGACCAGCTCGTCGATGCGCAGACCGAGGCGCAGGATCTGATCGGTGAGGGCATCAACCTGGTCAAGCAACATCCTGGCCAGCTCGGCGTGATGCTCATCGAAACGACCATTCAGCGCCTCGACCAACGCCGCGTGCTTGGGACGCAGCTTGCCCAACGCCATGTCAGCGAGCACGTGCGGGTCGCGCTCGCCGGCGATCAGCGCCTCGACCATCGCTCGTCCGGACTTGCCGAAGATGTCCGTGGCCACTGTCGACAGCTTGATCAAGGCGTCCTCGAGCAGCTTCTCCAACCGCAGCTTGTGCCGCTTGCGGTCCTCGGTGAGGTCGTGACGCAACCGGGTGTAGTCACGCAGCTGGCGGATCGCCGCGGGCGGCACGAAGCACGGGCGCAGCATCCCGCGTTCGTTCAGCTTGGCCAGCCACACAGCGTCGAGCTTGTCGGTCTTGGGTCGCCCCGGCACCTGCTTCACCGCCCTGGCGTCGACCAGCCACACCTGCAACCCGGCGGCTTCGAATAGATAGAAGAACGGACGCCAATAGTCCGACGTCGACTCCATCACCGTCCGCTCGATGCGCATCCCGACGAGTTCGTCGGCCAACGCCAAGATCGCCGCCGTCGTCGACTCGACATCCCACACTCTCGTCACTCGTCGCCCGCCGCTGCCCGGCAGCCGCACGCACACCTTGCCTGACGCCTTGGCAACATCGATCGCAGCCACCCGCTGCAACCGTTCCTCGTCGTCATCGACATCGAGCACTTGCACAACTCCGTCCATCGAGCCTCCCTTCGCTCAACCGCTATGTCGGTGGGCAGCCCGGGGGCCTCGGTAGCAACCGAAATCTGATCGACGTGCTCGTAGCAACAATGCGCAACCCTCCAGGTCGGACCCCAGCACCAGACTCCACAACGGCCTCGACGACCAGAGGGTGGACGGCGTCACGGGCTCGCCCGCCCCATTTTCACCCCCGGCGCTACGACCCGCCAGAGCCATCATTGACTCCACAGGTATGCCGTTCTGCGTGCCCGCGGGGCGAGCATCGAGCGTCGTTCGGTCGCGTTATGAGGGGTGTGTTTGGCAGCAGGGACTTGTGAAGCGTGGGCCGATGGTTGGCGTCGAAGCCGCCGCGCTGACGCGGCCGACCAACCGCTGGGGATTCGGCCGGCGATTAGCGTCTCGCCGGTGATCCTGGATGGCTTGCATCATGAGTTGAGCGCCCTGGCTGAGCGACAGGAGTTCTCGGGGGTTGTGCGCATCGAGGGGCCGGAGGCGGTGCTGTTCGTGGAGGGGTTCGGCCTGGCGAGCTACACCTGGGGCGTGCCGGTGACACCGGAGATCCGGTTCGACACAGCTTCGATCACCAAGTTGTTCACGGCGCTGGCCGTGTTGCAGCAGGTGGAGGCGGGCGGTTCGGGTTGGACACCGCGGTCGTCGATTACCTGGAGCTGGAGGGCACGGCGATCGCCTCGGAGGCGACGGTGCACCAGATGCTCAGCCACACCTCGGGAATCGCTGATGACGCGGACGAGGAGGCCGGGGAGGACTATGAGGCGTTGTTCGCTGACCGGCCGAACTACCTGGTGCGGCAGGCCGCGGATCTGTTGCCGGGGTTCGTCGACAAGCCGGGCAACTTCGCTCCTGGGACGGGATATCGGTATTGCAACGTGTCCTACGTGCTGTTGGGGATGATGGTGGAGAAGGCGACCGGCACGGCGTATCGGGACTACGTGACTGAGCACGTGTTCGCACCGGCGGGGATGGACCGGTCCGGCTTCTTCGAGATGGATCGGGTGGTCCCGGGCGTGGCCGAGGGGGTCGACCCGATCCGGGACGGGGAGCAGCCGGTGGGTTGGCGGCGCGAACATCTACGCTCACCCACCGGTCGGGACTCCCGACGGTGGGGCACACGTGACCGCCGGCGACCTGGCGGCGTTCCACTCTGCTCTGGTGGGGGGCCGGTTGGTGTCGGCTGCGTCGGTGGAGGCGATGTTGGGCCGGCACGGCAGGCACTGCGAAATGGAACGGGGGGTGCATTGGATGGGCTACGGGTTCGAATGCGAGACCGATGCCGGCGGGAAGGTGCGTTCGTACTGGAAAGAAGGGATCAACGTCGGGGTCTCCGGGATGTTGCGGCACTATGTGGATTCCGGGTTGACGGTCGTGGTGCTGAGCAACCGGCAGGAGGCGCGTGGGACCCGATTCAGATGATCGACGAGCGAGTTGGCGGCGTTCTCGGGGAATGCGCGACTGGTTGACTCGACCACACCTGTTCATCAAATCTGGTCGCCACGTGTGCACGTCGCTGTCGCGGCTGGCGAGCAACAGCGCACTGAACACGACACATTCTTCCGTCCGGCGGTTTCGCTCAACTGGCGTCCGTCAGCCTCTTGTGTTGAATGGTTGCAGGCGCAACTACATGCCGTTATGGCGCTGGTCGTCGTGTTGACAGGCGCGGCGTTCGGCGACGCGGTTAGGTGTATTGCATCGCGCCCTCGTCGAGGGATGGTTTTCCCAGTAGTTCCCGGATGAGCCGGAGGCGGTTCGTATCGTCGTGTACGTACGGAGCTGGGAGGGTGACATGGCAGCCGCAGCCGGGGTCGTGATCGGGCGGGTCAAGCCAATGACCGCGATTTCGCGGTGATGTCCGCATCATCGGTCGAGCGAAGACCGGTATCCGCCGTCCGCGACCTCGTCTTCGACGATTTCCCGGCTGTCGGTGTGCTACGCACGATCGTCGGCGTCGTTGCCGATGACGTCGGCGATTGGGCCGTGCTGCTCGATTGTCATCCCAGCACGTGCGTCACCGTCCCCGGTCGCGGCCGGCGCCGTGGGGCTGAGGACGCCGGGGGTGTTCGCCGCCCGGATCGCCGCGTCGCGCCACGATCGAAGCTCGATGACGTCGGCGAGGCGGGGTGTCGCGATGCCCGGTCGCGCTCGCCGCCGCCGCGTGACGATCAGCAGGCGGGCGGCGAGAGCGGCGGCGACGACGACGGCAGCTGGCCACGACGCGACCAGCAACCGGCGAGTCGGCTCGTGCAGGATCGTGAATGCGATCGCCGCCCAACACGCCGTCCCGAGCAACGTTCCGACGACGAAGCCGAGCATCGGCCGATTGGGTGCAGTGATCGGATGGGCGATCGAGTCCGGACGCGACTGGACGTCGAACGGCGTCGTGTGCGATCCGAGTGATCGCAGCGATGATGCGGCGGACATCATCACCTCACAAGCCCGCAGTCGGCGGAATAAGCGGGCTTCGCGATGCTACGGCGGGACGCGACGCCTTGGTGCGGATTAACGCGAAAAGTTCGCGAATCCGGACGAATGAACCCGGCGGCATGAGAACGCGATGTTCGGCCGGGCCGTCAGGTTAGCCGGCACGCCAGGTCCGGACCGGTGGACTCGGGAATAGCCGCGTTGTCACTGGCGCGTTCGGGCAACCCATAGCGGCGCCCCCAGCCACCGGGAGAACGCGTTGGTTCGTCTGGATCGCCGAGCGCACCCACACGCTCGCCCACCGCCGTGCAGACGAACGGCAGGACAGAGCCGGACTCGATCTACCTCCGACGGGGCGATCCTCGACGCCCGGAACGAGCGGCCGCCCAGAATGACGTCGGTCCGCACACCGAACGTCGGGTGATGCCGCTCCATAGCCGGCGATCGGCACGTGGCATTCATCCCTGGCTGTGACCGACTTGGCGATCGGCGTGGCCGTCGTCTCGAGGAGGAGCGCCTTGCTGCTGGCTGCCCGCGACCGCCTCGAGCGCGCACCGAACGGCGTCCCGTGGCGAGGACGTCCGGCGCGCCGCCAGGCGTGCCGGTGCGACAAACGCGTCGCCGAACAATCTGCGGCACAGCGAGCACGGGGGGGTCATCGAAGTGCCGAGAGCGGACGCAATCGTCTTGGTCCGCGAGGACGCCCGATAATGACGGAAGGCGCGGACCGAGAGCATCCTCCAAGTGCCGTTCCTCCCGCACTCGGCCGTTCGCGACGCGATGCCGACTTCCGCGCCCGACACCACGAGTGGGCCGACCTCGCGGGCCATCCGCAAAGTGCGGTTCCCTCCCGCAGCAACCATCGCCGGCGGAGATGTTCCGTCATGCTGGCACCCATCGGTCGGGACCAGATCGGTTGTGCGACCCGCGGGCGCCGCCGCCCCTCCCGCTTCCAGAGCCCTACCGACGTGAAGCGGTACTGAGGTTGAACACCGTTCCCGAAAGAGCTACTCCGCCGCCGTCTGAGTGCCGACCTTGATGTCCTTGAAGGGCGACTTCGAGTCGATCCCGGGGTCCTTCGGGAGCCCGAGCACCCGTTCGCCGACGATGTTGCGCATCACTTCATCAGTGCCGCCGGCGACGCGCATGCCGGGGGTGCCGAGCACGATCTGGCTCCACGCGTACGTGCCCCACTCGCCGGAGTCGGCGATCAGCTTGGGGCCGAGCACGAGCGAGAGGAAGTCGCCGACCCGTTGCAGCAGCTGGGTGCTCGACAGCTTGGCGATGCTCAGCTCGGGGCCGGGGAGCTGGCCGATCCTGAGCTTCGCCAGCGCCCGCTCATTGGTGTACGTGGCGACACGCGCTCGCGCAACCACGTCGGCGAGTTGCTGGCGCACGAGCGGATCCTGGGAGAGCCCGAAGTAGCGCACCATCTCGACGAGGCGGGTGATCGTGCCGCCTGATCCGCT
Organism: Ilumatobacteraceae bacterium; assembly: GCA_963764455.1. GTDB lineage: Bacteria > Actinomycetota > Acidimicrobiia > Acidimicrobiales > Ilumatobacteraceae > Desertimonas. The sequence goes on from CAVXSN010000017.1 coordinate 10,073, forward strand.
CGCACTGGCGCCGGCGCCGATCGCCGCCCGCTCGTTCATCAGCGTGGTCAGGGCGACGTTCCAGCCCGTGTTGACGTCCCCGAGCCGGTGGTCGTCCGGAACGCGCACGTCGGTGAAGAAGACCTCGTTGAAGGTGGCCCCGCCGGTCATCTGGCGCAGCGGGCGCACCTCCACGCCAGGCGCCCGCATGTCGACGATGAATCCGGTCAGGCCCTTGTGCTTGGGCTGGTCAGGGTCGGTGCGGGTGATGATCTCACCGATGTCGGAGTACTGGGCGCCGGACGTCCACACCTTCTGGCCGTTGATCACCCACTCGTCGCCGTCTCGATCGGCCCTCGTCTGCAGGCTCGCGAGGTCGCTGCCGGCACCCGGCTCGGAGAACAGCTGACAGGCGACGATGTCGCCGCGCCACATCGCAGTGAGGTAGCGGTCCTTGGCCACGTCGCTCCCGTGAGCGAGGATCGTCGGGGCGATCATGCCGAGCCCGATCATGAAGAAGCTCTGGTTCGGGAGCTCGTAACCGGTCTCGATCGCGTCGTAGGCGGCCTGGAAGCGCTTGTCGAGCGCCCGCCCGCCGTACTCGGTCGGCCCGGTGATCCAGCCGAACCCGGCGTCGAAGCGCCTGCGGCGGAACTCCTGGGCGGCGGCCAGCAGCTCCTGCTCCGACGCGGTGTCGCGCTCCTCGAACATCGAGATGTTGTCCGAGCCCTCGCCCCACACGAACTTGCGCTCGGTGTTCTTCGGGGTGGCGTTGGCGTCGAGGAAGGCCGTGGCCTCGGCGGAGAAGTCCTCGATGGAAACGTCGTGGGTGGCGTTCGTCATGGCTGGCAACCGTAGGCGGGCAACAGGCACAGAGGTAGTGTCGAGCGCGATGGACGAGCGGATGTGATGGTCGGGCGAGGCACGTGATGGGTCAGCTGGTCGCCGTCACCGAGACGCCGTCGTCGCTACCGGGCGTCGTGCGCTTCGAACTGAACCGGGCGTTGACCGGGATGGGCCACGAGCACTTCACGTCGGCCGCCGATGCGTTCGGACCCCGACCGGCTGCCGAGCTCGCCCGGCGGTTGTTCGCCACCGGTCAGGTCGATGCTGTGCACGTGTACTCCAACATCGTGACCGTCGAGCTCGCCCGCGGCGGCAGCCCCGAGCCGCTGACCGAGATCGTCCGCACGCTCTACCGCTACTGGCAGCCAGGCATGGCTCCGCCCTCGTTCGAGGACCTCGAGGCACCAGCGGAGGAGGCGGCCGCCGCGCCGTCAGGCGGGGGAGACGCAGAGACCGACGCGGCGCTGTCGGCTGCTGCCCAGCGCGTTCCAGCCCACCTCCTCGAGCGAAGCCGAGCCGGCCGCGAGCGCTGGAAGACCAAGGGCGGCGGCTGACCATTCGTCGTTTGCGCGCGCTGAACGTCGTGAATTGACGAATCGAACAGACGTTCCTATCCTGAGAGGATGAGTGAGGCGGCCCTGGCACGTGGCTCGGCCCCGGCCGGCGTCACGACGCTGGCGCAATCGGCGCTGGCCGGTGAACGGCTGCTTCCAGTGGTCGATCCGCTGGTGCCGTTGCTGCCCGATGGGGGACTGGTGCGCGGCAAGGCGGTGGCGTGTGGCGGGCCGGCGTCGATGTCGCTCGCCCTCGCGCTGGCGGTCCGGGCGACGGCGACGGGATCGTGGCTGGCCGTCGTCGACGTCCCGACGTTCGGGCTGGAGGCAGCCGAGGAGTTCGGCATCCCGCTGGAGCGGGTCGTGCGGGTCGATCCCCCGAACCGGAAAGCTGCCACCTCGAGACATGGCGGAGACACGTGGGCCGAGCTGGCGGCAGCCGTCGTCGACGGGTTCGAGGTGGTCATCACCAGGATGCCGTCGCGCTTGAACGCCGGTCTGGCCCGACGGGTGCAGTCACGGCTCCAGGCCCGCGAGGCGGTCCTGATCACGCTGGGAGGCTCGAGCCCGTTCTCCGTCGACATCGAACTGGTGGCGAACGAACCGCACTGGGAGGGCGTGGCTGACGGGTGGGGCTCGCTGCGCGGCCGGCGGATGGCTGTCACGTCGTCGGGGCGGCGGGTGCCTCGACCGCGCCACGCGTCACTGTGGCTGCCCGGGCCGGACGGGACTGTGGCCGCAGTCGACGACACCGCGGTCGATGGGCTTGACGATAGGGCGTGACCATGGTCAGCAATCGGCACCGCATGCTCACCGTGTGGTGGGCGCACTGGCCGATCGTCGCCGCGGGCGCCACCCGGTCAGCGGCCATCGTGCTCGAGGCGAACCGGGTGGTCGCCTGCTCACCGCCGGCATCGGCGGACGGGGTGGCGATCGGGCAGCGGCGCCGGGTCGCCCAGCAGCGCTGTCCTGGTGCGGTGCTCCTCGACCACGACCTCGACCGCGATGCCCGCATGTTCGAGCCGGTCGTGCGGGCGATCGGGGGGTTCACGCCACGGCTGGAGACGGTCGAACCGGGGTGGTTGTGCGTCGAATCCCGCGGCCCGTCGCGCTACTTCGGCGGCGACGTGCAGCTGGCCGTGAAACTGGTCGAAGCGGTGGCGGGGGCCGTCGAGTCCAGCTGCGATCTGGCCGGTCTCGGAGTCGGCATCGCCGACGGTCGCTTCGCCTCTGCTGTCGCGGCCCGCCTTGCGGCGAGGCGGGACCGAACGCTGATCGTGCCGCCGGGGACCGCGAAGGCCTTCCTCGCCCCGCAGCCGGTGAGCTGGTTGCAGGAGACGGGCGAAGCCGACGCCGAGCTCGTCAGCCTGTTCGCCAGGCTCGGGCTCACCACGCTCGGGATGCTTGCCGATCTCTCCCGGGTCGACATCGCCGACCGGTTCGGGCCGTCGGGCGAGCACGCCCATCGCCTCGCGTGCGCCGAGGACGACCGTCCGTCGCTCGCCAAGGAGCCGCCTGCCGACCGGTATGGTGGAGCGGGTGTTCGACGACCCCGTCGTCCAGCTCCAGCCGCTCGTGTTCGTCGGCAAGCAGCTCGCCGATGGCCTCGTCGCCAACCTGACGATGGCCGGCCTCGTCTGCACCCGCATCGTCGTCACGTCGGAGACCGAGCACGGCGAGCGCAGCGAACGGGTGTGGTACCGGGCGAGCGGGCTGTCGGCTCCTGCCATCGTCGAGCGCATCCGCTGGCAGCTCGAGGGCTGGGTGAACCAGCCCGGTGGGCTGTCCAGTGGGGTCGTGCTGCTGCGACTGAATCCTGACGAGCTGCGCCACGACGGCGGCGACCAGCTCCGTCTGTGGGGCGGACTCTCGGAGGCCGACGAGCGGGCGGTGCGGGCGGTCACCCGGCTGGCCGGGTTGGCCGGCGAGCAGGCCGTGCTCGTGCCGGCGTGGCGCGGAGGTCGGTTGCCTGGCGATCGGTACCGCTGGGTGCCCGCCACCACCATCGACCTGACCGATCCCGACGACACCGCGGAACGCCTCAGGCCGCGTCTCGACCAGTCACCGTGGCCAGGATCGTTGAGCGCGCCTTCACCCACCGTCGTGCTCGACGACGCGGCCAGGGCGATCGTGACGGACAAGGAGGGCGAGCCGGTGCAGGTCCGTGGCCGAGGCGAGCTGAACGCCACCCCGGTGACGCTGATCATCGGCGACTGCGAGCCGCTGGAGATCACCGGTTGGGCGGGCCCGTGGCCGGTCGACGAGAGGTGGTGGGATGAGCGCCGCCACCGCCGCCTCGCCCGGTTCCAGATCGTCACGGCCGACGGTGCTGCCCATCTCGTCGCCGTCGAGCGGCAACGGTGGTGGGTGCTGGCTTCCTACGCGTGACGGGCGAACAGCTCGGGGAACACCCGCGACACCTTCGCCGTGAGGTAGTCGCCGTAGGCCCCGTCCCAGACGTGCACGTCGGCACCGTCCCAGCGGGCTCGACTGCCCATCGACGCGTCAGGCTCCAGGAGGTCGAGCGGCATCGGGGTGACCGTCGCATCCCAACTCGGATCGAGGAAGAAGGGGAACGAGAGACGGCCGGTGTCCGACGCGTTGCGCACTCGATGCGGTGTCGAGCGGTAGAGGCCGCGTGTCATGCGCTCCAGCATGTCGCCGAGATTGACGACGAATACGTCGGGATCGCCAGGCACGTCGATCCAACCGTCAGGCCCGTGCACCTGCAGCCCGCCCGTGCCGTCCTGGGCGAGGATCGTCAGCAACCCGTAGTCGGTGTGCTCGCGGACGCCCCAATCGTCGCCGGCGTTCCAACCGGGCGGGTAGTGGAAGATGCGGAACAGCGTCGTCGGGTGGCCGGTGACGTGGACGTCGAACCAGTGCTCGTCGAGCCCGAGTCCGATCGCCAGGGCGCGCAGCAGCATCTGCCCGAGCGAGGTCATCGACGCCATCCACTCGATCACGGCCGGTCCGAGGCTCGCTGGTTCGGCGGGGAACAGATTCGGGCCGTGGAGCGGGGTCCCCGCCGCGACCGCGGGGTGATCCGGAGCGAGCTCCTCGCCGACAGTACAGCCCTTCCTTGCCGTCCGGGACACCCGATGTCAGCTCGCCACCGACCGGGAACCAGCCGCGCCAGGCGGGCCCGGCGCGCTCCATCGCGATCTCCGCCTTCGCCGAGTCGGGCAGGGCGAAGAACTCGCTCGCCAGCGAGGTCAGCCGGGTGCGCACCGCGTTGGGTACGCCGTGGCCGGTGACCCGCACGAAGCCGAACCGCCGGCACGCCTGGTCGAGTTGGCGGGCGACCGCTGCGACGTCGGACCCGTCGAGCAACGCGGCGACGTCGACGAGCGGCAGCACGCGGTCAGGATACGACGCGGCAAACTCCCGGCGCGGGGCTCTACCGTGGCCGAGGTGCATCGATTCACCCCCAATCGGTCTGCGGGCGGTCGCTCTGCCGGAACGGTCACTCGACGCGGCACGACGCCCGTCTACGCCGTGTTCGCGGCGAGCGGGCTGCTGATCGCGACGTGGGTGTCGCGGATCCCGGCGGTCCGCGAGCGGCTCGACGCTACCGAACCGCAGCTCGGCGTCGCGTTGCTGTGCATCGCCGTCGGGTCGCTGATCGCGATGCCGACCACCGGTCGGTTGTGTGACCGTTTCGGCGCCCGGCGAGTGCTCGTCGTCGCGATGGCCGTGTGCTCGACGGCGTTCCTGCTCGCCGTGCTCGCGCCGTCGATCCCGGTGCTCGCCGCGACGCTGCTCGTCGGCGGAGCGACGTTCGGCATCTGGGACGTCGCGATGAACGCGTCCGCCCACGAAGTCGAGCTGCAGACCGGCCTGCCGCTGATGCCGAAGTTCCACGGCGCGTTCAGCGTCGGCGGCCTGAGCGGAGCGGGGCTCGGCGCCGTCGCCGCGGCGGCCGGGCTGCCGGTCTGGGTCCACGTCGGCGCCGGCGCGGTCGCGGTTGTCGGCATCGGGCTGGTGATGACCCCGGCGCTGCCCGAGCCACCACGGCACCACGAGCCGGACCCAGCTCAACTGCCGCAGGGTCGGACGCGCCGCATCCCGTTCCGTCTCGTCGCCCTCGGACTGCTGACCGCCTGCACCACGCTGGGCGAAGGCGCCGCCGCCGACTGGGGTGGGTTGTTCCTCCACGACGAGCGGGGAGCTTCCGAGAGCGCCGCGGCCGTCGGGTTCGCCGTGTTCAGCGGCGCGATGGCGATCGGTCGCTTCGGGGGGACGTGGACCCTCTCGCACATCACGCGGGTCACCGCCCTGCGGGGCTCTGGCGTGATCGTGTCGAGCGCGCTCGTCATGCTCCTCGCGGCGAACGTGCTGCCGCTGTCGCTCGTCGCGATGGCGGGCTGGGGCCTCGGGGTCGCCATCGTCTTCCCGGCGGCGATGAGCGCCGCGGCGGAGCACTCGGCCCGCCCTGCCCACGGCATCGCGGTCGTCGCGACGATCGGGTACGGCGGGTTCCTCCTCGGCCCGCCGCTGATCGGCTTCCTCGCCGGGCAGCTCGGGCTCGGCGTCGCGTTGTGGGTGGTCGCCGCGCTCGGGGCCGTGCTGTTCGTGCTCGCACCGGCGGCGTCGCCTGCCCGTGGGGCGAGGCTCCCAGCGCAGACCCGGCCGGACCAGTACCCTCCGGGGTCGTGCTTCCTGGGAGCCTCACCGGAGCGGCGCTGAAGGAGTTCGTGCTCGACTCGGTGATCGAACGCACTGCGGTCGACGCCGTAGAGCGCGCCGACATCGATCGGTTCGTCGCCGAGGTCGAGCGGCTGGGCAACCCGTTCGATCGCGAGGCCGACCCGGTGCACATCACCGGTTCCGGGTTCATCGTCGGGCCGCGCGGTACCGTGCTGCTGCGACACCTGAAGATCGACAAGTGGCTCCAGCCCGGTGGTCACATCGACCCTGGCGAGACGCCGTGGGACGCAGCCCGTCGCGAAGTCGTGGAGGAGACCGGGATGCACGTCCGGTTCGTCGGCGGTGCGCCCGAACTGGTCCACGTGAGTGTGCACGACGTTCCCGGCGGGCACACCCATCTCGACCTGCGCTACCTGTTCGATGGCGGTGACGCCGACCCGGCGCCGCCGGTCGAGGAGAGCCAGGACGTGCACTGGTTCGACTGGCCGGATGCGATCGCCCGTGCCGAGCCGAGCCTGAACGGCATCCTGCGCCACCTCCAGGGGCGCCTCACCTGACGTGGCGGGCATCAGCGACCTCGACACGCTCGTCGCGTCGATGGAGCCAACGGTGCGCGAGGGGCGGTTCGTGTTCGTCACCGTCGCGGCCAGTCGAGCCGCGTCGCTGCCCGCCGAGGCCACGGTGCGTGAGGACGAGGGTGTCACGGTCGTGCTCGCCCAGGACGACGCAGACGCCTGCGGACTCGCGTACGACTTCGTCGCCGGCTGGATCACGCGGCAGGTCCACTCGGCGTTGCACGCGGTCGGGCTCACTGCGACGTTCAGCGCCGCCCTCGCGGACGCTGGGATCAGCGCCAACGTCCTCGCCGGACATCACCACGACCACCTGCTCGTGCCGATCGACGACGTCCCGCGGGCGCTGGTGGTGCTCGGGGAGCTGTCCGCGAGTCGGCGTTCGTGACCGCGGTTCCGCTGGGGCATGCGGCAAGAATGGCGTGGTGATCGACCACGTCTCCATCCAGTGCGCCGACCTACCGGCGAGCGCGGCCTTCTACGACGCCGTGCTGGCGTCGATCGGGGGCAAGCGCGTCCTCGACTTCGGCGTGGCGATCGGCTACGGCACGGAGTTTCCCGACTTCTGGCTCGGTGCCCAGCAGACGGGCGAGGGCTTCCGTGAGTCGCACCTGGCGTTCAGCGCGCCGGACCGCGCCGCGGTGCAGGCGTTCTTCGACGCTGCGGTCGCCCACGGCGCCGAGGTCCTCCACGAGCCGCGGGTGTGGCCCGAGTACCACGAGCACTACTTCGGCGCCTTCGTGCGCGATCCGGACGGCAACAACGTCGAGGCGGTCTGCCACACGCCGGCGTGACCGCGGGTTGCCAATAACGAACAACAGTTCGATACTGGGTGTATGGGGTTCAACAACCCGGATTGGACCTGGAGGGAGCTGGAGTCGGCGCTGTCCGACCGCGCCGAGCCAGGGATCGATCCGTGGGCGCGTGGCAATCCACGGGCGCCGCAGAACCGGAGCGAGCCGTACGGGCGGGATGGGCGAGCGCCGGGGTCGCCGTCGTGGAACGCCGGCGGTGACGGCCCGGCGTGGAGCCGCAAGCGGCAGCCGTTCGAGGCGCCTTCCGACCTGGAGATGAACGTGTCGAGCGACGTGACGGAGCGGTGCCGTACGCCGAGCTGCACTGCCATTCCAACTTCTCGTTCCTCGACGGGGCGTCGCACCCCGAGGAGCTGGCCACGGAGGCGGCCAGGCTCGGGCTCGACGCCCTGGCGCTGACCGACCACAACGGGTTCTACGGCATCGTCCGCTTCGCCGAGGCCGCCCGCGCCGTCGGCATGCCGACCGTGTTCGGCACCGAGCTCACGCTCGGCTCCGCGACCGGCAAACTGGGCGGCCAGCGACCCGGTTTCCGGGCCGTAGGCCGCCCAGAACGCGAAATGAGGCGCAGGCCGCCCAGAACGCGGACCGGGGCTTCCTCCGAGGCGGAGACCCTCACCCAGGTCAACACCGGGCGTGTTCCGGACGCCACCGCGCCGGATCCGCACGGGGCGCACCTGTTGCTGCTCGCCGACGGGCGGGATGGCTACGCCCGGTTGGCGAGGGTGCTCAGCCTCGGCCACCTGGCGGGGGAGAAGAGCGCCCCTCAGTTCGCGTTCGGTGACGTCGCCGGGGTCACCGCCGGGTACGTGTGGGCGCTCACCGGCTGCCGCAAGGGGACTCGTGCCGGCGGCGCTCGTCGAGCACGGCCCGGCGGTCGCCGGGCGCGAGCTCGATCGGATGGTCGAGGCGTTCGGCCGCGACCGTGTGCTGGTCGAGCTCTGGGACCACGGCGACCCGCTCGACTCGGCCCGCAACGACGCGCTCGTCGAGCTCGCCCTGAAGCGCGGCGTCGGCATCGTCGCCACGACGAACGCCCACTACGCCACGCCCTCCCAGCGCAAGCTCGCGACCGCGCTCGCCGCGGTGCGCGCCCGCCGCAGCCTCGCTGAGCTCGACCCCTGGCTGCCGGCATCGGCCGGTGCCCACCTGCGCTCTGGCGCCGAGATGGAGCGGCGCTTCGCCCGCTATCCCGGCGTGGTCGAACTCGCCGCTGAGATCGGCAGGGCGGCGGCGTTCGACCTCAAGCTCGTCGCCCCGATCGCTGCCGCCGTTCCCCTGCCCCACGGTCAACGGCCGGCAACTGAGCGAGATGCGTATCTGCGCCGCATCGTGGAGGAAGGCGGGCGCCGCCGCTACGGCGAGCGCCCGGCCCCGCACGAAGACCTGTCGCTGCGGGCGCGGGCGTGGAACACGATCGACCGTGAGCTCGACATCATCGAGCAGCTCGGGTTCGCCGGCTACTTCCTCGTCGTGTGGGACCTCGTCGAGTTCTGCCGCCGCAGCAACATCTTCTGCCAGGGCCGCGGGTCGGCGGCGAACTCTGCCGTCTGCTACGCGCTCGGGGTCACCGCGGCCGACGCGGTGTCGCTCGGCCTGCTGTTCGAGCGCTTCTTGTCGCCGGAGCGGGACGGCCCGCCTGACATCGACATCGACATCGAGAGCGACAGACGAGAAGAGGTGATCCAGTACGTCTACGCCAAGCACGGCCGCCACCACACCGCGCAGGTCGCCAACGTCATCACCTATCGCGCCCGCTCGGCGATCCGCGACATGGCCAAGGCCCTCGGCTACAGCCCCGGCCAGCAGGACGCCTGGTCCAAGCGCATCGATGGCTGGGGCACCGTCGCCACCGTGATGTCACAAGACGCCAGCCCGCCCCGGAAAACCAAGATTTCCCCAACCAACGGATTCAGAAGTGAAACAAAACGCTTGTGGAAATCTCATTCCGGCCGCGGTCTTGGAGTTGGCGGCGCAGGTCGAGGACGCGCCACGGCATCTCGGGATCCACTCCGGGGGGATGGTGATCTGCGACCGGCCGGTGATCGAGGTCTGCCCGGTCGAGTGGGGTCGGATGAAGGACCGCTCGGTGCTGCAGTGGGACAAGGACGACTGCGCCGCGGCCGGGCTCGTGAAGTTCGACCTGCTCGGGCTCGGGATGCTGTCGGCGCTGCACTACGCCGTCGACCTGATCGGCGAACACCGGGGATATCACGTCGATCTGGCGACGATCCCGCAGGAGGACGACGTCTACGCGATGTTGTGCCGGGCCGACACCGTCGGCGTGTTCCAGATCGAGTCCCGCGCCCAGATGGCCACGCTCCCGCGACTCAAGCCGCGCCGCTTCTACGACCTCGTCGTCGAGGTGGCACTGATCCGGCCGGGTCCGATCCAGGGCGGCTCGGTGCACCCGTACATCCGCCGCCGCAACGGCCAGGAGCCGATCACGTACCTCCACCCGCTGCTCGAGAACAGCCTCGGCAAGACGCTCGGCGTGCCGCTGTTCCAGGAGCAGCTGATGCAGATGGCCATCGACGTCGCCGGGTTCACGCCCGCCGAGTCAGACGAGCTGCGCCAGGCGATGGGCTCGAAGCGCTCGGCCGCCCGCATGGAGCGGCTGCGCGAGCGGCTCTACGCCGGAATGGCCGAGCGTGGGATCACCGGCGACATCGCCGACCAGATCTACGTGAAGATGAAGGCGTTCGCGAACTACGGCTTCCCCGAGTCGCACTCGGTGTCGTTCGCCTACCTCGTGTACGCGTCGTCGTGGATCAAGTACCACGAGCCGGCGGCGTTCTGCGCCGCGCTGCTCAACGCCCAGCCGATGGGTTTCTGGAGCCCGCACACGCTCGTGCGTGACGCCCGCCGGCACGGAGTCGTGGTGCACAGTCCCGACCTCAACGCGTCACTCGCCGGCGCCACGCTGGAGGATCACGGGAGCGCCGTGCGGGTCGGGTTGAAGGAGGTACGCGGGATCGGCGCCGACCTGGCCGAGGAGATCGAACAGGTGCGCCACGCTGACGGTCCCTACCGCAGCGTCGGAAGACCTCGTCAGGCGGGTGCCCGCGCTCACCCTGTCCCAGCTCGAATCGATGGCCACGGCCGGGGTGTTCGGCTGCTTCGGCATCGACCGCCGCCAGGCGCTCTGGACCGTCGGCTCGGTCGCGGAGTCCCGGCCCGGCCGGCTGGCTGGCGTGGTCACCGGTGCCACGGCACCGCAGCTGCCCGGGATGAACCCGGCCGAGGAGGCGGTGGCCGACCTGTGGTCGACCGGCATCGCTCCCGACGGTCATCCCACCCAGTTCCTCCGCGAGCAGCTCACCGAAGCCGGGGTCGTCACGGCCACCGGGCTGCAGACCGTCGAACCAGGCACCAGGGTCAAGGTGGCCGGCGTCGTGACCCACCGCCAGCGCCCGATGACCGCCCAGGGAGTCACGTTCCTCAACCTCGAGGACGAGACCGGCCTCGTCAACGTCGTGGTGTCGAAGGGGTGCTGGGCTCGCTTCCGGAGGGTCGCCCAGGAGTCACCGGCGATGACGATCCGCGGCCGCCTGGAGCGCGCCGAGGGCGTCATCAACGTCGTCGCCGAGCACCTCGAATACCTGGTGCTTCCCGGCTCCAGCGTCCACGCCAGTCGCGATTTCCACTGAGGCTGCCGAGTGTGGCTTCGGCTGAACACCGGCTTGCGCCGATGCTGCCAGAATCGGCACATGGCCGCGAAGGACGCCGAACAGCGCGATGGCGTGTCGTTCACGAACCTCGACCAACCGGTGTTCAAGGGCGCCGGTGCCACGAAGCGTGATCTCGTCGACTACCTCGACGGCATCGCCGACCGGATGATCCCGGTCCTGCACGACCGCCCGCTCTCGGTGATCAGGGTCCAGCGCGACTCCGAGCCGTTCATGCAGAAGAACCTCCCGAAGTACACGCCGGACTGGGTCGAGCGGATCTCGCTGTGGGCCGACACGTCCAAACGCGACGTCGCCTACGCGCTCTGCAACGACAAACGCACGCTGCTGTGGTTCGCCAACCAGCGAGCGGTGGAGTACCACCCCACGCTGGGGCGGGTGGACCGACTCGACCGGGTCACGCACCTGATCCTCGATCTCGACCCGCCGGCCGGATCGCGGCGAGGCGCCGCCTTCGATGCGGCGGTCCGCGTTGCGCACCTCGTGCACCGGGCTCTCGACGAGCTCGGCCTGCACGGGGCGGTGAAGACCAGCGGCGCAAAAGGTGTTCACGTGTTCGTGCCGATCGACGTCGAGGTGACGACCATCGACGACGCGGCCGCGGCCACCAGGGCGATCGCGGCGCGGGCCGAACGCCACGACCCGTCGATCGCCACGACCGCGTTCGTCAAGGAGGACCGCGAGGGCAAGGTGTTCGTCGACTCGACGCGGGTCGGCGGGGCGACGGTCGTCGCCGCGTACAGCCCACGCGCCCGACCAGGCCTGCCCGTGTCCTATCCCGTGCCGTGGGACGACCTCGACCGGGTCGACCCGGCCGAGCTCACCGTGCACACGGCGCTCGATCGGCTGGACGGCGCAGACCCGTGGGCCGACCTGATGCCGGAGCCGCAGGCGCTGAGCGCCGACCTCGTCGCCGAGGGCCATGCGATCCCGGTCAGCCGAGTGCAGGCGATGCACGAAGGAAAGCGGCGGGCCAAGGCCAAGCGCGACGCCGAGCGGTGACCACAAGACGCTGGATCCTGCATGTCGACCTCGACCAGTTCCTGGCCGCGGTCGAGGTTCGGCGCCGGCCAGAGCTGCGTGGGCACCCCGTCGTCGTCGGGGGCAGCGCCGACCCGTTCACGCCGCGCACCGTCGTGACGTGTGCGTCGTACGAGGCCAGGGCGTTCGGCGTCCACGCCGGGACGCCGCTGCGATCGGCGGTGCGGAAGTGTCCAGAGGCAGTGTTCCTGAAGTCCGACAACGCCGCCTACGAGGCGGCGTCAGAGGGCGTCATGGCGCTGCTGCGCGAGTTCCCTGTCCGGGTCGAGGTGCTGGGCTGGGACGAGGCGTTCGTCGGCCGCTGACACCGACGAGCCCGAGGCGCTGGCCGTGGCGATCCGCGAACGCATCCTGTCGGCAGCGGACCTATCGTGCTCGATCGGGATCGGCGACACGAAGCCGCGGGCGAAGACGGCGACGGGTTTCGCCAAGCCGGCCGGGATCCATCGGCTCACTGCAGACACGTGGATGAAGGTCATGGGCGACCGGCCCACGGAAGCGCTGTGGGGGATCGGTCGGCGCACCGCGTCGAGCCTCGCCGCGCTGGGGATCCGGACGGTCTCCGACCTCGCCAGCGCCGACGTCACGACGATGGCGAAGCGGTTCGGCCCGCGGATCGGGCCGTGGTTGATCCTCGTCGGCCGCGGCATCGGCGACACCGACGTGCAGACCGAACCGCGGCGAGCCGCGCGGCCGAAGCCGGTCGGTGACGTTTCCACGCCGACCTCACCGACCGGGCCGACGTCGCGGCGAACACCTCGTCGATCGCGGTCGAGCGTCGGCCAGGAAGTCATGGCGGCCGGCCACCGTGTTCGCCGGGTCGCGGTGACGGTGCGGACGTCGACGTTCTACACGCGGACCAAGATCACGACGCTGGCCGGGCCGACGACGAGCGTCGCCGAGGTCGAACGAGCAGCCCTGATCGTGCTCGCGCGATTCCCCTCGACCGGCCGGTGCGCCTGCTCGCCGTCCGGGTCGAGTTCGCCGACGAACCATGAATCAGCGAACGATCTTCAGGTGGCCGTGTCAGAGGCGGTCGGCACCGAATCTGCTGCCAGCCCTTCGACGATCTCGACTGCGCCGAGCTCGAGCAGCATCGCCGGCGGGCCGACCACCTTGCACGCACGGCTCCCACCGCCCACGACGATGCGCTCGCGGCCATCACCGCCGCGTCCACCCAGATCGGCAGGCCGTCGGGTGCTGCGAACGGTGTCACGCCGCCGATCGCCATGCCGGTCATCGCCGCGGTGTCGTCGGCGCTGGCGAACGACGCCTTCTTCGTGCCCAGCCGCTTTGCGCACCGTCTTGTTGACGTCGAGCCGGGTCGCGGCGAGCACGACGCACATCGCGAACACCGGCGGGTCGCGCTTGCCGATGACGACGATCGCGTTCGCCGAATCCCTCATCGCGTAGCCGTAGGCGGCACAGAACGCCGCGGTGTCGGCCAGGGCAGGATCGCAGTCGATCGACCTCGACCCGGGGCGTCGCCAGCTCCGCCACGTGCCGGCGGACTGCGGCCTCGATCGCATCGGTGTCGGTCATGCCCGCAAGGCTGCCACGGACTTCCTGACCATCGCGACGCTGAACCCCGGGGCAGGTGACCCATCGTCGTATCTTGCACTATCCGTGGACACGACCGTTGAGCTGCTCCAGACGTTGATCCGCAACCGCTGCGTGAACGACGGCACGCCGGACTCCGGCGGGGAGACGCCGCAACGCAGACGTGCTCCAGTCGTTCGTCGAGCGCCCGGGCGTCGACATCGAGCGGTGGGAGCCGGTGCCGGGGCGGGCCTCGTTCGTCGCCAGGTTGCCCGGGCACGATCCCGGCGCTCACAGCCTGTGCCTGATGGGGCACACCGACGTGGTCCCGGTCGACCCGTCCGGATGGGATCGCGACCCGTTCGCGGCCGAGGTCGTGCGGAACTCCGAAGGGATCGAGGAGGTGTGGGGCCGCGGCGCAGTGGACATGCTCAACATGACCGCATCGATGGCCGTGGCGTTCCGCGACCTGGTCGACAGCGGGTTCCGGCCCCGTGGCGACCTGGTGTTCTTCGCGGTCGCCGACGAGGAAGCGGGCAGTGCCCACGGCGCCCGGTGGGTGGCCGACGAACACCGCGACGCGATCAGAGTCGACAACGTGCTGACCGAGAACGGCGGGCTGCACGACGGCGGCGAGGACGACCCGGTGGTCTCGGTGACCGTGGCCGAGAAGGGCGTCGCGTGGCGGCGCCTGCGGGTGACGCGGCACACCTGGGCACGGTTCGGCCCCGTTCCGGAAGGACAACGCACTGGTCAAGGCCGCCGCAGTGGTGAACCGGCTCGCTCGAGTACCGGCCGGCGCCGCGCTTCCACGAGCTGTGGCGCGACAACGGTGCGGCACATGGACATCGACGACGAGATGCGCGAGCGCGTTGCTCGATCCGGCTGCGATCGACGACCTGCTCGAGGCGCTGCCGAACGCGGCCGCCGCAGGGCATCTCCACGCGTGCACGCACACGACGTTCTCGCCCAACCTGTCGACGGCGAGGTCATGAAGACGAACGTGATCCCAGCGGCCGTCGAGCTCGACGTCGACATCCGGACGATGCCCGGCGAGACGAGCGACGACGTCGATGCCCACCTGCGGGCAGCGCTCGGCGACCTGTACGGTGATGTCGAGGTGACGCGTGCTGATCAACGACCCGGCGTCGATCAGTCGCACGGAGACGCCGCTGTGGGACGCCCTCCAGAAGGCGGTGAGCGTCCCATTCCCCGGAGCCCGGCTGAGCCCGCAGTTCTGCGTCGGGTTCACCGACGCCAGGGTGTTTCGTGAGCTCGGTGCCACCGCGTACGGCGCCGGGCTGTTCAGTCGCACGCTCGCCCAGGACGAGTACAGCAAGCGGTTCCACGGCGACAACGAGCGCATCGATGTCGAGTCACTCTCGCTCACCACCGACCTGTACCGCCGCGTCGCCACCGAGCTCCTGGGCTGAGGTTTCGACCGGCGACCGGAGGTCGCCGGTCGAGTTCTCGGTGCAGCGCGTTCGAGGCTCACCGACCGGTGTCGACGGGGCGCTCCGGGACGCCGTCCTCGATCAGGGATCGATACAGCTCGGGCAAGCGGCGCGGGGCGAGGAGCAAACGCTTCGTGGGTGCGAACGCGCTCAGCTCATCGGCGGTCCACCAGCGCATCTCGAACAGGTACTCAGCGTTGAGCTGCTCCCACGAGAGCGTCGGCGCGGGCTCGAACGCCTCGGTCCTGATCAGGAAGAAGCGGTCGTGCTGACCGTCCCACCGGCCGTTGATGAACGGGATGATGTGCGTGCGCTCCCAGATCTCGGCGCCGATCGCGACGTCGGCGAGTCCGAGCTCCTCGTGCAGCTCACGGCGCAGCGCGTCCTCGGTCGACTCGCCAGGCTCCATGCCCCCGCCGGGCGCGGCCCACACGTGGCGTGCCGGGAACTCGAAGCGCACGAGCAGCACCCGGCTGTCGGGGTCGACGATGACCGCACGCACAGCCTCCCGGATGCGCAGCGGCGCGTCGGCGCCGGGGTCGTCCACCGGGGGCATCGGGAGCGTCAGTCGTTCGGCGTTTCGTTGAGGCCGTCGTTGAACATGCGGTACATCTCGTAGATCGACTTGCACTCCTGGCACATCGGCAGCGTCTTCGGGTCGCGTGACGGCACCCACACGTGCCCGCACAACGCCTCGACAGGGGTTCCGTAGATCCGCGCCTCCATCACCTTGGCGACGGCCGACTCACCAGGCGCCACCTTCACGATGTGCGCGCTCTTCGGCTCGTCGGTCTCCGGGTTGCTTCGTGGACGGGCTTGGTCTCGACCGGAGCGGTCACCAACTCGGGCACGCCTCCAGTCAACCACGCATCAACAGGCACGGCTCGATGCGAAAGCGACGGATCGAACTCACTCCGGTGCGGTACACTCCGTCGCGTGCTCGCCGCGGTTGTCGCCACTCTTGCTGCTGTTGCCGCGGCAGCCGCCGCACTGGTGGCAGCGCGCCCCGCCCCCGCACCGATCCCGGTACGGGTCCGGCGGGGAGCACGGCGCCGCAGCGCTCGCTGACGCAGCGCTCGCGCCACGCCCAGCCCAGCCCGGTCAGTACGAGCCGGTCAACGACGCCAACTCGGCGGTGAGGTTGGCTCTCGCCCGCGACTCCCACCACGAACGGGCCGGGCCAGTCCCGTAGAGCTGGTCGCGAGCGAGCAGCCGCCGCAGCACGGCGGCCCGCCCGGCGGACCACTCGTCATCGCTGAGATGGCCGTACTCGACACGCACACCCGTGGCGTATGCCGCGTAAGCGCTCGGCTCGCTGCCGAGCACCGCCAGGTCGGCATCGAGCAGGACGTGTCGCTCGGCGCGGGTCGGGCCGCGGCGCGATCCGTCCGAGGCTGCCTCGTGGGATGCGCCGGACACGTGTGTCGCCGTCGCCCGCACGAGTTCGCCGACGACGCCGATCCGTGACCGGTCCCATCCCAGCGAGTCGAGCTCGCGCTCGGCGAGCATCGCGCTGCGCTCCTCGTTGTCGTCGCGGGTCGCGTCGTAGACCGCGTCGTGGAAGAACGCGGCCGCCGACACCACCGAAGCGTCGTACCCACCTCGATCCGTGGCGCATTCGGGAATGGCCGTCTCGAGGGCGCGGGCATGACGGAGCACCCAAACGACATGGCGGACACCGTGATAGCGGCGGTGAGCCTGCCGATGGCGTCCGATCAGGTCGTCGAACACCTCCCGCGAGCGGTGCGAGACGGACACGACGGCATCCCACGCCGCCCGCAGCTCGACCTCGTCGCTCATCGGCGCCAGTGTTGCGGCGGGGGCGCCCGCTCTGCAACGAGCCGATGACGCGCCCGCCTGCTGTGCCAGGCTGCGTGGCCATGGCCGTGGTGATCGACGACCCGCTGTGGTGGTGGCGGGGCAGGCGGTGGTGCCACATGGTCTCGGACGCGTCGCTGGCCGAGCTGCACGAGTTCGCGGCCGCCCGCGGCGTACCTCGCCGCAGCTTCCAGGGCGATCACTACGACATACCCGAGGAGCACCGCCAGGACATGGTGGACGCCGGCGCCGTGGAGGTAAGCGCTCGCGAGCTGCTTCACCGGCTTCGTGCCGCCGGGCTGCGACTCAGCCCCGCTGAGCGGCGAGCGCGACCGGGCGGTCATTGACGGCCGGATCACGACGACGACCGATCGTTCGACCCGGGCCACCTGGGCGGTTCGACGAGGAAGTCGCGAGGACACCACGCCACGCCGTCGCTGACGACGAACCACTCCAGCAGCTCGCAACCGCATGTCTCGGCCATGTCGGACAGCTCCTGCCAACGATCGACGTCGCCGGGCAGTGGTCCGAGGCCGGGACGGACCGACGCGAGGACGAGGGCGTGCTCGCGGCCCGCCTCGGCGGCGGACTCGCCGATCAGCTCCATGACCTCGATCACCGCGTCGGGCGACATGGTGCCGTCGACCACCACCACGGTGTGACCGACGTAGTCGGGCGCAAGGAGCAACGCGATCACCTCGTCGCGCTGCGGGCAGTGAGCGGCGAGGAAGATGGTCTCCAACGCCGCATCGGCCGAGTCGACGAGGCGCGGCGATGACCCCTCGCCGTCGATCGCGTCGCCACGGCGACAGAACGTGCTCATGTGCTGCTCCCCGGTTGATTTGGGCGCCCGCGGCGCCCCACCGCTCAGGGAGATGTCGGTGAGGATGAGCGTAGACAAGGGGTGTCACACAGTTTCCGGCGCCGGAAGATCGACCGGTGGACCGGGCCGGCGCGATTCGGATAGACCTGGCGGGATGAGCCCGAAGGTGAACGATGTCGTGGACCTGTATCACAACCCGCGGTGCACGAAGTCCCGACAAGCACTCGACATCGCGATGGCGGCCGAGCCGAGCGGAGGATTCGATCTCAACATCGTGAAGTACCTCGACACGCCGCCCAGCGCTGACGAGCTGAGGGCGATCCTGGCCAAGCTCGAGGACGAGCCGTCGAAGCTCGTGCGCCGCGAGAACTGGACGGAGCTCGGGATCACAGCTGGTGACGTGGCGACCGCCGACGGCGTGGTCGACGTGCTCGGCCGCCATCCCGAGCTGATGGAGCGGCCGCTGATCGTGACCGCGGACCGAGCCTTCATCGGACGTCCGACCGAGCGGGTCACCGAGTTCTTCGGCGGCTGAGATCGTCAATCGGGAACCACGTCGACATCACGAGCGTCTGAACCGACATGACCACGCCAAGTCGACTTCTCCCAGCGGCCGGGCTCGCCGGCGCGATCCTGTGCAGCGTTCCGCTTGCCGGCGCGATGACGTCCCACGCCGCGTCGAGCACCGCGGAGAACCCGGCCGCGATCATCAACGGGTTCGGCGGCGACCTGCATCAGGCGCTGGCGGCGGCGTCGGACGACCCGAACGCCAACTTGGTGTTCTCGCCGACGAGCGTCGGGGTCGCGCTCGCGATGGCTTCCGCCGGCGCCGCGGGCGACACGGCCGCGCAGATGAACGACGTCCTCGGCTTCACGGCAGCCGATCCCCACACGGCGCTCGGCGCGCTCGTCACCGGGGTCGAGGAGCACGGCAGCGGGTCGTTCTCGGAGGCGAACTCGCTGTGGACGCAGGACGGGCTGTCGATCGATCCTGCGTTCAACGACCTGCTCGCCGGAACGTACGGCGCCGAGATGCAGACCGCTGACTTCGCGAACGACGCCGCGGCGGCGCTCGAGGACGTCAACGGCTGGGTCGCCGATGCCACCGACGACCGCATTCCAGATCTACTCACCCCCGAACAGGTCACCGACCTGACCCGGTTCATCCTCGTCAACGCGGTCCATCTGGATGCCGAATGGCTGTCGCCCTTCGACCCGACGAACACGAGCCCGAGCGAGTTCATGCGGGGCGACGGGTCGTCGGTCGAGACCGACTTCATGGGCCAGACGTTGTTCGCCGGCTACAGCGAAGGAGACGATTGGCAGGCGATCGTGCTGCCCTACACCGCCGGCTACGAGATGGTGGTCGTGCTCCCCGCCGAGGGCGGCCTCGCGGGGTTCGAACAGGCGCTGGCCGACGCCGGCGGCGACCTCAACGCCGTGCTCGGCGGATTCGCAATCGTCGAGGTCAGCCTGGACCTCCCGACGTGGGACGTCGAGACGTCAGCCGACCTCGTGCCGCAGCTCCAGGAGCTCGGCATGACGCTGCCGTTCACCGACGCCGCCGACTTCTCGAACATCACCACCGACGAGCCGTTGTCGATCTCCGCCGTTGTCCACGAGGCGAACATCACGGTCGACGAGGCCGGCACGGAAGCGGCCGCCGCGACTGCGGCGATCGGGGAGGTGGGCGCTGCGCCGCCCGGTGAGGAGCCGGAACCGGAGGTGATGGACGTCGATCACCCGTTCTTCTTCGCGATCCGCGATCGGAGTCCGGCACGATCCTGTTCCAGGGCCACATCAACGACCCCTCGGCCTGAGGTTTCGACCGGCAACCGATTTGGCGGTTGTGGGGGGTGCCCGAGGGGGGCGCTCGCGCGATCCCCCCCTCGGTCCTGGTCGGATCCGGCTTCGCCGGTCCGACCAGAGCATCGAGGCGCGGCCGACTTCGGCGAGAACTCGATCGGCAACCTTCGGTTGCCGATCGAAGCGTCAGTCGGTCGGGCGCTGGCGGAGCTGTTTGGTCTGGCCGCGGCGCTTCTTCGATTCGATCCTGCGTTCCTTCGCCGCCTTCGACGGCTTCGTCGGGCGGCGCGGCGGGGGCGGGGGAGCGATCGCGTCGGCGACGGTGGCGGCCAGGCGGTCCCGTGCGATCTCACGGTTGCGGAGCTGGGACCGGCGCTCGGATACCGCCACCGTCAGCACGCCGTCGACCAGGTCACCCTGGAGGGTGCGCAGGGCGCGTGCCCGCTGGGCCGCCGTCAGGGCGTCCGACGACGCGACGTCCCACGACAGCTCCACCCGCGTGTCGCTCGTGTTGACGTGCTGACCTCCCGCACCACTCGAACGCGAGAACCGCCATTCCAGCTCGCGGCCGGGAATCGTTGTCGTGGTCGACACCCTGAGGTCGTCGTTGGGATCGTCCGCCACTGCACTGTTCTACCGTCGCCGCGTCAATCGTTCAGCGGGCCACGAAGTACTTGGCCTGGGGGTGGTGGCAGATGATCGCCGAGGTGGTCTGCTCCGGCTGGTACTGCCAGCCGGTCTCCTCGCCGACCTCGATGCCGAGGCGCTCGGCGCCGAGGAGCCGGGCCACCGTTGCGTTGTCCTCGAGGTCGGGGCAGGCCGGGTAGCCCGACGAGTAGCGGCCGCCACGGTACTGCTGGCGGAACAGGCCGCCCACCGTCGGACCGTCCTCGCCGACGAAGCCCCACTCCTCGCGGATCCGCCGGTGCCAGTACTCGGCCAGCGCTTCGGCCAACTCGACGCCGAGTCCGTGGAGCAGCAGGTACTGCTGGTACTCGTTGGCGGCGAAGAGCCTCGCCGTTTCCTCGCTCACCGCCGCACCCATCGTGACGATGTGGAACGCGGCGTAGTCCGTATCGCCTGACGAGCCATCTTGGTGGTGCAGCGGTCGGAAGAAGTCGGCGATGCACAGGAACGGGTCGGCCTTCTGGCGCGGGTAGTGGAACCGCGCCGCCTCGGCGGTGCGGGATTCGTCGGTCCAGATCACGAGGTCGTCGCCGTCGCCGTTCGCCGGGAAGTAGCCGTAGACCACCTGCGGGATGAGCACGCCCGACGCCTTCGCCGACGGCGAGCTGCTCGCGGAACGTGGAGCGGATGCGGGTCTTGAACTCGTCGTCGTTCTCAGGTCGTTCCGTACCGTCGCCGCCCGTGAGCTTCTCGGGCCGGAACTGCCACTGGTTGCGATACAGCGCGGTCTCGTTGACGTACTCGGCGATGTCGTCGAGCGGGATCCCCTTCACGATCCGCGAGCCGATGAACGGGGGCGTGAACACCTCGTTGTCGGCGGACACTGACGGCGCTCGGCGCGGCAGCTCGACCGGGGTGGCGACGCCATCCGGTCCGTCGCCCGTCCGCTCTGGCAGCACCCTGCCCGTCGGCACCCGCCCGAAGTCGGGATCCCAGTCGCCGGTGCGCTTCATCGTCATCAGCGAGTCCAGCGTCGACAGCCCCTCGAACGCGTCGCGCCCGTAGAAGAGACGACCGGCGTAGATCTCGCGCAGGTCGCGCTCGACATAGCGGCGGGTGAGAGCCGCACCGCCGAGCAGCACCGGCACGTCGCTGAGTCCGAGCGAGTTCAGCTCCTCCAGGTTGTCGCGCATGATCAGGGTCGACTTGACGAGCAGGCCGCTCATGCCGAGGGCGTCGGCGTCGACCTCCTTGACCTTGGCCACCATCTCGCCGATCGGCACCTTGATGCCGAGGTTGTAGACCTCGTAGCCGTTGTTCGTGGCGATGATGTCGACGAGGTTCTTGCCGATGTCATGGACGTCGCCCTTCACGGTGGCGATGACCAGCTTGCCCTTCGACGTCGAGCCGTCCGACGCGGTCCATGTGCGGCTCGAGATAGGCAACCGAGGCCTTCATCGTCTCCGCCGACTGCAGCACGAACGGCAGTTGCATCTGGCCGGAGCCGAACAGCTCGCCGACCACCTTCATGCCGTCGAGCAGCACGTCGTTGACGATCGAGAGCGCCGGCAGCCCGGAGCCCAGCGCCTCGTCGAGGTCGTCGGTCAGGCCCTCGCGGTCGCCGTCGATGATGCGCAGCTTGAGCCGTTCCTGCACAGGCATGCCGCTGCGGTCCGGCTTCTCCGCCTTCACCGACTTGACGTCGGCGAACACCTCGAGCAGCTTCTGCAGCGGGTCGTAGCCGGGTCGCCGACGGTCCCAGACGAGATCGAGGCACACCTCGCGCTGCTCTTCCGGGAGTCGGTTCAGCGGCACGATCTTGCCGGCGTGCACGATCGCCGAGTCGAGCCCGGCCTCGACACACTCGTGCAGGAACACGCTGTTGAGCGCGTGGCGGGCCGCGGGGACAGGCCGAAGCTGACGTTCGACAGTCCGAGCGTGGTCGACGCGCCGGGGATCTCGGCCTTGATCCGCCTGATCGCCTCGATCGTCTCGATCGCGTCGCGGCGTAGGTCGTCGTCGCCCGTCGACAGCGGGAACGTCAGGGCGTCGAAGATCAGGTCGCTCGAGGCGAGGCCGTAGCGCTCGGTGGCGATCTCGTTGATCCGGTGGGCGATCTCCATCTTCCACTCGACGTCGCGGGCCTGGCCGCGCTCGTCGATGAGCAGGCAGATCACGGCGGCGCCGTAGTCCCGGGCGAGCGAGAACACGCGGTCCATCCGGCTGCCCGGCAGCTCGCCGTCCTCGAGGTTGGCCGAGTTGAGGATCGCCCTGCCACCCACGTGCATCAGCGCAGCCTCGAGCACCGGCGGCTCGGTGGAGTCGAGCACCATTGGCACGCTCGCCTGAGTGGCGAAGCGCCTGGCGATCTCGTCCATGTCGACGGCGCCGTCGCGGCCGACGTAGTCGACACAGACGTCGAGGACGTGGGCGCCCTCCTTGATCTGTTCGTTGGCCATCTTACGCAGGTGTCCCAGTCGGAGGCGAGCATCGCGTCGCGGAACGCCTTCGAGCCGTTGGCGTTCGTGCGCTCGCCGATGAGCAGCACGCTGAGGTCCTGCTCGAACGTCACGGGGCTGTAGATCGACGTGACGCTCGGTTCGAACTCGGGCGAGCGGCGCCGCGGCTCGACGTCCTTGACGGCCTCGACGACCTGGCGCAGGTGCTCTGGGGTGGTCCCGCAGCAGCCCCCAACCACGGCGACCCCGAGGTCGGTGACGTGGTGGCGGTGGAACTCGGCAAGCGCCTCGGGCGTGAGGTCGTAGTGGGTGCGCCCGTCGACGATGCTCGGCAGGCCGGCGTTGGGCAGCACGCTGATCGGGAACGGGGAGTGCTGCGAGAGGTAGCGCAGGTGCTCCTGCATCTCGGCCGGTCCGGTGGCGCAGTTGATGCCGAGCACGTCGGGACGCATCGCGCCAGCGACACGAGGGCGGCGCCGATCTCGCTGCCGAGCAGCATCCGGCCGGTGGTCTCCATGGTCACCTGCACCTGCATCGGCACGTCGCGCCCGGCGGACTTCATCGCGCGGCGGCAGGCGATCATCGCCGCCTTGGTCTGGAGCAGGTCGAAGCACGTCTCGATGAGGAACAGGTCGACGCCGCCCTCGAGCAGGCCCGCAGCCTGCTCCTCGTAGGAGTCGCGCAACGAGGCGAAGTCGATGTGCCCGAGGCTCGGCATCTTCGTGCCCGGGCCGAGCGACCCGGCGACGTAGCGAGTGCGCCCATCGGTGGAGAAGTCGTCGGCGACCTCGCGGGCGAGCCGGGCGGCGGAGACGTTGAGCTCGTAGGCCTTGTCCGCGATGTCGTATTCGACGAGCACCTTCGAGAAGCTGCCGAAGCTGGCGGTCTCGACTGGCGTCGACAGCCGACTTCGAAGAACGCGGCGTGCATGCCCTTGATCGCGTCGGGACGGGTCAGGCACAGCATCTCGTTGCAGCCCTCGAGCGCCGGACCGCCGAAGTCGTCGGGGGTGAGGTCGAGGCCCTGGATGTATGTGCCGAACGCGCCGTCGAATACGACGACGCGCTCGTTGACCGCGTCGAGGAAGTGCTGTGAACTCATGGAGCCGTCAAGGTTACTGGCGGGTACGTCTGGAAAGGCGTTCTACGTGTGAAGGAAGCCGCTCGTCCAAACCCGGGTCGACCACTCGGCGAACTGCTCCTGGGACCACCCCACCGCGCGGGCGTGCGTCGTTCACGAGCAGGTGCCACAGCATCCCATCGGTCGGCCGCTCCGCTGACGTCCGCCTCGTCCGAACGCGCGGATCGGCGCGCAGCTCCGCGCCCGATCCGCCAATACCCTGAGCGGCGATGTCAACGAAGACTGATGCCCCGACCGTCGCCGCCAGCGCGCTCTCTGCCGTTGCTCGTGACCGTTCCGCGTTCGACCCCGCTCCGTCGTGGCGCCGTGCCGGGATGGTCGTGGTCGACACGGCTCGCCGCGCCGGCGGCGACCGGCGCGATCGGCCTGCCGGTCGGGCTCAAGGGTGCCGTGCCGAGGGCGCTCAGCCTCGACCGGGCGACGCTCATCGCGGCCGGCTTCGACGGCAAGGTCGGTCAGACGTTCGTGGTGCCGCAACGGAACGGTGCGGCCATCGTCGCCATCGGGACCGGCAGCGGTGACTTGTCGGTCGCCGACGTCCGCGATGCCGCGGCCGCGTTCGCCAGGGCCGCCGGCAAGTACGCGGTCCTCGCGACGAGCCTCCACACCGCGTGTGGTGACAGGGCGGCCGCGACGCAGGCCGTGGTCGAAGGCGTACTGCTCGCTCGCTACCGCTTCGGCTCGTTGAAGAGCAGCAACGACCCTCCGGCGGTCGACGCCCTTTGGCTCCTCAACCCGCCTGACCACGTCGCCGCGGTTCGCCGGGGGATCGCCCGCGGCAGGGCCACGGCGGGCGCCGCCGAGCTCGCCAGGGACCTGGCGAACACACCGCCTAGCCATCTGACCGCGACCCGCATCGCCCACCTCGCCGACGAGATCGCGTCGGCGACCGGACTCGGCGTCGAGGTGCTCGGCCCGGCGGAGCTCCGTGAGCTCGGGTGCGGCGGCCTCCTCGGCGTCAACGCCGGGAGCGCCGAGGAGCCGCGCCTGATCAAGCTCACGTACCGCCCGACACCAGAAGGCGGGCGAACCGGCGCACGGCTCGCCCTCGTCGGTAAGGGGATCATGTACGACTCGGGCGGGATCAGCCTCAAGCCGAGTGACGCGAGCCACGCCTCGATGAAGATGGACATGTCCGGCGCCGCCGCGGTCCTTTCGTCGATGTCGACGCTGGCGGCGCTCGGCTGCCAGAACGAGGTTGTCGGGTTGAATGATGTGCACCGACAACATGCCGTCCGGGTCGGCGATGAAGCTCGGCGACGTGCTCCACATCCACGGCGGCAAGACCGTCGAGATCCACAACACCGATGCCGAGGGCCGCCTCGTGCTCGCCGACGGCCTGGCGCTCGCGGCGGAGGAGCAGCCGGACGCAATCGTCGACATCGCGACCTTGACCGGCGCCTGCGCCATCGCGCTCGGCCCGGCCTACGCCGGGCTGTTCGGCAACAGCCAGGAACTGGTCGACCAGGTTCGCGACGCTTCGGCCCGCAGCGACGAGCCGGTCTGGCAGTTGCCCCTCGAGCGCACGCGATACCGCAAGCTGCTCGACTCCGACGTGGCGGACTTGAAGAACGTCGGCGGGGCGCAAGGCGGGGCGATCGTCGCCGCGGTCTTCCTCAGCGAGTTCGTCGGCGACACGCCATGGGTGCACCTCGACATCGCCCCGGCGATGAAGGTCGACGCCGACGAGTCGTGGCGGACGAAGGGCGCAACCGGCGTGGGCACCCGCCTGCTCATCGAGCTGGCGACCACGTTCGCCAAGCCCTGACGGCGTCGGTCACCCGGTGCGATCGTCGGTGAGCTCGGCTGGTGCGTGTGCCGGGATCGCCGCGAGCAGCGCGTCGATGTCGGCCACTGTGGGCATGTCGTCGGCGCACATCAAGCGGGAGGCGACGATCGCGCCGGCGGCGTTGCCGAGGCGGGCCGAGGTCGGTAGGTCCCGTCCGGCCAGCAGGCCGTGGCAGAACGCGCCGCCGAAGGCATCGCCCGCTCCGAGGCCGCACACGACCTCGACGGGGAACGGTGCGATCCGTTGGCGGATGCCGTCTGCGGTGGCGACGAGCACACCGTCGCCACCGAGTTTGACGACGGCGGCGCCGAGCCCGCGGGCGAGGAGCGCGTCGGCGGCGCGATCGGGGTCGGACTCGCCGACCGCGACCTCGCACTCAGTGCGGTTGCCGATGGCGATCGTCACATCGGCGAGTACGGGGGTGATTGCCGGGTCGCCGCGGCGGCGCTCGACCAGAACTGCGGACGCCAGTCGAGGTCGAGCACGGTGTGAGGGCGTCGACCCCGCCACTCGAGCAGGTCGTGGAGCGTCGAGCGACTCGGTTCGGCGGACAGGCACGATGCCGGGAACCAGAGGATCGGGACCTTCTCGACGACCGCGCGGTCGATGTCGGCGGAGGCGATCATCATGTCCGGTGCCTGCGGGTCGCGGTAGAAGTCGATGACCGGCTCGCCGGGGTCTTCCATGGTCGCGAACACGACCGGCGTCCGCAGCCCAGGGTCGGTGCCGACGAGCGAGATGTCGACGCCGAACGTGTCGGACAGGGCGTGCCGGACGTAGCCGCCCATCGGGTCGTTGCCGACCCGCGTGAACACGGCGGCACGATGGCCGAGCCGGCTGGCGGCGACCGCGACGTTGGTCGCCGTGCCGCCGACCGACTTGCGGAACGAGCGCACGTCGTGAAGGTGGGTCCCGAGCTGCTCGGCGTACAGGTCGACACTGATGCGTCCGACGGTGAGCACCTCGAGGTCCGGTGGTTGCGTCATGAGTGGCACAGTCTTCCCGGCTCGCGCCGGGCACGCCAGCCCGCTCAGACCTGGCATCGCATCGGCGATCGGACCATGATGAACGACGATGGAGCACAGATGAGCACCGCCATGGTCGAGCGTGACTACGGGCTGCTCGGCTCGGAGGGCCCCGCCGCGCGGGCGGCCGGGCTCGCCGGAGGGCGGTGGTACAAGCCGCCGATCGAGCGCGCCCGGATGAAGCAGTTGATGAAGCGCCGCGACGGCCCGGCGATCCGCTACACGCTGCTGTGGCTCGCCCTGCTGGCGCTGTTCGGTGGGTTGGGCGCGTGGGCGTTCCTGGCCGGCAACGTCGTGTGGATCCCCCTGCTGCTCGGCTACGGCGTCCTGTACGGCTCGTCGTCGGACTCGCGTTGGCACGAGGCGGGCCACGGCACGGCGTTCCGGACGCGGTGGATGAACGACTGGCTGTACCAGCTCGCCTGCTTCATGATCATGCGCTCGCCGACGGTCTGGCGCTGGAGCCACACCCGGCACCACACCGACACCATCATCGTCGGCCTCGACCCGGAGATCATCGCCATGCGCCCGCCGGCGCTACGACGCATCGCCCTCAACTGCTTCGGGCTCGTCGACGTGCCCAGGGCGATGTGGCACATGCTCGTCCACGCCTCCGGCCGGCTGCTCCCCGAGGAGCGGACCTTCGTGCCCGAGATGGAGTGGCCGCGGGTCTACCGCCAGGCGCGCGTGTGGGTGGCGGTGTACGCCGCCGTCGTGGCCACGACCGTGGCGACGGGCAGCATCCTGCCGCTGCTGCTGATCGGCGGACCGCGGATCTACGGGACCTGGCTCCACGTCGTGTTCGGTGTCACGCAGCACGCCGGCCTCGCCGAGGACACGCTCGACCATCGCCTCAACTCCCGCACGATCTACATGAACCCGGTGTTCCGCTTCCTCTACTGGAACATGAACTACCACATCGAACACCACTTGTTCCCGATGGTGCCGTTCCACGCGCTCCCCGCGCTGCACGAGGAGGTCAAGCAGTACTGCCCGCCGGCGTATCCGAGCACGATCGCTGCCTATCGGGAGATCATCCCGACGCTCGCCCGCCAGCGCCGCGACCCGAGCTACTTCGTGCAGCGTCCGCTGCCGGTGGCGGCCGGCGTCTGACCAAGAAGCCACCCGATGCCCGACTGGATTGCCGCCTGCGCGGCTGACGACGTCGACGCCGAGGACGTGATCGGCTTCGACCACGATGGTGTCGAGTACGCCATCTACCGGTCGCCGGACGACGAGTACTTCGCCACCGCCGGCCACTGCACGCACGAGGAGGAGCTGTTGTGCAACGGCCTCGTGATCGACGACATCATCGAGTGCCCGCGCCACAACGGCCGTTTCGACTACCGCACCGGGGCGGCCAAGGGGGCGCCCGTCGTCGTCGGCCTGCGCACCTACCCGACCAGGGTGGAGGGCGGCACCGTCTACATCGCGATTTGAGGGGCTACGCGAGCGGCGAGACGGGTTCGCTGCTGACGTCGCCACGTCGGTGGCTCTGGAAGTTGGTGCTGCGGCGAGCTGAGCGACGGGTCCCGAGACGTGCGCAACTCCGCGTGCCTCGTTCGGAGGGTGGCACCGATTGTTGCGGAAACCGCTACGTGAGGTGACTCCTTCGGAGGTGGGCGCCGCTCGTTGCGGGAGCAGGCCTGCCCAGTTCTGAAGCTGTCAGCCGGTGTCCCGGTTTCCGGGAAGTGAGCTGACAGCCTCCGAACCAGGCACGCGAGTTCCCGGTTGCGTCGGTCACCCCGCCTCCGCACTACCTTCCGGAGCCAACAACCGTGCCAGGTTCGGGGGTCGACCCGACGGTCAGTGCGGGTCACGGCAGACCTGCGGGTCGTTCAAGGTTGCGGGGTGTCCTCGACACGTGGGATCGGCGGGTCTCCGGCACCTTGCACGGACTGGTCGATGTCGATGCAGGCGCCGGTCATCAGCCCGGACTCGTCGGACAGGCAGAAGGCGATCGCGTTCGCTACCTCCCACGGCTGGACCAGCCGGCCCATCGGTCGGGTTGCCTCGGCCCGTTGCAACCATCCGTCGGTCGCCCCGTCGTATGTGCGTTGCGTCCGGTCCTCCGACTCCGTGTCCATCCACCCGGGGTTGACCTGGTTCACGCGGATGCCGTGGCGCATCAGCGCGAACGCGAGGTTCTTCGTCATCACGGTGAGCGCACCCTTGGAGATGCTGTACGCGCTCAGCTTGGGCTGGCCGCCATGGCCCGATATCGAACCGACGTTGACGATCGCGCCCTTGACTCCCGCCCGAACCATCAACCGGGCTGCCGCCTGGATCAGGAAGTAGGGCGCCCTCGCGTTGATCGTCAGCATCCGGTCGAAGTGCTCGGGGGTGTCGGTCCAGATCGTCGCCCTCGACGTGTAGGCGGCGACATTGACGAGACCGTGGACGACGCCGAAGCGCTGCTCACACGCGGCGACGACGTGCTGCGGCGCGCCCGCATCGCCGAGATCGACCTCGACGAAGATCGCCGGCGTGCCGGCCGCCGCGAGCTCCGCCGCCAGCGTCTCGCCGCGATCGCGCGACCGGCCGGCGAGCACGAGCCCCGTCGCCCCCTGCGTCGTCAGCTTGCGGGCGACGGATTCGCCGAGCCCCTGCGTGCCCCCGCTGATGATCGTCACGCTCATGGAAGGACCACCCCTCCGCGCCTGCGCTCAGGCGATCTCGCCGACGAGCACGGGGCGGCCCTCGACATGGGACCGTTGCGCCGCGAGGCCGAGCACCAGCGGCGCCCGGCCGTCGGCGCCGGACACCGGCGCGGGACCGCGTTCCGCGACCGCGGCGACGAAAGGCGCGCCATTGCTCGAGGTAGCTGGGGATGTAGCGGTCGAGGAAGAAGTGGGGGAGCGGCGGTCGGTGACTGCCGGCCTCGTCCCGGCGGACGCCACTGTGGCTCGCCGGGTTGTCGGACATCGCCACGCCCCTGGTGCCGAACGCCTCGACGCGCTGGTCGTAGCCGTAGGCGCACTGCCGGCTGTTGTCGATCACGGTGAAGCAGCCGTCCGCATGACGGAGCACGACCACCGCGGTGTCGATGTCGCCGGCGGCGCCGATCGCCTCGTCGATCCTGACGTCGCCACGGGCGAAAACCTCGACCACCTCACTGCCGGTGACGAACCTGGCCATGTCGAAGTCGTGGACCGTCATGTCGAGGAACAGCCCGCCGGAGCGTTCGATGTAGGTGATCGGCGGCGGGGCAGGGTCGCGGCTCGTGATCCGCACCACGTTCAGCCGCCCGAGCTCCCCGGACGCGACTGCGTCGCGTACGGACCGGTGAGCCGGGTCGAAGCGCCGGTTGAACCCGACATGGAGCATCACCCCGGCGGCCTCCACGGCGGCGAGGGCGACGTCGACCTGGGCGAGGTCGAGCGAGATCGGCTTTTCGCAGAAGATCGCCACCCCGGCGCTCGCCGCCGTCGTGATCAGTTCGACGTGGGTGTCGGTGCTCGTGCAGATGGCGACGGCATCGATCCCGAGCGCGAGAACCTCGTCGATCGTATCGACCGCGGGGACGGCCAGTTCGCGGGCTAGCGCGGTCGCAGCCTCCGGCACGGCGTCCTGCACGGCGGCGACCGACACGTCCGGCACGCGTCGGTGGAGCAGCTCGGCGTGCATCCGCCCGATCCGCCCGCAGCCGACGACGCCGACGCACATCGGCGTCATGAGCGTGGCGAGGGATTGGAGCGCTCCATCAGCAGGCATCCTCGTCCACTCGGCTTCCGGGTGTCAAGATCGGGGCCCCACGTTGGAGCGCTCCATTGCGCGGCGGACGGGCGAGTGCTTGACTCTGACCGCGTGGGGCACACGACGATGGACGACGTCGCCCGCCGGGCGAGGGTCTCCCGGTCTCTCGTCTCGCTCGTGATGCGGGGCAGCTCGAAGGTGAGCGAGGAGCGTCGGCGGCGCGTCCTCGATGCCGCGCACGCGCTCGGCTACTCGCCGAACGCGATGGCCCGCGGCCTCGCCAGCCGGCAGTCCGGGATCATCGCCGTGCTGCTCAACGACCTGCACAATCCGTTCTTCGCCGAGATCTTCGACGGTCTCCGGCTGCGTGCCGACACCGACGGATACCAACTGCTGCTCGGGGCTGGCGGCGCGAAGCGCTTCACCGAGCAAGCGGCGCTGGACTCGTTCTTCCAGTTCCGCCCGGACGGCATCGTTCTCGTCAGCCCGCGGCTTCCGGCCGCGGCCATCGCGACGATGGCGCGATCGGCACCGGTCGTCGTCGTCGGCCGCGTGGTCAAGGCGCCGGGAGTCGACGTCGTCGTCACCGACGAGGCCGTCGGCGCCGGTCTGGTGGTCGGGCACCTCGTCGGTCTCGGACATCGGCGGATCGTCCACTTCGGCGGCGGGCAGGGTGCCGGAGCCTCCGCCCGGCGCCGCGCCTTCGTGAAGGAGATGCAGCGGGTCGGGCTCGGCGAGCGTACCGACGTGATCGCCGGCGACTTCACCGAGCAGTCCGGTGTCGAGTGCGCCACCACGCTGCTGCGCCGGCGCTCGCGCCTGCCGACGGCGATCTACGCGGCGAACGACCTCGCGGCCATCGGGGCGATCGACACGCTCGGCAAGGCCGGCCACGAGGTGCCCACGGACATCTCCGTGATCGGGTTCGACAACACGTTCTTCTCCCACCTGCGCCACGTGTCGCTGACGACGATCGACCAGCCGCGCCTGGAGATGGGCCGGCTGGCGATGTCGCTGCTCACCGATCGCATCGGCGGAGCCCGTCATGCCGAGGAGGTGCACCTGGTCACCCCCACGCTGGTGGTGCGCGAGTCGACGGGCCCGCCGAGGGCCCCGTGATCCAGTGGTGGTGCCTCGCGCCTGGGCAGCACCCACCTCCAGAGCCACCGGCATGATGTCGTCAACCGTGAACCTGTCCAACCGCTCGAGTCCTGAGTAATCGCAGTCCTCGGACGAATCTGCCACGCTGGGTGCCGTGCCCGCTGCGTTGCCCGTCGTACTCGTCGGTCTCGGCCGGATGGGGCGCTTCCATCTCGCTACCCTCGGTGATGTCGACGAGGTCGAGGTCGTCGCCCTCGCCGAGCCGGACCCGGCGGCGCGGCAGCTCGCCATCGACCTCTGCCCGCAGGCAACGGCGTACGCAACCGTCGCCGAGGCGTTCGCGCACCATGGGCTGGAGGGGTGCATCGTCGCCTCCC